>JBMOQY010000047.1:0-46703 GCA_049322455.1 Verrucomicrobiota bacterium | reverse complement strand
CCGGGAAGAGGCTTGGTCGGGACTACACGCCGTTTTCACGCAAGCGATCTCGCCCACGCAACAACTTGCGCGCCGCCCTTACCCCAAAAAACCCGAAAAATAGCTCCAGTAGCGGAAGTCGGGCTAAATCCAGTTTCCTATCAGTTGCTGACCGAGCACCTCAAGGAACTTCAAGCGGCCAAGGCCAAGGTGGCCGAGCTTGAAATGAAGATCGCGGCGGAGCGCAGGAAGGGCCTCGCCGCCCTGCCCGCCCAGTTCGGTTTCGCTGACATGAACGCTTTCATTCTCGCGCTCCGTGCCACCCACGGCCGCCGGCGGCCCCGCATTTCTGAGGAAACCCGCGCACAGGTGAAGCAACTCCTGGCGGCCGGCAAGACCGGTGCCGAGATTGCCGCCGCCACCGGCATCTCCCGCCCCAGCATCCAGGCCATCAAGCAATCCCTCGGCCTGGTCAAGGCCCGCAAACCGGCGGGCGACAGGGCCGCCAAGCAGCAGCATCCTTCACCACCTGCGCCCACAGCAGCTTGTGGTGGCGGCTTTCGAGGCAGTTCGAGTAAACGTGATGGTCCACGCCGGGGCCGGTGCGGTTGAAGAATCATTGGCTGCGCTCATCTGACGAGAGACTGCATCACCGGTTCCCACGGTGGAAGCCTATCTTGCGCCGGTGCGTGGGCTCGCCGGCCCCGAGCAGTTGTCGGATGGCCTCGAAGAGGTTGGCGATGGCCGCATCGTGGCCCTCCAGTTTCCGTTCGAGCTGGGCCAGCTTGGCCGCCAGATCCCGGTGCGTGGCCAGCAGGTCGCGCAACTGCACGAAGGCGCGCACAATGGTGACCGACATTTCCACCGCCGTTTCGCTGTTCAGCACCGTGGCGGCCATGATGGCACCGTGTTCGGTGAACACCTGCGGCAGGTATTTGATGTTCTGGCCGCGCTTCAAGGTCGCATTTTGCGACCTTGAAGGCAGCAGACCGGCCGCTTCCTGCCCGGTAAGCTGCAACCTGAAGTCCTCCGGAAACCGATGCCGGTTGCGTCTGACCTGTTCGTTCAGGCGCTTGGTCGTGACTCCACAGAACCGGGCGAGATCCGCGTCGGGCATCACGCGTTTGCCGCGCACCCAGTGGATGTGCTGCTGGATTTCAGGAACCGGAATGAGTGTGTCAGGCGAAGATGGGGCCATGGGATGCGCGATCCGGCCCGAGATCACCTGCCATTCAGATGAACATCTGCGCCAATCTTGGCAAATCCAACTTCGCCCTAGCGGCTCCGGCCGCCGGCCTCCTCGGGCAGCAGCAGGCGGGGGGATACCGTGATGCCGACGCGGCCCGCGACCCCGGCGTTCTCGATGCGCCAGAACAGGTGGTCGATGACCTTGCGCACGAGCAGCGGCAGGTTGATGTCGATGGCCGCGGGCGAATGGTCGAGGTTGTGGTAGATGACGGGGTTGAAATTCCCGAGCACGGCCTCGAAATCGCGCCCCGGCCTGCGCCCCGCCTCGCGCAATGCGCGGAAAAACGCGCCGGCGAAATGATCCGCCGGGAGATAGAGGCCCGTGACGGCGGGGACCGTCTCGACCAGCCGGCGGGCGAGGCTGCTGCTCTCTCCGTGCAGCGGGGCGATCTCCAGGTAGCTGGTGCCGCCCGGGTGGGGCTGGCCGAGCAGGGGATGCACCGTCAGGCCGAGCCGGGCCGCGTGGGCGGTGAAGGCCTCGTTGCGTTGGACGATGGCGCTGTAGTCGGGCTCGGTCGCCACGACCGCCACGTTCCGGTGGCCGCGGTCGCGGAGATACTCGGCGGCCAGGCGGCCGTTCTCCCCGTTGTCGGGCTCGACATAGTCGCCGGGATAGCCGGGCGTGCGCCGCGTCATGAACCACACGTTGGGGATCTCCCGCAGCCGCGCAAGGCAGTCGGCCGTGGGCTCCATGCCCTGGACGATGACGCCGTCGAGCTGCTCGCCCGCCATGTGCTGCGGCAGCTCGTCGGGCGTGCCGGAAAAAAGGATCCGCAGATCGACGCGGTAACGGGCGTCGGTTGACTGCACCTGCAGCAGCTGGTCCTGGAACCAGTGCAGGTTCGGGTTGTTGGCCTTCGCGCCGACAAACCACACGCCGATCCGGCGCAGTTCGTTTTGTCGGACCTTGGGGCCGCGGCGGCGGTGCTGCGGCGCCGGCACGTAATTGTGCTCCTGCATCACCGCCCGGATGCGGGCCAAGCTGTCGGCGGCCACCAGCTGCGGCTGGTTAATGGCCCGGGAGACGGTCGCCGGGGAGACCTGCGCCTTCCGGGCGATTTCGGTGATCAGCATGGCCGGGGTGAAATTTTCACAAGGAACAATGAATGTCCCCTCCCCCGTCAAGCAAACCCCGTGTCATCAGCGACTCACGCAGCCGCCGGAACTGAAAAGCGGCGGAAACCGTCCGCCCGGGGAGTCATCATGCGTGAAGACGCGCTGTTCGTGATTTTTCGGAATGCGGCTATGTCACCCGCGCCCAGAGCAGCTTGAGGTAGCGGCTTTCGAGGCAGTTCGAATAGACGGGATGGTCCACGCCTGGGCCGGTGCGGTCAAAGATCTGCAGGCGGCGCTGCAGGCGGTGGACGCCCTTGATCACGCATTCCTCGAAAGTCTCCAGCGACACGAGGCCCGAACACGAGCAGGTGACGAAGAGGCCGCCGGGCTTCACGAGGCTGGCGGCGAGCGTGTTCAGGTCGGCGTATTTCCGCATGCCCTCGGCGGCGAATTCCGGGTCGCGCGTCATCACGAACTTCGGCGGGTCGCACAGGACGGCGTCGAACTGCTCGCCGTTCTTCTGCATCTGCTTCGCGTAGGCGAAGGCATCGGCGTGGACCCACTTGAGCTTGTTGGGCGGGACCTGGTTGAGGTTCGCGTTGCGCCGACCCTGCGCGATGACCTTCTCGTCGAGGTCCACGGCGGTGATCTCGGTGGCGCCGCCGAGCGCGGCGTTGATGGAGAAACCGCCGGTGTAGCTGCACAGGTCGAGCACGCGCAGGCCCTTCACGAGCGAACCGAAACGCTTCCGGTTGTCGCGCTGGTCGCAGAAGAAACCGGTCTTGTGGCCCTCGGCGAAGTCCACCTCGTATTTCACGTCGCCTTCCTTGATGCGCACCTTGTCGGGCGCGGAGGCGGTGATCTCCTTCATCATCGAGGGCTTGATCCCCTCGAGGCTGCCGAGGTCGTGGTCCACATGCACGCGCACGTGCTTCGTGCCGAGCAGCTCGTGCAGGAGCGGCAGCCACTTCGGCAAACGCTGGAAGATGCCGAGCGAATAAACGTCGCAGTAAAGGGTGTCGGCATAACGGTCGATCGTCAGGCCGCTGACGCCGTCGCCGTCGGAGTTGAGCACGCGGTAGGCGTTGGTCGTGGCGTCGAGCTTGAACAGGTCCCGGCGCAGCGCGACGGCGCGGCGGATGGCGCCCTCGAAATATTCCTCGCCCAGCGGCTGGGCGGTGTGGACGACGACGCGCAGCGGCATCTTGGCGCGCGGGTTGAAAAGCCCGATGCCCACGCGATGGCCGAACTTGTCGTAAACCGACACAAGATCGCCGGGCCGGGCGTCGGACGAGACCTCGCCGAGCATGCGCGGGAAGATCGCCGGCTGGAACGACACGAACTTCAACTGCGCCCACGGCCGCTGCCACTGCGACTGCGGCAGCGGCTCGGGTTGCTCGGCCCACGAGGGGGCCTTGGCCTTCTCGGTCGGTTCAGGGCGGGCGGCGGATTTGCTGGCGGCGTGTTTGGCCTCTCGGGCGTCGGACATGGGACCACGGAAAGCCCGCCTAAGCAGGAGCGCGAACCTTTTGTAGGGCGGGGTCTCCGAACCCCGCCTCGAAGCTGGTATCGTAGTCGAAGCAAGGCGGGATTTGGAAATCCTGCCCTACAAAACAAAAGGCCGGTCCGCGAGGACCGGCCTTGAAATCGTCGGGGCATAAAGCCCCTCCCACATTTACGCCACGCGCTCGACGACGAGCGGGGGCGGGATCGGCCGCTTCGGGGCGAGGCGGTAGGCGTCCTTGAAGTAGTTGAGCGCCTGCTCGAGCTTCGCCTCGTCGTTGTAGTGGATCATCATCAGCGGCTCGCCCTGCTTGACCTGCGTGCCGACCTTCTTGATCTCCGAGACGCCGACAGCGTAGTCGATCTTGTTGTGGTGCGCGGGATCCTTGCCGGCACCGAGGAGCGAGACGCCCTTGGCGATCATGGCGGCGTTGATGGTGTGCACGTAGCCGCGCTTCGGGGCGGGCAGCTTGCGAATGTGGCGCGCGGTCGGGAACTTCTCCGGGTGATCGATGAACGAGGCGTCGCCGCCCTGGGCGCGGATCATATCCTTGAACTTCTCGAGGGCGGAACCGTCGGTGAGGTGGCGCTGCACGGTCTGCTTGGCCGAGAGCGTGGAGCCGGCGACGCCGGCGAGGCGCACGATCTCCATGCCGAGCTTGAGCACGAGCTCCTTCATGTCCTCGGGGCCTTCGCCCTTGAGGAGCTGGATGGCCTCCTTGAGTTCGAGCGCGGTGCCGACGGTGTCGCCGAGCGGCTGGTTCATGTCGGTCACGAGCGCGACGCAGCGGCGCTTCATCGAGCGGCCGACGCGGGTCATGGAGCGGGCGAGCTGCTTGGCCTGCTCGAGGTCCTTGATGAAGGAGCCGTTGCCCCACTTCACGTCGATCACGAGGCCCTCGGCGCCCTCGGCGAGCTTCTTGGAGAGCACGCTGCCGGTGATGAGCGGGAGGCTCGGGATGGTGCCGGTCTCGAGACGCAGGTCGTAGAAGATCTTGTCCGCCGGGGCCAGGTCCGGGCTCTGCTCGGCGATGGCGCCGCCGATGCGGGCGAGCTGTTCCTGGAAGTGCTGGATGCTCATGTGACTCTTGAAGCCGGGGACGGCCGAGAGCTTTTCGAGCGTGGTGATGACAAACTCCTGCTCGACGCCGCACATCATCGGCACGACGACGCCGCTGGCCATGGCGAGCGGAGCGAGCACGAGGGCGGTCTTGTCGCCGACGCCGCCGGTCGAATACTTGTCGATCTTCGGCTTGGCGATGTGCGAGAGATCGATGACCTCGCCGGAAAGCATCATTTCCTCCGTGAGGATCGCCGTCTCCTGCGCCGACATGTTCGCGAAGTAAATCGCCATCAGCAGGGCGGCCTGCTGATGCTGCGGCATCTCCCCGTCGAGCGTGGAGTCGATGATGTAGCGGATTTCTTCCTGCGTGAATTCCTGGCCGTCGCGTTTCTTCTCAATCAGGGAAGTAAACGACGGCTTGATGAACCGACGCGTGGGAATGGGACGTTTTCTCATGGAGGTCACTGATGTCACTGTAGGTATGGACGGAGCGGAGCCTTGCGGCGCAAAGTCCGAAGAGACAATGGGTTTTGCCGATTTTGTCGAGCCTAAAAACGGGTATGCCGCGGGAATTCAGCGAAGAACCTCCGACCCCGCGTGAGCGGCGTGCCAGCTTGGCTCACGCGCAAAAATGCTTCTTGCTCAAAGCCAAGCGCAATTTCTCAATCGCCCGATGTCCCTTCCCTTCAACATCGCAGCCTGCCTCGATGCGCACCTCCGGGCCGCTGCCGACCGTCTCGGTCTGACCGGCAAAGGCTTCGATC
Organism: Verrucomicrobiota bacterium; assembly: GCA_049322455.1. Classification (GTDB taxonomy): domain Bacteria; phylum Verrucomicrobiota; class Verrucomicrobiia; order Opitutales; family Opitutaceae; genus Lacunisphaera. The sequence continues at coordinate 41,090 of JBMOQY010000047.1, read as the reverse complement.
CCGAGGTCCGGGTGGCCGACCCGGCGCATGGCGATTATCAGGCCAACGGTGCCCTCGCCTTTGCCAAGCGCGAGAAACAGAACCCCCGGGCCCTCGCCCAGCAGATTGTGGAGCAAAGCGCCAGCTTGCAGGCGGATTTCGACATCACGCTGGCCGGCCCGGGCTTCATCAATTTCCGCCTGAAACCCACCGCGCTGCTGGCCTGGCTGGACGCGCACGATTCTGAGGAGCACCTCCGCACCGGCGCCTCCGCCGCGCACGCGGGCCAGACCTGGGTCGTGGACTACTCCTCGCCCAACACCGCCAAGCAGATGCATGTCGGGCACCTCCGCTCGGCCGTCATCGGCGAGGCCATCTGTCGTCTGCTCGCCTTCACCGGCGCGCGCGTGATCCGCGACAACCATCTCGGCGACTGGGGCACGCAGTTCGGCAAGCTCATCTACGGCTACAAACGCTGGGCGGACGAGGCGGCCCTCCTCACCGACCCCATCGAGGAACTGGAACGCCTCTACAAGCTCGGTCACGCCGCCACGCCCGACGGCTCGCCCGAACTCGAGGAGGCCCGCCGCGAACTCGTGAAACTCCAGGCCGGTGACCCGCAGAACGTCGCCCTCTGGAGAAAATTCTCCGACGTCAGCCTCGCCGCCTTCCAGCAGATCTACGACCGCCTCGGCATCGTCTTCGACCACAACCTCGGCGAGTCGTTCTATAACGACAAGGTCGAGCGCATCTACCGTGAGCTCACCGAGACCGGCCTCGCGCAGGAGAGCGAGGGCGCCCTCGTCGTCTTCCACCCCGAGCACCCGCGCTTCGCCAAACAGCCCTTCCTCATCCGCAAGGCCGACGGCGCGAGCAACTACGCCTCCACCGACCTCGCCACCGCCCTCTGGCGCACCGAGCACTTCAAGGCCGACGGCATCGTCGTCGTCACCGACTTCCGCCAGGGCGACCACTTCGAGCAGCTCTTCCTCACGGTCAGAAAGTGGTTCGCCGCCAAAGGCTACCGCGTGCCCGAGCTGCACCACGTCACTTTCGGCGCCGTCACCGGCGAGGACGGCAAGGCGCTCAAGACCCGCGACGGGGGCGTCATCAGGCTCCGGGCCCTGCTCGACGAGGCCGAGGAGCGCGCCCTCGCCATCGTGAATGAGAAAAACCCCGACCTGCCCGAGGCCGAGCGCCGCGAGATCGCCCGCGCCGTCGGCATCGGCGCCGTGCAATACGCTGACCTCTGCCAGAACCGCAGCAGCAACTACGTGTTCTCGTGGGACAAGATGCTCGCGCTCGACGGCAACACCGCGCCCTACCTGCTCTACGCCGTCGCCCGCGTGCGCTCGATCTTCCGCAAGGCCGGGCTCGATCCCGCGCAGCCGCCGGTCGCCGGCGCCACCGCCCCCGAAACCGCCCAGGAACTCGCCCTCGCCCGCAAGCTCGTGCAGTTCGCCGATGCCGTGAAGCTGGCCACCGACCAGCTCCGCCCGCACTTCCTCTGCCTCTACCTGTTCGAGCTGGCCGGCGCCTACAGCGCGTTCTACGCCGCCGACAAGGTCATCGTGGACGACCCCGCCGTGCGCGCCCGCCGCCTCCTGCTCTGCCACCGCACGCTCATCACACTCGAGACCGGCCTGCACCTGCTCGGCCTGCGCACCCTGGAGCGGATGTAAGGGCGAAACGCCAAATTTCAACCGGCCAAAGACCGAGGGATCTTCGGCCGCCTCTGCCTGTTGGGAGCCCGGTCCTTTGGCGTTGGTGATTTCTTTGACTGACTTCGCTCTTGCGGGCGCCCGCCCATCGCGCAACATAGCCGCACCATGTCAGGCGGCTCCTCGCAATCCTCCGGTCCCGAGTTCTACGTCCGCGGGGTCAACGACACCGATGCCCGGGGACCCTTCTCCCTCGAGCAACTCGCCTCGCTCGCCGAGGCGGGCCAGATCGATGCCCAGACCTATTACTACGACGCTGCCTCGGAGCAGTGGCTGCTGATCAGCAACAACGCCGAAATCAAGGCCGCGCTCTGGCCCGAGAAAAAGAAACTCGGCTTCAAGCAGATGGAGTTCAAGGCCGTCAACGAGGAGAAGACCGACAGCGCCCCGGCCATCACCGTGCAGCAGTTCCTCGACGCCGCCGAGGGCAAGACCGAGGACACCAAGGGCAAGAAGGACAAGGGCGAGACCATGATGGCCGCCGCCCAGTGGGGCACGCGCTCCGCCGCAGTCATCTCCCTCGCCAGCGCGGTCGCCCTGGTGCTTCCGAGCATCGAGGCCGTCACCGCCATGGATTGGGCGAAGATCCTGCAGAACCCCGGCGCGATCCTCGGCGTGGTGGACGTGGTCGTGGCCCTCCTGCTGTTCCTCGGGGTGATCCAGATCTATCCCTTCGTGCGCTTCCGCGCCGTCTTCGGCCTCGGCTTCCTCGGGTTCCTGTTCTTCACCCAGGGCCAGCTCACGCCCATGATCGCGGTCGCCGCTGGCTCGGTCGGGCTCTATTTCAGCACGATTTTCCTGAGCTACGTCCCGCTCGCCGTCTCCGCGCTGCTCGGTCTCGGCGGCATGGCGATGCTGGTGGCGTTGCCCTATTCCTGAACGCGGCCGGCGCGTCGCTCCGCCCATGCCGCTGACGTCCCTGCCCGTCCGCCTGCGCCGGCTCTGGCAGGAGGAAATCTGGTCCGCGAGCTTCGATCGCGAGCGCACCGTCCGCAACCGCGGCTATGCGTTCCTGCGGATCTTCTCCATCACGATCTCGGGCCTGCATGAGCTGAAGGTCGCCACCCGCGCCGCCGCCCTGAGCTACAGCTCGCTGCTCGGCCTCGGTCCGCTGGTCGCCCTCGCCGTGCTCATCGCCGGTTTCGCCCTCGGCGACCGCAACCCCGCCATCCTGGCGCAGAGTCTGCACCGCGTCATCGGGTTCATCGCCCCGCAGGTCGTGCAATACGACCGGACCGACGACGCCCGCACGCCGACGCCACCGGCCGCGCTCCGCGAGGAGGGCCCGCCCGCCTCCACGGCCGACCCGGAACTGGTGAAGCTCATCTCGCAGTTCATCGCCAGCAGCCGCTCGGGCGCCGCCGGCGTCATCGGCGTGTTCGCCCTGCTGCTGATCGTGCTCCAGCTCTTCACCAGCATCGAGAACACGTTCAACGACATCTGGGGCGTGCGCCGCGGACGCAGCTGGCTCACGCGCATCATCTACTACTGGACCACCGTCACGCTCGGCGCAGTGCTGTTCTTCGCCTCCATCACGCTGCTCTCGGCCAGCGCCTTCCTGAACATCTTCCGCAACCTCACCGGCTGGCTGCCGCTCGCCGAACAGCTGGCGGGACTTGTCAACTGGCTGCTGCCCTCCTCGTCGTTCCTGCTGCTGATGTCGCTGCTCACGCTTTTCTACCGCACCGTGCCCAACACCCGCGTGCGCTGGGGCGCGGCGCTCATCGGCGCGACGGTCGTCACCGGACTGCTCTTCCTCAACAACTACGTCGCCTTCCTCTACTTCAAAGGCGTCCTCCGCACCAAGAGCCTCTACGGCTCCGTCGGCATCGTGCCCATCCTCATGGCCGGGCTCTACGTCTTCTGGTTCTTCGTGCTCGTCGGCGGCCAGCTCACCTACGCCGTGCAGAACGTCCGCTACCGCAGCAGCCAGACCGCCTGGCACAACCTCAACCACGCCACCCGCGAGAGCATGTCGCTCGTCGTGCTCCTGCTCATCGCCCGGCGCTTCAAGGCCTGCGCCCCGGCCTACTCCGTCACCGAGCTGGCCCACCTCATCCGCGTCCCCTCCCAGATCCTCAACGAGTCGCTCAACCGCCTCTGCGACCTGCGCCTCATCGAGGAGCTGCCGCCCGCCGAGGGCGCCGACCCCAACGACCACCGCTACCAGCCGGCCCGCCCGTTGAACCGGATCACCCTGGCCGACTTCCGCGAGCAGTTCGAAAACTACGGCGAAGCCCCCAGCGGCGGCCTGCTCGACCACGTGGACCCCGTGCTCGCCCACTACCACGCCCGGCTCGCCGCCGGCATCCCCGCCGCCCTCGGCGACAAGACCCTCGACCAGCTCATCGACGAGCAGGAACCCAGCGCCACCTACGCCCCGTTTCCCGTAGCGCAAAAGTAGGGACGGACCTTGGTCCGCCCTTCGGCGGGCAGGCCCACCAGGGCGCACCAAGGTGCGCCCCCGCCGGTGCGAACAAAGACACCCGCTCACGCCGGCTCCGGCCTTGCCCTGTCCCGCGACCTCCGCATTTTCCGTGGCGATGCTGCTCCCACGCCTGCTCCTCCGGCTCGTTTCGCTGCCGTTCGTTTTTCTCGGTGCCTGGTCCCTGGGCGCCGCCCCCGCCCCGTTCGCGCAGTTGCGCCTGGAACACTCCACCCTCGAACTCACCACCGTCGCCGACGGACTCGACGCCCCCTTCGACCTCGCGTGGGGCCCCGACGACCACCTCTGGTGCACCCAGCTCGACGGCACCCTCTGGCGCCTTGATCCGGCGACCGGCGACAAGACGGAGGTGCTGCGCCTGCCGGACGTGTTTTACCGCAAGTCGCACGGCCTGCTCAGCCTCGCCTTCCACCCGTGGTTCGCGACCGCGCCCTACGTCTATCTGCACTACGTCTATCGGATCCCGACCCGCAACCTGGAGGAGATCGTGCGCTCCCGCATCGTGCGCTGTCGCTGGGACGGCCTGAAACTCGGCGCCCCCGAGGTCATCTTCGACGCCATCCCCGGCCGGCCCCTGCACAACGGCTCCCGCATGGCCTTCGGACCCGACGGCAAACTCTACCTGACCACGGGCGACACCGGCGACGCCCGCGCCAGCCTCGATCCCGCGGCGCTCACCGGCAAGGTCCTGCGCCTCAACCCCGACGGCACCATCCCCGCCGACAACCCCCGGCCCGGCAGCCCCGTCTGGACCCTCGGCCACCGCAACGCCCAGGGCCTGGTCTTCGCCGCCAACGGCCGCCTCTACGCCTCGGAACACGGGCCCAACAACGACGACGAGGTCAACCTGCTCTCCGCCGGCCGCAACTACGGCTGGCCGGTCATCGAGGGTTTCATCGACAAGCCCGGCGAGGTCGAGGCCGCCCGCGGCCAGGACTACACCGAACCGCTCCGCGCCTGGACGCCGACGGTCGCCGCCGCCGGCCTTGCCTACTACGACCACCCCGCCATCCCCGAGTGGCGCCACACCCTGCTGCTTGCCAACCTCAAGGGCCGCGCCCTGCGCGTGCTCGCGCTCGACCCCGCCGGCGAGCGCATCGAACGCGAACACATCTTCCTCCAGCAGCGCCTCGGCCGGCTCCGCGATGTCTGCGTCTCCCCCGCGGGCGATCTCTACCTGCTGACGAGCAACACCGACTGGCACCCGCGCTTCCAGCCATGGATGTATGACGGCCTGCCGGCCGGCCCCGACCGCATCGTGCGCCTGCGCCCCGTGGCAGCCGCCCCGACCGCCGACGCCTGGACCGAGGACCTCGAGCCGCTGCCGCTCCTGAGCGAAAACTGGGCGTTGCCGCCCACGACCGAGGCGCTGAAGGCTGGCCAGCAGCTTTATGCCGTGCATTGCCTACCCTGCCACGCCCCCAACGGCGAGGGCGCCCCGGGCCTCATCCCGCCCCTCGCGAACACCGATTGGGTGAAAAACAAGAACCGCCTCCTCCAGGTCGTGCTCGCCGGCATGTCCGGCCGCATCGAGGTCAACGGCCAGTTCTACGAGCAGGAAATGCCCTCGTTCCGCCACCTTTCCGACGGCGATCTGGCGGCCCTCCTCACCTACGTCCGCGCGGGTTTCGAGAACGAGTCCAACGCCGTCACCCCCGCCGAGGTCGCCGAGGAGCGCAAAGGCCTGCAATAGGGGAACCGCGTTGCCGCAACGCGTTCCCGGAGGCGACGCCGGACCCCGCCGCGCCGAGACCGATGCGCACCCCCCCAACCTCGCCGAAAGTCCGGCGGCTCAAGGAGTTTGCTTTTGACAATTTCTCCTTGAGGCGGCTTTGATTCGGAAACCCCGTCACCGCCACATGTTCAACCAACTCCTGGGACTTTTTTCCAACGACATCGGGATCGATCTGGGCACGGCCAACACGCTCGTCTATGTGAAGGACAAGGGCATCGTCCTGCGCGAGCCCAGCGTCGTGGCGGTCTATACGAACTCGCGCCGGGTCCGCGCCGTCGGTGACGAGGCCAAGGTCATGCTCGGCCGCACGCCCGGCAGCATCACCGCCATCCGCCCGATGAAGGACGGCGTCATCGCCGACTTCGACATCACCGAGGCCATGCTCCGCTACTTCATCCGCAAGGCCAACGGCGGGAAAACCTTCCCCCAGCCCAGCGTCTGCATCGCCATCCCCTCCGGCATCACCGAGGTCGAGAAGCGCGCCGTCATGGAGTCGGCCACGCATGCCGGCGCCCGCGAGGTCCACACCATCCCCGAGCCCTTCGCCGCCGCCCTCGGCGTCGGCCTGCCCGTGGACGAGCCCGCCGCCAACATGATCGTGGACATCGGCGGCGGCACCACCGAGATCGCCATCATTTCGCTCAACGGCATCGTCTTCTCCAAGTCCATCCGCGTCGCCGGCGACGAGATCGACCTCGCCATCATCAACTACATGAAGCGCGCCTACAACCTCCTCATCGGCGAGCGCACGGCGGAGGAGATCAAGATGACCATCGGCTCCGCCTACCCGCTCGACACCGAGCTGGCCATGGAGGTCAAGGGCCGCGACTCCGTCGCCGGCCTGCCCAAGACGATCCACATCACCTCCCAGGAAATCCGCGAGGCCATGGCCGACACCATCGGCGCCATCGTCGAGGCCGTCCGCATCACCCTCGAGCGCTGCCCGCCCGAGCTTTCCGCCGACCTCGTGGACCGCGGCTTCGTCATGGCCGGCGGCGGCTCCCTCATCCGCGGCATCGACAAGCTCCTCTCCGAAAAGACCGGCCTCGCCGTCACCGTCTCCGACGACCCCCTCTCCGCCGTGGCCAACGGCACCGGCGTCTTCATCAACAACATCGAGGACTACCGCCGGATCGCCGCGGACCTCTGAGCGAGGCATGACTGCCAAGGAAATGGCGAGTTGGGAGCGCTGGCATCGGCGGGGGCGGAAAAGTTTCCAGGGCAGAATCGCCTTGATCTGGTTTCTCGTGCAGGGAGTCGCCGGCTGCCTGCTCTCCCACGCCTTGGATCTGAAAACGCCACCAACCTACTGGCTCGGCACCAGCCTGATCCTCACGATCACCTCGTATATTTCCATGGGCCATCTCTGGGATTCGCGGGAAGCCGAGTATCGGCAACAGATTCAGACCGCGACTGATTCGTCGAACAACGGCTAGCCAGACGCGGCCCAGCCCTCCCGCCGTGTTCCCCAAACGCTTCGACCAGGCCCGCCCGTTCGTCACGCTCGGCGTGATTCTGCTCGTGTGGCTGTTCCTGCCCCTCGGCGCCAAGATCTTCACGCGCGCCACGTTCTTCGAGATCCAGGCCCCGCTGGTCGTCGCCGATTCCTTCGTGCGCGACCTGCAGGACTTCTGGGCCAACCGCGCGCACTCCAAGGACGAGCTGCTCAAGGCCGGCCGCGAGGTCGCCGGTCTCATCGCCCGCTACGAATACGCCAACCAGCAGAACACCCAGCTCCAGGCCGAGATCCTGCGGCTCGAGAACCTGCTGAACCTGCCCCCGATGCCCGCCTTCCGTTTCGAGCCGGCGCGCGTCGCGCGGCGCGACTTCTCCGGCTGGTGGCAGCGCCTGATCATCCGCAAGGGCGCCAATTATGGAATCATCGCGGGCGCACCGGTGGTCTTCGCCGGCGGCGTGGTCGGCCGCGTCACCGAGGTGCACCGCTACACCGCCGTCGTGGATCTCGTCACCAGCCCCACCCTGCGGCTGGCCGCCACCGTCGCGGACGACCCGGGCAACCGCCCCGTGAGCTACCAGGGCGCGGAAAACAGCACGTTCGGCGCCCCGGTCGGCGCCGTGGATTTCGTGCCGCTCGACGTGTATGCCGCGCCCACGGCCACCAAGCGCCTCGTGACCTCCGGCCTCGGCGTGTTCCCCGCCGGGCTCACCATCGGCGAGATCACCAAACTCGAGCTGAGCCCCGACGGCCTGTTCAAGAGCGGCGAAGTGCGGCTCGACCAGCGCCTGGCCACGCTCACCGAGGTCACCGTGCTCATCCCGCTCAACCCCGAGGAGTGAGGAGAGAACCGATGAAACCACAGATGGACACAGATAGACACAGATTGGCGACAGAATCATCGGCCAAGGAGGTTTCCATCTGTGCTCATCTGTGTGGATCTGTGGTTGAACCTGTTTGCCTCCGCTGACCTGACCATGCGCCGCTCCGACCCCCGCTGGCTCATCGTCACCGCCGCCAACCTGCTGCTCTGTTGGCTCACGGGGCTGCTCAACCACTACCTCGCGCATTTCTCCTTCCTGTGGATCGACCACGTGTCCGTCCACCTCTACCTCGGCGGCCTGCTCGTCACCTACGGTGCGCTGCGGCTGGATCCCCGCAACGGGTTCACCGCCACCGTTCTCACCGGCCTGCTCGTGGACGCCCTCGCGCCCGTCCCCTTCGGCGCCAGTCTCTTCCTGTTCTGCCTGGTGCACGGCGTGGTGCTCCACGGCCGCCACCGTTTCCCGCGCGAGGGCGCGGTCTTCGGCCTCGTGGTCGCCCTGCTGGCCAACCTCTTCCTCGTCATCGCGCTCTCCTTCCTGCTGGTCGGCGCCGGCCCGCGGCCGGGAGCGGCCTGGCTGCGCATCTTCGCCGACCTGGTCTTCTCGCAGCTCGCCATCCTGCTCGCCGGACCGTGGTTCCTGGCCCTCCAGGACCGCGCGATGGAGCTGGCGGAAATCCACCCCGAGACCGGCCGCCACGTGGCGCGCTGAGGCGCGCAAACTCCCGACGCCAAATCCAGACGCCAACCCCGGGTCAGGCCCGGCCGCAAAAAGCCATGAGAATCCACAAAAACAAAACCTCTGCTTTTCGTGACTTTTCGTGGCCCGCTCCGATTCAAACCAACTTACCCCAAAGGTGGCAAAGGCCACAAAGTCCCTGACCAGTGCTTTGCTCCCTTTGCTTCCTTTGCTTCCTTGGTGTTAATCCGTTCAGTTGCATGCCTGACCTGAATTTTGTTTGGCCTTTGGAACTTTGGACTTTGGGGATTTTTTCCGGATGAGCCGCCTCATCGAACGCCGCACCCACCACAACCCGCGCCTGCTGGTCTTCCACGGCGCGGTGATCGCCATGGCCGTTGTGCTCACCGGCGGCCTGGCCTACCGGCAGTTGTTGAACAGCGGCAAATACGCCGAACGCGAGCGCCTGCAGAACCTCCGGCGCGTGATCTCCCCCGGTCCGCGCGGCAACATCTACGACCGCGAGGGCCGCCTGCTCGTGGGCAACCGCGCACGCTTCTCCGTCGTGCTCGACCTCGCCGAACTGCGCGCGGAGTTCCGTGCCGAATACCGGAGCGTCTCCCGCAACTACGCCGCGCTGCCCGCCGGCGAACGCCCCACTTCCGAGCAGTTGGCGCAAATCGCCCGCGCCAGCGTCGCCCAGCGCTACCTCGACCAGGTCAACTTCATCCTCGGCCGCGACGAGAAGGTCCGCTCCGCCGATCTCAACCGGCACATCTCGCAGATGCTCCTGCTGCCCTACGTGCTGCTCGACGACCTCGCCCCCGAGGAGTTCGCCCGGCTGGTCGAGCGCCTGCCGGTGGATTCCCCGCTCCAGGTCTATACCTCCAGCACGCGCCATTACCCCTACGGCTCCGCCGCCGCACACGCGCTCGGCTACGTCGGCGTTGATCCCGACCCGGAGGTGGAGGATTTCCCCGGCGAGGACCTGACCACCTTCAAGATGAAGGGCTCCACCGGCCGCGCCGGCCTGGAAAAGGTCTTCGACGCCACGCTCGAGGGCGAGGCGGGCGGCGCCATCTACCGCGTCGATCCCGCCGGCTTCAAGGTGCCCGGCGCGGTCGAGAAAAAAATGCCCAAGCAGGGCCGGAACCTCACCACCAGCCTCGACATCGAGCTGCAGCAGGCCGCCGAGGCCGCCATGAAGGACAGCGAGGGCAAGGACCGCATCGGCGCGGCCGTCGCCCTGGACGTCCGCACCGGCGAGGTGCTCGTGCTCGCCTCGAAGCCCGACTACGACCTCAACACCTTCGTGCCGCGCCTCACCCGCGAAGAGGCCAAGGCCATCGAGGACGCGGGCGGCTGGCTCAACCGCGCCATCCAGGGCCAGTATCCCCCGGGCTCCACCTTCAAGATCATCACCGCCCTCGCCGGCCTGCGCTCCGGCGCCATCGAGGCCTCCTCGTCCCGCATGACCTGCCCCGGCTTCTACCAGGTCGGCAACCGCCGCTTCCCCTGCCACAACCGCCACGGCCACGGCGAGCGCGACCTCCGGGGCGCGATCCGCGATTCCTGCAACGTGTTCTTCTACCGCTACGGCCTGGAGGTCGGCCCCCATCTCATCGCCGCCGAGGCCAAGCGTTTCGGCTACAACCACCCGACGGGCATCGAGCTGCCCTACGAATTCCGGACACCCCACGTCGCCGACCCCGCGTGGAAACTGGCCAACATGAAGGAGCGCTGGGTGCCCGGCGACACGGCCAACATCGCCATCGGCCAGGGCGACACCCTCATCACCCCGCTCCAGGCCGCCTGCATGATCGCCTCCTTCGCCCGGGGCGAGACCGAGACCAAGCCCACCATCCTGCACGACCCCAACCGCCCGGTCCAGCACACCACTCCCATCGGCCTCAGCCCCGCCGACTACAACGCCGTCCTCGAGGGCATGGAGCAGTGCTACCAGATCGGCTCCGGCAAACTCGTCCGCGTCGAGGGCCTGCGCGGCGCCGCCAAGACCGGCACCGCCCAGCTCGGCCGCAAGGACATGGCCTGGGTCGTCGCCTTCGCCCCCGTCGAAAGCCCCCGCATCGCCGTCGCCGTCGTGCTCGAGGGCGCGGAGGACGACAACAACTTCGGCGGCGGCGTCTATGCCGGTCCCGTGGCCAACGCGATTCTCCAAGCCTGGAAGGACCAGCAGGACCGCCCCGCCGCCACGCCGGTGGACTTCAAGCTGTAAGGGAGGTTGGCGGAACACCGCCGGCATCAGGCCGCGGCCGTTGTCTTGCAATCCCCTCTCTCTCAAGAGGGGTGGCGCGCAGCGCCGGGGTGTGTTCTTGAGGCACGCAGCGATTCAGGCCAACGCCCCTGCCATGAAACTGTCCTATGATCCCGCGCGGCGAAAACTCGCCCGCGAGCTCAGGTAGAACAGCACGCTTTCAGAAGTCCTGCTATGGGCAATGGCGGCAATTGAAGGCCGGTCAGCGACTCGGATTTGACTTTGACCGCCAGAAACCGGTCGACCGCTACATCATCGATTTCCTCTCCCACGAGCTGATGTTGGCCATCGAGATTGACGGCGACAGTCATACACCCAAGGGCCCTGAGGATGACCGCAGACAGGAGCGCCTCGAATCCTTGGGCATTCGATTCCTGCGATTCGATGACAAGCAGGTGAAAACCAATCTTGATGGGGTGGTATTGGCCATCGGCGCTTGGATTTGAATCAACCGGCCCGAACGCTGAGGCAGACCCTACACACCCCGCCCTGGCGGGCACCCCTCTTCATAGAGGGGAATCAAGACGCTGGGTTCGATTTACCTTCGCACCGCCCGCCGCACCGCCTTCGCCCGCCGGAACACGCCGCGCGGCTCCGGCCAGGTCTCACGCCGGCCATACCGCAGCCGGCGCAGGTCGCCCATCACGCCGGCCACCTCGCCGGCGTCCGTCCTCCGGTCGGCGGTCAGCTCGCGCAGTCGCGCGAGCTGGCGTCCGGCCTCTTGTCGCACGGCATCGCAGCCGGGGCGTCCGCGATGCCGCCAGCGCCGCCAGCCGGCCTGCGCGAGCCGGCTGGCGAACCAGGCGAGTGCCACCACGCCCGTCGCCAGGCCCGCCAGCCGCACGAGGCGCGCGAGGTCCCACGGGCGCGCGAGCCAGGCTCGCAGCTTCCGGGCGGTCTCATCCAGCCACGCCCGCAAGGCCGCGCCGGAGCCGGCGGAGAAGCTCTTCACCTGCTCGATCATCCGCACCTGCTGCCGTGAGTCGAAATTGACGATGCGGCGATACCAAAGCACGCGCAGGCTGTCCAGGCGCGCGGACCAACTGCTGTCCTGCTCCTGCCGCACCGCCTGCGCGGCGCCCTGTGCCAGCGTCCCGCTGTTGCCCGGCGTGGGGTCCACGCGTAACCACCTGTTGCGGCCGTCGTGGATTTCCGCCCAGGCGTGCGCCTCGGTGTTTTTCACCATGAAGTAATTCTCGAAGGCGTTGAGCGTGCCGCCGTGGAAGCCCGCCACCACCCGGGCCGGATGCCCCGCCGCGCGGGCGAGCACCGTGAAACCCGCGGCGAAATACTCGCAGAAACCGGGCTCGTTCGAGTCGATCCAGCGCACGATGTCGTCGCCCTCCCCGCGCGGAATGTGCACGGACAGGGAGTAGGCATGGCGCGCGTGCAGCCACGCGGTGGCGCGCGGCGCGAACTCCTCGGCGGACAGCGCCCGCCCGCCCGTGATCTCGTCCACCAGCCGGCGCAGCACGGCCTCGTTTCGCGGGCCGGTGGGACCGCGCAGAGTCAGCCCCGGATCCTGGCGGAACCGGCTGGCCGGCTGCTCCGGGGCCGCGCGGGCCTGCTGCAGCAGTTGGGGCAGCCGCGCATCGGTCAGGTCGGAATCCAGGTCCACCTCCTCGAGCTGGTAGGCCGTCATCGTCATCGGCTCGGTGCGCAGGGCGACCATCCGGCTGGCCGGGCTCGTCTGCACCGGCAGCGGATCGCGCAGGCGCAGCAGGCCGAAGCTGCCGGGCAGCGGGAGGTAGCGGCTCACGCCGGGCTCCACATAGAACGTCCACGTGCCGCCCGCGGATTCCGCCCGGCGGCCGAGCGACCGGCCGCGCACCACCTGCGCCATCCGCTCGCCCCGCATGAGCTCGGCCTTCAGGCCGGCCGAGACCTTGAACCCCTCCGGCGTGTATTCGTCGAGCACGACCAGCCGCCAGTAGGGATTCTCGCGCACCCCGCTCGCGTCGGTCAGGTCCACGCGCATGGCGACGCTCTCGTCCTTCGCCAGTTCGGTCACGTCGCCGAACCGCACCGTGTCGGTGAAGCCCGAGCGGCTCTTGCGGGTGATGTAGCGGTCGAGGAAGAAGCCGCTCGCGAGCTCGAAACGGGGGATGATGAGGAACAGCAGGCCGGACATCGCCACGACCGTCGCGAACAACACGGTGCCGAAGGCCAGCAGCCGCCAGTCGGCCACGGCGCGGAGCCGGGCGAGGAACGGGCGCCACCCGAGCCGCGTCCAAGCCGTCTCGGCCTCCGCCGTGCGCACCGCGCCGGTGCCGGCGGCGTCCACCAGGTTGATGACGAACAGGAAACCGAGCGCACAGGCCGTGAAGAGCAGGAGCAGGAAGGCGAACTCGATGGCCACCGTCAGCACGCCCGCCACCACGATGAGGAACAGGCCCAGCACGAGCAGTTGCAGGTCCTCGCGCTTCCGCCGGTAGGCAGCCGCGCGGTAGAGCACCAGCAGCATGGCCAGCCGGATGAGCGCCGGCAGCGTGTCGGGGCTGAAATGGAGATCGGCCACGAAAGCCGCGATGATGGCCGGCACCGCCAGCCGCCACCCGAGCACCGGCACCCGCGCAGGCAGTCGCGGCCAGACCAGCACCGCGACGATCACCGCGCTGGCGATCGCGACCAGCCCCAGCGCCTCGATGTCGAGGAAAAACACCGTCCAGAGCGCCACCAGCGCCGTGGCGCCGCCGAGCAGCCATTTGAGCCGGAGCAGCTCGTCGAGACTAAGCTGACGCGGTTTTGCGGCCATTGACGAGGGCGGCCACGCCGCGCGCCCCCTCGGGCGCGAAGGTGATGACATTGTGGGTATGGGTCGCGGGGTAGGGCGAGTCGTCCCTGACGAGCCGCGGCTCATCCGGAGGATTCGCCCTACCCGGTTCCAGCCGGGCCAGGTCGTCGAGCCAGGCCTCGACATCGCGCAGGCGGCGCGTCTCGCGCAGCGGGCCCCCGTCAAGGCGGACGGCGCGCAGCCGGCCGGCGGCGAAAAGATCCTCGGCCAGCGTGCCGGCGAGACTGCACAGCAGCTCGAACTGCTCCGGCCGCGGCCAGAGTCCGGGCGAGGCGTCCACGCTCAGCACGTAGCCGTCGTGGCTCTCGGCGGCGAACTGGCGCACCATCATCTGGCCGAGCCGGGCGCTGGCCTTCCAGTGGATGAGGCGGTGCGAGTCGCCCTGCTGGTATTTGCGCAGCGCGAGGAGGTCGTCGCCCGGGCCGGCGCGGGCGGTGCGCCAGCCCTGCGTGCCGGAGCAGGCGCTCGCGCCGCCGGTCCACTCGTAGGCCACCTGCGCCGGCCACACGAGCACGGACTGGCGCGCGTCGGTGCCGAGGTGCTTGCGCAGGAAGCCGAACGGGAAGAGCGAGCCGACCGAGGTGAGCTCGACCAGGGCCTCGCCGCGGCGCACGGGCTTCACGCCCCACTCGAGCGTGGCGCCGCCGCCCGGCTCGATGCGCTCGCGCAGGTGGACGCGTCCGCGCGTGATGTGCTTCTCGGCGGCGGCGAGGATCTCGCGCATCCTGAGCTGCCCGGCATTGACGGGCTCGGGGATGCGCCGCGGCTGCGTGGCCAGCTCGAACCACAGGCTGTAGGTCGGCAGCCAGCGCTTGCCGTTGCGCACCTCGACGGTCACGAGCGTCTCGTGTCCCGCGCGCCACGGTCCCGGCGCGCGCAGCCGCCAGCTCAGGTCCATGAAGTTGAACCACGACAGCAGGCCGCTCAGGAGCAGGCAGGCCAGGAGCAGCGCAAGGGTGATGAAGAGGATGTTGCTCGACGTGTTGTAGGCGGCCGAGCCGATGCCCATGGCCAGCGCCATGAGGAACACCCCGGGCACGGTCAGGGCGATGCGGTGCCGCTTTTGGGGCAAGACGACCGCCCAGAGCACCGTGTGCCAGTTCAGCTCCCGCCGCTCGCCAGCGCGCGCGCCGGGACCGTGCCAGTCGAGGCGCGGGGTGGGCACAACGGTGGTCGCGGCGGTGGTCATGGCAGTGGGCTGGGTTCCCTCATTCTCGCGATCTTCCCCGTTCTCCGGCTTCCCGGACCCGCGAAAGGATTGCGATTGTGAGAACGAGAACGATTCCTATTCCGGCACGGGCACGGCGGCGACGATGCGGCGCAGGGCGGCCAGCACGGCGCGGCGCTCCTCCAGCGCGTCGGAGGTCTGGCGGGCCAGCGACAGGCGGTGCGCGAGCACCGGGCCGGCGGTTTCCTGGATGTCCTCGGGGATCACGAAATCGCGGCCCAGCAGGAGGGCGCGCGCCTGCGCGGCGATGCGCAGCGCCAGGCCGCCGCGCACGCTGACCCCGGCCTTGAACTCCGCCTCGGTGCGCGTGGCGGTGACGATCTTCAGGACGTAGTCGAGCACGCTGTCCTCGACGAAGACCTTGCCGGCCAGCGCCTGCATCCGGAGGACGTCGGTGCGCGTGACGACGGGGTTGAGCGCGATGGCGTCGTAGCCGAGGCGCGGCAGGCGCAGGATCTCCAGCTCGTCGCCGGGCTGCGGATAACCCATCTGGAGGCGCATGAGGAAACGGTCCATCTGGCTCTCGGGCAGCGGGAACGTGCCCTCGTAATCCACCGGATTCTGCGTGGCCACGACCATGAACGGCGACCCCACGGGATGGGCCTGGCCGTCCACCGTGACCTTGGCGCGGTCCATGACCTCGAGGAGCGCCGACTGGGTCTTGGGTGTGGCGCGGTTGATCTCGTCGGCCAGCACCACGTTGGCGAAGACGGGGCCGGGCTTGAAGACGAACTCCTTGACGTTCTCGTCGTAGATGGAGACGCCGGTCACGTCGGTCGGCAGCAGGTCGCTGGTGAACTGGACGCGTGAGAACCCGCAGTCCATGGAGCGGGCGAGCGCGTAGGCCAGCGTGGTCTTGCCCACGCCGGGCAGGTCCTCGATCAGCAGGTGGCCGCCGGCGAGCAGGCAGACGAGGGTCTGGTCGATGACCTCGTCCTTGCCCTTGATGGTCCGGCGCATGTTGGCCTTGAGGCGCGCGAGGGCGTCGCGGACGGGGGCGACCTCGGCGGCGGGGGCAAAATCACTCATGATGGCACGCTAGCGTTGCGCGCCGCCGGGGCAAACGGATTCCCCGTCCATGCGCAGGCAACCGGGTCAGGACACCCACCACCATCAGGCCGGAACGATGCAAGTGAACCTGGGAAACGCCGTTGGCGCAGAAGGCGCAAACGCGGAGCAGCCGTTCGTTCTCACACTTATGAGCACTGACGAAGGCGGATTGGCCACAAAACACGAGAAGCACAAAAACGGATCAACAGAGCGATCCGTCCTCTGTCTTCTGTAATCCGTCCTCTGTAACCTGCCCTCTGTCCTCCGTCCTCCGTTCTCCAACCTCCGAAGTCCGGCCTGCTGATTTCAATACAGCCCTCGTCGGGGCCACGGCGGGAAATTATGCGCCCCTTTTTGCCGTCGCCTTTGCGCTAGTTGTGCTAACCTGACGTCGTGCTCCATCGGCAACGCACTCTCCTTTACCTTCTCAAGCTGGCTGGCGGCCACGCCACCAAACTGCAGGTAACGAAGTGGGCGTTCCTGCTGGCGAATGAGAGCCCGGCCAAGGGCGGCGATTCCTTCTACGAGTTCCTGCCCTACAAGTTCGGCCCCTACTCCTTCTGCCTGTATCAGGAGGGCAATGCCATGCTGACCCAAGGGCTGCTCACGGCGCGGGATGACAAGACCTGGGCCCTAACCGACGAGGGGCGCACCGCCGCCGCCGCCACACCCGAGGAATTCAAGGCCGACGCGGCGCAGATTTACCGCCGCTACGGTCAGGTAGAATACCGCCGGCTGCTGGAGGACGTGTATGTCCGCTACCCGTGGTTCTCGGTAAACAGCGAAGTGAAGCGGCTGGCATCGCGCCCGAAAGCCGAGCCGGCCATCTACACCGCCGGGTACGAGGGCCTGACCATTGACGGATTCCTCAACCGCCTGATCGAGGCCGGCATGGAGCGGCTCATTGACGTGCGCAGCAACCCGGTCTCGCGCCGCTACGGCTACCACAAATCCACGCTCGCACGCCTGTGCGGCGACGTCGGCATCGCGTATGTCCACTTCCCGCAGCTCGGCATCGCCTCCGAGGAGCGGCAGGAACTGCTCGCCCTCGACGACCGCGAAACCCTTTTCGCCAACTACGAAGCCAAGATTCTTCCCAACCAGAAACCGTCCATTCATGAGGTGGCCAGGCTCATGAAGGAACGTGCCAGCGTGCTGGTGTGCATGGAGGCCGATCCGGCCGACTGCCACCGTTCACGTCTCGCCGGGGCGGTTTCGCAACTGCTCGATCTGCCGCGGCATGATCTGGGCACCTGCGCCTGTCATGGAGGAACTGCAGTCCACTGAAGTCCTCATCACGGTCATGACCTACCCACACCCGTCGGTGAAATCCGACGAGGTGGTCTGCACCGGCGGCATCACCAGAAGCGGCGAGTGGGTGCGCCTGTATCCGATCAACTACCGCTACCGGCCCAAGGAGCAGCAGTTCCACAAATACCAGTGGATCAGCGTCGAGTTGGGACCGCGCGGCGCCGGCAACGACAACCGCCGGGAAAGCCGCAAGCCGCGCCTCGAATCGCTCCGCATCCTGGGCCAGCCGCTGCCTCCGAACGACGGCTGGCTCGCCCGACGCATGGTGATCGATCCGATGCCCCACCACACGCTCCATGAGTTGCAGGATCTCTTCGAGCGCGACCGGACCTCGCTGGGCATCGTGCGCCCCAGCCGGGTGCTGGACGTCAAGATCGAGCCGGCCGAGCGCGACTGGAAACCCGAGTGGGCCGAACTCTACGACCAGATGCTGCTCTTCGGTGAGCAGCCCAAGAAGCTCGCGAAGCTGTCGTTCAAATGGAGCTACGTCTTCGAGTGCCCCGACAGCACCAAACCGCACAACGCCATGATCGAGGATTGGGAGCTGGGCGTGCTCTTCCTGAAACTCCGCGACCAGCACGACGAAGCCGCCGCCGCCCGGATGGTGCGGGAGAAATACCTCGACGACCTCTGCGCCCCCGACCGCGACACGCGGTTCTTCATGGGCACCGTGTTCCCCTACAACACTTGGGTGGTCGTCGGCGTATTTTGGCCGCCTTGCGCCCATCAGACACAGTTATCCCTCTGAAAGGGCTACATCCTTTTTCGGAGCTGCGGTTGATAAATCGTAGACCCGGGAATGAAAGTGGATAGCTCCGGGAACTTCGCCCTGATTATTGTATCCCGTGAGCCCGAACGCCGACCAAAACATGATATTGTTTCTTCCGGCGAATCTCCATGCAGATAGGGACGATATACTTCCCTAAATCCGCCATAGGATTGGCCTTCATGTCATACTCGCTGCGCTTCAAATTTTCACTTGAGCACAGAAAAATCCACCGGGCTTAGGAAAATCGAGGACGGCGGGCTGACGAGGATCGGGCCGGGGGCTTCCGATTCGGTGCGCACCTTTATCCAGTCGGGGTCCAGACGGAAGGAGTTGAAGGAGGCTTTGGCGGCGTCCACGGACTTGTGCGCGAGGAGGTAGATGAGCGTCTTGCCGGCGCCCTTGTTTTCATCGGTGGGGTGGAAATACGGGAGGTTGGTCATGCCGTGCTTCTCGAAGAGCTTGAGGGTGTGATTCCGGAAACGGGCGTCGAGGGCGTCGAGCTTGCCGTCGTTGCAGACGTAGGTGCGGAGTTCGAAGATGCGCGAACCGGGGGCGGCGCTGGCGGGCCAGGCGGGGGAATAGTCGGTGGTGGTCAGGTAGATCGAGTCCACTTTGCTCACGATCTTGCCGGCGGCTTCGGAGGCGTCGCGCACCTGGTGCCACTCGGGGTCGTCCACGAAGCCCTTCCAGGAGGCCTTGGCGGCGTCGCGGCTCTTGTGTTCGAGGATGTAGTAGAGCTTGTCCTGATCCTTGGCCTCGACGGGCAGCCAGTAGCCGATGTTCACCATGCCGTGTTTCTCGAAGAGGGCGCAGGTGTGCTCGCGGAAGCGCTTGAGCAGATCGGGCATCTTGCCGGGATGCGTGTAATAGACACGGAGTTCATAGACGGGCGTGTCGGCCGCGGAAAGGCCGACCACGGAAGCAAGCAGCATGGCGAGGGGCAGAAGGAATTTCATGAGATTGGGTGGGTTAACCACGGAATACACAGAATACACGGAAAGCAAAGGCAGGGTTGGTCTAACCAGAGACAGGGTTTACACGGAGGAAGCGAAGGGAGCGAAGGATCGAGACCTTCCCTAGCTTGGCGATCTCTGTGTAGGAGATGTTCAAGGCAGCTTCTTCACCACGAAACACACAAAACACACGAAAGCCTGAGACAGGGTTTGACCACGGATGGCACGGATCATCACGGATGGGCTCTCCCTCAATCCGTGTTCATCTGTGCAATCCGTGGTAGAATGTCTTGGATGGTTTTGCTGCCACTCACGGCTGCTTCGCGGTTTCGACGACAGAGTGGAAGGCGGGCTTGGGCTGGCCGGCACGGTCGAAGAGCAGCGGGTGGTTGGTGCGGCCGCGGACGGGCCAGTTGTTCAGCCAGGAGTCGCCGTCGGTCACGCCCCAGAAGGTCACGCGCTCGATCACGTCCTCATATTTGAGGAAAAGCGCGAAGATATCGGCGTAACGTTTCGCCAGCTTCTCCTGGATCTCGGGCGGCAGGCCGGCGGTGTAGGGATCGTTTTCGGGGGTGCGCTGCTCGCGCATCGAGATCTCGGCGCCGTTCACGCGGCGCGGCAGCACCTCGACGTCGAGTTCCGTGAAGTGGATCTTCACGCCGGCGTCGCGCAGGGCGACGATGCTGGCCTCGATCTGGGCGATGGTGGGCGTCTCGAGCCGCCAGTGCGCCTGCGAGCCGACGGCATCGATGCGCAGGCCGCGGGCGCGGAGGTCGTGCACGAGCTGCACCACCGCCTTCAACCGGCCGGGCGTCTCCATGTTGTAGTCGTTGTAGAGCAGCGCGATGTTTTTGGGCAGTTCCTCGTTGGCGATTTTGAAGGCCTCGATCACCCACTCGTCGCCGAGGATGCGGCTGAAGGAGCTTTTGCGGACGGAGCCGTCCTCGACGATGGCCTCGTTGACGACGTCCCAGGCGTCGGTGCTGGCGCCGTAGAGTTTCGTCACGCGCTGCACGCGCTCGCGCATGCGCTTGAGCAGGGCGTCGCGAGCCAGGGGCTGGCCCTCGGTGTCCTCGAAGACCCACTTCGGGGTCTGCGAATGCCAGAACAGGGTGTGCCCGACCATGTGCATGCCGTGGGCCTTGCCGTAGCCGAAAAAGGCGCCGGCCTCGGCGTCGTTGTATTCGCCCGGCTGGGGATTGTAGGGGCCCCATTTCATGAGGTTGGTCGAGACGAGGGAGTTGAAGTGCTTCTCGACCAGCGGGCGCAGGCGGTGATCGGGCTGCAGGGCGACGTTGGACCCGACGGCCGCGCCGATGAGGAACTTGCCGGCGAAGACGTCCTTGAGTGCGGGCAGGTCGTCGGCGGCCAGCGCCGATGACGCATGGAGCGAAGCGCAGAGCGCGAAGAGGAGGAGGCGTTTCATGGGGAAGGAGGAGAAACCTGTAAGCTGAAACCTGAGACTGAGCCGGAACAATTCAGTTCAACCACAGATAAACACAAATGAACACAGATGGATAGGGACTTGGGGAAGCCGGGACCGAAATCATTCAGTGCTCCGGCGCTCTCCTTGGTTGGCGGCTCTGTCCGAGCGATCTGTGTGCATTTGTTTGCATCTGTGGTTTTTCAACTGCAGGGGCCCAACTGTAGATGAAAACCGCGGATGACCGGAAAGCAAAGGCGGGGTTGGTCAAACCAGAGACAGGGTTTACACGGAGGAAGCGAAGGGAGCGAAGGATCGAGGCCTTCCCTGGCTTGGCGATCTCTGTGTAGAAAAATCCGAGGCGGGGCTGGCCGCAAGGAGGCGCTGAAGGAGAACCGGTTTCTTTTCGTGGGTTTTGGTGCCTATTCGTGGCCAAAGGATCCGCCCGGTTCGGCGGACCGGGCCGGTCCGCCCTACCTTTCGGTGTGGCAAAGAAAAAGGCGCTCCCGGGGGAGCGCCTGAATCACGAGGCAAACGTGCGCGGGGCGCGGGTTCCACCTTAAGGCAGGTCGGTCGAGCCCATGAGGTAGCGGTCGCACTCGCGGGCGGCGCCGCGGCCTTCGTTGATGGCCCAGACGACGAGGCTCTGGCCGCGGCGGCAGTCGCCGGCGGCGAAGACACCCTTGAGGCTCGTGGTGTATTTCTCGTGCTCGGCCTTCACGTTGGAGCGGGGGTCGGTCTCGACACCGAGGTCCTTGAGGAGCGCCTGCTCGGGCCCGAGGAAGCCCATGGCGAGCAGCACGAGCTGCGCGGGGCGGGTCTTCTCGGTGCCGGGGATCTCCTGGGGGATGAACTGGCCCTTGTCGTTTTTCTCCCACTTGATCTCGACGGTGACGAGCTCCTTCACGCGGCCCTGCGCGTCGCCGATGAACTTCTTGACGGTGGTGAGGTAGATGCGGGGGTCGGCGCCGAACTTGGCGGCGGCCTCCTCCTGGCCGTAGTCCATCCTGTAAACCTTGGGCCATTCTGGCCAGGGGTTGTCGGCCGCGCGCTCCAGCGGCGGCTTGGGGAGGATCTCGATCTGCAGGAGGCTCTTGCAGCCGTGGCGCATGGCGGTGCCGACGCAGTCGGTGCCGGTGTCGCCGCCGCCGATGACCACCACGTCCTTGTCCTTGGCGCTGATGGGCGTGCGGCTGGCGTCGCCGTTGAGCACGGCCTTGGTGTTGGCGGTGAGGAACTCCATGGCGAAGTGCACGCCCTGGAGGTTGCGGCCCTCGATGGGCAGGTCGCGCGGCTGGGTGGCACCGGTGCAGATGACGGTGGCGTCGTATTCCTTGAGGAAGATGGCGGGGTCCACGTTGTCGTTGTCGCCGGTGCCGACGCTGGCGTTGCAGACGAACTTCACGCCCTCCTGCTCGAGGAGCTTGATGCGGCGGAGGACGACCTCCTGCTTGTCGAGCTTCATGTTGGGGATGCCATACATGAGGAGGCCGCCCGGGCGGTCGGCACGCTCGAAGACGGTGACGGCGTGGCCGGCGCGGTTGAGCTGTGCGGCGCAGGCGAGGCCGGCGGGGCCGGAGCCGATGACGGCGACCTTTTTGCCGGTGCGGACCTTGGGCGGCTCGGGCATGACCCAGCCCTCATCCCAGCCCTTGTCGATGATCGAGACCTCGATGTTCTTGATCGTGACCGGCGGGGCGTTGATCCCGAGCACACAGGAGCCCTCGCAGGGCGCGGGGCAGACGCGGCCGGTGAACTCGGGAAAATTGTTCGTCTTGTGCAGGCGCTCGAGCGCCTCGTGCCAGAGGCCGCGATAGACGAGGTCGTTCCACTCGGGGATCAGGTTGTTGATCGGGCAGCCGGAGGCCATGCCGCTGATGAGCTTGCCGGTGTGGCAGAACGGGACGCCGCAATCCATGCAGCGCGCGCCCTGTGTGCGCAGCTTCTTCTCCTCCATGTGGTGGTGGAACTCCTTCCAGTCCTTGACGCGCTCGACCGGCGCGCGGTCAACGGGGAGTTCTCGCAGATATTCGATGAAACCAGTAGGTTTGCCCATGGAGATGAAGCGGTAAGCTGGGATAGCGGAAGTTGGGAAGGAGGATTTGGTCCTGTGGTTTTTGGCTGAAAGCTTGGAGCCTGCCGCCTTAAGGGGCGGGCGGTCAGTTGCCCCCGACGCGGGAGGTGTCGCGGGCGTTTTCCTCGAAGGCGGCCATGATGGCCTCGTCGCCGGTGAGGCCGGAGGCCTGGGCGCGCTCGAGGCAGGCGAGCATGCGCTTGTAATCCTTCGGCATGACCTTGACGAACTTCGGAACGAAGGCGCTCCAGTTCTCGAGGATGGCCTTGGCGCGCTCGCTCTTCGTGTAGTCGAGGTGCTTCTGGATCAGGGCGCGCACGAGGGCGATCTCCCTGGGGTCCTCGAGCTTCTCGACGCCGACCATCTGCGGGTTGACGCGCTTGGGGAAATCGCCGGCCTCGTCGAGCACATAGGCGATGCCGCCGGACATGCCGGCGCCGAAGTTGCGGCCGGCGCGGCCGAGCACGACGACGTGGCCGCCGGTCATGTATTCGCAGCCGTTGTCGCCGACGCCTTCGACCACGATGTTGGCGCCGGAGTTGCGCACGGCGAAGCGTTCGCCGGCCATGCCGCGGAGGTAGGCCTCGCCGGCGCTGGCGCCGTAGAAGGCCACGTTGCCCACGATCATGTTCTCCTCGGCCTTGAAGGTGGCCTTGGCGTCGGGGAAGACGATGAGCTTGCCGCCGGAGAGGCCCTTGCCGAAGTAGTCGTTGGCGTCGCCCTCGATGGAGAGCGTCATGCCGCGGGTGACGAAGGCGCCGAAGCTCTGGCCGGCGGAGCCCTTGAACTTGAAGCGGATGGTGTCCTCGGGCAGGCCCTTGGCGCCCCACTTTCTCGTGACCTCGCTGGAGGTGATGGTGCCGGTGACGCGGTTGACGTTGCGGATGGGCAGCTCGGCGACGACCTTCTCGCCGCGCTCGATGGCGGGCTTCGCGAGTTCGAGGAGCGTGGTCATGTCGAGGGAGCGCTCGATGCCGTGATCCTGCTTTTGCGAGCAGAAGCGGCCGACCTCGGGGCCGACGTCGGGCTGGTAGAGGATGTTGGAGAAGTCCAGGCCCTTGGCCTTCCAGTGGTCCACGGCCTTCCGGGGCTCGAGGCGGTCGGTGCGGCCGATCATCTCCTCGATGGTGCGGAAGCCGAGCGCGGCCATGATCTCGCGGATGTCCTCGGCGATGAACCGCATGAAGTTCACGACGTGCTCGGGCTTGCCGGCGAACTTGGCGCGGAGCTGCGGGTCCTGCGTGGCGACGCCGGCGGGGCAGGTGTTGAGGTGGCACACGCGCATCATGATGCAGCCGGTGGCGACGAGCGGCGCGGTGGCGAAGCCGAACTCCTCGGCGCCGAGCAGCGCGGCGATGACGACGTCGCGGCCGGTCTTGAGCTGGCCGTCGGTCTCGACGGCGATGCGCGAGCGGAGGTTGTTGAGGACGAGGGTCTGGTGGGTCTCGGCGAGGCCGAGTTCCCAGGGCAGGCCGGCGTGCTGCAGGGAGGTCTGCGGGGAGGCGCCGGTGCCGCCATCGTAGCCGGAGATGAGCACGACGTCGGCGTGGGCCTTGGCGACGCCGGCGGCGACGGTGCCGACGCCGACCTCGGAGACGAGCTTGACGGAGATGCGGGCGTGGCGGTTGGCGTTCTTGAGGTCGTGGATGAGTTCCGCGAGGTCCTCGATGGAGTAGATGTCGTGGTGCGGCGGCGGGGAGATGAGGCCGACGCCGGCGGTGGTGCCGCGGGTCTTGGCGACCCAGGGATAGACCTTGGTGCCGGGGAGCTGGCCGCCCTCGCCGGGCTTGGCGCCCTGGGCCATCTTGATCTGGAGTTCGCGGGCGTTGACGAGGTATTCGCTGGTGACGCCGAAGCGACCGGAGGCGACCTGCTTGATGGCGGAATTCTTGGAGTCGCCCTGTTCGTTGGTCCAGGTGAAGCGCTCGGGGTCCTCGCCGCCTTCGCCGGTGTTGGACTTGCCGCCGATGCGGTTCATGGCGATGGCGAGCGTTTCGTGCGCCTCCTGGGAGATGGAGCCGTAGGACATGGCGCCGGTCTTGAAGCGCTTCATGATGCTCTCGGCGGATTCGACCTCCGCGAGCGGGATCGCGGGGCCGGCCTTGAACTCGAGCAGCGAGCGGAGCGTGCAGAGGTTGCGCGACTGCTCGTTGATGAGCTTCGCGTAGGCCTGGTAGGCGGCCTTGCTGTTGGTGCGGACGGCCTTCTGGAGGGCGTGGATCGACTCGGGCGTGAAGAGGTGGGCCTCGCCGGTGGCGCGCCACTGGTAGAGGCCGCCGACGGGCAGCACGTGGCCGTTGACCTGGCGGTCGGGATAGGCGGCGCGGTGGCGGAGGAGCACCTCCTGGGCGATGACGTCGAGGCCGATGCCGCCGACGCGCGAGGGCGTCCAGGTGAAGTAGTGGTCGATGACGTCCTGGCGGAGGCCGAGGGCTTCGAAGACCTGGGCGCCGCGGTAGCTCTGGATGGCGGAGATGCCCATCTTGGACATGACCTTGATGACGCCCTTGGAGGCGGCTTTCACGAAGTTGGCGCAGGCCTGCTTGTGGTCGATGCCGGTGAGCAGGCCCTCGCGGATCATGTCGTCGATCGTCTCGAACGCGACGTAGGGGTTGATGGCGGTGGCGCCGTAGCCGATGAGCAGCGAGAAGTGGTGCACCTCGCGGGCGTCGCCCGTCTCGACGACGAGGGAGGCGCGGGTGCGCAGGCCCTCGCGGATGAGGTAGTGGTGCAGGCCGGCGACGGCCAGCAGCGCGGGGATGGGCGCGTAGTCGCGGGTGACGCCGCGGTCGGAGAGGATGATCACGTTGACCTCCTCCTCCTCGATGAGGCGGCGGGCCATGACGGAGAGCTCCTCCATGGACTTGGCGAGGCCGCGCTCGCCGCGGGCGACGCGGAAGAGGATGGGCAGCACGCCGATCTTGATGCCGGGCAGGTTGGTGCGGCGGATCTTGGCGAACTCCTCGTTGGTGAGGACGGGCCACTTCAACTCGACGCGGCGGCAGGCCGTGGGCTGCGGGTTGAGCAGGTTGCCCTCGGAGCCGAGGCGCGACTCGGCGGAGGTGACGATCTCCTCGCGGATGGAGTCGATCGGCGGGTTGGTGACCTGGGCGAAGAGCTGCTTGAAGTAGTCGTAGAGCAGGCGGGGCTTGTTGGAGAGCACCGCGAGCGCGGCGTCGTTGCCCATCGAGCCGATGGCCTCGACGCCGTCCTTGGCCATCGGGGCGATGATGACGCGCTCGTCCTCGAAGGTGTAGCCGAAGGCGATCTGGCGCTGGAGGAGCGTCTCGTGGTCGGGCTGCTCGACCGTGGGGGCCGGGGGCAGGTCGCTGAGGTGGACGAGGTGCTCCTTGATCCACTGCGCGTAGGGTTGGGCGGAGCAGATGGCGCGCTTGATTTCCTCGTCCTCGATGATGCGACCCTGCCCGATGTCCACGAGGAACATGCGGCCGGGTTGGAGGCGGCCCTTGCGGACGATGTCCTCGGGCGGGAAATCGAGCACGCCGGCCTCGGAGGCCATGACGACGAGGCCGTCCTTGGTGACGTAGTAGCGGGAGGGGCGCAGGCCGTTGCGGTCGAGGATGGCGCCGATCTGGTGGCCGTCGGTGAAGGCGATGGAGGCGGGGCCGTCCCACGGCTCCATGAGGCAGGAGTGGTATTGGTAGAAGGCGCGGCGGTCCGGGTCCATGGACTCGTGGTTGGACCAGGGCTCGGGGATCATCATCATCATCGCGTGGGCCAGCGGGCGGCCGGCGAGCACGAGGAGTTCGAGCGTGTTGTCGAACATCGACGAGTCGGACCCGTTGGGGTTCACGATCGGGAGGATCTTCTTGATGTCGTCGCCGAAGAGTTCGCTCTCGAACAGGGCTTGGCGGGCGTGCATCCAGTTGATGTTGCCGCGGAGGGTGTTGATCTCGCCGTTGTGCGCGAGGTAGCGGTAGGGGTGCGCGCGCTCCCAGCTCGGGAAGGTGTTGGTCGAGAAGCGCGAGTGCACGAGCGCGAGGGCCGACTCGACCGCGGGGTGCTTCAGGTCGGGGAAGTAGTTGTCCACCTGGTCGGTGGTGAGCATGCCCTTGTAAACGAGGGTGCGCGCGGAGAGGCTGGCGACATACCACGTCTCGGCGCCGGCGAGGGTCGAGGTGCGGATGTCGGTGTAGGCGCGCTTCCGGATGACGTAGAGCTTGCGCTCGAAGGCCAGCTCGTCGGCCAGGCCCTCGGGGCGAGCGATGAAGCACTGGCGCATGAACGGCTCGGCGGCCTTGGCGGTGTCGCCGAGCAGCTTGTTGTCGGTCGGCACGGTGCGCCAGCCGAGGAACGAGCAGCCCTCGGACTGCACGACCTGCTCGAAGCGCTCCTCGATCTTGCGGCGGACGGTGGCGTTGCGCGGCAGATAGACGAGGCCGACGCCATACTGGCCGGCCTCGGGCAGGGTGAAACGCAGGGTCTTGCCGATCTCGGTGAAGAAGCGGTGCGGGAGCTGGATGAGGATGCCGGCGCCGTCGCCGGTGTTGACCTCGGCGCCGCTGGCGCCGCGGTGGTCGAGGTTGCGCAGGATCTGCAGGCCGTCGGCGACGATCTTGTGCGACTTGCGGCCCTTCATGTCCACGATGAAGCCGACGCCGCAGGCGTCATGCTCGAACCAGGGATCATAAAGGCCCTGCTTGCCGGGCCGGGCGGCGGAGTCGTGCTTCAGGTTGGACATGGATTTGTTCAGATCGTCGGGAGCGGTTTGCGGTCCGCGCGGCGGCAGGAATCGGGCGGTCTTCCTGACTGCGCGGGAGGTCAATAAACGTGCACCGGGGCGGCTCGTGGCAATAATGTTTTTTAAGCGGGCGGATAAGCGGATTGCACAGGCGCGCACGGCAGAGCGGAGCACAGATTTGGACCGGTGCGGCCAAGCCTGTCATAAGCCTGTTTCGTGCCGGCTGGCGGGCAATCAGGAGACCCGCGCCGGAAGGAACGCGCGCCAGCCCAAGGATGGATTTTTACCACCGGGAACGCCGCGGTGGCGCCCGTTGGCGTGCCCTCAAGGTTTTGACGGCAACCGCCCGGATGGCGTGGGCGGCCGGCTGATCCGTCCGACAAGCCAGGGTCGTGAGCGGCCGGAAGGCTGGCGCGACGAAGCAGGGCGGAGCGACGCGACCGCGGCGCCGCCCACCTTGGAGGCCGGCGGCTTCCGCCGGGCTCAAGATTTTGTTTGCTACCCCCGGGGCTTTGGGGTCTGGTCTCCGCTCCTCAGTCGGAAATCGGGGCGTAGCTTAGCCTGGTAGAGCGCTACGTTCGGGACGTAGAGGTCGTGAGTTCGAATCTCACCGCCCCGACCATTCCGAGGCGGGATTCCTCAGGCGGAAAGGAAGGGGTTGAAGCGCCGCTCGTTGGCGGCGGTCGTGAGCGGGCCGTGGCCCGGGGCGATGACCGTTTCGTCCGGCAGCAGATCCATGATGCGGCGCGCGTGCCTGAGCTGGCGCTGGCAGCAGAAGTAGCCGCCGCCGAGCGAGCCCGCGAAGATGAGGTCGCCGGAGACCAGCAGCGCCGCGGCCTGCGGCTGCGCCGGCGACTTCACGAGGTAGCAGTTGTGCTCGGCGGCGTGGCCCGGGGTGCTGAAGGCGGTGACGGCGAGGCCGGCGTATTCGACGGTCTGCCCCTCCCCCAGCCCGCGGCATTGCGGCCAGCGCCCGCTGGGAGGCCCGTGGAAAAAGCCGAGCTCGGTTTCGCGCAGCACCACGTCGAGGCCGCCGACGTGCTCGGCCTCGTAGTGGGTGACAAACACGGCCTCCAGCCGCTGGATATGCTCCGGCCAGGCGCGGTGCAGCTCGGCGTGGCTGGCGCCGGTGTCGAAGAGCAGCGCGCCGTCGCCGCCGGTGGACACGAGATAGGCGTTGGCCACGCCGATGCCGAAGGGCATGCGCAACGGGAAAAGGGCAAACGGCAGGCCCGCGGGCTCGGGCAGCGGGTAGCGGCCCTGTGCGAGGGCCGTGAGGCCGACCTCGTTGAGGTTCAGCACGCCGGCCAGGCGCGCCAGCTCCGCCTGGGTCAGGTCGGGCCGGTAGTCGAAGGCGTCCTTCAGCCGGGCCGGATCGATGTTGGCCGCCGCCGCGAGGCTCTCGAGCGAGAGCGGCACGTTCCGCGCGGCCTTTTCCAGGACGTCGCCCAGTTCGTCCTCAAGCGCGGGCTGGTGGTTGACCGGAGGCATGGTGAGAACCTGAAGGAAAAAGGCCTTTCATTCCAGCGGCGAATCACCCACGTTCTGCGCCCATGGACGCCGTTCAACAGGAAGTCACCGACATTTTCATCCGCACGAAGGCGCTGTTGCAGGGGCATTTCGTGCTGCGCTCCGGCCTGCACAGCGGGCACTTCTTCCAGTGCGCGCAGGTGTGCCAGGACATGCCGGCTGTCGAGCGGCTCGGCACGCTGCTGAAGCAGAAGCTGGGCGCGCTCGCCTACGAGACCGTGCTGGCCCCCGCGATGGGCGGACTGGTGATCGGCCAGGAGGTGGCGCGGCAATCGAAGTGCCGGTTCGTCTTCGCCGAGAAGGAGAACAACGTGCTGGTGATGCGCCGCGGCTTCACGTTCAGGCCCGGCGAGAAGGTGCTGGTGGTCGAGGACGTGATCACCCGGGGCGGCCGGGTGCAGGAGTGCCTCGACATCCTGCAGAAGGCGGGCGCCACGGCCGTGGGCGTCGCCGTGCTGGTGGACCGCAGCGCGGGCCAGGCCAAGTTCAACGTGCCGACCCATTCGCTGCTGGAGATGAGCTATCCCACCTACGCAGCCGACAAACTGCCGCCCGAGCTGGCGAAGATCCCGGCGACAAAGCCGGGAAGCTGAGGGAGGGAGACGCTGTGGGACGGGATCCCCGGATCCCGTCCCGCGCCCGATGACGGCGCACATCCGGGGCGGGGTTGCTCCGCCCTCACCGCCGCGCCTCCGGCGGAGACTCCGCCCGGCAAAACGCCAAAAGGCGCACCCGTCGGTGCGCCTTGCCTTTCCCAGAAGCGGCCGGCGGCTCAGCGCCCGACGTTGATGATGACGTAGCGGTAGCCGCCGCGGTAGTAGATGAAGGCCAGGTTGCGTCCGGAGTGCAGGAGCTGCTTGGCGGAAGCCAGGTCGGTCACGGCCTCGCGATTGAGGCTCAAAATGACCACGCCGCGCGCGAGCAGGCCCTGGTAGGGCGAATCGTCGTCCAGTCCGGTGATGATGATGCCGTCGATGTCGTTGCCGACGCGGTATTCGCGGCGCAGATCGTCGGTGAGCGACTCCGCATGCACGCCGGGCAGCAACTCGCCCGCGGGCGCGCTGTCGTCGGGACGCTGGGTGAGGGTCACTTCCTTGGTGGCGGGCTTGCCGTCGCGCAGGTAGTCGATGGTCACCTTGCTGCCGGGGGGGTTCTGCGCGATGATCAGGCGCAGGTCGTCCACGGTGGCAACGGGGCGGCCGTTGATGGCGGTGATCACGTCGTCGCGTTTCAGGCCGGCCTTGGCGGCGGGGCCGTCGGCGGGATTCAGGTCGGCGATGACGACGCCCTTGGTGTCCCTGGGCAGCTTGAACGCCTCGGCCAGGTCGGGGGTGACCTGCGTGGTGGAGACGCCCATGTAGCCGCGGGCGACGGTGCCAGTCTCGATCAGGCTGTGCATGATGGAGCTGGCGAGGTTGACCGGGATGGCGAAGCCGATGCCGATGTTGCCCTGCGAGGTGGAGAGGATGGCGGAATTGATGCCGACGAGGCGGCCGCGGGCGTCCACGAGCGCGCCGCCGGAGTTGCCCTGGTTGATGGCGGCGTCGGTCTGGATGAAGTCCTCGTAGCCCTGGACCTCGTCGAGGATGCCGACTTTGCGGCTGGTGGCGGAGACGATGCCCATGGTGACGGTCTGGCCGACGCCGAGGGGATTGCCGATGGCGAAGACCACGTCGCCGACGCGCAGCGTGCCGCTGTCGGCGAGGGTGGCCGCGGGCAGGTTCGCGGCCTCGATCTTGATGACGGCGACGTCGGTCTTGGGGTCCGTGCCGATGATCTTGGCGGTGAATTCCCGCTCATCGTTGAGGAGCACTTTCACCTCGTCGGCGCCTTCGACCACGTGGTTGTTGGTGAGGATGTAGCCGTCGGGCGACACGATGACGCCCGAGCCGAGGCCGCGTTGGAGCTGTTCGCGGCCCTGGTAGCCGAACTGGCGGTAGATGTCGGGGATGCGCTCGCGCACCAGCTTGCTGGAATAGACCGACACGACGGTGGGGCGGACGGGGTCGAGCACGTCGGCATAGCTGGTGACGAGGTTGGATTTGACCGTCCCGACCGGGCTGGAGTCGATCTTGAGGTCGGGTTTTCTGCCGGGGGTGGCTTTCTTCTCGGCGGCGATGAGCCCGAGGGAGAGGCCGGCGACGGCCGCGGCCAGGGCGAGCAACGTGGCAAAGGTGTTGGTTTTCATGGGAAAGAAGTCGCGCACAGACACCGACCAGGCCGGCCAGTTCCGCCGCAGAGGTTTTAGAAGCCCTTGATCTTGAAAAGGCTGGTGACGCTCTCGTTGGTGTTGATGCGAAGGATGGCCTCGCCGAGCAGCGGGGCGATGCTGAGCACGGTGATGGGCAGGCCGCGGGTGTCCACCGGCACGGAATTGGTGGTGATAAGCTCGTCGATCAGGCCGGTCTTGAGGCGCTCGTAAGCCTTTTCATTCAGCACGCAGTGGCTGACGGCGGCGCGGATGCTCTTGGCGCCATGTTCCCTGAGGAGCTTGGCGGCGGCGGTGAGGGTGCCGGCGGTCTCGGTGATGTCATCCACCAGCAGGACGTCGCAGCCGGCGACTTCGCCCACGACGTTGATGGCCTCGACGGTGTTGGCGTTGACGCGCTTCTTGGCGACGAGGCCGAGCGAGGCGCCGAGGACGTCGGCGTAGGCGGAGGCCATCTTCATGCCGCCGACATCGGGCGAGAACACGACGAGGTTGTTGCTGCGCTTGGTGGCGAGGTATTGGAAGAAGACGGGCGAGGCGAAGAGGTGGTCCACCGGGATGTCGAAGAAGCCCTGGATCTGCTGGCTGTGCAGGTCCATCGCGAGCACGCGGTTCGCGCCGGCGGACATGAGGAGGTTGGCCACCAGCTTGGCGGTGATGGGGACGCGGGGCTGGTCCTTGCGGTCCTGGCGGGCGTAGCCGTAGAACGGGATCACCGCGGTGATGCGCTGGCTCGACGCGCGCTTGGCGGCGTCGATCATGATCAGCAGCTCCATCAGGTGGTGGTTGGTCGGCGGGCAGGTGGACTGGATGATGAACACGTCGGCGCCGCGGATGTTCTCGTTGATCTTCACGAACGACTCCCCGTCGGGGAAACAGTTCACGGTCGCCTCGCCGAGCGGGACGCCGATGCTCTGGCAGATTTCCTCTGCCAGGACGCGGTTGGAAGAGCCGGAAAAGATCTTGAGCTTCGTATCCCTCATTGCCGCCGCTTGGTAGCGGAGATGGGAACAGGCGGGAAGACTATTCTGACCGCTTTTCGAGCAGATCCACCCGTTTGAACAGATCGGGCAGCCGTTGCTGCAGCACGGCCAGCCGCCGTTCCAGCATGTAGGGGATGGCGGGAGTGCCGTTGACATAGGCGCCCGGGGGCACGTCAGCCGTCACTCCGGCCTGGCCGCCCACCTTGGCCCCCTTGCCCAACGTGATATGGCCGCCCAAGCCGGCCTGGCCGCCCAGGATGACGTAATCCTCCAGCGTCGTGCTGCCCGAGATGCCGACTTGGGAGCACAGGATGCAGTGTCGGCCGATGACGACGTTGTGCGCGATCTGGACGAGGTTGTCGATCTTGGTGCCCTCCCCCACCACGGTCCGGCTGAAGCGGGCGCGGTCGAGGGTGGAATTGGCCCCGATCTCCACGTCATCGCCGATGACAACAGTGCCAATCTGCGGCACCTTCTCGTGCCGGCCATTGACGAATTCGTAGCCGAAGCCGTCGGAGCCGACGACGACCCCGGGCTGAAGCCGCACGCGCTCGCCGAGGGTGCAGGCGGCGGCGATGACGCAGCCGGGCATGATGAAGCAGCCGCCGCCGATGCGGGCGTCGTGTCCGGCGAAAACCGAGGCCTGCAACACCGTGCCCGGGCCGATATGGACGCCCTCCCCGATCACGCAGAGCGGGCCGACATGCGCGGTGGCGTCCACGTGGGCCGACGCGGCGACGACCGCGCTGGCGTGGATGCCGGGGGCGGGTTTGGGCCAGAGCGCCTGCTCGATGCGGGCGCACAGCCGGGCCAGGCCGACGGAGGGATTCTCGACGTAGAGGAAGACCTGGTCGGGCTTGGGCTCGCCGGCGTAGTCGGGCGGCAGGAGCAGGACGCTGGCGGCGGAATCCGCCACCTGGGCCTTGTATTTGGCGTTGCCGAGGAAGGAAAGGTCGCCGGGGCGCGCGGCCGCGAGCGAGGCGATGTCGGTGATCTTCCGCGTGGTGCGGCCGAGCGTGCGCCGGGCACCGACGATGGCGGCGATTTCCTCGGGGGTGTAGGCGACCTGCATGGGAACAAAAAAGCCCTGTTCGCTGGAACAGGGCTTGGCAAGACCAGTTGTGCCTCAGTTCTTCTTCGGCTCGGTGACGTTGGGCACCGTGAACGGGGCGGTGCCGGGGGCGGCCGGCGCGGCGGCGGGGGCGGCGGGGGCCGGGCGGTCCTTGTTCACCTCGGCCAGCACGGCGTCGGTGATGTCGTAGGCCGGATCGGCGTAGAGCACGCCGGGGATGCCAAAGAGGGTCGGGCCGGAGCGGTCGAGCACGAGGGTGGCGCCCTGACGCTTGGCGATGTCGTTCACCACCTTGCTGATTTCCTCGAGCAGGAGGTCGCGGAAGGTCTTGAGGCGCTGCTGAAGGGAGCGCTGGGTGTTCTGCATGAACTGCTGCACGTCGTTCTGCTTGCGCTGGATTTCCTCGAGCTTCTTCTGGGCGTCGCCCTCGGCCTTGGAGCGCGCCTCGGCGGTGAGCAGGGTGTTCTTGGACTGGTCGATGAGCTCCTTGTATTCATCGACCAGGGTCTGGCCCTGCTTCCGGAGTTCCTCGACCTGCTCCTGCGCCTTCTGCTCGGCGTCGCGGAGCTTGGTCGTGTTCTCCTCGGTCTTGTAATGGCTGTCGTAAACCTTGGCCATGTCCACGACGACGAGCTTCACCGCGGGCTGCGCGAGCAGGGCGGTGGAACCGGCCGTAAGGGCGGCGAAGGCGATGAGTGTGCGGATCGTCTTGTTCATATTCGGGGTGGGAAGTCGGGGGTTAGAAGCGGGTGCCGAAGGAGAAGTTGAACTGGTTGCCCTTCTTGTTGACGCGGTCGGCCGTGAGCGGGATGCCGAAGTCGAGGCGCAGGGGCGCGCCGGCCACGAAGAGCTGGATGCCCACGCCGAAGTTGTCGTTGTAGCCGGCCGGGCTGAAGTCGTAGGCGTCCACGTTGACGAAGCCGGCGTCGTAGAAGAAGGCCATGCGCACGGGCTTCACGAGGTCGAAGGAGTATTCGAGGCTGAAGAAACCGTAGGTCTTGCCGCCGAGGGGGTCGCCGCGCGCGTCCTTAGGGCCGACGTCGCGGAATTCGAAACCGCGCAGGTCGTTGGGGCCGCCCAGGAAGTAGCGGTCGTAGAACGGCACGTCGGGCACATACGGCCCGAAGGTCACGGGCTGGCCCGTGTTGGGATCGGTGATGGTGCGGAAATGCTCCTTGTCGCTGTCGCCGAAGCTGTCGATCACGCCGACGCGGCCGATGAGGGCGACCACCTGGTCCTGGAATTCGGCGATGGGGAAGAACTTCGACCCGCGGAAATCGACGCGGTAATAATTGTTGTCACCGCCCAGCGGGCCGCCGGCCAGTTCGAGGTTGAGCGAGGTGTAGTGGCCGCGGGTCGTGCTGATGAGCTTGTCGCGGGTGTCCTGCTGGAGGATCAGGCCGATGCGGGAGGTGACGGTCTCGCCCTCGAGCAGACGGAACTGGAGCGGCGTCCTGGGATCGGGATCGACGTTGTCAATGTTGACCGTCTCGAAGGTGTAGGAGAGGCGCGACTCGAGCCAGTTGAAGAGGCGCTTGCGGGCATAGACCTCGCCGCCGGTGCGGATTTCCTCGTAGTAGGCGCTGTTGTAGTCGGAGGTGGTGCGGTAGAGCTGGAAGCCGGTGGCGAGCTCGCGTTCGAGGAAGTAGGGCTCCTCGAAGGCCAGGATGAGCTCGCTCGACTGGGAGCCGATCTGGAAGCGCAGGCGGAACTTCTGGCCGTCGCCCTGGAAGAAGGAGCGGCGGTTGAACAGGTCGAAGTTGGACTGCGTGACCTCGGCGAACACGACCGCCTTCTCCAGCGAGCTGAAGCCGGCGCCGAAGGTGAGGTTGCCCGTGCGCGCCTCCTGCACGGAGATCTTCAGCGTGCGGCGGCCGGGGATGTTGGTGGACTCGTCGGTGACGTTGACCGGTTCCTCGAAGAAGCGGGTGTTCTCCAGGCGCAGCTTGCTGATCTTCATGCGCACGCTGTCGAAGACGTCGCCGGGGCCGAGCACGAGCTCGCGCAGGATGACGACGCTCTTGGTCTTGGTGTTGCCCTCGATCTTGATGGACTCGACCTGGATGCGCTCGCCCTCGGTGATCTGGTATTCGACGTCGATGTTGCCGGTCTCGAGGTTGGGCTTGCGCACGAGGCGCACGCGGGTGTCGGGCGGCAGGTAGCCGGCGCGGCCGTAGAAGTCCTCGACCGACTCGGCGTCCTTGTCGAGGAGGGAGGGCTTGAACACGGCGCCCTTGCGCTGGCGGGGCACGAGGTTCAGCAACGTCTCGGGGAAGATCTTGTTGCCGGTGAAAGCGATGTCGCCCACGCGATACTGGCGGCCCTCGTTGACGCGGATGGTGATGACGAGCTTGTCGGGCTTCGGGTAGTCGAAGGTGATCTTGTCCTCGGCGATCTCGACGTCGAGGAAGCCCTCCTCCTTGTAATAGTCGCGGAGCTTGTCGAGGTCGGTCTCGAACTCCTCGTCCTTGAGGCGGCCGGTGCCCATGAGCCAGGAGATGAGGCTCCACTTCTTGGTCTCCATCTCCTTGCGCAGGCGGCGGGCCTTGATGCTGTCGTTGCCGACGAAGTTGATGGCCGCGATCTTCACGCGGGCGCCCTCGCGGATCTTGAAGGTGACGGTGGCGAAGCCGGTGGAGCGGTTGCGGTCGATGTTGTAGCTGATCTGGGCCTGGCTGAAGCCGCGTTTCTGGTAATACTCGTAGAGCTTCTGGCTGTCCTCCTTGATCTGACGCTCGTCGAGCGGGCCGTTGGCGACGGTCTTGATCTCCTTGAGCAGGCGGCGGGGCTTGATCGCCTTGGTGCCCTCGAAATTCACGTCGAGCACGCGGAACTTGGGGGTGAGCTCGAAGACGAAATTGACGACGTTGCCGGGCAGCTCCTCGCGCTTCACCTCGATGAACTCGAAGATGCCGGTGCGGTAGAGGGAGCGGATGTCGCGGTCGATCAGGGCCTCGTCGAGTTCGGTGTCCTCCTTGAGCACCATGTTGGCGCGCACGATCTGCTCGCTGACCGTGGCCATCCCGATGAACTTGATGGTGATGGTGCCGACGCGGCTGGGGGCGGGCTCCGCCGCCGGTTGCGGGCTCAGGCCGGCCTGCGCGAGGAGGGCGGGAGTGCCGGCGGAGAACAAAAAAAGGCAGGCAAAAAGCGCCCGGGTGAGCAGGTTACGGGGTGAAGTTTTCAAAGCGCGTAATTTCTTGGAGGAAAGTCAGTTTCAAGTCACCTACCGGCCCGTTGCGCTGCTTGGCAACGATTAAATCCGCCGCTCCGGCGGCGGTCTGGAATTTTTCGTCGGCATCCTTGGGGCGGGACAGCATGAGCACTACGTCGGCGTCTTGCTCGATGGAGCCGGATTCGCGCAGGTCCGACAGGCGGGGCGTGCGGTTCTCCTTTTCCGACGAGCGGTTGAGCTGGCTGAGGACCAGCACCGGCACGTCGAGTTCCTTGGCCAAAGCCTTTAATCCGCGCGAAACCTCGGCGACCTGCTGCTCGCGGGGGGCGCGGGGGTCGGTGCCGTTGAGGAGCTGGAGATAGTCCACGATGACCATGCCGAGCTTCTTGCGTGCATGGATGCGGCGGGCCTTGGCACGCAGCTCCATGATCGTGAGGTTGCTCGAATCGTCGATGAGGATGGGGGCGCGCTTGAACTCCTCCGCGGCCTGGCCGAGGGCGTTGACCTCGCGGCCGTCGCGGCTCACGAGGCCGTCGCGCAGGAGTTTCATGTTCACGCGCGAGCGGGCGCAGAGCATGCGCAGGGCGAGCTGCGAGGCGCTCATTTCGAGGGAGAACACGAGCACGGGCACCGGATCGCCCTTCTTCGGCATGGCCGCGGCCTCGGCGATGTTGAGCGCGAAGCTGGTCTTGCCCATCGAGGGGCGCGCGGCGATGACGATCATTTCCTGCCGCTGGAAGCCGAAGGTCATCGCGTCGAGGTCCTTGAACCCCGAGCCGACGCCCGTGAGCTCGCCCTTTTTCATGAGCAGCTTGGCGATGACGGTGTTGGCTTCCTTGATCGCGTCCTTGATCTCCTGGGCGCTGTCGCTCACGCGGTCCTGGGTGACCTTGAAGAGATCCTGCTCGACCCGGTCCACGAACTCCTCGAGGCCGCCGGTGAAATCGTAGGCCTGCTCGATGGCGCCGGTGGCGGTCTTGATCAGCTCGCGGAGCAGGTGCTTCTCGCGGACCTTCTCGATGAAGTAACCGGCGTGCGCCGTGGTCGGGATCTTGCCCGTCACCTGCATCAGGTAGGGGAAGCCGCCGACGCTTTCGAGCAGCCGGCGGGTCCGCAGCTCCTCGGCGAGGATCTCCAGGGTGACCGGCGGGCTCTTCTGGTAGAGTTCGAGGATCACCTCGAAGAGCTGCCGGTTGCTGGGATAATAGAACGCCTCGGCGGTCACCCGCGCTTCGAGGCAGCGCGCAATCGTGTCGCTGCCGTCGAGCAGGCAGCAGGCGATCACATGCTGCTCGGCCTCCTCGCTGGCAGGCATCTCGCGACCGGCCGCCGCCGCCCGGGGCGCGCCCCGGTTCTCCCCCAGCGGGGCACGGGCAGACGGACGGGGTTCAGCGCTGACTTCGGCCATGAGGATGCGGTCAGCAGTTAGCGACCGGATTCCCGGTCCGGCAATCATCGAATGCCGACAACTTTTTCACGACGGTCTGTGAGCTGTTTCGTAAAACGGAAGGCGGGCGGCAGAAGAGACTCATCGGCTGGATTGGCCCAATCCACCACACCACGGAGCCATTGCCCACTCCGATGCGCGGGAGGGGCGGCTCCCCGGTCGCCGCCGGCACCGCCATCGGCCGGCGAACTTGGTCCGTCCGCGCAAGGCGCAGCCAGCTGCGCCCCTCCAGGCGGATTTGCAGTCGGGCCGGGTGCGGCGAACGTCGGCAAGGACGTTACGACGCGGCGGGCTCGATCGGGTTCTCGGAGACGACGTCGAAGTTGAGCTCGACGGTCACCTCGGGGTGCAGGCGGATGTTCACCGTGTGCTTGC
Source organism: Verrucomicrobiota bacterium (assembly GCA_049322455.1). Classification (GTDB taxonomy): domain Bacteria; phylum Verrucomicrobiota; class Verrucomicrobiia; order Opitutales; family Opitutaceae; genus Lacunisphaera. The sequence goes on along the minus strand of JBMOQY010000047.1, from coordinate 2,881 downwards.
CGAGGGTCTTGACGGGCTGGCCGAGGTGGATGCGGCGCTTCTCCACGGTGATGCCGGCGGCGGCCAGTTTCTCGTGGAGGTCGTTGGCGGTGACGGCGCCGAAGAGCTTGCCACCCTCGCCGGTCTTCACGGCGATGGCGATGGCGGCCTTCTCGATCTGCTTGGCGAGGGCCTGGGCGCCGTCGAGCTCCTTGGCCTCGCGGAGGGCGCGGGCCTTCTTGAGGGCCTCGACGCGCTTGCGGTTGGCCTGGGTGAGGGGCATCGCCATGCCTTGGGGCAGGAGGAAATTGCGCGCGTAGCCGGCGCGGACTTTGACCTGGTCGCCTTCGGCGCCGAGACCGTCAACGGGTTTGAGGAGGAGGACTTCGCTGTTAGCCATGTTGTTGAAAGGAGTGAGGGATTGAGGAAGGAGTGGAGGCGGGAACCGGAAACGCGCTCAGAACGGCACGTCCTCGTCGAGATTTTCCTGGGCGGGGGCCGGGGTGGCAGGGCGCGGGGCGCTGGCACGGGGCGGGAAGGAGCGGGCTTCCCCGCCCTCGCCGCCGGCGGCGCCGCCGGCGTCGCCGCGGCCGCTGCCGAGGAATTGGAAGTTCTCGAGCACGACCTTCATGCGGCTGCGCTTTTCCTTGGTGTTCTTGTCCTCCCACTGGTCGAGGCGCAGCCGGCCCTCGACGAAGAGCGGGCGGCCCTTGGTGCAATACTTGGAGATGTTCTCGCCCGACTTGCCCCAGGCCTCGATGTCGATGTAGGTGACCTCCTCGCGCTCGCCGCCGCTGTCGTCCTTGAACTTGCGGTTCACCGCGAGGCTGAACGTGCAGATGGCGGTGCCCTTGGGCGTGACCCGCAGCTCGGGGTCGCGCGTCAGGTTGCCGATGAGCATCACTTTGTTGAGATTGGCCATGGGAGGGGGCGGCGGGGCGGGAACGCACTCAGGCGTTCTGCACCAGCGCGCGATAGACGGTGTCGTTGAGGCGGAGGCGCTCCTGCAGCTGCGCGGGGGCGGCGGCCGGGGCGGCGAAATTCACCTGCACATAGACGCCGGCGGGGAACTTGGCGTCGGTCTTGCGCGCGAATTCGCGGCGGCCGAGGTTCTCGACGGCGGTGACCTCGCCCTGGACGGCGGCGATCTCCTTCTTCACGCCCTCGATGATCTGGTCCACGGAGTCTTCGCGGCCGCGGTTGTCGAGGATGAAGGTGGCTTTGTAGTTACGCTTGTTCTGGCTCATTGGTTTCTCGGCGGTTGAGGAGGTTCATGGCGCGGTCCGGGCCTTGGTCTAGCAGCAGGCGGAGGCCGTCCACGAGGGAATTGAGTTTTTGGTCGATGAGGATGGTTTCTGTTGGCGAAAATTTCCCGAGCACGAAGTCCTTGATGTCCATCCCGGCCGGGCGCGGGACGCCGATGCCGAGCCGGTAGCGGACGAAGCCGTCGCCGACCAGCGCGAGCAGGCTGGCGAGGCCGTTGTGGCCGCCGGCGCTGCCGGTGACCGACACCTTCACGAGGCCGAGGGCGATGTTGAAATCGTCGTAGGCGACGGTGAGGGCGGCGGGCGCGAGCTTGTGGAAGTCGAGCAGGGCGCGGAGGGCGCGCCCGCTGTCGTTCATGAAGGTCTGCGGCTTGACGAGCAGTCGCGTGACGCCGGGGCGGATATCCCAGCGGGCGGTCTCGGCCTCGAAGCGGGGTTCGTGTTTCCACTTGAGGCCTTCGGCGGCGGCCAGCCGGTCAACCACGGTGAAACCGAGGTTGTGGCGGGTGGCGGCGTATTCGCGCCCGGGGTTGCCCAGTCCGGCGATCAGTGTGACGGACATGACTCAAAGAACAGCGTGCAAAACGGGCCGCGCGCGGACGCACGGCCCGGGAACAAAGGTTACTTCTTGGCGGGTGCGGCGGCCGGCTTGGCGCCGGCGGCCGAAGCGGCGGCCTTCGCATCGCCCTTGGCGGGCGCGGCGGCGGCTTTCGCGTCGCCGGGCTTGGCGGCGCCGGCGGCGGGAGTCGCGCCGGCGGCGGCAGCGGCGCCCTCGGCGGGCGCGGCGGCGGCACCCTCGGCGGGCGCGGCGCCTTCCGCGGCGGCGGGGGTGGCGACGACTTCCTCTTCCGGCGGGGCCACGCAGAGCACGACGGCCTGCTGCGGATCGTCGAGGAACTCGACGCCCGCGATCTTCTTCAGCTCACCGACGTGGATGGCATCGCCGATCTTGAGGTCGGTGACGTTGACCTCGATGAAATCGGGCAGGTCCTTCGGCAGGGTGCGGATGCGCAGGCGCTTCGTGGCGGTGTCGAGCACGCCGCCCTCGGTCTTCACGCCGTAGGCCTCGCCCACGACGCGGACGGAGACGCTGATGACCATCTTCTCGTTTTCCTTCACTTCCTGAAGGTCCACGTGGAGGTAGCGGTCGGTGATCGGGTCGCGCTGGATTTCCTGGAGGAAGGAGAGCGCGGTGGCCCCGGCATCGCGCTTGAGCTCGATGAGAGCGGCGCGGCCGGCGATCTCCTTGAGGAGCTTGGCGAACTCGGGCGCGTTGACGGCCAGGGTCTCGGGCTTGGTGTGCTTGCCGTAGAGGATGGCGGGGATCTTCTCGGCCTTGCGGAGGCGGCGGGAGGCGCTGCGGCCGGTGCCTTCGCGCGTCGTGACGGTGAGTTGGAATTTCTTCATGGTTTTCGTTCCCCCTGTGACTCCGGAATTGGAGGCAGGCGTAATGGAAAAGAGGCGAGAGTTGAAGGACCGCGCCGGGGCGATGCAACCAAAACTTTGGAAGCCACTTCACTTTCCCGGTTTTTACACGATAGAGGGATTGACAAGCCCCGGAGCGGACCTCTTTTTGGCCGTTCCCTTGGGGAGCCACGTTGCCCGGTAGCTCAGTGGCAGAGCAGGTGACTGTTAAT
>JBMOQY010000046.1:17500-53618 GCA_049322455.1 Verrucomicrobiota bacterium | reverse complement strand
CCGCCAAACGATGCGGGCCGCGCCGAAATCGGCGCGAAAACTCCCTCGCGGGAGCTCGAATCGGCGCAGAAAATCACAAAAACAAGACGTGCTATATCAAAACAGGGGTTTTTTCAGCAGCCTGCTAGGCCGGGCCGCGCGGCCATCCATCCGCCCGGGGCTCCGTTCATCAAAACCGGGTGCAACTTTTCCCCCGGTCCGGGTGTGCTGGCCCCATGTCCAACACTTCCCGCCCGGCGACACCGTTTGCGGTTCCGACGGCGCCTCCGCCCGTCCTGACCGCGCGCCGCGGCGCGCCGCCCGCTCCGGCCATCCGGGTTCCGCGGGCCATCTCCCGGCACGAGTCCGCGCTGGCCAACCCTTGCCTTTGTTCCTCATGCTGACCGACCAATCGCCTCCCATGTCCGCCCCTGCGAACCAATTCACCGCCCCGGCCCCGGTCGCGGCACCCAAGAAGAAATCCCGCCGCAAACTCTGGCTGATCCTGGCCGCGGTCGCCGTCGTGGCCGTCGCCGCCACCGCCGCCGCGATCGCCGCGAGGAAAAAGGAAAAACCCATCGTCGTCACGACGGACAAGGCCGTCACCAAGACCATCACCCAGCTCGTCAACGCCACCGGCAAGATCCAACCCGAGACCGAGGTCAAGATCGCCCCCGAGGTTGCCGGCGAGATCATCGAGATGCCCTTCCGCGAGGGCGCCGCGGTCAAGAAGGGCGATCTGCTGGTCAGCATTCGCGCCGACAACTACCGCTTCCAGGTCGAGCAGCAGGAGGCCGGCCTCGTCGCCGCCAAGGCCTCCAGCCTCTCCAACAAGGTGAACCTCCAGAAGGCCGAGGAGGACTATAAGCGCGACCTCGACCTTTACGAGAAGAAGCTCATCTCCGACTCCGCCTTCACCGCCAGCAAGACGGCCTACGAAAGCGCCAAGGCCGGCTACGAGAGCGCTCTGGCCAACATCGCCCGCACCGAAGGCCTCCTCAACCAGATGCGCGACCAGCTCGCCAAGGCCGTCATCTACTCGCCCATCGACGGCACCGTCACCGCCCGCACCAGCGAGGTCGGCGAACGCGTCGCCGGCACCGGCCAATACGGCGGCGCCGAGATCATGCGCATCGCCAACCTCGACAACATGGAGGCCCGCGTGAACATCAACGAGAACGACATCGTCAACGTGAAGGTCGGCGACACGGCCCGCATCGCCATCGACGCCTACCCGAACCGCAAGTTCACCGGCGTCGTCAAGGAGATCGGCGCCGCCGCCCGCACCACCGGCCTGAACACCCAGGAGGAGGTCACCAACTTCCAGGTCAAGATCCGCGTCACCGACAAGGACGTCATCATCCGCCCCGGCATGAGCGCCACCGTGGACATCGAGACCAAGACCGTCGAGAACGTCGTCGCCGTGCCCATCCAGTCGGTCACCGTCCGTTCCAGGGAGGGAGCCAAGACCATCGACCAGCTCGCCGCCGAGCGCGAGTCCAAGGCCAGGCAGACCAAGGGCGAGGGCGCCGCCACCGCCGTCAACGAACGCGCGCAGCGCGAGGCCGAGCGCGCCGACCGCGAGGCGCTCCAGCGCGTCGTCTTCCTGCGCAACCACGACACCGTCAGGATGGTCAATGTCGAGACCGGCATCGCCGACACGACGCACATCGAGATCAAGTCCGGCCTCAAGGAGGGCGACGAGGTCGTCACCGGCCCCTTCAGCGTGGTCACCCGCACCCTCAAGGAAGGCGCCAAGATCCGTCTCCAGCCCGCCAAACCGGATGCCAGGAAATAATCCGCAGGACGCGATCGCCGATCCCGCCGTCTGCCACATGACCCCCGCACCCGCACCCGCCGCCTTCGGGCGCATCTGCCGCCGGCCCGGCCCGCTCGTCATCCACATCGAGGGCGTCACCAAGCTCTACCAGATGGGCGAGGAGACCATCCACGCCCTGCGCGGCGTGGCGCTGAAGATCCATCGCAACGAATACCTCGCCATCATGGGCCCGTCCGGGTCGGGCAAATCCACACTCATGAACATGCTCGGCTGCCTCGACACCCCGACGGCCGGACACTACGAGTTCGCCGGCAAGGACGTGTCCAACATGGGCGACGACGAGCTGGCCGACATCCGCAACCGCGAGATCGGCTTCGTCTTCCAGACCTTCAACCTGCTGCCGCGCTCCAACGCCCTGCACAACGTCGAGCTCCCGCTCATCTATGCCGGCATCTCCCGGCACGAGCGCATCGAGCGCGCCCGCCAGGCCCTCGAAAACGTCGGCCTTGGCGACCGCCTGCACCACCGGCCCAACGAGCTCTCCGGCGGCCAGCGCCAGCGCGTCGCCATCGCGCGGGCCCTCGTCACCCGGCCGGCCATCATCCTCGCCGACGAGCCCACCGGCAACCTCGACTCCCGGACCGGCGTCGAGATCATGGAGCTGTTCGAGCGGCTCTACGAGCAGGGCAACACCATCATCGTCGTCACCCACGAGGAGGACATCGCCCGCCACGCCCGCCGCATCGTCCGTCTCCGCGACGGCCTGATCGAAAGCGACGCCCCCGCCGCGTGAAACGCCTCTTCAGCGAACTCGTCGAATCGGTCCGGATCGCCGCCGCGCAGATCCGGGCGAACAAGATGCGCTCCGCGCTCACCGCCCTCGGCGTCATCATCGGCATCGTCGCCGTCACGCTCATGGGCACCGCAATCAAGGGCATCGATGCCGGCGTGGACCGCTCGATGTCCGGCTTCGGCGACGACGTGCTCTACGTGACGAAGTGGCCGTGGCGCGGGGTCGAGGACTGGTGGAATCTCCGCAACCGCCGCCCCATCCGCCAGGAATACGCCCGTCAGATCAACGAATGGATCGCCACCCAGACGAACAGTCCGCTGAAGGTCGCCGTACCCACCGCCGAGCGCATGAGCAACGTCGTCCGCGGCGAATACGAGGTGAAGAACATCTACACCCTCGGCGCCGGCAGCGATTATTTCCGGCTCGTCCGGTCCGACATGAAGGAGGGTCGTTTCTACAGCGAGTTCGAGAGCCAGACCGGCGCGAACGTCTGCGTCGTGGGCTTCGACGTGGCCGACGCGCTGTTCCCCGGCGAGTCGCCCATCGGCAAGATGATCCGCATTCGCGGCGTCAATTTCCAGGTCGTGGGCATCGCCGCCCGCCAGGGCAGCTTCCTCGGCCTGTTCAGCTGGGACTCGATGGTCGTGTTGCCGCTCACCACCTACCGCCGCTATTTCCGCGTCGGCGAGGACTGCGACATCCGCGTGCAGGTGGATCCCCTGCGCATGGGCGAGGCGCGCGACGAACTGCGCGGCCTGATGCGCCGCCTGCGCGGCCTCAGCCCGGAGAAGCGCGACGACTTCGAGATCAACGAGCAGGGCACCATCCGGGAGCAGCTCGACCCGATCAAGAACGGCATCGCCCTGGCCGGACTCTTCATCACCGGGCTCGCGCTCTTCGTGGGGGCCATCGGCATCATGAACATCACCTACGTCAGCGTGAAGGAGCGCACCAAGGAGATCGGCACGCGCAAGGCCCTCGGCGCCCGCCGGCGCACGATCCTGCTGCAGTTCCTGATCGAGGCCGTGGCGATCTGCGTCGTCGGCGGCGTGACCGGTCTGGCGACGGCCGGCGGCCTGGCCGCGCTTGTCGGGGTGGTGGCGCCCAGCTTCCCGCTGGTGTTCTCCCCCGGCCTCGTGCTCGTCGGCCTGGGGGTGTCGGTGCTCGTCGGCATCTTCAGCGGCTTCGCCCCCGCCTGGGCCGCCAGCAAGCTCGATCCCGTGGTCGCCCTCCGTTACGAATGATCCTCGCCGAAATCCTCAAGCTCGCCCTCGATTCGCTGAAGGCCAACAAGCTGCGCTCCAGCCTCACCATGCTGGGCATCGCGGTCGGCGTGTTTTCCGTGATCGGCGTCATGACGGTCATCTCCGGCCTGCGCGGCTCGATCGAATCGGGCCTGAACGTGCTCGGAGCGAACAGCTTTCAGTTTTCGAAATACCCGGCGGTCAACTTCAGCGACCCGCGGCAGCGCTTCGCCAACCGCCGCGACATCACCTACGCCAACGCCGCGCGCTTCAAGGAACTCATGGGCGACAGCGCGCAGGTCGCCCTCATGCTGCGCCGCGGCGGCCGGCGCGTGACCTTCGGCGACCGCTACACCAACCCCAACGTCATCCTGGGCGGCGGCGACGAGAACTTCATCACCAGCCGCAACTACGAGATCATCGCCGGCCGCAACCTCGGCCCGGAGGATGTCGAGCTCGGCCGGCCGGTCGTGCTGCTCGGGCACGACATCGTCACCCGGCTGTTCGTGAACGAGGATCCGCTCGGCCGCATGGTCCGCATCGACGGACAGAACTACACGGTCGTCGGTCTGCTGGCGCCCAAGGGCACCTCCTTCGGCCAGAGCCAGGACAATTTCGCCGTCATCCCGATCACGAAGCATCTGCAGTCCTACGGCCGCTTCTGGCGCTCGATCAGCATCAACGTGCAGGCCCCCAGCCAGGAGGCGCTGGCAGCCACGCAGGAGGCCGCCGTCGGCGCCATGCGGCTCGTGCGGGGACTCGCCCCCGAGGACCCGAACGATTTCGAGGTGTTTTCGAACGAGTCGCTCATCGAATCCTTCAACAAGATCGCGAGCGTGGTGGCCACCGGCGCTTTCGTGATCAGTGCGATCGCCCTGCTCGCCTCGGGAGTGGGCGTGATGAACATCATGCTGGTCAGCGTCACCGAGCGCACGAAGGAGATTGGCATCCGGAAGAGCATCGGCGCGAAGCGGCACAACATCCTGTCGCAGTTTCTCCTGGAGGCGGTCTTTCTCTCCCTGGTCGGGGGATTGGCCGGCATCGCGGTCGGCGTCATCGGCGGCAACGTGGTGGCCCAGATTCTCAATGCCGACACCGTCTTCCCCTGGGGGTGGGCGGCGACGGGCCTGATTGTCTGCTCCGGCATCGGCGTGACATTCGGCTTCTATCCGGCGTGGAAGGCGGCGCGCCTCGACCCGATCGAGGCCCTGCGCTACGAGTAGCGCCCCGAACCGCTCCGGAGCCTCGGCACCGGCTGGGGAGCGGCGGCGGGTCAGCCGCGGCGGATTTCGGAGCCCTTGAAGCGGATGATGGTGCGATAGACCTTCTTCACGCGGCAGGTGATCTTTCCGGTGGCAAGGTCCACGGTGTCGGGCACCTCGATGCGGTGCACGTCCACGACGGCGTGGTAGCCGCGCTCCGAGAAGATGTCGATGAACATGGCGAGCGCCTCGGGCTCGTTGAGGATCGGATCCTCGCTGTTGATGTTGGCGTGGCCGGAGAGCGCGTGCCGCATCACGATCGGCATGATCTTCTTCTCGATCAGGTTCACCACGCTCTGGAACAGTTCGGGCTGGGTCAGTTCATAATGATCGAGCCGGCGCACGAGCTCCTGCCGGGCATGCACGATGATCTCGCTGGCGAGCGGCAGCGTGCGGAGCCGGTCGTAGGTGCTCGGATCGAGCTCGAGCGAACTCTGGTAGGCGAGCTCGCGCAGGATGTTCTGCTCGACCTCCGCGATCGGGCCCTGCGCGTTGATCAGATGGTAGTGGAAGATGTCCTTCAGCGAGAGCAGGGCGTCCCAGGTCTGCTCCTTGAACACCCGGTAGCGGCGGCGGGCGAGCTTCTCGTCGAAGTCGGTGGCGCGCTCCTCCAGCAGCGTGCCGTGGCCGGTGCGGCGCACCTCGTCGTTGTGGGCCTTGGTCTCGCGGCCGCGTTTGAGCTGGCGGGCGACGCTCTCCTTCTCGTCGATGAAGAGCACCACGATCTGGATGACGGGCTGGCGGAAATGGAGGGCGAGCGGGGTGGCGTAGAACTCCCGCCGGAGCTGGACCATCTTCTCGTGGAGCATCTTGAGGCACTCCACCTGTACCTTGGTGCGGGGAAAACCGTCGAGGATGACGCCGTCGCGGTATTCGGGCTTGAGCAGCTCGCGCAGGAGCACGGCGAGCACCTCGCGGTCGCCGATCATGTTGCCGGCGTCCTTGATCCGCTTCATCTCCGGCGTGTCGAGCAGGGCGCTCATCACGATGGGCTGGCAGGTGAGGCCGCGGGTGCGCTGGATGAAGGCGGTGTTGGTGCCCTTGCCGGCGCCGGGCGCGCCGCCGAGCAGGATGATCTCCTTGGGGAAGCGCAGGTGTTCGCGGCCGAAGTGCGCCACGAGGTCCTCCCAGATGGGGTTGAAGATCACCAGCGCGTCCTTGATCTCGAGGTCGTGCGAATTGGCGGCCGGGGCCGGAGCAGGGGCGGCCGGAGTCGGGGGGGTGGGCTTGCCAGACGTGGTCTCCATGGGGGAGGCGGGGAACTAAAAGGCCGGCTCCGGCGGGTGGCGACTAAAATTGCGTCTGCGGGCTGCCGCCGGGATTTGAAACCGCAGGCGCCCACGCCGGGCCCCGGCGGATCAGGCGATCCGGCCCTGCGGCTTCCGCCGGAGCGCCTGCGGCGCGGCCTCGAGCTGGCCGCGGGTGACGCCGAGCTGGTTGATGAGCCTGAACTCGCGCCAGAGTTCCGCGCCGGTGATCTCGCCGCGCAGCAATTGCCGGTAGCGCCCCACGGTGCGTTGCAGTTCATCGCCGGACTCGTTGAGGAACTCGATGCGGAACGAACGGGCGCCGCGTGCGAGCAGGCGGTCGGCAAACTCGGCGCCGGTCTGGGCGCGGGAATTATAGACCGTGTTGCGGCAGCCGGCGTCGGCCCGCAGCAGGTGCTCGGCGCCGACGCGGTCGCGCAGGCGGACGTCGTGCCGGTCGCAGGGCCGGCCGCAGTTCCGGTAGTCGGTGCCGGCGGACAGGAACGCGCAGAACACGCAGTGCTCCATGTGAAACATGGGCATGTGCTGGTGGAGCGTGATGTCGAACCACGCCGGCGGCGCGCCCTGCAGCAGGGCCTCGAGCTGCGCGACGTTGAGATCGTAGGAGGCGGTGACCCGCTCCAGTCCGTGGCGCTCGATGAAATATTGCGCGCTGAGCGGGTTGGCGACGTTGAGCGAGAAATCGCCGCGGCGGCGTTTTCCCGCGAACCAGTGCAGGTGGTCGTAGTTGCGCACGAGGTAGCCGTCGGCCTCGCATGACAGCACCTGCTGGAGGATCCATTCCTCGCCCGGCTTGAAGATGCGGGGGGCGGCGACCCAGAGGGAGGAGGCCGGGGCCGGGGATTCGGGGTCTTGGGTCCGGGGGGCGGAGGCCTGCAGGGTCCGGAACTGCTGGACGGCTACCCGGTATTTCTTCGGATCCTCGAATTCGGCGTAGATCGTGCGGGCGCCGGCGGCCCAGGCGGCCTCGAGCTGGGCGGGATGGCGGATGACGACGATGAGTTCGGGGTGGGCCGTGCTGGCCTCAGCACGGCCAAGCGGCTTGAGGTCAGACCGCTCCACCTGCGGATTCAGCTGCCACCGCTGGGGTGCGGCCCGCTGGGCATCGAGGTCGGCGACGACGCGACGGCGGAGTTCGTTCAGTTCGCTGACGGCGAGGATGACGCCGCCTTCGAGATGGTTCTCCAGCGAACCCAGCTCGAACGGCGTGCCGCCGAGCCGGCCGAGCTGGTCGCGGAGGCGCTCGGTGGTGAGCGGTTGCTTCTGCGCAAGGGAGAGCGGCGTGGTGGATTCGGCCTGGGCCACGTGACCGTCGTCGTCGCGGGCGATGAGCGTGAGTGGCCCGCCGGCGTGGCCGTGGACCTCGACGTGCAGCGGGCGCCGGTGGCGGATCTGCTCGCCCTCGTAGGACTGGCGCAGGCGCCGGTCGAGTTCGGGATCGTTGGTTTTCCAAACGAGGTGGCCAGGGTGCACGCGGGTGAAGTCGATGTCGCCCTGGCCGAAGCGGAGCACGGTGTCGCCATTGCGCCGGTCCACCTGATAGACGCGGCCGCCTTCCTCCTTTTCGTCGGGGCGGCCGGCGTCGAAGACGATGCCGTCGCCGGGCTTGAGCGGCGCGACCAGCTTGAGCGCAACCTGCTCGCGGCCGACGTGCGTGACCTCCCCGAGAAAGACGCCGCGCTTGGTGCCGAAACGGGCATGGACGAGCTCCTGGTTGTTGATGCCGCGGAACCAGCCGGTGTGGAGTCCCCGCGAGAAGCCCATCTCGAGGTCGTAGCGGGCGGCGGCCGGGTCGAATGGGTGGAGCGCGGCGGCCCCGCCGCGCTGCGACCCCGCCCGGCGGCCGGGTTCCAGCTCGGCCATCGCCGCATCCACGGCCCGACGGTAAACCCGCGTGATGTTGGCGACGTATTCCGGGCTCTTGAGCCGGCCCTCGATCTTGAGCGAGGCCACGCCGGCACGGATGAGATCGGGCAGCACATCGAGGCCGGCGAGATCCTGCGGGCTGAGCAGGTAGCGGCGGTCGCCGAGGTCCACCCTGGCGCCGTCGGCGATCAGCTCGTAAGGCATGCGGCAGGCCTGCGCGCACTCGCCGCGGTTGGCCGAACGGCCGCCGAGCGACTCGCTGGTCAGGCACTGGCCGGAATAGGCGACACACAGGGCCCCATGGACGAAGGTCTCCAGCGGCAGCGGGGCGGGGGATGATTTCTGCGCCTCGTTGATGGCGGCGATTTCCTTGAGGGAGTTTTCGCGGGCCAGGACCACGAGGTTCGCGCCGAGTTCGCGGGCGAAGTCCACCCCGGCGGCGCTGGTGACCGTCATCTGCGTGGAGATGTGGATGGGGAAATCGGGCGAGAGGGCGCGGATCATCCGGCAGATGCCGACGTCCTGCACGATGGCGGCGTCCACCCCGGCGGCGATGATGGCGCGCAGATAGTCCTCGGCGGCGGCGAGTTCGTCGGCGAAGACCAGGACGTTGAAGGTCACGTAGCCGCGCACGCCGCGCCGGTGGAGGAATCCCATGAGGCGCGGCAGGTCGGCGACGGTGAAGTTCCTCGCGCGCATGCGGGCGTTGAACCGCTCCAGGCCGAAGTAGATCGCGTCGGCGCCGTTCTCGACCGCGGCCTTGGCGCATTCCCAGTCGCCGGCCGGCGCGAGCACCTCGGGCCGCCCCGGGACGGGGCGGCCGGGCGGTGCAGCGGCGGGTGCGGGTGCGGTCATGACCGGGGGAGCGTTCAGAGAAATCGGGCGGGTGCAAACCCGGGGTTCGGGCTTGGCGGCCCGGCCGGCTACTTGTGGCGGCTGTGGCGGATGATGTCCCAGATCACGTAGAACCCGAAGAAGGCGGAAATCAGGTAGCCGATGATGCCGAGCGCCGGATAGCCGAAAAGGAAGGGGCCGACGCGCGTGGTGACGAGGAGCGAGGAGCCGATGATGAGCGAGCCGACGACCACGCCGAGGGCGATGCGGTTGGCGGCGATGCGCAGGGAGTCGTCGAGCCGCTCGAGGCCGCGATGCTGGAGGTTGATGGTGGGGTTTTCCTGCTCAAAGCGCCGCACGAGGCGGCGGAGTTCACCGGGGAATTCCTGCAGGCCGAGCAGGGCGTCGTGCAGCACCTCGCGGAAGCGGCGGGCAAGGTTGCGGGGGTTGGCGCGCTCGCGGAACAGCTCGCGCAACACGGGCGGCATCTGCTTGCGCAGGTCGAACTCCGGGTCGAGGGCGCGGCTGACCTCCTCGATGGAGAACACGGCCTTGGCCATGAGCGAGTAGTCGCGGGACAGCGCGATGCCGTGGCGGCCGAAAATGTGGAGCAGTCGCAGCAGGGCGCGGCCGAGCTGCTGCTCGCCAACGGCGAAATTCAGCTCCTCGCGCAGGGCGAGCGTGACCTCCTTCTCCATCACCCGGAGGTCGGGACGCGCGTTGGCCGGGGCGAGGTCGGCGGCGATCTGCACGATGCGCTCGGCGTCCTGCTCCACGGCGGCGAGCCAGAAATCGGCGAGCGCCAGGCGCAGGCGGCGCGTGAGATGGCCGGCGAGACCCCAGTCGAGGAAGCAGAGGCGGCCGTCGGGCGTGACGAGCACGTTGCCGGCGTGCGGGTCGGCGTGGAAGAAACCGGCGACAAGAATCTGCCGCACCAGCGATTGCGCGCCGTAGCCGGCCAGCGCGCGGCACCGCTCGGGCGGCAGGCCGGGCTGGCTGACGGGCCGGCCCTCGACACGCTGCATCACGAGCACGCGGCGGGTGCAGAGCTCCGGATACACGCGCGGCGCGAAGACCTGGCCGGATTGCGGGTTGAGGGCGTTGAAGTATTCCTGGTTGCGCGCCTCGTTGCGGAAGTCGAGTTCGCGCAGCATGCCCTGGCGGGCCTCCTCGATGGCGGCCGGCAGGTCGAAGGGGCGCAACGCTTCGATGTGCTTGTGGACCTGCGCCGCCAGCCAGGCGGCGAGATCGAGATCGATCTGCACCGTGCGTTCGACGCCGGGCTTCTGGATCTTGACGGCCACGGGATCGCCGCCGGCGCGCAGGCGGGCGAAATAAACCTGGGCCAGCGATGCGCTGGCCGCCGGCGTCGGATCGAATTCGCTGAAAATCTCCTCCGGTTCGCGTTCCAGCTCCGCGACGAGCGTGGGGCGGAATCCGTCGAAGGGCAGGGGCTGCACCTGGCTTTGCAGCTTGCGCAGCTCGACGATGTAGGGGTGCGGCAGCAGATCGGGCCGCATCGAGAGAATCTGGCCGAGCTTCACGAAGGCCGGGCCGAGTTCCTCGGCGGCGAGGCGCAGCCGCTCCTCGGGGCGGTGCGGTGCGGGCGGCGTCGGCAGCAGCCGCTGCCAGACGCCTGCCGGGAGATCCATCTGGTTGAGCAGATTGGAAAAACCGTGGCGGGCCAGTGCGGCCAGGATGTCCTTGGCGCGGCCGGCGTGGCTGAGGATGTCGAAACCGATCACTGGGCGCGGCGGGCGGTTTTCGTGCGGCGGGCCTTCTCCTGCTGTTCGAACTTTCGCAGGCGCGCCTCGAGCCGGCGGAGGCGGACCTGGCCCTCGCGGGCGGATTTCACGGCGAGGTCGTGGAGCTTTTCGCCCAGGTCGTCGCTGAGCGTGTCGAACTCGCGGCGGCCGTCGCGCGCGAGCTTGCGGGCGAGCGCGCGCGCGTCGGCGGCGCTGAGCTTGCCTTGGCTGACCAGTTCGTCGAGGCCGGCCTCGACCTTTTCCTTCGTGATGACCGCGGCGCCGATGCCCGCGAGGAGAGTCTTTTTGATCGCGTTTATCATGGCAGGCCCAATGTGATGCAAATCACGCGGCGTGGCAACCGGGACGATGGGACACGCGGCGGGTGGATGGAACAAGTGCCGGGAGGAGCGTTCCCAGTGCCAATGAAACCCATCCAGTGCCTGTCTTTCGGGCTGCTCGCTTCATTTGTCCTGTTCGGCGGCGCCCGGGCGGCGGAGGAGGTTTCCGCCTATCAAAGGGCGGTGAACGCCTATGTCGAGGCGGCCGGCAAGGAGTTGCAGGCCCTGAAGCACCAGGTTGGCGAGACGCTCAAAGACGCGAACGAGGAGACGAAGGCGGCCTACAAGGAGTTCCTCGGACAACTGGAAAAATACGAGACCGCCTTTGCCGGCCTGAAGGTGGCGGCGCCCCAGGATTTCGACCGCGCCAAGGCGCTTTATGAAAAGCGCAGGAAGGAGGCGCTCACGGCGCTCGCGCAAATCAAGGCAGGCTGACCGGCAAGCCGGGACCGGATCGGATTGGCTCACGCTGGCGTTGCCGGGTTGAGCGGCGTGCTGGTACTGATGTCCGCGATCGGCCCGACGACGGTGCGGGCAATCTCGGCGAACAACCGGGCGCCGCGCCCGAGATGCCGGCGGCGATGGCGCACGAGCGCGATGTCGCGCGATGGCTGCACCGGGCCGCTGAATTTGCGGAAGATGAGCCCCGCGGGGTCGGTGGCGCTGCGCGCACTGCGGGGGAGCACGGTGATGCCGAGCCCCATCGCGGTGAGGGTCTTGGCGGTGGCGAGCTGACCGCAGCGGTGGCCGATGTGCGGCTCGAAATCGTGGTCGCCGCAGAATCGCTGGATTTGCAGCGCCAGGGTGGAGGCTTCGCCCATGAGGATGAAGGTCTCGTCGCGCAGGGAGGCAAAGGTCAGGTGCTCGACCTGCGCGAGACGATGGTTGGCGCTCAGGGCGACCCAGAGCGGCTCGGAATAGAGTTTCTCGAAATGCAGACGGGGCTCGTTGAAGGGCAGGGAGATCACCGCCCAATCGAGGTGGCCTTCCAGCACCGCCTCGGCCAGCGGACGCCGGAAGTCTTCGTGAGTTTGGATGGTGAGCGGAATCTCATTGGCACGGCAGTGGGCCATCACCGCAGGGAAAAAGAACGGCGCGACCGAGGGGATGGCACCGACCGTGACCTTGGGGCTGAGCCCGCTGCTCTCCTTCAGCTCCTGCAAGGTCTGATCCACGTCACTCAGGATGCGGCGGGCGCTTTCGAGAAGTTTCAGGCCAGGCTCGGTGAGCACAGCTTTGCGGCCCATCCGGTGGAAGAGCTTCTGCCCCAGTTCCTCCTCCAGGTTCAGAATCTGCTGACTGAGGGATGGCTGGGAGACGAAAACGCGACCTGCAGCCTTTGTAAAATTGCCTGTCTCAGCGACTGCCAAGAAGTAACGCAATTGGTATAATTCCATAGGAAAAACAGATTAATACGATAGAAACTAAGTATTTTGGCTATTGCAAGGTCTCGATTATACTCCGCGCATCATCAAACACGGACATCGAAACGACTCACTCAACCAGACATCAATTTTATGAAGACCAACACGATCCAAATCATCCTCAGCGCCCTGACGGTCGGCCTTTTTGCGGGTTTCGCCAGCACGCGCATCACGGGTGACTTCCTGACCGGTGCCGCGGTCGCCGTCGGCTACATCGCCGTCGCCGCCTTGGTGGCCTTGGCCGCCGCGGATTACCGCCGCCAGCGCACCTATACCGCCTGAGCAGGGCGCAGATTTCCAATCAGCAGAGATCAGTAGTAACAGAGGCCGGTGGGTGACGAACCCCCGGCCTCTTTTAATGTCTGCACCCGGCGGTTTGCTATCCTCAGACAAATCCGCCGGCCTGTGACGCTCTTCAAGAAAACCCCCGATACCGACTGCATGGAGAGCGCCCATGAGCACAGCAATTGGCAGCAATGGATCGAGGCCCACGGCCCCCGGCTTCTGCTCTGTGCCCGCCAATGGACCCGGTCGCCGGCCGACGCGGAGGATGTCCTTCAGGAAGCCTTCGTGCGCTACTGGCGCCACCAGCGCCACCTGCCCGGTGATCCGCAGGCGCTGCTGGTCACCTCGATCCGGCGCGCTGCGCTTGATCTCGCCCGCCGCGAAGCCCGCCGTGCCGCCCGCGAGGAGCGGGCCGACAGTGGGCCAGAGGGCAGCGACGCCATTTTCAACCAACTGCCCGGCGAGGGGGACGAGCGGCGGCAGGAAATCGAGGCCGCACTCCGCCGCCTGCCTGCCGAGCAGCGCGAGGTGCTCGTGCTCAAGATCTGGCAGGAACTCACCTTCGAGCAGATCGGCAGGGTGCTCGACATCCCGCCCAACACCGCCGCCTCGCGCTACCGTTACGCCCTGATCGCCCTGCGCAAACAACTGGAGCCCCTTTGCCATGGATGAGTCCCTCCGCGAACTCGAAAACGAACTCAAACGCCTGACTCCGCGCGGGCCGTCGCCCGCCCTGCGCACCGCGCTCGAACGCGAACTCGGGCCGGCCGCCCCGGCGCCCGCCGTCACTTCCGTCCGCCGCTATGTCACGGCCACGAGCCTGCGTTCATGGAAATGGGCTTCGTGGACGCTGGCCGGGACCGGCGTCGCGGCAGTGGTTGCGCTGTTGGTCTTCCTGCAGACCGACCACCGGCCGGCCGGTGGTCCCGATTCGCGCGCGGCCCCGACGCCTGCGGCGGAGCAGGCCCACGCGGCGGCCGTGGCGGCCAACCGCTACGAACCCGTCCAAGTCACGTCGGTGCTCTACGACCTGCAAGAAGGAGATCCCGCCACGCTGCCCGACCGCACCGCAGGCCGGGAAGTGCGCTACCGCTACGTGGACACCTACACCTGGAAGAATCCCGCCACCAACGCCTCGCTCCGCTGGAGCGTGCCTCGCGACGAAGTGCGGCTGGTGCGCACCAACTTCAACTGAAGACTTTTCCCATGAAAAACCCGATCATTCCCCGCCTCCTGCCCGTCCTCCTGCTCGCCGCGGCCTCCACAGCCTTCGCCGGACCCGAAACCAAGAAGGAGATTCGCATCCATCGCGGCGTCGGCCCAAGCGACGGTCCGCATTTCAATTTCAAGGTCGGCGAACCCGGCCCGGTCGAGATGGAAAAGGTCGCCTACCTCGGCATCGAAACCCTGCCGGTGGATCCGACCGTCGCCGTCCAGCTCGGCCTGCCGCGCGGCACCGGCGTCGTCGTCCGCCGCGTGGCCAAGGAGAGCCCGGCCGACGGGGTGTTGCAGGAGCACGATGTCCTCACGAAGCTCGACGATCAGATCCTCGTGAACATGGCCCAGCTCACGGTGCTGGTGCGCAACCGCAAGGCGGGCGACGAAGTGCGGCTCACCTACATCCGTGGCGGCAAGGAGGCCGCCGCCAAGGTCAGGCTCGGCGAGCACGAAGTGCCGAAGGTTGCCTGGGAAACCCGGGCGGGTGCGCCGGCCGTGCAGGTTTTCGGGCACTCCGGCCTGCCGGGTGGCGGGGTCATGGGTTTTTCCCCGGCGTTGCCGGCCATGCCCGTGTTGCCGCCCAACGAGCCCGGCGATGTCATGCGCGTCATCGGCCGCGAGCGCAACCAATGGTTTGCGCAGCCGCGCGTGCATGTGCTGCGTCGCGCCGGCCACCCGGGGGCCACCATTCTCGATCTCGCGGCAGGCAGCTTCGTGTTCTCCGATGACAAAGGGTCGGTCGAGATCAACGCCACCGACGGCAAGCGTGAGCTGACCGTCAAGGACAAGGACGGGAAGGTCGCCTTCCAAGGGCCGATCACCTCACCGGAAGACCGGGACAAGCTTCCAGCCGAGGTGCGCAGGCGCATTGACGAGATCGGGGGTGCGGAGTTCGGCGACGAAACCGACGGAATCGAGGTCGAGACCCGGGTTTTCGATCCGGCCAGCAAGATCCGCTTCGAACTGCCCGAGTTTCCGGACGACGAAACCACCGGGCCGGAAGCCGGCATGCGGACGCTCTGAATCCTTCCGGTGCGGGCAAACCGCACCGGTGTTGAGTGTGTGCAATCCATCGGGGCCGCGCAGGCAGCGCGGCCTCGATTTGTTTGGGAAATCCTCAACCGACGGGCGGTGGCGTGGCCGTGGCCGCACGCTTGAGGAAAGCCGAGGCGATGAGGGAAATCACCAGGCCGGACAAAACCGCCATGATGGGAGTCATGATCGAAGTCGCGAGCGGTCCCATCATGGCGCGCGCCACCCCCTCGGCTTGCTCCATCTGGGCGGCGCTCATGCCGGCCTGCTCCCACTTGGCGCGCACCAGCTCCATCTGGTAATCCGCAAACTCGGTATTGATGAATTTGAAGTGGATGAAGTTATAGACGGCGCTCATCAACCCCGAGAAGAGCGAGATGAGCACGCCGGTGCCCACGCCCTTGCCATAGCTCAGGGATTTGTCGGGAGCTTCCTCCCGCACGGCCTTGATGCCGAACACGAGCACGACGATCATGACGATGAAACCGATCCATTGGAAGTGCTGTCCGACAGCCAGTTTCTCGGTCTGGAAGCCGGTGAAAAACAGGAGCAGATTGAAGGCTGCTCCACAGATGGTCAAAATCAGTGCGTAGGTGAATTTCGTGCCCATGTCCCGAATCTGGGACACTCGGGCGCGGGAGACAACGCCTGAGTGACGGACGGCAGAGCCGCCGGATGGACGGCTTTAGCTGTTGTCTCCGTCGAGCACGCGGCCGAGGCCGCCGAGCAGGGAGCCCTCCTCGCGGCCGCCCCGGCCTGTCTGTGGTGCGGCGGCGACGATGCGGCCCGCCAGGCGCGAGAAAGGGAGGGACTGGAGCCAGACCTTGCCCGGACCGCGCAGCGTGGCGAAGAACAGACCTTCGCCGCCGAACAGCGCCGTCTTGATGCCGCCGACCAACTGGATGTCGTAGTCCACCGTCGGCTGGAAGCCCACGATGCAGCCTGTGTCCACGCGGAGTGTCTCGCCGGGGTTGAGCGTGCGCTCCAGGAGGGTGCCGCCGGCGTGCACGAAGGCCCAGCCGTCGCCGCTGAGGCGTTGCATGATGAAGCCCTCGCCGCCGAACAGGCCCGCGCCGAGCCGTTTCTGGAACGCGATGCTGATGCTCACGCCCTTGGCCGCACAGAGAAACGAATCCTTCTGGGTGATGAGTTCGCCGCCCAGATCGGCGAGGTGCACCGGGATGATCTTGCCGGGATAGGGGGCGCCGAAGGCGACCTTCTTTTTGCCCGCGCCCTGGTTCTGAAACACGGTCATGAAGAGCGACTCGCCGGTGAGCAGGCGTTTGCCGGCTCCAAGGAGCGCGCCCATCAGCCCGGAGTTCTTCTGCGAGCCGTCGCCAAAGATGGTCTCC
Source organism: Verrucomicrobiota bacterium (assembly GCA_049322455.1). GTDB lineage: Bacteria > Verrucomicrobiota > Verrucomicrobiia > Opitutales > Opitutaceae > Lacunisphaera. The sequence goes on along the minus strand of JBMOQY010000046.1, from coordinate 37,195 downwards.
ATGGCGATGCCGTCGTCCATATACATCATGCCGCCGGCCTCGGCCACGACGGCCTCCTGCGGGTCGAGTTCGATTTCGACGAACTGCATGTCGTCGCCGTGGATCTGGTAGTCGATTTCGTGCATTGCGTTCATAAGTGGGGGAGAGGACCCGCATCGTCGCAGGAAAGTCGCGACGCTTCAGCAGGAATTATCGGGTTTGAGTGTAACGATGGTCGCGCCCCAGCCGCCGCTCGTCTCGTCGCCCTGCGCGAAGCTCGCCACCACGGGCGAGCGGCGCAGGTGGGCGTGCACGCTGGTCCGCAGCGTCCCCGTGCCCTTGCCGTGCGCCACGCGGACGCGCAGCAGACCGCGCCGGCGGCACTCGGCGAAGTAATCATCGAGCAGCGAGGCGATCTCTGCGGGCCGGAACGTGTGCAGATCCAACTCGCCCGTGATGGGGATGGCGACCGGCTCGGCGTGATCTTCGGCGGACACGCCCCTTATGCTTGGCGGACATCGGGTCGAGGCGACAAAAAACCCGCCCTCCCCAGGGCGGGTTTTTGCACACACACACTAACCTAACCAAGATGATCTCAGAATTTCGCGGCGACCGTGGTGAGTGTGGCACGGGCGGCCGGGTTGTCCTTGACGGATTGGACCGGGTCGAACTTGGGCAGGCCCGGAGCCGGCAGGATCGCGACGCGCGGGAGAGCGGCTTGGCGGAATTCCCTCAGCCGGGTGTTGATCTGCTGCTCGGCCGGTGAATGGCGTGGGGCGGTCACGACACAGGTGGGGAGCACGAGGACGTTGGCATCGGTTTCGGGCAAAGCGGCGCTGGCGGTTGAGACGAGCCCCGCGAGGGCGGCGATGAGGAGGAAATTCTGTTTCATGACGGATTGGCTGCTGCCCGCACTACACGCAACCGATGTGCCAAGTTGCAGATGCGTGCGTAAGTAGGCCCGAATGAGGCGGAAGGATTTTTCTTGGGGTTTCCCTGCACGGAGTGGCGGGGGCGCGCCGGTGCGAAGTCGAAATCCGCGCATCCCAACAATGGGACAAAAACCGGCGTCACCATGACCATGACCTTCGTCGGGGAGCCGGCGCTCGTCACGGTGACGGGGAGAGGCTATTCCTTGGGGCACACTTCGCCAAGCCATGCTCACCCTCGAAAACGTCACCAAGCGCTACGGCGCGCTCACCGCGCTCGACGACGTAACCCTCCGGATCGGCGCCGGCGAGTTCTTCGGCCTGCTCGGCCCCAACGGCGCCGGCAAGTCCACCCTCATGTCGCTCGTCGCCGGACTGCGCGCGGCCGACGCCGGCGCCATTGTGCTCGATGGCCGGCCGCTCACGGCCGCGGCCCCGGGGGCGCGCCTTGCGCTCGGTCTCGTGCCGCAGCACATCGCACTCTACCCGAAACTCAGCGCCGAGCAGAACCTGCGCGTGTTCGGCCAGCTCTACGGACTCGGCGGCGCGACCCTGCGCGACCGCATCACCGAGGGGCTGGAGGCGATGCAACTGGCCGACCGGCGGCGCGACCTGGTGCAGACTTTCTCCGGCGGCATGCAGCGCCGGCTCAACATCATCGCCTCGCTCCTGCACCGGCCGAAGCTGCTGCTGTGCGACGAGCCGACCGTCGGCGTGGACCCGCAGTCGCGCAACGCCATCTTCGAGTTTCTCGAGAGGCTGAATCGCGAGGGGCTCACCGTCATCTACTCCACGCACTACATGGAGGAGGCCACGCGGCTCTGCACACGCATCGGCATCATCGACCATGGCCGGATCCATGCGCTCGGAACACTCGATGAGTTGCTGCTCAGGCTGCCCTTCGAGGAGGAGATAAGGTTTCCGCTCGCCGGCGGCACCGCGGCACTCGCGGAACGGCTCGGGGCGCATGGCGCGGTGGAGCGGAACGGGGACCACTACCGATTCCGGCCGCACCCCGGCACGAGGCTCTCGCATTTCTACGGCCTCTCCGAGTCGCTCGGCCTGCCCGCGCGGCTCTTCACCAGCCAACGCCCGACGCTCGAGGCGCTCTTCCTCCATCTCACCGGCCGCCAGCTTCGCGAATAACCGGCTCCCGCCATGCGCCCCATCCTCGTTCTCGTCCGCAAGGACTTCGCCAATTTCTTCCGCAACCGCGCGGCCGTCGCCCTGACCTTTGCCGTGCCGTTCGCGCTCATCTGGCTGTTCGGACTCGTCTTCGGCATCAACCGGAAGGACCCCGGCCCCACCGGCATCCCGCTGGCGGTGGTCAACGCCTCCGGCAACCCCGGTGCGGAGAAGCTCCTCGAGGCGTTGCGGACCGAGAAGGCGTTCAAGGTCATCACCACGACCGCCGCCGCCGATGGCCGGACGGAGCGTCCGCTAACCGAGGAGGACCTCACGCCGCTGATGCGGGAAAACAAGTTCCGCTTCGCGGTCGTCATTCCTGCGGACCTCTTCGGCGAGGACAGCTTCGGGCTGCACCTGAAGATCTACACCAATCCGCGCAACGAGATCGAGGCGCAGATGGTCAACGGCGTCCTGCAGAAGACGATCTTTGCGAACGTGCCCCAGCTGCTCGGCCAGTCGCTGCTGGCGCGCGGCCGGGGTTTCATCGGGGCGGAGCGGCAGGACGCCTTCAACCGCGCCCTGGCGGACAACATCGCGCGGAGCTTCGGCGGCGATGCCGAGCTGATCCGCCAGGACATCGAGCGCGGGGACTTTGGTTTTGGCGAACGGACTCCCGCCGGCGCGGGGACCGCCGCGGCGGGCGAATCGCTGGTGGCCCGGCTCATCCGCATCGAATCGGTGCAGGTGGCCGGCCAGGACGTGAAGTCGCCCGCGGCCACGCGCATCGTGGGCGGCTGGGCCATGCAGTTCCTGCTCTTCGCCCTGAGCGGCGCCGCCACGGCGCTGTTCTACGAACGCGATCACGGCATTTTCCACCGCATTCTGGCCGGGCCGGTCGGCCGGGCGCAGATTCTCTGGAGCAAATTCACCTACGGCGTGTGCATCGGCCTGCTGCAACTGACGGTGCTCTTCCTCGGCGGACGCGTCCTCTACGGCATCGATGTGGAGAGCCACTTCGGCATGCTACTGCTGATGTGTGCCTTTGCGGCGGCGGCCTGCACGGCGTTCGGAATGCTGATCGCCTCGGTCGCCTCCTCGCCCGAGGCGGCGAGCGGCCTGGCGACCTTCCTGATCCTGCTGATGTGCGCGGTCGGCGGTGCCTGGTTCCCTGTGACCTTCATGCCGGAGTTCATCCAGCAATTGAGCAGGCTGACGATCGTCTATTGGGCGATGGAGGGCTTTGCCCAGGTGCTGTGGGCCAACGCCTCGCTGGCCGAACTGGTCCCGACACTGGGCATCCTCGGCGGCATCACAGCCGCGGTCATGGCGGTCGCCGTGTGGCGCTTCAACCGCGGGAACATTTTCGGGTGAGGGTTGGCTGATCTGTAGATGACAGGAAGAGTCACTCCGCCGCGCTCGGCGGAGGCGTGACCGGGGGTGTGACCGCGGGCGCTGGCGTCTCGCCCTGGCCGATGGTGCCCGGCGGGCGGGGGGCGGGCGGGGGTGGCGGCTCGGCCATGGCACGGCGGACCTCCTGCTCCACGCTGCTGGTGGCCTTCTTGAATTCGCGCACGGCGCGGCCGAAGCCGCGGGCGAGGTCCGGCAGCCGGTTGGCGCCAAACAGCAGCAGCACGATGAACATGATGAACAGCAGTTCGGGGCCGCCGATGCCTTCGATGAAGGCGGGTGTGGCGATGGGCAGGAGACCGGACATGGAGGAAAACGTGGGAGAAATCCCCGCAAAATCAACCCAGCGAAACCTCGACGTAGAATTTTTGGGTCTGCCCCGGGGCGACGTGATGCAGGCCGACCTTGGTCTCGGGTGCGTTGGGTGGTCCCATCCACGGCTCGACGCAGAAGAAGGGCGACTGGGCGTCTTCCGTCCAGGTGACGACCGCCAGGTCCTTGGCGCTGCTGCCGGCCATGCTGGTGCGGAAAAAGAGGCGGTTGCCCGTGCCGGCCTCGGTGACGGCGAAAACCTCGCGCTTCAGCCCCGTGTGGATCAGGTCCACGAGCGCCGGATTGTCGAGGGTTTCCCGGGGGTTCACGCGCGGGCCGTTGAAGAGCTGGCCCTGTTCGTCGCGCCGGAGATGCTTGGTGGCGGTGGTTTCGAGCACGTAGTCGCGGCGGGTGCGGCCGGGGCTCCACGGCAGGGTGAAGTAGAAGTGGTGCCCCGCCGACCACGGCATGGGTGTGGCGCCGAGGTTGGTGAGCTGCAGCTCGACGAAGAGCGCCAGCGGATCGAAGCGGTAGCTGACGACGAACTCGTAGTCGTAGGGGTAGGCGGCTTGGGCGGCCGCGTCGGGCATGAACTGGGCGGAAAAGCCGCCCTCATCGAGGCGGGTGAGGTGGAACCGGCCCTGCCGGGCGAGGCCGTGGGTCGGCATGGGACGGCGCACGCCGTCGTCGGCCCGCCAGTGGTCGAGATCGCCGCGGTCGTAGGTGCGGCCGCTGAAGGGGAAAAGGATGGGGTTGCCGCCGCGGACCTTGGCGATGGTGTCAAGGCTCTGCACCTCGGGCCAGTAGATGATGTCGCGCACGCTGCCGTCGCCGAGCGTGATGTTCCAGTTCATGAGGCGCGCGCCCTTTTCCGGCAGCGCGAGGAAGGACGAGGCGCCGACCTGCCACTTGAAAATCGTGTGCCCGAGATACGGGATGCGTTCCATGGACAGTTGGTAAAGCGAATTGGGCGGCGCGTTCCAACCCAAAGTCAGACAATTTATGCACACCGGAGCGGCGGGGCACAGACAATACCTTGAATTAACACGCGGATTTGTAAGTTCGCGGTGCTTGTCATGTGGGCGCCGGGGCGTAGTGTGCTGGCGATGTTCCGGCGAGTTTTCATGCTTTTCCCTCTGCTGGGCGCCCTCCTGGTCTCCATTGCCCAGGAGCCGTCCGCGACCGCGCCGGCGGACAAAGCCGCGTCCGCCGTGGCGGGCAAGATCCGGGTGCATGTGATCCCGGTCAAGGACGAGATCAACACACCCACGGTCTATATCCTGCGTCGCGGCCTCAAGGAGGCCATCGAGCGCAAGGCCGACGTCGTGCTGCTCGACATGAACACCCCGGGCGGGGCGCTCGACAAGACCTTTGAGATCATGGAGGCGCTCGACAAGTATCCCGGCAAGAAACTGACCTACGTGGACACCGAGGCGATGTCGGCCGGGGCGTTCATTTCGGCGGCCACCGACGAGATTTACTTTGCGCCCAACGGGGTGATCGGCGCCGCCGCCCCCGTGCTGGCCACCGGCGGCGAGGTGGACAAGACGATGAAGCAGAAGATCGTCAGTTATCTGCGGGCGCGCGTGCGGGCCACTTCCGAGGGCAAGGGCCATCGCGGGCAGGCCATCCAGGCGATGATCGACGAGGATTTCGAGCTGAAGATCGGCGACAGGGTGCTCAAGCCCAAGGGCGAACTGCTCTCCCTCACGGCCACGGAGGCCCTGGAGCTTTACGGCGATCCGCCCCAGCCGTTGCTCGGCGCCGGCAAGGCCGCCAGCATCGAGGAGCTGCTCGCCGGCAAGTTCGGCGCGGGCAACTACACCGTGCAGAACTTCCAGGTCACCTGGTCCGAGAAACTCGCCCAATACCTCAACGCGATCGCTCCCGTCCTGCTCGGTCTGGGCATGCTGGCGCTGTTCATCGAGTTCAAGACACCCGGCTTCGGCATCTTCGGCATCACGGGCATCACCCTGCTGGCGATCGTGTTCCTGGGCAACTACGTGGCCGGGTTTTCCGGACACGAGCCGGTCCTGCTCTTCGCCATCGGGCTGATCATGGTGGTGGTGGAGCTGATCTTCTTCCCCGGCATCGCGATCCTTGCCGTGACCGGTCTGGCGCTGATGCTCGGTTCGCTGGTCTGGGCCATGACCGATCTCTGGCCGGGTGAACCGCTGACCGTCGCGTGGTCGGGCGACGCCTTCGTGCAGCCGATCCGCAATGTGGGCCTCGGTCTTGCCCTGGCCGTGCTGCTGGGTGCTGCGTTGCTGCGCTATCTGCCCAAGGGGTGGGTGTGGGACAAGATGATCGTCCGCACCGCCGTGGCCGGGGCGGCGCAGGTCGCCGGCGCCGCCCCGGAGAACAAGCACGAGATCACCTCGCTCGTCGGTCAGCGCGGCGTGGCCGTCACCATGCTGCGGCCGAGTGGCCAGGTGGAGATCGGTGGCCGGCGCTACGAGGCCAAGGTCGAGGTCGGAGGCATTGACATCGGTGAGACGGTCATCGTGTCTGGGCGCACGGATTTCGGACTCATCGTCGAAAAGGCCAGGGTATGAACGCGGTCATTCTCCTGTTTCTTGTCGGGGCGCTTTTGCTGGCGGGAGAGGTTTTCGTGCCCGGAGCGATCCTTGGCTTTATCGGCGGATTGATGATGTTGGTCGGATGCGTGTTGTCGTTTGTCAGTTTCGGCCTGACCGGAGGACTCCTGGCCACGGCCATCGCCCTGACGCTGCTCGGCATCATGCTCTACATCGAGCTGGTCTGGCTGCCCAAGACCCGCGTCGGCAAAAGCATGATCGTGCAGTCCGCGGTCAACGCCACGAGCCAGCCGCCGCTGGCCGAGCTGCAGGCCGTGGTCGGCAAGGACGCCGAGGCCCTCACCCCGCTGGTGCCGAGCGGCTACGTGCTGGTGGAGGGCCGGCGCTACGAGGGGTTCTGCCGGTCGGGTCATGTTCCGAAGGGCACCACGCTGCGCGTCACGGGCCTCGACAATTTCCGCCTGATTCTAACCAAACCCTGATTCTATGAGCACCACCATCCTCATCGTGCTGATCGGCGTCCCCTCGCTGATCGCCTTCTTCATCGTGTTTTCGTTCTTCAGCACATGGCTGAAGGCGATGCTCAACGGCGCGCCCGTGGGCATGCTCAACCTGCTCGGCATGCGCCTCGGTGGCGTGCCCTACAGCCTCGTGGTGGACGCGCGCATCACGGCCGTGAAGGCCGGCATCGAGCTGGCGACCGACAAGATCGCCGCGCATTTCCTCGCCGGCGGCAACGTCGTGCCGACCGTGCAGGCCATCGTCGCCGCGCAGAAGGCCGGCATCGAGCTGAACTGGGACCGGGCCTGCGCCATCGACCTTGCGACCAAGGGCTCCGGCAAGAGCGTCGTCGAGGCGGTGCGCACCTCGGTGGACCCCAAGGTCATTGACTGCCCCAACCCCGAGGGCGGTCGCACCACCATCGACGGTGTGGCCAAGGACGGCATCCAAGTGAAGGTGAAGGCGCGCGTCACGGTGCGCACGCATCTCGACCGCTTCGTCGGCGGCGCCAAGGAAGAGACGATCATCGCCCGCGTCGGCGAGGGCATCGTCACGACGATCGGTTCGGCCGAGAGCTACAAGACGGTGCTCGAGAGCCCCGACAGCATTTCCAAGACCGTGCTCTCGCGCGGCCTCGATGTAGGCACGGCGTTCGAGATCCTCTCGATCGACATCGCCGACGTGGACGTCGGCGAGAACGTCGGCGCCAAGTTGCAGGAGGCGCAGGCCGAGGCCAACAAGAACATGGCCCAAGCGCAGGCGGAAATCCGCCGCGCGGCCGCCGTGGCGCTCGAGCAGGAAATGAAGGCCCGCGTGCAGGAGATGCAGGCCAAGGTCGTCGAGGCGCAGGCCCAGGTGCCGATGGCCATGGCGGAGGCCTTCCGCCAGGGCAAGCTTGGCGTGATGGACTACTACAGGATGGAGAACATCCAGTCCGACACCGCCATGCGCGGCTCCATCGCCCATCCGGAAGGCAAGAAATAAGCCGCGGTTGCGCCCGGTCGCTTCAATCCCCGCCGCCCATGAAATGGATCCAATGGCTGTTCGATAACGCCTGGGCGGTGGTCATCATCGGCGGCGTCCTGGCGCAGATGCTGCAGGCGATCGCGAAGAAGAAGGGTGGTGGTGATGATGCTTCCGCGGGCGAGCCGCCGCGGAAGGAATACGAATTCGAGGATCCCGAGCTGGCGGAGCGGACGCGCAGGATCCGCGAGGAGATCCAACGCAAGATCGCCCAGCGCCGGCGTGGCGGCGGTGGCTATGAGACGGCCGAACCACCGGCCTCCGATGAGATGGAAACGGAGGCGCCGCCGGTCATCCGTGAGGTGGTCGTGACGGCACCCGACCCCGCGCCCGCACCGGCGGTGCGCGCGACGTCACGGCTCGAGACGCAACGTCAGGCCGAGATTCTCGAAGAGCAGGCCGCCCTGATGGAAAGGCTGCGCGAGGTGGAGCTGATGAAGACGGCCGCCGCCAAGCGGACCGAGTTCGAGCAGGCGACGGCCGATCACAGCACGGCCAGGCGCGCAGCCACGCGCTCAACCGTGCTGGACGACCTGCGCAGCCCTGATGCCCTGCGCCGCGCGTTCATCCTCCGCGAAGTCCTCGGCCCGCCCGTGGCGCTGCGGAAACGGCAGGGGTGAATGTCCCAAGGCCGGCATCTGCCGGCCTTTCCTTTAATCCAGTGCGAACCGGCCGTAGCCGTCGAGGGGGATGGGGTAGCTGCGGCCGTTGACCTCCATGCGGAGGTTTTTTCCGGCCTCCACCGTGATGAGGAGCTTGCCCTGTTTCTTGAAGGACTTGGTTTCGCCTTTGGCCAGCGCTCCGTTATAGAGGGTGGCGCCGTCGAGATCCTGCACCACCTTGACCCGGGTGGCCTCGACCGCGGTCAACGTGAGCGTTTGTGCCGGGTCGGCCTGCACGGTCGGTGCGGACGGCTGGATCGCGGTCTGGGCGGGTTTGGCGGGCGAGCGGGCAAAGAGGACGTTGATCAGGAGAATGATGACGATGATCGCGACGATCGCCCCGCCGCCAAGCAGGCCGAACTTGATCAGCAGGGCCTTGTCGCGGGCCGCGCGGGTGTCGGCGGCGGTGCCGCCGTTCTCCTGGCCGCGCGGCTCGGCGGCGCCGAAATCCACGCGCCCGAGCGCCTCGCGGTGTTCACGCCTCTGCGGCTTGCCCTCGCGGACGAGGGTGGCGTCCACCTCGCTCACCAAGCGCTCGGGATCGAGATCGAGGTAGCGGGCGTAGGTGCGGATGAAGCCGCGGATGTAGAGCGGCGGCAGGTCGATGTCGAAGGAGTTGGCCTCGAATCTCTGCAGATAATCGCCGCGGATCTTGGTGTGCTCCGCCGCCTCGCGGATCGAGATGCCCTTCCGCTTGCGCGCCTCCTCGAGTCGTTCGCCGATGGTCTGCATGGGGATTCCTTAACTGGTTTTGCCGGGGGTTTGAAAGTCTAATCGCCGCTCAGGGCTGGTAGGTGTCGAGATCCACGAGGATCTCGCGGGGCGAGGAGCCGTTCTCGGGGCCGACGATGCCCTTCTGCTCCATGAGGTCCATGATGCGGGCGGCGCGGTTGTAGCCGATGCGGAGGCGGCGCTGCATCATCGAGGTCGAGGCGCGGCGGGTGGCCTTGAGCACGGCGTAGGCCTGCTGGAACAGGTCCTCGTCGTCGCCGAGATCCTCGTCGCCCTCCTCGCTGTCCTCATCCTCGTCGCCCTCCTTGGCGGCGCGGTCAATCTGCTGCTGGACGGCCTGGGCATACTGCGGCGGGCCGTTCTTCTTGAGGAATTCGACGATCTCGGCGACTTCCTCGTCGGCGACGAAGGCGCCTTGGGCGCGGACGAGCTTGGAGGTGCCGGGCGGAGTGAAGAGCATGTCGCCGCGGCCGATGAGGGTTTCGGCGCCCTTGCCGTCGAGAATGGTGCGGGAGTCCACCTGCGAGGCGACCTGGAAGGCGATGCGCGAGGGGAGGTTGGCCTTGATGACGCCGGTGATGACGTTCACCGAGGGGCGCTGGGTGGCGATGATGAGGTGGATGCCGGCCGCGCGGGCGAGCTGGGCAAGGCGGGCGATGCTCGTCTCGATCTCGGCCGGGGCGATCATCATGAGGTCGGCGAGCTCGTCGATGATGGCGACGATGTAGGGCAGGCGCTCGGGAATCTCGACTTCCTCGGCGACGCCCTCCAGCTCGGCCTGCTGCTCGACGGGCGGGAACGCGGCCTTGGGGTCCTTTTTGCGGTTGTTGAAGCCGGTGATGTTGCGGACGTTCGCCTTGGCGAAGATCTGGTAGCGCTGCTCCATCTCGCTCAGCAGCCACTTGAGCGCGCCGGGCACCTTCTTCGGTTCGGTGACGACCGGGATGAGCATGTGCGGCAGGGTGTTGAAGATCTTCAGCTCGACGACCTTCGGGTCCACCATGATGAGGCGCACATCCTTCGGACTCTTCGAGTAGAGGATCGAGGCGACGATGGAATTGATGCAGACCGACTTGCCGGAGCCGGTGGCGCCGGCGATGAGCAGGTGGGGCATCTTGGCGAGGTCGGAGACGAGGGGCTTGCCGGAGACGTCCTTGCCGAGGGCGATGGGCAGCTCGGCCTTGGCGCCGACCCAGTCCTCGCTTTCGAGGATCTCGCGCATGCCGACGGGCGTGGCCTTCTGGTTGGGCACCTCGACGCCGACGGCGGCCTTGCCCGGGATGGGGGCGAGGATGCGCACCGACTGGGCGCGCATGCCGAGGGCGATGTTCTTGTCGAGGCCGGAGATTTTTTCGACGCGCACGCCGGGCGCGGGCACGACCTCGTAGCGGGTGATGACGGGGCCGACGTGGATCTCGCCGAGGGTGACCTCGACGCCGAACTCGCCGAGGATGCGGAGGAGATTCTCGGCGTTCTGCCGGTGTTCCTCCTCGCTGTTGAGGGAGTCGGACTTGATCTGCTCGCGCAGCAGCCTGAGCGGCGGGAACTGGTAGTCCTTGTCGTCGCTTTGCGGGAGGGTGACCTTGGCTTTCCGGGTCTCCTCGGGCTTGACGATGTTGAGCTCGATCTTGCCGGCGGCCGCGGCCAAGGGCTTCGTGTCGGTCGCGGGTTTGGCGGCAGACTCGGCGGCCGGGCGTGCGGCGGCTTTGACGGGCACGGGCTTGGCGGGTTCCTCGGGCTGTTTGATCGGTGGCACCGTGGCGGGTTTCGGCGGCTCCGCGAGAGCTTCACCGACCTTGGGGACGAGCATTTTCCTGCCGGCTCCGGAATTGATGACCGGCGCGGTTGTGGTGGTGGCCGCGGCGGCCGCCCGGGCCTTGGCGGCTTCCTCGCGTTGCCTGCGGAGTTCCTCGGCGCGGGCGGCCTTGAGCGCGGCGCGCTTCTGCCGCCACTCGGCGAAATTGTGCATCAGCCGGCTGATCTCGGCGGCGATGTCGCGCGTGAAGATGAACAGCATGCCGACGGAATAAATCGTGCCGAGGATGAGCGCGGCGCCGAAGACACCGAGGCTCTCCTTCAGGATAGTGTCGTAAATCAGGGCACCGAGCAGGCCACCGGGCCCGCCCGTGAAGGTGTCCTTGTTCGTGAAGACCAGATCCTGCATCGCGATGAGCGCGGAGAAGGAGACGGTGCAGCACAGCATGGCGAAGAGACGGGTGCCGGCGAGGCTGCGGGCGCTGCGCAGGTAGATGTAGGTCATCCAGAACAGGAAGATCGGGATGAGCCACGTGGATGCGCCGATGAGGTGATACGCCCACCAGGAAAACTCGGCGCCGATCACGCCCACGAGATTAACGCTGGTGGGGCTGGTCGTGTGCTGGATGCTCTGCTCCGGACTGAAGTCGATCAGCGCGACCGAAAGCAGCACACCGATGACCAGACAGGTGAAAGCGGCGAGCCAATGCGGTCGATGCCGTGGCTCCTCGAATGACGGGGCGTCGTCCTTGTCCTTTGGATTTGATCTCTCCGCTTTGGGCATTTCTGTCAGTGACCTGATTGATTGCAGGTCTATCAAGGCGGATGGTCAATGTAAAAGCCCCCGCCGGCGATTTGCCCAACTCATTTGTCCACAACGCATGACGCCATTTCTCATCTTCAAGCCGATTTATCAGGAACGTGTCTGGGGAGGACGCGGCTTGGAGTCGTTTCTCGGTCGCAAACTGCCCGGCGCGACGCCCGTTGGCGAAAGCTGGGAGCTGGTTGATCGCCCGGAAGCGCAATCGCTCGTGTCCGCCGGCCCTTGGGAGGGCAAGTCGCTGCACGAACTGATGACGACACGCACGGCCGAACTGATGGGGCCGGCGTGGCCGAAGGAGCGCCCGTTTCCGATCCTCGTGAAGTGGCTCGATTGTCGCGAGCGGCTGAGCCTGCAGGTGCATCCGCCGGCGAGCATCGCCGCGCAGCTCGGCGGCGAACCGAAGACCGAAAACTGGTATATCGCCCGTGCCGAACCAGGCGCGGCCGTGCTGGCGGGCCTCAAACCCGGCGTGGACGCGGCGAAGTTCCGCGCCGCGCTCAAGGCCAACACCGCCGAGTCGCTCGTGCACCGGCTGCCGACTCAGGCCGGCGATTCCCTTCTCATCCACAGTGGCGTCATGCACGCCATTGACGGCGGCAATATCATCCTCGAGATCCAGCAGAACTCCGACACGACCTACCGCGTGTATGACTGGGGCCGCGTCGGTCTCGACGGCAAGCCCCGAGCAATGCACGTCGAACAATCCATGGCTTCACTCGAGGCCAACACCGCCGCGGCACCGGAACTGGTGCGCTCCGCGGAAAAAACCGTCGTGCTGGCCTCCTGCCGCGAGTTCCGCATCACCCGCCACCGGCTGGCGCGCGGCGAGAGCCTGGCCTGCAAGGCGGGTGAGCAGGCGCGGATTTTCTCGGTGGTCGGCGGCAAAGTCACCGCCGAGGGCGCCACCCTCGCCTTGGGCGACAACGCGCTAGTCCCGTATGCCGGGCATTTTGCCGTCACGGCGGCGGAGGATTCTACCGTGCTGGTCACCGACAGTTTCAGCTCGCTTGAAAATCATAAACCATGAGGTAATTTCCGCCGCCTTTTCATGAGCGAACCCAGCCAGACTTCCGAAACCACCGATCCCACTCCGGCGCCCGCGCCAAAGCCGGCTGCGCCCGCGCCCGCGCCGGCGCCAGCGACACCTGCGGGGGCGGAGGAGCAACTCGCCGCCGCGAAGAAGGAGGCCGCAGCCAACCACGAGCGCTACCTGCGCGCGGTGGCCGACCTGGAGAATTACCGCAAGCGCACCGTGCGCGAGAAGGACGAACTCCGGCAGTTTGCCGCGGCGAACGTGGTGGAGGACATCATTCCCATCCTCGACAACCTCAGCCTCGGCCTTGCCGCGGCGAAGCAGCAGACCGACGTGAAGGCGATCACCGACGGGCTCGGCCTCGTGCTGGAGCAGTTCAAAGCCACGCTGGCCCGGCACGGCCTCAAGGAGGTCAACCCGATCGGACAACCTTTCGATCACAATCTGCACGAGTGCATCTCGCATCAGCCCAGTGCCGAGGTGCCCGAGGAGCAGGTCAGCCAGGTCGTGCGCCTCGGCTACACGCTCAACGGCCGCCTGCTGCGCCCGGCCGCGGTGGTCGTGTCCAGCGGACCGGCCAAACCCGCGGAGGCCAAGGGCTGACCCATGCCGACCGGACACAAACAGGATTACTACGAGCTTCTGGGGGTGGCGAAAAACGCCTCCGAGGAGGAGATCAAGAAGGCCTACCGCAAGAAGGCCGTGCAGTATCACCCGGACAAAAATCCGGGCAACAAGGAGGCGGAGGAGATGTTCAAGAAGGTCTCCGAGGCCTATGAGGTCCTGAAGGATTCGGAGAAGCGCGCCGCCTACGACCGCTACGGGCACGCCGCCTTCGAACAGGCAGGTGCCGGTCCGCGCGGCGCGGGCGGCTTTGGCGGTGGCGGATTCCACGACCCGTTCGACATCTTCCGCGAGGTCTTCGGGCAGGGCGGCGGTGGCGGGGGCATTTTCGACCAGTTCTTCGGCGGCGAGGGCAACGGCGGTCCCGGCCGCGGCTCGGATCTGCGCTACGACCTCGAGATCACGCTGGAGGAGGCCGCGCGGGGCGTGGAGAAGGAGATTTCCTTCCGCAAGCTGGGCGAGTGCCGGCATTGTCACGGTTCGGGCGCCGAGCCGGGTTCCAAGAAGACGACCTGCCCGACGTGCCGGGGCGCCGGCCAGGTGACGACCTCACGCGGGTTCTTCCACGTGCGGCAGGTGTGCCCGACGTGTCATGGCTCGGGCTCGCGCTTCGAGAAGGTGTGCGGGAAATGCTCGGGCGAGGGGCGCGTGCAAGAGACGGCCAAGATCAACGTGCGCATTCCCGCGGGTGTGGACACGGGCTCGAAGCTCCGGTCCTCCGGGAACGGCGAAGCCGGCGTGATGGGCGGTGCGGCCGGCGATCTCTACATCGTGATCCACGTGCAGGAGCACGAGGTTTTCGAGCGGCAAGGTGACGACCTGTTCTGCGAGATTCCGATCAAGTTCACCCTCGCCACGCTCGGCGGCACGATCCAGGTGCCGACGATGGAGGGCAAGGCGACCCTCAAGATTCCCGCCGGCACGCAATCGGGCACGACCTTCCGGCTCAAGGGCCGCGGCATGCCACAGCTCCGCGGCGGCGGCCACGGCGACCAGCTCATCCGCGTGCACGTCGAGGTGCCGACGGCGCTGACCGCCGAGCAGCGCCGGAAGCTGGAAGATTTTGCCCAGGTCTGTGGCGACGCCGACGAGCCCGTTTCGAGGGGATTCTTCGAGAAAGCCAAGAAATTCTTCTAGGCCGGGGCTTTGGCCGGCACTCGCGGCTTGGCGAGGAGCAGCCCGAACAGTCGCTTCAGGGCGAGATGGTAGAACGCCAGCATGAGCAGCATGCCGGCGAGGGCATAGACGAGACCCTCCGCGGTGGTGGGCACCGCGGGTTGATAGACGGCGCCCGTGGCACGGGCGATTCCAGGATCGAAGTGGCGCAGGAAAACCAAGGGACGCTCCCAGAGCGCGGCGTGCAACAAGGCGTCATGGGCCGTCTGGAGGGCCGTTACACGGTCCACCGCGTCGGTCATGACACCACCGAGCTTCGCCACGGCGGGATCGGCGTTGCCTGCCGTCTGCCGGATGAAACGGTCGAGGGTGAGGCCGGCCTGGTCGGCGGTGTTCTGAAAGGCGGCCAGCTGCCGCCGGGCCTCGGCGAGGTGGCCGCCGAGCCGCTGGAGGTATTGCTGCATGAACTCCGGACCTTGGGAAAACAGCACAGCGCCGACGACGCAGAGGATGCGGTCGGTGAGGCTGGCGAAGACGCTGAGGAAACCACGGCCGGGTTTCATGCCGCCAGCGTGCGCGGGAATCCGGGCGGCGCAAGCCGGGGTGCGGCGGCGCCGGCGGTTTGACGGAAATAATGCGTGCCACCGCCGGGCGGTCCGCCCTAACTGGACGGATGCGAGTCGTGATTCTGGGTTCGGGCAAGGGCAGCAACGCCGAGGCCATCCTGCTGGCGCAGCAGGCCGGCCGGCTGGGCGCGGCGCGGGTGGTGCAAATCCTGTCGGACAAACCCGACGCGGGCATCCTGGCGCTCGGAGCGCGGTTCGGCGTCCCGGCGAAGTTCGTGGATCCCGCACCCTTCAAGACGAAGCTGGAAGGCGAGGGCGAGGCCCGGTTCATCGCCGCCGTGCGCGCGGCGCAGCCGGATCTGGTCGTGCTGGCGGGTTTCATGCGCGTGCTGAAGGCGGGGTTTCTGGGCGCCTTTGCGGGCAAAATCATCAACTTGCACCCGAGTCTGCTGCCGGCCTTCCCGGGTCTCGACGGCATCGGCCAGGCGTTTCGCGCCGGCGTGAAGGAGACCGGATGCACCGTGCACTACGTGACACCCGAAGTGGATGCCGGCCGGATCATCGAGCAGGCGCGCGTGCGGATCGAGTCGGGCGAGACGCTCGAATCGCTCACGGCCAAGGTGCATGCCGCCGAGCACCAACTGCTGCCGGCGGTCATCGCCCGGCTGAGCCTGGGAGGGGAATGAGCATGGCCGCGGTTATTGAATTCAAAATCGAAGTGGCCTTGGGCGCCGTGCCGGCGATCGAGGAATTGCTCGCCGAACAGGAGGAGCAGCGGTTCATGGTGCTGGAGGACAAACCGTCGGGGCGGGCCTGGTTGACGGGTTACTACGAGTCGCGCGCAGACGCACAGGCAGCATGGCGGGCATTCGGCCCGCTATTGGATCCCGGATGGCTGGCGACTGAACCCGTGTCGCACGAGCTGGCCGACAAGGACTGGAAGGAGAGCTACAAGGAGCACTTCAAGGCATGGCAGTTCGGGCGGTTGCACTGGGTACCGGTGTGGGAGCGTGAGACATTCCGTCTGCCCACGGGCGACGAAGTGCTCTGGCTGGACCCTGGCATGGCCTTTGGCACCGGCAACCACGAGACGACGCGGCTGGTGGTGGAGCGCTTGGTGGAATTCGCGTCCGAGAAGGGCGTGGGCGGACGCGTGATCGATGCCGGTTGCGGGTCGGGTATTTTGGCGCTGTCAGCCGTGAAGCTCGGTTATCGGCAGGTGGCAGCCTTCGACAACGATCCGCTGGCCGTGGACGTCAGCCGGGGGAACGCCGAACTCAACGGTCTCGGCGGACGGGTGGGTTTCTCCGTCGATGATTTGGTCACCGGCCTGGCCGGGCGTCAGGCGGAGCTGGTTTTGGCGAACATCCAAGGCGACGTGCTGATGAAGTTCGCCGACGGGCTGCTGGGCGCAGTCGCACCCGGCGGGGCGCTCGTGCTGAGCGGCATCCTGGAGACCGAACTGGCGCAGGTGCGCGAGACGTTTGCCGCACTGGGGCCGGATTGGGGCTGCGACTCGCGTGCGCTGGGCGAGTGGAGCGACTTGGTGTTGCGCCGTCCCTGAACCTCCTCAGAAGAGGTCTGTCGGTGTGCGCGACATGAAGTCTTCCATGTAGGCCGTGGTGGCCTTGCCCTCGATGAAGACGGGGTCGCTCATGATGGCCTTGTGCAGCGGGATGGTGGTCTTGATGCCGCGCACGAGGTATTCGCTGAGGGCGCGGTAGGTCCGCTGAAGGGCCACTTTGCGGGTCGGGCCGTAGCAGATGAGCTTGCCGATCATCGAATCGTAGTAAGGCGGGATCGTGTAGCCGCTATAGACGTGCGAATCCACGCGCACCCCGTGACCGCCGGGTGCGTAGTAGAGCGAGATGGTGCCGGGTGAGGGGGTGAAGTTGCGGGCGGGATCCTCCGCATTGATGCGGCATTCGATGGCGTGCTTCTCGAACTTGATGTCGCTCTGGTCGAAATCGAGCTTCTCGCCGTTGGCCACGCGGATCTGCTGCTTGATCAGGTCGATGCCGGTGACCTCCTCGGTCACGGGGTGCTCGACCTGGATGCGCGTGTTCATCTCGATGAAGTAGTAATTGCCCTTCGGATCGACGAGGAACTCGATGGTGCCGGCGTTCTCGTATTCGGCGGCCTCGGCGGCTTTCACGGCGGCCTTGCCCATCTTCTTGCGCAGGTCGGCGGTGAGGAAGGGGGAGGGGGATTCCTCGATCAGCTTCTGGTGACGGCGCTGGACGGAGCAGTCGCGCTCGCCGAGGTGCAGGACCTTGCCATGGCTGTCGGCGAGGATCTGAAACTCGATGTGGCGGGGTTTTTCGATGTATTTCTCGATATAGACGGCTCCGTTGCCGAAGGCCTTTTCGGCTTCGTTACGGGCGACGTGGAATTCCTTGGCGAAGGAAACGTCGTTGTGCGCGATGCGCATGCCACGACCGCCGCCGCCGGCGACGGCCTTGATGATGACCGGGTAGCCGATCTTGCGGGCGACTTTGACGGCCTCCGACTCGTTTTCGATAGGGCCGTCGGAGCCGGGCACGGTGGACACGCCAGCCTTGCGCACGGTATCCTTGGCGATGGCCTTGTCGCCCATGATCCGGATGCTCTTCGACTTCGGGCCGATGAACTTGATGTTACAGGACTCGCATTGCTCGGCGAACTTGGAGTTTTCGGAGAGGAACCCGTAGCCCGGGTGGATCGCGTCCACATCGGCGATTTCGGCGGCGCTGATGATGCGGTCGGCGCGCAGATAGCTGTCGGCGCTCTTGGGACCGCCGATGCAGATGGCCTCGTCGGCGAGCTGGACGTGCAGAGACTGCATGTCGGCCTCGGAATAGACGGCGAGCGTCTTGATGCCGAGTTCGCGGCACGCCCGGATGATGCGGAGCGCGATTTCACCGCGGTTGGCGATGAGAATCTTTTGGATCATGAGGATAAAAAGTGAGCCGGACAGCGGACCGCCCGGCTCGAAGCAAAGGAAAGGGAAACTCAGGAGAGCTTTATTTTGAACAAACGCTGGCCGTATTCGACAGGCTGGCCGTTTTCGACGAGCACCTCGACGACGGTGCCCTTGGCCTCGGCTTGGATCTCGTTCATGATCTTCATGGCCTCGATGATGCAGACCACGGTCTTTTCCTCGACCTTGGAGCCGTTTTCCACAAACGGCGGGTTTTCCGGCGAGGGAGAACGGTAAAAGGTGCCCACCATGGGGGATTTTACATATGTAAATCCCGTGTCCTCGCCTCCGGCATTGGCCGCTTGCGAGGAAGAGGAGGGGGGCTTGGCGAGAGCAGGTGTAGTCTCTGGCATGACAACCGGGAAGGGGTGAGCCGATTGTGGGGCAGAAGCAATGACAGGCAGACCGCCAGCGCCACGTTTGATTTTAATTTTGAAACCCTCCTCCTCGAATTCGAATTCGGAGAGCTCCGAGCGCTTCATCAGATCAATGATCTGTTTGATTTGTTTTAGGTCCAAGCAAACGCCTTGGTTGAGTTAAGTCGTAGTGTTAGTGCTTCGCGAAGGGATGCCGTTCAAATGAACTTTGAAACGGCAAAGCAACCCCTGATTTTCCCTTGGTTGGGTTTTTTGTAAAAACAGGCAATTTCAATGAATAAACGCATTAAAACGTGTAAAAACGTGCATGCTTTCTGAAGTTTTAGGGCAATCAAGAATCCCTCAGATATGACTAACAAACGTGGATTGCGTGTTGGAACGGCAGTCAGAGGGGCTCTGGCCACAATCAAGATGCCAACCACAACCCACCTCGTATGGAGCAGCGCCACGAAGTCGGCGGCGAGGCAACGCCGATCTGCCGTTCGCTGCTGGACTAGAATATCCGCGAAGGCAGGGCTGATTCTGGGGGCGGCGGTGGGATGGGAGGACCAAAAGAATACATCGATCGGTTCGCGGCTCCCGTGCGACGAACACGGCAGCGGCTGGTCATGCGCAACGAACATGGCGCGGTCTGGCACCTGTAGATCGTGATCGGCGAGATCAAACTAGCGCCCTCCGGTCCGGTCCATGACTGCCGGGAAGGCTGGCGGTTCGTCAGCCCGTAGCTGCCGCCGTATCTGCGCCAGACCCAAGGCTTGGTGGGCCTGATCCCGGTACCTGAGAAGGGTATCTCGACCTCGGCGATGTCAGCCGTGCCTGCTGGCGATCGTCGGCGTGCGCAAGGACGGCTCCAAGGTGCTGCTCGCCCTGGCCGACGGCGAACGCGAGAACGAGCAGTCCTGGCGGGGGGGCTGGACCTTAAGCAACGCGGTCCGAAGTCGCGTCCGAAGCTGGCTGTCGGCGACGGGACTCTCGGCTTCTGGTCGGCGCTGGAGCAGGCTTGACCGTCGTGTCCGTCGCAGCGCTGCTGGGCGCACAAGACCGCCAACGTCTTGGACAGGCTGCCAAAGGGCCTGCAAAACCGGAGGCTAAGGGCGGCCGCACGAGATCCGGATGGCGGCGACGAAGCTAGAAGCCGAAATGGCCTCCGAGCACTTCAACTTCAGGCACCTGTCTGCAGCCAAATACGGAAAAGGTGTGGCGTGTCTCGCCAAGGGCCGGGCCGCCCAGTT
>JBMOQY010000046.1:0-12500 GCA_049322455.1 Verrucomicrobiota bacterium | reverse complement strand
GTGAAGATGCCGCCTACCCGCAGCAGGACGGAAAGACCCTATGCACCTTTACTGTAAGCTGTTATTGTCGCTTGATTTTTAATACGTAGCATAGCTGGGAGACTGTGAAGCCCGCCTCCAGGGGTGGGCCGAGTCGCAATATGAAATACCAGTTTTTAATTGTTAGGCGTCTAACCTCGACCCGTCATCCGGGCGTGGGACAGTGATAGCAGGTCAGTTTTTCTGGGGCGGAATCCTCCCAAAGAGTAACGGAGGATTACGAAGGTTCCCTCAGCCCGGTCGGTAATCGGGCTATAGAGCGCATGAGTATAAGGGAGCTTTACTGTGAGACCAACAAGTCGAGCAGTTGCGAAAGCAGGTTCAAGTGATCCGGTGGTTGAATGTGGAATCGCCATCGCTCATAGGACAAAAGGTACGCTAGGGATAACAGGCTGATCGCGCCCAAGCGTTCACAGCGACGGCGCGGTTTGGCACCTCGATGTCGGCTCATCACATCCTGGGGCTGGAGAAGGTCCCAAGGGTCCGGCTGTTCGCCGGTTAAAGTGGTACGCGAGCTGGGTTCAGAACGTCGTGAGACAGTTCGGTCCTCTATCCGCTGTGGGCGTTTGAGATTTGAGGGGTTCATTCTCTAGTACGAGAGGACCGAGAATGACGCACCTCTGGTGTTCCGGTTGTCACGTCAGTGGCAGCGCCGGGTAGCTATGTGCGGAAGAGATAAGCGCTGAAAGCATCTAAGCGCCAAGCTCATCCCAAGATAAGATCTCAATCCGTCGCAAGACGGTGCAAGGTCCGGGTAGACCACCCGGTTGATAGGGCAGAAATGCAAGCGTAGTAATACGTTCAGTTTACTGCTACTAATGACCTTGCCGGTTTATGCAGATTCTCAGTTCTAGGCGTTTATTTCACCTCCTTACTGAAGTGTTTTTTGTCTGAACTTTTTCCAAAATTACTCCGGCTCCGCCGTGAGTTTCCCTTCCTGGTGACCACATGCCGGGGGTTCCACCCGTTCCCATCCCGAACACGGCCGTTAAGCCCCGAGCAGCCAATGGTAGTAGGACGTTAGGTCCCGCGAGAGTAGGTCGTTGCCAGGTTTATGGCCCGGTTCTTCGAAAGAAGGACCGGGCCTCTTTTTTTTTTGTCCCCATTCATTCGACGCCTGTCCGCGTGGCACAGCGTTGTGCGGAAGGGTTCTTAGTGGCAGAGGTGTTATGCACCGCACGCATGAAGCGCTCGTATCAAGCAGGTCTTTTTCTCTTTGGGCTGACCGCCTGTTTGATCGCGCGTGATCAGGAGCAGGTTCGCCTTTTGGTCGAACCGGACAGTGGCATCGGCATCGAGCAGGTGGGCGTGCTGGTTTATCCACCGGCCATGACGGCCGAGGGCGTTTATTCCGGCGAGGTGCGCGCGGTCATCGGGGTCGATGCCGAGGGCCGGCTTTCCGACTGGCTGATCACGGGCTACACGCGGCGCCACTTCGCCGAGGTCGCCGCGGCCGCCATCCAGCGCTGGAAATACGAGCCGGCGCGGGTCGGCGGCGTCCGCCGGGCTTCGCGGGCGAACGTTCTCTTCGAGTTCCGCAACCAAGGCGTGGTCGTGCAGACCCTGCCCGGAGCCCTGCTACGGCAGGCCCTTTTGTCGGTCTTGGAGTCGCATTACGAATACAGGCCCTGCCATCTTCGCGAGCTGGACCGCATCCCGACTCCGATTCATGTGGTCTCGCCCGCCGTCCGGTTGGAAGAACAGAAGCGCAGTGTGACCGTCGAATTCTACATCGATGAGCAAGGCCGGGTGCGGCTTCCGGCCGTGGATCGGGGATCGGCCGACGATCTGCTGGCCGCCGCCGCCGTGGCCGCCGTCGAGCAGTGGCGTTTTGAGCCGCCCCTGCGCAAGGGTCAGCCCGTATTGGTTTACGCGCAGCAGGAATTCAGTTTCCAGGCCAAGGAATAGGGCGCTTCCGCTCCAGGCTTCATGGCTTCGGTAGCGATGGATGCTGGCCGGCCAGCATCTCGCGCAACTGCTGGCGCGCGCGATAAAGACGCGTTTCGATGCCGCGTTCCGAGCACCCCGTGATCTCGCCAATCTCCCGGTAGGAAAGCCGGTCGAAGTGGTGCAGCAACAGCGTCACCTTGAGGTCATGCGGCAGACGGTCGATCGCGGCGCGCACCGCCGTCAGGGTCTCATCCTGCATCAGCGCCTGGTCGGGCGTCGCTTGTTCCGTGGTGATATCCTCTTGGAACGGCCCGGGCCCGGGATCGGCCGCTCCGTCGATCCGCCGCTGTTCGAGATTCACGGTCGGGTGCCGGCGCTTCCAGCGGTGGTGATTGTGGCAAAGGTTCGTCAGGGTGGTGAACAGCCACGCGCTGAGCCGCGTGTCGGGCCGGAGCCGCAGGCGCTGCTGGTAGAGCTTCACGAAAGTTTGCGCGACGAGGTCGTCCGCATCGGCCTGGTTCTGGCAGTAACGGTAGGCGAAGCTGTGCAGCGGTCGCTGCCAGCGCTCGATCAACCGGTTGAGGGCGACGGCCTCGCCTTGTTGCAGTGCAAGGAGACTGGCCTGGTCGGATGCGGGGTCGTTGGACACGGAGCGCGGGGCGGGCGCCGGTGGGATCTGTCAGTTGAGCAAGGATCCGCCGATCTGGGGTTCGACGGTTGCCACCAAGCGCATGTAATGCTGTCGCTGCGCGGGTGTCATGACTTCCGCGGAGGCGAGGACCAGCCGGCGGGTCGAATCGACGCACTGACGGCTCAGCTCGCGCTGGCTTTCGACAAAGCGGGCAAATTCCAGAAAGTCCACCCGGTCGGCCGTGCGGCGCGTGCGCTCGAACTCCGCGAATTCGGCCTGCATAAGCGCCACCTGGGCCGACATCGCGCGCAGTCGCGGGTGCGAGGCCTGGTGCAGTTCCTTGATGCGGGTGAATTGCTCGTCGGTAAGGCCGAGCTCGGTCCGCATCCACGCGAGGCGCCCTTCGAGCGTGTCGGTGGCCACGGGTTCGCGGTGTTGAAAATAAGCCAGATGGCTGGCGGTGCCCACCGCGAGACCGAGCAGGACAATCAGGACCGGATGTTTCATGAGCGGGTCTCCGGTCCGGGCGCACTGATCAATGGGTCGATCAACTGGAGATAGCTGCGCGCCAGTTGGGCGTTGCGCTCGCGCTGGATGTGCCCGATGCGGACCTCCGCCAGGAAAATCCCCAGCAGGGCGCAGGCGGCCACGAAACCCACGGCGAAAGCCGGGCGTTCCAGCCACGTTTCCAGGGCCGCCCACAGGCCGCGCTCTTCCGCTCCACGGGTTTTTCCGGTGGCAATCTGCCGCCAGACATCAGCGGTGAGCCGGGGCGAGGGGCCCGGCGTCTGGGTCCAGCGGTCGAGCAGGAGGTCGAGAGGATCGTCGGGGGGCGGCGGTTTCATGGTGGGAGAAGCTCGGATTGCGACCCGAGCATAACACCGCAGCAGGTCGCTGTCCTTCAATTTCTTTGCCAGCCGTCGTGTGCCCGCTGGGCGGAACCGTTTCCTACCGCGGCACGGTGCGCTCGCCGCCCGGGAAACGCAGGGTCGTGCCCGGTTCGTTGACCTCGAGCTGGGCGCAGATTGCCCGAAACCTCGTGGCGACCACCTTCACGAGTCCCTCCAACTGCGCCGCGGTGAGTCCCATGCGGCCCAGCAGGTGCGTGACGGGGGGCGGTCGCGGAGCCGCGGGGTTGAGCACGGCCGAGCGGATCCATTTTGCGACGTGCAGGAGCGCCGAAAGCTGGAAATGCACGGCCGTGCCGCCGGGCAGGTATTGCCAGCGCACGGGCTCCGACATCACCGCCGGGAACTCCCAGAGCCGCAACAACGCGGCTCCGGTTTCGGCCTGGTGAAAGCCGAGCGCCGCCCGCTCGGATTCACAGCATTCCAGCGGCAGGTCCTTAGAAACAAAGCGCAGGTCCGACCGGTTGCGCAAAGCCCAGTCGTCGATCGCGACCATGCCGATGCTGTGCAGCAGCCCGATCGTGTAGGCCACGCTGCGTTCGGCCTGGGTGCGCTCCGCCAGCACCTCCGCCGCCAGGGCGCAGGCGATGGAGCGGCGCCAGAGCTCGTCGGCATCGAGACCGTAGGTGTCCAGCGGCCGGACGAGGACCTGCGAGGCCACCGCCGCCGCCACGAGCTCATAGATCTGGTCGTAACCCACCCGGTTCACCGCCTCGTCCACCGTGTAGCAACGCAGGCCGCGGCTGAAATACATGCTGTTGCCGAACTGGAGCACCCGGGCCGCGATGCCAGGATCGAGCCGCACCAGCTCGACGACCTCGTGCATCGAGGAATTGCCGTCGCGCAACAGCCTCTTGAGCCGCGGCAACACCCGTGGCGCCGAGGGCAGATGCTCCAGCTCCCGGACGAGATCGTCCACGGTCAGGGCTGGCGGCGGGGGTTCGGTTGTCTGGACCACGCACCGTTTATCGGCCTCTTTACAAGGAACTTTCGCGGCAATGTGACCGGTTTGTGACCGGATGAAAGCAGGCGGCAACTTCCAGTGGGACCGGTCCTTGGCCGGACAATTGCGTGATTCTGGCAGGTCACAGACCGGCCCTTATCAAGCCTCAACCATGCCGCTGGTAGATCCGTTGCAACAGGGATGCGCTGGGTGGCGTGGCCGCCGCGGGAGCGGCGTTCACACAGACGCCCGCCAGACTGAAGCGGAGCAGCAACTGTTCGTTTTCCCTGTCGAGCTGCAGAATCTGCAGGATGCGCGCGCGGGTCTTGTCGAGGGCGGCGCGGAACGCGGCGCCCTCGGCGCGGTGTCGCGGCACGGCCCGCAGGGCGGCGAGCGTCTCCTCGAGCCGCGCCAGCAGGGATTTCTTCCTTTCGAGCAAGGCGGCGTCGGGTGCGCGGCGGTGCTGCTGGAGGAAGCGGTTCTCCTCAAGGGCTAGCTGATGGATTTCGTTACAGAGTTCCTGGTGGTGTTGCAGGGCTTCCATGGGTGTCATTGGGGGATGTGGCGGGGGCGGAGGCCGGCGTGGCCGCCGGCAGGGCGGCGCTGAAGAAGCGGTTCAATTGCTGTTCGGTGCGCTCGCTCCACTCGAGCTGGCCGATGCGCCATTGCGCCATGCGCGAGAGTTCGGCGGCCTCCGCGGCCGCCGCACTGCCTTCCTTTGCGTGGGTCACCGCCTCGATGATGCTCTGGTAGGCCTGGGTGGCGCGGCCGTTCTGCCGCAGGCGTTCGTAACAGAGGCCGGTCTGGTAGATGATGGGCAGCCGCCAAGCCGGCTCGTCGGAGAGCCGGGCGAGGCTTTCGTAGATCGCGACGGCACTGAGGGTGTCGCCATTCTGGAAGAAATCGTTGGCGAGCTGGTTGCCGGTGCGGCGCTGCCAGTAGGCCCAGCCCTTGGGGTCGGTGCCGGCGTTGCTGTGTTCGTCGCGCAGCAACGCCAGGGTGACGGCCAGCGCCTCCTCGCCCCGGCCGAGCTTGCGCAGCGTGAGCGCCAGCAGGTAGCGGGCTTCCGGCACATGGGGGTCGGCGGGCCACTGGTCGAGGAACTGGTTGAGCTTCGTGGCGGCCGCCTCGAGATCGCCGGCGTTGAGCAGCGAGCCCGCGGACTTGAAATGCGCACGGGCGCGGTCCTCGGGCGCCAGGTCCAGCAGGCGCAGGCGGTCGTAGAATTTCGCGGCCTCGGCAAAATCGCCCACCTCGTAGTGCGTCTCGGCGATCTCGAACTGCGCAGTCTTGGCCAGCAACTGGTAATGCTCGTAGCTCTCGGGCGGCAGCTTCAGCGTCGAGTTGATGACGTTGTAGAAACGGTTGATGGCGTTCTTGTAGGCGCCCATGGCGCGCTGGGAGCGGCCGAGTTCGAGCAGGGCGTCGGGCACGCGCGCGTCGTCGGGATGGAGCTTCAGGAACTTCTCGTAGGCTGCGACGGCCTTGGTGAACGTGCCCTGCTTGCGATACATGCGGGCAAGGCCTAGCAGGGCGTCGCACTGGTCGGCGGCGGGAAAGGTGCGGTCGTTCATCACGCGCCGGAACGCGATCTCGGCGGCCGGGAAATCGCCGCGTTCCGTGAGGCTGACGCCGAGGTTGACGAGGCCGCGGCCTTCCTTCGCCTGCCAGTCGGGTTTGACCGTGGTCGGGTGGGCCGCCGCGGAGAGGGGGGCGGCTTCGGCGTGTTGCGTGGTGGCCGCCGGCGCGGAGTCGGGTGCCGACGCGGGTTCCGCCGGGGCCGTTTCAGAGATTTCCTTGTTGTGTGGGGCGGGTCCGGCCGTCGGGACCGGGGTTTCCGCCGGGGGGGCCGCGGGCGAATCACTGGCATTTGCTGGCAGCAGGCCGAGGCAGAGCGCCGCCGATGCGGCGCCGAACCGGCGCAGCAGCCGGCTCAGTTCACGCGATAAGTGGCCGAGCTGGGCGGCAGGGTGCCCGGGGCGGGCGGCGTCGGCACGCCCGGCACCACGATGGTCGTCTCCTCGACCGGCCCGCCCGAACCGGGCAGACGGAAGAGAGGCAGAAAGTCTTGGGACTGCACCGTGCGGCGCGTGTCGTCGGGCAGAATCGGCAGCGCTTTCGGAGTCGGAGTGGACGCCTGTTTTGCCGGCTCCTCCGCAGCCGGTTGCGAGGTGCTCTCGGGCGTTGGCGTGGATACCGCCGCCGGCACCGGGACTGGCGGGGTGGCGGCAGCGGCCTGATCGTTGGCCAGCGAGACGGCCGCTTCCTCCGGCGCGCTCGCGGCGACGGGCGGTCCGCTCGCGATCGGCTTCACCGTGGGTGGCGGCACCGGCGCGGGATCCTGGAAACGCAGCGCCGGCGCTCCCAACGTCGCCAGATAAGGCCGTGTGGCGCTCTGGGCTTTTCCCAACGTCTGCTGGGCGGCGTGGGCCGTCGCGACCATCGTGAGGTGCAGCAGGGCGAGAATCAGACGGCACAGAGCCGCATTTGTCCCTCCGCGCTGGGGGGACGTTGGAAAACGACAAGGCATGAATGGAGAAGCATTCCATTTCAGCGGAGGATTCTGATTCGCTACTTGCCTAAAACGGTCCGCCGGGGACTTTCTTGAGTAAAATTGCATGGCGGTGGCGTTTTCTTTTTCCACCCCAAGGAACTGGCGGTCAAGCGCTTGGCCTGCCGGGCACTCAGGCGGCGAGCACCGCGCGGATTTGCCGTCCCAGTTCGTCGAGCGTGTAGGGTTTGCGGATGAAATTTTTCTGTCCGAGCTGCTCGAAATCGGCCTTGGCCTCGGGGGTGAGGTGGCCGGTGAGCACGAGCACGCGGGCGTCGGGGTGGGTGATCTTGAGCACCTTGAGCACCTCGATGCCGGTGGCGCCGGGCATGTTCAGATCAAGCAGAACCACGTCGAAACGCTTTTCCATGCGGCCGAGCACGTCGATGGCCTCCAGGCCGTCGCGTGCGGTCGTCACGGTGTAGCCCTTGCGGGTGAGTGAGGTTTCGAGCAACTGCCGCAGCGGGGCCTCGTCGTCAATCACGAGTATCGATTCCGTGCCGCCGGGGAACTCCGCGGGGCGCGCCGCGGTCGTCCGGGCCACCGCCGCGTCGGCGAAGGGCAGGCACACGCGGAACGTGCTGCCCTGGCCCACGGTGCTCTCCACGTCGATGCTGCCCTCGTGGCTGGCCACGATGCCATAGACCACGGCGAGGCCGAGGCCGGTGCCCTTGTTCACCCCCTTGGTGGTGAAGAACGGTTCGAAGATGCGCTCGCGCACGTGGGCCGGCATGCCCGTGCCCGTGTCGCTCACCTTCAGGCAGGCGCAGGGACGGCGGTGCGGCATGGCGGCGGGCACCGCGTCGCCCTCGAGGCGCTCCGTCGTGAGCGTGATGGTGCCGCCGCCGGGCATGGCGTCGCGGGCGTTCACGCAGAGGTTGAGCACGATCTGCTGCAGCTGGTTCTGGTCGGCGAGCAGCGGCGGCAGGTTCTCGTCGAGGGCGAAGGCGAAGGTGATGTTCCGCGGGAAGGTCTCGGCCAGCAGCTTGACGAGATCCTTGAGATGCTGGTTGAGGTCGAGCGGGGCGACGCGGACCTCGGCCTTGCGGCTGAAGGTGAGGATCTGGCGCACGAGGCCGGTGGCGCGCTCGGCGGCCTTCTTGATCTCGCCCACGCTCTTCTGGACGATGGCGGGATCGCCCGAGTTGAGCACGCAGAGCTCGGCGTAGCCATTGATGACTGCGAGGATGTTGTTGAAGTCGTGGGCGATGCCGCCCGCGAGCGTGCCGATGCCCTCCATCTTCTGCACCTGGCGGAGCTGGCCCTCGAGCACCTTGCGCTCGGTGATGTCCTCGCGGAGCAGCAGCAGGTTGGCGATCTCGCCGTGGGCGTTGCGCAGGCAGCAGACCTGCACCGACTCCCACACCTGGCGGCCGTCGGGCGCCTGCCGGCTGAGCTCGCCGCGCCACTCGCGGCCGGCGCCCACGTGGGCGCGGAACTCCCGGTAGGCTTCCTCGCCGGCGTGGCCCTCGCGCAGCACGTCGATTTCACGGTCGAGGATGGTCTCGAGCGTGAGGCCGGTGGTGGCGGTGAACTTGCCGTTCACGTATTGCACATGGCCCTCGGCGTCGGTGATGGCGATGGCGATGGGCGACTGCTCGACGGCGCTGGAGAGTTTGTGGAACTGCTCCTCGGCCAGGCGGCGGCGGGTGATGTCGTGACCCACGGCGCGCACGCCGATGATGCGGCCCTCGACGTCGAAGATGGCGGATTCCTCCCAGTCCACCCAGCGCCAGCCCTGCGGTGTCAGCCAGCGCTGCTCGTGTGCGGTCGTGTGCGGCAGGCGCTGGATGGCGGCGTCGGCCTTGGCGAAGGACTTCGTGTCGTCGTGGTGGACGAGCGCGGCCACGACCTTGCCGCCGAGCTGGTCGGCCGGGCGGCCGAACTTCCGGGCAAACGCCGCGTTGGCGGCGAGGAACCGCCCCGCGAGGTCGCGGCAATAGACGAAGGCGGCGCTGCCCGTCCAGGCGCCGAGCAAAGCCTCTGGCGGCGGGTTGGCCGGCGCCCCCGTGGGAGAATCACAAATCACGACTGACATGCGCCCGGTAAAATCGGCCGCTTCGGGGCGAACTTGAGCGGCTCCTCCGCGTGGTGGGCGGCGAGCTTGCTCGCGCCACGCATGCGGACGGAGTGCGCCAGCAGGCCGGCCGCCCAGCGGGCCGGAGGTGCTTCACACCAGCCCGCTCAGCATCTGCTGCAGGCGGGGCAGGGTGTTGTCGATCGCGGCGCGGGCGATGCGTGTCTCGGGGCCGTCGGCCCCGTAGAGGATCTGCCAGCCTTCGAGTTCGAGCCAGACATCGCGGGGGACGGGTGGTATCCTCTCGAAGCCGCCGTGGATGCCGGCGTGGCGCACGAGGCAGTCGGCCACCTGCACGGCCGCGGCGAACATCGGATGGCGCGGCGCGGCGGCGGGGTTGTTGTGATACTGCACGGCCATCACGATCTCGTCGCTCATCTTGTGGCGTTCGAGATAGATGGCCCCGATGCGGGCGTGATCCCAGCCGATCAGCCCGGCCTCGCGCTGGCCGACCTCGGCCACGCTCTGGAACTCCGCGGCGCAGATCTCCTCCAGCTCCTCGGGGAAGGCGTGCGCCATCACGACCTTGCCCACGTTGTGCAGCAGACCCACGAGGTAGTCGGTGTCGTCGTCGATGGTCACGGGCATCGTGCGCATGATCTCGCGGGTGAGGATGGCGGTGCCGAGGCTGTGCGCCCACAGGTCCTTCCAGGGCAGGGGCGTGCGCCCGCGGTTTTGCAGCGAGCCCATCTCCTCGATCACCGGCGTGGCCATGGCCAGCTCGCGGATCTGCCGCAAGCCGAGGAAGAAGATCGCCTCCTCGATGTTGCTCACGCTGTTCGAGAGGCCGTAATAGACCGAGTTCACCATGCGCAGCAGGCGCGCCGTCAGCGAGGGGTCGCGCCGGATGATCTCCGCGATCTGTGTGGAGACGCTGCCCTCGGAGTTCACCAATTCGCGCAGCGCCTGGTTGATGCGGCCGAGCGAGGCGAGCTTGGGACAGTCGTTGATCCGCTTTCGGATGATTTCCTCCGAATACCGGGCGGTGACCATGGGCGGGTTCGATGTGGTCGGCATGAAAGGGGTGCAAGGTCCGCCGCCCGCCGGCGTTTCCGGATGGTGCGGGGATGCCGTGTTCAACGTCCCGCTCCCGGTTTTCTTGAGGGGTTTTCCTCAAGGTTTGGCGTCGCCGGCCGATGAACCGGGTGCGAATCACCCGTTGCCGCCCCGGCACCGGCGCCTCGCATTTGCCCGGATGCCTCCCGCCCAACACCAACGCCTGCTCCAGGACGCCGTCGTGCACCACCGCGCCGGCCGGCTCGACCAGGCCGAGGCGCTCTACCGTCGCGTGCGCGCCGCGCTGCCCAACCATTTCGATGCCGTGCACCTGTCCGGCATCGTCGCGCTCCAGCAGGGTCGCGCCACCGAGGCGGTCGAGTTGCTGGCGAAAGCCCACCGGCTCGCACCCCAAAACGCCCCCTGCGCCTTGCGCTACGGTCTCGCGCTCACCACCGCCGGGCGCGCCCCCGAGGCCGAGGCGCCCCTGCGCGCCGCCGTCGCGCTCGATCCGCAGTCCGCCGACGCCTGGGACACCCTCGCGCACTGCCTCAAGGTGCAGGACAAGCTCCCCGCCGCCGTCGAGTGCCACCAGCGCGCGCTGGCGCTCAATCCTGCGTTTGCCAAGGGCCTGTTCAACTTCGGCCTCACGCTCAGCCTGCTCGGCCGCCACCGCGAGGCCCTCGCCTGCCATGATCGCGCCCTCGCCGCCGATCCCGCCTACGCCAAGGCCCACTACGGCCGCGCCCAGGTGCTCCAGCAGATGCACCGCATCCCCGAGGCCCTCGCCGCCTACGACCGCTTCCTCGAGCTGGAGCCCGTCAACCACGAGGCGCGCAGCTACCGGCTCTTCGCCCTCAACCACCTCGACGACCTTCCGCGCGAGCGGCTCTTCGCGGAGCACGCCGCCTACGGACGCGCCGTCGGCGCGCATCCGCTGCCGGCCTTTCCCAATTCACCAGAGCCCGGCCGCCGGCTGCGCCTCGCCATCCTGTCGCCCGACCTGCGCGCGCATTCCTGCGCGTGGTTTCTCGAGCCGCTCCTGCGCCACCTCGATCCCGCGCAGTTCGAGCTCTGTCTCTACCACGACCACTTCCGCGAGGACGACGTCTCCGCGCGCTTCAAGGCCCTCGCCGCCGTCTGGCGCAACTTTGTCGGCCGCTCCATGGGTGATGTCGAACGCGCCATCCGCGCCGATGCGCCTGACATCCTCGTGGACCTCTCCGGCCACACCGGCATGACCTGCCGGCTGCCGCTTTTCGCCCGCCACCTCGCCCCCGTGCAGGTGAACTACCTCGGCTATCCCAACACCACGGGCCTGCCGGCCATGCACTACCGTTTCACCGACGCCATCGCGGACCCGCCCGGCGAAGCCGACGCCCTCGCCACCGAGAAGCTCGTGCGCTTCGCCCCCACCGCCTGGGCCTACCAACCGCCGCCGGTCACGCCCGCGGTGGCCCCCGTGCCGGTTGCCGCCAATGGTGGCATTACGTTCGGCTGCTTCAACAACGTCGCCAAGATATCTGACACCACGCTCGGCCTTTGGGCGCGCGTGCTCGCCGCCGTGCCGGATTCAAAACTCCTGCTGAAGGGCCGGGGCTTCGGCGAGGAGGCCGTGCGGCAGAAGTATTTCGACCGCTTCGCCGCCGCCGGACTCCCCGCGGACCGGGTCGAGTTCCTCGAGCGCACGGCCCAGACCGGCGACCATCTCGCCCTCTACGGCCGGGTGGACATCTCGCTCGACACCTTTCCCTACCATGGCACCACCACGACCTGCGAGGCCCTCTGGATGGGCGTGCCGGTGGTCACGCTCATGGGCGACCGGCACATCGCGCGCGTGAGCGGCAGCCTGCTCACGGCCATCGGCCGGAGCGAGTGGGTCGCCGCCACACCCGACGACTACGTCCGCATCGCCGCGGAGCTGGCGTCCGATCCCGCCAGGCTCGCCGCCATCCGCGCCGGCCTGCGCGACGAGGTGAAAAATTCCCCGCTCGGCGACCACCCCGGCCAGTCAGCCCGCTTTGCCGCCGCCCTCCGCACCTGCTGGACCGCCTGGTGCGCCACGCGCACCGCCACCCGTGCGGTGGCGTGACTGCTTGGACGCCGCAACGGCTTCATTGTCGCACTTCAAACCTGAAACTATTATCTTTTTTCATTCGTGTGCGCTACAGCAACCACAAGTCCTGTCGCCGAGATCGCTAGAAGTGCTCCCTTGCATCCCAACACCCACATCTCATGCCCGCCGTGTCGCGTCGAATCCGCTAGCTGCTCGAAGAAGCTGCGGAAAAGAATCCCGCACGAGAACCCCCATCCTGCAGCGATAATCAATCTACCGACCATTTCTGGTTCCTCGCTGTTTTCAGTGGGTAGAGCGGTGGAGGATGGTAGGCTTGGGGTGTGACTCCTGAGCAATTATTTCATGAACTCCTTGGGCTGGGCCGGCAGTGGCGGGTGACGCGCTGCGA
>JBMOQY010000045.1:0-483827 GCA_049322455.1 Verrucomicrobiota bacterium | reverse complement strand
GCCGGGAAGAGGCTTGGTCGGGACTACACGCCGTTTTCACGCAAGCGATCTCGCCCACGCAACAACTTGCGCGCCGCCCTTACCCCAAAAAACCCGAAAAATAGCTCCAGTAGCGGAAGTCGGGCTACGATGAACGCTTCCGCGTGAAAATCGGCCCTCTCCGTGTTCTCGGCTTTTGAGCTGACCGCGCTAACCTGCCCCTGCCTGCAACCTGTGACTTGATTCTTGCTACTTCGCTTCGAGCACCTGCTCGAACTTCTTCGCATCTTCCGGGGTATCCACGCCGATGGTCGGGTCCTCGGTGACGGCGATGGCGATCGGATAACCGTTCTCCAGCACACGGAGCTGCTCGAGCTTTTCGATCTGTTCGAGTTTGCCGGGCGCCATGCGCACGAACTGCTCCAGGAAGTCGGCTTTGTAGGCGTAAAGGCCGAGGTGCTTGTGGCAGGGGTTGGCCGCCACCCACGCATCGTCGATCGTCAGCCCCAGATCGCGCGAATACGGCATCCGCGAGCGCGAAAAATACAGCGCCCGGCCCGTCTGACTCATGACGACCTTGACTTGGTTGGCGTTGTAAAAATCCACCACGCGTTTGAAGGGCGTGCAGAGTGTCGCCATCGGACAATCACCTTGGATGAGCCTGGCCAGCGCCTGCAATTGGGCGCCGGTCACCAGCGGCTCGTCGGCCTGCACATTCAGCACGTAGCTGGCACGGACAGTGCGGTTGGCCTCGGCGAGACGATCCGTGCCGCTTTGGTGGCTGGCATCGGTCATGATCGCCCGAAAACCCGCGCCCTCGATGCACTCGGCCAGCAGCTCATGATCCACCGCGAACCACAACGGATAGTCCGGCGCCTGCGCGGTGATGCGCTCGGCGACCCACAGCACAAGCGGCTTGCCCTTAATCGGATGCAGGAGCTTCCGCGGAAAGCGCGTGGACTCCAGGCGGCACGGCACGATGATGGCGAAGGCGGGCATGCGGGGGTCTTTGTGGTTGCCAGCCGGGGCTCGACCGGCTTTTGCGTTAACCTTTAATCCGACTGATCAATCCGTCCGCAATGGAAAAGAACGCCACGCCCGCCGCCAACACTGCCACCAAGGAACTCCTCGTGCAGAACAAGATGGGCATCCACGCCCGTCCGGCGGCCATGATCGTCCGCATCACCAACAAGTTCAAATCCGAGGTCCATGTGGAGAAGGACGACGAACAGGTGAACGGCAAGAGCATCATGGGCCTGATGATGCTGGCGGCGGCCAAGGGCTCGAAGGTCAAATTCGTGGCCACCGGCCCCGACGCCGAGCAGATGCTCGCCGAGATCGAGGCCCTCTTCGCCAAGAAGTTCGACGAGACGTGAAGTTTTCGCTTTGCGAAGACCTGCACAGGGCCGCTCTCCGACCGGCCTTTCCATTTATCATTTTTCGTGTGGTTCTTGCATTTCGTGGTGCCTAAATCTTGAAAAACCGTTTTGCGTTCGCCCTCGTAACCTCCGCCAGCCGTTCGCGACTCACGCCGAACAGTTCCGCGCAGTAATCCGCCGTGTGGCGCAGGTAGGCCGGCTCGTTGGGCTTTCCGCGATGAGGCATGGGCGTCAGATAGGGAGCGTCGGTCTCGATCATCAGCCGCTCCAGCCCCTGCGCGAGCGCCGCGGCGCGCACGGCATCGGCGTTCTTGTAGGTGATGACCCCCGTGAACGAGCCAAAGCCGCCGCGTTTCGTCAGCTCGGCCATCACCGCCGGCCCTTCCGTGAAGCAGTGAAAGACCACCCGGCTCCAATCGAGTCCCGAGGCGTCAATCATTGCCACGCACTCGGCGAAGGCCCCGCGCGAGTGCACGACCAGCGGACACCCCAGCTTCTTCGCCAGCGCCAATTGCTCTGCAAAGGCGGCCTTCTGCCAGCCGAGAATTTTCTCCGCCTCGGCCGGGCTGTCCTTCGGCAGGTGAAACCGGTCGAGTCCGGTCTCGCCCAAGGCGACGGGGTATAGGCAGGGCGAATCCTCCGGATGAGCCGCGGGGGTTGACGGCTCGTCGGGACGACTCGCCCTACCCCAGAAAGCCTCCAGCCGCCCCACCCGCTCCGCCCAGTCGGCCCCGACGCTGCAAGGATGCAGGCCCGCCGTGAAGTGCACGCGCCCGGGATGACCGGCTGCCAGCCCGCGATAAAGTTCCCAGTCGTCGGTGTCGGTGCCGATGGTGATCATGGCCTCCAACCCGGCCGCGCCCGCCCGCTGCAGGATGGCCGGCAGCTCGCCGCGCCGCGCGAAGGAGTCGAGGTGCGTGTGGGTGTCGATCAGACCCATGGTATGCTCAGGCCGCCGGTCCGGTGAACTCCACGAATTCGCGCCGGACGCTGCCATCCGTCTGCGCACAACAGAGCCAGTAACCCTTGGCCGTCGTGCCGTCGTGGTTGCCCGCCACCCGGCTGCAGCAGGCGTTTGTCACCAGCACATAATCGCCGCGGACGACCTCCGTGCGGCCGTGATGGTGGCCGCCCAGCACGAGCCGCAGGTTGTGATTTTCAAAACGGGCCAGCACGTCCTCCGCGTTGAGCGGGCAAAGCGGCGTGCTGCTGGCCAGCGGGAAATGCGTGGCCAGCACCAGCGGCTGCGCCGGGTCCATCTTTGGCAGCTCGGCATCGAGCCAGGCCAGCGTCGCCGGCTGCACCCGGGTCTGGCCCCATTTTTTGCCGTCGGTCGAGTCGATCACGACGAACTGCCAGCCGCGATGCTCGAAGCGGTGGTTGAGCGGCCCCGGCACCTCGCGCACGAACAGGGCCGTGGTCTCCTCCAAGTCGTTGTCGTGGTTGCCCGGCGTGGCATGGAAACGCAGGCCGGCCTCCGCCGCCAACCGGACGACCGCCGCGATGCTCTCCGGCCGGCCCTTGTGGGCGAGGTCCCCGAGTCCGAGGCAGAAAGCCGCGTCGCCCGGCGCCGCGATCTGCCGGAAGAGCGCGGCGAACCACGGGTCGCAGGCCGGCTCGTGGTGGTGGAAATCGTTTGCCACGGCGAAGGTGAAGGCCTCTGCGCGGAAGCCCGCCGCCTGCGCCCGCCGCGCGCCCGGCCACAGCCCCGCGGCCAGCAGGGCGGCGAACCGTCCCAAGGCTTCGCGGCGGGTCAGGGTCGGGTGAAAATCCATCGGCGGCATGCCGCCACCGTGACGCCTCCCCCGCGCCGTCTCAAGCCGCGACTGGGCCAGACAGAGAGGCCGGCGCTTGCGCACCGGCCCTCTGCACACACACGCACTGACAAATTCTTTGCGCCGCTCAACGGGTGCGCACCCGGATGTCGCCGCCGGACGAGCGCAACGTGAGCCGCGGCCCGCCGCCGTTGACGGCCCCCACCAGCCGGTGCTTGCCGACGCCGCCCTTCTCGAGGGTGATCGTGATGCCATCGGCGCGCACATCGCCCCCCGAGGTGCTCGCGTCGAGATGGAATCCGGTGTCCGGGGCGACCTGCACGTCCACATTGCCGCCGGAGGTGCTGAGCATGGTGTCTTCCCGGATCGGGCCGGTGATGGCGGCGCGCACATCGCCGCCGGAGGTCGAGGCCCGGACGAGCCGGACCACGGAATTCAGGCTGATGTCGCCCCCCGAAGTGGAGACCTCGGTGGGACCGCCGGCGCGATCCACGCTGATGTCGCCCCCCGAAGTGTGCAGCTTCGCACGGGCGGTGCCTTCGTTGAGGGTGATGTCGCCGCCGGAGGTGCCGGCGTCGAGGTCGCCGTCGATGCGGTCGAATTTCAGATCCCCGCCACTGGTGCGGGCCCGCACCTCGCCGGCCAGGCTGGCGACCGTGATGTCGCCGCCGGAGGTGCCCAGGTCGAGGTTGAACTGCCGCGGCACGGTGACCTCGAACGAGACGTTCACCGGCGGCCAGTTGCGGAACCAACCGCCCGGCCCTTGCCGCTCATAGCGGGAATCGATGGTCACATCGTTGCCGGACTGTTCCAGTTTGAGCGTGAGCTTGGCGAGCAGTTCGTCGGCCTCCGCCTCCGTCGAGGCCCGGATGACCTGCCGGACCGTGACCTGCACCTGGGGCTGGTCGGAGGTATGGATGACAATGTCGCCGCCCTGGGTGGAGGCCTGCAGACGGCCGCCCGGCTGGACGGAAAAGGTTTTTTCAACGGTGCGCGTGATCTTGGCGTCGAGCGCCGGGGACAAAGCCAGCAGGGCGCCGATGGCAAACAGCGGAAACAGGGATTTCATGGGAGGATGCAGGGAAAACCCGGTCCCGGACGGAAAGTTACAGCAAACTGCGCGCCCTGAGCGCCCAATGGCGCGGCGACAAGCGCCGGCCCTGCGCCTACTGAGGACTTTCCATACA
Source organism: Verrucomicrobiota bacterium (assembly GCA_049322455.1). Lineage (GTDB taxonomy): Bacteria > Verrucomicrobiota > Verrucomicrobiia > Opitutales > Opitutaceae > Lacunisphaera. The sequence goes on along the minus strand of JBMOQY010000045.1, from coordinate 479,507 downwards.
AGTGACACAACCCTTCGGGGCAGGGCCCGTCTGTGACCAGCCGCTCCCTCGCGATCCACCCAGGCGCCTTTCATCAGCACACCTTGGCTACGGTCTGGCCTGCGCTCATTGATCACCGGCCTGCTCTCAGGAGATAGTTGCTACGCACGCAGCCGTCACTTCTTTGGGCAAAGCCAATAGTTCCGGACAAAGAAGGGACCTGATTTTTGGCTATCGTTGCCTGGATTCCCCTCTTGAGAGGGCTGCCCGAAGGCGGAATGCGGAGAGCACTTCCGTCAACCCGTCAAACATCCGTCCTATTTCTTCCCCAGCGTCGCCGCCCAGAGGGGTTCCTGGAACCCGACGAGGGCCACGCCGGGGCCGAGCAGGAAGGGGCGCTTCACGAACATGCCGTTGCCGGCGAGCAGGCGCAACGCGTCGTCCCCGCTCATCGTGGAAATCCTGGCGGACAGGCCTTGCGCGCGATACTCGATGCCCGAGGTGTTGCACAGCCGGCCGAGTTTGCCGCCCTGCGACTTCAGCATGGTGCGCAGCTCGGCCACGGTCGGCGGGGTGGCCCGGATGTCCTTCTCATCGAAGGCCAGTCCGTGCTTCTCCAGCCACTCCCGGGCGCTCCGACAGGTGCCGCACTTCGGGTGGGCGTAAAAAGTCAGGCGACTCACTTTTTCTCCGCAAAGATTTCCTTGAAGAACTGCTTCATGTGCCCCCACGAACGCCGGTCGGCCACGGGGTGGTAGGCGATCGGCAGTCCCCGGGTCCGGGCGATTTCGTCGGCCTTCGGGTTGGTGAAGGCGTGCACGGCGCCCGCGTAACTGATGAACTGGTAGTCGAATTTGCCCTCGTTCATCGCCTTGGTGAAGGCGGCGAGTTCGTCAGCCGAGATGAAGCCGTCGGCCGCGCCGTGGCACACGAGGATCTTCGCCTTGGTCTTCGCCGCCGCGTCGGCGGGCACGGGGATTAGGCCGCCATGAAAACTCACCACGCCGGCCAGCGGCGCGCCGCTGTAAGCCAGCGCCTGCACGGTCGAGCCGCCGAAGCAGTAGCCGATCGCCGCGACCCGCCCCGCGTCCACCAGGCCGGTGCCGAGCAACTGGTCGAGACCGGCCCGCGCGCGCTCGGCCATGAGCGGTTTGCCGTAGAACTGGCCGGCCAGTTCGCCGGCGCGCTTCGGGTCGTCGGTCACGACGCCGGCGCCATACATGTCGGCGGCGAAGGCCACGTAGCCCAGCTGCGCGAGCTGCTCGGCGCGGCTCTTCGGGTAATCGGTCAGGCCCCACCACTCGGGGATCACCAGCACGCCCGCCGCCTTGGCGCCGGGGCCCGCCTTCTCGTCGTCGTAGGCGAGCCAGCCTTCGAGCTTCACGCCCGCGTGCTCGTAGGCGACGGGCTTGGCGACGATCTTGGCGCTCAACTGAACCATGGGAGCAAGGGCGAGGATGGCTGCAAGCAGCGGGGTTGCTTTTTTCATGCTGGACGGAAGCTTGCCGCGTTCCGGTCAAAATACAATCCGCGGGTTGGCCGGCCGGCCTCAAACCCGCGGCATCTGCAGGGGCGTGGGCCCGTCGCGCCCCTGCGGAAAACGATCATTTCCGGATCCAGCGCCGGAGGCATGCACGCCGCGCCTCCTGTCGCCCGGGCCGGCCGAGAAAACCCTCCATGCCCGCCCCGCCACGGGACTATCCCCGGTGTTATCCCTGGTCAGTGCAGCAATTCCACCACATCGCCCGGGTGCAGCGCCGCCGCGCGCGCGGCCTTCGCGCCCCGCAGGCTCGCGGAGATGACGCGCCCCTCGCGGAAAATCTTCGCCGCCTTGAACGCCGCCCGGAGGTTCTTGGCCTCCAGGGCCGCCTGCAACTCCAGTCCCTCGCGCCAGGGCAGCTCGAAGACCGCCCCCGCGCCCGCATCCACCAGCACGACCATGCCGGTGCGGGCGAGCTTCGCGGCCGACTCCAGGGTGAGCGCCGTCACGTCGCCCGACGAGGCCACGGCCGCCGCCGCGACCTTGCCGGTGGTGGCGACCGTGGCGGTCGTGACCTTGGCCGTCGTCCTGATCGTGGTGGTGGTGATCGCCGCCGCCCCGCCCACGGTCGCGGTGACCAACGCGCAGCCGCCATCCAGGAGCGCCGCGGCCAGCAGGAGCGCTCCCGCGGCGGACCTCACGTCGTGAGTCCGCCCGCGATGTAGGAGCGGAGCGACTCCGCCTCGGCCCGGTGGGCGTTGGCCACCCAGCGCGACACGTCGCCGATGGAGATCAGGCCGGCCAGCCTGCCTTCCTGCAACACGGGCAGGTGGCGACAGCGTTTCTCCGCAAAGATATCCATCACCTCCTGCACGGTCGTCTGGGGCGTGACCGTGAGCACGTTCCTGGTCATGACCTCCGCCAGCGGGGTCGTCTTGGGGTCGAGGCTGCCGGCGATCACACGGGTGAGCGCGTCGCGCTCGGTGAAGATGCCGGCGAGGCCGGCCCCATCCACGACCAGCATGGCACCGATGCGGTGCTGGTTCATTTTTTGGACGGCTTCAAAGACCGTCACATTGGACGGGACTGTATGCAGGGCCCGGCTCTTGCCCGCCAACAGGGTCGCAATCGCAGTGTTCATGGGGTATGGGGTGTTGCCGGCAAACTATCCATGGGCGCGGTCGCGACAACGTCAAATTCCGCCGCGCGCCTACTTTCTGAACAACAGGTCGAGCGCGCCGAGGCTCTTGAGCGGCGCGCCTTTCTTCGTCGCCGCGGGTGCCACGATCGCGGGGGGCGGCGCGGGGGGCGCGGCCTTCCCGGCGCCCGGCGCCAGCTCGTCCAGGGCGCGTTTCAACCGCACCGCCGACACCGGCCCCGCCGTGCCCAGCTCCTGGGCGAACAGGCTCACGCGAAACTCCTCCACCAGCCAGCGCAGGTTGTCCCACGCTTCCTCCTGCGGCGGCGGTCTGTGACCGCCGGACCGGCACCCTTGGAGCGCCGCCACGGCTTTCACAAAGGGCGCCAGCTCCGCCGCACGCTGGGCGTCCTTGGCGGTGTCGCGTTTCCAGCGGTCGGCGCGGACCTTCAGGCCGCGCAGGTAACGTGGCAGATGCTTCAGTTGCCCGAAGGGCGTCTGCCGCAGGAAATCCGCCGGCAGCAGTGCAGCGAGGTCGTCGGCCATGCCGGGGTAAGGCTGTTTGTGGGTCTGCAGTTCCAGCCGCAGGGTCAGGATCTCCTTCAGCAGGTCGTTGAGTTCGGGCACAACCCTGCGCAGATCCTGCCGGGCCTGCGCCAGCACCGCGGCGAAAGCGGCCGCGTGCAACGGCTGCACCTCGCGGCCGCACGCCCAGCGGCGGATGCACGCGAGCGCATCGTCCTGCAACCGGTCGAGCGGCGCGAGCGTCGCCGTCAGGGCGCCGAGCATGCGCAGCGCGCGCAGGTCCTTCTCCAACCAGCCCAGGTCGTAGCGCAGTTGGGTCTCGATCAGTTGCGCGACACCCTCGCGCGAGGCCGCGGCTGCCTGCTCCGGCGTCGAGAAGAGGCGCACGGCCACGCCGCTCGCGAGGGCCTGCAATCCCGGGTAAGCCAGCACCGGCACGCCGTGGCGTTCTTCGACCGTCACCGACGCCGGCAGGTCGCCGAACTTCCACTCGGCCGCCGGCTGGCCCTCCCACTTCGCCCGGGCGGCGCGCCAGGCGGCGGTCTCGGCCGTGGCGGCCTTCTGGCTGAATTCGCGGCGGCGCGCGTGCAGCAGCGTCTGGATCTCGCCGAGATCCCGGCTCGCGCACAGCACCCGGCCCTGCGCATCCACCACCTCCACGCGCACGCGCAGATGGTCGGGCAGCGCCTTCGCCGACCATTGCGCCGGGTCGATGCGGACGCCGAGCCGCGGTTGCAGCAGCTCCGCCAGCGCCTCGGCCAGCGCGGGCTGTTTCGGGCGCGCCGCGATCAACGCGAGCTCGCGCACGAGCTTCTGCGCGGTTTCGGCGAGGGGGATCAGGCGGCGCCGCTGCTCCTTGGGCAGGGCCTTGAGCATCAGCTCCACCTTCTCCGGCAGGTGGCCGGGCACGGCCCAGTCGAGCGCCGCGGCGGTCAGCGCCGCGGCCTCGGCCAGAGTCACGCGCACCGTGACACCGTCATCGTGCCTGCCCGGCTGGTAGGTGTAGGCCAGCGGCAGGACCCGGTTGTCGATCGGCAGGGCCTCGGGGAACGCCGTCGCATCGTGCGCCTCCTCCTCGGCCGGTCGCAGGTCGGCCTCCTGCAGGAAAAGAAACTTCGGATCCGTCGTCTGCCGGTGCCGCACGAAATCGACCAGCTCGGGCACGGAGGAGACGCCGGTGATGCGCGCCGCGTAGAAGCGATAGACCGCCTCGTCGAGGTCCATGTAGCCCGAGCTGCGCGTGCGGGTGAGGCGCTCCTCGGCCTGGTCGCGCAGCTTGCGGTTGTGCGCAAGAAAATCGCAGGGCCACGTGACGGTGTCGCCGACCAGGCCCTCGCGGAGGAAAATCTCCGTCGCGTGCGCCGGGTTGATCCTGCCGTAGCCGACTGCGCGGGTCTCGAGCTCGAGGTTGTAGAGCCGGCGGCGCTCCTTCACCAGCACGCGGCCGGCATCGGCGCTCCAGAACGGCTCGCTGTGGTCCGCGCGCAGCAGGTGCGCGCCCAGGGCGATGATCCACTGCGGATCGATCCGCGCGCAGGTGCGGGCGTAGAGCCGCGCCGTCTCCATGATCTCCGCCGCCATGAGCCATTTCGCGACCTTCGGCTTGGCGGATGGTGCCCGGCCCCCGGACGGGCTTTGTTTCGCCTCCCTGCGCTCAAAAAGCGCGGAGCCGGGAAACACGTTCACCCGGCGGTCGTGCGCGGCGCGGTAGTCGCCCTCGTCGGTGCGCGTGGCCACGTTGCCGAGCAGGCCGGCAAGGATGGAGCGGTGGATCGCGGCATAGGCCGGCGTGCCGAAGTGCAGCTTCTGCTCCTGCCCTTTCTTCAGGCCGTCATGGACCGACGACGGCGTGAAGCCCTCGCGGTCCCCGATCAGGTCCGCCAGTTGCGCGTGCACGTCGCGCCACTCGCGCATGCGCATGAACGACAGGTAGTGCGAGGTGCAGAACCGGCGCAGCTTGCCGAGGGTCATCGCCTCGAACTCGTCATGATAGGCCTCCCAGATCGCGAGCAGCGTGAGGAAGTCGGAATCCGGCTGCGTGAAGCGCCGGTGCGCGGCGTCGGCCTTCTGCCGGGCGTCCAGCGGACGCTCGCGCGGATCCTGGATGCTGAGCGCCGCGGCGATGACGAGCACCTCGCGCAGGGCCTTCTCGGTGCGCGCCTGCAGGATCATGCGGCCGACGGTCGGATCCACCGGCAGGTGCGCCAGCTCGCGGCCGAGGTCGGTGAGCCCGCCGGCCTCGTCGATCGCGCCCAGTTCGTGCAGCAGGGCGTAGCCGGCGCGGATGCCCTTGGCCGGCGGGGCGTTCAGGAAGGGGAAATCCTCGATGTCGCCGAGGCCGAACGCCTTCATCCGCAGGATGACGTCGGCCAGGTTGCTGCGCTGGATCTCGGGCTGGGTGAAACGCGGCCGGCCGAGGTAGTCCTGCTCGGAATAAAGGCGGATGCACACGCCGTCGCTCACGCGACCGCAGCGGCCCTTGCGCTGGTCGGCGCTGCTCTGCGAAACCGGTTCGACCGGCAGGCGGCGGGTGCGGCTTTGCGGGGCGTAGCGGCTGATGCGCGCGAGGCCGGTGTCCACCACGAAGCGGATGCCGGGGATCGTCAGCGAGGTCTCGGCGATGTTGGTCGCCAGGACGATTTTGCGCGCCGGCGCCGGCGCAAACACGCGCTGCTGCTCGGCGTTGGTCAGGCGGCCGAACAGCGGCACAATCTCCAGCCGGCCGGACCGGCGGCCCTCGAGCAGGTCGCGCAGCTCGCGGATGTCCCGCTCCGTCGGAAGAAACACCAGGATGTCGCCCGCCGTGCTCTCGTCGAGGATGCGCCCGACCGCCGCCGCCGCCGCGTCGAGGTAGGTGTATTCGCTCTCCTCGCCTTTCATCTCCTCCAACGGCGACCAGATCACCTCCACCGGATAGACGCGGCCCGACACCTCGATGATGGGCGCGCCGTCGAAGGCCTTGGAGAACGCCTCGGTGTCGATCGTCGCGGAGGTGATGACGATCTTCAGGTCGGGCCGGCGCACGCGCAGGCGGCGCAGGTGGCCGAGGATGAAGTCGATGTTGAGCGAGCGTTCGTGCGCCTCGTCCACGATGATGGTGTCGTATTCGCGCAGGTCCGGGTCGGCCTGCAGCTCGGCCAGCAGCATGCCGTCGGTCATGAACTTGATGACCGTGTCGCCGGAGGTCTGGTCGGCGAAGCGGATCTTGCAGCCGACCTCGCGGCCGAAGGTGACGTTCAGCTCCTCGGCCACGCGCCGGGCGACGGAGGTCGCGGCCACGCGCCGCGGCTGCGTGCAGGCGATGCGCCCCTGCTCGCCGCAGCCGGCCACGAGGCAGAGCTTGGGGATCTGCGTGGTCTTGCCTGAACCGGTTTCGCCCGCGAGGATCAGCACGGGGTTGTCCCGGATGGCCGCGACGATCTCGTCCGCGCGCGCGCTGATGGGCAGCTCGGGCGGATACTCGATCCGGAAGGGCCAGGACTTTTTGGAACGTGACGGCATGGCGGCGTGTGCCAGTCTGGTTTAAACAGCCTGCCCGAACCCGAAATGCAAGCCCCGCCCCCGCTTCCCGTTCACCGGCTCCGCCGCGTGCTGTCCGTCGCGCGGGGCGACGGCTGGAGCCTCGTGATCGTGGCGGCGCTGGGCGGGCTCTACACAGCGGTGCGTGGCGGCTGGGTGGAGACCGCCGGGGCCCTGCTGGTGGTCCTCGCCGGGGCCGGCGAGTTGCACGGCCGACGGCGCTTGCTGGGGCAGGATCTCCGCGGTGTGTCGTGGCTGGTGGGTTCCCAGCTTTTCCTGCTCGCGGTCATCTGGGCCTACGCCTGGTGGCGCTGGCGGTTCTTCGACCCCGCGGCGTTGTGGGCGGAATTTCCCGCCTTTGCCCGCACCGAGCTGGACCGGCAGATGCTGGCGGCAGGTCTCGCGCCCGAGTTCGACCGCCCGCTGGTCCTGCAGATGATGAACACGCTCACGTGCCTCCTGCTCGCCTTCCTCACCCTGCTCTACCAAGGCGGCCTGGCCGCCTACTACGCGCTCAACCGCCGCACCATCGCCGAGGCGCTGCTTGCCTCGCCTCCACCGGTGTCATAACGTCCGCCCCATGTCGAAGGAACGTTACATCGCGGCCAAGCAGAAGTGGGCCGAGAAACAGCTGGCCCAGGGCTTCAAACCCCGCGACACCGCCGCGCCCGGCCGCCTCCCGCCGGGGCAGAAGCTGACCACCGGGTTTCCCGTGCTCGACCTCGGCGTGCAGCCGGAGATCCCGCTCCACGAATGGACGCTGACGCTCGACGGCCTGGTGGAGAAGCCGCGCACTCTCAATTGGGACCAGTTCAATGCCCTTCCCCAGGTGACCGACGTGAGCGACTTCCACTGCGTGACCACCTGGAGCAAATACGACTGCCGCTGGAGCGGCGTGGCCTTCACCACCCTCTTCGAGCTGGCGCAGCCGAATCCGGGCGCGCAGTTCGTCTATTTCACCAGCTACGATGGCTATTCGACCAACGTCCCGCTCGCACACTGCCTCGACGACGACGTGCTCGTGGCCACGCAGTTCGACGGCGCGCCCGTCTCGCGCGAGCACGGCGGCCCGGCGCGTGTCATCATCCCGAAGCTCTACGCGTGGAAAGGGGCCAAATTCGTGAAGACGATCACCTTCCTCGCCGAGGACCGCCTCGGCTTCTGGGAGGTCCGCGGCTACCACGCCGTCGGCGACCCATGGAAGGAGGAGCGCTACGCGTAAGCCCATGGCCGCCTTTTTTCCCCAGGACATCATCATCCGCAAACGCGACGGCGGCGCGCTGACCCGCGACGAGATCGAGTTCTTCGCGCGCGGCGTCGTGGACGGGAAATTCGCCGACTACCAGGCCACCGCCCTGCTGATGGCGATCTTCTGGCGGGGCATGACCCCGCAGGAAACGGCCTGGCTCACCGACGCCATGATGCGCTCCGGCGAGGTCATCGACCTGCGCGACGTGCCCGGCGCCAAGGTGGACAAGCATTCCACCGGCGGCGTGGGCGACAAGGTCTCGCTCATCCTCGCCCCGCTCGCCGTCGCCTGCGGCCTCAAGGTGCCGATGATGTCGGGCCGCGGCCTTGGCCACACCGGCGGCACGCTCGACAAGCTCGAATCCATCCCGGGGTTCCGCGTGCAGCTCAGCGCGCCCGAGTTCCGCGCCACCCTGCAGAAGGTCGGCTGCGCCATGATCGGCCAGACCCCGCAAGTCGTGCCCGCCGACAAGAAACTCTACGCCCTGCGCGACGTCACCGGCACGGTCGAGTGCATCCCGCTCATTTGCGCCAGCATCATGAGCAAGAAGCTCGCCGAGGGCATCGACTCGCTCGTGCTCGACGTGAAGTTCGGCCGCGGCGCGTTCATGAAGAAAAAGGCCGACGCCCTCACGCTCGCCCGCGCCATGGTCGAGACCGGCCGTGCCGCCGGCAAACCCGTGCGCGCCCTGCTCACCGCGATGGACCAGCCGCTCGGCCGCGCCGCCGGCCACACCACCGAGGTCATCGAGTCCATCGAATGCCTCAAGGGCCGCGGCCCCGCCGACCTCATGGAAGTCACGCTCGCCCTCACCGGTCACATGCTGCTGCTGGGCGGCGCAGCCAAAAACATGGACGACGCCCAAGCCAAGATGCGCGCCGCCCTCGCCTCGGGCGCCGCCCTGCAGAAATTCCGCGACATGTGCGCCGCCCAGGGCGGCGATCCGCGCGTCGTGGACGATTACTCGCTCCTGCCGACCGCGAAGAAAAAACTGGAAGTCCGCGCCGGCGCGGACGCAAAAGGCTTCATCTCCGCGGTGGACGCCCTCAAATGCGGCCACGCCATCATGGCGCTCGGCGGCGGCCGCGCCGCGGTGACCGACAGGATCGACCACGCCGTCGGCATCACGGACCTCATCAAAACCGGCGAACCCGTCGCCCCCGGCACGCGGCTCTGCACCCTGCACGCCAACGACGACGCCAAAGCCGCCCGCGCGGAGTCGCTGCTCCGCGAGGCCATCTCTTTCTCCCCGACCCCACCGCAACCCGAGCCGCTGATTCAGGATCTGGTTCAGTGAGCCAATGCCGCGCGGCCCGGGGCGGGCATGCTCGGGTGTGCCAGCGCCCGCATCCGCTCGCGCAGGTCGGCCGGCATGGTCTTGGGCAGGTTGGCCGCCACGATGCGAAACAGCCGCAGGATTTCCTGCCTCTGCACACTCTGCGGGACGGCGGAGCGCGGCTCCCGGGCCGTCAGGACCTCGAGGCCAAAGCCTTCGCCTGCGCTGCGCACGCAGTGGTCGCCGATCACCAGTTCGATGGCGCCGACGGGTGCGCCGGCCCCGGCCCGTGACACGGTCAGGACCGCCCGGCCCTCGGAACGGTAGCGCTGGGTCACCGGACCGGCCTTCGCCCGGGCCGGCTTGTCGGCCACGAAACCGGCGCCGATGGCCACCGCTTCCAGCAGTTGCAGGTAGGCCTTGCGGTGCCGCTCGTCGTCGAAGCGCAGGGAAAGACCGCACAGGGCTTCCGTGGGTTGTTCGCGGTAGTGCGCGACGATGCACGGAATCCGGAGGGCAAAGCCTTCAAAGGCCAGGGTGAGCACGGTCCTCTCGCCGCGCGCCGTGGCGGCGGCGGGCGGCAACCGCAGCCTCAACCCCGAACCCGACAAATCGGCCACCGCCCCGCTCCACGCGAGACCCCGATCAACCCGCGCGGCGCTTGCCGCCGAATCGTCCGTGCCCAGCAGGCTGACGGTCGCTTTCAGGGGAAACCCCGGTGCCACGGGATAGCGCTTCGCGTGGCGCTTGTCGCGCAACCGAGCCAGCGCCGTCCGCGAAAAATCGAAGATGCGTTTGAACAGCAGCACAGGGCGTAGCCTAGTCCCGCAGGTCCCGGTCTCAAGCCGGCAACACCGTTGCCGGGTAACATCCCCATGAAAACGGGCGGACATTCGGCCCTGACGTCCCGACCTCGTCGCAGCTTTCGCTCCGCGAAAGCGCCGGCGGGTGGTGCTCGGGGGGGGACTCGAACCCCCATGCGGTTAGGCACAGGCTTCTGAGACCTGCGTGTCTACCAATTCCACCACCCGAGCAAAAAACGGAAGGGCCATGGATACGTCCCGACCCGGGTGGCGCAAGGCTTTTGTTCGGCGGAAGCAGCAGCACAAAAACCAGCAGCTGAACCGCCCGGGTCCCCTGGGACCCTTTCGGCGCGGCACCGCTGTCCTCAGCAGATCGTTTTTGTGCCCTTTGGCCTTCTTGTGACCAGTCTCTGCGCGTGATTGCGCTCGTGTTCCAGCAGGCGCTGCTTGCGCCAGAGGCCGCCGGCGTAGCCGCAGAGTGAGCCGTCGGCGTTGATGACGCGATGGCAGGGAATCACGATGGCCAGCAAGTTGGAACCGTTGGCCCGGCCGACGGCGCGCGGTCCCTTGGGGATGCCGAGCCGTTGTGCCATCCCGGCGTAACTGCGGGTCCGGCCGGGCGGGATGCGCCGCAACTCGCTCCACACGCGCAACTGGAACGCCGAGCCGACCGGCGCGAGCGGCACGGTGAATTCCAGCCGCCGGCCGGCGAAATACTCCGCCAGCTCGGCCGCGGTCTGGTCGAGCAGGGGGTGGTTGCCGGGGACGATGGCGCACTTGAGCCGGCGGCGGAGCGCCACGAGTTCGCGTTCGAGACCGCGCCGATCCACGAACTCCAGCAACCGCAGGCCCGTGTCGTCGGCCAGCGCGAGCAGGGTGCCGAGCGGTGTCTCGATCCGGCGCGCGAAAAGGCAGGCCGCGTCCTTGGCGCCGCGCGGCGGCGCGCCGAAGACGCGCGCGAAGGCCGCGCGGAAGCCGCTGGTGGATTCGTAGCCGCGGTCGAGCTGCACCTCGATCACCGGGCGGCCGGACTTCACCTCGCGCAACGCCAGGCCCATGCGCCGCGCGCGCTGGTAGGCGTGGAAGGTCATGCCGTGGTAGGCCTTGAACTGCCGCCGGGCCGTCGTGGGCTCGACGCCCATGGCGGCGAGTTCCTTGTCGGTCACGCGGCCGCCGGGCGCCTCCTCGACGGCGCGGCGTAGGCGCTCGACCAGCGGCGGCACGGGGCGGGTGCCGTCCATCGGCCGGCAGAGGCGGCACGGCCGGTAGCCGCCATGCAGGGCCTCGGTGACGCTGGAGAAGAACTCGACGTTCTGCGGGAGCGGTCTCTTGGCCTTGCAGGTGGGCCGGCAGAAGATCCCGGTGGTCTTGACTCCCGTGAAGAAGACGCCCTCGTAGGCCGCGTCGCGCCGGGCCAGCGCGCGATACATCGTGCGCGGGCTGGGCAGGGACGCGGGGCGGGTGGCCATGGGGATTTCCGGTTGGATCATGCCCTACGCTAGCACAACCGGCGCAGGCCGGTGCCGCCGGTTTTCGGGCAGGTTATTTCGACGGCAGGTAGTCGCGGAGATCAGGCAGCTCTTTCAGGCGCCGGCCACCGCGCTGCCGGACGAAATAGGGCTCGGGCGGGATGAGGCCGTCTTCTGCGCTGGGTTCGACGGGCTCGCCCTCCTCATCCTCGTCGTCCCCCGTTTCGATCACGACGTCGCTCAAATCGACATAATCATCCTCGAAGTATTGCGAGACGCGCCGGGCGGTCGGATCGAGCCAGACCAATGGCGTCGGCAGGTCGCCCTTGGCCTTCACCTGCACGAAGTGGCAGGGGAAGCGCTCGTTCTTGAAGTGCCGGAGGAAGTCGCTGAGCCACTTGTTGCCGACCCCGGCCCGGTTGGTCAGGAAGACCACGTCGGAAAAATGAATGCAGGCGTCGAACCACTGCCGCAGCACCGGTTGCTTCTCGGCCAGCCCGCAGTCCACGACGCTGAAGATGCGGGCGAGGGCCGCGCCCTGGGCCTGCAGCCAGGGCTTGAGCGCCTCGAGCTGGTCGATCGGGCTGGCCCGCGAATCGGCCAGGAAGAACACCGTGGCGCCGGCCGGCAGCCTGAGCACCGGCAGCGCCGGGGCGGTCCATTTCCACCGGCGCACCTCGAGGTTGGCCAGCGCGGCGAGCCTCGCGTCGGCCGGATCGGCCGCCTCGGTTTCGGCCAGCAGCAGGACGGCCTGCTCGTCTGCGCCCAATCCGTTCTCGACCAGGTCGCGCACCAGCGCGCGCCGGCCGGAGCCGGGGGTGCCGAGGATGAAATAGACGGAATTCATTTTCCCGAAATTCGCCGGCCCGGTCCGAAAACGCAAACCCGCGCCGCGAAGCGCGGCTCAGAATCTGAAGGTCCGGTTTTGCGCGGCGTGGCGCATCCAATGGTCCACCAGCACGAGGGCGGTCATGGCCTCGACGATGACCACGGCGCGCGGCACGACGCAGGGGTCGTGGCGGCCGCGGGCCTTGAGCTCGGTGCGGGCGCCGCGGAGGTCCACCGTGCGCTGGGGCTGGAGGATCGTGGCGGTGGGTTTGAAGGCCACGCGGAAGACGAGGTCCTCGCCGTTGCTGATGCCGCCCTGCACGCCGCCGGAGCGGTTGGTGAGCGTGCCGATCCGGCCGCGGCGGCTGACGAAGACATCGTTGTGCTGCGAACCCTTGAGCCGCACGCCCGCGAAGCCGCTGCCGATCTCGAAGCCCTTGGTGGCGGGCAGGGAGAGCATGGCCTTCGCAAGGTCGGCCTCGAGCCGGTCGAAGACGGGTTCGCCGAGCCCGGCCGGCACCCCGCGCACGCGGCACTCGATGACGCCGCCGACGGAGTCGCCCTTTGCGCGCACCTGCTTGATGCGGGCGATCATCTTCTCCGCCGTCGCCGGGTGCGGGCAGCGCACGGCGCTGGCCTCGACCTGGGCCAGCGTGGGGAATTTTTCCACCTCCGGCGCGACGATGTCGTGGATCTGGGTGACGAAGGCGCGGATTTCGACCCCGCCCGCGAGCCGCAGGATCTTGCGGGCGACGGCGCCGGCGGCCACGCGGCCGATAGTCTCGCGCGCGGAGGAACGGCCGCCGCCGCGGTGGTCGCGGAAACCGTATTTGGCCGTGTAGGTGAAATCGGCGTGCGAGGGGCGGAATTTTTCGCGCATCTCGGCGTAGGCTTCGGGGCGCTGGTCGGCGTTGCGCACCAGCATGGCCAGCGGCTGGCCGGTGGTGCGCCCCTCGAATACGCCCGACAGGAACTCGACGGTGTCGGCCTCCTTGCGCGGCGTGGTGATGTCGCTCTGGCCCGGACGGCGGCGGTCGAGGTCGGCCTGCACCTCGGCCTCGGCCAGCGGCAGCAGCGGCGGGCAGCCGTCCACGACAACACCGACCGAGGGGCCGTGGCTTTCGCCCCAGGTGGAGATTGAGAAGAGTTTGCCGAAGGAATTGGGCACGTTGGCGGGGAGATTTGGGAGAACCGACCGCTCAGGCAAGCTCCTTGCGGATCACCGTCCGACCAGCGGGAAAATGCGTTCGCCTCGCCGTCCGCCCGCGGAAAATCTGGCCGGCATGAAGCAAGGGTCCAGGCGCGGATCTGGCGGTTGCGGCGGATCGCCGCAGCGACGGGTGGCCACCCGCGCGCGGCCGCCGGTGTGCTGCGGCAGCCGGTCTGGCACAAAAACCCCGCTTCCCCCGCCGCCGTTTCCCAGGATCGCCTGAAGGCGCACGTGCGTTTTCTCAGCGAGGAGTGTCCTCCCCGGCATCGTCTAACCAGTCGCGGGCCCTGGCTTAGAGCCTTGGGGTGAATGCGGGCGCCCCGGGCGGGAGCGCAGGCGAGTCGGAACCGTCGCGCAGCAACGGACCACCCCGTTGCCCTTGGCCTTCCTCCGCCCGCCCTGCCCACCCGGCCGCACCCGGCGCCCGGCACACCTTCCGGGGCATGAGGACCAAAGCCGGTCTTGACACGGCTGACCAGTGGTCAGACCTCTTGCCTCATGACCGGGTCCATCCGCCGCGCCCCCCTCGTCGAGAGCATCTGCGAACGCCTCCTGCAGGACCATGGTGGCGACGACTGGCTGCCGCCGGAGCGGGAGCTGGCGAGCAGCCTGGGCGTGAGCCGACCGACGCTCCGTGAGGCGATCAAACGCCTCGAAACGCAGGGACTGCTGGCTTCCAAGCACGGCGTCGGCGTCCAGGTCGTGGACCTGCCCCACACGCCGGTGCAGGCCGTGCTCGCGCGCGTGCTGCCTTCGCCGACCGAGCGCATCCGGCAGTTCACCGCCGCCCGTCGCCTGATCGAGCCGGAGCTTGCCGCCCTCGCCGCCACCCGCGCCCGCGCGGCGGAGCTGAAGCAGCTCCGCGCCGCCCATGAGCGCTTCATGGACCCGGCCCTCCCCGTCGCCGGCACCATCGAGGCCGACCTGAACTTTCACCGTCTCATTGCCCGCGCCGCTCGCAACCGGGTGCTGGCGCTCATGATCGCATCCATGGCCCCGTTGGAAGCCGACGCCCGCCAGGCGACCCTGCTGCGCGTCGGTCTGCCCGTCGCACGCCGCCAACACACCGCCATCCTCGAGGCCATCCTCGCCGGTGACGGCCCGTCCGCCCGCTCCGCGATGCTCGGCCACCTCGACTCCGCTCTCATCTCCCTCGCTCCCGCCTCCGCCCGATGAGGTCCGTCCCTGATCTTCCCTCGCTCGCCGCCCGGCTGGAGGGCGAGCTGCACACCGGGCGGATGATGCGAGCGCTCTACGCGACGGACGCTTCCGAATACCAGGAACTGCCATTGGCCGTGGCGCTGCCCCGCTCCGAAGCCGACGTGCGCGAGCTGGTGCGGTTCGCGGCACAACAACGCATCGGCCTGATCCCGCGCGGCGCGGGCACCTCGCTCGCCGGCCAGGTGGTGGGCCACGGCATCGTGGTGGACCTCGGCCGGCATCTGAACCGGATCGTCTGCCTCGATGTCACCTCGCGCCGTGCGCGGGTGCAACCGGGCGTCGTCCGCAACGAGCTGAACCTCGCCCTCCGGCCGCACGGCCTGTTCTTCGCTCCCGAGACCTCCACCGCCAACCGGGCGATGATCGGCGGCATGGTCGGCAACAACTCCTGCGGCGCCAACTCCATCGTCTATGGCACGACCCGCGAGCACCTCGTGTCGGTGCGCGGTTTCCTGAGCGACGGCACCGAGGCGACCTTCGGCCCGCTCACGCCGGAGGAGTTCGCCGCCAAGTGCGCCGGACCGGACACGCTCGAAACCCGGATCCATCGCACCGTGCACGCCCTCCTCGGTGATGCGCACAACCGCGACCTCATCCGCGCCAACTACCCGAAGCCCGCAGTCACCCGCCGCAACACCGGCTACGCCCTCGACCGGCTGATGGAGTGCGCGGTCTTCGACCCGGCTTCGGACCGCCCTTTCAGCCTCTGCCGCCTCCTTGCCGGCTCCGAGGGGACCTTGTTCCTCGGCGTGGAATTCGAGCTCAGCCTCGAACCGCTGCCGCCGCCCGGCGCGTTGCTGTGCGCACACTTCGCCAGCGTGAACGACGCGCTCCGCGCCACGCTCGTCGCGATGCGCCACCGGCCGCACGGCTGCGAGCTGATCGACCGCCACATCCTCGAGTGCACCAAGGCCAACCGGGAGCAGGCGAGAAACCGCTTCTTCGTGCAAGGCGACCCCGGCGCCGTGCTGGTCGTCGAGGTGCGCCACGCCGAGCGCGCCGCCATCGAGGCGACGATGCGGACGCTGGAGCGGGAGATGCGCGCAGCGGGCCTCGGCTACGCCTTCCCCGTGCTGTGGGGCGAGGATTGCAACCGCGTGTGGGACCTGCGCCGCGCCGGCCAGGGCCTGATGAACAACGTCGAGGGCGACGCCAAGCCGCGCGAGGTCGTGGAGGACACGGCGGTGGCCGTCGAGGATCTGCCGGCCTACATCGCGGAGTTCGACGCGCTCATGCGCCACAAATACGGCATCGGCTGCGTCTATTACGCCCACGCCGGCGCCGGCGAACTGCATACGCGCCCGCTCTTCAATCTGAAGGCGCCCGAGGGCCTGCGGATGTTCCGCGCCATCGCCACCGACATCGCCGCGCTGGTGAAGAAATACCGCGGGTCGCTCTCGGGCGAGCACGGCGACGGCCGCCTGCGCGGCGAATTCATCCGCTTCATGGTGGGCGAGGAGTGCTACACCCTGATGCGTCGCGTGAAGACCGCCTTCGACCCGGACAACATCTTCAACCCCGGCAAGATCATCGACACGCCGCCGATGGACACCGCGCTGCGGCACGGCCCCGGCCAGCCGACGCCGGAGCACCGCACGATCTTCGACTTCAGCGCCACGCAGGGCGTGCTGCGCGCGGCCGAGAAGTGCACCGGCGTCGGCGAATGCCGCAAATCGCACCTGATGGGCGGCACGATGTGCCCCAGCTACATGGCCACGCGCAACGAGGCCGACACCACCCGCGCCCGGGCCAACCTCCTGCGCCAGGTGCTCACCCACCCGCGCGACGCGACAAATCCCTGGGACAGTCCCGAGATCGCCGCCGTGATGGACCTCTGCCTCTCCTGCAAGGGTTGCAAGTCCGAGTGCCCGTCCAACGTGGACGTCACCCGCCTCAAGGCCGAGTGGCAGCAGCACTGGCTCGACACCCACGGCGTGCCGCTGCGCTCGCGGCTCGTCGCCGGCTTCGCCCGCGCCATGCGCTGGGCGGCGCGGGCACCCGGACTCTACAACCGGATCGCCACCGCGCCCGACGTTGCGCGATGGCTGAAGGATTTTGCCGGTTTCGCCCGTCGGCGCAGCCTCCCCACCCTGCCCGCCACTACGGTGCGGGCGTGGTTCGCGAGGCATGGGAACCATGTTCCCGTGGGCGGCGAGTTTGCTCACACCACGGCAGGCGTGCGGGGGGCGCGAGCAAGCTCGCCGCCCACAAAGCCTCCCGCCTTCCCCCATGGCCGTGTCCATCTTTTCTGCGACGAATTCACCGATACCATCGACGCCGCCATCGGCATCAAGGCCGTGCGGCTCCTCAACCGGCTCGGCTACGAGGTCGTCATCCCCGCGCACGTCGAAAGCGGCCGTGCCCACCTGTCGAAGGGGCTCGTGCGCGACGCGCAGGCCCTCGCGATCCGCAACGTCGAGCTCCTCAAGGACGTGGTCACCGCCGGCTCCCCGCTCATCGGCCTCGAACCCTCGGCGATCCTCGGCTTCCGCGACGAGTATCCCGACCTCGTGCCGGCGGACCTGAAGCCCGCCGCGCGGACGCTCGCCAAGCACGCGCTGCTGATCGACGAGTTCATCGCCCGGGAGGCCGACGCCGGGCGCATCCGCCCCGAATCCTTCCGCCCCGCGCAGCGCACGATCAAGCTGCACGGCCATTGCCATCAGAAGGCGCTGTCGTCGCTCACACCCACCGTGCGGATGCTCGAGCTGCCCGTCGGCCACCGGGTGGCGGTCATCCCCAGCGGCTGCTGCGGCATGGCGGGCTCGTTCGGCTACGAAGCGGAGCACTTCACGCTGTCACAGCAGATCGGCGAGCTGGTTCTCTTCCCCGCTGTGCGCTCGGCGGCACCCGATGCCTTGATCGCCGCACCCGGCACGAGCTGCCGCCACCAGATTCTCGACGGCACCGGCCGCGCGGCTTTGCACCCGGTCGAGATCCTTCACGACAGCCTGCTCTGACCGGGCGCGGGCCTTCGGTCTGCCCTGTCTTGCGTGCTGCGGGAGGCCGCCGCGCAGGAAGCCGCCGCGGACAGCGTCGAGCTGGCTACGTCGATCAGGGACACACCGGAGGATCCGCCGCCAAAGCGGCAAGGAAACACGGCATCGGATTGTGCGTGGTCAAGCTCGCCGGGGCGAAGCGGGGATTCCCGTTGCGGCCCGCACGCCGGGGCCTCGAGCGCGCCTTTGCGTGGACGGCGCGTTGCCGCCGGCCGGCCCGCGATCACGGGCGCCTCGCCGCCTCTCTGGCCGGCCGGCGCTGGGTCCCGACGATTTTTGCCGCCGCCGGCCCGGTCCTCGGACTGGAAACATGGGGGCCTGACACGCCCGATGCCCTAAACCAGCTCGCAGGCGCCGCCGGCGCAGGCGGCGACCTGCTTCAGCTCGGTGATATCCTCGGATTCCTCGAGGGTGGTGAAATCCACCGGCACGTAACAGAGGGCGTTCCACTTCTCGATGTCGGCCGGGGTGGCCACGCCCTCGCGCGGGGCCTGCCGATAGACCTTGTCGCCGCAGTCCTGGAGGAGCGCGACGCCGGTGAAGCTGTGCCGGTGCGCCCAGATGTATTCGGCCACGGCGGCCCATTCGTCGGGCTTCACCGAGACCGTGCAGGACACGTTGTGGTGCAGCCCGGGCGAATAGTCCTCGTGCCGGCGGCCCGCCTGCACCCAGTTCTCCTGCACGAGCCGGATGTAGGCGAGGTGCTGGGTGGCGGAGAGCTCGTCGCGATAGACGCCGAACACCGGGCCCTCGACGGGGAACGTGATGACCTCGGTGCGGCCGTTGAGGTCATAGACGCTCGGCTCGACCATGTGCGGATTGAAGCGCCGGAAATGCCGGTAAACGGGATCGTGGACGTTGGCCTGCACACGGCGGAAGTAGCGCCGCGCGTGGTGCGGGTGCAGGCCGCTGCTGGTGCCGAGCAGCAGGCTGGCCGTGCCTTCGGGCTTCACGCAGGTCGTGCGCGCCGCGGGGTTGATGCCCAGCGCGCGGGCGATGACGGCGTTGACGCCCTTCACCACCGCCGCGCCGTCGCGCAGCACCGCCGGGTCGAGCAGCAGCTCGGGCCGGTCGAGGATGCCGCACAACGACACGCCGAGCAGCGCCTCGCGCTCGGTGATGAGCCGGGAGACGGGCGACAGGTAATGGAAATCCGTGTAGCCCGCCTGCAGCGTGCCGATGAGCGCGGCCAGCGCGCACAGCCGGCGGAAGGCCGGGCGGCTGTCGGCCGCGGCGGCCGAGACCGTCGCCAGGTTGCAAAACTGCACGCCCGTGAGCACGTCGCCCTCCGCGAGCGGGCCGGTGTGGCCGAGCTCGCGCAGGCGCCCGATGGCCGCCTGGTCGAGTTTCACGCGCGGATGCAGGCCGATCTCGACGCAGGGGTTGGCGCCGTATTCCTCGTCCTCCACGAAATAGAAGCCCGGCTCGCCGAACTGCTTCTGCGCTTCGAAAAGCCGCAGGAACTGCTCCTTCGTGGCCGTGGCCCGGACGACGACGGCGGAGTTGTTGCTGGCCACGCGCTGGGGATTCTCGGCGAGCCAGTTGCCGGTCTTGGCCGCGGCCATGTCGGCGTCGTCCACCGAGAACAGGCAGATGGTGGCCGAGCGGCGGACGCCGCCGGAGAGCACGGCCTTGGCGGCCCAGCAGAGGATGTCGTAGGCCTCGATGGTCTTGAGCCGGCGGCCGGCGGCGCCGCGCACGATGCGTTCGATGCGGGTGAGCGAGTGGAAGAGCGGCTCGGGGCCCGGGGCCTTGCCTCCGGTGGTGCGCAGCGGCGCGCCCTCCGGGCGGATCAGCGAGTAGTCGAAGTCCACGGAACGACCGGCCACGGCGTTTTCCAGCAGCGCATGCAGCGCGTCGGCCCAGCCTTCGATCGTGTCGGCGATGACATGGCGGACCGCCGGTCCGCCCTCGCGGCGCGGCGCCAGCGCGGGCAGCCGCGACACGTGCCGTCGCTGCACCGAGAAGCCCACGCCGCAGCCACAGAGCAGCAGGTAGAACGCCTCGCGGAACGCCTCGAGCCGGTCGAGGTAGGTGAAAGCGCAGTTGTAGATGCGGGCGTGCTTGCCGAGGATGGCCTCGCCGCCGAACTGCAGCGACCGCATCGAGGGCAGGATCTCGCGCGCCTGCACCGCGGCGAACGCCGCGCGGATCGCCGCGTGCAGCGTGCGGTGGCCACCGAGCGCCGCCACCTGCTCCGGCGTGACCTCGCCCGCGGCCTGCGCCGCGGCGACGGCGTCGGCCAGCGGCCGGTCGGCATAGTGCGCGAGATGCATGTCGCGCACGCGGTGGACCGCCTCGGTCCAGGTTTCACGGCGGCGTTTCTCGGGCAGGTAGCGGGCGTAGCGGGAGATGGCGATGAAGTCCTGCAGGCCGTTGGCGGCATGCACCTTGGGATGAGGGGAATGAGACATGGCGGTGGGTGTGTCTTTGGGTCGGCCGCGAAAAAGGAAAACGGCGCCGCCCTCTCCGGCGGGTGCGGCTTCGCGGAGTCTCCTTTCAAACGCGGGCCGCGACGACCGTCAAACGCGGGCATGGCGCGCGTTTGATTTATGAACGCGACTCATGGCCGCATCCGGCACGCGCCAATCCATGCACAGCAAGAAATGCGGGGCGTCCGCCCAGGCCGTTCCGCCATGGCCCACCGCTGGTGGCCGGCGAACCGGCCGCCCACAACCTGTGGGGCTCCGGCTCAAGCCCTCCCGCCCACGACGGTGAATTCCTCGCGGTCGTGATAAAGATGGCGAATGCGGAAATCCGCCGCATGCCGCGCGAACGGCGAGCGGGCGGCGCGGACCTCGCGCAGCAGCGCGAGCGGGTCCACGTGGCCGAATTTCAGGTTGATGACGAAACGCCGGCACCAGCCGCCGGCCAGCCAGGGCGCGACGATGTTCTGCATCACATGGTGCGGTTCCTCGACGAGGTCGCAAAAGAGCCAGTCGAACGCCTCGCCATCCGCGGGTCGGAATTTGAAGGCGTCCTCCAACCGGTGGCCGATGAGCGGGTGGCTGAGCGCGCCGCCCTTGAGCGGACCGTTGTCCACGGCGATGACGCGCGCGCCGCGTTTCGCCGCGCTGTAGCTCCAGCCCCCGGGCGCGGCGCCGAGGTCCACCACGGTCTCGCCCGACGACGGCTCGCGGCCGAGCACGAGGTAGGCCTCCTCGACCTTGAGGTAGGAGCGCGAGGGTGCCGCGTCGTCGTCGGCCATGCGGCGCTGGCCGCCGAGCACGGCCTCGCGCGCGGCGAACACCCGGCCGAAATCCGCGAAGAACACGAAGAGGCCGCGGACCCGCGCGGACCCGCGCGGCAGGCCGGGCGTGGCTAGCTTCGCGATGCGGGCGAGTTTTTTGTGCAGGAGTTCGCCAAAGGCCTTCTCCACCCCGGCGGCGCGGCGCCCGAGGCCCGGCACCTCGGCCGCGGTCGAGAAGACGCAAGGCCAGGCCGCCTCGATCCGCTCGCCCCGCAGGCTTGCGAGAAGGAAGTCCGCCAGTTGCCGGGCGAGCGCGTTGACCGATTCGCCGCGGAATTCGCGCGGTGCGAGCAGGGTGGCGTGAGGGAAGGCCAGGTCCGGTAGGGCGAGTCGTCCCGACGAGCCGTCAGCGCGCAACGGCTCATCCGGTGGATTCGCCCTACCCAATACCCAGCCCGTTCCTTTGCCGTCCACCGCCAGCCCCGCCGCGGCGAGTTCGCGCTCGAGGAAGGCTTCGTAGCCGTGCTGACAGAGGGAAAGCATCGCCCCGGTCTAGTGATCGACCGGCGCGTGACGCGACGAAAATACACCGAACGGCCGGACTCGGTTCCGCCGCGCATTCGCATTCATGCCTTTCCACCCCGGAAATTCCCGGCATGCTCGCGCCCTGTCCATGACCTGGACCCAGAACTACACCCCGCTGTCCGACAGCCTCGCCTGGTCCGCCCTCGTGGCGGGCGCACCGGTGGCCGTGCTGCTCGGCCTGCTCGCGTTTTTCCGGGTGCGGGCCCACTGGGCGGCGCTGGCGGGCCTGGCTGCCGTGCTCGCCGCCGCGATCCTGGTCTATCGCATGCCGCCGCAGATGGCCCTCGGCGCCGCCGCCTACGGCGCGCTCTACGGCCTGCTGCCGATCGGCTGGATCGTGCTGAACGTGGTCTTCCTCTACGATCTCACGGTGCAGACCGGCCAGTTCGAGATCGTCCGCCAGTCGGTCGCGGGGCTTTCCGCCGACCGGCGCATCCAGACGCTGCTCATCGCGTTCAGCTTCGGCGCGTTCATCGAAGGGGCGGCCGGCTTCGGCGCCCCGGTGGCCATCTCGGCCGCCATGCTGATCGGCCTCGGCTTCCGGCCGCTGCAGGCCGCGGCGCTGGCGCTGATCGGCAACACCGCGCCGGTGGCCTTCGGCTCCCTCGGCATCCCGATCGTCTCCCTCGCCCAGGTCACCGGCCTGCCGCTGGACCAGCTCAGCGCGATGGTCGGCCGGCAACTGCCCTTTTTCAGCCTGCTCATCCCGTTCTGGCTGGTGGGCGCCCTGGCGGGCTGGCGCGGTCTGCGCGAGGCGTGGCCCGCGTGCCTGGTCACCGGACTGAGCTTCGCCGTCGTGCAGTTCCTCGTCAGCAACCTCCACGGGCCTTGGCTGGTGGACACGGCCAGCGCGCTGGCCTCCGCCGGCAGCCTGCTGCTGCTCCTGCGCCTCTGGCGGCCGCGCGCGGTGTGGCGCTTCGACGGCGAGGCCGCCCCGCCGGCCGCCGGTGCCGTTGCCCGGCACGCTCCGTCGGTTTTGCTGCGCGCCTGGTCGCCGTGGCTGATCCTGACCGCCGTGGTGTTCGTCTGGGCGCTGCCGGCGACCAAGGCGCTGCTCGCGGGCGCGGGCGAGCTGAGGTTCGCCATTCCGTCGCTGCATCTGGCGGTGCTCAAGGCGCCGCCGCTCGCACCCGAGCTGCGGCCGGAAGCCGCCGTCTATGTGCTGAACCCGTTCTCGGCCACCGGCACCGCGGCGTTGCTGTCGGCCCTTCTCGCCGGCCTCGGTCTCGGTCTCCAGCCCGCGGCGCTGTGCCGCACCTACCTCCGCACGGCCTGGCGGGTGCGGCTGTCGCTGCTGACGATTTCCGGCATGCTGGCGCTCGCGTTCGCCTCCCGTTATGCCGGTCTCGACGCCACGCTGGGCCTCGCCTTCGCCAGCACGGGCGTGTGGTTCCCGTTCTTTTCGCCGCTGCTCGGCTGGCTGGGCGTCGCGCTGACCGGCAGCGACACCGCCTCCAACGTCCTTTTCGGCAACCTGCAGCAGGTCTCGGCCCAGCAGACTGGCATCTCCCCCGTGCTCGCGGCGGCGGCCAACAGCACCGGCGGCGTCATGGGCAAGATGATCGACGCCCAGAGCATCGTCGTGGCCGGCGTGGCGACGGGCCAGCACGGGGAGGAGGGCCGGATCCTGCGGAGCGTCTTCTGGCACAGCCTGGCGCTTGCCGCCCTGGTCGGATTGCTCGTGCTGGCGCAAGCCCGCCTCTTCCCCCAAATCGTGCCCTGAGCGGGGCGAAAATCTCCGTGCCTTTTTCCCCGCGGCGGGCTTGGCTGCCGGGCCGCCCATGCGCCAGCCCGTCTCCGACCTTCGCATCCGCACCACGCGCCCCCTGCTTTCCCCGGCCATCCTCGAGGAGGACCTGCCGCTGGGCGAGACCGGCGCCGCGCAGGTGCACGACGCCCGCCGCGCCGTGAGCGGGATCCTGCACGGCCGCGACGACCGCCTCGTGGTCGTCGTCGGCCCCTGCTCCATCCACGACCCCCAGGCGGCGCTCGAATATGCCCGGAAGCTCCGGCCCGTGGCCGACCGCCTCGCCGCCGACCTGCTCGTCGTCATGCGCGTGTATTTCGAGAAACCGCGCACGACCGTCGGCTGGAAGGGCCTGATCAACGACCCGCGGCTCGACGGCAGTTTTCAGGTCAACACCGGCCTGCGCCTTGCCCGCCAGCTCCTGCTCGACGTGAACGCCGCCGGCCTGCCCATCGGCACCGAGTTCCTCGACACCACGCTCGGCCAGTATTACGCGGACCTCGTCTCCTGGGGCGCCATCGGGGCGCGCACGACCGAGAGCCAGATCCACCGCGAGCTGGCCTCGGGGCTCTCGATGCCGGTCGGTTTCAAGAACCGCACCGACGGCGACCTGCAGGTCGCGGTGGACGCCATCGTGTCGGCCCGCCACCCGCATTGCTTCCCCTCGCTCACGCGCGAGGGCGCCCCGGCCATCCTTGCCACCACGGGCAATCCCGACTGTCACCTCGTGCTGCGCGGCGGAGCGGCGGGCCCCAATTACGACGCCCTGCACGTCACCCGGGCCGCCGCCCTGCTCACCAAGGCCGGGGCGCTTCCCGCGGTGCTGGTGGACTGCAGCCACGGCAACAGCGGCAAACAGCACGACCAGCAGCCCGCCGTCGCCGCCGCCGTCGCCGCGCAGGTCGCCGGCGGTTCGCGCGCCATCTTCGGCGTGATGCTCGAAAGCAACCTCGTCGGCGGCGCCCAGAAGCACGAACCCGGCCGGCCCCTCCGCTACGGCCAGAGCATCACCGACGCCTGCCTCTCCTTCGACGAGACCGTGCCCGTGCTCGAACAGCTCGCCGCCGCCGCGGCCCAACGCCGCCGCACACGGTAGGGTCCGGTCTGCGACCGGCCGCTCACGATGCCCGGATTGGGGCGGTCGAGGACTGCCCTACTTTCTCCGCAAATCTCCTCGCCAAGACGGGCGGGCGTTTCCAGAAACACGCCCGATGCTCCGCCGGTCATCCGTGCTCCTCCTTTCTGGCTTCGCCCTGCTCGCCGCCTTCGCGCTGCTGGCCGGTTGCGTCGCCAAGACCAAGAAAGCGGAGCCCAAGCCGGCCGCACCCGCCGCTCCGTCCAAGCCGAAGCCCGAGCCCCCGCCCGAGAAGCTGCCCCGCGTGATGCTCGGCATCGATGTGCTGGAAGCCGAGGGCTTCAAGGCCGTCGCCGGCAAGCGCCTCGGCCTGCTCACCCACCGCGCCGGCGTGAACCGCCGCGGCGAAAGCACGATCGACGTCCTGCGCCGCGCCCCCCAGGCGAAACTCGTCTGCCTCTTCGCCCCCGAACACGGCCTCGACGGACAGATCAAGGCCTCGACCAGTTACGACGACTCCGTCCACCCGCCCACGGGGTTGCCGATCTACTCGCTCTACGGAAAAAACAAGCGCCCCACCAAGGAGCAGCTCAAGGGCCTCCACGCCGTGGTCGTGGATCTGCAAGACATCGGCGTCCGCTCCTACACTTTCGTGAGCTGGATGCGCTACACGATGGAGGCCTGTTTCGAGAACGGCATCGAGGTGATTGTGCTGGACCGGCCCAACCCGCTCGGCGGCCTCAAGGTGGACGGCCCGCCGCTCGACGCCGAATGGAAGAGCGACGTGGGAGCCTTCCGCGTGCCCTACGTGCACGGGCTCACCATCGGCGAGCTCGCCACCCTGGCCAAGAACGCCCCCGGGGTGCTCGCCGGCGTCTCCGAAAAGGTCCGCGCCAAAGGCCGGCTCACCGTCGTGCCCATGCGCGGCTGGTCCCGCGGCATGCGCTGGCCGGAAACCGGGCTGCCGTGGGTGCCGACCTCGCCCATGATCACCGATTTCAACGCGATCATCGGCTACGCGATGATCGGACTGGGCTGCGAGCAGACCGCCTGGGGGCAGGTCGCCTTGCCCCCGGACGCCACGGCCGAGCACCCGACCCGCGGCATCTGGTATCCCAAGAAATCGCCCGAGGAAATCATCGCCGCGCTGGAGCCGTTCAAGATTCCCGGCATCCGGCTGGTGAAACGCGAGACCCGCAACGGCAACGGCAAGGTGAACGTCGGCGCCTTTGTCGAGATCACCGACTGGGATGCCTGGCGGCCCACCGAGCTGTCGTTCTACATGCACAAGCTCGCGGAGAAATGGTCGCCGATGAAGGTCTTCGCCACCCTGACCACGGCGCAGCAGCGCACCTTCCAGATCCACGTCGGCTCCACCGCCTGGTATGACGCCCTCAGCCGCGAGGGCATGCGGGTGGACGTGGCGGCCTTCGTGCAGAACTGGGCGGAGCGCGCCGCGATCTACCAGCAGAACAGCAGGAAATACTGGCTTTATCCGTGACCGGACCCCGGCGGGCCCCCCGCGCCCGCCGCGGCCGGATCGAGGTGCAGCGTGGCGGCGGGATGGGTCCGCAGGATGCTGGCCGGGCAGGCCGGCGCGACCGGCCCGTGCAGCGCGGCGCGCACCGCGGACGCCTTGCGGGCCCCGGGCACCGTCGCCACCAGCCGCCGGGCGCCGAGCAGGACCGGGATCGTGAGCGTCAGGGCCCGGCGCGGCACCTCCGCCAGCGTGCGGAAGCAACCGTCGTTCACCTGCTGGCGGCGGCAGTCCTCGTCGAGCCGGACCAGCTTCACCGCCGCCGGATCGGCGAAATCGGCCACGGGCGGATCGTTGAAGGCCAAGTGCCCGTTCTCCCCGATGCCGAGGCAGACGAGATCCAGCGGAGCGGCCGCCAGCAGCGCCGCATAGCGCCGGCATTCGGCTGCGGCATCAGCCGCCTCGCCGGCGATCCCCTGGAAGGCGGCCGGCCGCACCCGGGAGAGAAAACGCTCCTGCAGGTAGCGGCGGAACGACGCCGGATGCGCGGCTTCCAGCCCCGCATATTCGTCCATGTGGAAAACCGTCACGCGCGCCCAATCCACCGCCGCGTCCGCAAGCGCGGCCAGCATCTCATCCTGCGAAGGGGCGCAGGCCAGCACCACCCGCGCGGCGTCGCGTTGCACCAGGGCGGCTTGGATCGCCTCGACCGCATCCCAGGCCGCGGCCCGGCCCATCGCCGCCCGGTCCGGATGAATCTGGACGACGAGGCGGCCGACAGTCGCGAAGGCCGTCATTTCACTGAGACGGGCGGTTTTTCGCCACCCACTGCTCGTAGTCGGCGCGCGGCATGAACTTCAGCGACGCGCTGTTGATGCAGTAGCGCAGTCCGGTCGGACGCGGCCCGTCTTCGAACACGTGACCGAGATGGCTGCCGCAGACCGCGCAATGGCTTTCGATGCGGACCATGCCGTGGCTGGTGTCGCGCTCCTCGCCGAGGAAGGCCTTCTCCAGCGGCTGCCAGTAGCTCGGCCAGCCCGTGCCGGAGTCGAACTTGTGGCGCGAGTCGAAGAGCGGCGTGTCGCACCCGACGCAGCAATAGACGCCGTCGGCGTGGTGGTTCCAGTAGGCGTTGCGGAACGGATGCTCCGTGCCCTGCTCGCGGGTGACGCGGTATTGCTCGGGCGTGAGCCGGGCGCGCCATTCGGCGTCGGTGCGCTTCACCTTCACCTTGCTCAGGTCGATGACGACGTTGGATGGCAGGCCGCAGGCGGAGATCTCGCCGGGCTGGCATTCGAGGGCGTCCTTGGCGGCGGGGGGGGGCGGGGATTTCATGACGGCAAAGGCGGACGCCCCGGCGAGCAGGGCAAGAAGGACGGGGGCGGACCGGGTGTTCATGCTGCCGTCAGAGTAGCCAACCCGGCATGTTATTCCACCCGGACACGCACCTTTCCGTCGTGGAATTCGTTGACCAGCGGCTGGCCGGACCGGACCGCCTTGGCGCGCGCCACCGGCCGGCCGGCTTCGTCGCGCACGATGGCGTAGCCGCGCAGCAGCACCGACCGCGGGCTGGCCGACTCCAGCCGTTTCCACAACGCGAGCAGGCGGTGGGATTCGAGCTGCACGCGCTTCTCCGGCGAGGTCGCCGCCAGCCGGGCCTGCACGGCCGTGAGCGACTGGCGCCGGTGCTGGACCGAGGCGCGCAAGGCCGCGGCGAGGCGGTTGCGCAGGTCGTCGAGCCGGAGGTGGCTCTGCTCGACGGCGGCGGCGGGCGAGAGCAGCCGCAACCGGCTGCGCTGGTGGTCGAGTTGCTGCCGCGCGTGCTGGAGGCGTGTCGCCGCGATGTCGTCGAGGCTGCCGCCGGCGTTGTCGAGCCGCTCGACGCAGTTCAGATACTGGCTCGAAATGAGCTCGGCCGCGGCGCTGGGGGTCTCGGCCCGCACGTCGGCGGCGAAGTCGCAGAGCGTGGTGTCGATCTCGTGGCCGACGGCCGAGATGACGGGCAGGCCGCAGGCCGCCACGGCGCGCACGAGCGGCTCCTCGTTGAAGGCCCAGAGATCCTCGAGGCTGCCGCCGCCGCGCCCGATGACGAGCAGATCGAAGATGCCGAGCGCCTCCGCCGTGCGGAGCATGGCGATCATCTCGTCCGCCGCCCCCTCGCCCTGCACCCTCGCGGGCAGCACGACGAGCCGGCCGGTCCAGCGCCGGCGCCGGAGGATGCGGATGAAATCCTGCACGGCCGCGCCGGTGGGCGACGTGATGAACCCGACGGTGCGCGGCAGGAGCGGCAGCGGTTGCCGGCGGTCCGCGGCGAACAGGCCCTCGGCGGCGAGCCGTTGCCTGAGCTGTTCGAATTCCTGCCGGAGGCGGCCGGCGCCGTGCTCGATGAGCGCGCGGGTGATGAGCTGGTATTGGCCGCGCGCCTCATAGACGTCCACCTCGCCGTAAGCCAGCACGTGCAGGCCGTCGCGCAGCTTCACCGACTGGCGCGCGGCGTCGCCCCGGAAGAGCACGCAGGCGAGCTGGGCGCCGGCATCCTTGAGCGAGAAATACACGTGGCCGCTGGCCTGCACGCGGAGATTGGAGACCTCGCCCTGCACCCAGCACGGCGGCAGGCCGTCCGTGAGCAGCTCCTTCACCCGGCGGGTGAATTCCGTGACGCTTTGCACGCGTCCGGAATCGTCGGGGCTGGCGCCGGCCGGTTTCATCAGGAACCGTTTTTCTTCGCTCCGTAGTGCTTGCGCACGAGGTGCGTGGCGGCGGTGAGCGCGAGCAGCGCACAGAGCGAGACGAGCGCGATCTTGCCCTTGCCGTGCAGCAGAGCGTCGCCGAAGAGCATGAAGGCGACGTTCAGCGGCCAGGCGATGGCGCACGATACCAACATGTATTTGCCGAAGGGCGCGTCGGCCAGGCCCGCGAGGTAGTTCTGCACGAAGAACGGAATGCCCGGCGTCACGCGCAGAATGACGACGAGATCGGTGGCGTCGCCGGCCTCCACTTGCGGAAGCCGGTAGCCGAGCCGCGCCACAAGTTTCGCCAGCAAGGGCCGCAGGCCGCGCCGGGCGAGCCCGTAGGTGAGGCTGAAGTTGGCCGTCACCGCCGCCAACGACAGCAGGAGGACGGCCACCGTGCCGAAACGTTCCGAGAACAGCGACACAGCGGGCAGCGAAAACGCCAGCATCGGCACCCCGCAGGCCGGCAACAGGACCATGCCGGTGAAGAAGGCGACGGGGCCGGCGCCGCGGATGAGGGCCAGACCCTGCTCCAGCAGGGTGCGCAGGTCGAGGCCCCGTGCGACCAGCACCGCCGCCACCAGCAGCACAAGCGCGACGACCGCGAGTTTCAGCAGCAGGGTCCGGTTGGGACGCGGGTTCGATTCGGCCATGCGCCGACGATGCCGGGCGCGGTTCCGCGCCGTCAAGGGCGGAGCCGCTGGCGGACGCCGGCCCGTAGAGTAAGCGCTTGCGCCCATGCGGCTTCCGCCACGGAATTTGCCAGCCAGCCCTCTCGCGTGCGCCAACCCAGCCCAGCCCCCCGCCTTTCTTGGACGCCCGCACTGATGCTTGGCGCGACCATCGCGGTGATGGCCCTCACTTTGGCGCATCCCTCCGCCACGCGGCAGTTCACCTGGCCATGGATCCTGCTCGTGCAAACCATGTGGCTGGCTCCGATCGTGGCGCTGGCCGCGGACCGGCTGGCGCGACCCGGGTGGCATCTGCCCGAACGCGGCCTTCTCGCCGGGCTGCTGGGGCTGGCCGCCGCGGTCGTGGCCGCCGCCGCGCTGAGTCCGCTGGCGGCCCACAGCCTGCCCTGCGTCTGGCCGACGCTGGGCGGCGTGGCCGCGCTGCTGTGGCTGCACGACCGGCTCGCGGCGGACGGGGCCGATGAAAGAACGCTGGCCGGCCTGACGCGCGGCTTGGGGTGGGCCGGCGCCATCCTCGCGGCGGCGAGCGCAGGCGGCTGGCTGGCCGGCAACCGCGGATTCGCCTGGGAGGTGCGCAATGCCTTTCCGTTCGGTCATTCCATCCAGACCGCCGGCGCGATGCTGCTGGTCTTGCCGTGGCTGGCATTGGCCGCCTGGTCTGCGCGGGGCGCGGCCCGTGTTTTTCGCATCGCCGCCCTGCTGGCCGGCTTGCTCGCGTTGTTCGCCACCGGCAGCCGGAGCGCCGCGGTCATTGTCGGACTGCTGGCCCTGGCCGGCGCCAGCCGCGGCCTGTTTCGTGCCCGCCTGTCGGGACGCGCGAAGATCGCCGCGGTGCTGGCGGCGCTGGCCGTGGCCGTGCTCGCCGTGCTGGTCAATCCGCGCCTGCGCGAACTGGCGGGCCGCGGCGCGTGGAGCGACCTCGCCCGCGAGAGCAACACCCAGCGCCGCGCGATGATCGAGGCCGGCCTGCTCCTCGGCCGCGAGCGCCCGCTCATCGGCTGGGGCCCGGGCACCGTGTCGCTGGTCTATCCCCGGGTGCGCGCCCGCCTCGACGCCGGCGTGGACAACGTCGCCCAGCTTCACAACACGCCCGTCCAGCTCTGGGCGACGCTGGGTCTGCTCGGCGCGCTCCCGGCGCTCCTCCTGGCCGGCGTCCTCGGCCGGCGTCTCGTGCAGGTGTTGCGCACACCTTCGCCTCCCGCGCACGATCTGGCGGCCGCCGCCAGCCTGGCCGGATACGGGCTTTTCAGCCTCACCGACCACCAGCTCGACCTGCCCGCATTCAACGCCTTGGTGGCGGTGAACGCCGCCATCCTCCTGTTCCGCTCCGCGACCGCCACCCGCGCCTGGGCGCCGGCCCGCGGCTGGCGCATCGGCTTCGTGGCCGTGGCGTCCGCCGGGCTGCTCGCTGCCCTGTGGCCGGCCGCCCGTGATCTGGCCGCGCGCTACCGCTATGAGCAGTATCTGATTCTGCTCGGCAACGGCCGCACGACGGCGGCCATGGAACGGCTCGCGCAGGCGATCCGGCTCGCCCCGCATGACCCCTACTATCGCCACCAACTGGCCGCGCAGAAATTGAGCGCCCGCGCGCTGACCGACAATCCCGCCGACCGCGCCAGCCTGCTCACTGAGGCCACCGCGATCCTGGCTGCCTCCACCACGAGCGGCGTCTTGGCCGAGTATGCCCGTTTCAATCTCGGCTGGCTGGCGCTCGAAGCCGACCGGCCCGCCGCGGCCATCCAACACTTCCGCGCAGCCTTGCAGGAGGCGCCCACGCGGCGCGGAGCCTGTTTCGGCCTGGGGCTGGCCTGCCGCGCCATGGGTGCGGCTCACGAGGCCGCGGCCGTGCGGGCCTTCGCCCTGGAATGGCTGAACGATCCCGCGGCGGCCACCGCTCCGCTGTGGGAGTGGCCCGACTTCGCGCCGTTGCGGCCGGCGGTGGAGGCCGAGGCCCTGCGCCTGCTCTCCGTGATCGCGGCCGACCGGCCCGCTGCGGGTTACCTGCGGGAATTGTGGCTCTGGTGG
Organism: Verrucomicrobiota bacterium; assembly: GCA_049322455.1. Classification (GTDB taxonomy): domain Bacteria; phylum Verrucomicrobiota; class Verrucomicrobiia; order Opitutales; family Opitutaceae; genus Lacunisphaera. Next base: position 448,288 of record JBMOQY010000045.1, on the reverse strand, counting down.
TGGCAGGCGGCGGCGCCGCCGGCCCGGGGCTGGAATCGCGAATCCGCCGCCTTCGTGCGCTGCCTTGCCGCGCTGCGGGCCGGCGCGCCGCCGCCATCGGAAGCGGCGACCTATCCTTGGGGCGCCCTGCTGCGCGCCTGGCGGTCGCCCGATCCGGCCGCGGCGCTGGCCGCCCTCACCCCCGGCCGCCCCGCCTTGGGCGCGGCGCTGGCCCGCCGCGCGGCCCGGCATCCGGCGCCCGACCTCCACGGTTTCCTTTGCAGCGGTCTGGAGAACGAGGCGGCCCTGCTCGCCACCGAGCGGCCGGCCCGCACCGGTTACGGCGTGCTGGCCCGCCACCCTGACGGCCCCGTGCTGACCGACCTCTATGTGCGTCAGCAACACCGGCTGGTTTCCGAATTTGCCTCCCCCCTGTTCCCTCCCAAAGGCTGGATCCCGGCGGCCCGCCTGCTCGAGCATCTGCCCGCCGCTCCATGACCGCCTTCTCCTCATCCCGGTTGCGCAAAGTGATCCTGCCGGCGCTGCTCCTGCTGGGCGACACGGCGATGGCCTTTGCCGGCCTCCTCCTCGCCTGGTGGCTGCGCTACGCCTCGCCCCTCGGCGCCCTCGGCCTCGAGGTGCCCGACGCCACCCTCGCCACCTACCTGCCGCTGATCCTGCTGGGCGTGCTGTTCCTCGTCGCCGCGTTCGCCGCCCTGAACCTCTACGAGGAGCACCTGCTGCTCAGGAATTTCCAGAGCATCAGCCTCATCGTGAAGGGCGCGGCCTTCTGGCTGCTGGCCTACCTCGGGGTCTCGCTGGTGCTGAAGTTCGACCCGCCCATCTCGCGGCTCTTCGTGCTGATCGCGTTCGGGTGCGTCGTCGTGCTGCTGGCCGCGTGGCGCACGCTGTTCTACCAGACGCTGGTCCGCTCACCGTGGCGCGAGCGCGTGCGGCAGCGCGTGGCCGTGCTCGGGTGGAACGACGAGGCGCGCGCCCTGGCCGCCGAGCTGGCGTCCTCGCCCGCGCACCCCTACCGCTACTGCGGGGCGATCGCGCTGCCCGACGACCGGGCCACGCGCCCCGTACTGGGCGGCTTCGACGACCTGGAGGGGCTTTTGCGCCGCAACGAGATCGACGTCCTCATCGCCGCCCGCTCCGATCTGCCGCGCGAGGTGATGCTGCGCGCCGTCGAGGTCTGCGAGCGCACCTACGTCGGGTGGAAAGTCATCCCCTCCTCGTTCCAGATCCTCCTCAACGGCCTGCGGCTCCAGACCATCGGCCGGCTGCCCGTGCTCGGGGTGGAGACCCTGCCCATCAACCAGCTGTTCAACCGCATCCTCAAGCGCGGCGTGGACGTGGCGGGCGCGCTCGTGGGCCTGCTGGTCTCGGCACCCGTCGTGGCCGTGCTCGCGGTGCTGATCAAGCGCGAGTCGCCCGGCGGTCCCGTGTTCTTCGCCCAGCCGCGCGTCGGCGCCGGGCACCGCCCCTTCACCCTCTACAAGCTCCGCAGCATGCGGCCCGACGCCGCGGCCACCGACACCGACCAGGTGAGCACGCCGCGCGGCGACCCGCGCCTGCTGCGCATCGGCGCGTGGATGCGCCGCTGGAACCTCGACGAGCTGCCGCAATACTGGAACGTGCTGCGCGGCGACATGAGCCTCGTCGGCCCGCGCCCCGAGCGCCCGCACCACGTCGAGCAGCTTTCCGCCGTGATCCCCCACTACCTGCCGCGCCACCTCGTCAAGCCGGGCATGACCGGCTGGGCCCAGGTCAACGGCCTGCGCGGCGACAGCTCCCTCGCCCTCCGGATCCAGCACGACATCTACTACATCGAGAACTGGTCGCCCTGGCTGGATCTGCAGATTTTGCTGCTGACCTTCGTGCGCTGGAAGAGTACGACTTAACGTCCGAGCAAGGTTCGGACCGCCCGCGACAAAGGGCCCAAGGGCTTATCCGGTTGCAAGGATGGCGGCAGCGCTCCTTGCATCCGGGAATCGCGCAACACCACGCGCACCGAACTTGCATCGGGATGCGGCACGAGCAGGCGCGGCTGACCGGCGAAAACCGCAGGATCGTCGTCGCGCTGAAATTCCCGGATGAGCCGCGCGGGCGCGTCGCGGTCGTGCGAGCGCGGCAGGACGATGCCGCGAACCGCCTCCGCCGACAAACCCAGCCAGCCGGCGAAGAGAAAAACGCCCCAGCTTGCCGCCACCAGCCGGACACTGGCGCGCCAGCGCGGTGGCGCCTCCGCGAGGAGGGTGATCGCGCACCAGGCGTTGGCCGCCGGCAGCAATCCCGTGAAATCCGCATAGCGCGACGGCACGCCCGCGCGGAACTCCGCTCCCCCGCCCCGGGCCCACGCCGCACCCAGTGCCAATACCAGGGTCCAACCTGCCAGCAACACGACGAAACCCTCGCCAACCGCCGGCGATCGCCGTTTCAACAGCCGTCCACCCGCCACGATGGCCAGCGGGGTGTTCAGGATCAGCGCGGCCCAGGGCTGGCCGGTATGAGGCCAGCCCAGCATGCGACCGAGCGCGAGGAAGAACTCCGGGATGGAGCCGGCCCGCAGGCCGTCATGCTGCGGCACCGGATGGTGCAGTCCCCAGGCCAGGGCCAACGCCAGCGCCAGCGGCCAGATCTCGCGCCATGGCGCCCGCCCCTCCATCCGTCGCAGGAACCAGCCCGCTGCCAGCACGGCGGGCACGGCCAGCCCCGGTCCCATGGCCAGCATGGCCGCCCCCGCCGCCAGCCAGCCTCCGAGCACTCGCGCAGGCGAAGGGTTGGACGATTCCGGCAACGAAAAAGCCGCGAGCGAGAACAGCATCACGAAGTAAACCTGCGATTGAAATCCCCACAGCGCGTTGTGCCAGCCGGTCAAAGGCAGTGCGAGGATCATCACGACCAAGGCGAGCAGCCAGCCGGCACCGCGGCTCCTGCCGCAAGCGAGCACCGCCGCCAGGAGCGCAGCGACCGCGGCATGCAGCAGTGCGTCCACCGCCAGCTGCACGAGCGGATCCCACTGGCCGTTGAGGCGGAAGAGCGCGAGATTCAGCAAATGGGTCCAGACGATCCGGTGCTCGTTGTGCGGCCGGAACAGGTCGGCGACGGTCACCGATCCGTCCCGCACCGCGGGATAGAGCCCGCGACCCTCCACATCCCACTGGTCATGAAACGGAATGTCCGTGCCCGCCGCAGCCACCAGTCCGAGCTGCGCGGCCGTGACCACCCCGAACACCACGACGGGCCGCAGCCACGCTTCGCGCCACACGGTAGGACGACCGCTCATACCGGCTGCACGCGGGCGTGGCCGCGCCGCTGCGCCCGCCAGAGGGCGACGCGTTTCCAGAGACCGAAGGCGGTGCGCCATTTCCAGCGCGCGAAGGCGGTGCCGCCGAAGTGCTTCAGATAGACATCGCGGTTGGCGTCGAAGATCGCCGCCGCCATGCGCTCGTAGTCCTTCGCGACGCTGAGGCCCTTGAGGTGCGTGATCTGCACGCGTCCATCATACACCATGCGCCGGCCGGCCCGTGCCACGCGGATGCACAGATCGAGGTCGTCGCCATACATGAAGAAATCCTCGTCGAACACCGCGCCAGCCGGCCCGGCGACTGCGGCCAGCACTTCACGCCGGCCGAGCATGAACGCACCGTTGATCGCGCCGACATCGTAGGAGCCGTCCGCCGGCAGGTGCGTGAGATTGTAGCCCGCGAAAAGCGCCGTATGGGGAAACGCCGCCGCCAGCCCGCTCGCCCGGCAGAAACCGTCCCACAGCGTCGGGATGCTCCGCCGGCAGGCCGCGTCCATCGTGCCGTCGGCCTGCACCAGGCGCGGCGAGATCAGGCCGATGCCCGGCTCCGCCAGCACGCGCCGCACGCAGTGTTCGAGCGCGGCGGCGTTGCTCACCGTGTCGGGGTTGAGAAAGAGCACGCATTCGCCGGCGGTGGCGCGGAAACCGGCGTTGTTCGCCCGGCCGAACCCGAGGTTCGTCCCCGGCTCGAGCAGGCGCACATCCGGCTGAGCCTGCGCCAGCCAGCCGGCCACCCCGTCGCCCGGCGAATTGTTCACCACGCAGATCTCGACCGGCCGGCCGAGCAGCCCGCGCGGCAGCGAACCCAGGCAAGCCGGCAGCTCCTCGCGCGACCGGTAGGCGACAATGACGACGGAAAGGATGGGCGGGGAGCCGGACACTCAATCCAGCCTTGTCGCTTCCCATGGCGACCGCAACGCTGCGGTGTGCCGCCATGTCCGCGCCCCTCGTCAGCGTCATCATCGCCTGCCGGAATCCGGGGCCGCGTCTGCACGAGGCCCTGGAGAGTGTTTGGCGGCAAGGCGGCGCGGACCTGGAGGTCGTGGTCGTGGACGGCGCCTCGGACGACGGCACGCGCACGTGGCTCGAAGCCCGGCGCGCCCGGCTCGGCACGCTGATCTCGGAACCCGATACGGGCATCTACGACGCCCTGAACAAGGGCGTCGCCGCCGCCCGGGGCGACTGGGTGCTCTTCCTCGGTGCCGACGACCGTCTGCAGGACGGCGCCCTGGCGGGCGTCGCCCCGGTGCTCGGCCGCACCGCGGCCGGCGTGGTCGCGGGCGAAGCGGCCTACGACGACGGCCGGATCTACCGGCTGGAGGCGCCGGCCGCCGTGCACCGCAACTTCGTGCACCACCAGGCCGCCTTCTACCGGCGCCGTCTTTTTGCCGAGCACGGCGGGTTCGACCCCGGCCTGGCTATTCAGGCTGATTACGACTTCAACCTCCGCCTGCTGCGGGCGGGAGTGACCTTTGCGAGCGTGCCGGCCCGCATCGCCGTGTGCGCCAGCGGCGGGATCAGCGACGCGGGGGGCTGGCGTGGCTACGGCGAGGAGATCACCGCGCGCCACCGGCACTTCCCCGCCTGGCAGTGCTGGTTGTGGGACCTGGCTTCGGTGGTCCGCTGCGTCCGCAAACAGTGGCGGCGGCGCAACCGGGCCTGACTTAACGGCCGGTCCCGCGCGGCCCCGGCAGCACCAGACAGCGGGCCGCGTTGATCAGGAAATGGGTCCAGATCTTGAGCCAGAGATACGACACCCGCACCCGTGGCGCGGCCAGCCAGGCGAAGACGGACCACGTCACGGGATTGTCCTTGAAGCGCCGCGAAAACATCAGCGCGAGCCGGCGCGACCGCGGTTCCGCCAGGAGGTTTCCCAACGACCGGCCGCTCTGCTCCATCGCCACGCCGACCCGGGCCGTGCGGGCCACCCGCAGCCGAAGGCCGTGGCGTTGCGCTCGGAGCGTGAACTCGTAGTCGGACAGGTAGTGCGGCAGGCTGCGCGGGTGGAAGCCACCGGTGCGGCGCAGGTCCCGCCAGCGCAGCAACAGCCCGCGTGTGGGCAGGCAGTTGATTTCCTCCGGCGAGCGGGCGGCGGCGAAGCGCAACTCGTCCAGATCCACCCGCACGCCGCCGCCATGGTCGATCTCCGCGCCCGTGCGCGCGTCCGTCTGCCGCGCGAGCAGCAGGGTGTCCGGCAGGCCGGCGAATTCCGCCGTCAATTCCTCGAGAAAGCGCGGACCGATCACGACGTCGTCGTTGATGAACAGGACCAGATCGTCGTCGTGCACACCCCGCCGCGAAAGGTGCCGGCAGCCTTCGTGGAGGCTGCCCGCCCACCACCAACGGCCGTCGCCGCGCACCACCTCGACCGCCGGACACAGTGCGCGCACGGCGTCAGCCGTGCCATCGGTCGAGCCGTCGTCGATCAGGACCAGTTGGAATTCCCGCCGGGTCTGCGCGGTCAGCGCGGTGGCGAAGCGCACCGTGGTCTCCCGGCGGTTGTGCACGGGCAGCAGGATGTAGAGCCGGCCGCCGGCCGGACGTTGGGCCGGCGCGTTCATGCCGCGGGTTCCGGGCAATGGATGAGCGTGCCGCGCAACCGCCGCCACGCCGTCCAGACCGGCCTGGCCCGGAAACGCTCCCAGATCGCGCTCAGGTCGTAGCCCCCGGGCAGCCGCGGGTAGCCGATCACCGGCTCGATGCCGTGGCACCGCAGACGCGCCTGCTGCTCCGTCAGCCGCCGCAGATAAGGCAGGTAGAGCCAGTCGCGCAGGCCGCCGGTAAGCGGAAGATGGTAGTTGCGCAGGCCGGGATCGAACCAGCCCGGGCTGACCTCGCGGATGCCTTGGAAGTGGTAGAACAGCACCGGCCGGCCCCGCAGGCGGGGCCGGCCACCGGCACAGTCGAGCTCGGCGGGTTCGACGTTCCAAGGCGCTGCGTTGATCCCCGGGTGTTCCAGCGCGCGCACGCCGGCAAATTTCCGGGGAAATTCGTCCAGATAGCCCTGGTCGGCGAAGCGTCCTGCTTCCACGCGATCATGGCACCACTCGAGGCAGCGCTCCCGCCACCACTCCAGGCAGGCGAGCCCGGCGGCGTCGCGACGGAACGAGACCCAGGCCACATTGTAGGTGCCGTGCCTGCGGCTGCGTTCGGAGCGCGCCGTGAAGCGGTGGGGCACGATGCCCACCGAGGCGTCGCCCTGTTCGGCAAACACCTCCGAAGCGGGACCGAAGAAGAACAGGTCCGCATCGAGGTAGGTCATGACCTCCGCCTCCGGCGCGCGCGCGAGACAGTGCCGTGTGATCACCGGGGTGGCTGTAAAATAGAACTCCACCCGGCTGCGCGTGGCCCGTACCGCCGCATAGGCGGGGTCCGCCGCGAGCAGCTCCGCCAGTGGCACCGCCACCAGCGAGGGATCGTTCTGCGCGGCGACCACGACCTCGGTCGCGGCGTCAAAGCACAGCACATACAGCCGGAACGGCTCGCCCTGGTCCCGCAGCGAGCCGTGCAGGCACAGCAGGCGGGCCGCATAGCCCCGGTCACAGTAGGTGCAGAAGAAGTTCATCCGCCCAATCCGAGCCGGCGCCAGAGCCAGGCGGGGAGCCCCGGCAACAGCGACCAGCGCAGGCGCCGGGCGCTGTGCGCCGCCATCCGGGTGAAGAGGTCGCCTCCGAACCGGTCGAGGCCCTGCTGCGCCACCGTCAGGCCGTGGCCGTGCTGCCCCAGGAGATCCGCGAAGACCCACGCCAGCAGCAGACCGCGGCGGTCCAGCGGTTCCGCGGTCCCGGTGACGTTGCGCAGGTAACGGACGTTCACCCAGCCCGGAGTGGGCGGTGCCAGCCGGCGCATCCAGCGAACGGTCCGCCGGCCGAGCACGCGCTCGAACAGTTCCGCCTGACCGCGTTGGGTGCCGCAGACCTTCAGGTCGCTGATCCAGAACGGCTCGGTCTCCATCGCCCGGAGCGTGTGCCAGAACTTGTCCTCCCCCTCATACGCATCGATCAGGCCGGGCTCGAACTCGACCGCCAGCATCCGGCGGCGCCAGGTCTCCGGCAAGCTGAGGTAGATGCTCAGGTCCAGCCCCTGGGTGTCGCACTTGAGCCAGTCGATCCGCTCGAGTCCGTTGGCCGCCAGGGCGTTCGCCAGGGTCGTCGCCGGCACCTCCACGGTCTCCTGCACGGTGAAAAAATCCGCGAACAGCCAGTCCTGCAGCGCCCCGGTGCGCGGGCGCAGCAGGCTCGAACAGTGCGGCGACTGGGTGAGATGGAAGCGTTTTCGTCCGTCCGCTCCCGCGGTCGGCGCCACGAGTCCCTCGACATAGACCCAACGGCCGAAGGCGCCGTTGGCCGCGCCCAGCCCGCCGGCATCGCGGGCGTCGGGTTCAAAGCCCACCCCGATGCAGTGACGCGCGATGCCGCGCCAGACCGGGGTGACGCCGCCGGCCGCGCCCACGTCCACCAGGACCGGCGGAGACGCTTTCAGCTCGGGTTCGGCGAAGATTCGCTCGACTAGATTCATGGGGTGGCCCTCCGTCGCAGCAGCAGTCCCGTGGATTGGAAAATTCCTCCGTCAACCGGCCATTGTGCCTCGGATGCAAACTCCTTCGCGACCGCGTAGTGGACGCCAATGCGGCGGAGGAATTCCTCCCGGTTGAAAAACCATACAGGATAGCTCGCGGCATAGATTGATGGCGGCACATGCTGCACCCGCAGCCGGTCCGGCCCCCGTTCGTGCAGCGGCAGGTTGTTGAGCAGCACAAAAGGAATGCCCAGCCGGGACCACTCCTCCAAGTGGCGGAACGGCTCCTCCAGGTATTGGAGCACGCCCGAACACAGCAGCACGTCGTATCCGTCCGTTGCCGCCCGGGCGGCGGCCGCGTCGTGGTGAAAGCGCAGCGGAGTGTCGCCGAGGTGCCGGCGCCCGGCCTCCACGAAGGCCGGCTGCTCCACCACGTCCCAGCGCAGAGCGTCGCCGGCCGGCAGATCGGCCCGGTGCCGCCAGTAGTTCGAGCCGAGGGAGCCGCCGAAATCCAGCACGCGCAGCTTCCCACCCCGGCCGCGCGCGGTTTCCTGCAGCGCGGCGAGCAGCGGGCGATCCGGCTCCGGGGCATGGAACAGCACGCCATCGCGCTCGAACGCCGCCCGGCCCGCCTTCACCTCCAGCGTGGCCGCGAGGACTTTTTGCAGGATGGCCTGGTCGTCGTAGCCGCCCGAGGCCGCCCGCGCCGCCGCCCAGTCGCGATAATCGCCGCGGAACCACCGCCAGCCGAAGACGGAGCGCAGCCTTGCGCGCACAGATGCCGGGAGCAGGCGACGTCCCGCCGCGCGCGCCATCCGGAGACTTTTCAGCCGCACGCGCGCAAGCAGCTTCGTGCGCGGATACGCGGCCTGCCACAGGCTCCGGCAGGCCGGGTGCGCCGCGGGCTCCGGCCAGTCCGGCGGCACCGGCGGCACGGAGCGCAGCGGCGGATTCGCCCACTCTTCCGAGCCGGCGGCGTTGGTCGCGCCGGCATCAAAGCCGATGTGCTCCACCATGGACCACGGCGGACGCAGGCAGAGTCCACCATGTTGCAGATGGTGATAAAGCCAACGCACGGCCCAGACATTGCGCCGCTGCTCGTAGGCGGCCTGCTGAGGCAGGTCCGCGCCGTGGGCTCCGGGCGCCACGCCCCGCCTGGCCGCCTGCCGCATTTTCGTCTCCGCCGTTTCCGCGGTCATGCCGGCCCAGGACCGCGCCCAAGCACCCCAGACCCAGCAATCCGCGCGGGCATCAAAGTAAGGACGGTCCCCGACGTCCGCGGGGGTCACGCGCGGGTGCGTCCAGGCCGACACGCTCATCACCCGCGGATCGCCAGCGTAATGCTGCAACGCGGCGCACATCCAGGCATAGGTGCCCGGCACGCAGATGAGATCGTCTTCCCACACGATGAACGCCTCGTGGCGGGCGGCCACCTCGTCCACCCCGGCGAGCACGTTGCGGCCGAGCCCGAGGTTCTCGTTTCTCCCGGTCAGGCGCAGCTCGCACCAATCCACCGCCCGCAGCAAGGCGCGCACTTCCGCCACGGCCGGCGCGTCCGCAGTCCCCTTGGCGCCGTCGGCGAATGCGTGGATCAGCGGCACGGCATTTTCGCGCAGGCACGCCAGCACGCGCGCCAGGTGGACGGGCCGGGCGTAGGCGAAGAGCACCACGGGGATGGTTGCCGGTTGCGGGCTCATTCTCCGGCGGGCGGACGAGCCTGCTCGCTTGCCATGCCATCCGCATTCAGTTGCATGGCGCCATCAAAAGCATCCCTCCGCCATTGGGAAGTCTGATTGCATCTCTGCGCCGCATCGTCGAATGTCTCCGGCGTCACTTGCGGATTCGTCGGGACATCCGCCGTCTGCGACGGGCGACTGCGGCCGGACGCACGCCGCGGATCGTGGTCGGGAGCTCCGGGGTCACGCCGCCCGGCTGGATCCAGACCGACATCGAATACCTGAACCTGCTGCAGCCGGCCGACTGGGAGCGCTTTTTCCAAGAGAACACGCTGTCCGCGATCCTTGCCGAGCATGTTTGGGAACACCTGTCCGTCGAGGACGCCGCGCGCGCCGCCGCAACCTGTTTCGCCTACCTACGACCGGGCGGATACCTGCGGTTGGCGGTCCCCGACGGCTTCAATCCCGACCCGGCCTACCGGGAGTGGGTGCGCCCCGGCGGCACCGGTCCCGGCGCCGATGATCACAAGGTCCTCTACACCCATGAGACGATGGCCGCACTCCTGACCGGGGTCGGTTTTCGGGTCGAGCTGCTGGAGCATTTCGATTCTTCGGGGAAGTTCCATTTCACCGACTGGAATCCCGCCGACGGCATGATTCATCGTTCGCGTCGCTTCGATGAACGCAACCAAGGCGGTCAGCTTCGATACACCTCACTGGTTGTGGATGCCTTTAAGCCAGGCGGCGAAACATCTGGCGATGCGTCGGACCATCGGCTGCATATCGAATAGCCTGGCAGTGGTGGCGTCACCATTCCGGCCGGCGTGCACGGCACCCGCCTCATCCGCACCCTTATAGTCCGAGCACGTTGTCCGGACGATAAAAGAGACTTGTGCATCGGCGTGCCAGATAACCGGGTGAGATGCCCCAGAAGTCGAGCCGCCGGAATCCGGCCTTTCTCAGCAACGCATCCGCGGGAGCGTACTGAGGGCGTTCCATGTCATCGAACACCAAGACGCCTCCCGGCGCCAGCCAACGAACAGCTGCGTTGGCGCAACGCACGCGATTCCGTCCATCCACGATCACCATCTCAGGCGCAAATCCGAGTCCGGCGACAGCATCAATGTATCCCGGGCTGCCCAGCGGCCGCAGCCAAAGCCGGACATTCGGTGGCAAACGCGGCTGAAGGTCACTGGCGAACGCCTCATCATGTTCAACCGTTGTGACCGACGCCACCCGGTGCGCATAAAACAGCGTGGAGCTGCCCGCTCCATATTCGAACACACGCCATTCCCTCCGCAGACGGGGAACAAGGAAATCAATGAAAGGATAGGTGACCCACGGCAGCGGCTCACCCTTTGCATCCACCACACGCCGCTCCCGCACGCTTCTTGTCCACCCGGTTTCCGCGAGGTATCCGTCCAGGGTCAGCATCGCGAGCTGCTTGGCAAATGACACGTTGGCCAGCGCCCGCAGGAAGCGCAGTGAGAGCCGTTGGGGGCGGGGGGCGGAAGGCTCAGACATTTGATGTATGACGAAAAGCGCGTACGGGCGTCACCAGTGCGCGCGTCTGCATCCAAGCGAAAGAGCGGATGGGGGCGAAGCAAAATGAAGAAAGCCAAGCGGCTACCATCTGGGCAACCAGGGTCGCGATGGCCGCGCCAAACGGTCCATGCCGGGGGATCAGCCAGAGGTTAAGCAGCACGTTGACCGCCGCGCCGGCAATCGTTGCCCAGAGGTGAAAGCGCGTATGCCCCTCGTTGATGCAATATTGACCGCGCGCCACGCCCAGGGCGGCAAACACGAGCACCCAAGTGTGGACCATGAGCACCGGAACCGCCTCGATAAAAGCCTGGCCGTAGGCCCAACGCACCAGCCACGGCGCAGCCAGGGCCGTGGGAACGGTCAGACCGTATGCGAGCACGGCGCTGAGGGCACAATAGCGCTGAAGCCGCCGCGCGTAAGCATCCGGTCCTTCCGCCCTGGCCCGGATGATTCCCGGCAGGAGGCTGGCCGCCAGCGCACCCGGAAAAAAGAACCAGACCTCCGTGAATTTGATGCCGGCAGCATAAATTCCCACAGCGCCCTCGCCGCTCATCTGCCGCAGCATGACGGCGTCGATGCGTATATACACCGCCACGGCGATTCCCGATGCCAGCAGCGGCCAAGCATCCTGCCAAAGCTTGCGCATCAAGTCCGGCAACCCTGGGCCGATGCCAATGCGCATTCCGGCCGCGCGCGCCCGCCACGCAAGCAGGAGTCCCGCCACGCCGGCCTCGCCCACTGCCGCCCAGGCAAACGCCGTCAAACCGGCCTCGCGCTGGATCAAGGTCAACCGAAGCGCCGCGCCACATGCCAGTGCGACCAGTTGCGTGATCACGGAAATCCGCGACTGCAATCGCACTTGGAACCAGACATCCGGCGTGAACCACAAGGGTTGAAACAGCAGGAGCCCCGCCACGGCCAGCAGGCTCCGCTCTTCGGACGTCCCTCCCCAGCCGGCCGCCAAGGCCCCGCAAAGCCCGAGATAGCCGAGCGCACCCAAGCACAACCGAATGATACCGACTGCGGCAAACAAGGCCGGCGCCCGCTCGGCTTGCACCAGCAGCTCCCTTTTCAGCACCCCCTCCATGCCGCCTTCCGTAACCATCACCGCGATGCCAACGATCGCCATCGCGTAGCTGTAGGCACCAAAGCGGGCCGGGCCCAGATAGCGTGCGACCCAGAAACCGACTACCACCCCCAGCGCCAGTCGCACCACCTTTTCGCCAACCAGCCAGGCAAAATTGCCGACGGCTGCCCGGGCACGGGCGCGCGCGAGCACAGACTTGAACAGGGAAAACACGCGGATCGAACATGCGACCCACCCGCCTGACCGTCAACGCCCGCCTGCCTGTTGAATATAGACTTCCCCCGACGGACCCGACCGCTAGCGTGCAACCCCGTCCGCATGAAGCTCTCCGTCGTCATTCCGTGCTACAACGAGCGAAAGACCATCCGCGCCCTCGTGGATGCAGACGCGCCGGGGCGGGTGGCTTGACAGGTTCGCGGGCGCCATACATTTGTAATACATGCCCGTGACAACCATTCGCCTTTCCGTGGCAGAAAAGCGCCGCTTCACCGCCGAGGCCCGTCGGCTTGGCCTCAGTCTCTCGGAATACCTGCGCCAAGCAGCGCAGGCCAGAGCCAAACAGACCGACTGGAAGACGTTTTTCTCCGGGATTCCGGCCGTGACCCTCCCGGAAGGATCTCCTCGGGACCTTTCGTCGCGTGAAGGTTTCGCGCATTGACTATCTGGTCGATGCCGGCCCGCTGGCAGGCGCTTTCTGGCCGGCCGACCAATGGCACCACTGGAGCCGACAAACCCTGAGCGCCATTGGCCAACGGGTCTTCACCACGGAATCGGTCTTCGCCGAAGCGGCCCACCACCTCAAAGCGCACCCGCCCGCGTTGTTCCAACTGTTGGCGGCACTGGAATCCGGTCTGGTGGTCTTCCTGCCCCTCCTTGCAACGGACAGTGGACGCGCCGCGGAGTTCATCCATGCCTATCCGGGTCAAGGCGACTGGGGCGATGCCTCGCTCATCATTCTCTCTGAGCGTCACCCGCAAGCGCGCCTCATCACCACCGACACACGGGATTTCACCATCTATCGCCGCCGCGATGGCAACCCTGTGCCCTGCATCCTTCCTCCTGCCGGCCATAAGCCAACCTGAATTCCACCTTCTGCCTTGAAGCTCTCCGTCGTCATTCCGTGCTACAACGAGCGAAAGACCATCCGCGCCCTCGTGGACGCCGTGCGGGCCGCACCAGTAGCGGACAAGGAGATCATCGTGGTGGACGACTGCTCGACCGACGGCACCCGCGACCTCCTCAAGGCGGAGATCGAGCCGCTCGTTTCACGGGTCCTTTACCACCCCATCAACTGCGGGAAGGGCGCGGCCCTGCGCACGGGTTTTGCCGCCGCCACGGGCGACGCGGTCATCGTGCAGGACGCCGACCTCGAATACGATCCGCAGGAATATCCGAAGCTGCTCAAACCCATCTTCGACGGCAAGGCCGACGTGGTCTTCGGCTCCCGTTTCATGGGCGCCGACGCGCACCGGGTGGTCTATTTCTGGCACATGGTCGGCAACCGGTTCCTCACGCTCTGCTCGAACATGCTGACCAACCTCAACCTCACCGACATGGAGACCTGCTACAAGGTCTTCCGCCGGGAGGTGCTGCGGAAGATCACGATCGAGGAGAACCGCTTCGGCTTCGAGCCGGAGATCACCGCCAAGGTGGCGCAACTGGAGGGCTGCCGCATCTACGAGGTGGGCATCAGCTATTACGGCCGCACCTACGCCGAGGGAAAGAAGATCGGCTGGCGCGACGGCTTCCGCGCCCTCTACGCGATCCTGAAATACAACCTGTTGCGCTGAACAGCGTCCTGCATGTTCTCCCGAATCCCACGTCATCCCGCGTTGATGGCCGCGATGCTCGGGAGTGGCTTGGGCTGCTGTTCGCCGCGGCCCCGCAGCACGCGTGGGAGGATTTCTGCATCACCTTCCGCAGCAGCGCCCACCTCGCACGCGGCGACGGCCTCGTGTACCAGCCCGGCGAGCGCGTCCACAGCTTCACCTCCCCCCTCGGCACGCTGCTCCTCACGCTCGGCGCGCTGGGCGGCGACTCCGACCCCGCACAACGGGCACTCTGGGGCTTCCGCGTCCTCTCTGCGGCCGCGCTGCTGGTGCGCGGCACCCGTCACGCCGGGCTGTCCGCCGCGGCGTACGCGACCGCCTGCGGCTACTTGCAGTTCGACGCGGTTTACCAGGTGTTCCGACTAGGCGGCGTTGACCGTCGGCCACCATGATCATGGACCTGATGACCGGCCTCGTCGCCACCGCCGCCATCGCCGCGCCGGGTTGGTTGCTGGCCTGGCGTCACCGCCTGCCGCTGCCCGCGCTGGCCGGGTTCGCGGGCGGTGCCGTCGCCTGGATGCTACTCGTGGTACTGCTCGACGCGTTGTCACTGGGGCTGGGGCGGGGCGCGCTGGCGACAGGCTGGCTCGCGATTGTCGCGCTGTGCTTGCTCGTCGCGCGGAGACAAACTGCCCCGGCCTCGAGTCCGGTCGCCGAATCCGTCGACTGGCGCGCATGGCTGCCGCTCCTCCCCGTGCTTCTGATCGTGGCCTATCGCGCGGCGGCGCAGCCCCTCCACGGGGCTGACACGGCCTTCCGCTGGGAATTCCTGGCGCGGCAGATGTGGACGCATTCGACGCTGGCCTTCTATCCACCCGTCACCGCGGCCGACTACGCGCTCTACAGCTGGCCCGATGGCATCGCGCCGCTGGTCGCTTCGCTGTATCAGGGGATCTACGCCGCGGCCGGGGCCGCGCGGCCCGTCGCCACCGCGCCCGTCGTCCTGTTCCAGGTGGTGCTTCTCTTCGCTGCGACCCGGGCACTGGCCCGGCAGGAGTTCTCCGCGCGCGCCGCACTGTTTGCCGGCCTGCTCCTCGCCACCATGCCGCTGGCGCCGTGGGCCGCGGGCATGGGACAGGAAACGGGACTCACCGCGCTTTCCGTGCTGGGTCTCTTGTTATACCTGCCGCGTGACCGGCAGAACGAGACGCGCGCATCCGTCGTGGCGGCCGCCGCATGCGCCGCGCTTGGTGCGCTGGCCCGGGAATACGGACTCATCTTCCCCGCGCTGGGCTTTCTGCTGGTCATTGTGCGGGGACTGTCTCCGACGACGAGGCTGATCTTTCTGGCGACCGCCTCCTTGCTTGTGCTGCCCTGGTATGCACGCAACTGGCTGCTCACAGGCCACCCGCTCTTCAACCATGCGTTGGCCGGATTGTTTCCGCTCAACGAAGCCCATGCCCGGCTCATGGCGATTTACCAGGAGAATTTCTCTTGGCGGCATCTGCCTCCCGAGGCCCCGCGGGTATTTTTCACCTACGGCTTCACCGCCCTGTTCGCCGGCCTGACCGGTGCCATTGTCTTTTTTCGCCGGCTGCGGCCGACACTTGTGTTCTGCGCCGTCATGCTCAGCCTTTATGTCGTTTCCTTGGGGCACACCGCGGGCGGCTATTTCTATGGCCTGCGTCTGCTCAGTCCCGGGTTCGCCCTTTGCGCGGTTGCCGGCGGCGCGGCACTCGCACGCTGGGTTCCCGGTCGCACCCATCTCGTTGGCGTGATGGTCGGGTTATGTCTGCTGGCAGCAGACAGTGCGCTGAAAAACCTGACCCTGCCGGCCAACCCCTATCGCGTGCCACCGACAGCCTGGCTGCGGGTTGGCAATGCCATTCACGAATTTCACGACGGTGTTGCGCTGCAGCGCGCAGCCCAAGCGATCGGTGACAGCCGTGCCATCGTCCTTGGTCCCCAAGCCCAGTTGCAGCGGCTGGGCGTCGCATGTGCACCACCGTGGAGCCCTGAACTGACCGATCTGTTCAATCCACAGATAACTCCCGCTGATCTCGCTCGCCGGCTTGCCGACCTCGGCTTCTGCTTTGTGCTGACCTACCGTCAAAATATCAATTTCCGGTATCTCTCCGCATCCCCGCTATGCCGCCAACCGCTCGATCACCTGCGGGTGGTTCTCGCAAGTGACGATCTCATTCTCTACCAAATCGTCTCCGATGCAACGGGGAGCCAAGCGACCCGGAAGCTTCCGCGCCCTCTACGCGATCCTGAAATACAACCTGCTTGTCTGAGGATGCGCCTTTGATCTGGCCCCTGATCCGCGATGTCCTGCTTTTCGCCGGAGCCGTGGCGGGGCTCGGGGCCCCCTGGCTGCGGTGGCTGAAAACCTGGCCGCCCGTCGAGCGGCTGGCCCTGGCCGTGGCCGCCGCGTTGCTCACGGGCTGGCTGGCCGGGTTTGCGCTGTATGCCGGCGGGGTGCATCTCCGCTGGTTCTGGCTGGCACCAGGCATCGGGGCGCTCCTCACGCTGATCCGCCCCCAAGCCTTCCGCGAGCTGGCGCGCGCGACGGAGGTGCGCAGCGCGGCGGGCCGGTGGGCGTTGCTCGCGACGTGGTGCCTGGGCTGGCAGGCCTTGGTGGTGAACTACTCGGGCGCCGCTTGGCAGGGCGACTGGTATGAGCACTACGACCGCGCCCATTTCTTCCTCGCCCGCTGGCCGGAGGATTTCCTGTTCCTGAGGGTCTATCCGCTGCCCGCCCGGCCGCCTTTGGCCAACCTGTGGTCGGCCCTGCTGATGAGCGGCAGCGGCGGGGCATTTTTCAACCACCAGGTTTTTTTCACCCTGCTGGGCAGCCTGGTGCTGCTGCCGCTGGCCGCCCTCGTCGGGACATGGCGCGGAGACCGACGCAGCCAATGGCTGCTGGTGCTCGTGCTCATGGCCAACCCGATGCTGGTGCAAAACGCCACCTTCCCGTGGACCAAGCTGGCCGCGGCCTTCTTCGTGCTCCTGGCCTGGCTGCCATTGTCGCCCCGGCCGGGGCCGCCCGTTCCGGGCAGGCTGGTCGCCGCCGCCCTCGCGCTGGCCGGCGGCATCCTCGCGCATTATTCCACGGGACCATGGATCCTCGCGCTGGCCATCGCGTGGCTGGTGCTCCGCCGCAAGGAATTGGCCGCAACAGCCGTGCGTCGCGAGGCCGCGCTCGCCGTCCTGCTGGCCGCGCTGGTTTTTCTGCCCTGGCTCGGCTGGGCGGTTGCCCGTTACGGCCTTGGCACGACCTTCACGCAAAACACGGCGGTCGCCCTCGCCCCGCAGGGTGATCTGCCCGAACGCCTCCACAACGCCGGCAGCAACCTTTTCCACACGCTCAGTCCGGTGGTATCCGGGGCGGGCCTGGACCACCCGCTGCTGGCCCAAAGCAGTCCAGTCGGTCGCTGGCGCGACGGTTGGTTCATTCACTACCAGTTGCGGCTGTGGTGGGCCTTCGGCTCGGTCGGGGCCTTTGCCTTGGTCTGGCTGCTCTGGCGCAAACCCGATGGTCCCGCCGCGCGTTTCGCCTGGATCGCGCTGCCGTTGGCGACCCTGCTCGGCATCGTGGTGCATGCCCACCCCGACCGGTTGGGACTCGCCCACATCAGCCTGCAACCCCTCGTGCTGCTCGGTCTGGCCTGGCTGGCGGCCAACACGGAACGGCTGCCCCGATGGCTCCGATGGCTTTATGCGGCCGGTCTCCTGCTCGACCTGTGCATGGGCATCGGCCTGCACTTCGCCCTGCAGTCGGCTTGGTTCGGACAAGCCGGCGACGTGGCCGCGCTATGGTCCAGCCTGCCGGTCACCGCACAGGTCAACTGGCAGGCCAAGCTCCATCTCGGCCTCGTCTTCCTGGCCGACCTCGGCCCGCCTTTCTGGGGCCTGGTCCTGCTCATCCTGAGCGCCGGCGTGGCGGGCTGGCGCTGGCGCGCGAGCGCCGCTTTCTGAGGAACGCCGCCCGACCGGAGTTCCCCCGCTTGCATATCATCCCGCACCTGTCAGCCTGATGCCCGCTGCATGTGTGCCGACGTTTCCCCTCCCACCGTCACCGTCGTCATCCCGGTATTCAACGAAGAGGCCGTGCTGCCGGAGCTGTTCGCCCGCCTGACCGCGGTGTTCGACGGCGCCGCCGGCTGCGCCTGGCGCGCCCTCCTGGTCAACGACGGCAGCCGTGACCGCACGGCGGAACTGGCGCGCCGGCAGGCGGCCGCCGACTCCCGCTTCGCCCTGCTGGAACTGAGCCGCAACTTCGGCTTCCAGGCCGCGCTCGCCGCCGGCCTCGCCCAGGCCGCCGGCGATGCCGTGATCACGATGGATGCGGACCTGCAGGATCCGCCCGAGCTGTTGCCCGAACTGGTCGCCCGCTGGCGCCAAGGCGCCGACGTGGTGCGGGCCGTGCGCCGCACGCGGCAGGAGACCGGCCTGCGCCGGCTGGGGATGGACGCCTTTCACGGCCTGTTCGGACGGCTGAGCGATTTTCCCGTCGAGCCCAACACCGGCACCTTCGGCCTCCTGAGCCGGGAGGCGCTGGATGCCTTGAACGATCTGCCCGAGCGCCACCGTTTCTTCCCGGGCCTGCGCACCTGGGTGGGCTTCACCACCGCCGACGTGGCCTACGACCGCCAGGAGCGCGCGGCCGGCCAGCCGGGCCAGACCTTCTCCAAGCTGGTGCGCTATGCGCTGGACGGCGTCTTCAGTTTCTCCCGGCTGCCGCTGCGGCTGCTGACCTACGTCGGCGTCATGATCAGCGGCCTGGGGTTCTCCGTCGGCGTCTTCTTCATCGCGCGTCGGCTGCTTGGCATCGAGATCGCGCAGACCGGCTTCACGACCCTGGTCACGCTGGTGCTTTTTCTGGGCGGCGTGCAGTTGATCGGCATCGGCATCCTGGGCGAATACCTCGGCCGCATCTACGACGAGGCGAAGCAGCGTCCGCTCTACATCGTGCGGCGCGATTCCCGCCGGTCATGAGCCGCCGCTGGTGGCAGGCTGCGGGGTGGATCCTCCTGGGCGTGGGCCTGGCGGTGGCCGCCAGCCTCATGGTCAACAGCACCTTCATGTTCTATGACGATGAAGGCTATGTGCTCATCAGCCTGCGTCATTTCCTGGAAGGACGGAAGCTCTACACGGAGGTGTTTTCCCAATACGGACCGTTCCCCTACGTTTACCACTGGTTGATCACGGCGTCCCTCGATCAACCGCTCACGCACATGCTGGGACGGCACCTGACCGCCCTGCACTGGACGGCGTGCGGCCTGCTCGCCGGCTTCATCGCGCAACAACTGAGCGCGAGGCTCAGCGTGGGCATCGCGGCGGCCGGGATCACCTTCGCGCTGCTCTGGCAGATGAGTTCGGAGCCCTCGCATCCCGGCAGCCTGATCTCGCTGCTGGTGGCCGGCGGCGGCCTGCTCGTGATCCGGCTGCCGGCCAGCGGGCGACCCGCAGTCCTCCTGGCGGCACTGGGCGCGATCGCCGCCGCCCTCAGCCTGACCAAGATCAATATCGGGCTCTTCTTCGTCAGCAGCGTCGGCGCGATCCTGCTCCTGCACGCGGCGTGGCCACCCCGGCTCCGAACTCCGGCGCGCTTCCTGGCGGCCGCCGGTCTCCTGGCGCTGCCGTGGGGACTGATGTTCGGGCAACGGGACAATCCCGACATGCTCCTCTTCGCCGTGCAGTTTTCGGCGGCCGCCGCCGGTCTCCTCTGGGTCGCGCCCCGACCGGAGACACCGGTTCTCGCCCCGCGCGCCGCCATTGCCGCCCTGCTGGGATACCTCGCCGCCCTGGTGATGATCATCCTGGTGCCGGTGTGGCGCGGCACCGGTTTCGCCGACTTGGCCGGGGCCGCGCTGTTCAGTCCGCTGCGCCATCCCGCGCACTTCAACGTTCCTTTCAACTGGGTTGCGCGTTTCGACTGGGTGCCGGTCTGGGCCTGGTCGCTGACCATCGCAGCCGGATGGCGGTCCGCCAGCACCGGCCCCTTCCATCATCTTGTCCGATGGCTGGTGCTGCTCACCCGCCTCGTCGCGCTCGGTTGCTTTCTGTGGCACCTGTGGACCTGGCCGACCGTCCATGCGCTGTGGGAATACTTCGAGCTCTGCCTGCCACTGACGCCGCTGTTCGTCATCCCGCTCGGACCGGCCGCCGACGGCCGGCGCCTGTCCTTGCTGGCTTTGCTCGCGCTCCCGCAGGTCCTGCATGCATTCCCCGTGGCGGGCAGCCAGCTGGGCTGGGGCAGCTTCCTGTTGGTCCCCCTGTTTGTCTGCGGCACCTTTGATGCTTTTCAGGCTCTGGGCTCCAGAGTTTCGCCGCTCGCGGCGAAGCGCCTGGCCCTGGGTGGCGGCGCCTTGCTGGCGGCCGCCGGCCTCGTCGTGTCGGGTCTGTTGCTGCGGGAAGGCTGGCGGAGGCAGGAGGAGTCTCGTCCGCTTGGTCTGCCCGGGGCCGAAGGCATCATGCTGGACGGAAAAAGCCGGGCGACATTGCGCCTCCTCGCGCTCAACGCCCAGATCCATGCGGACCTGCTCTTTTCCCGCCCCGGGATGTACAGCCACAACCTCTGGAGCGGCGTGCCCACCCCCACGTTGTGCAACGCCACCCATTGGTTCTGGCTGCTCAACGAGGGCGAGCAACGGGCCATCATCAGCCGGTTGGAGCAGACCCCGCAGCGCGCCATCATCAACAACCGGGCGCTCGACGAATTTGTCGAGAAGATCGGCGTCTCCATGGCAAGCCCGCTCCAGTCTCACCTCCAAGCCGCTTACCGCCGGCTTTTCCGATGCGGCGACTTCGAATTCTGGGTGCCGCGCGAGAGCGGGGCCGTGCCCTTCGGGCGGATCGAAATGCGGGAAGCCGACACCGGGGCCGCGTCGCAGGCGCGCGCCGTCATGCTGCAGACACGCCTGGCCCTCGTCGGCCGACCCATGGGCGCGGCACTGGAGCGGATCAACGCCCCGTGGGAAACGCTCGTGGATTTCGCCGGTCCGGCGGTGCGCGGGATGCTCGAACCGATCAATCGCGAGGACCGCCCGCTGGGCGCGCCGGTGGCCTTTCCGGCCGACCGGCCGCTACGGGGGCTTTACCGGCTGACTCTGTTCCACGATGCCTTCCCCCTCACGCAGGTGGGCGACTCCCTGATCCTGAACGTGCGCGACGACACCGGCCGCGTCATGGCGGAAGCGACGTTTTTTGAGGAGGGAGACGCCGGGCCACCAGCAGCAGACTCACCCCGAAAGGCAGGGGCAGCCGGCACCGGGCCAGGGTGACGAACTGCCAGCGAAGCAGCGCATTCAACCAGTCCGGCGGCTGGCGGTCCTCGGCCCGCAGGCCGGACCCGCGCGCCGGAAACCAGCGCCGCCATTTGCGCAGCAACCACACCGCCGGGTAGGGCAGCACGTTGGTGTAGTTGAGGTGCAACACCTCCCACTGTTCCGGCGGGAAAAGCGCCCGCAGTTGCGACCGGGAATAGCGGCGGTAGTGATGCAGCACCTCGTCCCAATCGCTCCACAAGGCCATGCTTGCGGGCACCGTGATGGCCGCCACGCCACCCGGTTTGAGCAGGCGCCCGAAACCCTCGACCACCGCGCGGTCATCGGGCGTGTGCTCCAGCACATCGAGAGCGGTGATGTAGTCCAGCGCCCCGTCGGGCAGGGGCACCCGGTCTCCCGCCAGGCTCAGGATCTGGTCGGCCCGGAACTTGGCACGCAGGATCCGCAGCGCCTCCTCGTGGTCGTCGAGCACCAATACGCGGCAGCGCGCCTCCGCCTCCTTGGCAAAACGGCCGGTGCCGGCGCCGCAATCGAGCAGCAGATCCTGCGGCCGGGGCGGGCCGTATCGCCGTAGGCAGGCGTGCACGATTTCCCGTTTGCCGGCGTAATACCAGTGCCCGGCTTCCCGCTGCTCCATGTTGGCGTATTCCTCGGCATTCATGGCTCTTGCCCCGCATGAGGCGACCCGCAGCATGGACCCGCCTCCAAGGCCTTGTCCATGCCCACTTTGCCGACCCGCCTCCCGCCCCTACTTCAGGCCGGCCTGCTGATCCTGCTGCTGGGCACGCATGCCTGGATGGCGCTGACCGCCTCGCGCGAAAAGTCGGCCACGGCCGACGAGATGGCCCACCTCACCGCGGGACTGGCCTACTGGCAGTTCAACGACTACCGCCTGCAGCCGGAGAACGGCAACCTGCCGCAACGCTGGGAGGCGCTGCCAGCGTGGTTGGGCGGACACCGGTTGCCCGCCGATCATCCCGACTGGCCGGTCGCGAACGTCTGGGGAGTCGGCCGGGCCTATTTCGCCGCCCACTCCGCCGATCTGGCCGACCTGCTGTTCGCCGCCCGCGCCATGAACGTCGTCTGGAGCCTCGGCACCGGCCTGCTGGTGTGGTGGTGGGCGCGCCGCCTGTTCGGAGCGACGGGTGCCTTGCTCGCGCTGACGCTGTTTGCCTTTTGCCCCACGTTTCTCGCCCACGGCGCCCTGGCCACCTCGGACATGTGCATGGCCTTCTTCATGCTGGCATCGGTGACGGCCTGCTGGCGGCACCTCGAGGAACTGCATCCGGGCAAGGGGTTGGTGAGTGCCGTGGTCTTCGGCCTGGCCTGTGTCGCGAAATTCTCCTGCGTGCTGCTGCCCCTCATCTTCGCACCCATGTGGCTGGCGCGGCTGCTGTCGGCACGCCCCTTGCCCTGGCGCGGCCGCGAAGTCCGGTCGCTGGCGGCCAAGGCGGCGTTGCTCGCCGTCTCGGCGGTGGCACACATCCTCGCGGCCTTCACGATCATCTGGTTGTTCTTCGGTTTCCGGCACGGCGCGGCCGGCCCGGGTCTGCCAGCGCTCGTCACGTATCACATGTCGTGGGAGACCGCCCTGAACGGCCTGGGCCTCAAGGGCACGCTGATCGGGATGATGCGCCCGCTGGCGATCCTGCCCGACGCCTATCTCTACGGTTTCACCTTTGTGCTCAACATGTCGCAGCAGCGCGCGGCGTACCTGAACGGAGACTACAGCCTGACGGGGTGGGTGCAGTTCTTCCCCTACGCCTTCCTGGTGAAAACACCCCTGCCGTTGCTCATCGCCATCGGCGCGAGCGGAGTGATCTCCCTCCGCCGCTGGTGGCGGCAACCGGGAAGCTGGCGCACCGACCTGTTCGCCACCCTCCCCTTGGCCAGCAGTTTCATCATCTACTGGCTGTTTTCCCTGGGCAGCCACCTGAACATCGGCCACCGGCACCTGCTGCCGACTTATCCCGCTCTCTTCATTTTGTGCGGTGCCATCGGCTGGGCGTCGCGTCGTGAAATGAGATCGCCGACCGCAACGTTGCTGATCTGCCTGCTGCTCGGCACGCAAGCCGCCGCCAGCCTCCGGGTGCGCCCCCATTACCTGGCCTTCTTCAACCATTTGGCCGGAGGGCCGGAAGAGGGCTGGCGGCACCTGGTGGACAGCTCCCTCGACTGGGGACAGGATCTGCCCGGGCTGGCCCGCCGTTTGCGCGCGGAAGAGACCCGGCCGGGACAACCAAGGGTGTATGTGTCCTACTTTGGCACAGACGACCCCGCGCGTTACGGCATCAATGCCGTCGAGCTTCCCACCCTGCCCTTCCTGTCGAAGACCCGGCCCTGGCACACGTTGCAACCCGGCCTCTACGCCCTCAGCGCCACGATGCTCTCGCACGTCTATAGCCGCTATCGGGGCGAGTGGACCCAGGAACGCGAGGAAAGCTACCAGAAACTGCGCGCCCTTGAACCCCTGTTGCTGCGTTATGCCGCCGAGCCGGACAACCGGGAAGCGCTGATGCCCGGCCTCTCGCCCGACCGGGTGACCGGGATGTGGGACACCTACGAACAGCTGCGCTTCGCCCGCCTCTGCCATTACCTGCGCGCCCGCGGCGCCGATGAGCAGATCGGCTACTCCATCCTGATCTTTCGCTTGAGCGCGGTCGAACTCACCGCCGCTTTGCATCGCCCCTACAGCGTATGGCTCCGGGCCATGGAACACGCCGCCACCCGGGGGGAATCCGCCAAACCGACGCCCCCTTGAAGGCTAAACATTCCCCGCAGCTTGCTGCGGAGATTCGCAAATGAGGACGCCGCCCGGCCAGCATTGCGGCGGCTACGGCGCGTGATCACTCTTCTGCAACGGCGGGCGCACACCCGCCAACTGCAAATGCCCGACGCGATGGCGCACAAAGTCCGCGAGCCAGGCAAACGCGATGGCGGCAATGCACCACGCCGACAGTTGGGAAACACCCAAGAGCAGCCTATACGGCAGATTGGGACTTTCGATCTCTCGCAGGTTGGCGACTGTCACCGTCAACCCGTCGGTCCACGCAGCCAAGAGGACGGCGTAGAGCATGACCCGCGCCGACAGCCGGCTTTCCCTCGCCCGCCACAAGCCCGGCAGCAACCACACTGAAAAAATCAGCTTGTAGGCATAGGTGTTGCCGAGCACGAAACAGGCGAGGAGTATCGCGCTTCCCGCGATGCATTCCACCGGCATCGGGGCAGCCGCCCGGCGCCCGCGCCAAATCCACGCGCCCAGCCCCGCGCCCGCAATGACCAGACCCCCGTTTGCCAACGCACGCGGGATTTGCAGTTCCTGCCAGAGCACCGTGGCCCCGAAGGCATAGGGCCCTGTCACGCCACTCCAATAAAGTCCGGCCGCCTGCAACCCATCCAACATCGACGGGAACCCAAGCAGCAGGACGAACGCCGCCACCGCTACATCCCGCGCCAGTTGCCGCGCAGTGGGAGCGGTGAGCAAAAGGAGCAACAGGGCCGACGGATAATATTTCAACACGGCCGCGACGGAGAGGAAGGCGACGCCACCAAGCCGCAGCGCCTCCCGCCCGGACTTCAGGCAGACCAAGGCGGCGCTCAAGAGGAGGAAAATCACCAAGTCGTTGTTGGCCCGATTCACGGCCAGCAAAAACGCCGGCGAAATGAGCAGGAGCAGCGCGAGCCCCCACTCCCGACATCCGCGTGGCCGCAACCAGACGACCGCTACAGCCAGGCAGGCCGCCACCAGCACGGCGCCGAGCCACATGACATCGTCGCGCCCCAAGCCGAGCTGTCCCGACATCAGCCACCAGCTCGAATAAAAATGCGGGCGCATGAGCGGATCCAGCGGGTTCGGCTGATAAGGATCCATCCCGACTTGCGCCGCCTCGGCAGCCGCCAGGCTGCCATAGAGATCGAGGAATCGCGGGCGCAAGTCCCTCACGCCAACAACATCCCATAACCTGGGAAAGAGAAACGGGGCGCCCCAGATGGCCGCCACAAGGCAGGCCAGGCCAAGCCATGAAAACCATTCGCGCCAGCGGCGCGTCCCTGGCGCCGCCGTGTTTGCGTCGGACCGTATGCCCTCGGAGAGTTCGTTCATTTGCTGCGGGTCCGATACCCCGAAGCGGCTTTTGCCACTGCCCTGCGTCTATTCACGGAGTGGGACATGCAAGCTTGCTTCGGTTTGGTTGGCGGAACGGGATGTGGTGTCGCTTGCATATGGGGCTTGGTCGAGTTTGCAGAGGTCCGGGTAAGCCCCGGGGATCTATGCTTTTTCGGTATCCGGATCACCGCCCCCCCGCTTCTCTCTGGATAGTCGGCGCGTCAACCGCCACCAGCCGGCTGAGGCGCAGCAACTTGGTGCCGAACCTTTTTTCGGCAACCAGCTCCAGATGGAAGGCCCCCGGCAACCGGTCATCGGGCACGACCTCATGAAAACCATCCTTGCTCGCGGGACGCAGCTCCTGCGTGACCAGGATTTCGTCGAAATCCCCCTTCGCAAACTGATAATGCAGGCGGTCCTGCATGAAGATCGCGCGGCTGATCAGGATCGAGGGGATGCGATGCAGCAGCCAGACCATCGAGGAACGGCTGGCGATGACGATGCGTTTGGCGGGCGGCCTCGCCTGGACCATGCGCACCAGCCATTCGTGCTCCCGGCTACCCAGATTGGAATAAGCATGCCGGCCCATCTGCGGGATGGAGACGGCCAGCATGAAAACGACCGTGCCCCCCGCCGCCACCCGGGTCAGCCGTCCGGCGGCATCCAAGGCGGCGATGGCCACTGCTCCGAGCACCGCCAGCAGGCAGTAAAAAGGCAGAGCGAAGCGCGCCGCCACCGGATCATCCAGGCCCGCCCAATAGTAGGCCATGACCAGGCAGAGATTGGCCACCACCCCCGCCGCAAACGGTGTCACGGCCTGCGCATCCGCAGTCCATTCGCTCCAGCGCAGCCGCCGGTGCCGGAACAGGCGCCAGAGCAGCCAAGCGATCCCGACGGCGCCGACTGACGACAGCCAGACCGAATTCGCGATGCTGGGCGCCTCCCCGAAGAAGAACCGGCCCGCGCGGAGGAGATTGTCCGGCACATACCCCAGGCTGAAGCGCTCGCTCTTGCCTTCGCTCAATTCCCACCGGTCCGGCGTATTGGCCAGGATGCGCTGCTGCAGCGCGAACGGGATCAGCAACAGCGGCGCCAAGGTCACCGGCCAGGCCAGCAACACCCGCCGCTGCTTCCACCAAGCCGCCAGGATCACCAAGCCGCCGAGGCCCACGAACAGCGCCGATTCGTAGCGTGAATGACAGAGCAACACCACCGCCAGTGTGAAGGCGGACAACCGGTGGCGATCCGCGGGTTGCTCGAGAAAGAGGACTGCCAGGCAGGCGCTCAGCAGGAGCATCACCAGGTTGGTCATCTCCATCCCCGCACCCGTGGCGTTCTGCGCCAGCAACGGCAGGGTGCCGAGCAGCAGCGGCGCCAGCAGACCCGCACGCACCCCGCCGAACCGGCGCGCCAGCCACCACGCGGCGGCGAGCAGGACCGGATACAGCAGGGCGTTGACCAGGAACGCGTTGGCGACCCGATATCCCGTGGCATCATGCAGCAGCGAAACCAGGAATGGGTAGAAACAGGGTCGCTTGTCCAAGTAGTCCCACAGCGGGAAGAACACTCCTTCCAGTTCGTAAGCGCGCGCCATGGTGGCGGCGGTGCGGTAATGATGCAGACTGTAGGCGGTGATCTGCAGCACAAACTCGTCGTTGAGCACCTTGGCTCGCCACGGCTCGGACCGCCAGGCCATCGAGGACAGCACTCCGATCAGGATGAGCACCGCGATCCACTCGCGCCGCGAGGGCGCCTGCCCGGGTGGAAACCAGGCGCCGCGCATCCGGACCATGGCCGCGACCAGCAACACGAACGCCAGCAGCAGGACGTAGTAGGTCGCATGGCGCACCACCTGCTCCGCCTGCTGAAGCGACGTGCCGATGAACCCCACCCACACCGCGAGGGGGGCCGTCACCGCAAACACCAGCAACCGCCGGTCCGGCGCGCGCCACAGGTCGCTCAGGCGGATGGCCGTTTTCATTCCTGTGATGGGATCATGGGCTTTCCGTCCCGGTCGTCCGCCGCCGGCGTCAGGGCAGATGCTTCACGTAATTCTCGAAGTATTCCAGGCGGATGCGCTCGCGTTCCTCGGGCGACAGTTTCTCGTAGGTTCCGGCCACCGGGCCGACCGGCGCGGGCGCCCCGCGCCGCACCTCCGTCACCCGGCTGATCCGCGAGACGCGGAGCGGCGCGAACCGTTTCTCGGCCACGGTCTCCAGGACATATTCCGGACCGAGATAATCGCCCAGTTCGGGCAGGAGCCGCCCGGTGTCGGGATCCACATTGAAGCGCTGATAGGCATAGATGGCCGAGAAGCTCCGGTTGCGCAGGTTGAATTCGAACAGCTCGGGCTTGGTGCGGGCCTGCAGGACCGAGGTCGCCGACACCAGGTGTGTTATCCACACGACCGCATCGCGATCGATGAACAGATAGTCCCTTTCGGGATGCGCCGCGATGAATTCGCGCCGCCACTGCACCTCCAACCCGGGATTGTAGGTCTGGGTATAGGCGTGGCGCGCCATGACCGGGATGGAACCGCCCACCAGCGCCAGGGCCAGCGCCGCTGTCCACCAGCGCCACGAACGCCCCGGACGATCGAAGACGTCGATCACCACCACGATCGCCAGGGCCATCCAAAGATGCAGTGGCAGGCTCAGCCGGCGGATCACGGGATCGTCGAACCGTCCCCAGAAATAGCAGAGCATGAGGCCGAGCCAGAGGGCAAACCCGAGGGTGAACACGCCGAACACCACCGCGGCCGCCGGCTGCGCGCGGAGGTTGCGCGACAGCCGGAGCACCCAGAGCAGGAGAAACACCAGCGCCGGCGCGCCCAGACAGGACAGCACCAGCGAATTCGGCACGTCGCCGGTGGTGTCGAAGAGGAAATTCAGGGCGTGTCCGAAGTTGGCCAGCGCGTAATCCGGAGAGAACACCTTGTGGTAGCCGGGCTGGCTGGCGAGTTCCCACGCGGACTCCCGCACGGTGAACACCCGATGCTGCAACGGATAGGCGACCAGCAGCAACGGGAGCACGACCACGGGCCAGGTCAGCAGGATGCGCTGCTCCAACCACCACCCCCACAGCACCAGCAGGGCGACCGGCAGCAGGAACAGCACGGATTCGTAGCGGACCTGCGCCAGCAAGGCGCCGGCATAACAGAAGACCGTGAGGGAATCCCCATCGCGGCGCTCCAGCCAGCGGATGCCGGACAGCATGGTCAGGGCCAGCATGACAAGATTGAGCAGCTCGAACCCCGCCCCGGTTGCGTTCTGGGCCAGCAGCGGCAGGCCCGCCATCAGCAGCAAGGCCACGATCCCGCCCTGCCACCGGCCGGTCAGACGCCGCCCCAGCACGAAAACCAGGGAGCAGAAGAGGAACGTGAGCGCCGTGTTCAGGATCCACGGGTTTTCCGGCCGATAGCCGGTGAAATCGTGCAGGACGGAAACGAGGAACGGGAAGAACAGCGGCCGCTTGTCCAGCTGTGCATCCAGCGTTTGGAAGTAGCCGGTGATCTCGTGCGCCCTCATCGGCACCATCACCTCCTTCTCAAAGTGCATGGTCATCGAGGTGCCGAGCAGCATCGCCTCGTCCATCAGCACCTTGAAGCCATAGGCCTCATGCACGAGCAGCAGGGCGGCGCAGACGGCCACCGCCAGCCAGGCGCGCCAACCGCCCTCCCCGCTCTCGGGATGCCGCCGCAGGCTCTTCCACACGGCCGAGCCGAACAGCACCGCCATCACCAGCATGATCCAATATCCGCCCCGCATCACGATCAGCAGCGCCGTGTGATCGGGCACGATCATAAAACCGAGCAACACCGCCGACAAGACCGACACTCCCAAGGCCAGCAGCTGCTGATGTTGCCTGATGATACCGGGGATGGACATGCGTTGATGAAGGAATGTCGCGGGCCGTCCAAAAAGACAGTGCAAAAAAAGGCCGCCCGGGTGAAGGGCGGCCTGAAGAGAATCACGCAGCAGCTTACGGCGAGTAAGTGATCGTGCGGGAGGCGCCGACGCCGAGAACGGTGACGGCTTCACCCGAGGTGAAGGCGGTCGGGTAGGTCTCACCGGCGACGGTGTTGACCACTTTCACGTATTTGTTGGCACCGACGAGCTCGGTCTGGGCGACGGTCGAGACGCCATACTCCAGATAGTATTGGTCGGCGGCAGCGGACAGCTGACGGGCGTTGTTCAGCACGGCCTTGTCCTGCGAGGACTGACGCACCTTCTGGAACGCGGGAATGGCCATGGCGGCGAGGAGACCGATGATGACCACGACGATCATGATTTCAACGAGGGTGAAACCCTTGGTGGAACGAGTATTCATGTTATGGATTATGCGGGTTATTTAGGAGAACTCGCACACGGGGATATGTGCGAGCGGTTTGCATCTGATAACGCCCAGTAGAAGTTTTCAAGGGACAAGTCCTTAAACGCTTGTAAATTCCGTAATCCCCGAGCGCGCGCAGCTTATTGACCGTTGACCGCAGGTTCCTGTCCGCCGGCAACCAACGCCATCCTGCGCGGTCATTTTAAGAGCTTGGTCAGAGGAACTTCCGCAGCGTCCTTCCACAGCAGATCCATGCGGTATTTGTCGCGGTTCTCAGACGTAAAAATGTGCACCATCACCTCGAAGGCGTCCACCACGGTCCATCCGCTGCCTTTCGCGGCGTCCGTGCCGAGAATCCGGGCCTGATGCGTATCGAGCACCTTCTCGAGTTCGACGCGCAACGCGCGCAGATGCGGCTCCGAGGTGGCCGTGCCCAGCACGAGATAATCGGTGATGCTCGACAGCCGGCTGACCTCCAGCACCTGCAACGCGCCAGCCTTCTTGGCGTCGAGCGCCTGCACGACCGCCTTCAGGAGCGCGAGCGTCGGATTCGTTTTGCGCGGAGTTCCGGCGGCTTTCGCAGGCTTGGCGGCGGGTTTGCGGGCGGCTTTGGGTTTCATCGGGGCTTCAGCGATAAAGTTGCCGGCTTTCAATGTAGGCGATCACTTTTTGCGGACAAAAATAGTGCAGCGACAGGCCGGCCTTCACCCGCTGGCGCAGCTCGCTCGAGCTGATTTCGATCAGGTGGCCGTCGCAGCGGTGCAGGCGGAGGCCGGGGATTTCCACGTGCGGTTTGTCGGGATGATGCGGCCGCTCGAGGAAGATGAACTCCACCAGCCGCGCCAGCTCCCCAATCTCCTTCCACCGGTGCAGCAGCGGCAGCTGGTCGCCGCCGATGATCCAGTAGAGATCGTCGCCCGGAAACTGCGCCCGGAAGTGCCGCACCGAGTCGATGGTGTAGCTGACCCCGCCCTTGCGCAGCTCGTAGTCGGCGATCTCGAAGCGCCGGTCCCATTCGCAGGCGGCCTGGAGCATGGCCAAGCGGTCCTCGACCGAGGACTGGACATCGTTGGGCTTGAGCGGCGCCTGGGCCGCGGGCACGAGAAAAAGCCGGTCGAACTTGAACTGTTCGTAGACGTCCTGCGCGGCAATCAGGTGCCCGAAGTGAACCGGGTCGAAGCTGCCGCCCAGGAAACCGATCTTCATGCGCGCGGAGACCCCGCGGCGCGCCGCGGGCTGGCTGTCGGGAGGGGGAAGTCGCTTGCCACGGCCCCACTTCATGCCGCTATCCTCGGGCGGCAATCCCAAACCTCGCCCGGGTGGCGGAATGGCAGACGCTGGGGACTTAAAATCCCCTGGCCGCAAGGCCATGTGGGTTCGAGCGCAGTAAGAACGAGCTACTTACGTATTCGTCGCCAAAAGTCTTGTCCAGAGTCTTGTCCACTTTTCCCAAACCTGAATCGCCACGGCAAATCTTGGGCTGGCAAACCTCCCCAAACCCCGGAAATCTTGACCTCACCTGCCTGGGTGGCGGAATGGTAGACGCTACGGACTTAAAATCCGTTGGCCGAAAGGCCGTGTGGGTTCGAGCCCCACCCCGGGCACCAATTACAGCATCTAGTCGATGCCTGAAGTTATGCAGCGCGGTCAGGAAGCACCGAAACCGTGCTGGGCTTGCTTCGATTTAGATAGCGCGCGAGTTCCGATGGCCGAATAGCGGCGCGCGAGGCCACCTCTTCGAGGTGGAGCTTCCCATCCGCACGCGCCTTGAAGGCCGTCGACCGCGAGATCACAAGCTTGAAGAGCTCCAAAGGGACTGGGACGTCATACATGAGGGCGAACGACATGATAGCCCCTGATGCGTGCGGAATCGCTTCGCAGACCGAAGTAGCAGCTGAGTTTTTGGTGTAGGTGGACTTGACGGAAGGAATAGCGCTCATGGCATTCACGGTTATAGCACAACCGATTTCACAGGTTGTTCGGCCTTGCTGGTGTTCGGCATTGGCCTCGAAGCCCCAACTATGCTGTGGTTCAAAGCATTGGGGCCAAAACCTCTGAATCCAAAAAGATCCTTCCGTCGCATCCCTGTCCACGCGTGCTTGGTATCCCAATGTTTAAATTCGATCCGCAGCAGCGAGGCATCGAACTATCCCCATGGGAGTCTGATTCTCCAAAACCGGAGGGATCGGGAAGCACGATGAAAACCAATGATGGACGACTAGGATGCCGCTTTCAGCTCCTCGGCAGCCTGATCAATCAGTTCGACGGGCTTCGCCAGATTTCCGTCCTCAACGAAAGAATCGCGAGCCCATTGAAGGTGCTTTTCGCCCCGCTTGCGCGGAGTGGTTACCTCGGACTTCTTGGCTTCGAGACGTGCGGCAGCAGGAACCAAGGTTTTCGCCTCCCCGATTTTGGCGAAATATGGATTCACAGGCCTAGCCTTACGGACGTCTCCAGCCATTTCCTCCCGGCAACGGAGACACAGAAGGCTATGCAAACTGCCGATCCTCGAGTCTTTGTCGCTGATCTTGCGACCCAGACGTTCTTGTTCCTGAACCCACGCGCCCCTTCGGATCACATAGGATGTGCATGACACCGCCCATGACCAATCAGCGTCCTTCGCGTGCGCTCCACCGGTGGCATCAGCTGCCGCTGTTACCAATTGCAGCAACAAGGTGCGTCCGGGCTGGCTCAACATACGCTGCACGTTAAGAAGTCCCGCCGAGAGGCTCGCCCCAGTGTTCTTTCGGTTTAGCTTATTGATGTTTTTTTTGGCCATGGTCGCATAATCTTAGCACATGCATTTTTTGTCCCGAGCGGGCCGCCGAAGGTTCTACTGCCCTTGGCTCGATTAACTCATGACGGCGGCAAAAGATCTTTCTCAGGCCGCGTCGCACCATCGATGGCCTCCGAAGCGAGCCGCAGTTCCTCCTCCAGGGACAGCGGTAGCAGCTGGCTAGGAATGGCTAGGCCGCCGCCCTCGAATACCTCAGACCGTTGGGTCCCATCGCCGTTCTGGGCGGGCATCTGGTCGATGATATGCGAGTTGCTCGCCCGGGGCTTCTCCTTTCGCTCAGAACCGGCGCCGGTGGTTTTTTCGGTCTCACTCTGATCGGTTTCCTTGGCCACGACTAGGATATTGGCCGGGGGGTTCCGCCGCATCGGGGGAAATTCCGCGATCAGCGCATCCGCAATCGCCAACTGCCGCTCTAGCCCCAACTGACGCTGACGATCAGAACGGCTCATCATGGACGGAGCGTTCATCTCGTTCTCCACCTTGATCTGTTGCGCGGCGACACGATCCAGTTGGTCGATTCTGCGGTTGAAATTTCCGGAGCGGGTGCGAATCCCCTTAAGCTCCAGCTCTGTCGCTTGCTCACCCAAGTGACGCCGCGGAATCCGGCTCCGGCCCGCCCGCGCGTGGGACAGCCGGCTCACTTTCGACACTCCCGCGGGTAGACCTGCGTTGATGATGTCTTCCCATGTTTTCCGTAAACTCTCGATTATCACGGAGCCGGTGTTCGCCACATCGAGAGCGCGGGTCTTTCCCTGGAACGACTTGGCTCGTTCGTTCCAGACCCGGGTTGCGAAGATCAGGTGGCCGTGAGGGTTGCGCGGCTTGTCCGGCTCGCCGGCATTGTCGTGGAGCGCGACCACCACCGGCACACCCAGCAGCCGGTTGATCACCTCCGCCATGGCCACTAGCATTTTCCACTGTTCCTCTTGGGAGTTTTCCCGGGGCAGTGCCACGATTTGGTGACGCCCCTCGATGGAATTCTTTCGCCGTTCGGCAGACTCCGCCTTCTGCCAAAGGGCCTGCATTGGCAGATTCGATCCGACACAGGCGAACCTGATTACATCCCCGGGAGTGCGCCGCCGATAACGCCTGCCTGTACGCAGGCTGCGCAACTTGAGCCCGGTCACATAGCTCACGAGCTGGATCACGCTCCGGCGCTTGCTGCGCTGGATCGGACGGATTTGGCAGTGAAAGTTGGCCATATCCTCCTTCATAGCACAGGTCCCAGCGACACGGCTTTGGCTACAAAAGGGGCGGATTGCTTAAGGTGCGCAGGCATAAATGCACACTCTCCCGACCCGAAAAAATTGCCCAAATCCGCCTCACGCGAATCCCCGACCGTTCCAAAGCCTGACTTCCCCCACCCCCTCATGCCCAACCCGCCATCTTGATTTTTCCACCCGACCGAACCTCACGCCGTATGGGACCAACCACTCGTCAGCACGTGCTATGATGACAGTGAACCCAATCCCATCATCATGAAAAAAACTGCCCAATCACTCGCCCTCCTCCAGCAGAAGAAAGTCCAGCTCAAGCTCCGAGAGAAGCAGCTCAAGGCCGATCTCGAGGCCCAGATCGCAAACGAAAACCGGCGACTCCGTCTCGCCATCGGTGGCTGCGTTATCGAACACCTCACGGATCCGGCCATACGTCGCGCAATGAACAAGGTCCTACCCCGCCTTCGTCCTGATCATCGCGAGAGGCTGTCGAGCCTCATGGCTGCGGCGGTTGACCCCAAGCAGGGTCAGGCCCAAATCTACTTCTCGGAACCCGCCCAACCGGCGGCCCCAACCCTGTCAGAACCCCCGCCCGCCGCAGCCTCCGCCGTGGTCCCGGATCCCGGAACCTGAACGCCCCCGCTCCGGTCCGGCTCTCCCCTCCACCCTCCGTTTCCAGCTCCGACCTCGGGTCTTCTCCAATGACCATCACCCGTCGGAGCTCAGCTTTCGGGCAGGTTCGGCCACGGCAACCCTTCCAAGAGACCGGGAACGGCAAGATTGTGGTGCGCAGGATCGGCGGGTCGCGAGCGGGAATTGTTATGGTGCTCATGAATGCAATAGAGATGCGAGGCAAGGCGACGGCAGGAAGAGCAACGGCAACATCGACGGTCTCAGCAGTCCACTGCCCGAGGTGCTGGGAAAGGCCAATGTGCTTCTTGGCACTCGGTCGATAGCTCCACCAAATCGGAGAGGCACTTGTCCGAGAAAATCTGAGAAAAGATCTTTTCGCCTGCCTCCCCCACTACGACTGGCGCCGTTCCCGTCGGATTGACCGCGTCCAGTGCAATGTTTTCTATCTTTCCTTTCATTCATGCCTCCGACGTAGAGTGCGGCAAAGGCCCCGGGGCCGCACCGTCCGTTCGGAATGTTCACGCTTCCCCATTGATTGGGAAATCACTCCCAGTTGGCCAGCTCGACCGCCTCGTCGATCGGCTCATCCGGGTTGTGGTCGTTCCAGTTCATAATCAGCTCGCGGCCGGCGGCCTTTATTACCGCGCTTTCGACACTTCCGAGGGTAATCTCCCGAATGGCTTCACAGAGGTCGCCGAGTGCCAGTTCTACGTTTGGGTTGTTCATTGGCAGAGTGTTTTTGTAATCTGAAGTCTCCGGGTAGGTGTGAGTCGTCACCACGTCGTGCCAGAGGATTTACTCCTCCCCGCCGACTGAAACGGTGTATTCACCCTGGTCGGCATTCACGTATGCTTCGGTGCCATCGGCATGCCGATACCAGTGATCTACGCCGCAGCCGGAATCAGGTCCATCCACTTCGGACCACTCCTCGGGCTGAGTTTCGGTTTGCGCGCATAGCGCCTCCAGGGGCGTGGTCGGAACGGACGGTCTCTTTTGCTTCTTGGATTTCATGCTGATCAGAGGATGCGATTCCGTTGGCGCCGCCGGCTGGCGACACCGATCGATCGACATCGACCTCGGGCACCCGATGCAGACGTTGATCAATACTCAGCCCGGCTCAGCTTCTTGGCGCCGAGGGTCTCGACAGCCCGAGTATAGATTTCATTGAGATCCATATCTACCCGCCGTCCGTCAGCGGCAACCGCGGTGGCATGCGCGCTGATATAGCGCAGCTTCTCCGCACCGGCCTCCACGATCACGGCCACGCTACCCTTCCGAAGGTGCCCGGCCAGTTCGGCAACGAAGTCGATCTCGTCATCGGTTTCGCAGTCATAGTTCGGGAACGCGCCGCCATCATCGCTCTCTCCCGGGAAAAGAGCGAACTGACTGGATTGCTCCTGGGAGCGAACCGCGGTGATTTCGCGCTGTGCGACCCACGCGAGGAACTTCTTTTCGTTCTTCACCGCGAAGTAGTTGGTCCGGGCCGTGCAATAGAAGTTAGCCATAGTGCAGTTTGGGTTTGTGCCCAATAGATGCAGAATCGCCTCGCCCTGCGGTTGTATGCACCTGTTACGATGTCCCACCAAAACCGCATCTCCACCACCGGCGGTCGGTCTCCTGATGCGGTCGCACCATCCGATCGTCGCGCTCACCCCTTGAGCTGACGCCCCTTCAACCGAGCCGAAACTTTCAATTCCTCGGCAACAATCCGGGTGAAATCGGACAACTGTCCTTGCACGGACGCCTTTTCCAAGGCCGCCATGTATTCCGGCCGCCGGTCCACCCGGATGACCGTCCAGTTGTAGCCCCCCGAGGCGAGCATCACGTTCATAAGGAAACGGGCGATGCGTCCGTTGCCATCCGGATAAGGATGGATGAACACGAAAATGAAATGACCAAGCACGGCCCTCACCGCTGGAGATTTCTCCTCCCTGAGTGCAGCAAAGAATGCCTCCATCAGCGCTGGCACCGCCTCGACGGCGGGTGGCACGTGTTCCGAACCGCGAATGAACACGCGACGGTCACGGTAACCGGCGAGCGCGGAAGCCGGGATGATATTAGCCTGCACCGAGGGACTGAACAAAGCGCGATACCAGCGCTGCAAATCACGCTCGACCACCCAACCAGGCGAACGGCCACGGAATACGTCCCCCAGGCTGGAGACAACTTCCTTGAAGGCTTCGTGGTAACCCTTCGCAGCCATCGCATTCACTTGGCGTTGATCCCCGGCAGCGTCGGCCGGATTCCAAACGCCGTCAGCGATACGCTGGATCAGTTCTGGGGTGACTTGATAGCCCTCGATGGAGAGCGAATGATATGCGTCATGGGCGTAGATTTCCTGCACCCGTTGCAGATACTGAACGTCGTTGGGACGGGATTTCGGAGGAGAGGGGAAATGCTCCAGCACGGCCGGGCGCAACTTGGTCCACATGGCTTGGATCCGGCCGGCATACGGAGACGGTAACGTCACTCCTGCCGACAAACGGACCGCCTCGTCAAAGGGAT
Organism: Verrucomicrobiota bacterium; assembly: GCA_049322455.1. Lineage (GTDB taxonomy): Bacteria > Verrucomicrobiota > Verrucomicrobiia > Opitutales > Opitutaceae > Lacunisphaera. Next base: position 411,520 of record JBMOQY010000045.1, on the reverse strand, counting down.
TGCTGCCTTTCGCAGTGAGACCGGCGGCCATCAGGTCGCTTTGCACGCGACCGGCCACTTCCTCCAGACCTAGATGGCGCAAGCCCCCGATTAGTCGCCCCGCGGCCGTGAGGTTGACCTCGCGGGCCAGCAGCGTGCGGGAAAGTTCCTCCGGCCGCACCATGCGAAGAGCGAGTTCGGCGTTCATGGCCGACTTCGTAAAATAGCTCGGTGTGACCCGTGTCAGGGCCATCGCGAGGGGCATGACATGCACGCCTTGCTTGGTTTCCGGGTTTTCCGGCAGGCTCTTGCGGTTCGGGTAAAGGAGGATGGACGTGTCATTAGGAAGCTTGAGCGTGAATACCCCGCCGCGGGCGGTCAGAACGATCAATTGTTTCGGGGTCTGCGTGGTAGCAGTCCACAGATCAAGAGAATGCTCCGGAGAGAGGCAGTAGCCCCGGCCATAGCGGGCGGACAGATAAGCTGAGACAAACACCCAAAAGTGCAGGTGCCAGAAAGTGGTGTCTCCCGGCTGCGCCTGGGGTGTCGTCAGCGCATACCAACCCTTGATAATCTCCACCAAGAAGCCGCGCTGCATAAGCAGGACGCGATCGCGGCGGGAAAGCTGCGACGTGCGCAGGATGTGCGACGGCGCGGCTACCTGGGCCCGACGCAGGGCGTCGGCGAGGAGGCGTTGAGGGTTGGTCGCCATGCAGGGATGATTGCTCGCTTTGGTCTTCTGTCAAAAGATACTTTGTTTTCGTGCTTTATTTTACTTTGGTTTCCTGACGGATATATACTCCAGGAGCCCAAGCCCAGCCTCCAACACCTCACTGTCGATAAGGCGCAACTGACTCTTGTAATTCTGCAGCTCCTAGATGCGGGCAAAAAGAACCGCCTCCAGACGCCCGGAATAGCCTTTCCAGAAAACCGGTCGGCCGCTGGGGCCCAGTTCCGCCTTTTCGGATCTTCGTGCAACTGGAACCAAGGAAACTCGCATCAGGTCGATGTTGTAGCGTGCGTTCACCCACTTCGGCTTGTCCAAGCGAATGCCGAGAATGCGCGCGATTTCGGTAAAGACGCTCCCCGGGTCAATCAGGGTGCACCGGTTGCACACAGTCCGAGCCTACTCGCGCCGCTTTCGCTTGTTAGGATTTTTCCGGGGTCTGTGCCGGCGCGCGGGCCGGGCGGTCATTTCGCCCTTCACCTCGTCGTGAAGCTGACGCAACAAGGAGCGGACCCGGTTTTCGCCGTCCGATCGCGTGAGCAATTGCTCCTGCATCCAGTCGAACGCGCTCGGGCGGCGTTTCAGCAAGGTATGGAGCATCTGCTTGCGGGCATCCGTGAGGTAGTCGAGCACGAGGCCTTTCGCCGTCTTGCGGATGCGCTCATCTGAGTCCGGCGCGGCAATGATCGTCCGGGTGGGATTGCGGAGCACTTTGCCTTCGTGCTCGACCCGCTCCCGGTGGCTGCCGGCAAAAAGCCGGAAGCCCAGCTTGTGGGTGAAGCGGAGGATGTAATCGGCCTCCTTGACCGCCTGGCGGTGAGGCATCGTGCAGAGTTCGAGGATTGGCCCGCCAATGTGTTCGTTGAGCGCATCCTCTCCTTCGGGGCCGACATGAATCGAGCCGCGCCCGCCCCGCATGAGCTTCACGAAGGCGGCGGCGGATGTGACCTCGGGCAATTTGAGCCGCAATTCGGGTGAGCCCTCCTTCTGGGCCGAGGCGGCGGCCAGCAAGGCGGCGCCGGTGGTGCCGAGGGTGCCCGCGAGCGCTTCAAGGTTTTCCTGGCCTATCCCATCGCCGCGCTCCGCGCGCTGGATCGTGCGCAGGGGGACGCCGCTGTTGGCGGCAAATTTTTCCTGGGTGAAGTTCAAGGCGCCACGCTGGGAGGCCAGCACGCACCCGAGGGACTGGCGTTGTTCAAAGGAGGGAGCTTTCATGGTCGGAGCTTATCACTGGCGCGGGAATCCGACCACGCCACTTTGCCGCCAATCAACCGGTGTCATCGTCGTCCTTGTATTCGGCGCCGCCGGTCATTGCGAAATGCAGGCAGAGCCGGAGCACCAACCACCAAGTGGCCACGCCGGCCGAGGATCTACACTCGGCGTCGCCCACAAAGCCGTGCGCGACCCGGTTGCGGAAATCGAACCCCGTCTTTTCCAGCAGATGGCCGCGGATTTCCCAATGAAGCGACGCACCGAGGATCTTTTTCGCCGGCTCCATCGCCAGCAGGCCGCTGAGGATCTTGACCGGCTGCGTCCGATCGGACTGGAGGTTGCTGACGTCCACGCCCTGTTCCTCGAGGATGTGGCGGAGGGAATTTTCAACCTGCGGCACCAGCAAATGCGCAGCGACGATGAAGTCGCCGTGAAACCCCGCGTGGATGCCGCGGAGGAAAATCTCCTCGTGGCCGGGCGGGACGAAGGGGTTGTTGCGCACGAGAGTGTCGAACAGCTCATTGAAGGACGGCTGGTGATCGTTCAGAATTTGGAGCCGTGCCGGGGTGATGAAGTTGCTCACCCGGATGCCCCAAGTAGCCTGCGCGGCATAGGAGAACATCCGCAGCTCCAGCGCGGCCTCGAATTCCGCACCCTCCTTGAGGAAGAGGCCGGGTTCATGGGACACCGTGCGGCCCTTCTCGTCCACATTCGTCCGGCCGATGAAACTAGTCAGCGGGCTTTGCCGCGATGACTCAAGGACTTCCTCGCGGAACTTCGCCGGGTTGACGAGCGGCACCGTGAGCAGGAAGCGCACCAGGGCCTCCGGAAACGGGAGGCCGACGACGCTTTCCTGGGAGGCTTTCACCGCGGCGGTGATGTCGAACTTGTGCCGGAACAGGCCCATCTCGCTGCGGGACTTCCGCTGGAGTTCGGCGAGGCGGGCGCGAAGCTGCTGCACGCGAGCGGGGTCGCCGCCGGCCCGCCGCATGGCTTCGATCGCGTCCACCAGCATCGATGAAGCCGACATCGCCCCGCCGGCCGGTCGCTGCAGGCGGGCTTCGGCAATCTCCACCATCAGTTCGGCCGCCGCGAGCCGGGCGGCGTTTTCCCCGGCTTCGTTGCCCTCGGCATGGCACCAGTCGGCCTCAAGGTTGCGGTAGGTCTGGGCAAGTTCGAGATGGCCGGACTGCTTGCAGCGGTCGGAGAGCCCGGCAGCACGAGCGGCGAATTCGGCGGGGTCGCCGATGCGCTGGCGCAGCATCAGTTTCATCAGCTGGCAAATCCGGGCGCTCGGGTGGTCCACGGCCTCGTCGCGGGCCGCGGCCAGGAGCGCATCGGCGATTTCCCGAAACAACGGTTTGCCGCGGCCCACTGTGGCGGCCAGCTGGAGGGCGCGTTGGTAGGAGGATACCGCGCGATGCCACTTCCTCGGGAGGTCGTTGAGTTTGGCCCGGAGGAGGTAGTGGCGGGCAGCTTCGGCGCAGGCCGCGTGGTCGCGGTTCTCGACCCAGAGCAGATCGAACAGGCGGGCGCGGAGCACCGGGTGCGCAGCACGAGTGGCAAGTTCTGCAATCCACTTCAGGTCCCGGGCCGACAGGTCCTCCGGCAGCAGGGAGCGTCGCCCTTCCTCCTGCCACATTGGTGCGAAGGGCCGGACCGAGTGGTCGAAGACCTCGCCGATGGTGCAGAGCTGCGAGAGGAACGAGTAGACCGCGCCCGGGCCGGGCTCGGCCGATTGGCTGGCCTGGTGGAAACACTCGGCGAGGTCCGACGGGCTCGTCTGGCCGTCGAGCGAGGGCAGCGCGAGGTTCACCTTGCCGATAACGGCAGGGTCACCTTTGAAAACGTCTTCCTTTTCGGGACGCATCAGGTGGGTGGTTTCGCGCGCTGCGCCTGGCCCCATGGCGAGCGGCGGAGCTGTCGGTCGTATTTGAAGTTCCCAAAATCATACCACGGGGTCGCGTTGTGCCATTTCAGGCCCATCAACCTCACCGGCTCGGGCAGCAGGTGCTCGATTAGGGCGTCCTCCGCCGCCACGTCGACCTCGGTGCCGAAGATCACCCCGACGAGTGAATCCGCCATGTTTACGTAAATGTCCGGGGTGTCGGGGACGAAGGCGAGGAAGCGGTATTCATGCTCGTCGCGCCAGTCCGCATTCTTCTCGAAGAACAGTCGCTCCCAATATTGGACGGCATGTTCCCGCCAATATTTCTCGAAGCCAACTTGATCGTGCCGATCGAGGTTGAACAGGTAATGCCCGAGATGGTCGGGCGCGACGTGGCGGTCCAGGTAGCTGACCTGGCCTTGGAAGAAGGCAAAGGCCGAGGCACAGGCGAGCTGCACCTGTCGGGTGAGTTTGGCGCGATCGAACACGAGGCAAACCCCCGTATGGGTCTCCGCATATTGCGCCCACATCCGAGCGCGGGCGAAACCCCGCTGACAGATCTCTGCTAGGTGGTTGCCGGTGAGCGGGCCGACGTCCCGGCAGAAACAGAGCACCCGCGCATGGTCCTTGAATCGTTGCGAAAGCTTGGCGCTGAGTTCGTCCCATTCCCTGGTCGTGAGGTCACCGGAGCGGACACCGATCAGATCGAATTTCCAGGTGCGCGATTCCTTCGGATCGTTCATCTTCCGGAAGCTGCTCATCTTCAGGTGCCCGGTCTTGAAGATATGGTCCCGGGCGGTGCTCATCCGGGTGTAGTGATACAGCAACTGCTCGGGGTCTTTGACGTGCTCGATCATGGGAACGGGTGGGCTCGGCAGATCAATCGTCGTCTGGGTCCGGCATCCGGCCAACGGCCCAGCTCTGGTCGTGCTTGATCACCGCCGCATAGAATGACTGGAGATCCGAAGGCACGCCGCCTGCCGAGATCAACTTGTTTACTTCCACCGATAAATAGTCCTGCCCGGCATCGCGCTTCCCATTGGTGAACGAGTGGACCACCGGCCCCATGGTGGCGGCGAGCCGGGCTTCCCAACGCGGATAGTTGGCCGGATCGATTTCCCGGCCCCGCTGCAGGAGCGCACGGGTGAGTGCGGGCTGGCGCAGGAGGTAGAGCGAGCCCTCAAAGGAAAATAGCGAAGAAATCCCCTCGAGTTCGTCCATGGAACGGGCGGACTGGGCCCAAGCCTCCAGACCAGGCACGGCAAGCGGTGAAACCTCGATCACGGCACACTGCAGGAGCCGGGACCAGGCCCAGCGCTGCTTGCGGGGCCGAGTGCGAACCGCCTTGAACAGCTGGCGCACCAGCTGGGCGTAGCCCTTGGTTTCGGGCAGCTTGTCCAGCGCGGGCGGGTTCATCGGCATTGTGTGGTAGACCGGGAGTTTTTTTCGCTCCGCTAAAAGGATGCGGTTCTGGTAGAGATCGAAGACATCACGAGGAAATCGCGTTCCCATCAGGCCGAGGAAATCATACCCGCGCTCAAACCGCATATCCGACACCCGGACGAACTCCGTGATGACCGAACGCAGGAGCGGGTCCGGGACGTTCAGGTCGCTGTATTGCATCGCCGAGCTGAGGGCTTCGCCCAGGCCAGTAATTTGCTCGGGGGTGAGACGGCGCAGGGACAAGTGCGGCCCGATCGCCATCCAGAAGGCATCATCGGCACCGCGCGCAATGCGGAGATGGGAAATCGCCAAGTTAGCCATCGGCCCGCGGGCGGAACGAGCCCACCGGTGCAGGCCTTGGCGCACCGCCGCCGGCAGCGGGCCCGACACGGCGGAGGAGAGGAACGACAACAGGCCAACGGTGGCGTAGTAGTCGTCGCCCCGCAGGACCCGCAGGCTCGTCTCCTCCAGCCAGCGATCGGGAAAACGGATCGATCCGGCGAGCAACTGGGTCCACGCATAGAGCAGCGGGGAATGTTTCTTTTTCAGGAGCAGGTTTACCAAGGCCCGGGTCAGCTTCGGGTCGCGGCTCCCGAAGCCGTTCAGGAGCGCGAACGGGTTCGGATTGAACCCGGCGGCCTTGCAGTCGAGGAAAAGTTTTTCGAGGCCGCCGAGCAGCCGGGGCGGCGTGCGGAAGCGGGCAAGAAAACCGGTCACTGACGCCGCGACGGCGGTGGCCCATCGCTGGTTAACATCGACCTTGCGCTCCTTGATCGAAGCACTCCCTTCACCGAACGGTTCATCGTCCATCTCCTGCCAGGCCGAGGAGCAGCAGAGGGCGACGTCCCGCAAATCACCGGTGAAAGGCAGGAGCCGAAGAACCCGGCCCGTTTCCCGGTGAACCTTGGACCCCGCAGTCTCACCGCGATGGGTGTGGCGGACAAGGGTGCGGATTTTCCAGCCCACCCGGCCGGTGCAGTCCTTTGCGATCTGCCGGAAGATCGCCAGCGCCTTGAGCCGCTCCGGCTCCCAATGGCGCATGGTCGCGTCGTCGAACTTGCCACCCATGGTGGCGTAGAATCCCTGGCTGCCATCGTTAAGCACCGGCAGGATGTTCAGCGTGGCGATTTCCCCGCAGGGCAGGATCTGCTCGGTGATGATCCGCAGCGCCTGGTCCCGCATGGGCTGGGTCTGTCGGACGTTGACGGGCGGATGGACGAAGTGGAAGGTGTTGCCTTCGCTGTAGCTCGCGTCGAATTGCCGGGCGAAGACGGGCGAGAGGATTTTTTCGAGGATGCCGTTGGGTTGCGCCAAGGCGGGCTTGAATCTTACGTCGGCGATTCGTTTTTCGATCCAAGCGAGAACGCCTTGCGAAGCGGAGACCGGGTGCTGCTCCTTGAAGGTCGCCACCCGACCGATCGCCGCCCACGGGTGATTCTTGTCACCGAGCCCGTGGTTGGCGGGCCACTCCGCGGCCAGGCCCAGAAGCACATCGAGGCAGCGCTCACGGTATTCCTCGTGGAAGATCGCGATCGGTTCGAGGACGGCGGGGATGTGGTCCAGCACCCATTGCCGCGAATTGAGCCGCGAACCGGTTTCCCCCTTGAGCAACGGGGAAGCCGGCGGGGCGGGCGCGTCGCGGAGGTGGATCGCCAGTTCGCAAAGCTCTAGGCTGCGGGCCGGCTGGTAGACGCTATGCGCCGCCCAGCGCTCGATGAGCTGCGCCCGGGTCATGAAGTCCGACTTCGTGAACTGGTCCCACACCGACTGCCAGAAGGGATCGAGCAGCGAGGACGGTTTCTTGCCGGGATGATACTGCAGCGCCCGCCAGTCCGCCTCGGAAATATTGCGCAGCATGTTCTGTGAGGCGGTGGCGGCGAACGTAGCCGCGAGGCGCTGCGCGTAGTCCGTGAGTGTGCCGTCGTCGCGGTAGCAGGCGGCGTAAACGAGGTGGTCGGCGAAAAGGTCGGGGACGACCCGGCGGCCGCGGCCGGTGCGGAGCACCAGCTGGCCGGCCTCCAAGTCACGGAGCACCGCCGCCAATTCCGCCTCGGTGCAGCCGATGAACGCCGCCACGGTGGAAGATTCCACCTCGCGCTCCAACCACGGCGCGAGCACCGCGATGGTCTGCAACACCTCCCTCACGCGCTGGCGGGGATGCGCCCCGCCCAGGCGGTCCAGTTCATCGCCCTCGAAGCGGGCGTAAACCTCGTTCCGGAAATGCCGCTCCTCGAACTTGTCGGGCGCGATCAAGTCCCGGTTGATCAAGGCGGCGCCGACAGTGATGACGAGCGGGCAGTCCCGGCCCATCCGCGCGAGAAACTTGGCGTGGTGCCGGTGCTTCGGCTCGAGTTCGGCGAAGGCCAGCGCCTCGTAGTCGCGCAGCTTGAGCTTGGGCAAGGTGATCGGGGCATGGACCTGGTGGGAGGAAAAACCGAGGCGGACGACCAGTTCCTCCAGCGAGGCGATGGCCTGCGGGCGCGCCGCCAGCAGGAGCTTGCCCTGCGTGGACGCCAGGATGGCGAGGAGGTCGTGACGGAGCGTCTCCGCGCGGTGCGCATCATCCTGCACCACGATAAACTGCGTCTCGCCCGCGGTGCGGAGGCCGTGGGGCTGCGCCTCCGCCGACGCCAATGGATCGACAAAGCGGATAGTGAAGTCCGGGTGCTGCGCTCCGACCCGGTCAGCAAACGCGCGCAACAGCCGGGATTTTCCCCGGCCGCCGGGCGCGACGAGGATCGCGACGCGCTTGCCCGGGTCGCGGACGAAGGCGGAAAGGCCGTCGAGCACCTCGGAGTGGCCGACGAGGGTGCTGCGGTGGTGAAAGAGACGTTCGGGCTTGAGCCAGTTCGCAAAGAAATCACCGGGCGTGACAAGCACCTGGTCGCGCAGCGGGTAGAGTTCGGCGACCAACTGGGCGGCAAGCGAAGGCCACGCGCGGCCGATAATCGCGATCTGGTCGCTGGTCGGGATCCGGCGGAGGAAGTACGCGGTCAGCACCGGGCCGTCCCAGATTTCCCAGTGGGGCTGGCGGCGGACGTAGTCGATCGCGTTGGGATGTGCCGTGCCGCTGACGAGCAGGACATGGCGCTTCGCCTTGGGGAATTCCTTCCGCGCTTTCTTGACGGCGGCTTTCGCATCGTCCGAGCCGAACTTGGGCATGAGCTTCGCCTGCAAGGCCCATTCGCTCCCGTCGTCCATCGTGCATAGGAAATCGATGCCCTTCTGCTTGTGGCCGGCGCCGCCGTAGGGGGCCGCGTTCACCACGCGGTAGTTCTTGGCCGGATGCCGTGGACGCGCGGCCACCTCGACCCGCAGGCCGCTCGAAAGCATCTCAAACAAAAACGCCTCGAACTGGGCGTAGTTGAGTTTTGCGAAAGGCAGGACCGTATGGCCGGGGCTCACAAGGAACCGACGTTAGGGAGGCGCCGCCGGGCGGCAAACCACGAATACCGGGTTGGAGTGGTGCAAACGAACCACACCGCTCGCAGTCAGGGCACGCTTGAACCAGTCCGGGAAGGCCGGCAATTTTCCCCCGTTGAATGCGCCGCGTTCCCCGCTCCAAGTGAAGGTCAAGCCGTTCTCCGTGCCGCTGCTGTTCCTGCACGAGCACAGAAAGAAGAAATTGTGGGGCTGCGGGGGCACCGCCCTCCTGTGGCAGACCGTGGTCGGCCGGTTCCTCGTGGGGGCGGCCCACGTCTGGTTGGAATTGGTGAAACAGCGCGACGCCCGCAGCGGACGGATGAGCATCTGCGCGGGCATGGGTGAGCGGGTGGTCTCGCTGTTGGAGGCCGAGCCGGTGGACCTCAACGAGGAGCTCGACCTCGTGGTTCTGCGCGCGCCCCCGGAAAGCGAGGAACGGATGGGCAAGCGCGCTTTCTACCGCACCAACACCTGGCCGCTGCCGCCCGCGCGGGACGGCGAGACGGTGGGCGCCCTCGGCTACCCCGGCGAGCTGCGCACGCCGGCGGGATTCCGCATCGAGACCAATTCATTCTACTACGAGAATACCTGCGCGGTATCGGCGCGAGGCATGCTGATCGGCGCGTTTCAAGCGGAGCCGCCGGACATCGTCGTCCACGTCGACCACCCGGTCGAACCCGTCCGGAATTTCGGGGGGATGAGCGGCGCACCCGTGTTCACGCTGCGCGACGGTCAGCCGGTCTGGGTGGGTGTGTTGAAGCGCGGCGCGGAATGCAGCGGCATTGAGGCCGGACTTCAGGCGACCCCTTGTCACTTCATCCAGGCCGACGGCACCATCCGGGCTCCGTAGACGGGCTAGTCTTCGTCCTTGGCTTGGGCGGCGCGGAGCTTGGCGAACAAAGCGTCCTGCTCGGCAGCCCATTCCTCGGACCAGGTCCAGCCCGCTGGATGCGGGCTCACATCCGGGCACTTGTCGCAGCGCACCCCGTCCTTGTCCCAGGGCATGGTGCGCGAGAACATGTCGTAGACGGCATCGAGCTTCAGCCCCTGCATCGAATGCCCGTGCTTCAGGCAGATGATGGACTTCGAACCGGCGGTGGGGAGGCCGAGCATTTCCGCGGGGAGGCCGCGGGGGCCGTGCCGGAGGTGGATGTGGCGGCAGCGGCAGGCGACGCGAGTCGGATCGAGGTCCTCCAGGCCGATCCGCACAACTTCGGCGATCCGGTCGTCGGGGTCGCTGAGGTCGACGCCGAGGGCCGCAGCCTGTTCCTCGAAATGCGCGCGAAGCTCCGTCATCGTGGGCTTCTGCTTCGCTTCCTTGACGGCGCCGGCGATAAGTTCGCGCATCTTGCGAACAATTTCCTCGCGGCCGGGCCACGGGGTCCCCTTGGCGAGTTCAGCCTCATACCGCTTGATATACTCCTCCCCTTCGCCATCGAGGTTGATCCCGAGGCCTGTGACCCGCAGGCCGAGGGAAAGAAGCAGGGACTGCGCCCCGGCCGGCTCGATCATCACCTTGGCTAGTTCGACGGACAAGGGCACGCCCATCCAGAGCGCTTCGGTGTAGGCGGCGGCTGATTCCTTCTGCCCAGCCAGCCGGAGGGCATGCACGAACGACAACGCGGTTTCCAGCCAGTCGTCCACGAGGTAGGGCACCGTGGAATAAAACTTCCGGTCCAGCGCCTGTCCGATGATCGCTTGGATGCGACGGAAGTCCCTGGTGACCCGGTTGGTCGCATTGATGCGCTCGATTGTAGTGAGCGGGCCAGCGAGTGTCTCGCCCTGCTGAAGCTGGACTTTTTCGCTCACCGCCACGGCGAACATCTGGCGGGCAGTGACCCCCATCCGGCTCGCACGGGCATAGGCGCGGACGTAGAGCCGCATGCGGGCATCGCAATTCGGGAGACGGGCGATACGCAGGAGGAGGTCCGCCACCGCGAGGCGAAAGCGTGCCGCGTCGAGGTGGGCGTTGGTCACTTTGTCGCGCCGCGCCATGATGCCGTAGGCGTGGGCGAACAGGACGCCCGCTTGGATGCGGAGCGCCGGATCCTCCGCGGGGTTCTTGAGGAGAGCCTCCGCCTTCTGGAGCGCGCCGTCGAGATCCCCTTTGCGAATGAGGGCGGAAAGGGCTTCGAGGCTCGCGATGCCGGCGAAGAGCCGGAATTTCTTTTCAGCGGCAGCGGCGGCGTCCGGGTCGCCGGCGAGGTGCTTGCCGACCACGTCGGCGGAGAGCACCTTCACGGCCCGGAGCGTAATCGTATCGCCCGCGGCGGCGACGGCCTCGAGGACCTGCTTGGCACAGGCGTCTGTCTTCTCGAAGGTGCGGGTCGGCGAAAGCTTGAGCGTGAAAGTCCCCTGCTTCTTGTCGGTGGCGGCCTTCAAGGCGGCCTCGACCTCCGGCTCCCCTTGGACCCGGGTCCAGAAGCAGGTCCCCTTCGCTACATCGCACACCACGAAGATAACGGGGAGCTTCACTTGCTTTACGTAATAGGTGAACCGTTCCACCGACGCCTCGGAATACACCAGCTTGCCGTCCTTGTCGTAGTCGGCGTTTTCCGTGCCCTTCAGCTGCGTCTTGAAGATCAGCCCGGTGGCCTTGTCCTCCGAAGTCGTGACCTCGATCTCGCCGTCGATGCCGTAATCCTCCTGGTCTTCTTGTGAGCGCAATGCCCAGTGCGGGGGCAACAGGCCCCCGAAAATCCTGCCGGATACGCGGTTGATTTCCTTGTTCGTCACGGTTGCTTCCGACCACTCGTAGGTGGATTCCGCAGGGGTGGGAAGCCCAGAACCGCCGAGTGAAACGCGCGTCCAACCCTCAACGATACCCTCAGCCGTCAAGGTATTGCTCGCCCCACGGCACTCCACCTTGACTACTGAGGCGGAGGGCTGGGAATTCTGCGCGCTGAAATCTGGTGATGTTTGGGAAGGCGTTGCCTAACTCTTGCCCAATGGCGCGAGCTGGGGCAGTAAGGAGAGATGGCTGCGAAAAAGAACACCACGGTGCTGGGTAATGCGGGCACGAGGCGCGCCGCCGCTCTGCTGGGCATCGCTTCCTGTGCCGAAATGATCAACGCCACGTTGGTGCAGGAAGCGGGCAAGATCGACGTAAGCTTGTCCTTTCTCGATCCGTTCACAGGCACCATGCGCCACACGCCCTGCCAGGTGAAGACCGGCAATTCCTACCGCGCGAAGAGCCGCAAGCCCGACCTCATCCAGCTCAAGGCGATTGGTCGGGTTGTCCGGGAAAAACTCGAACGGAATCTCGGACTCATCGCGTGGGTTCCGCTCAAGCCCTCAAGCGCGGTCTACTGGTTCATCTGCCGCCCGGGCCAGTCGCACGCGCCCATGACATTCCCGCGGCAGACCCAGCGCGTCTCGCCGGCCCTGCGCTACATCCTTGCCCGCGAGCTGGCGCAGACGGAGCCGCAGGACTCCGTAACCCGGCAAGAGCTCAGAGCGTTCCAGAATTCCAATGTGACCATGGAACAGGCACGGAAAGCCTACAAGGAACTGAAGGCCGCCCCCGTGAAGTCCCCCCTATTCGGGGAAATTCGCGTCAGCCGCGCCGCCTGGCGGCATATCACGCGCCGGGGCAAGAGCGCGCAGCGCCGCACCATCAGCCTGCGCATCGTGCCCCACCTCGCGGAATTCCTCGGCGCGCGGCCGGGCAGCCACAACGTGATGCACCAGGTGCTCTCGACCAGCGGGCAAACTTCCACGGAAACCCGAATCGTGGTTTGCTGGTATCGCGGCGGCCTCGTGATCGACGGCCAGCGCCGCACGTTGATGCTGCGGGTGAAGGAGGAAATCTCCTATCCGACCGCGTGGTATAAATACATCCTCAAGGAATCCGACGTCACCTACCGCGCCACCCTCCTAAGCTGGTGGGTCAAGGGGGAATGATGCACCCGCCTCACATCTCATGACTGACGCGTCCGACCCGGAATATTTCCGGGCCTGTTCATCATTCTACATAAGAGGCGGAGACGGGTGCGGGGACCAGCATGGGGCCCGCGGGCCACGCGGCGCAACAACAAGCTGAACACCCACTGCTGCCTCGGGCTTGAGGACTGGCCACCACGAAACCATCTAATCTGGCCTAGATGACAGGCACGTTACCGCACATTCGTTCCATTCATCCCGATGTGACACTAGATCACGCACCCTTACTCTGGATTTGTTGCATAGGAACAGCGCGTTATTCAAGAGGGCACGAATCCGACGTCGGAAGCACGGCACACTCCACGAATGTGAACTTCCGGCCAATACGACACAGACAAACATAGTAGTCCAGTTTGGCCGACAGAATGAGTGAAATCGTTGGATAACCCCATGCATTTGTAGCTGGCAGTTTCTTCAGGGCGACGAAGTCCCTAGGACTGGGCTCGGCATTGTCCGCGTTGTGAACATGCCAGTCCCCAAGATAGTGATGTTGGCCGGAAGAGATGTGAGATGCGTTCGCGCAGAAGGCCGTGGCATAGGCACCGTCTATCGTGACGCTATTCGGCAAACAGATGCCCTGCGGCCCGGGTCCGGCAACATCGACAATTACGAGCGCATGATCTGTGCTGGCGTAGCCGACCAATGGCCCGCCGGTCTCGTTGGCCCCACGTCGCGCAGCGATCATGCTGATTACACGGAAGGCGTCGTCGGTGATGAATGCGTGGCGGATGGATTTGGGTTTGGCGAACAAAGGGGACACTCCGTTCGAACATTTGGGGCGACAACTTCTATTGTGGGTGCCCACACGCCGGTAGTCGAACGAGCTGACCATCGGATGTGGCTGCCCTGGAAGTTTCGAGAGGGGACTTGAAGCATGGTTTCGATCGCCATGGCCATAGCCAGATCGGCGACGATTCCAACCTCTGCCATGTTCCCTGTGAACGTCGGGTGTGCGCAACCTGGCGCAAAGAAGCCGCCCGGCGGCCTCGGCTGGGTTGGCGGTGGGTCGTGGGCAACCTGTTGGCAGACCCAGCAAGCGTCTAGTCCTGGGATCACACGAATTACGTCACCGCCCCAAGCACCATTTGTGACTGTGGCGTGGACATGAGGCCGACCGAGCCGGTGGCATACTCGTCCGAGCCAGTGGGCTACATGTTCCGAAGCAGTGGCATTTATTATGAGATCGGCCGAGCGGATCCGTTCTTGCAGTATTTCATCCTCTCGAGCCGAAAGACTGCCGGCGCGACCAGTCTGCATTGTGACATACGGAAGACAGAATGGATTCGCTTGGACCATCAGCTCTCTCACAACTAATACCTTGGGGAGTCCAAAAAAGGTGAAACCGGCAGCGTGTCGCACTCCATTGACTGGCTCGTATGCATCGTGGTCCAAAAGGTGAGCCTTCCGGAGGCCTGATGCTGCCAGTCCGACAGCAATCCGAGATCCCAATGCTCCCACCCCAAAGATGACGACACTCTTTTCCGCCAGCGGTTCAAGTCCAGGAATGCGAGCAAATGTATGCCGTGGGGAAAGCGGAAAGCAGCGCAGGCAATCAAATCCGCCCGGCGTTAGACGCATGGCGGTGTATGCGACCCCCCTTTCAGACGCTCGGCCCGATTCCTCTGGGTACACAAAGAGAAACCATTCTTCCTGTTGCCGGCCCTTTGCACGGTGTTCCTTGGGGATTCCATCTACCCAACTCGCCGGTCCGCTGGTGCGGGTAATTGCAACGGGACACCGATCCATTCGGACAAGCACGGCGTTCCGGATCATCGCCTTGTCCCGATTGAGGAGGCCTTGATACATGGGTTCGGCAGCCCATCGGGCACCACGCAAAGAGGCCTCTACCAAAACCCCACGAGTGCCGCTTTGTTTGTTAGACGCTACAGAAATCTGGCACTTTCCATAGGTAACGCCTGAGGGTGATTGCTCCAACCCGGCTGCAATTCCAGGCGGGATGAGAATCCCTCCAAATGTGTCATTGGGCAACAAATCCGATATGGGTTCTGGAACCTGATGCTCCATGACTGGAGAACACCCTGGCGAAAAGTCACGAATGAGTTCTTCCACCTCATTGAGGGCATCGCCGGATGTCATAGTCGATATCCAGTTCTGGCGTGAGGGTCCGAACAAACAAAATGCCCGGTTTTGCGGATGCTGATGGCGGATGAGCAATGGCCTGACACCGTTGTCCCAAACTTCAGGCGCAACTGACGGATATCCGGTTGGAAACTCCACGGTGAGCAGGCGCTCCGGGTCAAGCCGAGAACGGCCACTGAAGCGAACCACCCGATCCTTATCCAAGGATACTCGGTCGAGAACAAAGCCCAGCCCCTCGAGCAAGGATCGCTCCTGCTCGAAGATGCTGGGCTCTGTTTCGAACCAAGTGCTCACATCAACCGTGGGTTCGGTCGGGCTGTGGCTTGGGCTTGTTATCCCGACCAGGCGGAGTCTGGGGCGGACCGGGAGGGTCAACTGGCCGGTTCGGCGGATCCGGACGGTCCTTGTCGGGCTTGTTTGGGTTTGGGTTGTTCTGAGTCATTGTCTGATGGGTGTTTTGTCGCGAAGTCCTGACGGACCTCACGCGCGTGAACATACACGAATTCTTTTGGCTCGCGGGTCCCAATCATCGTGCCCATTATTTGGGACGGATTTGCGGCAGGGCCACCGCGCATCCACCTATGGCCCTGCTTCGTCGCTCCCTTAAATCCTCGCTGCGTCAATTGCGCAGGCTGCGCTATCAGCGATTCAAAGCATGTTCAGATATTGTGAGCGAATGGTTCGCGGTGAGAACCCGAATCGATCGCCATCCTCAGTCAGACGCGCTCTGGCGTGTTCACGATTGGCTTATTGTTCCACTCACCTTGCAGGCGCTGGACTACTCCGGCCTAGCACGGCACATCATTTCGGTGCTACGCCGCGGTGAGGAGTTTGATGCCGACCTGAACCTGCTGTTGGCGTTGATTGAGGAGCCTCCGGCTGCACTCAAGATCGAGCGGATGAGGGCCCACGAGGAGGCGGTGGCTGAAGGACGTTACGATGGCTTAGCCAAAGAACCTCGCCGCTACGAGGAGTTGGAAACGGCAATTCGGGAAGACCCGCTACTCCAAAAATTTTGGACGCGTATCAAGAGCCACTATGCAGGACAATTTCAGCCAAATCGCCGGGGGGTAATGCGGCGGACACTTGCACGCGAGCGTGGTTTCGATTGTCGCCACGAATTCAAGTGGGCTAGGAAAAACGATCGATTCCAGATCACCTTTGATGCGCTGTGTCATCGCTGGTGCCTCTACGGCTTCGAGAAAGAAAGCGCACTTGCCCTAAAGCTGACCGCTAACCTAACCCCGCACGGCACGATGATATTTGTTCCCAGGGGCATGAGTCTGGCGGCCAACGGCACTCTGGTCTGGGGTGCGATTACCAGTATTCACAAAGCTCATGGCGCAAGTCGGCAGGGTGAGAAACTTATCGAGATACGCATGCAGCGCCGTAAAGACCGCGAGATGGCGACGAAGCTTGCTGTGGAAGCCAAGAAACTCGCCCTTCGTGGAAAAGCGCGCACCGACTTTATCCTGACTGGCATGGGACAGCTGAAGAATCGGGTGCGTTGGCTCAAACGATTGCTCTATGATTGCTGAATAAAAGGGTTACGAACGCCAGCCATGAGCAACTATCTTTCGAAATCTGATTTCAAGGTGGGTCGGACCTGTCCTACGAAGGTTTTCTACAAGAAGAACAAGTACCCAAATACCCTGGATGACGATGCCTTCATGGAGATGCTGGCGGACGGTGGCTTCATGGTGGGAAAGTTTGCACAACTCAAATTTCCCGAAGGTATCAATATCGAGGCCTTGGACGTTTCTAAGGCGGTGGCTCAAACGAAAGACTTCATGCAGCGTGACTCGGTTACTTTGTTCGAGGCCGCGTTCTTGACCGATGGACTACTCGCGCGCGTGGACGTGCTCGTGAAGAAGGGAAACGAGCTTCAGCTCATCGAAGTGAAGTCCAAGAGCTTTGATCCTGCTAAGGGAATCATGGGGGCTAGGGGTGGTATCCTCTCAGAATGGACCGAATATATCGAGGATGTTGCATTTCAAAGGCATGTAATCGAGCGCGCCCATCCTGGCTTAACGCCACGGTGCTTTCTGATGGTGCCGAACAAGGCAATCGTCTGCGAAATAGAACTCCTTCCGACATGGTTCTCGATATCTCGGCGCGGTCGCGCTGTTGACGTTCAGTTCCATGGTGCCGAGGAGCAGGTGCGTGCTAGTAACCTCCTGTCGCTTGTGGACGTCGACGCCGCCGTATCTCAGGTTTGGCGCGAGGTAGTAGATGCGGCCGCGCAGATGGCGCCCTTTGTCGTTCCCGAAATTAAGAAGGCTCCACCGGTGCTCAGTTTCGACTGCCAAGGGTGCGAATATCGCATGCGTCCGGCTGCTGCAAAGAATGGGTTCAATGAGTGCTGGGGGGCGTTGGCGAAGGTCGAACCGAGTTTGCTCGAGTTATACCAGTTCGGCCGAACCCGCACCGCGAGAAGGACGCGCCTGGCTGATGAACTTATCGCGACGGGCAAGGTGTCACTCTACGATATTCCCGAGGCTGCACTGACATCCGCCTACGGAGAGCGGCAGAAAATCCAGATCCGGCAGACCCGCGCGAACGCAGAATGGCGATCTCCACACCTCAGACCGGCATTGGAGGCCTTGGCATATCCACTGCATTTCATCGACTTCGAGACCACTCGTCAGGTGTTCCCATACCACCGCGGCATGAAACCTTTTGAGCAGGTCGCCTTCCAATGGAGTTGCCACTCCATCGACAAACCGGGAGCTGACTTGCGCCATCAGGAGTGGATCAACCTCGAGCCCCGACTGCCCAACGTGGAATTTGCCCAGACTTTGCGAACTGCAATTGGTGACCAGGGCACCGTGTTCACCTGGTCACCCCACGAGGAGACCACGTTGCGCGACATTGCTCGGCAGATTGTTGAATACGGGTTGCCTGACGAAGGGCTTCGATCATGGCTCGAGCAGTTTATCAATTCGGGACGGCTCTTCGATCTTTGCGAGCACACCAAACAGCACTATTTCCATCCTGCTATGAAGGGATCGAACTCCATCAAGGCGGTGCTGCCAGCAGTTTGGCAGTCCAACCCTGCGCTGCGGCAGGACCCTTGGTTCAGTGACTATGCGCGTGAAAGTGACGGAGAGGTTCTCGATCCCTACGCGACTCTACCAAGCTTGGAAATCTACAACGAAGCCGAGGTGGTTAACGAGGGCACCGGCGCGATGCACGCGTATCATGAGATGGTTTATGGTGTAGGCCATCGAGATCTCTCCAGCAAGCAATCGTGGCGGGATCTGCTCCTGCAATACTGCAAACTGGATACGCTGGCCATGGTCATCATCTGGAAGCATTGGACGGCTTACTGACCATTCGCCTGGCGTGATGCGCCCTTCCGCCAAATTTGGCGCATCGCAAGGTTGCGCGTGGGTTGGCCGCTGAGTCACTCTGCCCCATACTCAACCCATCGGTTTCTCATTAAAGCATCAGCGCGCTGGTCTTCCCGCAGTGCCGGCAGACGCACCAGGCGATGAGTTCACCCAATGCGTTCCGGTCCACCTCAATTTCCGGGTCGGGATGCCTGGCGCTACGGACCTTGAGTAACGGCTTTTCGCAATGCGCACACTTGGGCGCCGGCCCAGCCAGTTTGAGAATCTGTCGGCGGTCAACGGGCACTGTAACGCCATCGATCATTGGGCCTCATTGCGTGGTTGAAGCGATGGGCAATTGCATATCCGGCCGTCCGGTCACTCATTTCGCGCGGCAAGGAAACGTTCAACGAGTATGGCAGTCTGGGGAGCAGTGCTTGCATCCATCGGCCAGAGGATTGTAGCGCTTGGCCAACGCCACCGCCGGGTGGCAGGTGGGGTGATAGCCCAGATCGAACTGGTTTTCAGGTTTCGGAACCCACGGGCAGGTTTTGTCGTGGACTTCGTGGTCGCCTGAGGTCTGGGCATTCTTGTTCATGCAATAGTAGGGCATGGTCGAACGGATAGGGATTACTTCTTGTTATGGACGGCACAGTAGGCGCTTCCAGTTTGCGGTAGATTGCGACATGGCGTGCCATCTTTCGTCGTAGCTGCGCAGTGTTTCACAGCCGGGTCATGATAGTGGCAGTATGAACTCCCTGCCTTCGCTTGGTTTTTGCATTGGTTGCCTTTGCGCGTCGTGCCCATACACTGTGCGGCCTGAGCGATTGAAAATGCCCCCGTCAGAATCAGCACAAGGGCCAGCAGCACGAATCTTCTGAGGAACGATTTCATGGATTGAGATATTTGACGGTTATTACTCCTGCGGCGGAAACAGTGACCACCACATCATCGTCGCCCGGTTTGTCATGTTCTCCCGTTTTGCGTCCCGCCGCCCACTCCCAGTCCCCACCTTTGCTCTCATCGTCCTCCCGGTCGGTGCGAAACATCTTCTGAAGTGACACGCCGGCGGCCAGGTATCTATCCGCTGCAGCCTTCCTCGGATGATCGAATTTATGGCCCGCCGGAAAGATCACGTATTCCGGACTCACTTCCTCAATGAAACGCTTGGAGCTTCCGTTGTCCGCGCCGTGGTGGGGAGCCACCATCACGTCGCTGTCGATTTTCACCGCCTCGGTGTTATCCGCCACGTATTGCTCCATAGCGATGCATGCATCCTCTGCGTCGTCGATGTGCCGACCCACCGCATCGCCGCACAGCAGGATGGATTTGCCCTTGTAGATCAGCCGGATGATGACGCTGCCCGCATTCTTCTCCTCCGAATCGGAAAGCTGCCCCCATTCCTCAGGCGGCTTGTGAAAGCCTGCCACAAACACCGCTGTAGCCTTGCCGATCCGGTAGGAGGACCCGGGAGCAATCTCCACGTTCGCCAAATTAAGATCCCTGCAGCCATCCAGCCGAGCCTCGTCCAGAATCGCCTGATTGGACTCCTTCCAGGTGGCGGTGGGGCGCTCGTAACCGGGATGAATCACCCGCTTCACTTTGTATTCGTCCATGATTTCGGGGACGGCAGCCAGGTGGTCGGAATCTGAGTGCGACAACACCAGCAGATCGATGGTGGAACCCTCGGGAATAATCTCCCGAATGGCCTCGATCGCCGTCTTGCCCTTGTCTTCATAATTCCCGGCATCGTAGATCATGTAATGGTCCTTGCTGCCGTTTCCGGGGGCCTTGACCACGACGCATTCGCCGGCCCCGACATCGACGACACGGACGTATAACTCTTGGCTGTAGCCAAGGGCCAATGATACTAAACCAAACGACCCCAGTAGGGCCGCGCGAATCCAACGGGCTTTAGTGTGCATAAGTAATCTCCTACACTTCGGCCCGGTGCATTGAGATGACTAGCAGACCGGCTTCGCGCAACAAGCCCGAAAACAATATCCCGTCTTTCGCCGGCGCCTCACAGCATGAGCGCAACCTCTCTTCTATCGAGACGCTGCAAGGAGGCCACGCCAAGCTCCTTTGCGAGATCGGGGGACGCTATCCTATACGATCTGGTTCAGTGGAAATCGTGGCTCGCCTGCTCCGGCAGGTGAGTGGATCGGAGAGGCTCAACGCGGTCCACCTTGACATGAACGACCCCGTCCTGGACCTGCACCGGACCCTCCAAGATGAGGGCTGGGTTCTGGGTCACGACCAACCGGTTGGACTCGAAGATGTCGGCGTAGAGGATAGCGTTCGCGATGCCGGTCTCGTCTTCCAAGGACACGAAGACCACCCCCTTCGCCGTGCCCGGTCGCTGCCGGCAAATGACACTACCCCCCACCCGCACCCGCGTGCCATTTTTGGCCAAGGCCAGCTCGTCCGCTCGCCACAGGTCCGGGAACTGCGAACGCAGGTGTTTCATCGGGTGGTCTCCCGAGGTCATCCCGACCGTCGCGAAATCTGCCTGGATGCGTTCGACGATAGTCATTGGTGTCAGGAGCCGGTCAGACTCATCCTGGGTCTGGGCGTTGGCAAAAAGGTCGAACTCTAGGTCCACCTTGGCGGACTCCCAAAGGGCCTGGCGGCGGGAACCGGCAAGGGCGTTTAGGGCTCCGGCTGAGGCAAGGGTATGCCGCTCCCGGCGGCTCAGCTTGGTCCGCCGGATGAAGTCCGCAACCGAGACGAACGGCTGAGCGGACCGGGATTCCAAGATAGACCGGATTCCAGCAGCGTGAAGGCCTCGGACAGACCTGAGTCCGACCCTGATGACCCGATCCCCCTCGACGGTGGCGCCGTCCTCTGAACGCATAACACAAACCGGTTTGACGGCGATCCCGTGCCGACGGGCGTCCTGAATCAAGGTCGCCGGGGAGTAGAACCCCATCGGCTGGGCGTTGAGCAGGCCGACGTAGAACTCCGCCGGCCTATAGACCTTCAGGTAGGCGGAGGTATAGGCGATGAGGGCAAAGGACAGGGCGTGAGACTCTGGGAAACTGTAGAGGGCGAATGAGCTGAGAGCGTTGAGAATCTTGTCGGAGGCCTCGGGGGTGGTGCTTGTGGCGGCCAAAGCCACCCGTAGCTTGCTCTGCATGCGCTTCATCCGTTCCTCGCTGCGCTTGAAGTCAATGGACCGCCGCAGCTCGTCGGCTTCCGCTGCGGTAAAGTTCGCCAAGTCCATCGCGATCCTGAGCAACTGCTCCTGAAAGAGGACGACTCCATAGGTTCGCTCCAAGATCGGTTCGAGACGGGGGTCCCAATAGGTAACCGGCTCCCTGCCGGACCGCCGGTCAATCAGCGGATGTACGGCGTCTCCCTGAATGGGACCAGGCCGGATGATCGCCACCTGGAGCGCTAGGTCGTAGAAGTTCCGAGGACGGAAGCGCGGGAGCGTGCTCATCTGTGCCCTCGATTC
The DNA here is from genome assembly GCA_049322455.1 of Verrucomicrobiota bacterium. Lineage (GTDB taxonomy): Bacteria > Verrucomicrobiota > Verrucomicrobiia > Opitutales > Opitutaceae > Lacunisphaera. Next base: position 390,014 of record JBMOQY010000045.1, on the reverse strand, counting down.
GACTTGGAAGAGTCCGATAGTGTCCGCCCGGCAAAGCATGTCGTAGGTGGCCGGGTCGTCCTTCGGGATGCGGGCCAAGTCAACCGGGGCGCCTCGCTGCTGGCAGATCTGCAAGGCAGACTCCACGGCCGCCATCATGCCAAGCCCAAGGAGATCCACTTTGACGATACCGACATCCTCGCAATCAGTCTTGTCCCACTCGATGACAAAGCGCCCGGGCATGGACGCGTTTTCCATCGGCACAACATCGTCAAGCCGACCCGCGCACAGGACAACGCCGCCCGAATGCTGTCCGAGGTGGCGGGGCAACCCCACAGTGCGTTGCACGAGGTCCGCCAACACCCCCACCCGGGGGTGGGCATCGGTGATGCCGGCCATCTTGAGCTGCTCCCGAAACTCCAACGTGTGCTGGTAGTCGCCCCCCGCAAAAAGGCTCGTGAAACGGTCGAGCACGTCGTCCGTGAACCCGAGCACCTTGCCCATTTCACGCATGGTGCTGCGACCGCGATAGCAGATTACGTTAGCCGTCATTGCCGACCGGCCGGGATAGCGTCGGAACACCTTCTGGATGACTCGCTCCCGCTGGTCGCGGCTAGGAAGGTCGATGTCGATGTCCGGCCACCCGACGCGGCCCTCAGACAAAAATCGCTCGAAGAGCAGCTTTTGGCGGATGGGATCAACTGCAGTGATGCCGAGCGAATAGCAGACGACCGAGTTCGCGGCTGATCCACGGCCTTGGCAAAGTATGCCCTGCTCCCGGCAGAAATTGCAGATGTCCCAGACGACAAGAAAATATCCGGCGAAGCCGAGCTTCGCGATGATCGTGAGTTCCTTCTCGATCTGTCGCCGCACCTCACCCGAAACGAAGCCGTATCGCTGACTCGCGCCAAAATACGTCATCTTCCTCAGGTAGCTGTCCATGCTCTCGCCGACGGGAACCGGGTAGTCCGGGAAACGATACCCGAGGTTCTCCAGACTGAACGACAATTGCTCAGCAAGTGATTCGGTGTTGCGGATCGCCTCGGGAAGATCGGCAAAGAGTGCCTCCATCATCGCGGGGGACTTCACTGCACGCTCTGCATTCAGTTCCAAGAGCCGGCCTGCGGTATCGACCGTCTGCTTGTGGCGAAGACAGGTAAAGGCATCTGCTACCCGTCGCTGATCCCGCTGGGCGTAGAGAACCCCGTTGGTCGCGAGAATTGACAGCCGATGGTGCCGCGCGAGGTCAACGAGGGTGCGCTCCTCGATGTCCTCGTCCCGCACGCGATGGCGTTGCAGCTCAACATAGAGTCGCCCCGGAAATGCGCCAATGAGTCGTCGGATCGCGGTTTGCATCCCGGCAGTGTCACCGCGACTCCATGCGCGTCGTAGCGGCCCCTCCTCGTCGCCCGTGAGTGCAAACAAGCCATCACTGTGCGATGCCAGTTCATCCCAAGTGACCGCGCCTTCTCCTTTCGGACTGCGTAGCTTGGCTGTCGTAAGCATCCGACAGAGGTTGCGGTAGCCGGCCTGATTCGCCGCAAGCAGCGGCACGGCACTGCCATCATCAAGCGCCACTTCGGCGCCGACGATGTGCCGCAGTCCACTCTCCTTCGCGGCAAGATGCGCCCGAACCGCCGAATAAACGCCATTGCGCTCAGTCAGCGCAAATGCCCCGACGCCATGCTGTGCGCACGCCTTCGCCACGTCCTCCGGCGACGAGGCGCCGCGCAGGAAGCTGAACGCCGATTTCGCATGGAGTTCGACGTAGGGCATCAGTCATAGAGTCCGTCGAGGAACCACCCCCGGGGGGTATGCAGCAATCGGTAGAGACCGGTCCCCACCTGCACGTCCCACTCCTCACGAGCCCATGTTTCGGCAGACCACCATTCGCCATTGGCGCGGAACGGCCTGCGGCACACGGTCACCGCTCCGCTCGCGATGGTGGAGTTGAGGAAGGTGGGCTGCGCGTCCGTCAATTCCACGGTCGCAACGACCGGAGGGCGAAGTCGCCAAAGAAGCGGTCCATGCTGCTCGGGTGCATCCGGAGCCCGACGCTCGGGGATCATCGCTTGAGGGGGATCAAGCATCACGTCATCGGAGCGGTGACTGTTGCCGCGGCGGGGGGTGCCCACTTGCTCCACGCCCACAACCGCGGCCAGGCGACCAAGGGTGGCATAGAACATCGGCGCATCCTTAAGACCGGTGTCGAGCAACCCTTCCTGTTGTTCCAAGCGCCGTGCAGGAAAAGCTTCAAGGCTCACGCCAACAATGGCCGCGTCGGTCTGGAGAGCGGACAGGTGGTTCTCAAGAACCGCAAAGAGCACTTCTGCGTTGGCGGTGGGCTCGGGCAGATCGAAATCGCGCCGATGGGCGGCATCAGTGCCGAGGGCCAGCACAAGCGACAGGCGATTGGTGCCGCCGCCAAACTGGCCGACCTCGGATGCGAGTCGCTCACAGAATCGTCGCAGGGTGAAGAGGAGCGGCTCCAATGTTTCGACCGGGTCCTCGAGTTCCATCGTGGCGATGTGTCGCACCGGAAACGGCACCGCCTGGATCGGAGCGATCCATTCGCCCGCTGCACGGGACCAGAGTTCATCGCCACGACTGCCCAGTCGCCCGGCAAGGGCCGATCTCGGGAATGCGGTAATCGAGCCGAGTGTCTTCAGCCCGAGATCGGAAAAAAGTCGCTCCTCATCCGGTGCGAGGTCCAGCATCTGCACCGGCAGTTCGGCCAAGAATCCCCCGGGGTCGTCCACCACCAGAATCGGGTTGGCGACATGTGAGGCATAGCGGGCCACAAGTGCAGTCGGGCCTGCACCGATGCGAGCGTTCAGGTCGTGTTGCACGAGTCCTGATCGGAGTTTACTCAGGTTCACCGCGAGCTGTGACAGGTCGGCTCCGCTCAGATCAACCATACAGCGCCCCGGCGCCGTTGGCTCAACACGCGGAGACAAGGTCCAGGCAGCCGTTAGCAGGAGTGCCGCTGCCTCGCGTTCGGCATCGGGTGACGGCGACAGCAGTTGCAGTCCGTGACATTCGGCCAGCGCCCGTGCGGCCGACGTGCCCGGCCGGATAACGCCGGCGTGCTGATTGACGTGCGCGACAACGGCTCGACGGCCCTCTCCACGCAAAATACCCACCGGCTCGCTCCGTAGATGAGGACGCATCCGTAGCAATGCTTGCAGCGGAAAGTCTGGTATCTCAATGACCGCGAACATCAGGCTGTCACCTCCAGTGGCCGGGTTCGGCGACGTTGCAGCCCCGGCGCGAGCAGGCGTATCACTTCCCTGCGTGGAGCAGTGAGCGTTTCCGGTTTCAGCGGCATGCTGAACGTGAACCGGAAAGCAGCATTGGGCACGATGGCCGAGTCCGACTGAATCAATACCGCTGTTTCCGCCTGCTCAGCCGCCCGCTGGAGTCTTGTCCAGGTCGAATCACGAGTCCGCATCAGTGCGCGCAGAGGCTGGCCGCGAACGTCGATCACCGTCACGGCATAATTGGGATCACGTGCGACGAGATCGGCCGCCCGCCAACACTCACTGAGGGTCGAGCATCGCACCCAGACCACATGCGCGACAGCATCAGCGTCAAAGCCCTCAATGTCGAAAGCACTCGCGGCATCGATCACTGCAACTCGCTGACGCGCGAGGCGTGTGGCCAAGATCAGGCTCCCCAATGCCGTTTGGTTTCCCGTGCTCGCAGCTTCGGAGACCAACTCGATCAGCACTCCTGTGCGCAGCCCGTCACCCAGGATTTCATCAAGCGCCGGGACACCCGTGGGGATGAACCGGGGTGACTTCGGCTGTGCGGTCGGATGGCGCTCGTCGAGCAGACGGCGCAAAGCAACGACCTTGTCGGACCCGGTAGCCATGGGAAATCAGGGATGGGGCTCTCATCGTTCTCCGCGTCCGACCACCCCAACGAGAACGCCCTGGATAATGAGGTTCTCGGAGGGAATGAGGTCGCGGTAACGCGGATTCTCCGCGCGCAGAAACGTGCGGCGGCCATCACGAACGACACGCTTCAAGGTGCTTTGTCCGTCGATCAGCGCCGCCACGATCTGACCAGGCTCGGCCGGCCCCTGCCGAAGCAAAGCGATGTCGCCATTGGCGATCTGGGCGTGGATCATCGAATCGCCACGCACATGGAGTGCGTAGAGACCCTTGGCCGAACGGAGACCAAACGTCTTGGGATCGATGCGGATGGTTTCGTCGGCGTCGGCGCCATTGTCGGCAGGCAAGCCGGCAGGGATCGTGCCGAACACCGGCACAGAAAAGAAGTGATCCTGAACCTCTTTCGCTTTCGCCGCCCAAGAACGTCCATCGCCTGTATCTGCGACATAGCCTTTGCGGACCAGAGCAAGCACATGGTCGCGTGCCCCGTTCATGCTCGCATAGCCAAACTCCTCGGCGATTTCCCGAAGAGACGGCGGCCGATTTTTCTCGGTCTGGTGGCGCACCATGAAAGCGAGGATGGACTCCTGGGCTTCGGTTAATTTGGTGCTCATGCAGACACTACTGGTCATTTGACCAGTAGTGGTCAAGGTTGCTTATGCCCTGAATGACTCAGCTTACGCCAAACCCTTCCGACGCACGGCTTTCAGCGCGTTAGCTATTTGCTGGTTGGAACGACCCTCAGCTAGAAACCCAACCCCAGTTGGTTGGGCCTGGGGTTTGCCGGCGCGAGGCATTCGGGTCCCTCGTGCTTTACGTTGTTCGCGAAGTCGGAAATCTCTCGCTCCTGCATCTCGACCGCAGGGTAACTTTGGGCAAACTTCATGAACTCTGGCTGCTCCATCGGCGTCGGGTCAAGCCACCGTGCTAGCCTGCTTTCAGGGAGAATCAGTGGCATGCGGTCGTGATACCTTCCGACCAATTCGTTCGGAGCCACAGTCACGATGTAGAAATGCGGTGGGACCTGATGCTCAGGACTGCCCGCATTCCAGATTGCCGCCATCGCATAGGGCTGTCCGTGCGCCATGGTGAACATGTGCGGCCACTTTCTTCCCTGTTCGTCTGTCTCCCAGTCGATGAATCCAGTCGTCGGAACCAGACATCGGTGTGATGCCAACTGCTTCTTGAACGTGCGCTTTTCGAGGATCGTCTCAGACCTGGCATTGCCAACGACCTTCCCAACACCCTGGATCGCATTCCCAAACTGCATCGGCAGAATCTCGGCCTCGGCGCCACGATTCAATATGACTGGAGCAATCTGCATGAGCCCGAGATTATAGCGCTTGGTGACCCATTGAGGTTTGTTCAGCGGCACGCTAAGAATTTGCGCGATTTTGCCGAACGCGCTTTCCGGATCTATCAACGTGTAGCGATTGCACATCCTATTGGCCTGCGGAGATCGTTCGGGTTCTGCGAGAATTAGTAAGGCATGGACTTCGCACTGCACTTGGGTGCGGATCCGTGAACCAGAAGTTTCTACGGACATTCTCATCTCTCAAGCCAGATAGTGCTCTGCGAACATCCGGGGACTGCGATTTCTCGGGTTCACCGGCATATCCAGAATCAGCGTATCGCGTGTTGATCACACGAGAAAGCCGCAGGGTCGAAATTCGCAGCTATGGTTTCTCGAGGAAGATCGGATCTGACCACCGATGATTACACAGATCAGCTACCTTGCTGGTTTTCAGAGCAGTGACCTTACCGCTCCCACTGCCATCTTCAGAGTATTTCGATCGAAGAACCACCTCCTTCTCACCAGCCGCTTCCATGCGAATTTCGTCCACGAGCCATCCGTGCGCTTTCCCGACTTTGGGGTTCTCAAAGACAGCGACCACCTCGTCGGCCGCCACTTTGGCCTTGATTTCATTCAGGGGAAACGCCCAATCCGCTGGGGGCACAATGCGCCTCAAGCGCCAGCCTCCCTCCAGCGATTGATCCACGTATTTGCCGACACCGAGCGCACCTCCCGGATCTTCGTTCTGATACCGATATAGATCCGGCATCGCCGCACCGTTTAGCTTGAGGAGCATTTCAATCGTGGACCCGGGGCACGAGTCCGGATACTTTTGGATGTGCGCAGTATCGATCTGCTGGCGCTGTGCATCATTCATGGGATAGGGCGGGCGACATAAGCGAACCCATGCAATAAAATGTTCGCGACCGCAGTGGCTGAACTCGTGAAGTGAATTAGAGCCATTGCCGCAGTTTGCTCGTGCCTACTGGGCTTTAAAGCCTCGAATGCCATGCCGAAAATTGCCCGCGTGAGCACTCCCTCGGGGTCAACGGATGTTCCATGACGGAGGGCTCGTAGCTGGAAATCCACGCTCCCATCCCACACTTTGCTCACCCTTTGCGCCACCCTCCCGCCAGTTCCGCGTTTGTCCTGTTAGGCGGAACCGGACCGGGCGGGAAAGCACAGCCGGACAGGAATTCTGCAATGCCCCGCTTGCCAAGGGCTGCCGAACCGGCTTCATAGGTGACGGACGCACGGGCCATGCGTTCAGACCCATTTTGGAATGACCAACACCCCCCTTCCCCGTCTGGCATGTGTGGCGATCCTGTTATCGACTACGCTTGCCCTTTCCCACCGTCTGCCGGCGCAAAGCGCCGCCCCTGGCGAGTCCCGTCCGCTCGCGGCCACCGACCAGATCGGACCGCTGCTGCTGCGTGACGAGAGCATCGACCAGGTGCTGGCCCTGATCGAACGCTGGACCGGCAAGACCGTCCTGCGCCCCCAGGCGCTGCCCACCGCCACCATCACCCTGACCCTCAAGGGCGGCGTCACCCGCGAGGAGGCCATCCGGGCCCTGGAAACCGTGCTCGCCCTCAACGGCGTGGCCATCAGCCCGCTGGACGACAAATTCCTGAAAGTCACCCCGCTGGCCACCGCCAAGTCCGAGGCCCCCGAGCTGATCGACGGCTCCACCCTCCAGCTCCCGCCCAGCGGTCGGATCGCCAGCAAGATCTTCCAATTGGATTTCCTACGCGTCGGAGAACTCATTCCGCAGATCTCACCTCTGCTCAATCCCGCCGCCGGCAGTCCGCCGGTCATCTTCGAGAAAGCCAACGCCGCGCTGGTCACCGATTCCCTCACCACCCTCCAGCGCATCGAAACTCTCGTCGCCAAGCTCGACCGCCCGGTCCTTTCCGGGCTCCAGCCGAAGTTTTACCCCCTCCACTTCGCCAAGGCGAGCGACGTCGTGAACAAGATCCGCACCCTCTTCAGCGGCCCGCTCCAGAACCAGATCGGCACCGCCACCACCTTCAACTCCGATGACCGCACCAACCAGGTCATCCTCGTCTCCGACCCGCGCCAGCACGACTTCTTCGACGAGTTGATCGCCAAGCTCGACGTCAAATCCGACCCCAATACCCGCAACGAAGTCATCTACCTGAAGCACGCCGAGGCCACGAAAGTCGCTAGCATCCTCACCCAGCTCGTCACCGGGCAGAACAACGCCGCCAAGACTCTCGGAGCCGAAAGTGCCCGCCCCTATGGCCAGACCGGCTCCCTCGCAAACGCGCCCGTCACTCCGGTCCCCGCCCAGCAGGGTCAACCTACCGTGGCACCGCCTCCTCCCACCGTAAATGTCGCACCCCTGCTCAACTCCCTCGGTCTCGGTGCCGAAGCCTCCAACCAGTTCAGTTCGATGCTCACGATCCTGCCCGAGGAACGCAGCAACTCGATAGTCATCTCCGGCACCGTGGACGACGTGCGTCTGATCAATGAACTCGTCACCAAGCTCGACGTGCTCCTCGCCCAGGTGCGCATCGAAGTCGTCATCGCCGAGGTCACGCTGGGAGACAACGCCACATCGGGTATCAGCGAACTCGGGTTGATCATCGAGGGCGACAAGCTCGTCGGCGGCTCTGCTTCGCTTCCTGGCATGAGCATCTCCGACGTGGTCGTCACCACCCCCGGCGTGGTCGGAGCCGGTCCCTACGATCTCGCCGCCGTGGTGAACCTCGCCACCACCCCGCGCAAGACCAACGCCACCATCCTCTCCCAGCCCAATATCATCACCACGCACAACAAGGAGGGTAAAATCTTTGTCGGTGAGTCTCGCCCCGTCATCAGCAGCTACCTCAACGACAGCACCGGCACCACTTCCGGTCTTGGCGGCTACCGCAGCACGGTCCAACCGCAGAAGATCGGTATCGAACTGATCGTCAAACCTCTCATCGGCACCGATGGCTCCGTGCAACTCGAGATCAAGCAGAAGGTGGATGATATCCTCGGCGAAATCACGATCGACGGGAATCCCCAGCCCCGCATCGGCAACCGCGAGACTGAGTCCTTCGTCAGCGTCCGCAGCGGCGAAATCATTGTGCTGGGTGGCCTGCAGCGCACCTCGAAGTCCCGCAGCACGAGCCGCCTCGGCCCCATTCCCATCATCGGCGACCTGCTCGGCGCACGTTCCCGCGAGGACACCCGCACGGATCTCGTCTTCTTCCTCCGCCCCACTGTGCTCACCAACACTCCGGCGGACAACGCCGCCGCGCTCCAGCAGGTCGAACAGTTTCCGCGAAAACAACGTGAGAAGGTCAAGGAGGCGCTTGGTATCGCTCCGAAGAAGAAGTGAGCGCCATGACCACTGATTCAGATGCACTGCCCGCCGCGCTGCGGTCGCGGCTCAAGGAGGACCAGCTCCGGACGCTCGCAGAATCAGCCCGCGACCACCGTCTCGCCGCCCTCGCCACCGCCTTGGGTGTGGACGAGCAGGCCGCACTCCGCGAACTTGCGGCCGCCACCGGCCTGCCCGTGGTGCGCGAACTGAAGGCCGATCCCGATGGCGTGGCGCTGCTTCCGGCGCGCCTCGCCCGCGACTTCCTCGTGGTGCCCATCCAATCCGTGGAAAGCAACGGCGCCCTGGTCCTCGCCACGACCTGGCCGGCGGACGACGTTGTCACCGACTGGCTCGCCACCTTCACCCCTCGTCCGCTACGCTGGGTGCTCGCCCCGACCGATCGCATCACCCAGCTCATCGTCGAGTGCTACGGCGTCGGCGCCGGCAGCCTGGAAAACGACGACGATCTGCCGGAACTCGCCGCCAGTGCGGCCGCCTCCGACAACGAAGCCGACGAGGAGGCCGCGGTCGTGCGCTTCGTCACCGAGGTGATTTCACAGGCCATCGAGGACAGCGCCACCGACATCCATTTCGAGCCGCAGGAGGGCCAGCTCCGCATCCGTTACCGCGTGGACGGCCTGTTGGTGCCCGTCCCGCTGCCTGAAAACCTCATCCGCTACCAGGACGCCATCATCTCGCGCCTCAAGATCATGGCGCGCCTCAACATCTCCGAAAAGCGCCTGCCGCAGGACGGCCGCATCAACTTCAAGGCCAACGGCAACACCCTCGACATCCGCGTCTCCACCATCCCCACCATCTACGCCGAGAGCGTCAGCCTGCGCCTCCTCAACCTCCGTCGCGAGGCCTACACCATGGACCGTCTTGGCATGGACGCCGGCGAGCAGGCCGCCGTCCGCCGCGTGCTCGGCTTCCCGCACGGCATCATCCTTGTCACCGGCCCCACCGGTTCCGGCAAGTCCACCTCGCTCAACGCGTTTCTCCGCGAGATCAACTCCACCGACCTGCGCATCGTCACCGTCGAGGATCCCATCGAATACGAGGTGCCCGGCGCCAACCAGATCCAGGTGCGCCCCGAGATCAACCTCACCTTCGCCAGCGCCCTGCGCCACATCCTGCGCCAGGATCCGGATGTCATCATGGTCGGCGAGGTGCGCGACCGGGAGACGGCCGACATCGCCATTCGCGCCTCGCTCACCGGCCACCTGGTTTTCTCGACCCTCCACACCAACGACGCGCCCGGCGCCATCACCCGCCTGATCGACATGGGCATCGAGCCCTTCCTCATCACCTCGGCCGTCGAGCTGGTGATCGCCCAGCGCCTCGTACGCCGCCTCTGCGAGCACTGCGCCCGGCCCTCGCCGGCCGATCCGGTCAAGCTGCGCGACTCTCTCTCCATCCTCGGTCTCGACCATGCCGAGGCCGACGGTATCACCCAGCTCATGGCCCCGGTCGGCTGCGACCGCTGTCGTCAGAGCGGCTACCGCGGACGCATCGGTCTCTTCGAGATTCTCGAACCCGGTTCCGAGCTACACGACCTGGTCATCCGGCGCGAATCCACCCGGACGCTCGCCAAATGCGCCCGCGAGCACGGCATGCGCACCCTCCAGCAGTCCGGCTGGCAGAAGGTCCGCTCCGGTCTCACGACCATGGACGAGGTGCTCCGCGTCATCACGGTCTCGGACCACTGAGCGGCATGCCCAGCTTCCGTTACACCGCCTGCGATTCCGCCGGCCAGTTGGTCGAGGCCAGCCTGGATGCACCCAACCGGCGTGACGCGCTGCGCCAGCTGGCCGCCCGCGGGCTCAAGCCGGTGAAGATTGAGGATGCAGCCGGAGCCCGCCCGGGTCGCGCAGAGACCGTCTCGGGCGGCACGGATCTGTCCACCCTCTCCCGGCGCGAGCATCTGCCGTTTCTGGAGGCGCTGCACGAGCTCACCGCCGGCGGTCTGTCGGCGGGCGAGGCCGTGCGTCTGCTCAGCGCCCGCCTGAAGGAGAAGAACCTCCGCCTGCTCAGCTCCGCCCTGTGGGAACGCCTGAGCGGCGGCCTCACCCTTTCGCAGGCGATGGAGCAGATCCCCGCTGTCTTCGACCGGCAGACCGTGTCGCTCGTCCGCGCCGCCGAGGCCACCGGCAACCTCACCGAGGTGCTCCAGCGGCTCATCGACCATTTCACGCAGCAGAAGGAGATGCGACAGCGCCTCGCCACCGCGATGGTCTATCCGGTTTTCGTCTGCGTGCTGGCCTTCGGCGTCATCCTGTTCTTCGTGTTTTTCCTGCTGCCGCGCCTGCAAGGCCTGCTCGCCTCGCTGGGGGGCAAGCTCCCGCTCACCACCCAGCTCGTGGTCGGCGGCGCCCAGTTCATGGTGCGTTACGGCGTCCTGGTGGTACCGCTGATCGCGTTCGCGCTCATCGCGTTCTGGCGTTGGCGGACGACCGAGGCCGGCCGGCGCGTCACCGACGCATGGCTCGTGAAGGCGTTTTTTGTGCGCGGTTTCGTTCTCGAAACCACGCTGCTCAATTTCACGCAGGTTCTCGCCGTGCTGCTGGAAAACGGCATCCCGACCGTCGAGGCCCTGCGCCTTACTGAGCGCACCGTCGCCAACCGCACGTTGCAGGCCGAGCTGCACAACGCCACCGACCGCGTGCTCGAGGGCGCGAGCCTCTCGGCCGCGCTCGGCCAGACCGGCTTCTTCCCCGACCTGCTCCTCGACCGTCTCGCCGTCGGCGAGAGTACCGGCAAGCTCGCGCCCTGCCTCCGCGACATCTCGCGCAACTACGCCGCCCGCCACACCCGGCGGCTCCACGCCTTGACCAATGTCATCTCCACCATCGTGTTGCTCTTCGCCTTCTCCTTCGTGGGCCTGATCGCCTACGCCATCGTCTCCGCCGTCCTCGAGGTCAGCGCCAGCTTCAAGTTCTGAGTCGGCACTGATTTACGCTGCGGAACAGGGATGCTTGTTGCCTGAACCCGCACCGCCATCCACCGCGTGCGCCGTGCGGCTTTTACCTGAACTTGGCATTCACGCGCTTGCGATACTTCGCAATGCGGGCTCAATGCCCGTGTGGCCAGTCTCCCCGCACCTTTTGTGCGAGCGCTGCTTTGCGCGTGTCTCCTGCCGGCATGGGTCCAGGGTGCTCCGGTCGTGCCCAGCAGCAACCTGACTCCTGATCACCTCGCCAGCCGGTTCCTCGCCCAGGCCACATTCGGTCCCACCCCTGACGCCATCGCCGAACTGCGCGCGCTCGGCTACGATTACAATGCCTGGATCACCCGCGAAGCCGCCAAGCCGGCCACCTCGGCCGTCACGCTGCTCGAGTCCGCCCGCGCTGCCGGCCAGATCACCACCAGCGACAGCGGCACCAACCGCCGCGCCCGCAACCAGGTCATGCTGGCCGGCGCCGACCAGCTCCGTCAGCGCGTCGCCTACGCCCTCAGCCAGATCATGGTGATCTCCGACGTAGATTCCAACGTCACCAACGGCCAGGACGGCTCCAGCAGTTACTACGACATGCTCACCCGCAACGCCCTCGGCAGCTTCCGCACCCTGCTCCTGGACGTCACGCGCCACCCGATGATGGGGCGCTACCTCAGCCACTATAAAAACCGCAAGGCCAACCCCACGACCGGCACCCGGCCCGACGAAAACTACGCACGCGAGGTCATGCAGCTCTTCTCCATCGGGCTCTACCACCTCACCCCCGACGGCGAATACGTCACCGATGCGGCCGGCCGGCCGCTCGAGACCTACACCAACGACGACATCACCGAATTCGCGCGCGTCTTCACCGGCTTCACCGACGAAGGCCCCGGCACGACCGGTTCCGGCACGGGCCGGCAGGATTTTCCCCGTGATCCGGCCAACTACACCGCGCCGATGCGCCTGTGGGAGCTTCAGCACGACACCGGCGCCAAGCGCCTGCTCTCCTACCCCGGTGCCCGCAAGGTCAACCTCCCCGCCGGGCAGACCGGTTTGCAGGATGTGCAGGATGCCATCGACAATCTCGTCGAGCATCCCAGCACCGCCCCGTTCATTTCCCGGTTGCTCATCCAGCGCCTGGTCACTTCCAACCCCAGCCGGGGCTATGTCGGCCGCGTCGCCGCTGCGTTTGTGGACAACGGCGCCGGCGTTCGCGGCGATCTTCTCGCCGTGGTCCGCGCCATCCTGCTCGACCCGGAGGCGCGCGACCCGGCCTACCTCGCCGATCCCGAGCACGGCAAACTGCGCGAACCCTTCCTCCGCATCACACATCTGCTCCGCGCCTTCCGCTTCACGGTGCCGACGGGCACGCTGCCCTACAACTTTGGCGGCACCATCACCCAAAACACCCTCGGCCACTACCCCCTCAGTTCACCGTCGGTTTTCAACTTCTACTCGCCTGATTACGAGCCGCCCGGCCCCATCGGCGACGCCGGCCTCGTCGGACCCGAGTTCCAGATTCTCAACTCCGTCTTCGCGGTCACCCTGCCCAATACCATCAACACGCTCCTCCAGTCGGGCGTGAACAACATCCGTCTCGATCTCATCGAACAGGAGAATCTCGCCGCCACGCCAGCCGCCCTGCTCGACAACGTCGATCTGCTCCTCACCCACGGCACCATGAGCGCCGAGACCCGCACCGCCATCCTTCAGGCTGTCAACGGCGTCACCTCCGCGATGGTGCCCTCGGGCAGCAACCTCAACCAGACGCGCGCCCGGCTCGCCCTCTACCTCACCGCCCTGTCGCCCGACTACGCGGTCCTCAAGTAAACCCCGCCCGCCGTGTCCGCCCCCGCCTCAGACCTCACGCGCCGCCAGTTCATCGGCCAGGCCAGTTGCGCCGGCGTCGGCACCACCGCACTTTTCTCCACCCTGCTCAGCCTGCGGCTGGCCAACTCGCTTGCCGCGCAGACCGCTCCCGCCGGTGGCGACTACAAGGCCCTCGTCTGCCTCTTCCTCGCCGGCGGCAACGACTCGTTCAACATGCTCGTGCCGACCACCGCGGCCGAGTATGCGGCCTACGCCGCCGCCCGCAGCAATCTCGCGCTCGCCCGCGACACGTTGCTCGAGATCTCCCCCGCCAATCTCGGCGGCCGCACCCTCGGCATCCATCCCTCCATGCCCGAGGTCCGCGACCTTTTCACGGGAGGCCGCCTCGCGTTCGTCTCCAACGTCGGCTCCCTCGTCCGCCCCACCACCCTCGCCGACTACAAGGCCAGCCGCTACCGCCCGCTCTCGCTCTACTCCCACGCCGACCAGATCAAGCAGTGGCAAACCTGCATGCCCGACTCGCGCACCGCCGTCGGCTGGGGCGGACGCGCCGCCGACATCATCCGCTCGCTCAACGCCCCGAGCCTGGTCTCGATGAACATCTCGCTTTCCGGCCAGAACGTCTTCCTCACCGGCCGGCAGGCGTTCACGTACACCGTCAGCTCCTCGGGGGCCACCGCGCTCAGCGGCTACGATCCCACCGCGCGCAACAACCTCCCGGCCGTCCGCACCAGCGCGGCCGACAGCATGCTCGACGCCCAATACCGCAGCCTCTTCGAGCAGACCTTCGCCGGCTCCACCCGCGACGCGGTGGATTCCTATTACGAGTTCAACGCCGCGCTCAGCGGCACCGCCCTCGGCACGCAGCCGCCCTCGGGCAACTCCCTCGCCGCCAGCCTCGGCATGATCGCCCGCACCGCCGCCTCTGCCGGACGGCTCGGCGCACGCCGCCAGATCTTCTTCGTGCAGCTCGGCGGCTGGGACCATCACGACGAGGTGCTCAACAACCAGGTCAACATGCTGCGCACCGTCAGCCAGGCTCTGAGCTATTTCTGGACGGTTCTCGGCGAATTCAACCTGCAGAACAACGTCACCCTTTTCACCGCCTCCGACTTCGGCCGCACGCTCACCTCCAACGGCAACGGCTCCGACCATGCCTGGGGCGGCAACCACCTCGTGCTCGGGGGCGCCGTGCGCGGCGGCAACGTCCTCGGCAACCGCGAGCAGGGCTACTACCCCGACTTGACGCGGCTCGCCGAGATCGACACCGGACAGGGCCGGCTCATTCCCGGCGTGGCGGTGGACGAGTATGCCCGCGACCTCCTCGCCTGGTTCGGCGTCAGCGCCGGCGACATGGACTACATCCTTCCTGCCTTCAGCAGCCGCTTCGGCGGACGTGAAGCGCTCGGCATCATGGGAGCCGGCGGTTCGATCTCCACCCCTCCAGGCACCACCACCACGCCGCCAACCGGTTCGACCGGCTCGGGCGGCGGAAGCAGCACCGGTTCCGGCGGTGGTGGCGGTGGCGCGCCCAGCTACCTGTTTCTGGGCGCCCTTGGAGCTGCTACCCTGCTCAAGAAGCTCGCCGACCGCCGGAACGCTGCCGCGAAAAGCGACCATACCGGCGCTTGATGTAAGCGTCCCTCGTCTTCTCGTTCGTGGGCCTATTGCATGCGATGTCGCGCATGTGCGAAAAAAAAGAGCCCGCCATGACGGCGGGCTCTGATGGAGTGAGAATCCGATCCGGAGATCAGTTTTTCCCCTGACTCTTCGGCACCGAGACCGTGCAGGTCCTCGTGGTCGTGTTGCCGGCGGCGTCGCGAGCCTCGACCGTGATCGTGTAGATGCGGCCATTGCCCGAGCCGCTGCGCTCGGCGCGGAGCTTCAAGGTCAGATCACCAGTGACTTCGATATCACCGGCGGTATCGCCGTCGCCAAGGCCGTTGTCCGGCTCGCTGCTGGTGACCCTGACGATCTTGAGCGAGGACACGCCGACCAGGTCACTCGCCGCGGCACCGACCGTGATAGCCACCATCTTGTGGTTGGGCGGCCAGAGCGTCGGAGCATTGGTGCCCAGGCTCGTGATGACGGGCGCGGTGGTGTCCACGACCGTGACGGTGAACGAACCGGTGCTGGTGTTGCCCGCCGCGTCGCTGGCGCTGACCGTGATGGTGGTGGTACCGAGGGCGAAGGTGCTGCCGCTGGCGGTGCTGTAGGTGATCGCGGTCACGCCGACCGCATCGGTGGCGGTGGCGGCCGGATACGTGACGGCGGCGCCGGCCGCGCTGGTGGCCTCGGCCGTGATGTTGGCCGGCACGGTGAGGACCGGGGCGATCGTATCCTTCACGGTGACCGTGAACGAGCCGCTGCTCGTGTTGCCCGCCGCGTCGCTGGCGCTGACCGCGACGGTGCTGGTGCCGAGGGCGAACGTGCTGCCGCTGGCGGCGCTGTAAGTGATCGAAGTCACGCCGACCGCGTCGGTGGCGGTGGCCTCCGGATAGGAGACGGCGGCGCCGGCGGCGCTGGTGGCCTCGGCGGCAACATTGGCCGGCACGGTGAGCACCGGAGCAATGGTATCCTGTACCGTCACGTTGAACGAGGCCGTGGCGATGTTGCCGGCGGCATCGGAAGCGCCGACGTCCACGATCGTGGTGCCGAGCGGGAAGGTGCTGCCTGAGGCCGGATCAGCGAGCACGGGCACGCTGCCATCGACATCGTCGCTGGCAGAAACGAGGAAGCTCACGGCGGCGCCGGCGGAGCTGGTGGCCTCGGCGGTGATGTCACCGGGCACGAGAATGACGGGCGGCGTGGTGTCGGCGGGCTCGGGCGGAACGATTTCCGGCGGCTGGCTGGCCTTCATGGTCAGGTCGATCCGGAAATTGAACCCGTTAAGACCGCCATAGTCGCCGATGTTGAGGGTGATGGTGTTCTCGCCCGGGTGCACATTCTGGGAGAAAGCCGCATCGACGTTCACCTGATCGGCTGCGCCGACCACCACGTTGTTCACGTAGGTGTTGTTGATGTATTGGGTGGAGCCGCCCGCGGTCACGCCGTTGATGGCGACCTGGGCGAAGTTGTCAGCCTTCAGCGAGAACGTCATCTTGGGTTCGATGGCATCCGCCGGGACGGTGAACCGCACGCGATATTGATACCAGAGGGTCTGGTTGGTGGTGGGACCGGCGCCAGGATCGGACGCGGTGTTCAGCTTGTAATTGATCCAGCTGTTGGTGCCGGCGACGAAGCTCCACGGATGCCAGCCGGTCAGGTAGGCCGGCTGCCAGTTGCCGGTGACGGGGTTGTAGTATTCGACGTTGGCGGCGATCTCGCCGGGGTTGCCGGAGCCACCGAGGATGGTGAGGGTCTGGATCGGAAGCGGCGGGGCAAATACCGTGGTGTTCGTCATGACCGCGAAGTTCTGACCGCCGTAACCGTTGGCGCTGACCGAGGCGATCTCGGGCTTACCGTCGCCCGTGAAATCGGCCAGGGTCACATCCATGGCGTTTGGAACCCCGCTATACAAATTGGGCGCGCCTAATGACCCGTCCCCGTTTCCGGTCAGGATCGCGACCTTGCCGGCATTGTAGATGCTCACGGCCACATCCAACTTTCCGTCACCGTTGACGTCGGAAACAAAAAGGCCCGAAGCCCAGCCGCTCGCCCCGGTGGCATATGAGGTTGGGCTGCCAAAGGTTCCGTTGCCATTGTTGAGCAAGACCGAAACCGACCCGTCGAATCCTTCAATGAGATCCGGCTTCCCGTCGTTGTTCAGATCAGCGACCGCAATGCTGGATGCGGCCGGGGAGACGATCGTCGCCGCCTGCAGCGTGCCGTCGCCGTTGCCCAGGAAGACATCGGTCGCGCTGGCCTGACCGCTGGTCACAACGAAGTCGGCCTTGCCGTCGCCGTTCACGTCCGTGATGACGCCTGGGCCGGTCGCGCCGCCAACATTCGGCATAAGGGTCGTCACCTGGCTCACGGCGAAGCTGCCATTGCCGCTGTTCAGATATATGTAGAGGCCGCCGTAGGCGCTGCCGACGATGAAGTCCGGCTTGCCGTCGCCATTCAGATCGCCGGCCGTCAGGGAGCGAACATCATAGAACCCGAGGAAATAGTTCGTGGTGGAGAACTGGGGCACGCCGCCGGCATCGTTGCCGGTGTTGGACAGCACGGTGACCAGGCTGTAGGGACCCCAATTGATATGCACGGTCGTTACACAGATGACATCGAGCCGGCCGTCTCCATTCACCTCGGCGGCCTTGTTCAGGACGTAACCGTCGATGCCCTTGGGCATATAGGGGGCGAGATTGGCGGGCAAGTTGACCATGTTGCTCGTGGTCATCGCCACAGCGCCGATGTCGAATCTGGAGAACGAGCCGTTGCCGTTGCCTTTCATGAAACGTGCGGCAGCGGATCCGTCCACGATGACGGCGTCCATCTTGCCATCACCGTTGAAGTCACCGACCGCTGCCGGCCGGGGCGGCTCCCAAGGCTGGCTGCCCGTGGAAGTCATGGCGACGGTGTTGAAGGTAGGCACTTGCGCGAGCGTGCGAGCGGGCAGCGCGAGCGCGACCAGGGCGAGCATGGCCGGCAAGGCCCAAGTCTTGGCGAGCAAGCTCAGGCCGGATCGATGGAACGGAAGGGAGGGTGTAGTGTGCATTGAGAGAACGGAGGTGGACGTTCGTGGGATGATACATCCGGTCAGGTCGAAGTGGTGGAAACCGGAAACGGATTAACGCCATTTGACTGCGCTTTTCCCCGCGCACGGGCAAACCGCGGGTGACAAGCGACGGAGGCTTTGTGACGAGTGCCACACCGCGCGCGATGCCTAGAGACAAAATACCCTGATTTCCGGGCTAGCTTGGCGGGGCTTAATTTGCCTATGGTGCGACGGCTTTTCTCCCTCTGCACGCACCACCGGGCCCATGTCACCCTCTCGTTTGGAAGCATCTGGCGCAGCACACCTCCCTGCGTCTCCTGCTCATCCAGGCGCTTCCGCGCTTTGGCCGGATGGCGCTTTGTCGCCTGCCTATCTGAAGCTTTTTTGCCTCTCCTGATGAATCCTTCCCCTACTCCTGACCTCTTGCCGCAAATCGCCGACAAGGCCCCCACCTGGAAAGTCTCTCCCGCAAACGGCAATTACTACGTCAACTCCGTCGCGGTCTCGGCCGATGGCGGGCGTGTGGTGGGCGGCACTTTTTATCATCACTACGGTGCCGGTGAATCCCGTGGCGGTCCGCCGGTGCCGCTCCCGGCAAGTTCCGCGGGGCGAACCCCATCGCCAGACGATGGGACCTTCGGCGTCTATTGCTACAACGCCGCGGGCCGGTTGCAGTGGAAGGACGAGTTTGCCGGCTGGCAGGGTGTGTATTGGGTGGCACTTTCCGCCAACGGTGCGAGAGCCGCCGCGGGCGGGTTCATGTCGCAAAGCCTGCCGCAGGGTTTCGTGCGCGCGTATGATGCGGACAACCAAGGCCGCCTGCTGCTCTCGCATGCGACCGAGCAACGCGTGAACCAGGTGGCGCTGTCCGCCGACGGCGCGAGTCTCATCGCGGCGGCGGGCAGGCTGATGTTGTTTCGCTACGTCGCCACGCGTGGTGCGTATGAAATGTTCGGCGAATTCAGGTCGGCCTCCGGCCACGCGTTCGTGAGCGCGGCGATCTCGGCGGATGGCAACACCGTCGTTTACGCCGACTACGGTGGCGAAGTCGGCGTGATGACCAATCTCAACAGCAGCGGCTACTTCACGCCGATGGCGCGGTGGCGGGTGCCCGGCGGCGGCAAGGCCGACTTCTGCCACATGCTCGATCTCGCGCCGGACGGAAAATGTTTCGCGGCGGGCGGGGCCAAAGGGCTGTTTTATTATTTCGACGTGGAGAGTTTTTTCGCCACGCAGGCTCCCCTTCACAGCTACGACACGACCGTGCCGGGAGCGGTTTACGGAGTCGCGGTGGCGGGTGACGGCAGCGCCTTCGCCGGCATCGTGAACAACGGTGACGCCGGCACGGTATATCATGTCCCGCTGGTGAACGGAGCCAAAGGTCCGGCGAAACCGTTCCCCACGCAGCACAATCCGAACAGCGTCGTCCTCAATGCGGCCCACGGGATGATGGCGGTTGCCGACGGGCATCCCGATGGCACGCCCGGATGTTTCTATCTCTTCGACACAACCACCGGTGCTCTCCGTTGGAAATGCCCGGCGGGCAACATGAGCTGGCCGGTCGCGATCGCCGCCAACGGCAGCGCCGTGGTCGGCGGCAGCGACGATTCCTCTATCTACTATTTCACACCCTGACGCCCGCCTCCACCCGGACCTTGCACCCTGACCGCCCATTCCTGACCAAGCCGCGGCAGCTCTGCGTGGCGTATGTGCTCCTGCACACGCTGACGCATTTCTCGGCGCGGTGGTTCGAGGTGCAGCCGGGCATCTCCACCTCGATCTGGTATCCGCCGTGCGGGCTGGCGCTCGCCCTGCTGGTCCTGCTTGGGCCGCGGTATGTGCCTGTGGTGTTCCTGGCCAACTTCGCGACGGCCTGGGCGGGAGCGGCTGCGGGCGAGCTCTGGTCGGTCATTTTCTTTCCGACGTTCCTGACGGTCAATTACGCGGCCGCGGCATGGCTGGTGCGGCGCTGGGTCGGCCCGAGACTGCTACCCGGCGGCACCCGGGAAACGGCGCTCTTTTGCGCGACGATCGTCGTCCCACCGCTGGTGGCGACGCTGGCCGGCACCGGGGTCGCCACCGTCATGAGTCCCCACCCTGACCCGTTCTCCCTGCCCCGGTTCCTGCGCTCGGTGCTCGACTGGTGGATCGGAGACGCAACCGGACTACTCACCGTGGTGCCGGTCGCCATGGTTTTCGCAGGACCGTGGCTCGAAGGAAAACGGGTGACCAAGTCCGATCCGCTGGTGCCGCGCGCCCGCACGCTCGGGCTCGCGGCCCTGCGCGGCGCGGCGCTGGTCGGCACGCTCGTGCTCGTGCTGCTCGTGCCGGTGTTGCGCGAGCATCGCGCGTTCTATCTGTGCTTCCTGCCGCTGGTGTGGATCTGCGTTCATCATGGCCTGCCGGGCGCCACGCTGGCCACGCTTTCCGTGATGATCGTGGGCGTGATCGGGATGCGGCTCGCCGGCACCACGACCGCGTATTCCTACGTGTTCCTTCTCTTCGTGGTGGCCGTCGCGGGTGTCGGCCTCGGGCTCGGCACGGTGGTCTCCCGACGTGACGAGGCGGAAGCGCGGCTCGCCGCGAGCAACGCCGAGCTGGCCCGCCTCCGCCAGATGGAGTTCGACGAAAAGGTCGCGGCCCAGTTGTCCGAGGAGAAGGCCCGCCTCGAGGTGCTCCGTTACCAGCTCAACCCGCACTTTCTCTACAACTCGCTCAATTCGATCTACGGCCTGCTCTTCGAGAACGCCCGCGACGCGGGCGAAATGGTGCTGCGGCTGTCGGAATTCTGCCGCACCACGCTCACGGGCGCGGTGGACGAACTGCCGACCTTGCGCGCCGAGATCGACGCTTTGCGCATCTATCTCGACGTGGAAAAGGTGCGTTGGGGCGACAAACTGCAGCTCGAGTTCGCCATTGCGCCGGAGGTCGAGGCCGTGCGGCTGCCGCCCTTCCTGCTGCTGCCGCTCGTCGAAAACGCGATCAAGTATGGCAGCAGGACCTCGCCCGATGTCCTGCGGTTGAAGATTCGCGCGCAGGCGGTCGGACGGACCCTGCACATCGAGGTGGCCAACACCGGCGCGTGGTTGCAGCCCGAGGTGGCCCGACCGGGCTCGACCGGCATCGGCCTGGAAAACCTGCGCCAACGCCTGCGGCGCTACTATCCCGACGCCCACGCCTTCAGCACGGATGTCTCGGAAGGCTGGGTGCTCGCCTGGCTCGAAATTCCGACCGAGACCCCGCTGCTCAAGCCCGCCGCCACCGGCGTCACGGCTTGACCCGGCGCGGCGCCATCTTCATCCGGCCAGCATGCGAGCCCTGATCATCGACGACGAAGCCCCCGCCCGCGCCGCGCTGCGCGGGCTGCTGCGCGCCCACCCGGAAGTCGTCCTGGCCGGCGAAGCCGACACGATCCTGGAAGGCAGGAAACGCCTGGGCACGGCCGACTACGACCTGCTGTTTCTCGACGTCCAGCTTCGCGGCGGCACGGGATTCGACCTCGTGCCGTTCGTCCGGCCCGAGGCCCGGATCGTTTTCATCACGGCCTCCGACCAATATGCCGTCCGTGCCTTCGAGGTGAACGCGCTCGACTACCTCATCAAGCCGATCCGCCCGCAGCGGCTGGCCGAGGCGCTCCGCCGCTGCTCCGGCACGCCGTTCGAGCCACCGGCATCCGCACCGCCGGTCCCCGCCCTGACGCCGGGCGATTCCGTCTATCTCAAGCTCGGCAACGGCACCTCGCGGTTCGTCGCGCTCGCCGACATCGCCGCGGTCGTGTCGAACGAAAACTATTCCGAGGTGCATCTCGGCGACAGCACGCGGCATCTGGTGCGACGCACGATGAAATCTTGGGAGGATATGCTACCCGCAACGCATTTCGTGCGCGTGCACCGCACCACCATTGTCAACCTTGCACGCTACCGCGGTGCCGACCGCCAGAGCTACGAGACCACACTGCTGCACCTGGACGGTCTCGCCGAACCCGTGCGCGCGAGCTTCCGCTACCTGCCGGAGCTGCGCACGCGCCTCAGCGCACTCGGCCGGCAGATGTGAACCGGGTTTGGGCCACGGACCTGCTGGGAACGGGACCCTGTTCGCTCGCGGATGAAGTCGTGTTCTAGTATGTGAACTCAGCGTCGGTAGAAGCGCCCGAAGGATGATTATGGGGGATCAGCCGCATCGTCTCTTGCCAGCCCATGAGTTCCCGCCTTCGTTCGCTTCGCACTGCGTTCTTGATCATCGTCGCTTTGCTGCCGCTGGCCTCGACCGCCCGGTTGGCCGCCGGGAAACCGAAGTTGCTTGGCAACATCGCGCCCAATCGTGCCGGCCAGCTTCAACACTCACAGGAACCAGACCAGGCCGGAGAATGCCGCCAAATGGGGCTCCGTCGAGACCACCCGCGGCCCGATGGACTGGACCGCCCACGACACGGCTAACAACCACGCCAAGGCGAACGGCTTCAAATTCAAGCTTCACACCCTCGTCTGGGGCTCCCGATGCCCGTCCTGCCGAAGCTGCGGTGGCTGAAGGGGCCACCGCAGCGAGAGCAACAGAATGCCGGGGAAGCTCTGGACCTGTTCCGGGCGGTGAGCGGGCTTACGGAACGGCGCCGTTGCTCAGCACACGCGGAGTGTAGATGACATTGAGGTTATACCCGCCCTCAACGTTGCGAACGTCGGGCGTAGGAATACTGAATTCGAGCGTGACGCTCGCCGCCTTCCCCGGAGCAAGTCCGGCGGAGGTGACGACGATGTAGGGACTGCCGGCTGGAACGACGTTCTGCGTCGAGCCGGTGGCGTTAAGCAACGTCGTGCTCGACGAGAGCCCTTCCAGCACGAGGTAAATCGGTCCGGTCGCCACCTGCGAACCGGTGTTTTTAACCTGCACCGTCTGCACCACCCGGTTGGTTTTGTTGTCCAGGTGGATGCCCTGGCCTTTGACCTCGAAGGTGGCGACCGGAGGCGTGGCGGCGACGGGCGTGCCTGTGATTTCGAGCAACCATGAGGCGTAAGCCGTCGTGAAGTGGATGTCGTCGATGTAATAGGTGGGCACGCTGCTGCCGGACCAGCTTTGGAAGTAGATTCCGGCAAGGTCCGCGACACCCTCGACGCCGAGGGTGCTGAGCGGGATCTCCACCTTCTGCCAGGTGTTTGCCTGCAGCGTGGGAACTTCGGCGGCAGGCCAGCTTCCCCACGTCACGCCGACGCCAATTTTCTGTCCACCAGCGGAGCCGCCATGAACCCAGAAGACGAGCGTGCGATACGCGGAGGTGTTCACCGGCGCCCAACTCTGCAAGACCAGACCGCCGTAGCCGCCGGGTGTCATGGAAATTGCCGTCGGTGCAGAATGAGCGACCGCGGCGTCGTTGATGTTGTAGCTGGTCCAGCCCCAGTCGTACCAGCCGAAGGCGAGACCATTCTCGGAGACCAGCCAGTCGGCTCCGGCCGAGGGCGCCTTCGGGTGCAGATCCAGCTGGTAGCTGGCGGTCGCGCCGCTCCAGAAATAGAATTTCAGATTGATGACGCCGGCGGGCAGGTCTTTGACGAAACCCGCCGTGAGCTTGATGGCATTGTTCGCGTAGTCGGGCACGAAATCGCCCCAACCCTTGAACTTCGTCCAGCCCAGCGGTCCGGCGGGGTCTCCGGCCGCATCCGTGGCTTCCAGCGCGGCGAGCAGGTCGCCATTGAATGCGGTCGGGATCAGCAAATCGCCACCGTTCGTGCCGGTGACGGCCGACAGCACCGGAGCATCCGCGTACCGCACGTGAAGGTTCCACGCCGGCCCCGAATTCACATTGACCGAGAGCACGGCCTTCTCGCCGAAGGACCCGACCGCGTATTGGGCCAACCGGCTGGCCTTGATCGTCAGAATACTGCCCTGAAGTTTGTAGTCGACGTCCCGCGTCAGCGTGGTGGAGCCGTCCGTCAACGATACGAAGCTGTTGCCGTTCAGGTTCAGGTTGACGACGGTGTCCTGCACCGCGCCGGCCCGCACGAAGAGGAGGTCACTGGCCGCAGTCGTGGCGCGACCGGTCCAGGCTTGCGTCATGATCGCGCCCAGTTCCGGGTCGCGCCATTGGAAGGTGTTGCGATCGGTGATGCCGCCGGTGTCCCACAACATGTGCGTCATGCCTTTCGCGCGGGCATAATACGTCACGTACTCGTAGTACTTCAGCAGCTCGCCGTGCTCGATGTTGTTGCCGGCCAGCACGCCGAACTCACCGATGACAACCGGGATGCCGGCGGCGACGAAGGTGTTGTACGCCGCATTGAGCGGCTCGTGGACCCAGTAAGCGACGAGGTCGTTGAACGAGGTGTAGCCGCTGTTGTTCACGCTGAACGGCCACCAACCGTAGTAGTGGATCGTGGCGATCAGGTTCGGGTCGTTGAGGTTCGTGATCGTCGCCTTGAGGGAGTCGAGCATCGGCTGATCACCCCGCGTATAAACGGTGGGCAGCACGAGCGGACGCGTGCCATTGTTCCCGCCGGAAGCGCGCACGAGTTGCACGAAATCCGTGTTCAACTCATCGAGGCGGGCTGCCATCTGCGCATCGGGCAGATCACTGCCATTCGCGCCTCTGAATCCCGGTTCGTTGATGCTCTCGAACGAAAGTTTGGCCGGATAATCCTTGAAGCGAACCGCGATCTGCGTCCAAAGCGCATCGAATTTGGCTCCCACTCCGACGGGATCCGTGCCGTACTCGCTGACCCACCCGGAATCGTGGTGAGCGTTGAGCATTACATGCAGGCCGGCGTTGAGCGAGATATCGACAGCTTGTTGAATCTTGGCCATCCACGCAGGATCGATCGTGTAGGTGGGCGCCGGCCCCATGTGATCGCGCCACGTCACGGTCATGCGGATGCTCTTGTATCCTTTGGCCACCAGCGCGTCAGCGTACGCCTGCGTAATCGCCGCGTTGCCCCAGGAGGTTTCATCGGGCGCCGCGTCGTAGGTGTTGCCGTAATTCAAGCCGGGCTGCATCGCCGAGACGTAAGCCTGCATGGCCGTCTCCGCCGATGCCGGGGTGATCGTGAATAACGAGCAAATCAGAGTGCCCGCGATCAAGAGTGACGCAGACCGTCTTGATATATTTTGCTTCTCGACAGGAATGGCCAGGAGTTGGCCCGTGCAGGGTATATGGCCAGATGCCCCCGCGAACATCGCGTGAGCGAATTGTTGAAGCAGCTTTCGGAAGTGCATGGGGTACGTGTGACGCGGCCGTCCGCGTTGCATTGTTTGGGGTGTGGGGGTGAACTAACGGATCCGCATCGCCCCGATGGGCGTTGCGTCTTTTTCAGACTATCACATGGACGCCCCGAGCGCCTGTCGCAGGAACATGGGACGCGAAACGCCTGCCTTATGACCGTAAAACAGGGTTACATCTTTCGCCTAAGCCCTCCTGTAAGCATCGGAACAAACGTAGGTTGGCTTGCGTCCGATGTAATGCACCGGACTACCGGTGGAGAACGGGTCGTCGGGGCACTGGACTCCGCCATCCGGGCCCGCGAGCTTCGCCCTCCTGTGCCAATGGACCGTGCGCGAACCTGCCGAAGCCGCCGAATGGGCCGGACACTTCCCGCCCGGGTCCCTCCAAACCCGCGCCATCGCTGAACTCGCCCTCGCTGCCAAACAGCGCTGAGCCGGGGGCGGAGTTCTTCGCGCGTCATGCTGAGCGGGCGAAGCGGGCGAAGGGATTCTCGTCGCTTATCAGACCTGTAGGAGCCTGCTTGCAGGCGATTCCGCGGCCCAGACCAACGAACCACGTCTCGTATCGCCTGCAAGCAGGCTCCTACAACAGACCAAGCTTCCGCCGGCTCGACATGCGGCGGGGTTTTCTTTTGGGTGGGGCAGCGGGCCAACGCATCCAATTCCCCATGAAACCCCTCCTGTTTGCGCTGCTGGCGGCCTCGCTGGCCGCCAATGTCGTGTTGGGTCTGCGCGCCCGACATGCAACCTCACCGGCCACGACCGGCCGTTCGTCCGTCTCCTCCTCGTTCTCCACCTCGTCGGTTGCCGCCGGGCAAGTTGAAGCCCCGGGAGTCGCAACGCTGTCTGCAAGCACGGCTTCCGGGACAGCCTCCGCGGTCGGCGAATTGGCTTCCGCCGCCGCGCTCATCACCTGGCAACCGAACGGGTCGGAGCAAGACCTGCAGCGGGTGGTCGCAACTCTGCGGGCCGCCGGCTATCCGCCCTCCGTCGTGCGCGCCGTCGTCGGCCAGTTGCTGAACGAGCGCTTCGCCTCCCGCAACCCCAACGCCGGGCAGCCTTATTGGAAACAACAGGCCGCGCCGACGCCGGAGACCCAGGCGGCGCAGCGCGCCCTTTGGCGCGAACGTCAGGCATTGTATGAGTCGCTCCTCGGAGCCGATGCCCGACCCTCGGCCAGCCTGGATGCGGAGGGGCGTCTCCGGCGCTATGGCAATCTGAGCGACGACAAGGTCGATGCCATCGCCCGCATCGAACGCGACTACGGCGAGATGTCGTCGGAGGCCTTCGCCCAGCGCCGGGGCAACACCGTCGCCGATGCCGAGACCATGATGCAGACCCAGCAGCTCATGGAGCAGGAGAAGCTCGCCGATCTCGCCGCCGCGCTCACTCCCGAGGAACTGGCCCAGTATGAGATGCGCAATTCCCAGTCCGCCCGCACGCTGATGCGCAACCTGCGCAATGTGGAAGTGACCGAGCAGGAATACGCCCAGCTCTACGAGGCGCAGAAGGCCTTCGACGCCGCCAACCCTCGGCGCGCGACCATGGATGGGAGTTCCTATGCGCAGCGACAGTCAGCCCAAGCCGCCTTGAACGAACAGGCGCGCGCCCTGCTGGGCGAAAACCGCTTTTACGCCTATCTGGAGGGCACCGACGGGAACTATGCGAACATTGTCCGGACCCTGAGCGCGTTCCCCACCGTCTCGCCGCCCGTGTCGTATCAGGTTTACCAGCTTCAGACCGAGTTGCAGCGCACGATGGCCCAGGTCGCCCGTGACGGCCCGCCCTCTCCCGACAAGATCGCCGGGATGCGCGCGACGACGGAAGCGTTCAACAGCCGTCTGGAGGCGCTCATCGGCCCCGAAGCCGCCGAGGCCTACCGCAAGCAAGGCATGGGCCGGATGTTCAACTCCTCCCGCCCGCAGCCCGCTGTCTCCCTGCAACCGACCGGCCGCTGACACGGACTGCGCGCTCACTGACTGAACATATACGACTTTCCGCACTATGCGCGGCTATTTGCTTTCGAATATCAGGGAGAGGTCCTGCCCGTTGGCGGCGGTGTAGCCGACATTGGGGCGCGGTGAGTTCACCCGGGGCAGGAACAGATCCGACAGGTCGTAGGTGACTCCGCTGATCACGCACGTCAGGCCGGTCGGTGCCGCTTTCGGTGCGCCGTTCAGGGGCTTAAAGAGTGTGCCAATGTCTCCCGCGGGCGTGGTGTAGCCGGTAGGCGGCGGTGGCGCGGTGGTCGTATAGACCGCCGAGGTGATCACGCGGGACTGGTAGCCGTTGGTGTCCGTGGTCCAGGCGCGAAATTGATAGGTGGTGCCGGCGGCACCGGCCGTGATTGGCGTGCCGGGTGTGGTGCTGCTCCAGCCATTGCCGCCGCCGGCGGACCCGAGAGTGGCCCAGGCCCCTCCATTGGTGCTCACCTGGGTCGTCACGGAACTGAGCATGCCATCGTCGTCTTGCCCCAGCGTCGTGGCCGTGAAGGTGTCGCCCTGCGCGATGGACGACGGCAGCGAACTGAAGGTGGGCCAACTGCCTCGGACGAGGACGCGAAAAAACCCCAGATTGGCCTCCGCGTAGGACGGATAAAACGTGACATGGAAATACACCCGGCCTTCCCACCAGTTGCTCGGATTGTCGGTGGCGCGGTAGATGTAGCGCAAGATGGCGCTGTCGGGACCGAAATTACCCTGCAACCCCGCCTGATAGTTGACGAGCCACCAAGGGCCTGAAACCACCTGGTCGCATTGGATGCCCGTGCCGTAGTCGATGGAAGTGCCGCCATAGGTGCCCATGCCTGCGGTCATTGTCAGCGTGCCGCCCGCGCGCACAGTCGTGCTGCCGCCCCCAAAACCACTGTCGAGTGACGCATAACCATCGCTTGTGTTCGACGAGTAATAATCGGCCCGTGCCGGCGGCTGCGGCAACAGCGCCAAACCCATCAGTGCGGTCAGCGAAAGCCAGCGACGACTCGCAGTGCAGGAAAATACCGAAGCATGCATGGGAAGAAGGGATCGGACGGCCCGGTTCATTTCTTGTCAGCGTCGGCAGCAGCGGGAGGTATCGGTCTGGACGCTGCCTCCTCCGGATCCAGTTCAAGGCGGCCGGCGCTGTTGGCGCGGATGGCGAGCATCTTCTTGCGCGCCGCAATTTCCTGGCGCTGGGCCGCGACCAAGCCGGCCAGGTCGGGCTCATCCTTGAGCACTTGCTCCAACACGGCCTCTTCGAGTGCAATCTGCGCCATTTCAGCCTGCACCTCGGCGTCGATCTCAGCCTCGCGGGCCTCGGCGTGAGCCTTGCGCTCATCGAGATTCTTCGGCCGGCCCTGACGACGCAATGCCGCCCCGGCCGCGGCCTTGGTGCGAGTCTCCTCCCGCTTTACCCGGGCCGTGTCGGCCGCGAGTTTGATCTTCGCATCCGTCGCGTGCAGGCGCTGCTGGGCGGCGAAGAACTTCGCGGCCCGCGCCGTCTCCTCCGCCGTCGGTGCGGTGGCCTCCGAAGCCGATGGGGCTGGGCCAGCCTCCTTCGGACGCGCCTGTGCCCAGCCCGAGGTGACGATCAGGCAGTATAGGAGAAGGAGTCGTGTGATCTGTTGCATAGTTGGGAAAAAGTGGGAATGCGTATCTGAGAGCCGAGGGAGTCGCAGAGAGCCGCATTGGGTTGCGGCAATTGTTATGGCGACCCAGTTTGCTTTAGCAGGAAACGGCAATCATAGCGCGAGATACTGAATCACCACCAAGCCATGTCCTCCATCCAACCCAAGCCAATCGCCATCTTGGGCAAGTGCTCCATCAGCTATCCCAGAAATGTAATCCGGATCGTTCTTCGCCGCGGTTTCTCGTCCGTTCGCCTGAAGCGATATCGGATTGGTTCCACCAATAACTGCATTGGAACCGCCTCCGCCGCCTGAAGCGGAAGTGGCCGATGCCGACTCGGCCCCGCTGCCACCACCATAGTAGCCGTCACCTCCACCTGGTCCGGTAAAGGTCCCCTGATTGTTTCCTCCGGTCAAATAACCGCCCGGCGTGCCCATGATTGTGCCTTGACCACCGGCACCGCCGGCCGACTGCGTGCCTCCTTGACCGCCAATCGAAATGTATTGTGGATCCGTGTTCCCCAAATACCACGTGCCATTCCCTCCGGCACCACCCACTTCACCACCGCCTGCACCGCCGTAGGCATAATAGTTCCAGCCGCCCGAACCTCCTCCACCCGCGATCAGAACGATCCCCGGCAGTATCACCTGAGATCGACCGCCACCAGCCGAGTGATTGGCGCTGTGGCTTCGTCCGCCCGCCGGATAGACAGGCGGCCAATTGTTGCCGTAGGCTCGGATGCCACCCCGGGCCACTTTTATCGTTAGCACCTGCCCGGGCGTCACCGCCACATCCATCTGCGCAAAGCCGCCTCCACCACCCCAGTTTTGCTTGGAATTGAAGGCCCGCCAGATCCCGTTGCTGGCACCACCTCCGCCCCAAAGCTTGATCCGCAGAAGCGTGACCCCAGCCGGAACTGTCCAGTTTTGATCACTATCGACCCAATTGAACACCGCCTTGTCGGGAAACACGCTACCTTTGGCCGCAAAAAACGTGTTGAGGTCCGCGCCAGTCGCAGTCGTGAACCCCGTGGCCGCCGCCGAAGCTCCACCGCCCGATAGGGGAAAGTAGCGCGCGCTGAGATCCACACCGTTTACCGTGAACCCCGTTGGATTTGCTTGCGGATGGTTTGGGCCGCGCTGCTGAAAAACCTGGTCCAGATCGAGGCCGCCAGGTGTCACATACCCGCTCTGAGCCAGCGAGACGGTGGTGACTGTCATGGGAAAGAGGCCGCCAAGCAGGGCAGTCCGGGCTAAGCGAGCCAACCGGGCAAAAGGCTTGCGGTGTCGTCCGGTTTTCATGGATTTCCTCAGGGCGCCGGAGCTGATGGCTCGCGCGCCGGCGTTTTCTCCACCCCCACCCGTTCGTTCAATTTCTTCAGCCGGGCGTCGGCCATTGGAGCGTCACCGCGCAGTTTTGCCGCCTCATAATGCATCCGCGCAGTAGCGATGTCATCGTTGAGCCATTCATGCACCGCCCCCCGGACCTCTATGATCTGCACCTGAATCGGCGCATGCTTCGGCAATTCGAGTTTTGCCTCCGCCGCCGCGAGATGGCCGAGCGCTCCGGCCGCCGCAGCTGAGACGAGATCCGGATGCCCCCTTTGTTTGAGTTCCGCACCGGAGGTGAGCAAGCGAAAGGCCAGATCGATCCTCGCTGCGACAATACCCGCAGGTGCGCCACTTTGCAGTGGGGAACGTTCACTGTGATCGGCGGTTTGCCGCAATTGCGGTTCTCGTGAGAGTTCCTCTATTAAAGCCCTGGCTGCGTGCCGCTCTGCATTTCGGTCAGCGTTGGCCGCCGCTGGCAAGACATCGTATATGCTGGCTGGCCGAGCTTGCTCTTGGGCTGCTATTGGTGTTCCAAAAACAAGTGCGATCAGAAGGCCGTATAGCAATCGAGCGTCGCAATCGCGTCTCACCCGTTTCCGCAACAGTATCGAGAGCATGGAAGATACCAGAACTAGGATGGTGAACTCTTGTTACACGTCCAAGGTCTTCGTTCTCAACCCTTCGGCTTTTCAGGCTTACCGTCCTTCGCGGGTTCGCTGTTGGCAGGGGTCTCGGGCCGGCCTTCGGCGCGGTCGAGGCGCTTGAGGCGGGATTCGGCCAGCTTGGCGGAGCCGGTGGAGGACTGTTTCGCTGCTTCGTAATTCAGCCGGGCTTGGACGGTGTTGCCGGTGAGGCGCTCGTGGACCATACCCGCGATCTCGTTCCGCTGAGCGGCAAGGGCGGGCTGTTTCGCCGCATCGATCATGCCCGCCGCCCCATCGAGCAGGGCCAGGGCTTTTGCCGCCGCATCGGCCGCAAGGGCCGTCTCGCCCTTCTCCTTCAATCGCATCCCCACGCGCAGAAGTTTCTGCGCCTGCTCCATCCGCCACGTTGCTGAATCGGTCACGACCGGCCCGGCCTCGCCATCAGCGGATATGGCGATGGCAGGCGGCTGCGCGAGAGCCTCGAGCTTGGCCTCGACGCGGAGTTCGCGCTCGCTCTTGGCCGGCGGCTTGGAGGGCGCCTGGGGATTATTCTGGGCGATCGCGGTGGCGGCAAAGGCCAGCGCAGCAAGGCCGGCGAGGAGGCAATGGCGGGATTTCATAGGCTGGGGAATTGGAGGGGGCGTTTAGGGAAAGGAGGGAGCGCGAACGTTGGACGCCTGTGGCCGAGCCTGGACATCATGTGTCACGATCTGCCGCGCGTGGCTCGGTCCTTCTCCCTGGCGTTCGCCAGAGAAGGCACGGCGCACCGATCCTGTTCCCGCTGGGGCAATGGCTGCGGTTGAGGAAGATGTCACAAAGCAGGTGACGGGCGCAAAAGATCTGAGCATGGGCGAGGATGCGCTCCCCAACGATTGGCCCCTCGTCGATGATTCGCGAACGCGAAAACAACTGCCTCCGGTGCCCATGGCAACCCCAAAGACGCGTGCGATATGACAAACCGGTTAAAACCGATTCCCCATAAAAGGGGTCAGGCTGCGGATATTGATGTGAGTGCCTTCCAGAGCTTGTCCGCGGGCGCCAGTTGCCGCCGATAGGTGGTGAGGTTCCGGCTGAACGCCGCGGGCGCCCCCAGGTGCAGCCGCTGGCTGAGCCAGGCATTGCCGGCCTGGGTCCGGGCCTTCATCCACGCCGCCACCGCGAGCTTCCATTCCGCAGACTTGGCCTCCGTCGCCGCCTGCCCGATAGTCCTGCCCGCCACGCTCAGGCCGCGTTGCAGCAGCTCGGTCCACTGCGCCTCCCGCAGCTCCCGGGCCCCCTCCTGCGTCCAGGCCCGGGCATCCGCCGCCAGCGCATGATCGACCCGGAGCGTCGCCTTGAAACCCGCCGTGCCCAAGGCCCAGCCCCGGCTCAGGTTCACGTAGGCCTTGGATTTGCCCACGGGACCCTCTTCCGCCTGCCAGGCGAGGTGGTCGGCATAGCTGCGCCAACCGGCCGGCGTGTCGGTCAGGCCGCCCACCACCTGCAACGTGTATTGCGGCTGGAAACAGACCGGCCGGGCCTTGGGCTGCCAGAGATACCAATAGCTGGAAAACCGGTGGTCGCGCAACCGCCCCACCTCCACGAGCCCCGCCCGCACGGGATTGAGATGGATGTAGTGGCAGACCTGGGCGAGCGGCTCGCCCTCCTCCACCAACAGCGCCTTGTAGCGGCCTTGAAACAGATGGCCGCGCTCCCCTCGCAACCGGTTGAACCGGTTGGCGAAGGTCGCCTGCAACCACTGCATGCCCGCCACCAGGTTCCCGTCCGGCGTCTCCAACGCCAGGTGGTAATGGTTGCTCATGAGCACATGCGCGTGCAGCACCCAGTTGGACTTGGCGCAGGCCTCGAACAGGCAGGCCTCGAACGCCGCCTTCGCCCCCTCCGTCCTGAAAATCTCCGCCCGGTAATTGCCCCGGTTGATCACGTGGTAGCACGCCCCCGGGTATTCGAGTCGCAACTTGCGCGCCATGCCCCGCAGCCTGTCCGCCCCCGCCGATCGGTCAATATCAATATCCGCAGCCTGACCCCTTTTGCTTATTTTCCGCGTAGCGCTCCAGATGCTTGTAGGCCGTCTTCCGGCTGATGGTGAACTGCTCGCACAGCTCCGTGATCGTGAAACGACCGGTCTGCGCCAGACTGACAAAGCGGATGATCTCGTCCATTTGGGTGGTGGTTTTCCACGGCATAGTGCCGCAAAGTGTAACCCATCACCCCGGTTTAAGTGTCACCTATCACTCCGGATCATACCGGTGACATCATACCGCTTACCCTTTTGCTTACCTTGTGGGTTCATTCTCGCCGTTGCTGTTCCAGTATTTCCACTTACCAACCTTTTGTCCCTTTTCATACGCGCCTTCAGCAGCAAGTTGCCCGTTCTCGTGGTAGTCTCTCCAGATACCTTCCTCGAATCCATGAGTGTAATAGCCCTCTGACGACAGTTGCCCGTTCACGTGATAGGCCCGAAACAGCCCGTGCCTAATCCACTTATCACCCTGGGGAGAAAGATACCGTGTGTATCGGAAATGTATAGGGCCACCATTGTGATACAGTATCTCGGCAATATTTAATTCTGATTCCATGATCATTTCGGCAGGAAGTCGGATGGTTTGTAGATTTCGGTTACGACCGGTTGTCCAGTGGCTGGATCATAGCGTTGGATAGCTATCGTTCGAGGCAACCTGCCAGTTCGCGCTTCGTAGGCACGAATAAACCGAATCATTTCCTGGCGATCTTTCGATATTAGTCTGCCTACCGGCTTGTCGTCCAGAATGAGCTCAGTTCGATACTGCACTGCATCCGGAACTGCCTTCTGAACGCCTTTCCCTGCTACGGGAACGCCAGTTCTAAGATCAACTTGCTTCGGAACCAAAATCGTCGAACCGTTCATATCAGTTATCGGTTGAGCAACCGAATCAAACTCTCCAGAGGCGCGTCGTTCCGAGGCCAAAACCCTATGGATCGATTTACCTGAAACAGTCGCGCTCGTTTCTCCAGAAACAACTGGCTTACCGGGTTTGGGTCCACGGCCCCTCCCGCTGAGAAAAGCGACCTCAATAAGAATATCTGTAACAGACGAGTGATCCCACTCGGCTAGCACGTCTGCCGCAAGCAACTCCGGAGCATGTAGAATCCGATCAGCGGCTGTGATCTCTATTCCATCTGTAATCCCCACAAGCCGACGAAAATGTGCTTCGCGAAGTCGGTCATGCATTCGTCTTTGCTCGATCTCGCCCAGTTCGTCGTAGATTTCATGCAGTGGTCTATGAGCTGTGATTTCACTGTTTGGGGCATATGTATATTGCGGCCCTATAGCCCCTGCTTTGAAAGCAGGATTGATTGAAGAATCATTCAATAGGCTGTTTGCATAGGCTCCAGCAATATCGCCCAGTGTGCGAGCCAGCTCTAGGTTGCCCGTAAGTTTCCACACAATGAAGCGAACCACGATATTGATAATATCTGAAATCACTTTGTTCAGTAATTTCTTCAGGCTGAAGTAACCGGTTGGATCGGTGGCTCCGAGAGGGTTGTTCCCAACATAGGAGTAGCGATTATACCCTTGAGCATCATCAGCCCCGTCAATGAACGGATCGGAGGAAAGGAACCGACCCAGCACCGGATCATACACCCGGCCGTTCATGTGGATGAGGCCGAAGTCGGTCAGCATCTCGTGGTCGGTGAAGCCGCGGGTGGAGGACGAGGTGTTGGTGATGCCGGAATCGGTGTTGGTGTAAGCCGTGGCCTGCTTGCCCCAGGCGTCGTAGGTGTGGCGCTTGAGCACCCTGCCCTGCTCGTCGGAAATCACCGTGATCGAGCCGAGGCCGTCGGTGTGGAACCAGCGCGTGTCCTTCGTGAAGTCGTCGCGGTCGGTGTGGACCGCGATGCGGCCGGTGGGGCCCAGGATGTAGTGCTTGTGCTCGATCAGGCCGCCGCCGGAGAGCACGCGCTCGTAGAGGGCGCCGGCATAGACCGTGCGGTCGGTGACCGTGCCGTTGGTGCGGCGCACCTGGAGCACGCGCTCGTGCCCGGCGCCGAAGGCGAATTCGCTGCTCTTGTTGCCCTGCTCCACCCGCTTGAGCTGGTTGAACGAGGTCCACTCCAGCGAGCGCCCGGCGCCGGTGAGCATGTTGCCGACGGCATCGTAGGTGTAGGTGTTGGCCCCGGCGGTGCTGGCCGCGTGCGGCCCGTAGCCGACATAGCCATAACCGCCCACGTCGGATTTGTTCGTGATGTTGCCGTTGGCGTCGTAGCCGACCGTGACGGTGGAGCCGCCGACCACGCGATGCACCCGCAGGCGGTCGAGGCCGTCGTAGCCGTCGCTGCCGTCGGCGAAGCTGAAGCGCTCCTCGCGATTGAAGCCGGAGGTGTAGTCGAGGCGGCTCTTCACGTTGCCCACGGAATCGTAGGCGTAGTTGAGGTCCTGGACGAAGAAGGGCTGGTTGATGACGACGCCGCGGTCGATGGTGGCGCGGGCGAGGCGGCCGGTGGCGGCGCTGAACACGCGGTCGCTGGCGAGGCCGTTGCCGTAGAGCTCGCCGCTGATGCGGCCCGACACGTCGTAGCTGTCGGCCATCCAATAGACCTTGCCGCGGAGCTGGTCGCGCGGGCGGGTGCTGTCGGCATCGAGCCAGTGGCGGATCTCCTTGAGGTAGCCGAAGGCGTTATAGACGTGGCGGACGGAGAAGGTGCCGGAGAAGGCGGCCGGATACACCGTGCGGACGACGCGGCCGGCGGAGTCGTAGGCCGTCTGGGTGACGTAGCTGTTGCTGTCGATCTGGCGCGTGACCTGGCTGGGCCGGCCGAGGGTGTCGTAGAGGTGGGTCTCGGTGTAGGCGCTCGAGGCGTAGCCGGCGGGGGCGGAGACAGTGTGGAGCTTGCCGATGCCCTTGGTGGGCGAGGAATCGTAGGTCCAGGTGGTGGTGCCCTCGGCCTCGGTGCGGCTGGTAAGGCGGCCGAGGCTGTCGTAGGCCATGGTCACAATCTGGGCCTTGGCATCCTTCTGCCAGACGAGTTCGCCGAAGACGTTGTAGCGATACTGCCACGTGCCCATGTCGGCATCGATCATCGAGGTCTTCCGGCCGCGGGCGTCGTAGGCGAGCGAGGTGACGGTGCCGGCGGCGTTGGTCGAGGTGAGGTTGCCCAGCACGTCGTAGCCGTAGGTGACGGTGGACGCGGTGGCGTTGCCGGCGGCGTTGACGTTGCGGGTGTTTTCGGTGGTCCAGCCCTGGTTGTTCTTCACCGTGCGGGCGACGCGGCCCTTGGGGTCGGTGACCTCCACGGTGAGGCCGTTGTAGCTGTAGGAGGTGGTCTGGTCGCCGTTCTCGTCGTCGGGCGTGACGACGGTGAGCGGGCGGTTGAGCAGGTCGAAGGCGGTGGTGCGGGTCCAGTAAGTGTTGGGCGAGGTGGACCGGTAGGGCAACGAGGCGGCGAAGGCGCGGCCCATGTTGTCGTGGTGCGTGGTGGTGTAGGTGACGTGGCCGTCGCCGTTGACGGTGAGGCCGAGGAAGGCCCGGCCGAAGGCGTCGTGGAAGGCGAGCGTGGGCGGGGCGACGAAGGCGCCGTCCTTCAACACCTGCGTCTCGACGTGATATTTCGCCACGGGCGCGGTGGTGTAGTAACGGGCGTTGGCCGGGGCGCCGGCGACCCAGCGGTAGTGGGTGTTGGTGTAGGTGCCGTCGGCCTGGAGTTCATGAATCTTGCGGCCGAAGCCGTCGTAGGCCCACACGGTGCCCAGGCCGTTGGCCCCGATCATGGCGGTGAGCACGCCGAGCACAGGGTTGGAGGCGGTGTAGTGCTCCTGGTGGCCGAGGGCGTTCTTCGTCCAGATCGGGAAGCGGCCGTTGGCGTCATACTGCGTCTCGGTGGTGCGGGAGAGCGAGCCGGCGACGGTGTAGTTGCCGGCGGCGTCCACGGTGAGGTTGGCGCCGGAGACGGTGACCGCGGTCTTGTTGCCGAACAGGTCGTAGGCGTAGGTGGTGGTGAGCGAGAGCACCGGGTCGCCCGGCTGGACGGTCTCAGTGAGCAGGAGGCCGGTGGCGGAATCGTAGGTGAACGCGGAGGTGCGCTGCTGCGTGGTCTGCCCGGAGGCGGCAGTGGTGACCGTGGCGGAGGTCAGGCGGCCGAGGAACCAGTTGGTGGCGTCGTTGGTAAAGAGGCTCTCGGTGGTCTTGGTGTAGCCGTCGGTATCCACGACGAGCTTCTCGATATTGCCGTAGTCGTCGATGTCGGCGGCGGGATCGGGAATGGTCGTGCTGGTAGAGCCGAGCAGCGCGCCGTTGAGGTCGCGGGTGGTCTCGTCGCTGTCCTGGGCGAAGACGAAGCGGGTTTTGCCCGAGTTCAGGAGCTTCTCGCCGTAGGCGACGAGGGTGTCCTTGAGCACGGTGGAGCCGGTGATGGTCTGGCTGGAGACCGGCATGCCGGTGAAGGGGAACTGCTGGGCGTAGGCGGTCTGGGAGCGGATGGCGGTGCGACCGTCGGTGACGGTCATCTGGGCGAAGCCGAGGCTGCCGCGGAGGCGGTCGGAGCGCAGGCCGGCATACTGGTAGGTGACGGGATACTGGCCGCCGACGCCGTCGTCGTGGGAGACACTGGAAACCACATACATCGGGCCGGTGACGTTGACGCTGCCGGCGGGACCGCCGGAGCCCTTGGCATAGACGGTGGGATTGAGCAGGGTCTGGTAGGTGATCTGCGCGGCGACGCCGAGGCCGTTGGTGACCTTGTGCAGGCGGTCGGCGAGCGGGTTGGCCTTGTTGCGGTAGAGACCGCTTTCCTCCACACCACTGGCGTTGCGGCGCTTCCAGACGTGATCCGCCACGCCGTCGCCGTCGAAGTCCACGAAGTCGGCGCCGATGCTGGTGTAGTTCTGGATGAGGAGATTGCCGGGCAGGTGCCAGGAGGTATCGGTGGCGGGCTGCCAGCCGGAACCGCTGCCGATATGCACGGATTTGGAAGTAACGTCGGCCAGGTGCCGCGCCATCAGCAGGTCGGGCAGGCCGTCGGCGTTGAAGTCCATGAAGGTGGCGCCGCCGCTGGCGTAGTCCTCGCGACCGAACTCGGCCGGCGGGGTGAAGTTCCCCAAGCCGGTGGCGTTGATGTTCCAGCCGGCGCCGGTGTTGAGGGCGAAGCCGGAGACGACGGGCAACGGGGTCTCGCGCGCCCAGATGAGGTCGATCAGACCGTCGCCATTAAGGTCCACGAACTCGGCGCCGACGCGCGGCTCGTCCTTCTCGGCGATCCAGGTGGGCAGGTGATAGCTGGTGTCGGTATTCCAGCCCGAGCCGTTGTTCAGCCAGGTGTAGTGCTCGACGGTAGAGCCGTTCTTGTAGGCGGCGACGATGTCGGGCAGGCCGTCGCCGTTGAGATCGAGGAAGCGGGCCTGCTTGTCGGCGATATCCACCGACACAAGCAGGTTGCTGTAGCTGCCGTCGTAGGCCCAGCCACTGCCGGTGTTGAGGTAGGCGGCGATGTTGGTCTTGGCGCCGCCCGGCGTGATGAAGGCGACGAAGTCGGCGCGGCCGTCGCCGTTGAGATCCACGAAGCGGCCGGCATGCTTGGAGAAGTCGCTGCCGCTGCTGGTGTCACGGGCGGTGGGTGCGGGCAGCCCCCACTGGCCGGTGACGTCCGTCCACCCGCTGCCGTTGTTGCGCCAGGCCTTGTTGGCGTTGGGGTCGGGATTGCCATTGGCGTCGAGCCGGCGATAGACGAAGTCCACGAGACCGTCGGCGTCGAAGTCCACGAAGCGCGCGCCGGTGTCCTTGCTGTCGCTGGCGATGGCCAGCGGATAGGGCAGCCGGTAATCGATGCTTTCGGACCAGCCGGTGCCGGTGTTGAGCTGCGCGTTGTCCACGCCCGCGCCATCGCGTTTGATGACGAAATCGGTGCGTCCGTCGCCGTTGAGGTCCACGAAACCGGTGCCTGCCGGGTAGCCCTTGTTGTCGTTGCCCAGGTTGTCGGCCAGGAAGTAGGTGGGCGTGAAGTTGAAGTTGGGCGGCTGCTCCCAGCCGTAGGCCGGGGTGCCGTAGTCGAAGGCGAGCGCAGGGTAGGATTTCCCGTCCGCGCCGGTCTCAGTGAGGCTGGTGAGCAGAGAGCGGCCGGTGAATTCGCGCTCGGCATAGCCGAGTGTGTAGGTGCGGGCGACGGACTCGCCGTAACAGGAGCGGATGGATTTGAGGCGTTTGAGATTCGAGACGGGCGAGCCGGCGGCGTAGCCCCGCGACCAGTCCGGCCGGTCCTCGTATTCGAAGCGCAGCGAGGCGTAGGGGGAGATGAGGTGGTTGCCCGTGTAGTTGATGCGCGCGAGGCGGTGCACGCCGTTGGCACCGTCCTTCTCATAGACGAAGTCCATGTAGTTGCCCTTCGTGTCGGTGATGCGGTTGACGCTCCAGGAGAACTTCTCGGCGCGGCCGTAGGCATCGAAGGTCGCATCGGCGGTATGACCGAACTGGATGACGAGGCCGGCCTTGGTCCAGGCGGTGAAGGAGGCCGGGCCGTTGCCGGCCGTGCCGTTGGCCACGACCTTGGTGAAGGTCTCGAGCTCGGTGCGGTATTCCGCGCCCGCCTGGCCGTGCGTGCCGCCGACGAGGATCAGCCGCTGGCCGTCGAGGTAGAACTGGTCGTTGCCGTCGAAGTCCACGCCATCCACGTAGCCATCCACCGCCAGGGTGGCCGGTCCGCGGGTGACGGCGGAAACGCCGCCGAGGGACCAGCCGAAGCCGGCGATACCGGCGCCGGCCTGGCTGGAATAGCTGAGCGCGATCTTCGGCTCCATGCCAGCCGTGCCGGGGGTGGTCCAGATCGGGATCGAATAGGTGGCGGCGCCGGACTTGTCCACGGACAGTTCGCCGGCGGTGGCGCCGACGGCGAGCTGGGCGTTGATGCCGGCGTTGGGCCAGCCGCCGATGACGGCGTTGCCCTGGCTGGCGGTGCCCGGATCATAGACATACTTGCTGGTGCCGAGGTTGGTCTCGGCCTCGTCGCTCCAGCCGTCGTCGTCGTCCACGCCGGGGGCGTGGGTGGCGGTGATCGTCGCGTTGCCCGCTCCCATGATGAAGGTGGTGCCGGGCAGGAGGGCATTGGCAAAGGAGCCCGAGCCCGAGGTGATGACCCAGCCGGTGAAAGTCTCGCCGGGCGGCAAGGTGTTGGCCTGAATGCTGACTTCGGCGCCCGCGATGAGCCCCGTGGCGCTGCCCGTGCCGCCGATGACCGTCAGCGTGTAGGTGCCGGGGTCCGGCGGACCGTCACTATACGCCCGGAAGTAGCCGCCAGCCTGCGCGGTGAACCCTGAGGAAAGCGTGATGCGGCCCGAGGCCTGATAGGTGACGTTGGCGCCGCTGGCCACCGTCACGGCCGGGCCGGCCGTGATCGTGCTGGTGCTGTTCACCGCCACGGTCTGGCCCGAGGTGTAGGTGACGTTCTGGATCGAGGTCTGGGCCGCAGCCGCCAAAGGCAACAGAGCGGCAACAGCGAGAAGCAGAAGTCTTAAGGACGCCATGGTGGGGGCAGGTAGCCTTGCGGGCTCAGCGTTGGGTGGTGGCCTGAAGCTCGGCGACCTGCTGGCGAAGCGTCGCGATCTCCTTTTGCTGCGCGATCAGGTGCAAGGTCAGCTCCTCGACCTTGGCGAGGAGGGTGGTCTGCATCTCGCCGATCTTCACGCCGTGCTCGGCGACTTCGGCGGCCGAAGGCACGCCGGGCAGGTGTTTCTTCTCCTTGATGTGGGCCTCGACCTCCGCCAACGGCGTGAGCGCGTAACCGTCGGCGAAGACGTAGTCGGCCCAGCCGGTGTTCTCGACCACGATCTCGCGGGTGCGGATCGAGCCGTTGACGGCGAGCCGGTAGGCGCCGGGCTGCGTGGTGCCGAGGCCGATGTGGCCGGTGTTTTCGGCGATGTAGAGGGCCGGACTGCCGGTGACCGACTGCGCGTATTCGCGCAGGGCCAGACCGTTGCCGGCGCCGTCGCCCGCGATGCCTTCGACGGAGAATTCCCAGCCCGAGGCGGGGTTCTGGTTGTAGAGCCGCATGAAGCTGCGCTGGCTGGCCGGCACGGGGAGGCCGGGATTGACGTAGAGGCGCGGTTTCGAGACGCCCTCTTCGGCGTGCTTGGCGCGCAGGGCGAAACCGTTCTGCGCTCCGGCACCCGTCTCGTCCTGCACGGAGAATTCCCACCAGTAGCTGGGATTCTGGTTTTGCAGCGTGAGGTAGCTGCGCAGGTTGAGGTTCCAGAACTGCCCGCCGGCGCCGAAGCGGGCGATCTCGCCGAAGAGGGCGGAGGTCTGCACGTGGAGCGGCGCCGAGGGTGAGACCACGCCCAGCCCGAGCCAGTCGTTGGGGTCCTTCAGCGTGACGTCGCCGAGATCCCAATTCCAGGGGTTGTTGTCGTCCACGTAGCCCTTGGTGGCGGCGTCGGAGGCGCCGCTGGGCGCGGCCACGCTGATGCGGCCGGAGAAGGCCACGTTGTTGTCGAGGCCGAAGGTCGCCACCGCGGTGCGCCCTCCACCCGTGGTGGTTTCGCGGAAGACGGAGAACGAGCCGCCGTCGTTGGCGAAGCCC
This sequence comes from Verrucomicrobiota bacterium, assembly GCA_049322455.1. Lineage (GTDB taxonomy): Bacteria > Verrucomicrobiota > Verrucomicrobiia > Opitutales > Opitutaceae > Lacunisphaera. The sequence goes on along the minus strand of JBMOQY010000045.1, from coordinate 348,755 downwards.
CACCAGGCGCCGGCGGCGCTCAGCATCCGGAGATTGCCGGAGACGGCGGTGGTGCCATCGGACTTGACCGTGAACGACTGCTGGAAGGCGCCGGCGGCGGTCGCGCGGGTGAGGACGGCGAGGTCGTGGCCGTTGGTGCCGTTGTCGAGGCCGGCCACGCGCACGCCCCAACCGCCGTCGCTGTAACCGTTGGCGAGGTGGATAATGCCGCCGTTGGTGCCGGTGACCGCGAGGTTGCCGTCACTGACCTGCAGCTTCATGAAGGGCGAAGCCGTGCCGACGCCGACGTTGCCGCTGAAGGTGGCCTGGCCGGCGACGCTCGCGGCGCCGCCGACGGTGAGGTTGGTGCCCACGCTGGCCAAGGTGGTGGTGACGAGGTTGCCCGTGGTCGTCTGGCCCGAGACGACGGCGTAGCCGCCGACGGTGAGGTTGGTGCCCACGCTGGCCGAGGTGGTGGTGAGGAGATTGCCCGTGGTCGTCTGGCCCGTGACGACCGCGTTGCCGCCGACAGCAGCATTGGCGGTGACGTCGAGATCGCCCCCTACCCGGCCGCTGCCAGCCACGTCGAGTTTGGCGGTCGGCGTGGTCGTGCCGATGCCGAAGTCGCCGTTCTCAACAACCGTTATCTGTTCGCCCCCGGAAACATGGCCGATGTTCCATGAATTCCCCGAAACGCCAACATACGGCTCGTTCGTTGTGGTTGAAGACTTGAAGCGTAGATTGGCTCCCGGATTAGCGGACTCAAAGCGGGCGACCGTATTTGATGACGACGAAAAAACATGCAACGGGAAGGCCGGGGCCGGCATCCCGACGCCAACATTGCCAGAACTCAAAACCGTAAGCTGCTCGTCGTTTGACTGATTGAGCAAAGCGAAGCGATTGCCTGTGCCGTGGACTTTGAGATAGACCGGACTTGTCACGTTGCCGGTTGGTGCACCAATCTCCAAGCCGCGCTTGATGCCTCCGCCGGCGTGCACCTTGAACTGAGCAATCTCATACGAACTGGCGGTTCCACCCGCAACGCCATCGGTAGCTGATCTGGCTACATGTAGCGGTACCTCGGGTGCAATCGTCCCGATGCCGACGTTGCCGCTGTTTGTGATCGAGACACTCGGCGTAAACGTGCCGCCCTGCCCCGTCCAGGAGTTGCCGCGGCCGAATTCGAAGGCTCCGTTAGCGGCCCGCAGGATGGCGGGGTTGTTCAGGCCGGCGGTGTCCTGATTGCCCATGAGCAGATGCTGGATACCGGTGGCGTTGGTGACGGCGAGGGTGTCGCGGACCTCGACGCGGCCGGCGCCGTCGGCGTCGAGGACGAGGCTCTGGTCGATGGCTCCGGCGTTGATGGTGAGACCGCTACTGCCGCCATTGAGGGCGCCGGTGAGGCCGAGGTTGCCATTGACGACACCGCCGGACTGCTGCACGTAGTTGGCCGGGTTGAAATTGCCGGTGTGCCAGACGTTCTGGCCGGACACCTGGACCGCCGCGGCGTTCACGGTGCCGCCAGCAGTCGTGATGTTGCCCACGGCCGCAATGTTCTGGCCGACGCTCAGGTTCTTCGCGATGCCCGCGCCGCCGCTGACGATCAGCGCGCCGGTGGCGTAACCGCTCGAATCGGTCGTGGAAGTGATGTTGATCGCGTCCGTGGTGGTGGCGGCCTGGACGTTGCCGCTCGCCACGTGGATGACGCCGTCAACATAAAGGTCGCGCCGGACCCGGATGTCCGTGCCGACGTCGAGCGTCGCGCCGGGCGCGCTGGCACCGAGGCCGATGCCGAGTGTGCCGCCGACCACCACGTCGCCCGCGATCCCGGCGCCTCCGGCCACTGTGAGCGCGCCGGTGGTGGTGGAGGTGGAGGCCGTCGTGGCGGTCAATGCCAGCGACTGCGCCTTGGCGGCACCCGCCACATCGAGTTTGACGGAAGGAGTAGCGGTGCCGATGCCGACGTTGCCGGAACCCTTGATGGTGAGCAAATCAGACGTCTGATATCCCGAATTGTAGAGATGACCAAATACCATATCGACGCTCGATCCGTCGTATCGGGTGTCGATCTGGGCGGTGATATTTGCATTGTCGCGCCATGTGATTGCTTTCTGCGCCGAATTGCTGCCGTAGTTCGTGACAATGCTCAGCATCTCCTGATTCGACGAGGCCAACCCCAAACCACTGATGATCGTGCGACCGCTTCCGCTAGGTGAGAGGGTGATGTTCTGATTGGTGCCGCCGGCGTTGAGGGTGAGGCCGGTGGCGCCGCCGGTCACCGCGCCGCCCGCGAAGTTGCTGGCGCTGAAGGTGCCGTTGACCGTGAGGTTGTTCTGCACGGTCACGTTGCCGCTGGCGTCGATCGTCAGGCGCTGACCGGCACCGGTCTTGACGATCGAGAAGGAGCCGTCGGAGCCGGCCACGCCCACGTCGTAGGACACACCGGGTGTCGCGGTGGAGGTGATGCGCTGGAAGGTGTCGGGCATGACCTGCGCGGAAAGCGTCGCGGAGCCGAGCAGCAGGCCGGTGAGGAGCGGGAGCGTTTTCATAAAGCAATTGGGAGAGATGGAGAATGAGGGAGAAGAAAGCTGGGAAACCGGGTTCATGGTGCGCGGAGGCCGGCGTTCATGGGCGTCGCTCCGCCAGTGCGGAATTCAGCTCAGCGACCTGCTGCCGCAGGGCCGCGATCTCGGCACGCAGGGCGTGGTTCTCGGCCGTCTGGCGTCGCTCGATTTCCTTTACCGCCTCCACCAGCACGGCACTGACGCGGCCGTAGTCGATGCTGTCGGCCTTCCCCGTCCCGTCGCGACCGATGACCTCGGGGAGCACTTTCTCGACCTCTTCGGCGATGAAACCGATGTCCCGCTGGCCGGCCTGCGTCGTGCCGGGCTTCCATTGGTAATTGACGCCTTGCAGGCGGCGGACCGTGTCCAGCGCATCGTGCATGGGTTCGATTTCTTCTTTCCAGCGCCCGGATGACGTGCTGCGGAACGTGGCCGCCTGCACTTGGCTGCCGACATAGAGATTGTTGGTGACGCGCACATGCCCGTCGCCATCGCCGACGGAGAAGATCATGTCGGTGGTGCGGGACGGATGGTCCGAATAAAATCGAGTGCCGCCATAGCCGTAGTAGCCACCCAGCTTGAGACCAGTGTGATAGCCGATGATCAGATCGGGATATGGCCACGACCATGGGCCACCTTCCTGGTAGCCCCAGGAGTAAGCACGATCGCCCGTCAGACCGGAGTCGTTGCCAGGATAAGGTCCATGAAGAATACTGGGAGAAACCTCGTTCAGGCGGGAAACACCGTTGGGGTCCAAGTAATAGCCTGAGTTGTTCGAGTCGTAGAGGATCGACGCATAAAGGTCGTTGTGAACCTGTGTGTAGCCCGGCGTCGTGCGCACCGCCCAGCCACCGTTTTTGTGGAGGAGGCCGAAGTTCTCGGAGCCGTCAAAATACACATAGCCGCGCGGGGTCGCGTCGCGCTGGGCCACAGCCAGCCCGTAGTTGCTCCGGGTTTGGAAGTAGCTCCCGTCGAAGTAGGCATGATCACCACTGGAGTTAAACAGGCCCGTCATGCCCACGCGGATCCAGTTGTCCAAATTGAGGTAACCGTTGCTCGCCGTGCGCAAGATGGTGTTCGCGCCGCCTTCGCCCGAGCTGAAACCGTCGAGCAAGTCTGCGTCCAGGCCTGATCCGGCGCCGTCGTTGTTGTTATGCCAGAAATAATCCCAACTGTTCCAGCTACCACCCCACTTTTGCCGTGCAGCGTAAACCCGCGAGTCCGCGCCTGAAACAAACTGATAACCGTAAGCCGTGCTGTCCTGCACCATGTAGTGGAACGCCTGGTGTCCCACCCAATGACTCGTGCCGGACGGTTGGTTGGCCGGATTACCCCAAGTATCGATGAACCCCGAACCATGATTTTGCAGGGCGTTGAAATCGCTCGTGCCCCACCCCATTACACCGGTCCAATAATTCGAGTCCGCGGTTGATTGGGACCGGCTGTAGGTCGCGCGCGTCAGCCCCATGAGCACCTTGAAGTCGCTCTTGGTGTAGGAACGGACGAGATCGTCATAAGAACCGTAGATCCGGCTGATGTCGCTAGCTGCGGGCGTTTGTGCGAGGCCGGGCAGCAGCACACCGTTGGTGCGGACCGTACCGGCGACTTCCAGCTTTTCGGATGGCGTGGCCGTGCCGATGCCGACATTGCCGTTCACGACAAAGATGGTCTGGGCGGGGGAAAGAGACGTCAGACCACAGACCAGAGACCAAAAGACGAGGACACGAGTGGAACTCCTTAACGCGGAAGACGCGGAGATCGCGGAGGCTGGAGGGGGCAGGAGCGCGCCGGGCAGAGGCCAGGTTACGGCGCGGGAGAGGAGATGTCTCAGCGTCGTCATTTGGCCTCCTGAATGTCGGATGTCTTGGTGGCAGTGGAAGCCCCACGCCCAAGCTGGGGTGCGAGGACTTGCAGGCGGGCTTCGATCTCTGCTTTCCGCTGCTTGGCGATCGGCGTCAGTTCGACTCCGGTGGCCTCGCCTTTCCGCAGGCGCACGAGTTCCAAGGCGAGTTCCGCCTCTTCGAGGCGCAGGGCGTTCTCGGCGCGCACCTGCCTGACGCGCTCCTCCGCCGCCTGTACCTCGGGGTCGGCCTGCGTAGCCTTGAAGGCGGCGGTGGCCGTCCGCATGTAGGCCGGATCGGCGGCGGTGGGCAGTGCGGGTGCTGGAGGCGGCGGGGCGGATGACGCATCCGTCGCCGGAGACGGGAGCACCACGTCGCCGGGACCAGGCTTGGCTGATTCCTGTGCCAGCAAGGTGACACCGAGGGAGACAAGAACGATGAGGAAAACCCGTGTTTTCATAGGAGGGTGGAAAGTGAGGCGGGGAGTTGGCACCGCAAAGATGGAATGAACGCAGAGAGCCGGAGAAACAGCGGGAGAGAACGACTAGGATTAGGAGAACGAGAACGATTCGTGGGTTGATCCGTAGTCATCGGTGTTATCCGTGGTCAAAGTTTCGAGGTTTCGTGAATCTGGCGGGCAATGTCATGGGGCGAGCGAGGCGGTTTCGAGGGCCTGCACGCGGTCACGCAAGCCGACGTTCTCCTTCTTCAGTTCGATCACGTGCAGCGTCAGCTCTTCCACCTTCTGGAGCAGCTTCACCTGCATGGCCATGAGGTCCACGCCTTGCTCCCGGACCTCGGCGGCGCTGGGGATGCCGGGCAGGTGGCCTTTTTCGCGGATGTGCGCCTCGACCTCGGGTAGCGGGGCGAGGCGGTAATCGGGCTCGAACACGAAATCAGCCCAGTTGGAGGTGTCGGCGAGGAATCCCTTGGCCTTCACCTGACCGTTGACCGTGAGCTTGTGGGTGGGTGAGGACGTTCCGATGCCGACGTTGCCGCCAGCGGAGATCCGCATTCTTTCAACAACATTGTCGTTTCTAAAAATGATGGCGTCGTCGCCATTGACGACCAAATCGGTACCGGTGCCTTCAATGAAATTAAATGTCGCCGATGACAGTTTGAGGCTCGTTGCCTGGATACCACCATTTACATCGAGTTTGTAGTTCGGAGCCGTCGTGCCTATGCCAACGTTGCCTTGGAGCAGGATGGTGGCGTCAGCACCGGCCGAGCCGTTGCTCGTCAAGCCGCGCAGCCATATCGTCCCACTACCGTTTCCGGACGAATCGCTGACGTTAAAAAAAGCGATCCGATCACTCCTTGTAACCGAGAGTTCTCCGTTCACATGCAGCGACCTTATCGGATTCGTGGTGCCGATGCCGACGTTGCCATCTTGAAGAACCAGATTGTAGTTATACCATCCGTTGTTCGCGGCGTTGGGAGTCACAAATTGCGCGCCCCGCCGGAAGAGAACTTCGCGGCCGTCTCCTGTAAAACCTCCATTGGGGTTTCCGGCGGGATCATACCCGATTGCCACGGACTCATTTCCGCTGGATGCTCCCACTTGAACCACCCGATAGCCATCTGGACTATAACCCCATCCAGTGGGAGTAAGCGCACGAACTCCTGTGGTGATTGCCGCATTCCGTAACCTGATATTTCCATAAACCTCCAATTTCTCGCCCGGCGCCGTCGTGCCGATCCCGACGTTGCCCGTGCTGACATCGAGCGTCATGCGTGGCTCCGCAGCGAAGGTTCCATTTGATGACGAACCACCAAACTGGAGAAGGCTACCGTTCTTCCCCATGAAACCATGATGATAGGCCACCGAGGTATCGGTAAAGGTGAGGTACTTCGCCCCGCTGGCCGAACCAATATTCAACGCGGTAAGCGGCGACGTCGTCCCGATGCCGACGTTACCGTTGCTTTCTATAACAAGTGCGTCGCGAGCGACCATGCCCTGTGTGTATTGGCGCAAAAAAATACGACCGAAATAGCCGGCCCCACCGGTATAAACCGAACCGAAATAAGCGTCCGCGCTGGATTGGCCATAACCCATGAAAGCATACTGTCCTTGGGAATCAGGACGGTTGGCGCGAACGCCGTTCTCATAGACGTTGGGATTGCCCGGGCGGATCACATCCAAGGCAGCCCCCGGAGTGTTGGTCCCGACGCCGACGTTGCCGTTGACGACGTGGATCGACTGGGCGGAGGCGGTGATCCAGAGGGCAGAAGCCAGAAGACCGATGACAGAGTTCTTAAACGCGGAGGAAGAAGAGATCACGGAGACGAGAGGCGTTAGGGATTGCGATTGAGAGTGGAGAGCTCCTGCCGCAGCTGGGCATTTTCTTCCTTCAAGGCGGCGATGTCCTTGGCCTGCTGGATCAGGTGCAGGTGCAGTTCCTCCACCTTCGCCAGCAGCTTCACCTGCATGGCCATGAGATCGACGCCCTGCTCCTGCACCTCGGCGGCGCTGGGGATGCCAGGCAGGTGGCCTTTTTCGCGGATGTGCGCTTCGACCTCGGGCAGTGGCGCGAGGCGGTAATCGGGCTCGAACACGAAATCCGCCCAGTTGGACGTATCAGCGAGGAACCCCTTGGCCTTCACCTGGCCGTTGACGGTGAGCTTGTGGGTGGGATTCGTCGTGCCGATACCGACGTTGCCTGTGTTGAGGATCGTGAAGAAGGTGGCGCCACCGTAATTGCGAACTCCAGCGTGGGGATTCAGGTCCGTGCCGGCGTGATAGCCAATATCGAGAAACGACGCCCCTTGGCCGCTTGTGCCGATCGACCAGTGTTTGTGCGCACCGCTCGTGCCGGAATCAAACGCGCCGAGCATGAGCGTCGGGCCGTGGTTCCCGTTGCCGCTGCCTCCGGCCATCATGACCAGTTGCGGATAAGCCCCGGTCAGTCCAACCGAAGGCCGGTCATTGCCATCGTCCATGATGGCGTTGGCAGAAAACATTCCGGCGACCTGGAATCTGCCAGTTGGCGATGTCGTCCCGATGCCGACGTTGCCGCTGGCATTGATAAAGAGGCCGGTGGATAGTGAATTGTTGGCCCCGAGATACAGCCCCTTGCCCGACTCGGCCACGATGCCACCGGTGGCGCCTCCATCCTTGGCCGTGTGAAACAGCGTCGTTCCATCGACGGCAAACCATGCCGTGGCATCGAACCGGCTCGTGCCGTTCACCTCCAGCTTGGCTTGGGGGCTGGTCGTCCCGATGCCAACGTTGCCCCCCTCGGCCAGCACCAGGTTCTTCCAACCCGGCACGCTATCGTCGAAGACTCCGATCCTGCCGTAGCCGTCGTTCGCCTGATTGACCCCAAAGAAAAGCCGGGATGAACCGCCATTCCGGACGAATAGCGGCTCGATACCGCCGTCCACATCCAACCTGGATTGTGGGCTCGTTGTGCCGACACCCACGTTGCCGGAGCTGATGAAGATGGCCGAGCGGTTTGCTCCTGTTGAGTCTATGGTGTGGAGGGCGATTTGATTATCGAGCAACCGCATGTAAGAACCGCCGCGGGTCGTGGAGACCCGGACGATGCCACCCGAATTGATCACATTGTTGCCGATGCCAGTGCCGCTCCACGACCAGCCGGGCTCACTGGCCCAGAGCGACAACAAGGCCGTGTTGACCCCATCGACACCTTGTCCGTAGTGGTCGGAAAAGAGCCTGAGCTGCGTGTCACCGTGAAGCCCGACTACCGACAGCTTGGTCGCAGGACTCGTTGTCCCAATGCCGACCTTGTCGCCGACCGTCGTGATGACCTGGGCGGAGGCGGGACCAATGACCACCGACAACAGACCAAGGGATAGCAACCCGCACAGGACGCGGCGAGGAAGCGTGACAGCGGAAACCAAGCCGCGCGGCTCCGTCTCGGCGGAAGCGCGTCGGATTATTGGGCCAGAACGAATCGTGTACATGCCGCGTGTGCGGTGGTGGATGACCCGCGCGCCTCTGGCCCAGGAACGCGTGCCGTGAAACTGCGCGCAGTCAAAATCGTGTGTGCGCCACGTTGTCCAGCCTTCTTTAACGCCGACGTGATTTTGTGCGCAGCATCCGAAACGTGAGCAGAGTGCCTCAGGACAAGCCCCGAGGCATCTGATCAAGACTGTTTGCAGAATTGCACCCTGTCTGTAGCCGACCCAGCCCTCGGGTCGGTCGCACCTATCCGGGACGAGGGCGTCCTGGCTCCACTTCGACCCAAACCGAGGCCCGACCGCCTGAGACTACTACCGAGATCCGACCGCCTCCACCGAGTAGATCCGGAACACGGCATTGACCATGCCGGGGGTGGCGCGGTCGGCGGAGATCGTGCACTGGTCGATGCCGAGGTAGGGAGCGCGGGCGCCGAGGCCGGTGTAGAACTTCACCAGCGAAGCCATGTCGGTGCGGCGGAAGGTGACCTGCAGGCTGTGCAGGGCGAAGGCGTCGGTGCGGTCGGTGCGCTGCGCGCCCATCTCGATGGGCAGGCCCTGCGCGAGGTTGCTGATCTCGGCGTAGGCCTGGGCGGCGTTCAGCGTGCGGGCGGGATCGAGGCGCTTCGCCACCTCGGCGGTGCGCTCCCCCACCCGGCCGCCCTGCTCCAGCCACATGCGTTGCACGCCGGCGTCGCGCGCAAGGGCGCGCCACTCCTCCACATCGAGGAACACGCGCCCGGCCACCTCCGCGCCCCACCACACGGCGCCGATCAGGGCGAAGGCCAGCATGAGCACGCGTTCGCGCAGGGAGCGGGCGTTGAAAAATTTCTTCATCGCGCACCTCCCTGCCCGGCAAAACCGGGCTTGAAGCCGACCGCCACCAGAAACGTCGTGCGACCGCCGCTGGTGCGGAGATTCCTCAGCTCGACCTCGCCGACCGCCGCCACGCGACGGAGCGCCTGCTCGTAGGATTGCGGATCGGACGCGTTGCCGGACTGCGCCTCGATCTCCATCTGCAAGGGCCCGACGGTCGAGGCGCGGACGAATTCCAGCGAGGCAGGCCGCACCGAGTTCAGCAGCGCCAGCATCTCGAAGGGCTGCAGGCTCTGGCCGGCGAGCTGCTCCATGCGCACGACCAACTGGTTGGCCTGCTCGATCCGGCGCACCTCCTCACCGGCGGACTCGAGACGTGTCCGCTGCCGGCCGAGCAGACCGCGGGAAACGGCCAGGCCGAGCTCGCCCGCAAGGCAGGCCGCGAGCACGGCGGCGGTGGCGGCAAAACCCAGCCACAGGCGGCGATCACGCCCGCCACGGATCAACCGGGCGGCCAGCTCGGCCTTGTCGCGCACGTCCAGCCCGCGCAACTGCGCGGTGGTGAACGCCGACACCCGATCGCCGAGCGTGAGCGTCAGTCCCTCCTTGGTGAGTTCGCCCGCAACCGGATCGCCCTGAAACAACCGCACGGCAGCGGTCGACGCGTCGAGGCGGCGGCGCGCCTCCTGCGTCAGTTCCTCGCGCACGGTCTCCGCCGGCTGACCGTTGGTCTCGTGAACGATCACCCCGGCGGGCACCTTGCCCCGGCCATCCCAAAAGATGGCGGCGATACCACCGGTGTGTTCGTGCAGCCACACTTCGGGGACGGACGGCGCGGATTGCCCCAGCCAGAATGCGAATGCCGGCAGTACCGCCTCCGCATCGGGCCAGCCAGAGGTCTCCGCGGGTGGAAAATTCCGGCGGTAGGCGGCGAACACGAGCGCTTCCGTGCCGTCCGGAGAAACATGGCAACCATGGTAAAGCTGCCCGGGCGCAAAGGGACCGATGGTTTCGAGCGCGAGCTCGGCCTGCGCCCCGACATCCTGACCGGCCGCCAGCGGAATGCGGCGCACGAAAAACTTCGTCGCCGGCAGCAGGACGATTTTCTGTCCGGTAGCGGCGGAGGCGGGTTTGTTGGCGGAAGGGGCGGGCATGGCGAGTTTAGCGTGGATAAATCACGCTTCGAACATGCCTGCCACACCCCGGCGCAGTGCGCCACCCCTCTCAAGAGGGGACCCCGACCCACGCAAGCGAGACATCCTGATCCCCTCTTGAGAGGGGTGCCCGCAGGGCGGGGTGTGGTGTGCAAGGTCAGATTGGTCCGACATAAATGAGCGTGCTTATACCGGGTCAGGTGCCGTCGTTTTCCCGAAGCTCCAGAATCTGGAACGGGTAGTCCAACCTTTTGCGCGGATTATTGCGCACCGAGGCGGCCTCGGGTTGCGCCGGCACGGTCGCGGGCTCGCGCCGGCTCGCCTGCGGTGTGCGCGCGGGTGCGTTGCCCGATCCCGGCCGGCCGACCCAGGCATCGAGCCGGTAGCCGCGTCCGCCCTGACGCACCTGGATCACCAGATGGAGACAGAGCGCCTCGGTGCCGAGGCCGGGCGGCGTGCCCTCGCGTCCCCAGGCGCCGGCGAGTTCGGCCGGTGTGCGGTAGGCTGTGCCGCCGCGGGCGTGGGCCTCGCGCGCGGACTCGATGGCCCCGATGCGCGCCAGATCCAGGCCGTTCGCCAGCAGCGCCTCGGCACCGGCCGTGTTGACGTTGGTGGCGGCGAACGAGAAGAGCGACGCGCCGGCCTTGAAGCGGAGGCCGAGTTCGTTCCAGCGGCCGTGCTCGTCGAAGAACAGCTCGCGCGCGGCGGGGATGGCCCGCAACTCCTCGAAGGAGCGCAGCGCCCGCTGCGGCGCCTCGTAGGGCAGCGCCGCCGCGTCGAACTCCAGGCCGTCGCCCTCGAGCGGGATGTGATCGGGCCGCGTCCACGACAGCAACGCATCCACGAGCCGGTCGGTCGCCGTGGCGGGGCAGCCGATGGCATCGAGATAGGCGGCCAGCTTGTCCTCGGCGGCCTGCGGCAGCGACAGTTTGGCGGTCTCGTCCTCGACGGTCACCTCGGCGGAAAACCCCTCCGACGGCTGGTAGTCGAACAGCTCCAGCGGCCGGTCCCAGCCGTCGCGCGGATCGTGCAGGCCGTTGTCCGCCGCGGCGTGATCGGCCAGGACGGCGAGGCCGGCCTCGAACGCCGAAACGGCCTCCTGTCGCAGTTCGGCGCGACGGGCCGCCTTGTTCTCCGCCGCCAGATCGACGGCGGCGCGATCCATCAGACGCGTGATCAGGAAGGCCGCGAGGAGGATGATCCCGAGCACAAAAATCACCACCGAGCCGCGGGAGCGGCGGAAGGTCCCGGGACTGCCAGTCGTGCATCCGCTCCTCTCCGCCGAAACGATACAATCTGAACTGTAGGGCGGGATCGCTGATCCCGCCTTCACCCGCAAGCCAAACCCAGTTCGTGGCGGGATCAGCGATCCCGCCCTACAATAGATTGGCTGGGTTGTTTTCATGGAGGATTTTGCTCCGTTTCAGAATAGCGGCGGGCCGCCGGGCAGCGGCAGGGTGACCTCGCGCACGGCCTCGAAGCCCTCCTGTTTGAAGGTGAGCACGAGCCGGTCGGGCAGCAGCCACTCGTTGGTGTTGTTCTTGCGCAAGGATTGCTCCGTGCGCCACGTGCCCGTGTTCGGATCTTGGTAGGCGTAGGCCAGCCCGGTGACCAGCGGGGAGACGAGCACCGTGCGCGGGGGCTTTTCCGCCACGTCCTGCTCCAAGAGTGACTGCCAGTGGAGCACAAGCCCGCGGTCGCGCTCCACGGCCAGGTGGCAGCGCACCTCTGGCAGGGGTTCCGCCGGCCATTCCAGGAGGCGGTCGCCGTCGAGCAGGTCGAAGCCGAGCAACGGCGCCGACAAACCCATCGCCGGCCGCACCTCGTGCACGGCGAACGGCTCCGCCGCACCCGCACCGCCCCGCGGCCAGGCGGCGCGGCGCAGGAGTGACTCGACATGCCGCGTGACCGCGTTCACGTGCTGCTCGAAGAGCCGTTTCCCGCCGCCGCGGCCCCAGATCTCACCCATTGAAAACACGAAGGTCAGCAACGCCGTGACTAGCATGGTCAACAGGGCCAGAGCGAGTAGCAGTTCGATCAGCGTGAACCCGCCTTTGCTCCTCCCCCGACGGGAGACGGGCTTAGGCGAGCCAAGGCCACGGGTGGCGGATGCGCGGCGATTTCTCATGGGCCACGCTCCTGCGCGAGACGTTGCCGCGTCTTTTCGCGCAATTGCTCGCGCTCGCCGGGATCGGACCAGGCCGGGCGCAGCACATGGATCACCTGTTTGTGCCGCCAGGCCTCGGTTCCTCCGGAGGCAGCCGCCTCGGCCTCCAAGGTGAGCCGGAAAAGGTCCGCCACTTCGGTGGATTCGATGCCGGCGGTCCAGTTGAGCTGCCGGCCGTCGGGCAGAGCCAACCGCCCGCCGGCCTCCACCTTCTCCCGCTCCGCTTCGGTCAGCACAACGGCACGCACAAGCTTCCAGTTCTCCTCGGCGGACTGGTGCGAGCCCAGGGCGCGGTAGCTGCCGAGGACATTGAGATAAGCCACCGAGAGAACCACGGCCGAGAGCGCAAAGATCGCCAGGCTCACCAGCACCTCAATGAGGGTGAAGCCTCTTCCCCGGCTGCGCCGGGGAAAAGCATGGTAGGGGCGGACCTCCTGTCGCCCATAGGCTTGGCGGCGGCCGATGGTCCGCCTTCGCAGGGCGCAGCAAGCTGCGCCCTTACAAGGCAGGTTTGCTTCGTGGCACGGGTTACCAAGGCGCTCCGCGGGGTGGTTTATCCGGATCAAAGCCAGCTCGTTCATGGCGATGCGCGCCTGACCGGCGCGGCGGTCCAGGGGTCGAGTTCGAGGCGGGTGATCTGCCCGGCCGCGTCGGTGAGTTGCACGCGGAAGCGGTCGGTGGTGCCGTCGGCATGGAAACGCACGGCGGCGAGCGCCCCCGTTTCAACCAACTGCCCGCCGAGCAGGATCACATCGCGGGATTCCGCCGGCAGGAATTCCAGTTTTTTTCCCGGCCAGTCGAGCCCGTGCGGTTCGCCCACCACGCCCCAGACGATGCGACGTTCCTTTTCGTCGAAGCGCAGCGTGACCGTGGCGTCCTCCTGCACGGCCTGGAGCCGGGCGGCCTGCACGGCCTGCCAGAACACGTCGGCCGGGGTGCGCTCGCGGGTGCGAAACATCTCCCGGCCGCCGGTGACGAAAAGCATCGCGACCAGCCCGAGCAAAGCGAGCACCAGCAGCACCTCCAGCAGGGTGAACGCGCGAGGGCCCGTGGTTCGCCGTGTTGACCCGGTCATGGACGGACGGCGAGGCGCGACCCTACCAGTTGCCGATGTCGTCCTCGGTGCCCTCGGTCTTGTCGAGCCCCTTCGAGAAGAGGTCGTAGCCGGTCTTGTTGCGGGTGCCGGGATAGCGGTATTGATAGGGCTGCCCCCAGGGATCGGGCGGGAGCGGATCGGTGTAGGGACCGTGCCAGTTGCCCGCGGCGTTGGCCGGCGCCGTCACCAGGACGGCGAGTCCTTCCGCGGTGGTCGGATAGCTGCCGAGGTCCATCCGGTAGCGCTCGAGCGCGGTCTTGAGCGAATCGCGCACGAAGACCTTCGCGACCGTCTCCTGGCCGCGGCCGAAGATGCCCTCGGTCTTGGTGATCAGCAGGGTCGCGAGCAACGCGAGAATGCCGAGCACGACGATCATTTCGAGCAGAGTGAAAGCGCCTTCGCCGAGGCTACGGCGAGGCAAGGAAACGCGGGGATTGCGGTGGAGGTTCATGGGGCGGAAAGAATTCAATTCAGGGTCGTGTGCCGGAAGGTGCGGGCGGATTGGCCGGCGTTGGTTGCGGAACCGTGGGCGATTGTCCGGCGGCAGTCTGCTGCAGCGCTTGCGCACGGATGGCCCGGCGACGGCGGATTTCCTCGGCGATTTGGGCGAGACGCGCCGCCTCATTGGGCGGAGTACCTGCGCTCACGACGGGCTGCGGCGCGCCATTGCCGGGGGCTCCTGGAGCAACCGGAACCGCCGGTGCCACGACGGACGGCGGAAGTGTCACGACTTTTGCCTGTTTCAGCGACACCGTCAGGGTCCGGCCCTGGTATTCGACCACGATGGCGCCCTTTGCCTCGTCATAGGCCTGGACCACGAAGGGATTGCCGGGCTCCTTCAGCCCCACCCACAGCGCGTGCTTGGTAGCCACGTCGTATAGACTGAAAAACGTCTCACCTGCATCGAAGAAGACCCCCCTGAACTCCAAGGGGCTGTCCGCACCGGCTGCCGAGCCTGCATTGGGTGACGGTGCGTTCCCAAACGGCGAATTCTTGACCAGGGTATCCAACGCCGGCGCCTGAGCCTGGGCAGCAATAGCACCCAACATGGCCAAAACTCCGACTACCAAAACCTGGGGCCGAGTGATTCGCATACTTGAACCCGGAGCGTGCTTACACCCAAATGCAGGGCAATACTGAAGCAAGGGCCGCTAAATCGCGACCTTCGGCCCGCAATCTTGGTCATCCGCCTTCGGAGAGCACGCCTGACAGCAGGGACAACCATGCTCACGCACGAGCCACCATGACTACTTCCCCGAACAAGCAAAGACAGGTATGCCGAATTCGATTCCGGTTCCGCGTTTGGCTTCTTTGGCGGAACCCGGCGGGGCGAGAGCATGAGCGGATTCAGAACTCCCGCGTCTCCATCTGCTTCAAGGCATGGGCGGTCAGAGCCGCCTCGACCGCCCGGAAGTTGAGCCCCGATTCGGCGGCGGCGATCGGGTCCAGGATCCCCGCCGGGAGCTTCAATCCGGCCGCGATTTCCTCGAAGTCGCAGGAGGTGTAAGGTTCCAGCATGACCCAGTCTGGGTTGAACCGGTTGAGCAGCTCCGGCGGGATGACCTGGGCGTTCCGAATGCTCTCAGAGATGTCCGGCAACTTGGTCGCCCGCCGAACCCAATACTCCTCGATCCTTGCCCCCGCCATACGTCCTGCCACGTCCCGGCACCCACGATGAAGACCTTCTCCTGGAATTTCCGGAGGAGTTCCTGAGACCAGCCACAACGAGACCCTTCGGCAGTCGCGAGTTGCCGATCGAGCACCCCGAAGAGTTCGGTGAGCAGCGCCCGCGACCATGGGTCCGGAGTAGCGTGAACCTTATCGAGTTCGTCGATGAAAAGGATCTGGCGGTCGTATTTCTCCAGGGCCAGCCGGAGGCGCTGCAGGGTGGTAACGTCGGTCCGGGCGCCCGAAACCAGCCATTCACCATAGGAAAGCTTCGTAACCGGCAAGCCGCCCAGAGCGGCCGCCAGTCGACGCGCCAGATTCGACTTTCCCACGCCGGACGGACCGACCAGGAGCGGCCAGGTGCGGAGCCGGACACCGTGCCGCACCGCCCCCTCGAAATGGAGCTTCGCCAGTCCCAGCATCCGGCCCAAGCCGGCTCGCTGGGAGCGGGTCAGGAATCCGGCCGCTTGGGCCTTCGGCTGGGTGAACAAGCCGGAGTAACCCGCCTCCATCGCATGCTTCTCGACCCGGGCCCGATCCGCCTCTGAAGCTCGATCATGTGCCCGCCGGAGGATCGCCTCAACCTCACTCGGATGGGTGGCCGGCAGCGCCCGGTCGAGCATGATGGTCGTCAGCGCCAAGGGGTTCCGGCCGACGAACTCGAGCACGGCATCATCCAGAATCTGCTGGGACTCCGGGTCGAATTGGGTCCGGCAGTTGACCATGGATTGAACGATATGCCTGACCCGGTTCGGACCGATGGCGTCGATGATGGGAGTGAGGGATTTCATGCGCCAGAGATGCGGGGCCGAGGGACGCCGGCCGGTCCGACCGCAGTAGGGTTCCTGCTGCGGAAAGGCAGCCCGCGGATGCCTGCAGAGGGAACGCGCGCGTGCCGGCTCTCATGGATTGTGTCTCAGGACTTCCCGGCGACGTTTGTGATACTCGACCAGCCATTGCTCCCAAGTGAGCCCGCGACCCAGCAGCCGATGACGTCGCATGACACGGTACGCGGTTTGAAACCAGCCCAAGCTCCCGGCATAGCCCAGCTTCTCGAGCACCGCGACCCGCTTGGGTGTCAGACCAAGTTCAACGATCATCCGCTCGACCGGACAATCGACGCGCTTCCGCAGCGCTTCCTCCAGCGGAGCGAAGTCCGACAACAGCCTGGACGAAGATCGAATTCGGTTGGCCATAGATGTTAATCGAGCCCCAGGATCTTGCGCGCGTTCCGTCGAGCGTCCTCCGGCGAGGCGCCGGTGGCTATGACCCTCGCCCAACGCTCTCCATCCCTGCGCTGGACAACACCCCAGGCTGGCCCGGCCGGCATCTGCACCTTCCTGGCTTCGCAGTTTGCCGGCAGCCCTGTTGCAACAGCCTTCACCCTGGCGCCAAGGCGTGGGGCCACCCGGAACAAGCCGAACGTCACGACGTTGAGGATGAAGGGTAAGCCTCGCCAGAGTATCTTGATCAGCGCCCACACCTCGGACGGCGGAAATTTGCGAATCAGCGGAATCGCCATCGCACTCAAGACGACCGTGCTGAAAACCTCACTCAGATCCAACTCGCCGGCTCGGGCCTGGATGACGCAGTTAGTGATGAGCCCGGCGGGGGTCAGGGTCACCCCGCACATCCACACGACAAATGCCGCGCCTACCCACCAACTGGTAAACCGGACAACGCGCGCGAGCACCAGACCAGACCAAGTCCAAAGTCGATGATGATAATTGGCAAAGGAATCCATGGCGAAAGAGGCGAGCGTTACTTGCGAATGCGTCCGTCACTCATCACGTGTCCAACGTAATCGCCGTTGCCATTGGTGACCCGGCCATCGGCGTGGACTCGGCCGACGAAATTGCCGCTATACCGTTCGCGGAGTTCACCATTCGTGCAAATGAGGCGGCCATCACTTTGGTAAGTATGGACGCGGGGCTTCTCCGGCGCGGGTTCGGGAGCGGACTGGAGCGTGTTTGGTGGCGGCTGAACGCTCCGCGCAGCCATCGTGCCGACGGCCCCGAGCATTCCCGAGACGATACTCCCGGTGATCCCGGTGCTTGGGGCAGCTTTCTCGGGTGGACCTTGAATGCCAGTCATCGCCTGCCATACTTTCATGTAGGCTCCGGAGAGAAAGAAGAGGGCGATGTAGGTGTAGAAAGCCCAGTCGCGATTCCCATGCCAGATCCATAAATAGGCCGCAACCGCGGCCGCGAGCAGGGGCAGGCCGGCCAACGCTGCAAGGAGGATTGTGATAGCGACAACGATTAATCCGTAACAGCCGCGCACAAGCGCAAGACAAAGCAGCCAGGTCAGACGAAATGGATTGGAGGGGCTCATGAAACAGTGGAGGTCAAGAATCCGGTCAGAAGCGGGTGTCATCAGCTTGGTGATTATTGCTCATACAAAAGGCGCCTCAGCCGGAGACGGGTTTCCTCGATCTCCTCCGGGGTCATCGGGATGCCCTCGGCCTGCTGGTTGCTTACGGTGGTCGCGAGGAGCGACTCGATCTGGCTAGAGGTGCGATTTCCCAGGATCTCCGCTGCGGTCGGACCAGGAAGTCGGACTGTTTCCGGGGGGTGCTCCGGAAAATGCCGCGTTGCGGTCCGTTGCGACAGATCCAAGACGATGTGGGCTGGAACCAAAGGATCCCGCGACCAGCCGGGATTCAGAACCAGGGTTCGACCCATGGTGGCATTCCACGAACGCGGCTCATGGATATGGCCGCATAGCGCGATGGCCGGGCCACGGCCTGATTGGCAAAGCTCAGAGAACTCGAAGTCGCCGTGATCATAGTCACTACCATCGGCTTGCGAGGTCGCGGTGCCTTCCGGCGGTGAATGAATGATCCAAATATCACCCGCTGACGCTACTGGCACCGGCAGCACCCACGGGTGACAATAGAACCTCCGCCCCTGTCGTTCGCATCGATCACCGTCCGTCCACACTCCCGGACGCCGGAGGTCCTGCACCCAGAGTGCCGATGGCCCGGAATCCACGGCATGCACCATGTCGTGGTTGCCGGAGCAGATTGCCATCGCTGTGCGAACCCGCCCGAGGATGACGGAGATATCCCTCATCTGGTCGGGAATCGTGCCTGGTGAGCCGGCGTCGAGGAGATCGCCGGCGAGACAGACGAGATCATATCCCGGCGCCTCCCGGACAAGCCACTCATACCAGGGAAAAACGCCGTGCAGATCGGAACAATGCAGTATCTTCATGGATTGGATTCGGGTTGATTGCGTCCAAACGACCATCGCCGGACTTGAACCACAGATGCGATCACGCCGCTCCCGGGGTCTGTTGTTCCGCCGGCCTCCGCTCCCATTTCTCCCCGATGGCAACGATCGCGGTCTCGGCGGCCTCGCCCTCCAGATCCAGGTAGGCCTGCGTCGTGGCGATCCAGCGATGACCCACGGCGGCCCGGGCCACATTGATGTCCCGGGTCCGATCATAGACGCGGCGCACGAAACGTCGTCGCAGGCTATGCCCTCCCCACACCCGCGAGGGATCGCAGCCAGCCGACAAAAAGATCTTTTTGATCACCCGCAGTGCCTGCCGGCGGGTGATCGGACGGCCCTTGCCTTCCCGGCTGGGGAAGAGGGGATGATCGGGCGCCAGATGCGCTGCGCCAAGCACCCCGATGAGCAGGATTCTGGCGCGCGCGTTCAAGGGAATCTGCCGGCCGCGCACCGCCCCGGCCCTGCACCCGCTGCCTCCTTTCAACCGGGAGCGGGTCATCCGGAGGCATTGCACCGGACCGTCCTCCCGCCAGACATTCCCGACCCGCAGGCCGGCCAGTTCGGAAATTCGCAGTCCCGTCTCCATGCCGAGGCCCACCAGCAACCGGTCGCGCGGTTTGGCTGCAGCCAGCACCGGTTCCAAGCGGGCCTCATCCAGTTCAGTCGGACAATCGCATCTGTTCATGCGTTCAGAGCTGCAATCCAGCGTCCTCCCCCATCTGCGCCACACTTCCACCCAGCTCTCACTCGCCCACCCTCGTCCGCCGGTGTCCCACGGCGGATATTCTGGGACACTGACGGTGGATTAAAGGTTGAATCAATCTTCGGCCTATCGACCCAAAGACCAGGTCCAGGGACAACGAGCTTCCGACGCCTTAACCGCCGGGTCAGGCTACTCCTCACTGAAAAAGCGCTCCGCTTCCCGAATCTTGGCAAGCAACTGGTCCCGCCCGACAAGCAGGCGCTCGGCCTCGGGGAGCACCTCGGGCTTCAGCACGGCAACCGCCTGTTCGCGTTGAGGCCGGGTGCCCACCTTGCCCGACCAGCCCAAAAACTTGGATTTCAGTTGATCGATCTCCCGCCCTTGCACCTCGTATCCCAGCCTTACTGCTTGTGCAATCAAAGCGGCCCACCAGTTATCCCGCGGTGTAGTGAGTTCATCTTCCGAGACCAACCGGCGCAGTTCAGTCGCAGCTGCCAGACGTTGTGACAGTCCGCCCATTTTTCCTTCAGCCTCCTCTGCTTCCTCGATCAGACTGGCGGCTCGCTTCGCCTTCTCGGAATCGGCATCGAGTGGCCGTTCGAATTTCCGGATGGGATCCCCGTCGTCGTTCCTCCCATAGTAGCCGAGATCGATTGCAAGCTGCTGGGGTGAATGGGCGGAAAAGCGCTGCTGAAAATCCAACTGGCAGGTATCGCCCTTGTGACGAGCGGGCTTCACCAAGGTGAGCTTGTGTTCCTTGTAGCGGAGATCGCCCACGCTGAGGTAGGTATCGGTCTCGAAGCGGAAGGTCACCTTGCCCGATATCGCGTAGCGGGGATGCGCAGCCTCCGTGACGGTGAATTCGACCGCGGCTGCGGTGAGGTATGAGGGCAATACCGAGGTGCTCCGGATCGCCGCAAGGACCTGCTCATTGGTCCATTGTATGTTGGCCGCTTTTTCAGGAACGCGTGTGGTCGGAGGTGTAGTGCTGACCGCGGTTCCCTTTGCGGCGGGAGCGTTTTCTGGCGAACGGCCGCAACCGCTGATGCAGATCGCGATGAGGACAAGACTGAGGTGGTTTCTGTATTGCATAATAGAATCCGAGAAATGCGCATCACCCCAATGGTAGAACCCCCTGACGCAAGGCGTAGAGCGCCAGCTCGAGCTGGGTGTGTGCGTTGATCTTGCGCATGCAGTTGCGCCGGTGCGTCCGGACCGTGGCTGGCGTTAGCCTCAACTGGGTCGCCAGCAATTTGATGGGGCGGCCACGCGCGATCCCTTCGATGACATCGATCTCGCGATCAGACAGCGCACGCGCGATCAAAGTGCGCTGGGATTGATCCACCATTGGACTCACGTGCAGTCCACCGCCCAGGATCACCCTGAGCCCTTGCATGAAATTATCCCACGAATCGCGTTTGTGCAGAATGCCGTGCCACCCTGCTTGAAGGGCCCGGCATGCGATGAATCCCGCCCGTGAATCTGTCAGCAACACAAGCTTTGTCGCGGGATGATGCTTGAATCCGTGCTCCAGCAGGGTCTTCGCACCGAAATCCGGTTGATCGGCATCAACCAATAGCAAGGTCGCGCCGCGGATTTCGGAAGAGTCCGCCTTAATTCCGCTGAGGGAGGAAAATTCACTGACCGCGTCGAAAACGCGAAGCGCGCCCAAGCGCTCGCCCAAGAGTGAGCGGAGCAATGGTTGATGGGATACGATGACGAGCTTCGCCGACATGCCTCTAAAGCTGCGTCAATGGCCCCTGACGCTTTGCGACCCATCAGTGCATGGAGTCCCGGTCTGTTACCGAGATCGAATTTTCATCCCCCGAAGGTAAACTGCTTACCCTGCTTGTGGTATCACAACCGGACCACAACCTGTCGCCCATTGGCGGATGGATCAGTCTCCCTCGCCAGTGTCCCGCGACTGACATTGGGGAACTGACAAGCGGATAGTCTAGAAATTGGACGCCAGTTGCATGTGTCGCTTCACCGGGAACCCCAGGGCGTCTCGCTCGATGCCATCGCCGCCCTGCGCCGGCATTTCCAGCATCTTGAGCAAATCGGCCAACGGCGCCGACAGAGCGGGATCAAACCAGATGATCCGCAGAGCCGGGTGAAAATTGATGCCGGCATAGTGGTCGTTGGTCACCATCGGGGTGCTGTGGCCCAGCTGACGCTGCGCGGTTGTTATGCTGTATTCGGTGGCAAAGAAGCTACCGAACCACTTTCGGAGTTCATGAATAGGCTTGATCGCCGTGATTCCGTGCGCCCTGAGCCAAGCGACTAACCGCACAAGGATGCCAACATTTTGATCCACAGAGTAGTCAGGCAGGATATAGGCACCCTTCTGTGGCTTGTAATGGAGGAGTTCGGCCTGAAGCCAGCGTGACACCTTGACCTTGCGCTCCAGTCCAAACTTCGGCGCAAAGTCATCCTCGGGTTTCACGTGAAGCACAAGCCCTGTGGATTCGTCGGCGAACCAACTCCACTTCGCGTGGGCTATTTCCTCTCGCCGCAGGCCTGCATGCAGCGCCAGGAGCGTCCCGCAATACATCCCTGCATCCTCGCGCACGAGATCGGTCATGATAGATTTAACCAACGTGAGCATGATGGTGGCCGGCGGCAGGTTATACCGCTGCGTCGCATGCTGGAACATCGTTACCGCCCGGAAAGGCTCCATATTCGGGATATGGAGGTCTTTGCTGCGCAGAAAGGAGACACGATCGGTCGAAAACAATGCCTGCGCATTCCGCATGTGACGGTTCGCTGTGAGCTTGGCGCTTCGAGCCTTGCTGGTGTGCTCCCGCAGTTCGGGCGGAAGCCGCAGGCTCTTGAAGTCGAATAGCAGGTTTGCATCCAGCAAGGTGATCGGCTGCTTCAGGATCTCGTCCAAGCTCGGTTTGCGCCGGCGTTTTTCACGCACCCGCAGTACGTCGCGCACGATGGTCGTGATGCTGCGAACATATTCCGCCGCGGTGTTCTGGGTGATGTCGAGATTGCCGGCATTCAACTCAACGGTGTCCCGCAGTTGTCCTAAGGTGGAGGACTTCCGGAATTGGATCGCACGAATGGGAGCACGTAGTCCATCATCTTCGAGTAGTTTCAATGCTTCCGTGATCGTCAGCCTGTGACCGTCCGAACAGTTGAGAATCCGGACAAAATCGTTGGCCATCCTCTCGGCGGACTTGGGGTTCTCGGCCAGTGGAATCCAGCGCCGGGCCCCGTTGTGCTGGACTCGGAGGTGCCACTTCTTGGAGAGGTAGCGCTGCCCGTCCTTGGAACGCACCAATTTCTGGAGCGTAAGATTGGATCGGGTCATGAATTTGGAAAAGGCGGCGGTAGATTGCATTGGAGGGAGCGACTGGCGTGTTGTTGGTTATTATAACTTGTGGTTGTTTCGGACTGGACCCGCCTTCTGACCCGTCGAGGAGGCAGCGCGATAGAGTTGCGCGATAGTCCCCTCTCGGGCCAAAAGTCTTGGCCACTTCTTGTCCACCTGCCCCCGAATCGCTGGAGAATCCCAATTCGTCCCCAAGCGTCCTATAGCGTGCCAGCAACAGTTTACGAATTGCTGGGGACGCTATGGGACGCCTGTTTTCGTCTTAAAATCCCCTGGCCGCAAGGCCGTGTGGGTTCGAGCCCCACCCCGGGCAATCCGCGCCGGTCAGCCTGCTGGGCTCGCCCGCCGGGCGGCCAGCTCCCTCTCGATCTCATCCACGCGCTTCTGGTCCAGCGGGTAGATCCACAGCGCGCCGGCCTTCAGGAGCGCGAAGAGGCCGGGCATGACCGAAAACGCGAGCGTGATGCCCAGGATGGCCGTGGCGCTCTGCACCTCGTTGCGCACGAAACCGAAACTTCCGAGAAATACCGGCACCAGCGATCCGCCGATCATGATGCCCGTCTTGATCGAGAACAGCGACGCCGAGTAAACCAGCGCCGTCGAGCGGCGGCCGAACTTCCACTCGCCGTAATCCGCGACGTCGCCATACATCGCCCACGTGAGCGCCGAGGTCGGCCCCATGCAGAAGGTGCCGAACGCATTCACCGCCACGAGGAGCGCGAAATTGTCCGTGGGCAGCACGAAGAACACCGCGAAACTGACGCCGGTGAGCGCGCTCAGCACCGCCGCCAGCTTCTTCTTGTCCACGCGGCGCACGATGAAGCCCAGGGCTGCCGTGCCCACGACCTGCGCCAGCATGCCGCTGGAGAGGAAGACCGTGCTCCGGTCGAAGGTGCCGAACAGGATCGGCGTGCCGTCGTCGCCCACGATGTATTTGAAGTAGAACAGCGTGCTCCCCTGGCGCAGGGCCATGAACGTCGTTGAGAAAATCGTGGCCACGAGCAGCATCAGCCAGGGCCGGTTTCTCCCGAGTTCGCCGAGTTCCTCGACCACGTTGGTCTTCTGCGACGGGGGCGGCTTCACACGCTCGTGCGTCGTGGCAAAGCAGGTCCAGAACATCGCGATGGAAACCACCGCGAAGATCGCGATGGTGTATTGGAAACCCAGCACCTCGTCGCCGCCGCCGAGGTGCTTCACGAGGGGCCGGCAGAGCAGCGAGACCAGGAAACCGCCGCCGAACGCGCCGACGAAGCGGAAGCTCGAGGCCACGCCGCGCGTCCGCGACGACGGGCTGATCACGCCGAGCATCGAGGAGTACGGCACGTTGATCACCGTGTAGGCCATCAGCATCAGCGTGTAGGTGGCGTAGGCATAGACGAGCTTGCCGCCCGCCCCCAGCTCCGGCCCGGCGAACATCAGGTAGCCGCAGATGCCGTAGGGGATGGCGCCCCACAGCAGATACGGCCGGAACTTGCCCCAGCGCGTGTTGGTCCGGTCGGCGATCAGACCCATCATCGGGTCGTTGATCGCGTCCCACAGCCGCGTGACCAGCATCATGAACGAGATCGACGCCGCCGGGATCGCCCACACGTCCACGTAGTAGTAGATCAGGAAGATGTTGAACGTGACGAAAAACAGGTTCGAGGCCATGTCGCCGAGCGCGTAGCCGACGTATTCCCGGACTTTCAGGCCCTGGTCTTTTTCGGGCGCGACGGGGGATGAGAGGGGCCGGGTCATGGTTTTTGCAGGATGGTTTCCCGGGCGAGGATTTCCCGAAAGTTCTTTTCCGCGCCGGCGACGAGCTGCCGCCAGCCTTCCGGGTCCACGAATGCGGCGACGCCGTCGCCGCGGTCAAGCCGGGCGAATTTCTCAGCCATGGCGAACTGGCCGCCATGCGGCGCGAGGAAGATGTCGCAGCGCAGCGCCTTGAACCGCGCGAAGCTCGCTTCGAAGGCGGCGGCGATTTCCGGGAAATCCGGGTTCTTCACCAGGCGCGTGCCGTCGTTCACCGTGGCGCTGCTGAAGAAGACGACGTGGTAGGTGCGACCGCCCTCCGCCAGCTCCATCGTCCAGGTTGTCGCGCCGCGCGTGTGGCCGGGCGTGAGGTGCGCCGTGAGCGCCGTGCCGCCCAGGGCCACTTTTTCGCCGTCGGCGATGATCCGGTCCACCTTCACGGGCTTGTAGAGGATGCTCTCCTTCGGCCATTGGATATAGTCGTCGGTCCCGCCGGACTCGAGGGTGCGCGCGTCGGCGGCGCTGGCAAGGACCTGCGCCCCCGTGAGCGTCTTCATGCGCGCATGGCCGCCCACATGGTCGATGTGGGCGTGGCTGCTGAGGATCAGCCGGATGTCGGCCAGCTTGAAGCCGAGCTGCTCCACCCCGCGTTGGATGTGCGGCACCGTGTCCTCGAACCCCGTGTCGAGCAGGATGTGCCCCGCGGGCGTCGTGATGAGCCACGAGCTGACACCGCTGGCGCCGACGTAATACCGGTTGCCCCCGAGGTGGCGCGGCGGCACCGGCGCTTTCCACGACTCGAACAACCGCACCACCCACTCGCGCGTGGGCGACGCCGGCAGCTCCGGCGCGGCGGGGGCGTCCGCCAGCAGCGCGACGCCGGCCAGCAGGGACACGAGGCGTGGGGTTCGCATGGAAGCGGCCACCAAAGGCGCCGGCGGCCACAGGGTCAAAGGCCGCATCGGTCGGATAATAGACTGGCGGCCCGGGCGCGGTTCATTCCGAAAAATCCGTGTCGGGCGTGGCGAGGTCCAGCTCCCGGATCCAGGCGTTGCGGTAGCGCACATCGTGCCCCTCAGCCTGGAGCTTGAGCGGGCCGGGCACGTCGGTGATGCCCCGGCCGCCGTCGTTGCCCCCGTCGAGGCCGGAGTTCGGGCCGCCCCAGACCTGGTTGATCGGCTGGTTGTGGTGCACCTTCACGCCGTTGAAATACATCGTCACCATCGCCGGCTGCACGCGCCGGCCGTTTTCGAACCGCGCGGCGCGGAACACGAGGTCGTAGGCGTTCCACCGCCCCAGCCCGGCGTAGAGGTGGTAGGGCGACTCGGTCTCGTTGATCACGGCGCCCATGCCGTGCTTCGTGCGGTCGCCGTCGCAGATCTGGATCTCGTAGCGGTTCTGCAGGTAAACCCCGCTGTTGCCGGCCGGGTTGTTGACGAGGAACTCGATGTGCAGGCGGAAGTCGCGGTAAGCCTTCTTCGTGATGATGTCGGCGGCGCCGTATTTGCCGCCGGCCGCGGCGGGGTCGTGGGTCTGCACGACGGTGCCGCCGTCCACGGGATCCTCGACGAGGCGCCACTTGATCGGCAGCGCGGAACCGAAGCGCGGACCCTCCCAGTAGGTCCATTTCGCATCGAGCGTCTCACGCGAGCCGTCGAGGAGCACCTCGGCGCCGGGCGGCGGCTTGGCACCGAGACCGAGGGCCGCGAATGCGGGCGTGACCCACAGGGCGGCCAGCAGGGCCGCGGGGAGAAGACGACAGGAGGAGTTCATGGCGGTCAGGTTGCGGCCATCAGTTCGCCGCGAGCGTGGCGGGGGTGGCCTCGGTCTTGAGGCGCATGACGTAGTAGGTGGCATCGGTGTCGCCGGCGTTCCTCCAGCCGTGCAGGTCGCCGGAGGAGAGGAACAGGATGGAGCCGGGCGTGGCGCGGGTGGTGACGCCGTTGATGGTGACGTCGAGCCGGCCCTCCTTGAGGAACACGATTTCCTCGTCGGCGTGGCGGTGCGGCTCGTGCGGAGCCTCGCCGGGGCGGATGGTCGTGGCGTGGCAGGAGAAATGCGCCATCGTGGCCGTGGGCAGGGCGGTCATGGCGCGGCGTGCGCCCACCTTGGTCGGGACCGCCTCGAGCTTGTCCCAGTGGAAGATCACCGAGCCGAGCCGGCCCGGGTCGGCGGGCAGCGGCGGCTGGCCGCGCAGGTCCGCCGTCGCGGCGGTGGAAAAGTTGAAGACGAAATACGTCGCCGGCTTGTCGCCGCGGTTCTGCACGGCGTGCGGGTCGTTGGCCGCGAAGAAAAACACCGCGCCGGGGCCGACGCGCGTGTTGGTGCCGTTGATGTGCACGTCGAGCTCGCCATCGCGCAGGATGATGAGCTCCTCCTGCGGGTGCGTGTGCGGCGGGTGCGAGGCGAGGCTGGGGTTCAGGGTGCTGATGTGACACTCGAACTCGCGCAGCGTGGCGGTCGGGTTGCGGGCGACGTCGCGGCGCTCGCCGACGCCGGTCGGCTTGGCCACGAGGCTTTCCCAGACGAAGACGGTGGAGCCGATTTTCGGGGGTTCGGCGGCATTGAGCATGACGGACAACACAAGGGCCGGCAGCAGCCGGCAGGGACGGGGCATCATGGGGAGGGGTAAGGCGTGCATTCTGGCCAGAAAGCGGGGGTTGGCAAATGGCAATCCATGCAGCCGGAAAAAGCTTCTGCCGCCAGCGCCGTCCCTGTAATCCGTTGACCCAAAAACGCACCCCATGCAACGCACGCTCGTCAAAGACGCCCTCCAGGCCACCGGCCCGGCCGACGCGATCCTGCTCCAGGGCTGGGTCCGCACCCGCCGCGATGCCAAGGCTTTCTCCTTCGTCGAACTCAACGACGGTTCCTGCCTGAAGGGCATGCAGATCGTCGTGGACGCCACCCTGCCCGACTACGCCCAGGTCGCCCGCGCCCACACCGGCGCCTCCGTCGAGGTCCGCGGCCGGCTGGTCGAGTCCAAGGGCCAGGGCCAGAAGTGGGAGGTCCTCGCCACGGAATTCAAGGTCGTGGGCGAGGCCGACGGCACCTACCCGCTCCAGAAGAAGGGCCACACCCTCGAGTTCCTCCGCGAGATCGCGCACCTGCGCCCGCGCTCGAACCTCTTCGGCGCCGTCTTCCGCGTGCGCAGCCGCCTCGCCTATGCCGTCCACCAGTTCTTCCAGGAGCGCGGCTTCCACTATATCCACGCGCCCATCATCACCGCCAGCGACGCCGAGGGCGCGGGCGAGATGTTCCGCGTGACCACCCTCGATGTCGGCAATCCGCCCCGGACCGAGGACGGCAAGGGCGTGGACCACACCAAGGATTTCTTCGGCAAGAAGACCTTTCTCACCGTCAGCGGCCAGCTCGAGGCCGAGATCTTCGCCTGCGCCTTGAGCAACGTCTATACCTTCGGCCCGACCTTCCGCGCCGAGAACTCCAACACCTCGCGCCACGCCGCCGAGTTCTGGATGATCGAGCCCGAGATGGCCTTCTGCGACCTGCAGGGCGACATGGACCTCGCCGAGGCCTTCGTGAAGCACCTCATCCGCGACGTGCGCACGCACTGCGCCGCCGACCTCGAGTTCTTCAGCAAGTTCGTGGACAAGGACCTGCTCGCCCGCCTCGACTTCGTTCTGGAAAAGCCGTTCGTCCGTTGCAGCTACACCGAGGCGATCGGGATCCTGGAGAAGTCCGGCCGGACCTGGGAACACCCGGTCGCGTGGGGCGCCAATCTCCAGGCCGAGCACGAGCGCTACCTCACCGAGGAGCACTTCAAGTGCCCCGTGACCGTCTATAATTACCCGCGGGCGATCAAGGCGTTCTATATGCGCAAGACCGACGGCTGCGCCCCTGACCGCCAGACCGTCGCCGCGATGGACCTGCTCGTGCCCGGCATCGGCGAGATCATCGGCGGCAGCCAGCGCGAGGAGCGCCTCGCCGAGCTGCGCGAGGGCATGGCCCTGCACCATCTCGACGAAAAGGCCTACTGGTGGTATCTCGACCTGCGCCGCTACGGCAGCGTGCCGCACGCCGGCTTCGGCCTCGGCTTCGAGCGCATGCTCATGTTCGTGACCGGTGTCGGCAACATCCGCGACGTGATCCCCTTCGCCCGCACCCCGGGCACGGCGGAGTTCTGAAGCGCGTCATTCCGCGCGCAGCAACTTCACCACGTCCACCCGGCCGGCGCGGCGCGCCGGCCACCAGCACGCAGGCAACGCCACCAACAGCATGAGCAGGCCGGCGATGCCGAAGACCAGCCAGTCGGCCCCGCCGGTGCCGTAGAGCACCGCCTGCATGAAGCGCGACAGACCCCACGCCAGGCCAATGCCGGCGACCACGCTCGCCGCGGCCAGCACCAACCCGCTCCGGATCACCAGCCAGCGGATGGACTCCGGCGTGGCGCCGAAGGTCAGCCGGATGCCGAATTCCGTGCGCCGTTGCACCACCGAGCAGGCCATCATCGTGAACAGGCCCAGTGCCGCCAGCAGCAGCGCCAGGGCGCCGAGCACCTCCAGCACCCGCATGACGAACCGCTCGGTGTTGATCTCCCATTTCAACTGCTGGTCGAAGCCACTGATGTTCATGACGGCAAACTTCGGCTCCACCTCGTAGATGGCGCGCCGCACGTCGGCGCTGAACTTCGCTCCCGGCCGGGCCTCGGTGCGGACGACGAGGTTGAAGTTGGTGTTTCCCTTCTGCTGCCAATATGGAAAGTAGAACCGGGGCTTGGCCTCGGTGCGCGCCGAGCGGATGTCCCCCACCACGCCGACGATCTCCCATTGGTCCCGCGGGCTCAGCTCGATGCGTTCGCCGAGCGGGCTGCGGCCCGGGTAATAGGTCCGGGCGAACGTCTCGCTCACGACCACCGAGACCGGATCGCCCTGCCGCAGCTCCGTCAACGGCCGCCCGGCGCGCAGGGGAATGTCCAGCATCCCGAGGAATTCCGGCATCATGATCGTGCCCTGCGCCTCGACCTCGCCGGCGTCGGGCCGCCCGGGCAGCTTGATCTTCTGCTGGTTGAAGAAGGTCGGTGTGAAATTGACGCCGACGAAAGCCGCGCCGGTGACGCCTGGCACGGTTTTCAGCCGCTCCACCACCTGCTTGAAGCGTTCGAGCCGGATGTCGGCCTTCAGGTTCTCCTCCCGCGAAATCCGCAGGTTGACGACGAAGCGGTTGACGGTCGCGAAGCCCGGCTCGTAGTCCTGCAACCGCTGGAAGGTGCGGATCATCAGCCCGGTCCCCGCCAGCAGCGTCACGGCCAGCGTCGCCTCGATCGCGACGAGCGCGCCGCGCAACCGCCGCAGGCGCCGGCTCTCGCCCCCGCCCTGGGAAGCGTCCTTCATGGCGTCGTTCACGTTCAGCCGGGCCGCGTTCCAGGCCGGGCCGCTCGCCACCAGCGCGCCCGTGGCCGCGCCCAGCAACGCCAGGTAGGCGAGAGTCCGCCCACTGAGTGTGATGGCGCGGAAGGTGTCGTCGTCGCCGCCCGGGGCGATCGCCAGCAGGGCCGGCATGAGCCACTTGGCGACGAACACGCCGAGAAAGATCGCCACCACCGAGAGGACCAGCGCCTCGGCGAACAGCGGCCGCGCCACGTCCCAGCGGCTGGCGCCGAGCGCAAGCCGGATGCCCGCCTCGCGCCGGCGACCGATCGAGCGCACAAGCATGAGGCTGCCGGCGTTGACGCAGGTGATGAGGTAGAGGAAACCCACGGCGGTGATGCCCGTCCATTCCATGATCCGGTAGCGACGGTAACCCGTGAATTCAGGCATGGCGTCGATGGCGGAGACCACCGCGGTGAATTTGCCCATGTTCTCCGCGTAAGGCTGTCCCTGCTCCGGCAGGATCGTGCGCAGCTCGGTCTGCGCCTGCTCGCGGGTCGTGCCGGGCCGCAGCCGGGCGATGGTGGCGAGGCTGGTGTAGGCCGTCTGCGGCGTGGCCACCGGCGGCAGCACATACGGGAGATAGAGCGGTCCCCCTGCACTGTTCGGCGGGGGGCGAAAATCCTCGGGCAGCACGCCGACGACCTGGTAGAGCCGGTCGTTCAGGCGGATCTCCTTGCCGATGATCGCCGGATCGGCGCCGAAACGGTTGCGCCACAACCGGTGCGTGATCACCGCCACGTTGTCGGCTCCGGGCTGTTCGTCGGCGGGCACGAATGTCCGCCCCTGCGCCGCCGGCACGCCCAGCACGGTGAAGTAGTTGGCGGTCACGCGGCTGACGTTCACGCCCTCCGGCTCGCCGTTCACCACGAGGTTGAGGCTGTCATGGATGCCGCCCGCGATCGTCACGAGCGACTGCGCGCGCTCGCGGTAGGCCAGGTAGCGTGTCAGGAAGGTCGCCGACGGATAGGCGTTGCCCTGATGGATGGATTCGAGGCGCACCAACCGGTCCATGTCGGCAAAGTTGTAGCGCCGGAGCATCGAACCCTCCAGGTTGCTGTGCAGGGCCGCACAGGTGCCGATGCCCAGCGCCAGGATCGCGATGACCACCGCCGTGTAGCCCGGCGACCGCGCAAGCGAACGGAGGGCGAGGCGCAAGTCGGCGAGCATAAGTGAAGCGGCGTCAGCCAAGCCGGAAGATCCGGATGGCGCAAGCGCCGCCTCGCGCCCGTGGCCACGACGTCCAGCGGTCTAACTTGGAGTGTAGCCGCGTTGGAGCGTAGCGACAACGTGGCCATTCCGAGCCACGCTTTCGCATTCAGCTCAAGTGCGGCTACGAAAAGACTGAACCCCGCTCTAAAACTTCAGCTCCACCCTCTTCCCGCCGGCCGCGGCCGAGGCGTAGATGGCTTCGACCACCACCATGTCGCGCCGGCCCATCTCGCCGGGCACCAGGCTGGGCGTGCCGTCGAAAACGTTGCGGGCGAAAGCGTCCATCTGCAGGGCCTGCTGGCTGGCCGGCGGCGTGACGTTCACCGGGCCGCGGCTCGTGGCGGCGCGCAGGCCGCGGTAGCTGTAGGCCGGCCCGATCTCGAACCAGCCGCCCTCGGCCTCGGCGCGGAAATCGTTCCGGTTGCTGTTGTAGCTCGTGTAGCCCGCGCACCTGGCGCCGTTCGCGAACTCGAGCGTCCACTCGATGCTTTCCTCCACGTCCACGAAGAATTCCGGCCGCTGCTTCGGCAGCTCACGCGCCGTGAGGGCCACGGCGGGCACGTCGCCCGCCGCCATGAACGCCTCCTGGATCACATAGACCCCGAGGTCCATCAGCGGACCGCCGCCGGCCAGCTTTTTCTGCGCGCGCCACTGGTGCCGCCCCATCGTGAACGCGAAGCCGCCGTCCATCTTCAGGAACGGCCCGAACTCCTGCGTGCGCACCAGCCGGCGCAGCTCCTCGTGAAAGGGGTCGTAGTGCAGCCGGTAGCCCATGCCGAGGCGCACCCCGGCCAGTTTGCACGCCGCGATGATCGCGTCGCAATCCGCCACGGTGTTGGCCATGGGTTTCTCGCAGATCACGTGCTTGCCGGCCTTGGCCGCCGCGATTGCGTGCTGCGCGTGCAGGCCGTTCGGCGTCACGACATAGACGGCTTCGATGTCGGGGTTGTCGGCCAGTCGCGCCATCGTGTCGTAGTGGTAGATGTTCCTCTCGGGGAAACCGTATTCGGCGGCCCATTGGCGCCCCTTCTCCGCCGACCCGGTGATCACGCCCGCCAGCCGGCAATGCTGCGTGAGCTTGAGCGCGGGACCGAGCTGGCCGGTGCTGTAGCCGCCGAGGCCGGCCAGGGCGATGCCGAGTTTCCGTCCGGAAGCGGCGCGCAGCGGGCGGGGCGCCAACGCCAGCGCGCCGGCGGCGGCAAGTCGGCCGAGAAAACGACGACGCGAGACGACGGGGGACAAGGGCGTGGTATGCATGGGGTGCACGCACCATGCCAGCAAACCCCGGCTTCGCAAGCGGTCCCCCGGTCGAACGTTGGAGCGGCGGAAATTCGCCTCAGTCGGCCAGCGGCAGCTCCAGCACGGCGCGCAAGCCGCCGCCGCCTTCCACCACCGCCTCCAGCGAGAGCGACCCGCCGTGCAGCCGCGCGACGTTGCGCACGATGGCCAGGCCGAGTCCCAGACCCTGCTGCTCCTGTCGCTGGCGGCCGAACTGCCGGAACGCCGCCACGCTCGCCCGCTCCACCGCCGCCATGCCTGGCCCCTGGTCGGTCACCTCGAGCCGGTAGAGCCCCTCCACCGGCCCGGCCGACACCGTCACGCGCGTGCCCTTGGCCGAGAACTTGAAGGCGTTGTCCGCCAGTTCGCCCGCGGCGGCGCGCAGCCACTGCGGACTGACGCGCACCGCCGCGCGCGCGCAGGTCATCTTCAGGTCGGCGCTGCGGTTCGCGCGCTCGGCGACGCCCAGCACCTCGTCTTCGATGCCGCCGGCGGCCTCGGCTGCGGCGGCGGGGTCGCTCCAGCCGCACTCGCGCAGGCGCTCGAGTTGGAAGTATTGCACGAGCTTGCGCGCCAGCGTCTGCTGGCGGCGCGCGCTCGCGTGGATCGAACGGGCCAGCTCGCGCAGCTCGGCGTGCGACACGGCCCCGGGCTCGGCCTCCAGCAGCGAGGCGATGCCGAGGATGCCGTTGAGCGGCGTGAGCAGCTCGTGCGCCCACGGCGCGGCCAGCTCCCGGCGGTATTCCTCGGTGTAACGCTGCAACCGCTCCTCCAGGGGGGCGCGCTTCATGAACACGCCCCCGATGGCCGCAAGCAGCTCCTCGCGCGAAAAGGGTTTGGTGAGGTAGTCGTCGGCTCCCAGCGCCATGCCCTGTCGCTGGTCGGGGCGCGCCAGCCGCGAGGTCAGGAAGATGAACGGCGTGGCGCTGAGTGCCGGCCGCTGGCGGACCGCCCGCAGCACGCCGAAGCCGTCGAGGCCGGGCATCTCAATGTCGCACAGGATGAGCTCGGGGCGGAAGCGCGCGGCCACGGCCAGGCCGGCCTCGCCGTCGGCGGCCGTTTCCACCGTGTGGCCTGCCGATTGCATGTGCGATTCGATCCACATGCGCCAGTTGGCGTCGTCCTCGATGACCAGCACGCGCAACGCGCGATTGGGGGTGGATCCGGACCCGCCGGCGACGGCGGATGTGGGCAAAGCATTCATGCAGGAGGTTGTCCCGGGCCGGCCCTTGCCCAAGAACCAGCAGGATAGCGGCAAGAAGAGCGGCGTCCAGCGTTACCTCAGCCCGGCAGCCGGAAAGTCTCGAACTGCCGCTTCAATTCCATCATGAAAGCGGCGGCGCCGGCCCCGTTTACCACGCGGTGGTCGAAGGTTAGGGAAAGTGTGACCACTTCCTGCGGATAGACCGTGCCGCCGTCTTTCACCATTTTTTCATGGGCCGAGCCGATGAACAGGGTGCTCATCGCCGGCGGCACCACGATGGGCGTGGCGCTCTCGACACCGAAGGCGCCGAGGCTGCTGATGTTCAGCGGCGCCTGCACCTCGGTGATCCTGCCCGCGCGCGTCTCCTCGATGGCGCGGTTGTAGGCGGCGACGAAATCCGCCCAGGCCAGCCTGTTCGCGGCTGCGATGGCGGCGGTGCCCAGCCGGTCGCCTTCGAGCGCGACCGCCACGCCGAGTTCGAAGTCGGTGAGTTCGTGGATCACGCCTTCCTTGTTCACCACACGGCGGAAGCCGGCGTGCTGCTCCATCGTGCGGGTGACGCACCACGCCATCATGGCCGAGGGCGATGCCGCGGCCTTGCCGAGCTGCGCCTTGGCCTGCTCGCGCGCGAGGCGGATCGGCTCCCACCGGCAGTCCATCAGCAGGTTGGCCGGCACGACCGTGTCGAGCCGCCTGGTGATCGCGGGGGAAAGGGCGGGCGGGCGGACGTTGCCTTGCATAGGTTTCGCGGGTTGGGCGGACGCCGTCGCCGGCGCCGATGCGTTCCTGGCGGCGACGGATGTGGGAAGGGCTTTATGCCCCGGCATGCCGGGAGGCAAACTCCCTCCCCCCTGCTTTGTCGCCCCCTCCACCGGCAGGCCCGCGACACTGGCCGTATCACCGGTGACCAGCGCAATGTCCTGGCCAATGAGCACGGTGTCTTCGAGCTTGATGCGCCACGCCTTGAAGGTGCCCGCAAACGACGCCTCGACGGGATACACGGCCTTGTCGGTCTCGAGTTCGCAGAGGACCTCGTCGTGCTTCACCGGGTCGCCGGGCTGCTTGTTGAGCGAGACGACGCGTGCGGAGCGCAGGCCCTCGCCCATGATCGGCACGCGCACGATGATGTCGCTGGTGCCGGGAACGACCGTGTTCTGCGGCGCGTGGGCCTCGACGGACGCGGCGTGGTGCGCCGGAGCCTCGTGGACCACCGCCGGTTCGGGCGCCAGCGCGGCGATCTCCTCTCCGCGCGCGGCATGGATCGCCACGGTGCGGCGGATCGCATCGAGGATGCGCGGCGCATCGGGCAGCGCGGCGTATTCGTAGATGGGGTTGTAGCCGATCATCACGTTGCCCTTCGACACGAGCAGCGGCGGGGCCTTCAACCCGGCCCAGAGATCGGGCCGGCCCATGAGGTGCGTGATGATCATCTGGCCGACCGAGCAGTTCTCGGTGTCCTCCTGCACGATGACGAGGCGGCCGGTCTTGCGGACGGATTCCTCGATGGCCGCCTTGTCCCACGGCACGATGGAGCGCAGGTCGATCAGCTCGACCGCGGCCTCGTCCTTCAGCTCGGCCAGGGCCTGCAGCGACTTCTCGACGGTGTTGCCCCAGGCCACGAGCGTGAGGTCGGAGCCCTCCGTGAGGCGGCGGGCGGAGCCGAAGGGAATGGCGGCGACCGGCGCGGCGGTCTCGCGCTCCGCCCAGAGCATGTGTTTCGGCAGGAGGACGAGCGTGATGTCCTCCGCGTGCATCGCGGTCCAGAGCAGGCCCGCGGCGTCCTCGGGCGTGGAGGGGATGACGATGTTGATGCCGGGGAAGTGGGCGAAGACCGACTCGTTGGCCTGCGAGTGCCAGAGCGCGCCGCCCGGCAGGTAGGCGCCGTAGGGCGCGTAGAAGACCGCGGGCACCTTCCACTCGCCGTTGGAGCGCCAGCGGAGGTTGGCCAGGTTCGACACGAGCTGGTTGAAGCCCGGGTAGATGAAGTCGATGAACTGGATCTCGAACACCGGGCGCCGGCCGTAGAGCGCGAGGCCGCCCGCCACGCCGATGATCGTGGACTCGGCCAGCGGTGAGTTGAACACCTGGCCGGGAAAATCGGTCGAAAGCTTCTGCGTGAGCCGGAACACGCCGCCCTTGGGGTCCTCGATGTCCTCGCCGAAGATCATGCGGGCGGGATCGGCGTCGAGGCCGGCCCGCAGCGTGCGGTTAACCAGGTCGCCCATGCGGTATTTGCCGGGCTTGAACAGCTCGGCCGTCAGCTCCGGCGCGGGACCGGTCGTCTCCACCAGGAGTTCGCTCGCGCGGGGGTTCTCGGTCTTCTCGGCGGCGGCATAGTCGCGGCGCACCTTCTCCTTCAGGTCGGCGTCGAGCTTCTCGTAGTCCTTTTCGGTCAGCTCGCCGTCGCGGATCATCTGCCGCTTGAGCGCGCGGAGGGGGTCGCGCTCCTCGAGCCGGGCGAGGTCCTCCTTGGAGCGGTAAAGGGTGTGGTCGTCGGAGCTGGTGTGACTGGAGAGCCGCTCCATCTTCACCCACAGGAAGACCGGACCCTGGCCGGCGCGGAGGGCGGCCAGCGCCTGCTGGGCGGCGGCGTGGACCGCCACCGGGTCGGAACCGTCCACCTGCTGCCACTGCGCCGGGTTCACCACCTGCAGGGCGAGCGGGTTGGTGCGCCGCGTGGGGGTCGAGATGCCGTAGGCGTTGTCCTCGACCACGAGCAGGAGCGGCAGCTTCTTCTCCTGCGCGAAGCTGACGGCCTCGTAGAAATCGCCCTGGCGCGTGGCGGCGTCGCCGATGGAGGTGACGACCACGCCGTCCTTCTGGTCGAGCTGGAGACCCCACGCGATGCCGCAGGCCGGCAAGAGCTGCGAACCCGTCGGCGTCGGCACGCTCACGATGTTGAGCTCCCGCGAGCAGTAGTGCGACGGCATCATGCGCCCGCGCGAGGCCGAGTCGCGCTTGGCGAAATATTCCAGGGCCAGTTGCCGGGTGGTCATGCCGCGGCCCATGCACAGGCCGCGGTCGCGGTAGTAGGGCACGAGATAGTCACCCTCGCGCAACTGCACGCCCAGCGCCGCCAGTGCCTCGTGGCCGCGGCCCGACACGTGGAAATGCCCCTTGCCCTGCCGGTTCAGGCTCTCCTCGCGGAGGTCGCCGTGGCGGCTTTCGAGCATCGTCACCAGCAGGTGGCGCTTCTGTTCTTTGTTGAGGACGGCGACCTTGGCCATGGACGGGGAATAGCCGGATTTAGCCCGGAATCCGCTTCCGACTGCAACGCATTTCTTGCGTTCAGGCCGGCCGGCGCGGCGCCCCCTGGAGGACGGCCCGCTTGCCCAGCACCCCGACGAAGGCGATCACGCGCTCCGCCGTCTCGCGCGAGGTTTGCGAGGCGATGGTCACCTGCACCTGCGGGCTGTCGGCCACCGGGTCGAAAAACTGCAGGCCGATCAGTCTTTCCGGCCTGCTGGTGACCGTCGTGAGCTCCTCCAGGCCCGCGGACGAGGCGGCGGCGGCCAGCAGCGCGGCCGGCGGCATCACCCGCGCGAACTCCGTGAACCGCGCGCGCTTCGACGCCGCGTCCTCCGTCAGCGTGTCGATGAGGATGTCGCAAAACTCCATGTCCTCGAGGCCGGTGGTGATGCCGATGCCGCCCATCGCCTTGTGCGCGGCGGGATGCGTGATCTCGTTGCGCTCCTCCATGGCGCGGAACAGGCCGCGGATCAGCTCGACCGCCTGGGTCAGCGCGCCGGCCTCCTTGTCGTGCATGATCACGCCCATGCCCTTCACCGCGCACCAGTGCGCGATGCCGGTCGCCGTGCGGCCCGTGCCCATGATGCCGATCGCACGCAGGGGTTTGGGCGCCGGGGCGCCGGCCGCGGCGGGAGGAAACCACGGATTGAGGGAGGGGGCGGGAGGCATCACGGTGTTTTGGTTGCGCGGCTGCATACAGGCCGCGAATGGGCCGGACAACTGAATTATCGCCGCCGCCCGGCGAACTTGTGCAGGTATTTCAACGCCACCGAGAAATCCTGCGGCAGCGGCGCCGTGAGCGTCAGCGGCTCGCGGGTCGCCGGATGGATGAACGTCAGCACACCCGCGTGCAACGCCAGCCGGGCGATGAGCGGCCGCTCCTCGTCGCGGCCCTTGTAGCCGCGCTTGAGGTCGGAGAGCAGGAGCCGCGTGTCGTTGCCGTAGAAGGGATCGTTGAGGATCGGCGTGCCGGAGGCCGCCAGGTGCACGCGGATCTGGTGGGTGCGTCCGGTCAGCGGCCGGCACTCCACGTGCGCGAAGCCGGGCCGCCCCGCCGGCTGCGGAAAGCGCGCGAGCACCCTGAACTCCGTCACGCTCGCCTTGCCGTGTTTCTTCACCACGCACATGCGGCCGGGCTTCGCGTCGTCCTCCTTGAGCACCAAATCCACCGTGTAGGCGTCCGTCGGGGGCAGGCCGGCCGTGAGCGCCTCATAGACCTTCGTCACGGTCTTCGCCTGGAACTGCCCGCTGAGGAAGTCCAGCGCGGGCTTCGTCTTCGCGCAGAGCACCAGGCCGCTCGTGTCGGCGTCGAGGCGGTGCACGTTGGCGACGCCGTGCCCCATCCTTTCGTGCACGAGGTCCATCAGGTTCATGCGCGACTTGTCCCACCGGTCGGGCGCGATGAGCAGTCCGCCCGGCTTGTCGAACGCGATCAGGCTTTCGTCTTCGTAGATGACAGGCGGCAGCGGGGGCACGGGCGCTTTTTCGGGGCGAAGTCCGCCGCCGGCAATCCAATACCACCGCTGAACAGCCCTCGCCGATCGTCGGGGATTGCCGCCGTTTCCCGAAAAATCCCAGTGACCTGCGCCACGGCGCCGTCTATGGATCTGGGTCTGCCATGACGCTGGCGCCACGCTTTCTTGTCAATTTCTGGGCCGGCCTGTGCGTCGCCCGCTTCGCGCGGCGCCTGAAAAGACCGGGACACGACGCCCGCGCACAGCAGGAGGCCTTGGCCCGCTGGATCGCGCTGTCCGCGCGCACCGAGTTCGGCCGCACGCACGGCCTGACGGCCACGACGACCTACGCCCAGTTCCGCGACAAGGTGCCGCCGCGCCCGGCTGAGTGGTTCCAGCCCTTCATCGTCCGCATGGCCGCCGGCGAACGCGACGTGCTGCTGCCGGGCCGCTGCCCGCTCTTCGTCGAGACCGCCGGCACGACGGGCGCCACCCGTCGCTTCCTGCCCGCCCCCGAGGCGGTGCTCGACCACTTCTGCGCCGGTTTGCGCGACGCGCTCTTTCACCATGCCCGCTGCGCGGGCCGCGCCGGCGTCTTCCTCGGCCGGCATCTCCATCTCGGCGCCAGCATCGCCGTCACTGAGGACGAGGGCCGTTACCGCACCAGCCTTGACGGCCTGCTCACGCTCTGCCTCTCGTCATGGGTCGAGGCCAACCTCCGCTCGCCCCCTGGCGAGGTCGCCGTGTTGCCGGAGGGGCCCGACAAGATCGCCGCCACCGTCCGCGCCATGCTCGGCCAGGACGTGGCGCTCATCGGCGGCACGCCGGAAAAGCTCGTCCAATTGGCGGAAGCTGCGCGCGATGCGGCGGCCAAAGGCGGCGAACGCCCGCCCCACCTCGCTGCCGTCTGGCCTCGCCTCGAGTGCTGCGTCCATACCGGCGCACCGCTGGGCCTGTTCGCCGACGGCCTGCGCGCGGCGCTCGGCCCCGGGGTCCGCCTGCATGAGATCTACGCCGCCGCCGAGGGCATCTTCGCCGCGCAGGACGACGGCAGCCCGGCCGCGCTGCGGCTCATCGCCGACGCCGGCGTGTTCTTCGAATTCCTGCCGCTGGAGTCCTGCCACGAAACCACGCTGGAACGCGCCGGCTCGCTCTGTGTGCCGCTGGAGAAGGTGCGCCCCGGCACCGACTATGTGCCCGTCATCACCACGCCCGCCGGACTGGGCCGCTACGTGACGGGCGACATCGTGCGCTTCGTGTCGGCGCAGCCGCCGCGCCTGCAGTTCGTCGGCCGCACCGCACACCGGCTCGATCTGGCCGGGGAACGCGTGAGCGAGCAGGATGTGCTGGAGACCCTGCGCGCCGTCTGTGCGCGCAACTCCTGGCAGCCGATCGCCGTGCACGTCGCGCCCTACGTGGAGCGCCTCGGCGCCGGCCAGGTGGCCAGCGCTCACGAGTGGTGGCTGGAACTGCGCACCCACTCGGTGCGGACCCCGATGGCCAACGTGCTCGCCCCGGAGCTCGACGCCGAGCTCGCCCACCGCCACCGCGACTACGCGCTGCGCCGCGAGCAGCGCGCGCTCAGCCTGCCGCTCGTGCGGCTGGTCATGCCCGGCGTGTTCGAGCGCTGGGCCCTCCAACACCGCAAGGTGGCCGGCGCCGCCAAGCTGCCCGCCTGCCGCACCGACCGCCTCATCGCCGACCAACTCGCCGTCCTCGCCCCCTTCCACCAGGAATCGATCGCCCCCTTCCCGCCGTCGAACCCGACGTGAGGCGGAGAAACCGCGGATGGACCCGCGGTGAAACGAATACCCAGGCAGGCTTTTAACCACAGATGGACACGGATCATGGGCGGTGGAGTGCCCCTGGAAGCGGCGCCCGGTCCTGCCCGAACAGCCCGTTGACACCTTGACCATGCCGACCCTGCTGGGGTCATGAGTTCACGCTCACTGTAGATTCCCGGTCTGGCTGAGGCCACACGTTGACGAGAAACTGGCGCTGATTGACGAGCTTTGGGAATCGGTCCGCCGCTCCGCCGAGATTCAAATCCGGAGCGACCATGTGCGGGAACTCGAACAACGGGCGGCAGCCGTCAGCGCCGATCCCTCCCTGGCCCTGCCCCCCGCCCCAGCCCGCGCCTTGCTGAAAAAGCGACCAAGCCGCTGAAGATTGCGCCGTGGGAGGAGCTGGAAACGATCTGGCTGGTCACGGGTATTTTTCATGCCCGGCGCAAGCCGTCCTGGCTCCGCGAGGAACTGGCCGCCCGGGGTTCGGTTCGCTTCACGGGAGCCAGGTCTTGAGGCTCAGGGACGCCACGACGATCGCGGCGAAGCGGGCGAACATCCGGGCCCAGGCGGGGAAGTAGTAGCGGATAAAGTCCGCCGACTCCGCCATGACGCCGAAGAATCCCAGGCCCCGGCGTTTTCTCTCGGCATACACATTTCTCGGATCTGACCGATGCCGATGACCCCGACAAAGGCCACGACGAGGAAGAGCGGTGCAACCAGCGCCCTGTCCGCCTTCCCGCTGTCGAGTGCATGGATGACCGCCCCAATGGATCGCCCCGCTCAGCGAACTCGTGATCCAGGTCGCGTTCATTTTTTGATCGCCTTGCGAGGGCCGAAAGCTCGGGTCGTCTGTGCGGCTAGATATTTCGCGCCTTCCGATATTTATCGGCAGAGCTGCTCTCCGGCCAGCCTCCGGTGAGCGCTTCGTAGTTCTCAACTGCTCGATCAATAATCATATCTCAGCCTCTTCCTGCAGATCGAATTCTGCATCGGTGCAGACCACACACCGGGTTCAGCTGCTGGCCAATCTGCGTTCGGTTCCTTCCGTGTATTCAGTGTGTTCCGTGGGCCAAGGCCAGCCCGCGCGGAGCGCGGGCCCCACCTTAGGCCTTGCCCCCGTCGGCGCGACCGGCGGTCGCGCCCTATCCGCCCGCTGGTTTTTCCCAGCGGGCGATCGGGATTATTCGTCGCCGCTCTTCTTCGCCTTCGGCTTCTTCGTCGCGGCGACGGGCTTGGCGTTGAGCCAGAGGTCGCCCTTGGCGCTGACGTTGAGCCAGTAGAGCTCGCCGCCGTGCTCGGCGAAGGTGGGTTTGCCCTTGGGAGTTTCCGGCGGCGTGAGGCCGGCGGCGGCCAGTGCGGCCATGAGCACCTCAGGTGTCTTCTCGAGTTTCTCCGCGAGTTCGCTCACAAGCGCGGTCACGCCTTCGCCGCGCTTCTTCGGCGCCATGAGCAGACGGACGGCGGTGAGCGTGTTTTCGGGCGGGAGGGTGGATACGGGGGCGGAAGCGGACTCCGTGGGCTTCTCGTCGGGGGATACCCCCCCTCCCGCATTTTCGGACGAAGCAGCCGGCGCAATGGTCTCTGCCGCGCCCTCTGTCTTCTGTGCTCCGGATTCCGGACTCCGGACTCCGGTCTCCTGCCCTCCGCTCGCCGCGTCGGAGCCTTGCGAAGACGGGTCCTCCGGCCTCGGCTCCTTGCCCCGGCGCTTCAGCTCGGCGTTGATCCAGATTTCGCCGCGCTGGTTCCTGTTGAGCCAGTAGGTGAAGTCGCCGGACTGGACCTCGGCGGGCTGGCCGCCCTCGGCGAGTTTCACGCCGTGCTCGGCGAGCTGCGCGAGCAGGCCGGCCTCGTCGGTCCTGAAGGCCTTGGTGAGATACTGGAAGCTGCCCGACCAGCCGTGGCCGCGGCGGTTGCGGCGCATCTGGCCGCGGACCTTGTCGAGGAAGGTCTTGGGAGCGCGCGACTCCTGCTGGGCCTGCTGTTGCGGCGGTCTGTGACCGCCGTCCTGGGCGGGAGCGGCTTTATGCCCCGACGAAGCCTCCTCGTCGGGAGGCAAACTCCCTCCCGCATTTTCAGAACCCGCAGCCGGGGCCGCGGCGGGCTCTTCCTGGGCTTCCACACGCCTGGCTTGGACGACGCGGAAGACGGGCTGGGGCTTGTCGCGCAGGTTGATCCAGATTTCGCCGCGGCGGTTGATGTTCACCCAGTAGAGCTCGCCCTCGTATTCGGCATAGACGGGCTTGGCATTCTCGTCGGCCGGGATCTGCAGGCCGCACTCGACCAGCGCGGTCTTGAGGTCGGATTCGTCGAGGTGCCACTTCTTGGCGAGGTAATCGAGGCCCACGCTCATGCCGGGGCCGCGCTGGTTGCGGCGCATGTGCGGGCGGATGGCGTCGAAAAAGGCCGGCAGCTCGTCCTCCGCGGCGAGCTGGTCCCACTCGTCCTTCGGGCCGCCGTTGCCGTTGTCCTCCTCGGGGGCCTCGGGGTCGTCGTCGCGCGAGGTGTCGCGCAGGCGGCGGAGGTCGCCGTCGGCGGGGGCCTTTTCCTCGGCGAGGAAGGTCGCGGCCTCCTCCTCGGCGGCGGGCGCGGTCTGGCCGGTGCCGGCCTTGAACTTGGCCTCGAACTCGGCGCGCAGCTTGTCGGCCTCGGCGCGGGCGGCCGCCTTGGCGGCGTCCTCCAGCGTCCAGTCCTTCTGCGTGGGGCGGCGGGCCAGCCCGTGGAAGGCCAGTGCGTTGTCGGGCGGCTGGTGGAAGCTGATGATCTCCCAGTTGTCCTGCCCCAGATCGTTCAGAAATTTTTCCATCAGCGCGGGGCTCGCGAAGCCGCCCTTGCCGCTGCTGATGACCTTGTATTCCCAGTTGGACATAGGCCGAGAGCCATCCCGGAAGCCCGCAACCGAGGCGAGCCTAATCTTGGCCGGCACCCCCGGCGGGCGGGCGGTGGCGCGACGTGGACGATATAACCCCGCTTGCCGTTTCCGCCGACGTGGCTTCCCTCTTCGCTCCGCCATTCCCGCCATGTCCCGCCTCCTCCCCACGCTCCTGGCCGCACTGGCCACCCTGCTCACCGCCCGGGCCGCCCTGCCCGCCCCCGACGCCGACAACGGCGGCCTGACGCTGCCGCCCGGCTTCCGCGCGCTCGTCGTCGCCGACAAACTCAAGCCGCTGCGCAACCTGACCGTCGCCCCCAACGGCGACCTCTACGTGAAGACCCGCAAGGACGGCATCTACGCGCTGCGCGACACCGATGGCGACGGCCGCGCCGACGTCGTGCAGGAGTTCGGCGAGGGCGGCGGCACCGGCATCGCCCTGCGCGGCGACTGGCTCTACCATTCCACCGACCGGGACATCTACCGCTACCGGCTCACGCCCGGCGAACTCGTGCCCGCCGGCGAACCCGAGCGCATCGTGCGCGACCTCCCCAACCAGCGCCAGCACTCGGCCAAGGTCTTCGCGTTCGGCGCCGACGGCCGGCTCTACGTCGAGATCGGCTCGCCCTCCAACGCCTACGGCGGCGCCAAGGACCGCGCGCCCGGCGCCAAGGGCGAGGACCCCACCGAGTTCCTCAAGATCCACGGCGGCTACTGGAGCTTCGACCCCGACAAACCCGGACAGACCCAGGCCGACGGCCACCATTTCTCCACCGGCCACCGCCACTCGACCACCATCGCCCTGCACCCGGTATCCAGGCAGCTCTTCGTCGCCGTGCACGGCCGCGACCAGCTCAACACCGTCGCTCCGCAGTTCTTCACCGACGAGGACAACGCCGAGAACCCCTCCGAGGTCTTCCACGTGCTGACCGACGGCGCGAATCTCGGCTGGCCCTTCACCTACTGGGACCCGCGCGCGAAGCAGCGCAAGGTGAACCCGGAATACGGCGGCGACGGCAAGCTCCTCGCCGAACCCGGCAAGTATCCCGACCCGCTCATCGGGTTCCCGGCGCACTGGGCGCCGATGCAGCTCGCGTTCTACACCGGCGGCCAGTTCCCCGCGAAATACCGCAACG
The DNA here is from genome assembly GCA_049322455.1 of Verrucomicrobiota bacterium. Classification (GTDB taxonomy): domain Bacteria; phylum Verrucomicrobiota; class Verrucomicrobiia; order Opitutales; family Opitutaceae; genus Lacunisphaera. The sequence continues at coordinate 304,960 of JBMOQY010000045.1, read as the reverse complement.
GCGGCTTCCTCGCCTTCCAGGGCTCGTGGAACCGCGCCCCCAAGCCGCAAAAGGGCTACAAGGTCGTCTTCATTCCGTTCGACGAAAAGGGCATGCCGACCGGCGATTACGAGACCTTCGCCGACAATTTCGCCGGCAAGGCCGAGATCGCCTCGCCCGGCGACGCCGCCCACCGCCCCAACGGCGTGGCGGTCGGCCCCGACGGCTCGCTCTACATCTCCGACTCCCAGGCCGGCCGCGTCTGGCGCATCATCTACACCGGCGAATCGAAGTGAGACGCATCGCGGGCCTCATCCTGCTTCTTTCGCTCGCGGCGTGCTCCCGGCGGGAAACGCCGCCGGCTGCTTCCGCCGCGCCGGCACCAGCCGTCTCGGCGCCCACGGCCGACCATGCGGCGGGGCGCTTGCCTCCCGACAAAAGCGATCCGCCGGGACAGGATGCCCCTCCCGCCTCTCAATCGGCCGCTCCCGCCACAATCGCCCCCGACGGCGCGGCCCTCTTCGCCTCCACCTGCGCCACCTGCCACATGGCCGACGGCAGCGGCGTGCCCTTCCTCCAGCCTGCGATCAAGGGCAGCGCGTGGATCTCCAATCCCGATCCGCAACTGCTGCTTTCGCTCATCCTCCGCGGCTCCGCCATCCTCGGCGAAGGCGCACAGGCCTACGACAACGACATGGCTCCGCAGGAGCACCTGAGCGACGCCGAGATCGCCGCGCTCGCCACCTACGTCCGCGCGCGCTTCGCCGCCCCGCCGATCGAAAACCCGGTCACGCCGGCGGAGGTCGCCACCGCCCGCCGCCGCCCCGGCCTGCCGGAATGAATGCGCGGCGCTCAACGATTGGCGGGCTGCTTCTGAGCCTTGCCGGTGTTCTCCCCCTCGCCGCCCAGACCGTCGCCCTGCCCACGATGGTCGTCACCGCCGCGCGCACGGCCGAACCGCCCGAGCAGGTGCCGTTCGCCGTAACCGTGCTCGATGGCGACCGGCTCCGCGCCAGCCCGGCATCCACTGCCGACGGCGCGCTGCGCTCCGTGCCGGGCTTCGCCCTCTTCCGCCGCAGCGACAGTTTCTCGGCCAATCCCACCGCGCAGGGCGTGTCGTTGCGCGGCCTCGGCCCGAGCGGCGCCAGCCGCGCGCTCGTGCTGCTCGACGGCGTGCCGCTCAACGACCCCTTCGGCGGCTGGGTCGCCTGGAGCAAGGTGCCGCGCGAGTCGCTCGCCGGCGCCGAGATCGTCCGTGGCGGCGGCGCCACCGCCTGGGGCAACGCCGCCCTCGGCGGCATCGTCCAGCTCCTCACCCTCGGACCAACAGGCAACCCATCGGGGGACGAGTCCGTCCCTTCCTTTCCGGCCGCCCCCGGGACAAGCAACCCACTGGGTTGCTTGTCCCGCAGCACCCGCGGCCGCTTCGCCGCCGCCTACGGCGGATTCGCCACGCGCAGCGCCGAGGTGGCGGTGACCCGGCCGCTCGGACCCGGCTCGCTGCAACTGCTCGGCCGCGATTTCCGCACCGCCGGCTTCCCGCTGGTTGCCCCCGAGGATCGGGGCGCGATCGACCAGGCCGCGGCCAGCGAGCACCGCTGGTTCGCCGGTCGCTGGCACCAGACACTCGCCAGCAATCTTCAGCTCACCGCCACCGCCCGCACCTACCGCGAGGAACGCAACAACGGCACACCCTACCAGCGGAACTCCTCCCGTGAGGACTTCGTCTCGGCCGCCCTCGCCGGGCGGTCCGACCCGGCTTTCGCATGGGACGCCGTCGCCTACGCACAGGACCAGCGCTTCGCCAGCACCTTCAGCTCGGTCAACGCCGCGCGCACCGCCGAGACGCCCGCCAGCGACCAGTTCGCCGTGCCGGCCACCGCCTTCGGCGCGGCATGGACCGGTGCCTGGAAATCCGCCGGCGACACCCGCACCAGCGCCGGCCTCGACTGGCGGCGCGTGCGTGGCGAGACACGCGAGCATTTCCTGTTCAGCGCCGGCAATTTCAACCGCGAGCGCCTCGCCGGTGGCACCCAGGAGGCCGCCGGTCTCTTCACCCTGCACGAACGCGCGGTCGCGTCCGATCTCCGCGCCACCCTCGGCGGCCGGCTCGACTTCTGGCGCGAGCGCGCCGGTCACCGTCGCGAGACCGAACGCGCCACCGGCAACGCGCTGCGCGCCGACGCCTACGCCGGCCGCGACGGGGTGGAGTTCTCCCCCAGCGCGGGTCTCGTCTGGCAGCCCTCCGCCGGCTGGCGCGTGCGGGCCGCCGCGCAACACTCCTTCCGTCGCCCCACGCTCAACGAACTCTACCGCCCGTTCCGCGTGGGCAGCGTCATCACCGAGGCCAACGCCGCCCTCGAAACCGAGCGCGCCACCAGCGCCGAACTTGGCGCCGAATACACGAAGGACACCCTGACCCTCGGCGCCGCCGTCTTCCGGAGCGACCTGCGCGACGCCGTCGGCAACGTGACGCTTTACCGCGGCCCGGGCACCTTCCCGATCGTCGGCTTCGTGCCGGCCGGCGGCCTCGGCCGGCAGCGCCTGAACCTCGACCGCACGCGCGTGCAGGGTTTCGAGCTTTCCGCCCGCTGGACGCCGCGCGCGACGCTGGCCCTCACCGCCGATTATCTCCACAACGACGCCACGGTGCGCGCGGCGACCGTCGCACCCGGGTTGGTCGGCAAGCGCCTCGCCCAGGCGCCGCGGCATACCGCGGTCTTCGGCGCGTCGTGGCAACCGCTGAAGGCGCTCACGCTCACGCCACGCGCGCGTTTCCTCGGCCGGCAGTTCGAGGACGACGAGAACCAGCTCCGTCTCGGCGCCGCGCTCGTCGTGGACCTCGGCGTCAGCTACCGGTTCACCGACAGGCTCGAACTCCACGTCAACGCCGAGAACCTGACCGACGAACGCATCGAGACCGGCCGCAGCACCGACGGCCTCGTGAACACCGGCTCCCCGCGCCTTGTGCTCGGCGGGGTGCGACTCAACTGGTAGGCGCGCAGCTCGCGGCGCTCTCGTGGACGGACCGAGGTCCGCCCCAGCGGCGGTTGGCACCGGACTATTGCTAGACTTGGGGGCAGTTTGCGCCTTCCGGGATTTGATGCATCCTCCCCGGCGGCCCCACCCCATGAAACGATCCCTGCTTGCCCTGACCATGCTCGGCGCTGCGTCCCTCCCCGCCGCGCCCGCGCCCATCACCTCCGCCACCGCGCCCTACCCCAAGGACGCCCGGACCACGATCGAGCGGCTCGACCCCGCGTTCGACGCGCTGATCGCCGCCGACGCCGTGGTCGAGAACCTCGCCTCCGGTTTCAACTGGTCCGAGGGTCCGGTGTGGGATCCCGCGCAGGCCGCGCTGCTTTTCAGCGATGTGCCGGAGAACCGCGTCTATCGCTGGAAGGACGGCGAGGGCATCACCGTCTTTCTCGAGCCGAGCGGCTTCACCGGCCTGCAATACAACGGCCGCGAACGCGGCTCCAACGGCCTCACGCTCGATCCGCAAAACCGCCTCACGCTCGCCCAGCACGGCGACCGCCGCGTCGCCCGCCTCGCCGCCGACGGCAGAAGCTTCGAGACCGTCGTGGACCGCTTCGAGGGCGGCCGCTTCAACAGCCCCAACGACCTCTGCTTCGACCGCGCGGGCAACCTGTTCTTCACCGACCCGCCCTACGGCCTGCCCGCCGACCAGCAGCAGGAAATCCCCTTCCAGGGCGTCTTCCGGCTCGCCACCGACGGCACGCTCGCCGTCATCGCCCGCGACCTGCGCCGCCCCAACGGCGTCGCGCTTTCCCCCGATGAGCGCACGCTCTACGTCGGCAGCACCGACGGCCAGGAGCCGTGGGTGAAGGCCTACGCGCTCAACGCCGACGGCAGCGTCGTCTCCAGCCGCGTTTTCTTCGACGGCGCCGACCTCGTCAAACGCACCGGCCGCCGCGGCGGCTTCGACGGCCTGAAGGTGGACGCGCAGGGCAACGTGTGGGCCACCGGTCCCGGCGGCGTGCTCGTCATCAGCCCCGAGGGCCGGCACCTCGGCTCGATCCTCACCGGCCGCTTCACCGCCAACTGCGGATTCGGCGACGCCGACCACCAGACCCTCTACATCACCGCCGACGAGTCGTTGCTGCGCGTGCGCACGAAGGTGAAGGGCGCGGGGCGGTGAGATTGCATTTGCTGCACCGTGGGGCGGGGTCTCCGCCCCACGGTTGCAGCTCCCGTCCGTCCGCGCACTCTTTTCGTGGCTTTTCGCGCCTTTTCGTGGCTAAACCCCTCCTCCCATGCGCCGGCTCGACCAACTCCTCGCGAACCTCGGCTACTGCTCCCGCCGCGAGGCGCGCGACTGGATCCGCGACGGGCGCGTCACCGTGCGCGGCGAGACCGTGGACGACTTCGGCGCCAAGGCCGACCCCACCGAGGTGCGCATCGACGGCGAGCCGCCCGACCATCCCGACGGCCTCCTGCTCCTCCTGCACAAGCCAACCGGTCTCGTGTGCTCGCACGACGAGCGCGAGGGCCCGAACGTCTACTCCCTGCTCCCGGAGCGCTGGCGCCGGCGCAACCCGCAGGTCACCTCCATCGGCCGGCTCGACAAGGACACCAGCGGCCTGCTCCTCCTCACCGACCGGAGCGAACTCGTGCACCGGCTCACCTCGCCGAGGCACAAGGTGCCGAAGGTTTATCGCGCCACGCTCGCCGCCGACCTGCCGGCCGAGCTCGCCGAACTGTTCGCCGCCGGCACGCTCGTGCTGAAGGGCGAGGACGCCCCCTGCGCGCCGGGGGAGCTGCGCGTGACCGGCCTGCGCGAGGCGGAGCTCACGCTCACCGAGGGCAGATACCACCAGGTGCGCCGCATGTTCGCCAGCCAGGGATGCGAGGTGCGCACGCTGCATCGCACGCGTTTCGGCCACCTCGAACTCGGCGATCTCCCCGCCGGCCGGTGGCGCGAACTGCCGCTGGAGGAGTTTTCCACCTCAGATTGACCTGGATATGCACGGATGACCGATCCATGCCAGAGCGTGCCCACCCAGACCACAATCCGCTTCCATCCGTGTTCATCTGTGGTCAAACCATGATTGCTCTTCCCACCCTCACCGGCGCCGAGAAGACCGCGCTGCGCGGCCGCGGCCAGACGCTGCCCGACGGCGCCTGGCTGGGCAAGGACGGCGTGACGCCGGCCTTCCTTGCCGAGCTGAACCGGCAGTTCCAGACCCGCGAGCTGGTGAAGCTGCGCTTCACCGGCGGCCAGGACCGCCGCGAGCGCGCCGTGCTGTGCGCGGCCATCGGCCAGGCCGCGTCCTGCCTGTGCGTGGGCGCGGTCGGGCACACGGCGCTGTTCTGGCGACCGCAGGCCGCGAGGGCGCCGGCTACTCCCCCGCCGTCACGCGGAACATGATCGTGATCTGCGTGCGCGTGTTGACGGCCCTGCCGCCCTTGTAGCCAGGCTTGAATTTCCATTTCAGCACGCCGGTGATGGCCGCCTCCTCGAACCGGCGGTGCCGGCTGGAGAGCACCTTGGGCATGAGCACCTCCCCCCGGGTGTTGATGATGAACTCGAGCGTCACCGACGACTCCGTGAAGTCGTTCTTGAGCTCCATGGGAAAGATGGGCGCGGGCTGGAAGAGCGCCTGCGGCTGCCGGTCGAGCTGGGAGACGTCGAAGATCTTGCCGAGCTTTTCGATCTGGCCGCTGCCGCGCGCGATGTTCACCGGGATGGCGGACAGCCGCACGGAGTTGGGATCGACCTCGAGCACCGGCGTGAAATCGAGCGGCTGCACGAAGGCGTTCACGGGCACGATGGTCGGGATGTCCGCCAGCATCGGCACCGAGATGGCCGGCGCCTCCATCGCCTCGCTGTCGTCCAGCGCCTCGACGGGCTTCTCCTCCTCGTCATCCAGGTCGGGCATGACCATCTGGATGAGCGGTCCGTCGTCCACCAAGACCGTCTTCTTCGGCGGCGGCCGGTAGTTGAACCCTAGAAGCGCGAAGGCGTGCAGGCCGATGGAAATGAAGATCGACAGCGCATAGACCCCCCGTCGCGAGCGGTTGACGGACTGGTATTTCCACAGGCCGGGTTGTGCCGTGGCCGGGCGGCGGCGACCGGCGAGCAGTTCGATGGGGTGGGCGGGGTGGGCGGGAGCGTGGGCGCGGGTCCATCCCTCAATGGCGTGGGTCATTTTGGGCATGCCTGATGATACGGCATTGTGTCATAAACACCTTCGCATCCTTTGCTTTAAGTTCAGCACGTCTTGCGGCGGGTCGGGGCAAACTCAGCGTTGCCGCGGCCGGGCTGCCGCTGCCAGCCTTGGCGCGTGACCCTCGCCCAACTCGGCTGGAACGACCGTTTCGCCGCCGCTTTTATCCCCCACGCCGCGGCCGGCTGTGTGCCCGCGCGCGTCACCCTCGAGCTGAAGGGCCACTACGAGGTCACCGGCGAGGATGGGGCCCGCCTGGGCGAGTGCGCCGGCCGGTTCACCCGCGAGACCCGCTCCCCCGCCGAGCTTCCGGCCATCGGCGACTGGGTCGCCATCACTCCGCAGCCGGGCGACGACACTCGCGCCATCATCCACGCCGTGCTGCCGCGCCGCACGAAGTTTTCCCGCAAGGCCGCGGGCGAGCAGTCGGTCGAGCAGGTCGTTGCCGCCAACGTGGACACCGTGTTCCTCGTCGCGGCCCTTGACGGCAATTACAACCTGCACCGCATGGACCGCTACCTCGCCGCCGCCTGGGCCAGCGGGGCGGAGCCCGTCATCCTGCTCAACAAGGCCGATCTCAACGACGACACGGCGGCCATTGTCGCCGAGCTGGGCGTCTCCGGGCGCGGCGTGCCGGTGCACGTCGTCAGCGCGCAGACCCGCCGCGGCCTCAAGGCCCTCGCACCGTATCTCCAACCCGGCCGCACCATCGCCCTGCTCGGCTCCTCCGGCGTCGGCAAGTCCACCCTCATCAACCGGCTTGTCGGCGAGCCCCTGCAGGCCACGCAGGAGGTGCGCGAAGCCGACAGCAAGGGTCGGCACACCACCACGCAGCGCGAGCTCCTCGTCGCCCCCGCGGGCTTCATCGTGATTGACACGCCCGGCATGCGCGAACTCCAGCCGTGGGACGCCGCGGCCGGCATCGCCGCCGCCTTCGACGACGTGGCGGCCGTCGCGGCCCGCTGCAGGTTCCGCGACTGTGCGCACACGGTCGAACCCGGCTGCGCCGTGCAGGCCGCGCTGCGCGACGGCTCGCTCGAGCCCGCGCGCTGGGAAGCCTGGCAGCGGATGCAGCGCGCCGCCGCCTACGCGGTGCGCCGGGTCAACCCCGAGGCGCAGCAGCTCCACCGGAAGGATTGGAAGAAGCTCACCAAGGCCCTGCGCCAGCGCGTGCGGGAGAAAGCGGGCGAGGAGTGAAGGGGGAGTCCGCGCTCCGCCATTCCCCCACCCCTGCCATTGACCCGTCCGGCCCCGACGCATAGCTTGTCCGCATGTTCACCATCCTCGGAGCGGACGGAAAGGAATACGGACCGGTCCCGGCAGCCCGGGTGGCCGAATGGATCGCCGGCGGTCGCGCCAATCTGGAGACCAAGGCGCGCCGCGCGGGCGACGCCGAATGGCGGACGCTGGGCAACTTCGTGGAATTCAACCCCGCGGCCCCACCCCCGCCCCTGCCGGCGGCGGACGTCGCCGCCCCCGCCCCGGTGTCCGCGCCAATGCCGGAACTGGCCGGCCGCGGCACACGGCTGGGGGCGTTCCTCCTCGACTACGTGCTCAGCGTGCTGGTCGCGCTGCCCGGCGCCCTGATCATCGGACCCGCGTTTGTCGGCCTGCTGCTCGCCGCCACCCGCGGCGAGCAGCCGGACTTCAGCGTCGTCGACACCGGCACCCTCCTGCTCGGCCTGGCCGTGCTCTCCGGCGGCAGCCTGCTGCTGCTGGTCGTCCAGGTGGTCATGCTGAGCACCCGCGGCCAGACGATCGGCAAGCGGCTGCTCGGCATCCGCGTGGTGCGCCATCCCGACGGCCTGCCGGCGGGCTTCGTGCACGCGTGGCTGCTGCGCAACTTCGTGACCGGGGTGATCCAGGTGGTGCCGTGGATCGGCTTCGTGTTCTACCTCGCGGACGCGCTCTTCATCTTCACGCCCGAGCGGCGCTGCCTGCACGATCTCATCGCCGGCACGAAGGTGGTGCAGGCCTGAGGCCCGTTGCCGGGGAAAGCCCGCGCTGCGCACGGACTCCACCCGGGATCCTCTCACTTCGCCTGACCGCCGGGCTTGCCGAGAAGCGCGTCGAGCGAGAGCTTGCCCGGGCCGAACACGAGCACGATGAGCGAGGCCAGCAGGAACAGGAACGGCGCCGCGGTCACGAACCGGTCGGGATCGCTGAAGATGGCGTCGAGCGCGTCGCGGTCGGCGGTCCCGTAGGCCACGGCCATCACGCCGATCAGCGGCACCGACGCGGGCCGGGCGAAGAGGCCGAGCGCGAGCAGCGCGCCGCCGAGGCACTCGGTGCCGCCGGCGAGCACGGCGTTGACCTTCGGCAGGGGGATGTCGAGCGAGGCGAAGAAACTCGCGGTGCGGTCGAGGTGCGCGAGCTTGCCCCAGCCGGTCTGCGTGAACTGCCAGCCCCAGTAGAGCCGGATGCCGAGCAGCAGCGGCGATTGCAGGAAGTCGGCGACGGCGTCGAGCTTGGCGAGGAGCGGGCGGAGTTGCATGGCGGTGGGAGCCGGAGGAGGGGTGGATCATTCCCGCCGGCAGAACCATCCGAGCTGCATCCAGGTGCTGAACCAGCCCCGGACCCTGGCGGCCCAGTCCTCGCGCGGGCTTTGCGCGCGCGGGAGGCCGGCGGCGAGGGCCTGCGCGAGGGGCTTACCCGCGCGGATGGCCAGCAGCACCCGGCAGGCGGCGGGCTCGAGGCGCTTGAAGTAGATGCGGCCATCCAGCCGGTGCACGGCGACGGCGCAGGGCGCGCGCCGCGGGAGCGGCACCTTGCTCGCCTTGGCCGTGCGCACGCCCGTCGGGGCGTTGCTGGCATCGCCGCGCAGGAGCGCTTCGCGTTTCTTGATGGCGATCAGAAAGTCGTCCACCGGGTAGTCCAGCAGCAGGAGCTGGAGGTAGGGCTGGAGCGCGAGCCGGAGTTTCGCGGGGTCGGCCCCGGCGAGATCCTCGACACGGAAGAGCGGTCTGGCGCCGCCATCATAGACCTCGACCTGCGCCCATTCGAAGCGCGCCAGGTCGAGGCAGAGCGCGGTGTGCGGTTTCGTCCATTTCGGCTCCTCGCGGATGAACCTTTCGAGCCGCGACGGCAGGTTGCGCAGCGTGAAGGAGCGCGAGGGGTATTTCTGCAGGTAGGCCTCGGCCAGGCGCATGAACTTCCGGTCGCCGAGCACGGCCCGGAGGCCGGGACAGTCCTCGTAGAGGCTGTCGAGCACGCGGAACCAATACATCCGGTTGTAGATCTCGAGGCGTTCGAAGGAGGTGAGCCGGTCGTTCGGCTTGGCGATCTCCGCGGCCGCCGCGGCGGTGGAGCGGCCCTCGCGCGTGCGCGGGCGCATGCGGTTGGCGGCTGTGAGCGGCTGCGAGACCAGCCCCCACATCGCGCGCTGCAGGGCGGCGAGGTCGTGCGGGGAATCCACGCGCGCGGGGACGGCGGTTTTTCGACGGAAGGACGAGCGTTTCGGTCGAACTGGCATGCGTGCCGGCTTACTTCACCTTCGCCCGGGCGGCGGCTTTTTGCGGAGCGGGGATTTTTGCTTCCCGGGCTTGGGCGATGAATTCGTTGGCCTTGAGGGCCTCGTCGTGGACTTCCTGGAAGGACGGAATCTTGTCGTCCCACTCGAGGAGCGTGGCGGTCACGCCGCAGAGCCGGGTGGCGTGGGCGTAGAGCTTCCACACCGGGTCGAGCACGGGGTGGTCGTGCGTATCGAGGATGTATTTCTCGAACTTCGTGTGCCCGGCGATGTGCATCTGCGCGACGCGGTGGTGCGGCACGTTGTTGACGTAATCGTAGGGGTCGAAGCCGTGGTTCTTCGAGGAGACGTAGATGTTGTTCACGTCGAGCAGGATTCCGCAGTCGGCCAGCTCGACAACCTCGGTGAGGAACTCCCACTCGGTCATCTCGGAGACGTGGAACTCGGTGTAGGAGCTGACGTTCTCGACGGCGATGGGCAGCTCGAGGTAGTCGCGCACCATGCGGATCTTCTCGGCGGTGCGCTTCGCGGCGGCGAAGGTGTAGGGCATGGGCAGCAGGTCGTGCGAATAGGTGCCGTCCACGCTGCCCCAGCAGAGGTGGTCGGAGAGCCAGGGGGTCTTGGTGCGCCGGGTGAGGGCCTTGAGCTTCTTCAGGTGCTCGCGGTCGGGATCGTCGGCCGAGCCGAAGTACAGCGACACGCCGTGCTGCACGACGCGGTATTGCGCGAGGATGCGGTCGAGCACTTCCAGCGGCCGGCCGCCGTCCACCATGAAGGTTTCGGAGATGATCTCGAACCAGTCCACCGTCGGCCGGTTCGAGAGGATGTGGTCGTAGTGCGGGACGCGCAGGCCGATGCCGATGCCGTAGTCGGTGAAGCCGTTGTAGGGATTGGCGGGCATGGAGCGGAAAGCGGGAGGAAGTGTAACGCCGGTCCATGACCGTCGTCGAGTCTGCTGAACTGCACTGTAGGGCGGGGTCGCTGACTCCGCCACACGGATGGAGAAACGGCGGGATCAGCGATCCCGCCCTGCAGACAACGGAGACCGGACCAGAGAGGGCCCGGCCTCCGGAAAATGAAAGCTGTCCGGCCGAAGCGAGCGGACAGCGCAGCCGGGCGGGAATCAGCCCTTCTTGTCGGCGGCCTTGCAGCCGTCCTTGCCCTTGCAGGCTTCCTTGGCCTTGCAGGTGTCCTTGCCGTCGGCGCTCTTGCAGGTGTCCTTGCCCTTGCAGGCGTCCTTGGCCTTGCAGGTATCCTTGCCGTCGGCGCCCTTGCAGGTGTCCTTGCCCTTGCAGGCGTCCTTGCCTTCCTTGGCCTTGCAGCCGTCTTTGCCTTTGCAGCTTTCCTTGGCTTTCTCCTCGGTGCCGGCGGAGGAGCCCGCGGCGGCGGAAGCTTTGACGGCGAGGGCGCCGGCGTAAAGGCCGGCGATGGCGGCCGCAGTGATGATGAGTCGCGTGGACTTGTTCATGACGGGTGGAGTATGGGTTTAGTTTTGTTGGGTTTCAAAACCACCGCGACCGGCACCATGCCAGCGGGCGGCAAGAAAGGGTTGGGACCAATAAGAGCATCCGGGCGCTCGGGTATTCCCGGATATTTACGGCGTGGGTGTCGGGTCGGATGCAGGCAGACCTAGAATAATACGCGAGACCACGCCAGTCCATATACCTGGCCCCCCCGGTTTCCGCCCCCCTTTGCTGCCCGCACCCGTCCGCCGCCCTTCCCGGTCTGACGGACATGCACGCCCATCAGCTCGGTGCGCAAATCCCGCCGGCCACACGGGGCGTTCCCACCTGCATCCGTCCGACCACGCCCGGCGCGCCTCCACTTACGTGGAGAAGACGCTGTTCGCGGGCTTCACGACCGTCCGCGATCTGGGCGCCGGCGACATACGCAACTTCGCGTTGCGTCGGAATGACCGGAAGGGGAAAACCTCCTCTTGGCGTGCCATTCCGAGCGAAGAAACCCGTCCGGCCGGCCATCGGGCGCTTTCATGGCGGGCTACACCATGTTGGGAAGCGCCATGCCGCCATCAGACGATCCGGTCCGTCAGCGGCGCGCCGCGCGTGAAGGCGTCAAGGTTGGCGAGGAAGTGCCGCGCGAGGTTGGCGTCCTGGTCGCGCGTGCCGCCGCCGATGTGGCAGGTGATGAGGCAGTTTTTCGCGTCCCACAGCGGGTGCGTCGGCGGAAGCGGCTCGGGATCCATCACGTCGAGATAGGCGGCGCCGACCTGCCCCGAGGCCAGGGCGGCGATGAGGGCCGGCTGGTCCACCGTGGTGCCGCGGCCGATGTTGTAGAAGCGCGCGCCGGCTTTCATCTGCGCGAAGCGCGCGGCATTCATCCAGCCGGTGGTCTCCACGCTGTCGGGCAATATGTTCACGACGTGGTCGGCCGCCGCCAGTGCCGCGGGCAGCGCCGTTTCGCCAACGACCGGCACGCCCTCGTCGCCGCGCGGGGTGCGGCGATAGGCCGTGACCTGCGTGCCGAAGGGCTTGAGCAGGTCCGCGAGCCGGCGGCCGATGGTCCCGTAGCCGAGCAGCAGCACGTGGCGGTGGGTGAGTGTGCCGTTGGTGAAGCGGTCCTCCAGGTAGCGCCACTCGCGCGGTCCGTCCTGGTTGCGCAACTGCACGGGCAGGTTGCGCTCCAGCGCGAGCATCTGCGCCAGCACATGCTGCGCACAGGGATCGGCGAAGACCTGCGAGGCGTTGGTCACGGGCACGCCGCGGGCGCGCATGGCGGCGCGGAAATCGTCGCGATCGTAGCGCCGGTAACCGGCCGAGCTGAGCGCGATGTATTTCAAGCGCGGGCAGGCCATGGCCTGCCCGACATCGGGCTGGCCGAAGGCCACGTCGGCCTCCGCCAGCGTCGGATCGTCGGCGCCGGCCGCCAGGACCATGGGCGTCGCCGTGGGCGAGACCACCAGCCGGTGGCCGGCGGCGTGCAGTTGCTGCTCGAAAATCGGCAGGGCTTCGGGACGGAAAGCGTGGTTGATCCAGACCGTGAGACTCATGGCTTCATCCCGGCGGCACCCCCGTCGCCCCGCAAGCGCAAGTTGCAGAAAAACCCGTGCAGCCCCTTGCCATTCGGGGTCGGAACCCTACGGTGCACCGCGCATGTTGCCCCGTCATTCCCGCCCATCCGCCAGCGTCCTCGCCATCCTCGCCCTGATTCTGGTCCTCGCCCACCCCGCCGCCCCGCTGTCCGCCGCCGAAAACACCGGCCCCGAAGCCGCCCGCGGCAAACTCGGCGGCGAGCCGCGCACCCCCGAGCCCGAGATCGCTCCGGCCTCCGACGAAGGCCGCCTCGCGCTCAGCCGCATGAAGCTGCCCGCCGGCCTCACCGCCCGCCTCTGGGCCGCCGAGCCCATGCTGGCCAATCCCGTGGCCTTCGCCTTCGACGAACGCGGCCGCATCTTCGTGTCGGAAACCCACCGCTACGGCACCAGCACCCTCGATATCCGCGGCTACATGTGGATGCTCGAGGACGACCTCGCCAACCGCAACCAGGCCGACTGGCTCGCGTCCATCGAGCGCAACTTCGGCCCCGACGGCGTGAAGGAGCTCGCCAAGGAGTCCGAGGTCGTCCGCCTCCTGGAGGACACCGACGGCGACGGCACGGCCGACAAGTCCTCGGTCTATGCCGACGACTTCCGCACCGCGCTCGACGGCGGCGCCTCGGGCGTGCTCATCCGCCGCGGCCAGGTCTGGTTCACCAACATTCCCGCGCTGTGGAAATTCACCGGCAAGGACCGGGCCGAAACCCGCGAAGCCCTGCACCGCGGCTACGGCGTCCGTTTCAACTACACCGGCCACGACCTGCACGGCCTCGTGCTCGGACCCGACGGCCGCCTCTACTTCTCCATCGGCGACCGCGGCACCGCCATCACCACCAAGGAGGGCACCGTGATCAACGTGCCCGACACCGGCGCGGTCTTCCGCTGCTGGCCCGACGGCTCCGGCCTCGAGGTCTTCGCCACCGGCCTGCGCAACCCGCAGTCCCTCGCCTTCAACGAATACGGCGACCTCTTCACCGGCGACAACGACTCCGACCAGGGCGACGAGGAGCGGCTCGTCCACATCGTCGAGGACGGCGACAGCGGCTGGCGCGTGGGTTACCAGTTCGCCCCCCGCGGCTCCGCCGGCCCCTGGAACAGCGAGAAACTCTGGCATCCCCGTCACGCCGGCCAGCCGGCATACCTGCTCCCGCCGCTCTGCAACATCGAGGACGGCCCTTCCGGCATCGCCTACTATCCGGGCACCGGCCTGACCCCGGAATTCGCCGGCCACCTCTTCGTCACCCACTTCAAGGGCGCCATCACCAACTCCGGCATCTTCACCTACAAGCTGAAGCCCGCCGGCGCCTCCTATGCCATCGAAACCGCCGCCCCCTTCCTCACCGGCGCGCTGCCCACCGACGTCCGCTTCGGCCCCGACGGCAAGCTCTACTACTCCGACTGGGCCGAGGGCTGGCCGAAATCCCGCCGTGGCCGCATCTACTCCATCTTCGACCCGAAGCGGGCTGATTCGCCCGAGCTGAAGACCGTCAAGGAACTCATCGCCTCCGACTTCACCAAGAAATCCGACGACGAACTCGCCGGCCTGCTCGCCCACCGCGACTGGCGCGTGCGCCTCGAGGCCCAATACACCCTCGCCGAACGCGGCGCCGTCAGCATCCCGCTCCTCGCCAGCATCGCCGCCAAAGCAGGACCGGTCTCCGACCGGTCCAATCCCGCGCATCTCGCCCGCCTCCACGCCATCTGGGGCCTCGGCCAGATCGCCCGCCGCGATGCTGCCGCAGCCGCCACCCTTCGCTCGCTGCTGACCCACGCCGACGCCGAAGTCCGTGCGCAGGCCTTCAAAACCCTCGGCGATTTGCGCGACGCCGCCTCGGCCGAGTCCTTTGTCGCCGCGCTGGGCGACGATTCGGCCCGCGTGAAGTTCTTCGCCGCCGAGGCCCTCGGCAAAGTGAAACACGCCCCGGCCGTGCCCGCGCTCCTCGCCGCCGTCCGCGCCAACGCCGACGCCGACGCCTATCTGCGCCACGCCCAGGTCGTTGCCCTCGCCCGCTGCGCCCTCCCGGAGCAGCTCGCCGCGCTCGCGACCGACGACTCCGCCGCCGTCCGCCTCGCCGCCGTGCTCGCCCTCCGCCGCCAGGAAAGCCCGCTCATCACGGCCTTCCTCGCGGACCAGGATGCCGCGATCGTCCGCGAAGCCGCCATGGCCATCAACGACGCGCCCATCCCCGCCGCGTATCCGGCCCTCGCCGCACTCGCCGCACGCCCGCTCTCCGACGAAGCCGTCGGTCTGCGCGTGCTCAATGCCCACTTCCGTCTTGGCACGGCCGACAACGCCGCGGCACTCGCAGCCATCGCCGCGCGCGGCGGCAACAACACCCTGCGCCAGGAGGCGCTCGACCTCCTCGCCCTCTGGCCCAAGCCCCCGGCCCGCGACCGCATCGTCGGCATCTACCGCCCGCTCGCCGACCAGACCCGGCCCGTGGAGACGGCCACGGCGGCCCTCACCCCTCTGCTCCCCGGCCTCTTCGGGGCCAGCGTCCCCGACAACGTCCAGCTCGCCGCCATTGGCGCGCTCACCGCCCTGGACATGAAGGATGCCGTCCCCGCCCTCGCCGGGATCGTCGCCGACCGGGCCCAGTCGGCGAGCGTGCGCGTCGCCGCGCTCCAGGCGCTCGCCGCTTGCGACGCCCCCGGCCTCGCCGCGAGCGCCGATCTCGCCGCGGCCAGCGACGTGCCCGAGCTGCGTCTCGCCGCCCTGCCCATCAATTCACGCCTCCATCCGGAATCCGCGGTCGCCCGCCTCGGCGATCTCGTCATGCGCGGCACCCCCAAGGAACAGCAGACCGCGTTTCGCGCCCTCGGCGCGGCCAAGGACCCCCAGGCCGACGAGGTCCTCCTCGCCCAGCTCCGGCGGTTCACCGCCGGCGAAATCGCCCCCGCCGCCCAGCTCGACCTGCTCGAGGCCGCCGCGCTGCGCGAGGACCCGCGCATCAAGCAGATCCTCGCCGACCGCGAGGCCGCGCTGGCGGCCAATCCCGATCCGCTGGCACCCTTCCGCGTCTGCCTCGAGGGTGGCGATCCCCTCCGGAGCCGTCGGATATTTTCCAACGACCCGGTCATGCAATGCATGCGTTGCCATCGCGTGGGTGAATACGGCGGCGGCGATGCCGGCCCGGATCTCGCCGGCATCGGCGCCCGCGAACCGCGCGAATACCTGCTCGAATCGGTCATCAAGCCCAGCGCGAAAATCGCCAAGGGCTTCGAGATCGTCTCCGTCACCAAGACTGACGGCGGGACCATCGTGGGCACGCTGGTGAGCCGCGACTCCGCCGGGGTGCGCCTCAAGACGAGCGAGCAGGATGCCCTGCTGATCCCCGCCGCGCAGGTGAAGTCCGTCGAATCCGCGCCTTCGGCCATGCCCGAGATCGCGGCCCTGGTGCTGACCAAGGCCCAGATTCGCGATCTTGTCGCGGGCCTGGCCTCCCTCACCGAAACGCCGGCCCCGCGGGAGAAGCAGTCGCTCCGCGCCCTGCGCAAGCCGGCGGCGGAGTAACCGCACGGGCGGCCATTCCGCCACGGGGCTCCGGCCCCGCTTTTTGCGTCCCAACCCGGCGCTTGCCACCCCGGCGGGTTTGCGGTTGTCTGCCCGGGCAACGGGCCCTCCCCTCTCGCATGAAACGCACTCCGTCCACCGGCCGGTCATCGTTCCGGTCAATGGCCCGCAGCAGATTATTCGATTAACGGCCTGCCCCACGCTCCGGGTATCCTCTCCGCCATTCCCATGGAAACCCTGCTGATCCTCCTGCTGCTCTATCTCGCGGCCGCCCTGATCGCCTTTCCTCTCTGGGCCATCATGAAGATTCGCGGGCACGAGGCGGAGGTGGATTCGCTCCGGCAGCGCCTCGGCTACCTCGACGAGGAGCTCAAGGAAGTGCACGCGAAACTGCGGGCGGGCGCCGCTCCCGCCAAGCCCGCGGAGGCCGCCCCGGCAGCCAAACCGGCTGCGATCATCACGCCACCCGCGCCCGTGGCGCCAATCCCCGTCACTCCGCGTCCCGCACCGAAACCCGCGGAGGCCATCGCCGAGCCCCCGCCGCTGCCGCCGGCCCTCCCGCCCGCAGGGCCGCCCGCGCCCGCGCCGGAACCCGTCCATCACAAGCCCGCCGTCAACTGGGAGCAGTTCATGGGCGCCAAGCTCTTCGCGTGGCTCGGCGGCCTGGCGCTGTTCCTCGGCGTCACGTTCTTCGTCAAATACTCCTTCGAGCACGACCTCATCCCGCCCGAGGTGCGCGTGGCGCTCGGCTTCCTCACCGGCGCGGGCCTCATCGTGGGCGGCCTCAAGCTCGACCGCGAACGCTACGCCATCACGGCGCAAACCCTGATCGCCGCCGGGGTGGTGTCGCTCTACGCGGTGACCTTCGCGTGCAACTCGGTCTATCGCTTCGCCTTCTTCGACATCCTGCCGACCTTCCTGCTGATGGGGCTCATCACCACGGCGGCCTTTGTGCTCGCCGTGCGGCTGCCGGCCCAGGTCGTCGCCATCCTGGGCATGCTCGGCGGCTTCCTCACGCCCGCCCTGCTCTCCACCGGCGTGGACAATCCCGGCGGGCTGTTCGGTTATCTCGCCTTGCTCGACCTCGGCCTCATCGCCGTGGCGCTCCGCACCGGCTGGCGGCACCTCGTGCCGCTGAGCGCGGGCGGCACGGTGCTGATGATGCTGGGTTGGACCGACAAATTCTTCCACGCCGGCAAGGGGCCCGTCGCCATGACGGTCTGCCTCGGGTTCACCGCGCTCTACCTCGCCGCGGCGGAGCTGGCCCGCCGCCGGGAGCTGCGTTCGCGCGCGTTCTCGCTGACCGCCGCGGCGCTGCCGTTCGTGGGCTTCGGCTTCGCGCTGTTCTTCCTTGGCTTCCCGGCCCTGGCCGCGCGCGCGCCGCTCTATCCCGGCTTCGTGCTGCTGCTCGACGCCGCCCTGCTGAGTCTCGCCTGGCGCGACGAATCCATGCCGCGCATCCACATCGCCGCCGGTCTCGCCGCCTTTGTGCTGCTCGGCTTCTGGACAGCCGGCCACCTGACCGGCGCGCTGCTGCCGTGGGCGCTGGCGTGCTACCTGGCCTTTGCGGCGCTGCACACGGTGTTCCCGCTCTGGCTGGAACGCGTGCGTCCCGAGAGCGGCGGTTCCTGGTGGGGCCAGTTGTTCGCCCCGCTCACGCTCCTGCTCCTCCTGCTGCCGATCTGGCAACTGGACGAGGTATCGTTCCTGCTCTGGCCCGCCATCCTGCTGGTGGACGTGCTGGCCATCGGCCTGGCGATTATGACGGCGTCACTGGCCTCCGTCGCCGCGGTGCTGGTGCTCACGCTCGTGGCCACGGGCCTCTGCCTGTTCCGCGTGCCGGCCGAACTCGGGCTGCCCTTCCCCGTGCTGCTGACCATCGGCGGCTTCGCCGTGTTCTTCTTCGCCGCGAGCTTCTGGCTTGTGCGCAAGCTCGGTGACCGGCTGCCCGCCGGGGATGGCGGCCGCCTGGGCGCCGTCTTCGGCGACACCCGCGCCCAACTGCCGGCCTTCTCCTCGCTGCTGCCGTTCCTGCTGCTGATCATGGCCAGCGCCCGGCTGGCCGTGCCGGATCCCTCGATGCTCTTCGGCCTCGCCCTGCTGCTCGTGGTGCTGACGCTCGGTCTGGCGAGACTGCTGCGCATCGACTGGCTGCCCCTGTGCGCGCTGGCCGGCGTGGTCGGGCTCGAATTCGCCTGGCACACGCGGCACTTCACCGTCGGGTCGCCGGCCCTGCCGATGTTCTGGTATTTCGGGTTCTACGCCATCTTCGCAGCCTACCCGTTCGCCTTCCAGAAGACCTTCGCCGACCGCACCGGCCCCTGGGCCGTGGCCGCGCTGGCGGGCATCGCGCACTTCCCCCTGGTTCATCGCGTGGTCGCCGCCGCCTCGCCCAACAACGTCATGGGCCTGCTGCCCGCCATGTTCGCCGTGCCGCCGCTGCTGAGCCTGGTGGCCGTCCTGAAGACCGTCCCCGCCGCGCAACCCGCGCGCCTCAACCAGCTCGCGTGGTTCGGCGGCGCCACCCTGTTCTTCATCACGCTCATCTTCCCGCTCCAGTTCGAGCGCCAGTGGATCACGATCGGCTGGGCGCTGGAGGGCGTCGCGCTGCTGTGGCTCTTCCACCGCGTCCCACACCCCGGCCTGCGCGCGACCGGCGCCGTGCTGCTCGTCGTCGCCTTCGCCCGCCTGGCCCTCAACAACGGGGTCTATGCCTACCACGTCCGGGGCGACCTCCCGATCCTCAACTGGTATCTCTACGCCTACGGCCTCGTCACGGCCGCGCTCTTCACGGGCGCAAAGCTCCTCGCCCCGCCGCGGGAGCGCGTGCTGGGCCTCAACACCCCGCCGCTGCTCAACACCCTGGCCGTCATCCTCGCCTTTCTGCTCCTCAACATCGAGATCGCCGACTTCTTCACGACGCCGGGCGCGGCCACGCTCGCCTTCAAGTTCCGCGGACACTTCGGCCGCGACATGACTTACACCATCGCGTGGGCGCTTTTCGCCCTCGGTCTGCTGTCCGCCGGCATCTGGAAAGGGCTCAAGGCCGCGCGCTACGCGGCGATCGCCCTGCTCAGCGTGGCCCTCGTGAAGCTCTTCCTCCACGACCTCGCGCGGCTTGCCCAGCTCTACCGGGTCGGCGCCCTCGTCGCCGTGGCCGTCATCGCCATCCTCGCCTCCTTCGCCTACCAGCGGTTCCTCCCCGCCCATGAAAAGACTCCTCCGCCCGCTCCGTAACGCCGCCTTCCTGCCCGCGCTCGCGGCGGCCGCCTCCGCGCACGCGGTCCTCGTGCCCACCGAATGGCGGCACCGGCAGGAGGTCCCGGTCGCCGCGGCCGGCCTCGTGCGCGTGACGCTGCCCGACGCCACATTCGACGCCGCGCAGCCGGACCTCGCCGACCTGCGCCTGCTCGACCCGGCCGGACGCGAGACCGCCCTGCTCCTCGACCAGCCGCCCGCACCCGCCGCCCGCACCCTGAGGCCGAAATCCTTTGCCGCGCACCTGGAAGGCGGCCTGACCGTGCTGACCCTCGCCACCGGCACGGCCGATCCGCTCGCCGCGGTCTCGCTTGAAACGCCGCATCCGCACTTCCTGCGCGCGGTGAAGATCGAGGCTTCCGCCGACGGCGCCGCCTGGAGCGCCGTGGAGGAGGGCGCGCCGCTGTTCCGCCAGTGGGGCGCCGAGAAACTGGAGCTTGCGCTCGGCAACCGCTCCGCGGCCTGGCTCCGGCTCACCGTGAGCGGCGCCCCCCTGCCCTTCACCGGTGCGACGCTCGCCCTGGAGGCCGGCCCGGCGGTCGCGCCCCTGCCGGTGGGCGCCCGCCTCACCGCCCGCGACGAATTCGCCGGCGAGACGGTGCTGACCCTCGCGCTCGACGGAAAACACGTGCCGCTGGCCGCGCTGGAGCTCGACACGCCCGAGCCGCTTTTCATGCGCCGTGTCACCGTGGCCGTCCGCGACGTGCGCGACCTCGTCCCGAGCGAGCGCACCGTCGGCACCGGCACGCTCTACCGGGTGGCCGTGGACGGCGCCCCGCCGAAGGAGCAGCTCGAGCTGAAGTTCGGCCACACGCCGCTCGGCCGCGAACTGCTGGTGCACATCCACAACGGCGACTCGCCGCCGCTGGCCGTGACCGGCCTCCGCCTGAAGCGCCGGCCGGTCAGCTTGCTCTTTCACGCCGCGGAGGCCGGGAGCTACACGCTGCTCTCCGGCAACGCGCAGGCCACCGCCCCGCGCTATGATCTCGCCGCCCTCGCCGGCGACCTCCGAACGGCGAGCGCCGCGGTTCTCACTCCCGGCCCGTTGCAAGACACGCCCGGCTACGCCCCCCGTGCCTCTCTCGCCGAGCCGCCGTTGCCCGACATCCCGCTGGTCGGCGCGCCCTTCGACGCCGAGGGTTGGACGCGACACAAGTCCGTGCAATTCGCCGCGGCCGGCGTGCAGGAACTCGAACTCGATCCCGCCGCGCTGGCCGGCGCCCGCACGGACTTCGCCGACCTGCGCCTGCTGTGCGCGGGGCACCAGATCCCGTTCATCCTGGAGCGCACCAACCTCGCCCGTTCGCTGGCCCTCACACCCGAGCCCGCGCCCGATGCCCGGCGCCCGACGTTCAGCGTGTGGCGGCTGAAGCTGCCGCACGCCGGCCTGCCGCTCCTGCGGCTGGCGCTCGCCACCGACACCCCGCTTTTCCAACGCCAGTTCCGCCTCTACGAAAAGGCGGCCGGTGGCGACGGCCGCCCCTACGAGCGCACGCTCGCCACCGGCGCGTGGAGCCGCACGCCCGAGCCCGGCTCGCCCCGCACGCGCGTCCTCGACCTCGGCGACCGGCTCCAGACCGACACGCTCTACCTCGAGACCGACAACGGCGACAACCCGCCCATCGCGCTCGCCGGCGTGAAGGCCGAGCATGCCGTCGTGCGCCTCGTCTTCAAGACGGCCGAGACCGACGGCTTCGCGCTCGCCTACGGCAACCCGCAGGCCGCCGCGCCCCGCTACGACCTGAGCCTCGTCGCCGTGCAGCTCCTCACCGCCGGCCGCAGCCCGGTCCGCCTCGGCGCCGAGGAGACTGCGCCGGAAGGTTTCACCCGCGGCGCCCTGCGCCACCTGAAGGGCGGCGTGGCCTTCTGGGGCGCGCTGGCGCTGGTGGTCGTCGTGCTGCTGGTGGTCGTCGCCCGCCTGCTGCCGAAGGCGGAGACCACGAAATAAAAACCCGCGCCGGCTGGCGCGGGGCGGATTCGCCTCACGACCGGCGGGGGGCGGTGATCCCGCCCTGCGGTCGAAAAGCTCACCAGATCTTGGCGCGGTCCTCGGGCTTGCGCCACATCGGGTCGCCTTCCTTGATGCCGAAGGCGTCGAAGAAGCTCTGCTGGTTCACCAGCGGGCCGAAGGCGCGGAAGTTGCCGGGGGCATGCGGGCCGCGGGCGACCTGCAGGCGCATGGCGTCGTCGCGGAACTTCGTGCGCCATTGCTGGGCCCAGGAGAGGTAAAAGCGCTGCTCGGGCGTGAAGCCGTCGATCAGCTTGCGCTCCTTGCCCCGGAGCGAGCGCTGCAGCGCCTCGAAGGCGATGGAGGTGCCGCCGAGGTCGCCGATGTTCTCGCCGAGCGAGAGCTGGCCGTTGATGGCGAGTCCCGGCAGCGCCTGGTAGCTGTTGAACTGCTCCACGAGCTTCTGCGCCTTCTCGCGGAACCGGTGGGCGTCCTCGGGCGCCCACCAGTCGGTCAGGTTGCCGTCGGCGTCGGAGCGGCGGCCCTGGTCGTCGAAACCGTGCGTGATCTCGTGGCCGATGACGCCGCCGATGGCGCCGTAGTTGACCGCGTCGTCCATGGTGAAGTCGAAGAACGGCGGCTGGAGGATGCCGGCGGGAAAGACGATCTGGTTGGTGACGGGCGAGTAATAGGCGTTCACGGTCTGCGGGGTCATGCCCCACTCGCGGCGGTCCACCTTCTGCCCGAGGCGGTCGATGACCCGGCGGGACTCGGCCAGCGCGGCGCGGTGAACGTTGCCGAAATAGTCGTCGCGCTTCACCTCCACGGCGGAGTAGTCGCGCCATTTCACGGGGTAACCGATCATGGGCTCGAAGCGGTCGAACTTGGCCAGCGCCTTCCGGCGCGTCTCCTCGGACATCCAGTCGAGGGTGGCGAGGCGGTCGCGGAAGACCGCCATGATGTTGGTGATCAACTCGTCCATGCGCGCCTTGGCGGCGGGCGGGAAGTGCTTCGCGACGTAGAGCTGGCCGACGGCCTCGCCGATGGAGGCGTCCACCTGCCGGGCGGCGCGCTGCCAGCGCGGCTCCTGCGTCGGCGTGCCGTTGAGCACGGTGCCGAAGAAGCGGAAATTCTCCTGTTCGAAGGGCTCGGCCAGGTAGGGTGCGGCGGCGCTCAGCAGCTGGAAGCGCAGGTAGGCCTTCCAGTCGTCGAGGGGGCGCTCCGTCAGGAGCTTGCCGACCGCCTCGGTGAACTTGGGCTGGCCGACGATGACGTCCTTCACGTCCGCCGGCACACCGAGGCCGGCGACGAGCGCCTTCAGCGGGAAGCCGGGCCAGGCGGCGGCGGCCTCTTCGATGGTCAGCTTGTGGTAGTTGGCCACGCGGTCGCGCAGCTCGACCGGGAGCTTGGCGTGCTCGGCCATGGCCTTTTCCAGGGCGAGGACGGTCTCGGCGTCCTTGTAGGCGGTGGCGCGCGGCAGGCCGGCCAGCTCGAACATCTTCGCCACGTGGCCGGTGAACTCCCAGCGCTCGCGGGCGAACTTGTCGGAGAAGTAGTATTCCTTGGACGGCAGGCTCAGGCCGCCCTGGAAGAGATAGAAGCCGTAGATGTCGCTCTGCTTGAGGTCGGGGTAGAACGCGAAATTGCAGAGCGGCGCGCCGACCTGGAGGTGCATCCGCACGATGACCGGCATCAGGTCGTCGAGGGATTGGGCCGCGGCGATGGCGGCCAGGTCGGCCTCGAGCGGCTGGAGGCCGCGGTTGTTGATGGTGGCGGTGTCGTTGGCGGAGGCGAAGAAGTCGCCCACCTTCTGGCGCATCGAGCCGGTCTCACCGGGCGCGGCGGAGGCCTCCTCGAGGATGGCGCGGACCTGCGCCCAAGTGCGCTCGGCCAGTTCGTTGAAGCCGCCCCAGCGCGCCTTGTCGGCGGGGATCTCGTTCTGTGCATACCAGTTGCCGGCGGCGAATTTGGCGAAGTCCACGCGCGGATCGGCCGTGCGGTCCATCTTGTCCACGCTGAAACCCGGATCGGGCAGCGGCTTGGCGGGTTCGGTAGCGGCGGCGGTGAGGGCGACGGCGGCGCACAACGCCACCCCGGGGAGAAGCGAAGGGAGGGGGGATTTCATGAAGCCGGCACGAAAACGGCTTATGACACGCCTGGCAATCCCGGCGTGACGAGCGGTCCGGCCAGCGGGCTGACAAGGAGCTGCGGCGTCTGCCGGGCTGAAGCTGGTTGCGCAGGTCGGGCCAGTCAGAGAGCGGACCTGCCTTACCGCGGGCGCACGACCGTGAAGAGGTCGCGCGTGCGGACGTAGTTGTCGCCGCCCATGCGGCCGATGGTGTCGAGCTTGTGCGGGTCGATCTGGCCGTCGGCGCCGAGCACGGACTCGCTCACGTGCGCGCACAGGATGGTGCCGAACACGACGTTGGCCCCCGCCGGGCCGTCGCCGAAGTCGAGGAGGCGGTCGAGCTTGCATTCGAAGGCCACCGGCGCGGCGGCGACGCGCGGCGGGCGCACCTTGAGCGAGGGTGCGCTGGCGATGCCGAATTTCTCGAACTCGCTCTCGCCATGCGGCAGCGGCGTGGCCGTGAGGTTCATCGGCCCGGCCAGCGCGAAGGACACGAGGTTGACGACGAACTCGGGCACCTGGCCGATGTTGACCACGCTGTCCTTTTTCCCGCCGTGGCGGTTGATGGCGCCGCTGAACATCAGCGTGGGCGGCTTCGAGCACACGGCCTGGAAATAGGAGAACGGCGCCAGATTGGTCTGACCCGCGGCGGAGATGGTCGAGACCCAGGCGATGGGGCGCGGGGTCACGGTGTTGATCATCCAGTTGTAGGCGTCGCGCGGGGCGAGGGTTTCGAAGTCGAGGATCATGCGGGGGAGGAAACAGAGCCCGGGTGAAAAGGCAAAGTTCTGTGTCCGGAAACGTGGAAGGGGCTTTGCGCCCCGACGGGATGTCAGCCGCGCAATAGTCGGGGCGCAAAGCCCCTTCCACGCTCAGAATAGTCTCGTCCCCTTCGCCTCGGGCGGGAGGTCCACGCCGAGCAGGCCAGCCAGGGTCGGGGCGATGTCGTCCACGCCGACGCGCCCGGGGTGCACGCCGGCCTTCACCCCGGCGCCGAACCACACCTGCGGCACGTGGGTGTCGTAATCGTGGGGTGTGCCATGGTTCGTGCCAAGTGCGCGTAGCAGATGAAAGGGTTTCTCCACAAAGAGCACGTCGGGGCTGCGGGCGGGATAGTAGCTGCGGCGCGTCATCTCCCCCCAATCGTCGAGCGGGTCGGGGGCCGTGAGTTGCGCCCGGGTATAGGCGGCGGCGATGGCCGGGTGCCTGAGCAACGCGGCCCGCACCTCCGCGGCCACCCGGTCGAGTGGAAGATTTTTTGCCTGCAAGGTCTTCGGACTGACGTGATAGCCGCTGTTGTCGCGCAGCACCCAGTAGAGGGGCTCGGGCAGTTGCCCGAAGGCCGCGTCGAGTGCTCCGGTTACGTGCTCGTCCAGTTCCTTGCCGGAGACGCGCCCGGCGGCCGGTGCACCCGGGGTGGATTGAACGCGCTCCGGCAGCGGCGCCACCCCGTGGTCGGCCGTGAGCACCAGCACCCAGCGGCCGGCACCGACCTTGGCGTCGAGAAACGTGAAGAAACGCGCCAGCGTCCGGTCGAGCCACAGATAGGTGTCCATCACCTCGTGGCTGTCGGGACCGTAGGCGTGACCGGTTTTGTCGGGCTGGGAGAAGCCCACGGCGAGCAGGTCGGGGACGTCGTCCTGGCCGAGCTGCCCCGCCTCGACCGTCAGCTCGGCCATTTCCTCCACCAGATCGTTGTTCCAGGGCGTGTGGTCGAAGGCGCTGTAGAAGGCATCGGAAATCCCGGGACGGCCGCCATCCACGCGCTTGGGCAGGGTGATGGGCAGGGCATCCTCGGGTTGCTCGCCTTCGGCGGCATCGGGTCCCTGCACGTCGTCATAGACGGCCGGAGCAAGCAGGCGGTCCCAGGTCCGGCCGAAATACTGCGCGGCATTCCGGCGCGCGTTGAAGTCCTGCACCCAGTCCGGCAGTTCGCTCCGGTAATACGTCGAGG
Organism: Verrucomicrobiota bacterium; assembly: GCA_049322455.1. GTDB lineage: Bacteria > Verrucomicrobiota > Verrucomicrobiia > Opitutales > Opitutaceae > Lacunisphaera. The sequence goes on along the minus strand of JBMOQY010000045.1, from coordinate 279,467 downwards.
TGACGAAAATGCCCTCCTCGGTCCAGTAGGCGCCGTCGGGGTGCCGTCCCGCGGGCAGGATGGCGGAGCGGTCCTTGTCGGCCACGCCGAAGACCTTCGCCGCGGCGCCGTAGCGCGCCTTGAGCCGGTCGCCGACGGTGATGCCGAGGAAATTGCGCGGTGAGCGGCCGGCCTTGGCGGCCCAGATCGCATTAGGATAGCGATCCGCGCGCGGCGGCAGGCCAACGAGCGGAGAAGCCGGATCCTCGACGGCGTTGCCCTGAATGAAGGTGCTGCGGTCCAGCCACTCGTTGGCGATGATGCCATGGACGTCGGCGTGGACGCCGCTGAGGATTGTGGCGTGGCTGGGCGCGGTCTTGGTGCCGGCACAGCGGTAATGGCAGTTCGGAAAATCGGCCCCGCCTTCGAGCAGCCGTTTGAACCCGCCCTCGGCGAAATACGGCCGGAACCGCACCAGGAAGTCGGCGCGCATCTGATCCACCGTGATCACGACGGCCAGGCGGGGCGGCGGTGCCCCGGCGGAGACCAGCGGCAGCACGAGCAGACCGAACAGGGCGAAAGGTGACCGTTTCCGCATCCGGCCAAACTACGTCCGTCCGGGCCGGGCGCAAGGGTTCGTCATAAGGTTGACCAAAATGAAACAGGCCGCGCCGGACCGCGCCGCCGCGGCCTGCGAAAAAAGGGGGAAGCTACTCGGACGAGAAGGTGTTGCCGGTGGCGGCCCAGTAGATGCCGCCGTAAACGTGGTGCATGAAGCTGCTGTCGCCGTAGGTGGCGGGCAGGTGGCCCAGGGCGGTGTAGAAGGCGCGGCCGCCGTCGTATTCGTGATACCAGCTGACGGGGTGGAAATCACCCATGCCCTTGCCCTCCTTCGGACCCCACTTGGCGTAGGGCTTGTAGGTCTTCTCGTCCACCGCGAGGAGGAAGTTCAGCTTGCTGCCCTCGGGGGCGCCGAATTCATACCACTCCTCGGTGAAGAGGAAGCGCTTCGCGTAGCGGTCCATGCCGGGGAAGTTCGGATCGAGCACCTTGAGCGTGGCGGTCTGGACGGCCGGGTGGATGTGGAACATGTAGCCGACCATCCTGCGATACCACGGCCAGTCGTATTCGGTGTCGGAGGCGCTGTGGATGCCGACGAAGCCGCCGCCGGCCTTGAGGTAGCGCTCGAAGGCGGCCTGCTGCTCGGCGTTGAGCACGTCGCCCGTCGTGCAGAGGAAGATCACCACCTTGTATTTCGCCAGCTCCGTGTCCTTGAACACGCGGTTGGCGTCCTCGGTCCAGAACACCTCGAAGTCGTGCAACTGGCCGAGCTGGCGGATGGCGGTGACGCCGGCGTTGATGGATTCGTGGTGCCAGCCGGCGGTCTTGGAGAAGAGCAGGGCTTTGAACTGCTCGGCGTTGGCGGCGAGGCCCGCGGCCAGGGCGGCCGCGGCGAGGAGGAGGATCCGGAGGGACTTCATGCGGAGGATGGGGTTGCAGCGAGCCACTTTTGCCAAACGCGCGGGAAATGCAATGGCGGCGGTCAGTCTAACTACCGCCCAAGCCCGTTCCTCCCCGATTCGGGCCCGGGCGCCGCACCCCGGAATTCAGCTCCGCAGCAGGATGAGCGCGCGGATGCGCGGATCGCGCAGCCAGGGACCGCCGTCGGGTCCGTGCATGGCGAGCCTGAATCTCCAGGCACCCCCAGATACGATTCGTGAGAAGCGCTGGTGAATCCCGTCGGGCCCACCAAGACCCCGGCCCCACCGGATTGCTGAAGGCGGCGAAGACCGCCTCACGGGGAAAGGCCAGGACCCGCAAAATGATGACGGCGTGGTCCACGGGCGGCATGCCCCGCCCTATCCATCGGACCGCGGACCGAGTCACGCGAGGAATCCACCGTTGTGGGAGCGGTCTTGATCGCGCCAGTCGCGGGCAAGCACGCTCCCCCAGGAAACGCCGGCCTACTTCGCGTAGGTCGGGTCGAGCTCCAGCCGGAAGTAGTCGCGGGCGTTGGCGAAGCAGATGTTCTTCACCATGCCGCCGACGAGGGCGCGGTCGGCCGGGATCTCGCCGCGTTCCATGTCGGCACCGAGCAGGTTGCACAGCGTGCGGCGGAAATACTCGTGGCGCGGATAGCTGAGGAAGCTGCGCGAGTCCGTGAGCATGCCGACGAAGCGGCTGAGCAGGCCGAGGTTGGAGAGCGCGTTGAGCTGCCACTCCATCGCCTCCTTCTGGTCGAGGAACCACCAGCCCGAGCCGAACTGTATCTTGCCGGGGACGGTGCCGTCCTGGAAATTGCCGATCATGGTGGCGAAGGCGTAGTTGTCGGCCGGGTTGAGGTTGTAGAGCACGGTGCGCGGCAGCTCGTCGGTCGTGTCGAGGGTGTCGAGGTAGCGGCCGAGGGCGCGCGTCTGCGGGAAGTCGCCGATGGAGTCGAAGCCGGTGTCGGGCCCGAGCTTGGCGAGCAGGCGGGTGTTGTTGTTGCGGAGCGCGCCGAGGTGGAGCTGCTTGGTCCAGCCGCGCCGGGCGTCCCAGCGGCCGAACTCGAGCATCATGAAGGAGGCGAACTTCGCGAAGTCCGCAGCGCGGGCGGCCCGGCCGGCGCGGGCGGCATCGTAGATGGCCCTGGCCTCGGCGGCCGTGCAGGTCTCGGCGTAGCAGCTCTCCATGCCGTGGTCGGACAGGCGTCCGCCGATGGCGTGGAAGTCGGCGTGGCGCTTGTCGAGCGCGGCGAGAAAATCGTCGAACGACTTCACCGGCATCCCGGCGGCGCCGGACAGCTTCTCCAGCCAGGCGTTGAAGGCCGCGGGCTGGTCCACGAGGAGCGCCTTGTCGGGGCGGAAGGTCGGATAGACGCGGGTTTTGATGCCGAGCTTGGCGATCTTTTCGTGTTCGGCGAGGGACTCGGCCGGGTCGTCGGTCGTGCAGATGACGGCGACCTTGTTGGCGGCGAGGATGTCGTGCACGCGCATGGTCGCGAGCTTCTCGTTGGCCTGCTTCCAGATTCTGTCGGCGGAGGCCGGGTTGATGATGTCGAAGATGCCGAAGTAGCGGGCGAGTTCGAGGTGCGACCAGTGGTAGAGCGGGTTGCGCAGGGTGTGCGGCACGGTCGCGCACCAGGCGTCGAACTTTTCGCGCGGGGTGGCGCTGCCCGTGACGAACCTCTCGTGCACGCCGTTGGCGCGCATGGCGCGCCACTTGTAGTGGTCGCCGCCCAGCCAGATCTCGGCGAGGTCGGCGAAGCGGTGGTTCGCCAGGATGGCCGACTGCGGCAGGTGGCAGTGGTAGTCGTAGATCGGCTCGTGCTTCGCGAAGTTGTGGTAGAGGTCGCGGGCCGCGTCGGTGTGGAGCAGGAAGTCGTCGTGAATGAAGGGTTTCATGGGATTGGGAATTGCAGGGCGGGGTCTCCGACCCCCGCCTCTTTCGAACGCGACAGGGTGATCGTGGCGGGGTTCGGAGACCCCGCCCTGCATCATCATCGGCTGATGTCGTTCAGCAGGGCATCGAGGGTGGTGTAAGTTTCCAGCAGCCTGCTGGCGGCGGCGCAGCGCTCCTTGGAGGCCAGGCCGGTGTTCTCGGCGAGGAAGAGCAGGTAGGCGGCGATGCGTTTCGCGAAGAGCAACCGGGCCTCGGGGCTGATCGCATAGAAGCGGGCGCGTTGCTGGTAACCCGCCGGGCTGTGGTCGCCGAGGGCGGCCTTCTCGGGCCTGCCGCCGGCGGCGAGCACGTAGAGGAAGTTGTATTCGAAGAAGGTCATGTGCTCGGCCGAGGGGGGCAGCGCCGCGAGGGCGGCCCGGCAGGAGGCGGGCGAGGCGAAGACGTCGGTCGGCTTCCCGCAGGCGGCCAGCGAGGTCGTGACGAAGACCCGCGCCATCTTCTGCTCGGTGGGGTCGGCGCTGAACGAACCGGCGACGGCCATGTCCAGGGTGAACTGATACCAGTCGCGCCAGAGGGCGGCGTCGGCGGGGTGCTTCGACTGCGACAGCGCGACGCCCATCTCGTAGGTGTAACGGCCGCTGGTCTTGATCTCGAGGCGGCTGCCGGTCACCTGGCCCATCACCTGGTAGTTTTCGGCCGACTTGCCGGAGCCGGAGTGGAAGCCGATGGAAACGCCGAACCGCTTGCAGACGGCCCACTGCGCCTCGATGAGCTTCTTGAGCGCGGCGTTGTCGGGATAAGGGGTGTTCTTCTGGAAGCCGAAGGCGGGGGCCACGAAGTTGACCGGCATGCCGAGCACCTCGCAGAGCGCGAGCATGATGGCGGTGGTCTCGGGCGCGGTCAGGCCGGGCAGCTCGTCGATCGAGAGTTCGCGCAGGTAGGCGCGGCCCACGCCGGTGGTGAAGGCGGCCCGGCGCGCGGCGGCGTATTTGTCGTCGCGACGCTTCATCTTGAGCATCGGCGTCCAGACGGTCGCGAGCAGCTGGTTGAAGGCCGTGTCATCGAGTTTCAGGCCGGCGGCGGCGACGCGTGCGCGGGTTTTCGCGACAACGTCGGCCGGGATGCCGGCGAGGTCGGCCTGCTGGTTGAGCGCGAGCTCGGGCGAGAGGTCGAAGGTGATGTAGCTGGCGAGCAGGCAGCCCTTGACGAGGGCGTCCTCGCGGATGTCGAACTTGCCGCCGATGGGCTGGTGGTCGGCGTTGAAGGACCAGGCGATGCGGCGGCGGTGGAAGCCGGTCTTGAGCTTGGACAGCACGCAGCCGTGGCTCATGCCCTCGACGCTCTGGCCCTGGTGGCCCTCGGGCACGTTGGTGCCGATGAAGGGGAACGGCACGGTGTCGAGCCGGTTGGCGAGCATGGCGTCCACGTCGTAAACGAGCTCGCGCGGGATGGAGTTCTGGTTGGCCGTCATGCCGACCTCGAGGGCGCTCATGGCCCACTCGACGGCCGGCCAGTGCAGCGTGGTGAAGCGCGCGCCGACGCCGAGGGTGCTCTGGCCGAGCCTGGCGCCGGCGGTCGGGAAGATGGTCGAGCCGGCGTCATGCTCCTGGATGAGATTCTTCAGCGTGAGCAGGTTGGCCCAGGTGGCGGGGAAGAAGGTCGCGCCGTTGAACGCCACGCCATCGGCGAGCGGGTGTCCCGTGGCGTGAAGCTTCCAGGCGCAGTCGCCGGCGGCGTTCTCGACGAGGGTGAATTCGCCGGCCTGGGTCGCGAAGCGGCTCTTGGGATGCTCGGCAATCTTGCCGGTCCTGAGGTCGTTTTGCAGCGCGGGCCAGTCGAGGCAGAAGTCAGGGGAGACGCAGGGGTTCTGCGCGAGGCGCAGGTTGTGCTGCAGAAGGAAGTCGTTGATGGCGGACATGGGGAAAAGGCTGAGCAACCACGGATCACACGGATGGGCACGGATTTCCCGAAACTGTCATCCTGAATGCAGTGAAGGATCCAGCGACATGCCGCAGGACCGCCTCATGCTGGATACTTCGCTCAGAATGACAGGCCGCGGTGATTCGATTTTTATCCGTGATCATCCGTGGAATCGGTGGGCAAAATTTCGGCGTCAGATCGTCATCGCGTGGTAGCCGCCATCCACGATGAGTTCCTCGCCGGTGATGAAGGCGCCGGCGGCGTCGGAGGCGAGCAGGAGCGTGGCGCCGATGAGCTCGCGGGCCTCGCCGAAGCGCTTCATCGGGGTGTGGCCCAGGATGGCGGCGACGCGGTCGGGCGAGAGGATCTTCCTGTTCTGCTCGGCGGGGAAGAAGCCGGGGACGAGGACGTTCACGCGCACCTTCGCGGTGGCCCACTCACGGGCGAGATTGAGGGAGAGATTGTGCACGGCGCCTTTCGAGGCCGAGTAGGTGATGACGCGCGACAGCGGCACGATGCCCGACATGGAACCGAGGTTGATGATGGAGCCGCCCTGGCCGCGCTCGACCAGATGCTTGCCGAAGACCTGGCAGCCGAGGAACACGCCCTTCACGTTGACGCGGAGGATGCGGTCGAACTCCTCCTCGGTGATGTCGAAGAACGGCGTGGCGGAGTTGACGCCCGCGCCGTTGACAAGGATGTCCACGCGGCCGCTGCGCTTCAGCACGGCGTCGCGCAGGCCCTCGAGCTCGGCCTTGTTGGTGGCCTCGGCGGAGTGGAACCACGCCCGGCCGCCCGCGGCGGCGATCTTGTCGAGGCGCGCCTGTGCCTTCTCGACATTGCGGCCGACGAGCACGACCTCGGCACCGGCGCCGGCGAGCCCCTCAGCCATCGCGCCGCACAGCTCGCCCGTGCCGCCGATGACGACGGCCACTTTGCCTTCGAGGCCGAAAAAGGATTTCAGATATTCTTCGGGTTTCATGGATAAAATAGCGGACGGTCATTCAACTCCGTGGACGCCGCCCCAGCAAGCCCCGAGGCCGGGCCGGCGCGGTCATAAGGCTGTCGCGCCAGGGCAAATCTTCCGCTGATTGTGCCGGGAAGTTCACGGTTGAACGGGCTCCGGCTTCGCCCGCAGGTGCCGGTCGAGCCAGGCGAGGTATTGCGCAGCGTAGCCGGGTGCGACCTGCTCCCAGTCGGACAGCCGGTGCCCGGCGCCGGGCAGGATGTGCAGGTCGCAGGTCACCCCGTTGGCGCGAAGCCTTTCCTGAAAATCAAGCGACTGCTGGAGGGGCACGGTCTTGTCGGCGTCGCCGTGGATGAGCAGGAAGGGCGGCAGGCCGGGCCGCACATGGTTGAGCGGGGAGATGGCGCGGATCAGGCCGAGCGACTCGGGCGTGATTTCCTTGGGACGGTTGAGCAGGTTTTGCAGCGACTGGCTGAGGCCGCCGCGCACGGGCAATTCCTGCTCGTGGTTGGTGACGGGGGCGAAGCCGACCACGGCCTGCACGCGCGCCGAGTCGTCCACCACGGTGGCGGCCAGGCAGACGAGGTGGCCGCCGGCGGAGTGGCCGAAGAGGGCGATGCGCGCGGGATCGCCCTTGAACTGCGCCGCGTTGGCCTTCACCCAGCGGATGGCCGTGAGCACGTCGTCGAGGCAGGCGGGCCAGCGGTGCTTGGGCGCGAGGCGGTAGTTGATGGAGAACCAGGTGTATTTCGCCGCCGTGAGCGGACCGAACCACCCGCCGATGCCCGCGCCGCCCTCGGTGGCGGCCTTGTCGCCGCCGCTCCAGCCGCCGCCATGCACGAGGATGGCCACGGGAAACGGCCCCTCCCCCGCCGGCATGCAGACATCGAGCAGGAGCTTCTCGCCGGCAGCTTCGCCGTATTCGAGGTCCGGCAGCTTCGCCGCCCCGGGCTCCGGCAGCAGCACCGGCGCGAGCGCCGGCACGACACGGCGGAGGTCGTCCACGACCAACCGCGCGAAGGCCACGCTGCCTTCGCCGCGCAAGTGGGTCGTGTCGGTCTTGCCGGTCCGGTCGGGAAAATCGAATTCCGCGGTGCGCGCCGGCCCGAGCGATTCGCAGAGGACGAGACTGCGCGCGTGCAGGTCGATGAGCGGGACGCCCTTTCCGGTCGCGACGCGCTTCACCGCCTCGACATAGGGCACATGCCTGGATTCGAGCCGCGCGGGATCGGTCTTTGCGAAGGTGCGGCGCACAAGCGGGGTGACGAGCACCGGCTGCGCGCCGATCGCCCGCGCCTCGTCCACGTAGCGCGCCAGGTTTTCGGCGAAGGTGGTGTCGGGGTCGGTCTCACGGTCGGGACCCTTGCCCGGCTGGTCGTTGTGCCCGAACTGGATGAGGTAATAGTCGCCCTTGGCGGCGAGGGCCTTGTCCCAATGGCCCTCGGCGCGGTAGCTCTTGGAACTGCGTCCGCCCTGGGCCAGGTTCGTGACCGTCGCGCCTTCGCCGACGAACTGCCGGAAACCCAGACCCCACCCTTCCCGGTCGGTGACCGTGGAGTCGCCCACGAGCACGAGGTGCACGGGCCGGGCTCCCGCGACAACGGCGAGCGGCCCCAGCAACAGACCCAACAGCAGACGACACCTGTTCATGGGGATACGGTCGGAACCCAGCCGTCCGTGCCGCCGAGCACGGCGGCGGGGGTGAGGGCGGCGGCTTGCGCGGCGGCGAGCGGTTTGGCCCACTTGACGCGAGCGGCGTCGTTGGCACCGGGGCCCGTGCTGCCAAACTCGGCGTAGAAGGTTGTCCGCTCCGCGTGGGGCTTGTTCCAGTTGTGCCAACCCTCGGGACGCACGGCGGCGCTCATCTCCGTGCGCAGAAAAACGGTCTTCGCAAAATCCCGCCACGGCCGACCGAGGTAGGTTTTCACCCCCTCGGCGCCGGTGATCCGGCAGTCGGCGAACACGTAGCCGTGCTCCTGCTCCTTCGGCGTCGAGGCAGCCGTGATGTAGCCGTCGCGCAGGACGTGGAGGTGGCAGCGCTCGAAGTAGGCCGTGGCGCCGCCGAAGATGAAATCCACGTGGCCCTCGATGTAGCAGTCCCGGAAGTAGTGGCGGCCGCGGTTGACGAGGATGGTGTCCTGCCAGCCGAGGAAGCGGCAGCCGCGGAACTCGAGCCGGTCGCCGTCGGCGCGCAGCGCAAGCGCCTGGCCGACGGGGCCGGCGGTGTTGGCGAGCGTGAGGTTCTCCCAGAGCATGCCGTCGCCATCAATCTGGACCGTCGGCGTGCGGAAGGTGCCGATGGGCTTGCCGTCGGGGCCGGGCAGGTTGGCGTGGAGGTCGTAGGCGACGACGGTCGTCGCGGCATCCGCACCGATGACGTGGATGTTGCCGCGCTCGCGTTGGACGTAGATGCGCTCCTTGTAAGTGCCGGCCTTGACGAAAATCACCCAGCGCGGCATGGCCGGATCGGTTTTCATCGGGGCCTGGCTGATGGCCTCCTGGAGGGAGGAGAAGTCGCCGGAGCCGTCGGCGGCGACGACGGCATCGGGCTCCGGGGCGGCGAAGGCGCCGACGGTCGCGAGCAAGCCCGCTCCCACAGCATGGAGCAGTCGGTTCATGTCAGGGCAGGTTGTGCTTCCGGCGCCAGCGGGGGTAGTCCTGCTCCAGCAAGGCGGCCGGCCAGGTGCCGACGTAAGCGTAGCCGCCGCGTCGCTCGGGTTCAATCTCGGCGAGGTTGTAGCGGATGATCGCATCGCGGCCCGTGTAGATCGGCCGGTTGGTGCCGAGTTCGTAGAAACGCGCCCACAGCGGCGGCGCGGACGGGTCGGCCACGAGCACCCGGTCGTGCTTGTGCGGCAGCGCGGGCGCGGGCGGGTGGTCCTCGCGCACGCCGGTCATTTTCACCTGCCCGAACCAGGCGACGGCGCCCTCGACCGCCGCGATGATCTCGGGCGAGGGTTTCGGCACCGACATCAGAAACTGCACGATGCCGACGCTCTCCTGGCCGGAAAGCGAGGGCGGTTCGAATTTGCGCGCCCAGGCGGGGGCGAAGGTGACCTCGTCGTGCTGGGCGCACCAGGCAGTGAGCCGGCCGTCCTGGCGCACCTGGGTGCGCAGGATGCAGGCGATGCCCTTCTCCACCGCGGTGGCGGCACGGGCGCGCCGGGTCTCGTCCACGAAGGCAAACGGCGCCTTGCCCTGCGCGGCGTCGCGCAGGAGCGTGAGCACGTTCACCATGGCGTTGTCGTTGTAGGTGATGTGGCTGTAGTAGCCCGGGCGCCGCGGGAAAAACTGGGGCCAGCCGCCGTTTTCGTATTGGGCGGCGAGCAGGTAGTCGAAACCGCGCTCGAAGGCCGCGCGCAGTGCCGGAGCCGCCTCGCCCGCGGCGATGACCCGGGCGAGCAGGGTGAGCTGCGTCGTCGTGGCCTGGTTGTCGATGGTCGGAGCGCGCCGGTCGGCCTCGCTGTGGGCGAGGAATTCCGCCGACGGCGGGACTGTCATGTCGGTGTTCTTCGGCCAGCCGCCCTCGGGCGACTGGTAGAGCAGGACGTTCGCGACGATGGCGCGCGCCTCCGCGCCGCCATCCCATTCCGCCGGCTGCCCGAGGATGTCGCTCCAGCGCACCGCCCCCGGGCACACGCCGGCGCCGAGGGCCAGCGTGGCCAGACTCAGGAGCAGGAGGCAGCGGCGCACGGCTCAGGCGCTCTTCAGTTCGACCGGAGCCAGCTTGGGCGTGAGCGCGTGCATGATCAGCAGCGCAAGCAGATAAGCCGAGCCGGCGATGAGGAACAGGGGCACGTAGCCGCCGGTGTTGATGATGAAGCCGACCTTGGCCGCGAGGAGGGCGCCGCCGAGGCCGCCGGCCAGGCCGCCGAGGCCGACCACGCTGCCCACCGCGCGGCGGGGGAACTGGTCGGAAACGGTGGTGAAGAGATTGGCGCTCCAGCCCTGGTGCGCGGCGGTCGCCAACGCGATGAGCGCGATGGCGACAGCGATGCTGCTGGTCAGGGATGCGAACACGATCGGCACGACGCAGAGCGCACAGATCAGCATGGTCACCTTGCGGGCCTTGTTGATGGACCAGCCCAGACCGATGAAGCGGGTGGCGAGCCAGCCGAAGAAGATGCTGCCGAGGTCGGAGACGATGTAGATGATCAGGAACGGGAGGCCGACCTGCTTGAGGTCGAGCTTGGTGTCGAAGGCCGGGTTGCTGTTGAAGAAGGTCGGCAGCCAGGTGAGGTAGAACCACCAGACGGCGTCGGTCATGAATTTGGCGATGGCGAAGGCCCAGGTCGGCTTGTAGCGGATCAACTCGCGCCACTTGACGACCCTGTCGGCTTCCGGGGGACCGTCCTGCTGGATATGGGCAAGCTCGGCTGGTCCGACCCTGGGGTGCTCGTGGGGCTTGTGGTAGATGGCGAGCCACCAGAAGAGCACGAAGACGCCGACGGCACCGGTGATGATGAAGCTCATGCGCCAGCCCAGGGACGCGATGATGAGCGGGACGAAGATGGCGGTGAGGATGATGCCGACGTTGGCCCCGGCGTTGAAGATGCCGGTGGCAAAGCTGCGCTCCTTCTTGGGGAACCACTCGGAGACGGTTTTGATGGCGGCGGGGAAGTTGCAGGCCTCGCCCACGCCGAGCAGCCCGCGGGCCCAGCCCATGCCGAAGGCGCTGTGCACGAAGCCGTGACCGACGGCGGCGGCGCTCCACACCGTGATGCCTGTGCCGTAGCCGCGGCGCACGCCGATGCGATCGATCATCCAGCCCGCGATCAGGAAGCCGAAGGCGTAGCAGTATTTGAAGATGGCGTCCAAGGTGCTCATCTTCTCGCGGAAGAGCGCCATGTCGGCTTCCGTCAGCGGCCGGTCGAGCGGGATGTCCAGCATCTGGTGCCGGAAGGTCGTGTCCAGCATCGTGAACGAAAACACATTCCGGTCGATGTAGTTGATCGTCGTCGCCAGGAAGAGGACGGCGCAGATACGCCAACGGTAGCGGCCGATCAAGGAACCGGTGGTGGCGGAGGTCGTCATGTTTTTTGGGGGGCTCGGGGGTTAGTTGCCGGCCGGCTGGGGCGGGGGCACGGAGTTGAGGCCGCGCGGCAGTTTGGCGGGGGTGATGGTGACGCGGTCGAAACTGATGCTTCCGGCGTGCTGCACAACATCCGTCTCAGTCACACCGTTGAACACGGAATGGCGGATGCGGATGCCGTCGATGACCGCCCCGGCAAAGCCGCGGATGTAGAGCACCCGCGGGCTGGCCGAGCTGGTGACGTGCTCGAGCTGGACGTTGCGCACGACGGGCTTGAACGGGCCGTTCGCGCCCTCCTCGTAAAGCAGGTCCACGGTGACGACGGCTTCCCCCACCCGGCCGATCTTCACGTTGCGCATGAAGACGTTCTCCAGCACGCCGCCGCGCACGGCGTTGTTCTTGAAACGGAGCGCCCGGTCGAGGTCGGGGCTGTCCATCTCGCAGTCCTCGACGAACACGTTGCGGATGCCGCCGGAGCACTCGGAGCCGAGCACGACGCCGCCGTGGCCGTCCTTCATGATGCAGCGGCGGACGATCATGTTCTCGGTGGGCACGTTGACGCGGCGGCCGTCGTTGTTGCGGCCGGACTTGATGGCGATGCAATCGTCGCCGGTGTCGAAAACGGTGTCCTCGACGAGGATGTCGCGGCAGGACTCGGGGTCGAAGCCGTCGTTGTTGGGGCCATGGGAGCTGATCTTCACGCCGCGCACGGTGATGTTCTGCGAGAGCACGGGGTGGATCTCCCACATGGGCGAGCGCACGATGGTCACGCCCTCGATGAGGATGTTCTTGCAGCGGTAGGGCTGGATGAAGTTGGGGCGCAGGAGGTGGCCCGGACCGAAGACGCGCTGTTCGACAGGCACGTTGGTCTCGCCCATCTGGATGAGCCTGTTGCGGTCCTCCCGCTGCCGGGTCGGCTGGTCGGGCACCTTCCGGTTCCAGCCCCACCAGGTGTCCCAGTCGGCGCCGCCGTCGAGCGTGCCCCGGCCGGTGACGGCGATGTTCTCCTGCTCCCAGGCGTAGATGAAGGGCGAGTAGTTCATGCACTCGACGCCTTCCCAGCGGGTGAAGACGACGGGATATTTCTCCAGGTCGAAAGTCCAGCGGAGCGTCGCGCCCTCGCTGACGTGCAGGTTGACGTTGCTCTTCAGGTGGATGGCGCCGGTGAGCCACTCGCCCGGCGGCACGACGACGCGGCCGCCGCCGGCCTGGTGGCAGGCGGCGATGGCGGCCTTGATCGCCTCCGTGCAATCGGCGCCGGGTTTCGCGCCGAAACCGGTGATGGGGAAATCGCGGTCGGGAAACACGGGCGTGCGGATGCGGGCGAGCACGCGCTCGTAGTCGCCCCAGCCGCGGACGACGGGCGGCGGCGCGGGGTTGTCGGCAAGCTTCTGCAGCTCAATGCCGGCGAGGATGAACGGGCCGGTGCCCTTGGGGTCGTTGTCCACGACCGGCTCGCTGACGTAATATCTGACCGACCCGTCGCGCGGAGTCTTGCCGTCGGACATCATGTAGCCGAGACCGGCGCCCTGGCAGATCCGGGTGTAGCGGATCGTGCCGTCGGGATTGGTCTTCACGAGCGTGCCGATCATGCCGGCGTAGCCCTTGAGGACGGCGGGCAGGTATTGCTCGCGCGGGAGGTAGCCCTTGTTGATGGCCTTCGCGAGGGCATAGACGAACATGGCCGAGCCGGAGCCCTCCAGGTAGTTGCCCTGCTGGTCGCCCAGCGCGGTGAGCTGCCACCAGAGCCCGGTCTGCGGATCCTGCCAGCGCACGACGCCGTCCGCGAGCCGGTGCAGGATGCCGACGATCTGATCGATCTCGGGCTGGCTGACCGGCAGGTAGTCGAGGCAGTCCACGATCGCCATGGCATACCAGCCGATGGCGCGGCTCCAGAAGTTCGGGGAGAAGCCGGTCTGCGGATCGGCCCAGCTCTGGGCGCGGGCCTCGTCCCAGGCATGCCAGAAGAGGCCGGTGGCGGGATCGTAGGAGTGGGCGTCCATGAGGACGATCTGCCTGGCGACGTCGTCGAACAGCGCGGGTTCGTCGAACATCCCTGCGTATTGGGCGAGGAAGGGCGAGGCCATGTAGAGGCCGTCGAGCCACATCTGGTGCGGGTAACGCTTCTTGTGCCAGAAGCCGCCCTCGCTCGTGCGCGGGTGGCGCGACATCTGGGCGCGGAGCTGCTGCACGGCCTTCGTCCAGGCTTCGTTCTTCCCGTCGCGCGCGAGGGCGGCGAGCAGCACCTTGCCCGGCGGGATGTTGTCGATGTTGTAGTCCTCCTCCTTGTAGCCTTGGATGGTGCCATCGGGATTGACGTGGGAGGCGACGGCGCGGAGACCGAACTGATAGTAGGCGTCGTTCTTCGTGGCCTCGGCCAGCCGGACCAGCGCGAGGGCGAGCACACCCGGGGAGTAATCCCAGCGCGCACGCGGGTTGGCGCCGCCGGCCTCGAGCGAGGTGCCCAGGCGGCGCATCTCTGAATCGGCCAGCCGGACCGACCATTCGAGCGGCGTGGCGCCGTTGAATGTTTGCGGGGCGGTGGCGGCCAGGCGAAGCGGGGCGGCAAGGACGGCGGCGGCGAGCAGGAGGCGGAGCATGGCGTTCATGGCAGGAGAGGGGTTGGGCGGGCGGCGGCGGGTTCTAGCGCGGGAGCAGGCGGTGGATTTCGCTGCCGGCGAGCAGGAAGGCGCCGACGCCGTAGGGCTCGGTGTGGTTTTCGTCGAAGGTCACGGGTGTGAAGCCGACCGGCTGCACGTGGGTGAGCCTGCCGTCGGGCTCGACGAAGGCCGTGAGCGCGTTCCAGGTGCGGAGCGCGGCGGCGGCGTAGGGTTCGCGGGGAAGCAGACCTTGGTTCACCCCCCAGGCGAGGGCGTAGCAATGGAATCCCGAGCCGCTCGCCTCTTTCATCGGGTAGCTGGCGGGGTCGAGCAGGCTGGCGCGCCAGAGTCCGTCGGATTGCTGGCAGGCCAGCACGGCGGCGGCCATCTCGCGGAACTGCCGCTCGAAACGCGGACGCGCAGGGTGGTCGGCGGGCAAAAACTGGAGCACGCGCACGAGACCGCCCATCACCCAGCCGTTGCCCCGGCTCCAGTAGATGTTGCGGCCGTTGGCCTCGCGTTTGGGAATGATCGAGCTGTCGCGCCAGTAGAGGTGCTCGTCCTTGTTGTAGAGAAAATCGGAGGTGGCCCACCACTCTTCGACGGCGAAGTCGAGGTAGCGCGCATCGCCCGTGGCCTTCCAGAGGCGGACCCAGGCCGGCGGCGACATGAAGAGCGCGTCGCACCAGGACCAGCGCTCCTGATTCTTCGGGTTGGTCTTGCGGTCGAACACGAGGCTGTTGGTCGGGCGGTGCGCCAGGATGTGGTCGAAGCGCGCGCGCATCGGCGCGAGCTTGGCGGCGTCGCCGTCCTTGAGCGCCAGCTCGGCATACATCTGGCCGATGCAGTGGTCGTCGGCGTGATAGACGCGGGGCCCGAGCTGCCATTGCTCGCCTGCGCCCACCCTGACCATGGCGGCGCGGAAGCGCGGGCTGGCGGAAAGGTCGGCCAGCGCCATGACGCCGGTGTAGAACGCGCCGTTGTGCCACTCGTGCGGCTGCCACTTCGCCGGATGCGCGAGCTGCCAGTCGGCCACACGCTCCAGCAGTTGCAGGACCTCCGGCCGGGTCGGTTCCGCCGGCAGCGCGGGGCCGAGGAAGGAAAGGACGGCGAGGGCGGACAGGAGGCGACGGCTCATGGCTGGGTGGACAGGGTGACCTGCACGGGGGCGCGGGCGCGTTGGGCGAAGGCGGCGACGTAGGCGTCCCACGCCTCCTGGGTGGTGAATTCGCCGGCTTGGGACCAGCCGGCGCCGGCGAAGTAGCGGAGCGGCTGGCCGGCGGCGGCCCTGGCGAGCACGAGCAGGTTGCGATCATCCTCGGCGAAGCCGAGGAAAGTCCCGGGGTCGGCGAGCACGATGGCGGTGCCGAGCGAGCCGTTGGTCTTCTGCACCGTCCACTGGGCGAGGGTCGCGGTGGCGGCATCGGGCCGGTGCGTGATGACCGGCTCCTGGCCCCGGTCGGCGGGGTTCTTGTTCAGGCCGATGCCGACGGTGACCTCCTTGGCGCCGGTGATGGCAAAGGTGCTCTCGATCCGGTCGAGGTTGTGGCCGGCGTCCACGGTGAAGCGCTTGACCTCGGAGACCATGACGCCGTTGGCCATCCAGGTGTCGTAGCTGAGTTCGAAGATCGCGCGGATGGGCCCGTTGGCGATGACCTTCCAGGCGCGGTAATTGCGGCCGACGTGGAGCGCCTTGCCGTCCCAGATGCCGGTGCCGCCGCAGCCGCGCGAAGGGCCGACCTGATACATGTCCATGCCCTCGCCCTCGTCCTTGTGGTAGTGGTCGTGGCCCTTGTTATACCAGCGGTCCACGATCGGGTAGTCCACGCGCTTGCACCAGACGTCGAGACCGCTGGTGACGAGCACCTCCTTGGCGCCGCCGGCCGGCACGGGCTCGGCGAGCGCCGGACCGTAGGTGCGGTGGGCGATCCGGTCGTTTTCCCACGCAAAGTCGTCGAGGCGCTCCGGCACGTGGCGGGCGAAGGCCTTGGTCGGGAAAACGGGGGCGACCGTGTCGGTCTTTTCGACCGTGAAGGTGGCGCTCCGCTCCCCGGCGGCGAAGTCGTGCTGGAAGAGCAGTTCGCCGTAGGCGACGCCCTCGCCCTTGGGATCCTTGGCCTGCGGGGCGACGTTGGTGACCTGGTAAGGGAGCACGCGGCCGGCGGCGTCCCTGACCGCGATGCGCTGGAGGAGCGCGCCCGGCAGGGCCTTGTTCACCTCGCTCCACGGCACGGTGATGGTTTCGGCCGGGCGGGCGATGGCGAGGTCGTGGGTGACGGTGATGACGAGCTGCTCGGCGGAAGCGGCGCCAGCGGTGAGGGCGAATCCGACGAGCGCAAGCAGGCTTCGTTTCATGGGGAGAACGTGTTCAGGGTTTGCCTTGGGTCATCCCGGGCGGAGCGAAGGATCCGGCGGCTCCTCGCTTGCGAGGGTGCTCCGGGATTCTTCGCCGCGCTCAGGATGACAGAAAGGGGGACATCATCTCATCATGCTCACCGCGCGAGCCAGCCGCCGTCCACGGCGAGGATGTGGCCGTGCACGTAGTCGGAGGCGGGTGCGGCGAGAAAGACGACGGCGCCCGCCATGTCGTCCGGCACGCCCCAGCGGCCGGCGGGAATGCGGTCGAGGATGGCCTTGTTGCGCGCCGGATCGGCCTGCAGGGCGGCGGTGTTGTCGGTGGCCATGTAGCCGGGGGCGATGGCGTTGACGTTGATGCCGTGCGGGGCGAGCTCGTTGGCCATCAGGCGGGTGAGGCCGGCGAGGCCGCTCTTGGCGGCGGTGTAGGAGCCGATGCGGATGCCGCCCTGGAACGACATCATCGAGGCGGTGTGGATGATCTTGCCGCGGCGGCCGCGGGCAAGCCACCGCTTCACCACGGCCTGGCTGAGCCGGAAGACGGAGTTGAGGTTCACCTCCATCACCTCGTCCCAATCGGCGTCGGCGAACTCGGCGAACGCGCCGCGGCGGATCGTGCCGCCGTTGTTCACGAGGATGTCGGGCAGCGGCAGCTCGCGGTCCAGCGCGGCGGCGAGCCGGTCCATCGAGGCGCGGCTGGCCTGGTCGGCGTGGAAGGCCCAGGCCTTGCGGCCGGCGGCCGCGATGAGCCTCTGCGTGGCGGAGAGGTCGCCGCGGGCGACCAGGATGACATCGGCCCCGGCCGAGGCGAGGGCCTGCGCCATGCCGGCGCCGAGGCCGCGCGAGGCGCCGGTGACCAGCGCGGTTTTGCCGTCGAGGCGGAAACTGTCGATCAGTGCGGTCATGGTTCAGCGGGCGCGGAGGATCAGCTTCGGATCGACGGGGTCCATGTCGGCGTAGTCCTGGTTTTCGCCGCCCATGCCCCAGACGAAGGAGTAATGCGTGGAGCCCTCGCCGGCGTGCACCGACCAGGGCGGGGAAAGCACGGCCTCGCCTTCGCGCAGGCGGATCGTGCGGATGCGCGGAGGCTGGCCGTGGAAATGCCGCACGTCGCCGCCGCGCGGAAAGCCGAAGTAGCAATAGACCTCGGAGCGGCGCAGGTGGGTGTGGGGCGGCATGGTGTTCCACTTGCTGCCGGGCTGGACGACGGTGAAGCCCATGACGAGCTGGCAGGTGGGGAAACGGGCCGGCGTGATGACCTGGTGCAGGATGCGGTGGTTCTGCTGCTCGTCGCTGCCGAGGATCCGCGGCTGGAGTTCGCTTCGCTTGATCTGGCGCGTGGGATAGGCCACGTGCGCCGGGTAGCTGAGCAGGTAGAAACGCGCCGGGGTCCGGGCGGAGCGGGAGGCGAACTTCACGCGTTTCGCGCCGCGGCCGACGTAAAGCGAATCGAGGTGCTCCATGGCGAACCGCCGGCCGTCCACCGTGATGCGGCCGGGGCCGCCGAGGTTGATGATGCCGAGTTCGCGGCGGTCGTTGAAATGCTCGGCCCGCAGCTCGGCCGGCACGTGCAGCGCGAGTTCGCGGCCCGCGGGCGTCGCGCCGCCGACCACGGTGCGGTCGGTCTCCCAGTAGTTCAGCACGACCCGGCCGGGTTTGAACAGGCCGCTCAGGACAAAGCAGCGCCGGAGTTCGGCGCGCGTCATGTTGGCGGTCAGCCGCTGGAGGGGATTGTACTGGAGGTTCATGGGGGGAGGACGCGGGATCGCGTTGGGTCGGGCGTGGCCGCGGCGGGCAAGGGATTCATGGCGGCCTCGACAAATCTGCCCGGGGCGCCGGAGGCCCCCCGGGCAGAGGTGGTCGGGAAACGTGTGTCAGCTTAGAACGTGCCTTTCACGCCGACACTCATGCTGATGCCGAACTCCTCGTACCGGAAGTTCTGCGCGTAGATGGGCGAGGCGGCGTTGTAACGCTGCAGGACCTGCTGCTTGTTGAAGAGGTTGCGCACGCCGGCGAAGAGGCTCATGTTCTTGGTGAGCTTCACCTCGCCGCTGACGTCCACGAAGGTGCGCGGGGCGTAGTATTCGTAGAAGCCGGCGGTCGCACCATACTGGCCGCCGGTCTGCGGGGCGTTCTTCTGGCGCCCGCGGTAGTTGAAGGTCACGTTCGCGGAGTAGGGCTTCTTGTTGAAGCCGATGTTGAAGTTGCCCGTCTCCTCGATGAAGGTGCGGAAATCCGCGGTCTTGGCCCCCGACAGGTTCAGCTTCGTGGCGTTGGCCTTGATCGTGAAATACTGGCCCCAACCCGGGAGGAAGGTGAGCGGGCGGATGAAGTTGAACTCGACGCCGTCGATCTTGGCGTCACCGCCATTGACGGTGGTGGATACGCCCCAACCGACGAAAAGGTTGGAGAGGCCCAGTTCTTCGGCCAAGGCGGCGTCCACCGTGCCACCCCGCGTCTCCCAGAAATCCGAGAGATCCTTCTTGAAGACACCGGCCGTAATCAGACCGCCTTCCTTGAAGTAATATTCGAGGGAGAGATCGTAGTTGTTGGCGGTCCACGGCAGGAGGCGCGTATTGCGGATCGTGATCGTGCCCGGGTTGTTGAGCGGATCGCTGTCGTCGAAGTCCATCGTGGTGTTGGGCACGATGTTGGCGTAGTCCGGCCGGCCGAAGGTCCGGGCGTAGGAGAGCCGCACGAGGAAGTCGTTCGAGATGTTGTAGGTCAGGTGCACGCCCGGATAGTAGTCGTCGTAGCTGCGGCTGGCCTTGTAGGCGCGCTCCTGGCGCACGAGGCGCAGCTCGTCGATCGAGCCGGCGGCACCCGCCTCGACCTTGCGGACGCGCTGGATGCCTGCCTGGCTGGTGTTGCCGTCCACGAAGCTGCCGTCGGCGTTGCGCTGCCACACGTTGTCCGGATTGACGAGCAAGCCCGCGCCGTCGTCCTCGGTCTTTTCGTAGCGCAGACCGGCCACGAAGCCGAGCTTGTTGTCGAGCAACTGGCCGTCGAACTGGATGTAGCCGGCGGTGACCTTCTCGGAGATGCGCTCCGAGCCGTTGATGCGGTTGGTCTCGGAGGTCACCTCGTTGTAGCGGAACCAGCCCGGGTTGGCCTTGAAGGTCTCGGCGAGCAGGTAGGGATTGATCCATTGGATGGGCTTGGAGCTCCAGAACGGATCCTGGTTGAGGTAGTTGGTGTCGAGATAGGGCGCGGCGCTGTCGTCCGCCGTGTTGGCGATGCCGTCGGCGCCGATGAAGGTGTAGCTGTTGTTGCGGCGGCGGTTGTCCTTGGTCTCGTCCCACATGCTGGCACCCGCCTTCACGCTGAGCGGAAAGGAGACATTGAGCTGGCGCTCCACATCCACGCGGCCCTGCAGCATGGTGGCGAAGCCGTCCACCGGATCGTCGCTCAGGTTGCCGAGGCGGTAGTTGGCCAGCGTATAGGGGTCGAGCTCGGCACCGGCGGTGTCGCGGGCCACCCAAGTCAGGGGGCCGTCGCCGTTGATGTTGAAGGCGCTGACCGTCTGCACGCCCTGCAGCGTCGTGCCGACGTTGGCGAAGTGTCCGCGACCCAAGGCGCGATACCAAGAGCGGGACTTGGTGTAGGAGACGCCGCTGGTGGCATGCCAGTCGCCATTGCGGTAATCGTGATTGATCTTGACCGCGAAAGTGTTGCCCAGCTTGTCGCGGAACGAGCTGCCTTGCGTGACGGAGGCGCGACCCTTGGCCGAGGTCACGAAGTCGGGCCCCCAGATCAGCGGGTTGCCGCCGGCGGGATTGGAAGTGGCGGAAGTGCCGACGTTGAAGTTCAGGTTACGGTTGCCGAAGAAGGTCTTGTAGTAGTTGTTCTGCACCGCCACCGAGAGCACCTGGGTGTCGCTCACCTTCCAGTCGGCCTTGATGCCGAGGGAGGCGCGGTTGGTCGTTTTCGGCCCGTCCTGCAACTGCTGCTGCTGGAGGTAGGGATTGGAGGCGTTGGCCCCGGCCTGGGCGAAGTTCCAGGTCGGCTGCCAGCGGTGCTGCTCGACATACTGGTTCGAGGACAGACCGGTGACCACGATGCCGAACCGGTCGCTGAGCGGCAGGGTGTAGTCGAAGTCGAAGTTGGGGAGAACTTTGTAGCTGTCTTCATCCCGCGGTCCGGGGGTCTTCTTGAAATCGAGATTCTCGCTGTTGGCGTTCAGATAGAATCGGTAGTTGAGCTGGGCGCCCTTGCGCTCGAAGGCGTTCTTCGAGACGAAGTTCACATTGCCGCCCAGCGAGTCGGCCGGCTGGTCGGGCGTCGGCACCTTGGTGATCTCGGTGCGGGAGGTGTTGTTGATCGAGACCTGCTCGAATTCGAAGACGCGGTTGGTGTTGCCCGAGACCGAGCTGGTCATGCGCATGCCATCCCAATACACGTTGGTGAACTGGGCGGCGAAGCCGCGCACCGACACCGTGCGCACGTCGGCGGCGACATAGTCCACGGTGACGCCGGGGAGGTATTTCAGGAATTCACCGGGATTGCCCTCATTGATGGTGCCGAAGGAGTCGGAGGACATCACCACCTTGACGTTGGGCGCGTGGCGCTGCTCGTTGGTGGCGAGGGCGTCGCCCTCGTATTCGCGCTGGCTTTCCACCACGAAGGTGTCGAGCACGAGCGTCTTGTCCTCGCCGTAGCGGGCGCGACTGGTCAGCTCGAAGTTGTAGCTCGCCGTCTGCCCGGGTGTGACATTCACCGTCACCGTCTCGTCATCCAGGCCGAGGTAGGAAGCCTTGAGCCGCACCTCGCCGGCCGGCACGTTGTTCAGGTGGTAATCGCCGAATTCGTTGGTATGGGCCTCGAGGTTGGTGCCTTCGACCGTGATCGTGGCATTGTTGAGATAGCGGCCGTTGCCGATGTTCAGCACGCGTCCGCTGATCGAGCCGGTTCCTTGGGCGAAGGCGGTGCCGGCCAGGCAAAACGCCAGCAGGACCGACGTGAGATATCGGACAGGGGTGTAACCAGCGGCGCGATTGGCCGCGAGGGGGTGTGCACGCGCAAAGCGCTGCCACAAGGTCAGGGTAGCTTCCATGGGAGTCAGGGTTTGGGGTGATCGGATCAGCGAAATCCGCCCGGCAAAAGGGGTGAACGGATTTCACTAATGAACTTGCTATTCAAGGTTGAACGTAGCAGTGCTTGCCGCAAGAAAAAAATTTCTCCCTGCTATACCTCCCCTACCCCGTCATGCCGCTCCGCACGTTGCGTCCCCGCTCCCCCTCCCGCGATAGCGCCGCCCTCGAACGCTACGTCATTCCCAATCTGCGGAACGCCAGCCGGATCATGAAGCTGCTTGCGCAGAACCCCGACGGCCTCAAGGCCGCCGACATCGCGCGGGCGTTGCGCATCCCCGTCACCACCACTTTGCGCATCATGGCCACGCTCCAGCTCGAGGACTTCGCCCGCAAGGTCGAGGGCCGCTTCGAGCTCGGCCCCGTGCTCATCCACCTCGGCAACGCCTCGCTGGCCGGCACCGAGATCCGCACCGCCGCCCTGCCGGTGCTGCAGGAGCTGACCGCACGCACCGACGAGACCTCGCACCTCGCCGTGCCCTGCGACGACCGCGCGCTCATCGTCGCCGTGCAGGACAGCTCCCACCCGCTGCGCGCCGCCTCGCGCCCCGGCTTTCTCGCCGAGCTGCACTGCTCCTCGACCGGCAAGTGCCTGCTCGCCTTCCTCCACCGCCACCGCCTCGACGCCCTTTACGGCGGCAATTCCCACCCCGTGAAACGCACGTCCCACACGCTCACCACCCTCGCCGAGATCCGCCGCGAAGCCGAGCTCACCTGCAAGCGCGGCTACAGCATCGACGACGAGGAGTTTCATCTTGGCGTCCGCTGTCTTGCCGCCCCGGTCTTCTCCTCCGACGGCTCCACGGTCGCCGCCATCGGCATCACCGCCGCCACCGTCCGCTTTACCCGCGAGCGCATCTCCGAGATTGCCGCCATCGTCACCGACTGCGCCGCCACCCTCTCCCGCTCGCTCGGTTACCAGGGCCCGCGATCCTGAACCGGCCAAGGGGTAGAATCCCGCGAACGAGAACGGTCAACCCTGCCGCCTCTCACTCGCACTTCCACCTGCTCCCTGCTTCCTTCCCCAGCCCTTTCAACCCTACCATGAACAAAGCAGATATTCTCCAACGTCTCCGGGGGCAGAAAGTCGTCGCCCTGATCCGCGCGGACAGCGCCGACAACCTCGTCGGCTGCGCCCGCGCCCTCCAGGCCGGCGGCCTGGGCGCCATCGAGTTGACCATGACGACTCCCGGCGCCATCGAAATGTGCGCCCGGGTCTCCCGGGAGCTGCCCGACGTCCTCCTCGGCCTCGGCACCGTGCTCGACGCCGATACGGCAAAACGCGGCATCGCCGCCGGCGCCAAGTTCATCGTCACGCCCGCCGTGCGCCCCGAGGTCATCCAGGCCTGCAACGCCGCCGGCGTGCCCGTCCTCTCCGGCGCGCTCACGCCCACCGAGGCCTGGACCGCCCACGAGTGCGGCGCCGATGTCATCAAGATCTTCCCCGCCGAGTTCTTCGGCCCCGCCTACATCAAGTCGCTGAAGGCGCCGTTCCCGCAACTCGAGTTCCTGCCCACCGGCGGCGTCACGCCCGAGACCGTCGGCGACTTTCTCAAGGCTGGCGCCTTCGCCACCGCCGCGGGCTCCGCGCTCGTCGCCCCCGCCGCCCTGAAGGCCGGCGACTGGGCCGCCATCACCGCCCGCGCCAGGCAGTTCGTGGCCGCCGCGGCCAAGGTCTGAGCCCCGGCCGGTCGCCGGGCCGCTCCGGCGGCCCGGCGGTTTCCCGGATTCACAATGCGCGAACCTCTGCCATGAGCGTGCGGCTCCCCGTTCCCGCCCTCCTTGCCGCCCTCGGCCTGCTGCTGACGGTCCCGCCGGGGCGTGCCCTCGAGGAGCCGGCGTTGCACCGCTCGGTCATCGCCCTGGCACCCTCCCCGGCGCAGTTGCAGACCTTGCCCGGCTTCGCCCCGCGCTGGATCCTGACCGGCGAGCTCGCCGACCGGCTCGACAGCTTCCTGGTTGGGGCCGGCTTCGATCCCGCGCTCGCCACCGAGTTGCGGCGCCGGCTCATCCGCCGGCCGGGGGAGGCCGACGCGGTGATCGCGCCTGATCGCGCACTCTTGGCGCGGTTTCGTCCGCAGGAGCGGGCCGACTGGCACCTGCTGCTCTCCTCCCACCCCGCCAACGCCACCTACCGCTGGCCGCTGTCCCTCGGCCCCGCGGACCTGCGCACCCTTGATGCCGAGCCCCGCTGGCGCGAAGCCGTCGCGCGGGTGCGCGCCACCGGACTCCCGCACGGCGACCGGCTCATCTTCGGCGATCTCTTCGCGCTCGAAGACGCGTTTGCCACGCCGGCCGACCGGCTCGATTTCTACCGTGTCGCCCTGGGTGGCGACGCCCTGCTCCTGAAACTCCGCCGGCAGGCCGACAGACCGCTCGACGCCCAGGCCCAGGCGGCCTGGTGGCAGGTCAACGGCCGGCATCGCGCGATCGAGCCGTTGCTCAATGCCATCGCCGCCATTCCCAACGCCCCCCGGCTGGACCTCACCTACCTCCTGCCGCGGCTGCCCCGCGCCCTGCTCAACACCTACCCGCCCAACCTCGCGGAGGCCGAGGACCCGGGGGTGGACAGCAGCCTGCTGGCTTCGGAATTCTTCGCTCTCGCTCCCGGCGTGGATCCAGCCGCCCCCGGCGGCCTCAAGGCCTGGCTCGAACGCGAATGCGTCCCGGTGGACGGCCCGCCGCAATACGGCGATCTTTTTGTCTATGGCGATCCCGAGCGCACAGCCTGGCCTTACGCCGCCGTCTATGTCGCCGGCGGCATCGGCCTGGCCCGCCGCCCCACCGCCTTCGGGCCGTGGCAGTTTCTCGACCTCGCCGACATCGGACGGCTCAACCCTCGCCTGGCCGGCCGCCCGCCGGGGGTTTTCCGCACCAAACTGGCCACGCTCGCCCCGGGCGAACCGCCGTTCCAGGCCGGCCGCATGCCCGATGCCTGGCGCAAGCGGCTCCAGCTCAAACCGCTCGCCGTCGGCCCGTGGGGCCGGCTCTGGTATTACGACGTGCTCCTCGCGCCGGCGGGCGACACGCTGCGCCGGCTGCCGCCCCCGAGCCAGGAGCCGGTGTGGACCTTCACCGGGCTGACGCCCGCCGGGATCCGCGACGCCATCCTCGCCACCGACATGCCCGCGCCTGTCCGGCATGATCTCCTCGCCCTCTTCACCAGCGCCGCTCCGGACCCCGAAGGGCGGATCACCGTGCGCCCGTCCCTCGACCTCGTGCTCGCCGTCCCCCGCGAGTTCCGCACCCGCCTCTTCCCCCGCCTGGTCGGCGGACTCTCCGTCACCGACTATGTGCAGCACATTCCTTTCCCGGCCGGTTTCACCATCGAGGAATGGTTCGACGCCGGCTCCCTGCCCGAGCCGGTCCGCCAGGCCATCCTGCGGCTCGTCTATCCGTCGGGCGATCGCGTGATGCTCTCCGATTTCGGCGCGCTCTACAGCCTGCTGGGCAGCGAGCGCGAGAAACTGACCGCGCACCGCGCCGCCCTGCGCGAGCCGGCCGTCATCGTCCTGCTCGAAAAACCCCGTCCCGCGGAGGTGCCCGCCCTCGCCGCTTACTGGCAGCACACCGCGCGGGCCAAGAGCGCCCGGCGCCTGCTCGAGTCCTTCGCGGCTTCCGGCGATGATCTGCGCTACCTCGACATCGTCCACCTGCTGTCGCCGCTCGAGCGCGAGTTCCTCAACACCTACTTCGAGCCCGCGGAGCCGACCCTCACGCCCAGTTGCTTCTGGACCGCCTTCAACTTCGGCGCCGAGAAGCCCGACGCCCGCTTCCTCGTCATCCCCGGCATCTGGACCGAGCATCAGGAGCTGGCCGGCCGGGAACTGGCCGCCAACTACCGGCCCATCCCCGCCCCGGCACGCCTGGGCGACATCATCGCCTACCGCCGCCGGGGCGGCGCGGAGATCCTGCACGTCTGCGTCTTTGTCGCCGGCTCCATCGTGTTCACCAAGAACGGCTACAACTTCTCCAAGCCCTGGATCCTCTCCCGGTGGGAAAACGTGGATGCCCTCTACCTGACCTCACCCGACATCGAGCGCGTCTATTTCCGCCGCCGTGACACGGATTGACGGCTGCCAGCATTGCCCTTCCCGCCCGTCCCCCTTTCCCTACCCACAACCATGAGCCTGAACATCAAACCCGCCAACGCCTGCGCGTTCGACCAAATCTCCCTCGGCGAAGTCATGCTTCGTCTTGACCCCGGCGAGGGCCGCATCCGCACCGCCCGCGAATTCAAAGTCTGGGAGGGCGGCGGCGAATACAACACCTCCCGCGGCCTCCGCAAATGCTTCGGCCTGAAAACCGCCGTCGTCACCGCCTTCGTGGACAACGAGGTCGGCCACCTCGTCGAGGACTTCATCATGCAGGGCGGCGTCGCCACCGACTTCATCAAGTGGCGCGAGGACGACGGCATCGGCCGCACCGTCCGCAACGGCCTCAACTTCACCGAGCGCGGCTTCGGCATCCGCGGCGCCGTCGGCAACCCCGACCGCGGCAACACGGCCGCCTCCCAGCTCAAGCCCGGCGACTTCGACTGGGACCACATCTTCGGCAAGCTCGGCGCCCGCTGGTTCCACACCGGCGGCATCTTCGCCGCCCTCTCCGAGACGACCGCCGCCCTCACCGTCGAGGCCGTCAAGGCCGCCAACAGGCACGGCACCATCGTCTCCTACGACCTCAACTACCGCCCCTCGCTCTGGAAGACCATCGGCGGCCTCAAGAAGGCCCAGGAGGTCAACCGCGAGATCGCCAAATACGTGGACGTCATGATCGGCAACGAGGAGGACTTCACCGCCTCCCTCGGCTTCGAGGTCAAGGGCGTGGACCACAACATCAGCCACATCGAGACCGACGCCTTCAAGCAGATGATCGAGACCGCCGTGAAGGAGTTCAAAAACTTCAAGGTCGCCGCCACCACCCTGCGCGTCGTCAAGAGCGCCACCGTCAACGACTGGTCCGCCATCCTCTGGCACGACGGCAAGTTCTACGAATCGCGCAAATACCCGGACCTCGAGATCCTCGACCGCGTCGGCGGCGGCGACTCGTTCGCCTCGGGCCTGCAGTTCGGCTTCCTCCAGTTCAACGACCCGCAGAAGGCCGTCGAATACGGCGCCGCCCACGGCGCGCTGGCCTCGACAACCCCTGGCGACACCTCGATGGCCACCCGCAAGGAGGTCGAAAAGACCTTCGGCGGCGGCGGCGCGCGCGTCGTGCGCTGATCTGTCCTCCGTCTTCTGTCCGCTGTCTTCCGCCAAGCCCGGGCGCCAGCCCGGGCTGTTGTTTTGTGGGGGCCTGAATCCCGGAATAATCCAGCCCATTGACGACTCTTAAATCCCGCCCCCATCCCTGCCATGAAAACTCCCCGCTTCGTTTTCATCCTGTGCTGCCTGCTGCCGGCCAGACAGCTCCCCGCCACCGAACCGGCCATCCCCCTCCTCGACACCCTCGGCAGCCACACTCATCCGATCACCACCTCGTCGCCCGCGGCCCAGCGCTACTTCGACCAGGGCCTGCGCTTCCTCTTCGGCTTCAATCACGGCGCCGCCATCCGCTCCTTCCAGGAAGCGGCCCGCCTTGATCCCGAATGCGCCATGGCCCACTGGGGCATCGCCTACGCCAGCGGCCCGCACATCAATTTCCCCGTGGTGCCTCCGCCCGCCGCAGAACTCGCCTGGGCCGAACTCACCCTCGCCCGGCAGCACGCGGCCAAGGCCACGCCACTGGAACAGGCCCTCATCGGGGCCCTCGGCCACCGCTACGCCAACCCGCAGCCCGCGGACCGCGCCCCGCTCGACCTCGCCTACGCCGACGCCATGCGCGCCGTTTGGAGAAAATTCCCGCAGGACGCCGACGTCGGCGCCTTCTTCGCCGAGGCCATGATGGACCTCCGCCCGTGGGACCAGTGGACACCTGCGGGCGAACCGCAGCCCGGCACCGAGGAGATTCTCGCGACCCTCGACGCCGTGCTGAAGCTCAACCCCAACCACCCGCTGGCGAATCACCTCACCATCCACGCTGTCGAAGCCTCGCAGCATCCGGAGCGCGCCCTCGGCGCGGCCGACCGCCTGTTGAACCTGCAGCCCGGCCTCGCCCATAACGTGCACATGCCGTCACACATCTACATCCGCACGGGCCAGTGGCACAAGGCCGTCGAGTCCAACCGCCTCGCGGTCGAAGCCGACGCCGCCTACCGCAAGGTCGTCGGCCCCGCGAAGGGCTTCCTGCCCGTCTATGTCGCGCACAACGACCACATGCTCGCCTACGCCGCGATGATGACCGGCCAGGGTGATCTCGCGGTCAAGCACACGCGCGACCTCGTCGCCAAGCTGCCGCCGGAGTTCATGGCGGAGTTCGGCAGCAACGCCGAGGCCTGGCTGGCCATGCCCCTCGAGGTGCTCGTGCGCTTCGGCCGCTGGGATGAAGTGCTGGCCGAGCCGATGTTCGCCCCCGAGCAGCGCTTCGTGTACGCGTTCCAGCTCGCCGCCCGCGGCATTGCCTGCGCCGCCCAGGGCGACGTGGCCGCCGCCCGCCGTTCGCAGGCGCGCTACCTCGAGGCCGCCAGGCTCGTGCCGCCCGACCAGATCGCCGCCGGCAACAACACCTGCCAGGCCGTGCTCGCCATCGTCACCCCGATGCTCGAGGCCGAGATTCTCATGCGCGAGGGCCGGGTGGACGATTCCGTCGCGCAGTTCCGCGCCGCCATCGCTCTCGAGGATCAGCTCCGGTATGACGAGCCGCCCGGCTGGATGATCCCCGTGCGCCACGCGCTCGGCGCCCTGCTCATGTCCAAGGGCCGTTATGCCGAGGCCGAGCAGGTTTATCGTGAGGACCTTGCCCGCCTGCCCAACAACGGCTGGTCGCTTTTCGGCCTATCCGAGGCCCTGACGCAACAGGGCAGGACAAAGGAGGCCGCCACGCTGCGCAACCAGTTCAAGGAAATCTGGCGCAAGGCCGACCTCGCCATCACGTCGTCCTGCCTCTGCCAGCCGGGCGTCTGAGACCGCCCACCGCCTTGTTTCCTCCAGCCCGGGCTCGCCAGCCCGGGCTTTTCTTCGCACGGTCGGTCCATGCTCATCCGCCTCGCGGTCTTCCTGCTCGAGTCCTCCCCGTGGCTGCGGCGCCTGCTGTGGCGCTGGTGGTATGGCCGGCTGGCCAAGCGTTACACAGGGGCCGACTGGACGTTCATGAACTACGGCTTCCTGCCGCCCGCCGGCGAGCCCGCGCTCGCCCTCGACCCGGAGGACGAGCCCGACCGGCTCTGCATCCAGCTCTACCATCGCGTGGCCGCGGCCGCGCCGCTGGCGGGCAGGGACGTGCTCGAAGTCGGCTCGGGGCGCGGCGGCGGCGCGAGTTTCGTCGCCCGCCACCACCGGCCGGCACGCATCACCGGCGCCGACTTCTCCCCGCAGGCCGTCGCGCTCTGCCGGAAACGCCACGCGGGCGTGACCAACCTCGCGTTCACGGTCGGCGACGCCGAGCACCTGCCTTTCCCCGACGCCAGCTTCGACGCCGTGCTCAACGTCGAGAGCAGCCATTGCTACGGCCACGTGGAGAAATTCTACGCCGAGACCGCGCGCGTGCTGCGCCCGGGCGGCGTGTTTCTCTACGCGGATTTCCGCGCGGCCGCGGACGTGCCCGCCTGGCACGCCGCCCTCGCCGCTCCCGGCTGGGAACGCGTCGCCCACGAGGACATCACCGCCGCCGTGGCCGACGCCATGCAGGCCGACGACGCGCGCAAGCGCGCCCTCATCGCCAAGTTCATCCCGCCGGCGTTCCAACACCTCTTCGGCGAGTTCGCCGGCCTCGTCGGCGGTCAGATGTACACCGGCTTCCGCGGCCGCACCGTCCTCTACCACCGCTTCGCCTTCCGGAAAACCTGAGAACCACAGATGCACACAGATTAGCACAGATAAAATCACGGGCAGCTGGTTGCTGCCCAATCATCTGTGTGCATTTGTGTTCATCTGTGGTTAAAAAGTCTCTCCCCATGCGCTACCCCGCCCTCCCCGTCCTCGCGGCGCTGCTGCTCGCTGGCAGCCTGTCCGCCCAGTCCAACCCGCCCGCTTCGGCCGACGCCGCCCGCTTCGCCCTGCCCGCCACCGACGCCGGTCTGCCGGGCATCGGCCCGATCCGCCGCTACGACTGGTTCAGGAAGCTCTGGGTGGAACGCCGCGCCAAGTTCGCCAGCCGCCTCGAGCAGGATCGCGGCGCCATCGTCTTCCTCGGCGACTCCATCACCCAGGGCTGGCACGACAACTTCGACGACGCCTTCCCCGAGCTCCGCACCGCCAACCGCGGCATCGCCGGCGACACCACGCGCGGCGTGCTCATCCGCCTGCCGGAGGACGTCCTCGCCCTCAACCCCGCCGCGGTCGTCCTTCTCATCGGCACCAACGACCTCGACGAGCAGGGCGGCAACCCCTGGGGCGTCGCCAGCAACATCCGCCTCATCGTGGACCGCCTCCGCGAGCACAACGCCCGGATGCCCGTCGTCATCTGCCAGGTGATGCCCAGCTCCCACCAGAAGAACCGCCCCGCGCACCTCATCCGCCGCATCAACCAGCTCATCCTCGAACTCACCGCCGACCAGCCCCAGGTCACCGTCCTCGACACCTGGAAGCTCTTCGCCGGCCCGACCAACGACGCCCCGCCCGAGCTGTTCCCCGACCTGCTCCACCCCAACAACGCCGGCTATGCCAAATGGGCCGCCGCGCTCCGCCCGGTCTTCGCCACCCTCGGCTACCTCGACCGCGAGCCCGACAACTTCACCATCGAAAACGACTTCACCAGCCTCTTCAACGGCCGCGACCTCACCGGCTGGGGCTACCGGCCGACCTCGACCGCCGACATCGAGAACGCGCAGCGCTGGCAATCCGGCTCGGCCGACGCCGCCGACTGGCCCGTGGTGAAGGAGGCCGCCAGCTTCGACGGCCTCGCGGCCAGCCCCGACGGCCGTTTCGTCGCCAAGGCCGGCCGCCTCGTCGTCACCACGCCGCCCGGCGGCCGGCGCATCCAGCAGCTCTGGACCACGCAGGACCTGCCCGCGAACTTCGTGCTCCGCCTCCAGTTCCGCGCCACGCCCAACACCGACAGCGGCATCTATGTGCGCGGCCCGCAGCTCCAGTGCCGCGACTACCTTCTCGCCGGCCCCTACACCAAGCTCCAGCACTACCGCCCGCTGGACTGGAACGACCTCGAGATCACGGTGCAGGACGGCGTCGCGCGCGCCACCTGCAACGGCGAGGTGCTCGAGGAGGCGATGCCGCTCCCCGCCAACGGCCCGCTCGGCCTCGAGGGCGACCGCGGTCAGATGGAATACCGCCGCATCCGCGTGATGGCGCTGCCGTGAGGGGCTGGGCGAATCCTCCGGATGAACCGCGGCTCGTGGGGACGACTCGCCCCACCCGCCCCACATTCCGCTACCGCGTCAGCCGGTGGATCAGCACCGCGGCGCGCTTCACCAGCGCCGGCACCTGGCGCAGGTCGGCGGCCTCGGCCGCCGTGTGCTGGCCGGGACCGTCCAGCCCCAGGCCGTCGAGTCCGGCCAGCGGAGGCGAGACGAACGCGATGTCCCCCGCGCCGCGCCCGCGCGGATCGAACGCCGTGATCCCGCCGAGGCCGAGATCGCGGCTCGCCTCGTCGAGCTGTGCCAGCAAGGCGTAGTTCGCCGGCGTGGGCGCCATCGCCGGATAACCCTCGTCGAATTTCAGCACGGCGGAGGTCCGCCGCAGGTTCTTCCGCACCACCTCCTGCATGCGGGTCTGCGCCTCCGCGAGCTGCTCGGCGCTCACCGTGCGCAGGTCGCCCCGCGCCAGCGCGCGCTGCGGGATGATGTTTGTCTTGCCCTTGGCCGTGCCGCCCGTGCGCGTCAGCTCGGCCTCGACCCCGGCCGTCACCAGCGCCGGGCTGAGCGTGGCGCCGTCCAACTGCCGCACCTGCTCGCGGAAACCCTCGAGGATGCGCGCCAGCTCGAACACCGCCCCGTCGCCCAGGGCGTCGGAGAAAATGCCCGACGAATGCCCCGTCACGCCCTGCACCTCGAGTTCCCACGAGATGCTGCCGCGGCGCGCCACCGTGGCGGTCGCGCCGATCGCCGACTCGAACGCCAGCACCACGTCGCTGCGCGCGGCCGCCTCCAGCAGATCCTTCCGCGCCACCTCATGGGGCCGGCCCACCGCCTCCTCGTCGCCCGTCAGCACCACGATGATCTGCGCGCCATCGAGGGCGCCCGCGGCCTGGAGCGCCCGCAACGCCATGATGATCACCCCATCGCCGCCCTTCATGTCGGCCACGCCCGAGCCGTGCACGGTGTCGCCCTCGCGGCGGAAGCTCCCGCCCGGCAGCACCGTGTCGAGGTGCCCGAGCAGCAGCACCCGTTTGCCGCGGGTCCCCTGGCGCTCGGCGACGAGGTGCCCCGCGCGGCCCGTGGATTCCGGCAGCGGCACGAAGCGCGCCGCGAACCCGAGTTCCGCGAGCTGCGCCGCGAAGTGTCCGCCCATCCGGCGGACGCCGGCCAGGTTTTCGGTCGGGCTGTCGATCCGCACGGCGGCCTCCAGGTCGCGCGCAAATTGCTCCGTCTGCGTGTCCACCCAGGCGGCGATCCGCCGCTCCGCGGGTGTGAGCGCGGCGGCAAGCGGGACTCCGGCCAGCAGCGCCAGCGCGAGCCAGGGGCGCGGGCTCATGCGGTTTCCTCCGGCGGTTTCATGAATTGGCCCGCGACCCAGTCCGCCACGCGGTTGAGCCGCAGGGCGAAGAGCAGCCACATCGCGCCGAGCGCCGCCCAGCACCACCAGCCCAGCAGCCAGTAGGCGCGGCGGATCGTGAATTTCTTCCAACCGTAGCCGTCCATCAGCTTGTTCATGTCGCCGCCCTCGTCGTCCTCGCCGGTGATCATCG
The DNA here is from genome assembly GCA_049322455.1 of Verrucomicrobiota bacterium. Lineage (GTDB taxonomy): Bacteria > Verrucomicrobiota > Verrucomicrobiia > Opitutales > Opitutaceae > Lacunisphaera. The sequence goes on along the minus strand of JBMOQY010000045.1, from coordinate 247,244 downwards.
AGCCGAAGGGGATTTCCTCGATCCCGCGATAGACGTCGCCCCAGCGCAGCCAGATGTTGAGGAACGCCGTCGCGCCGATGAAGAAGAACCCGTAGCGGCACGCGCCCCACCTGAACTTCTCCGGCAGTTGCACCCAGAAGGCCATCATGCAGAGCGTGCTCAGGCAGAACTCGCCGCCCACGCCGCCGAACGCGCTCCACCAGAACTCCTGCCGGTGCTCCGGCATCTTCCAGGTCATGTAATATTGCAGGCCCGCCAGCGCCAGCGCCGCGAGCATCGGCCAGACCTTGCGCTCCACCACCCCGGCCACGAACAGGATCCCGAGCAGCAGCAGCAGCCCCCAATACACGAAGGGCGAATAGACCGGCTCGACCGGCGTCCAGCCGAACGGCAGCGGCGTCGCCCGGAAACCGCACAGCCACGCCGGCACCGCGTGGCCGAACTCGTGCATCCACACGTGGAAGCCCTTCAGGAAGAAACCCAGCGGGCTGATCGTGACGAGCCAGGTCAGGCCCAGCAGCAGCGGCGGCACGAAGGTGTTCACCTTCCAGTCGTCGAAGCGGAACAGGATGAACTCGTCGTCGGCCGGATCGCGCGGGACCACGACCGGCGGCGTGAGCAGGCTCTTCGGCGGCGGCTTCGCCGCGTGCACCGGCGGGAGCACCGGCTTTTTGCGGCCGGCGGACCCGGCCTGTTCCTCGGCCCGCAGATGGGCCGACAGCTTCTCATACGCCGTGCGCAGCCCCGCCCGCGTGGCTTCGAATTCCGGGTTCCTCTCGTCGGCCGCGCCGCTGTGTCCCTTGATGAGCGCGAAGTTCTTCTTCATGAACGCCCGCTCCAGCTCCGCCAGCGTCACCCCCGGCGACACCCCGAGCAGGGCGTGACATTGCGCAAGCTCGTCGGGACTCATGGGCCCGCAGACTGGGCGAAGTGCGGGCGGCTGTCGAGCTGTTGGGCGGCATCGGTAGGGCGAGTCGCCCCGACGAGCCGCCCAGTCCCACGGCTCATCCGGAGGATTCGCCCTGCCCTGCCCCCGTCCAGTGTTAGCACGGCGGCGCGGGTTGCGCTTTGCCGGCCGGTTGGTAGCGGTCGGAAACCTCCTGCCCCATGACGAAACGACGCCCTCTCCTCCGGCCCGCCTTGATCCTGTCCGCTTTGCTCGCGTCGGCCCTGTTCGGCCAGCCCTCGGGCGGCCCTTACGGCCCGCTGCCGCAGACCTACGAGGTGCCGGCCGACGCCGCGCACGTCCATTACGTCGCGCCCGACGGCCGGGCCGACGCGCCCGGCACCCTCGAAGCCCCCACCACGATCGAAACCGCCATCGCCCGCGTCGTGACCGGCGATGCCATCATCCTGCGCGGCGGCATCTACCGCACCGGCGGCCTCGTCCTCAGCCAGGGCGTGACCATCCAGCCTTACAAGGATGAACAACCCGTGCTCAAGGGCACCCTCGTCGCCGACAAGTGGACGGCCCTGCGCGACGGCATCTGGCGCACCTCCTGGAAAACCCTCTTCCCGTCCAAACCGCGCGACTGGTGGCGCCGCGATCGCGAGGGCATGCTCACGCCCCTGCACCGTTTCAACAACGACATGGTCTTCATCGACGGCAAGCCCCTGAAATCCGCCGGCTGGGAGGGCGAGCTCACCGCCGACTCCTGCTACATCGATTACGAGGCGGGCCAGGTCTATATCCGCACTGATCCGACCAACCGCCTCGTCGAGATCACTGCGTGGGACATCGGCCTGCTCCGCACCAGCAAGACCGCCCATGGCAAGGCCAACGACCGCCAGGGCTACAGGCTCCGCGGCCTCACCTTCACCCAATACGCCTACCGCGCCCTCGAGGTGGAGGGCCGGCGCGGCGCTGTGCCCGCCACCGAGGAACCCACCGACGACCCGGTCGGCGTGGCCGACCCCGCCACCTTCGGCAAGGAGGTCGTCGGCACCCTCATCGAGCATTGTGCCATCACGCACTGCTCGCGCGTCGCCGGCTACTTCCGCGGCGACGGCCTCGTCATCCGCCACTGCCTCGTGAGCGACACCAGCACCGAGGGCATCTACGTCATCGGTTCCTCCGATTGCCTGCTCGAAAAAAACCTCATCGCCCGCAACAACGTCGAGCAGCTCACCGGCTACTACCCGTCGGCCGTGAAGATCTTCAACCAGACGCGCCGCGTCACCTGCCGCGACAACCTCGTCATCGACAACCCGCACTCCAACGGCGTGTGGTATGACGTCGGCAACGTGGACGGCGTGTTCGTGAACAACTGGGTCGAGGGCTGCCTCGACGGCTTCTTCTTCGAGATCTCGAAGGGCGTGACCGTCGCCGGCAACGTCTTCGTGAACTGCACGAAGGGCGTCCGCATCCTCAACAGCTCGGGCGCCCGGGTGCACCAGAACACCTTCGTGAACGCCACGGCCTCCTTCGAGCGCAACGAGCGCAGCGCCGCCGCCGACCATTTCGCGTGGCATCCCGCCACCGGGCCGGACGTGCACGAACGCGACGGCCACGTGTTCACCGGCAACCTGCTCGTGGCCGGCGCCGCCTACCCGCGGGCGTTGCTCCGCGCCGAGCAGAGCCCCGCCCTGAAGGGCAGGCTCACCGCCCCGCAGTTCGCCGCCACCGGCGGCAACCTCTTCGTGCGTCCCGCCGGCGCCGCCCCGGCGCTCATCACCTGGAGCCCGGCCGCGGGCGACGCCAACCAGTTCGATTTCCAGTCGGTCGCCGCCTTGCAGGCGAAGCTGCCTGCCTTCGAGACCGGCAGCGCGGTGCTCGCCGCCGAGCCCGGCGCCGTCGTGCGCAGCGTCGAGCTCAGGCGCTTCGATCCGGTCCGGCCGCCGCCCGTGCGCGCCCGGCTCCCCGCCGATGTCGCCGCCCTCCTCGGTTGGCCCGTGCAGGACGGCTACGCGCCTGGCGCCTACCAGCCGTGAGACGAGTTTCGGATCCGGGACCCATGGGTTAGGGGTAAATTAGGGAAATCTAATTCCGCGGGTCCCGGATTCCGAACCGACTTCCGCCCCATCGTTCTCTTCATCGCCCTCGTTCTCTCCTCCCTTCAACTCCATTCTCCAGCCCGCGATTACGGGAAGGATTGGGAGAACAATCCCGCCCTCCGCCTCCGTTTTCCGGCCTCCCTTCCTCCGCCCACACCGTGCTTGCCAGCCGGGCCGCCCTGCGCCGGAATGTGCCGGATGCTCGTGTCGAAACCCACCACCCGCCTGATCGGGCGCCAGCGCCTGCCGCGCTCGGCCGCCGGCGTCATCAGCATGGTGGAGTTGCTCACGGTCGTGCTCATCATCAGCATCCTGCTCGTGATGGCCGTGCCCACCTATGAGCGCGTCAAGCGCCGGGCCCGCGCCGCCGCCCTCGTGAACGACTTCCGGGTCTTCGGCGGCGTCTTCCAGGCCTATGCGCACGAGCGGGGCGCCTGGCCCGCCGAGGTCCCCGCCGGCGTCATGCCCGCCGGCTTCACCGGCGACGATCTCCAGGAAAACGTCTGGACCAATCCCACCCCCATCGGCGGCAAGTTCGACTGGGAATACAACCAGGCGCACCCCGGCGGCACCAGTCCCGGCGGCAAGTGGCGCGCCGCCGTCGCCATCACCACCACCGCGGACTCCCCCCTCCTCGTGGATGCCGACCTCTACGAGGCGATCGACGAGCTGCTCGACGACGGCAACCTCGCCACCGGCACCTTCCGCCTCGGTTTTGGCGACTGCCCGATCTTCATTCTCGAACCCTGATGGCCGCGCCCACCTACAGCGTCACCCTGCATCATCTGGGTCCGGGCGCCACCGCCGCCGGCCTGGCCTATCCCGACGAGCAACTGGCCGCCGTCACCCTCGACCAGTTGCGCGAACTGTTGCAGGCGTTGGAGGTGGTGGCCGCCGGTCTCACGATCTACGAGCCCTCCACCCCCGAAATCCGCATCAAGACCGACCGCGAGGTCTTCGTCGTGCGTACGCGCTACCGCCAGCTCTGCCTCGTGGGCCGCGAGTCGCTGCTGCGCGGCGAGCAGCACACCGTTCCCTACATCCTGGGCGTCGTCACCGGCGTCGCCACCGAGCCGGCCGCCCCGGTCGCGTCCGTCCGCACCTACGAGCGCCCGCCCAGCATCTCACCGGTGGCGGAGGAGCGCGCGGGCGGCGGGTCCAAGCCCGCGCTCAAGATCGCCGTGATGCTCTCGCTCATCGTCATCTGCCTCGGCACGAGCGTCTGGTTCCTCGTCAAGCCGCCGCGCGGCGTGGCGCCCAAGTTCAGCTACATGAACCCCGCCGAGTCCAAAACCCTGCTGACCCGCATCGCCGGCGAATACCGCACCGGCACGGGCGAGGGCGACCGCCGCCTCATCATCGCCGCCGACGGCACGCTCCGCCTCGCCAAATACGGCCCCGCCCAGGCCATCGCCGAGGAGATCATCCGCACCGCCCGCGGCGCGCGTCAGGAGGGCCAGACCGCCCTCGCCACCACCGATCCCTACGTGATGCTCGTCCGCGACCCCGACGGCATCGTGCTCTACGGCCAGACCTACAAGCGCGTCGTGCAGTAGGGCCGGTCTCCGGCCGGCCGGGTCTGGCGTTTGCCCGCTTGGGTCTTGGGCCAGCCTCCGCCCCGTCCCCATCGTTCTCCTGATCGCAATCGTTCTCTCCTCCGCACCTCTCCACTCTCCAACCAAGGATGACGAGAAAACGAGAACGATTCCATCCTCCGTCCCATGTCGCCTCCCACCTTGGTTCTCCTCACCGGCGTCGCCGGCTCCGGCAAGACCACCCTCGGCCGGACCCTCGCCGCCGAACTCGGCTGGGCCTACCGCGAGGCCGACGATTTTCACAGCGCCGCCAACCGGGAGAAGATGGGCCGCGGCATCCCCCTCGACGACACTGACCGCGCGCCCTGGCTGGCGGCCATCCGCGCCGCCATGGAAGCCGACCTCGCCGCCGGCCGCCCCGCCGTCTTCACCTGCTCCGCCCTCAAGGAAAGCTACCGCCGCGTGCTCCTCGACGGCCTGAACGGCGTCGCCCTCGTGCACCTCACCGGCGATCCGGCCCTCCTGCTCGCCCGCCTCCAGGGCCGCAGCGGACACTACATGAAACCCGGCATGCTCGCCAGCCAGCTCGCGATCCTCGAGCCCCCGGCCGGCGCGCTCAGCCTCGACGTCGCCCGCCCGCCCGCCGAACTCGTCGCCGCCATCCGTCGGCACTGCGGGATTTAGCCGCGCCTGTTTTTGAGCAACTCCTGGAGGAAGCTCCGGTCCTGCGCATCCTTCTCGCGCAAGCCCTGCTTCATTTTCAGCATCAGCTCCGGTCCGGCAAACGGGATGGGAACGCCTCCGATCTCCGCCATTTCAATCCCTTCGCGAGCCGATTCATAGGTGACCCCACAGGCCTCCGTCATGAGGTCCACGGTGATGGCATCGTTCACGCGCACCACCACCCACTGGGCCAGGTCGTCTGCGGCCAGTTCGCGCACCGCCTTGTCCGGCAGAATCTCGAGGGCCTTTTTCACCAGTGCCTGATTTGCGGCGTCCCGGGCGATCAGCAGGTCGAGGTCGTCGGTGGCCCGGACCAATCCGAGCCGGTTGATCGCAAATGCACCGATGACCACATAGGCGACCCCCAACCGGTTCAGCTCCCGGGCGAGCTTAACCAGATCATTTTCGTCCGGTATCCGCGTCAGGCCTTGATCTGGCTCGCGGTCCATCGCGCACAATCCTCGTGGCTGGCAAAACGATAAACCCCCTTGGGTTGTCCCTTCCCCTTGGTCAGCAATGCAGTCGTGGCCTGCAGCCGGGCAAATCGCTGCCACGGCGTTTTGCGCAACCGGCCCACGGTCTTCATCGGCACTGTCTTCACGCCCCCATGCTTGTCAGCTCCGCCCCTGCGTCAAGCGCGCCATCCAGCCGGCTTTCCCCTCATGTTCCTCTCCCATCCGTGTCGGTCCGCGTCATCTGTGGTTCAATCCCGCCTTGGCCTTTTCCTTCGTGCCCATTCGGGAGATTCGTGTCCCCAAACCTTCTTGCACCAAGGCAGCAAAGCCAGCCAAGGATCAGAAACTCTCCCGCCCCTTCGCTCCCTTTGCTTCCTTCGTGTAAACCTGCCTTGGTTTTCCTTCGGTGCATTCCGTGGTTTCGCTCTGAAGATTTGTCTGGTTTCACTCTCGCACCGCTGCTGTTCTCGCTGACGGCATGAGCGACGACAAAAAGCCTTTGCCGACAGATGCGCAGCAGCCTGCCGGACAAACACCGGCCGATCAGCAGAGCGGAACGGTGCGCCAAGGCGAAGGCTCGGTGACTGGACCCGGGCCGGCCGCAGCCGGCAACGGGAAACCGGCGGCCAACGGCCAGCCTCCGACCGGGGATCCGCAAATCACCGCCGCCCCGGCCTCCAACCCCGCCTCCGGCCTCCGGCCTCCGGTTTCTGCTGATCCGCCCTCCGGTTCCGGCACCCCTGCCGCCACCGACTCCCAGATCGTCCTGCCCGCCCCGCCCCAGTCGGGCCCCACTGGCGTGGCCGTGCCCATTGACTATGCGATGCCGTCCCAGCGGCGGAGCTGGCTGCCCTCGCCGGCCCTCGTCAGGAACCTCGGCTGCATTTTCAAGCTGCTCTTCGGCTTCACCATCCTGCTGTGCATGGGCTATTTCATGCTCATGGCCATGAACCCCAAGGCCCGCCAATGGGCCCTGCAAGGCAGCAAGCCGGGAGCCGGCGGAGCCGCCGCCGGTCCCGGACCCACGCCCTTCAAGATCGTCAACCAGATCCTCGCCCTGCCCGCCCAGGCGCTGGGCAAGACCGACGACGTGGTGAAGGCCAACAACGCGCGCGCCGGCGTGGTGGACGGCCTCGTCGCCGAGGAGGAGGCCACGACCAAGGGCAAGACCGGCGGCTCACGCGGCCCGGTCGTCAATCCCTTCCTCGACGCATCGAAGCCGCCGGCCGCCCCCGCTGCCGGCGCCGGCGCCGCGACGGGCACCCAAGCCACCGCCGGCACCACCACCGTCGCCGAAGACGACCGCGCCACCCAAGCCGCCCGCATGATGGAACTCGCCGCAACAGCCTCCGCCGCTCCGGCCGCGCCCAAGGCCGATGCCGTCCGCCCCACCGCGTTCCAGACCCGCGAGCCCGAGGTGCCCGCCCCGGTCACCCTGCCCGGCGGCATCGTCATCCGCAGTGCCTCGCCCGCGGGCGCGCCCCCTGCCACCCGCACGTTTCTCTACTGGGTCGTCAACCTCAGCCTCAGCGGCATCAACCCGCCCCGCCTCCTCCTCAACGGCCGCCTCGTCCACGAAGGCCAGGAGGTCAACATCACCCAAGGCATCGTCCTCGACCGCATCGATCCCGCCGCCAAGCTGCTCCATTTCCGGGATGCCACTGGAGCGATCGTTACCCGCTCCTACTGACCGAATACTGCCGAACCGGCCCCATCTGTTGTAGGAGCCTGCTTGCAGGCGATACGCAACGCGGTCCGTTGGCGTGGGTTGCGAGATCGCCTGCAAGCAGGCTCCTACAGGTCTGAGGTTCATTCGCGTTGATTCGCGCCACCCGCGGGCCAGAGTCCTCCTGAGTTCGTTTGCTGCGACAACCTCCCGTGCAACCGTCTCACCCAAACCTTTTTAACCACAGATGAACACGGATAAACACAGATCAACGACCGATGCTGCAATCGCTTCCACTGCTGTCTCCATCCGTGTCCATCTGTGTAATCTGTGGTTAAATACTCCGGGCTTGGGCCCTTTCTGTGTGTTTCGTGGTTAACCTCTCCCCGTGACCCTTCGCGACCCTTCGTCCGCCTCGCCTGTCCCGCAGGGACTGGACGGGCCTCGCCGTAGCCCCACCTTGGCGGGAGGACAAAGGCGGGCGTCCTCTGCCTTCCGGCCTCCTCGCCTGTCCCGTAGGGACCGGACGAGCCTCGCCGTAGTCCCGCTCCGGCGGGACGTAGGCGGGCCTTCTCCCTCATCCCTTCGCTCTTCTCCCTTTCTCGGCTTCACCATCGTCGAGGTGATGATGGCCTCCGTCATCCTCGTCGTCGGCTTCATGGGCATGATCCAGGCCGTCACCATCGGCTCCGAGATGCTCGCCACCGCCCGCCGCCAGACCCTCGCCGCCCAGATCCTCAACCACGAGATGGAGAAACTGCGGCTCACGCCCTGGAGCAGCCTGCCCTCCGCCGGCACCGCCACCCTCGCCCTCGACACCCGGTTCACCGCCGCCATCGCCGCCTGCGGCCTCGCCTCCACCGACCTCACGCTCACCCGCACGACCAGCGACGTCACCACCGACCTCAAGGAGGTCACCTTCACCGTGACTTGGCAGAAGGGCGGCACCAGCACCACTTCCACGCCCACCGGCTCGTGGCTGCAAAAACTCGCCTTCTACCGCGACTCCCCCATCGCCCGCACCTACACTCGCAGCAGCACCTCGTGGTTTGCCAAATACGGCCTCAACCACGCCGCCCAGCGCTCGTGATCTTCGATCCGTTTTTAACCACAGATGAACACGGATAAACACAGATTCCGGCCAGGGGTTCACTCAGGGACACCCCGGCTCCTTTGCCCAGGGAAGTCATCGGACCCCTTCACCCTGCTTCTGCTCCCGCCCCCCAGCTGTTCAGACGATCCCATCTGGGACCATCTGTGTTCATCTGTGGTTGAAACTTCCCCGTGATCTTTCACAGCCTATCTCCCGCCTCCCTTCGCGCCCCTTCGCGGTTAACTCCGCTCGGGACCTCGTCTTCTGTCGCCTGTCCTCCGTCCTCTGCCTTCCGGCCTCCGTCTGCCGCCTTCACCCTCGTCGAGCTGTTGATCGGCGCGGCGCTCTCGGCCGCCGTCCTGGCCGCCGTGCTCTCCAGCTACCTCTACCTCGGCCGCAACCTCACCCGCCTCGCCAACCAGCAGGCCCTCGAAACCCAGTCCCGCCGCGCCCTCGGCTACTTCACCCAGGACGTGCAGCGCGCCAGCGGCATCGACACCACCCAACCCCTGAACGCCAGCCGCGTCTCCCTCACCGTGCCCACCGCCACAGGCAGCACCACCGTCACCTACTACTACAACGCCGACCTCACCGACACCGCGACCGTCACCATCAACGGCACCAACGTCACGATGCCCGCCGCCTCGCTCACCCGCTGCGTTTACAACGGCAGCACCGTCACCTCGCTCACGTTGCTCCGCCACATCACCGACGGCGACACCGACGAGGCCGACAACGACCTCAAGCTCCGCTACTACGACGCCAGCGGCAACGAATACACCGCCTACACCGACTACCTCCCCGGCATCAAACAGCTCAGCCTTGAATTCAAGACCCAGACCGGTGTCGCCAACATCGGCACGCAGACCCTGGTGCACAACGTCGCCTCCAGCCGCCTCGCCCTCCGCAACCGCGGCTTTTTGCAGTAAGGCCGGAGTTAACCACAGATGGACACAGATAAACACAGATCCAGGAACCGGTCTCCGCAGACGGTTTGCCCTGCTTTGGTTTCCGGTCCGGCCCATCTGTGTGGATCCGTGTCCCGCTGTGGTTCAAACCGGTTTCGCGCGCAGCGCGGCACGGTGATCCTGATCACGCTGTGCTTCGTGACGGTGCTGGGCATCATGCTCGCCGGCTACATCGCCCTGTGCTCGCGGGCGATGCAGCTCAGCAACCGCAGCTTCCAGGCCGGGCTCAGCAAGCAGCTCGCCGAGGCGGGCATCGAAGAGGCCCTCCGCGCCTTCAACAAGAACCTGCTCAGCGGAACCGACACTACCGCCGCTTTGGCTGACTGGACGAGCGGCGGCATAACGACCAACTGGACGCTCGACCCCGCCAACAAGCGCGCCACCGCCACCATGACTTTCCCCTCGACGAAATTCGCGCAGGGCGTGACCGCCTCCGTCAAAATTCGCGTGGATAACTACGATGCCAACACACTCGATTCGGCTTGGAATTCCAGCACCGCCTACCGCGCCGACAACGTGGTGGGCTACACCGATGGCAGATGGTACCGCTCGACCAACATCCAGTCAGGGAAAACCCCAAGCACCGCCAGCGGCTACTGGATACAGGAGCATATTTCCCCGATGAATAGTGCGACTTCCACGACATGGATGAACGGCATTAGCTACGCCGCTGGCAACATGACGACGCGCAACGGAGCTTTCTATCGCTGTATCAGCGCTCATACCAGCAGCTCAGCAAACAGCCCGCCCAATGCCACTTACTGGCTTAGCATTCCTTACGTTACTTTCGGGTCTGATCTCCAATACAGCACCGAGTCGATGGTCTTCTGGTTGAATGCCACATGGTATCGCTGGACTGGTAGCACTTGGCTTACATCGGGGTCTGGTATGCCGCCCAGATGGCTCTACAACTCGGGGACCACGTATTACGCAGGTGACCTCGTTCGCAGCGGTACAACGTGGTATAGGTACATTAATAGCACCCCCTCTTCCGGGGGGGCACTTAGCGACACTACCTATTGGAATACGGCTACATCCTTGGCAACAAGTGCGGCCGCTAACTGGAATTGGAGCTCTAGCGCAAATTACAACATAGGGGACGTGACATACTATAGCAGCCGTTGGTATCGGGCTCGTGTCGCCAACACCAACCAAACCCCAGGCACCACCTCGGCTTATTGGTCTGCGTATCCTTTGCTTGGCCAAACGTGGGATTCGAGCCGTCAATACGGCCAATACAACACGGTTTATTACAACGGGGTCTGGTATCTGAGCCTGAGCGGCACCAACAATTATGGCCAAAACCCTTCCACCGCCACCAGCTACTGGATCGGGGCCGACACGACCAACACGAGTTACCTCTGGAACAGCACCACCGCGTACGCGGCCAACGCCTACCGTTGCTACGATGGTGTCTGGTATAAGTGCCTCGTCGGAAACACGGGCCAGACGCCCAACAACACGACCTACTGGACACCCACCTGGTCTCAAAGTTCGGGTGTCACCACCGGCGCCCCCGTGGCTTATGCCGAGGCCACCGTGAACCTTGGCGACAATACGACCAGCGTATCGCAGCTTCGCGCAACGATCGAGCCGGCTGCATTGTTTCCCAACGCATTGGCGGCCGCCCAGACCATCACCCTCAGCGGCAGCAGCGCCACGATCGACAGCTACGATTCGATCACCGATCCGGACGCTGCCACTCCGGGGTATGCCGCCGTCCTCGCCGCCGGGGCCACCTCGGGGACCGCACTCACCATCGGCAACGGGACAAACGTGAAGGGACACGTGGCGGCTTATTCAGCATCCTCTTCCCCATACGCCCCGCTCATTTCGTTTGGATCGAGCGCCACTGTCAAGGGAGCCAGCAGTCCCATAACTCCCAATGTGGACACTTCCCGTGTCAGTCGCAGCCCCTACATTCCCGATTTCGACATCCTGAGCGTCCCTTCCTACACCACTTTGGCGGACATCGACACCCTTTCCACCAGTCAAAAGACCCTGGGCACGGCTGGCGCCACCACCCCGTTGGTCCTAACTTACGCGGCCAACCTCGATCTCAATGACGCCGACGACATTCTCACCATCATCGGCCCCGTGGTTTTGAATGTGCAGGGATCCCTGCGCATCAACAACCCCAACGCCAAGATCACGATTGCGGAGACCGGCTCTCTGCGGATTCACGTGAGCGGGCGCCTGAGACTGGACAGCGGCGGCGGCGGTATCGTCAACGAGACGAAAGATCCCAAGAAGTGCGTCATCCTGAGCACGGCCACCACGAACGATCACAATTTCTCCACGTCCCAGTATTTTTATGGCGTCATCTACATGCCCGATGAAGACCTCAATATCGATGCCGCCACCGCCACGATCTTCGGGGCCATCTCCGCCCGGAACATCACAGTGACTGGCAACCTGAACCTCCACTACGACACCTCGCTGCGCTATGCGACCTTCTCGGGCGTGGACCAGCCCTACACCGTCACCTCCTGGTCCGAACTCGCCGCCTCCGAGCAGGCGACCATGCCGTAGACGGAAAAACCTGAAACCTGAAGAAAAGCAGGTACCGGCTTCGGGTGGTTTGGCTCCTCAGGTTTCAGCTCTCAGGTTTCAGCCCTCCAGTCGCCCGGCGCGTCCCCGCGCCGCGCCCCCCTTGACGCCGGGCCGTAGCCACGCGTAGGGTTCCTCCTGTCCCCTCCCGTGCTTCTCACCTCCCGCAACCCCCGGCGCAGCCTGCTCATCGAGCACAACCCCTTCCAGATACTCGCCGCCGGCGTCACCCGCAGCGAGGCCGGCGGGGTGACCCTCGATTGCACCGCCGAGTTCGACGCCGACGACGAGGACGGCCTCCGCCACTGGCTGGCCCAGAACTTCGAGAAACAGAACTCCTGGGTGCCCGCCATCGCCAGCTTCTGCCCGCCCGACGCCCTGTTCCAGCGCGAGAGCCTCCAGCCCCGCCGGCTCGCCGAGCCCGGCTACCTCCCCGAACTCGTCAAGGACCAGTATAAAATCGAGCACCCCGCCAGTTGGAAGATTCAGGTCCTCAGCCCGCTTGAGGGCGAACTCGTGCCCGCAGAGGGCACGCAGCGCCCCGCCCTCATCTGCGGCGTCTCCCACTCCGACGTCCACCTCATGCAGCAGCGGCTGCTCGACCACCGCCTGCTGCCCTACCGCCTCGAGATGGGCGTGCTCCCCCTGCTCGGCGCCATCGCCGCGCACCAGGAACGGCAGGGCGACAAGCACGCCGTCGTCGTCGTCGTCATCGAACACGAGCACACCGCCGCCTATATCATCGGCAAGGAGGGTGTGCACACGCCCGCCCCCGTGCGCCACGGCTTCGCCTCCATCGTGCAGTCCGCCCGCCGCGAGTTCGAGCTCACCACCGCCGCCGAGGTCCGCCAGCGCCTCCACCAGGCCGACGACGAACTCCTCCTGCGCGCCTCCAAGTTCGTCCGCGCCATCGGCCGCGACCTCAAGCCCCTCGTGGATTCCTACGAGATGACCACCGGCCAGCCCGTCGGCGGCATCTACTGCGCCTACCTGCCGCCCGCCCTCTCCTGGATCGCCGAGCCCCTCGCCCAGGTCATCGGCCGCACCCCCTACGCCTTCGATTGTCCCGTCTGGCAGCAGCACGCCGGCATCCAGACCGCCCACGACGTGGACCCGCCCGGCCACCACTGGCTCGGCGCCCTCAGCCTCGTCGCCGATCTCGCCGGCACGCAGCTCGAAAAGGCCCCCAAGGGCGACGCCCCTTACCGCGGCCCGTGGCGCCTCGACTGCCGCATCTCCGCCGCCCTGCCCAGCGGCGACCTCGTCCGCCGCCGCTTCATCACCAACGCCATCGCCGGCACCGTCGCCGCCACCTGCCTGATCGTCACCCTCTGGCAGTTCTACACCAGCGGCGTGCTCAGCAGCCAGATCGCCTACTGGCAGCAGCAGCGGGCCGAGAACGAGCGCTCCTTCCGGAGCCTCGCCGCCGACACCGCCAAGCTCGACAGCCTCATGAACCGGCTCGACGCCGCGCACGAGCTCATGCGCACCCCCTATGTCACCTCCGAACTCGTCCTCGACCTCGGCCGCACCCGGCTCGAGCGCATGAACCTCGACCGCATCGTCGGCTTCCGCGAGGGCGTGGTGCTGCACGGCACCCTCCGCGAACCCTCCACCAAGGCCACCCAGACCCTCCGCCAATACGTGGACGGCCTGCGCCGCGACCCGAAGCTCGGCCCGCTCTTCGGCACCGTCGCCCTCGTCTCGATGGAACGCAACGAGGCCGGCGACCAGATCAGCTTTGAAATCGCCTGCAAGCTGAAGGAGACCGCGCCATGATGGCCTTTCTCCAGCGATTGCTCGCGCTGGTCCGGCGCAACCCCGTGCTCGTGGCCAGCATCGTGACCGTCGTCCTCTCGGGGACGGCCTCCTGGTTCCTCTGGCAATATCAGCAGAGGCTGAACAGCGAGCACGACACGGCCCAGCGCGATGGCGAGGCCATGCTCCTGTCGCTCAACAGCCACGCGCGCGTCTCCGCCGAGCTGGCCAAGGTGTCCGACGCCCTCGCCTACATCGATCGCCACCTCATCAACGAGGGCGACCTCGCCGAGAATCTCGGCTATTTCTATGAGATCGAGGCCGCCAGCCGCATCAAGTTCGCCCAGGTCAGCCAGATGAGCTCGCAGCCCCAGGCGGCCGACAAGCCCTTCAAGGCCGTGCCCTTCAACCTGCGCACCACCGGCAGCTACCGCCAGCTCCTCCGCGTGGTCCGCGAACTCGAGAACGGCCCCCGCCTCCTGGCCATCCGCACCTTCAGCCTCGATGCCGAGGGTGCCGATCCCGACAAGCTCACCCTCGACCTCACCGTCGAACTGCTCGCCCGCCCATGAAGAAACTGCGTCTGCTCACGGCCTGCCTCCTGCCGGTTCTCGCGGCCGCCACCGCCGCGGCCCAGGCGGCCACCACGCCCACGGCCCTGGCCGAGGCGCTCAAAAAGGTCTCCTCCCGCTACGCCCGCACCGAGGGGCGCATCAAGGCCCTCGTGGGCCGCCGCCTCGAGCCGCAACCTCTCCCCGCCAGCCTGCCCAATCCCTTCTACCGTGGCGTCGAACCCGCCGAACTCCCCACCCTCGTCGAACCCCAGGCCGAGCCGGTCATCCCCGCCCCGCCCGACATCAGCGACGCCGACACGCTCGCGCGCCTCGTCCCCACGCTGCGCATCACCGGCCTCGTCACCCGCAACCAGCAGCTCCACGTCACCATCAACTCCATCGGCTGCAAGGCCGGCGATTTCATCCCCATCCCCGGCAAGGAACACCCCGTTTTCATCCAGGTGCGCAGGATCACCAACACGGATCTGACCCTCGGCCTCAACGACGCCGAACTCACGATCCCGCTGAAGCTGTAGGGGGAGAGACCTGAGGGCAGACGGAGGCTCGGCGGCGATGGCGCAGCAAACCTGAGACCTGGAATCCAAGCTTCCCGCGGATCACGCGGATGTCCTCGGATTTTCAGATTCTTTCAAACCGCGTCAGTGCCGTAGGGGCGCACCTTGGGTGTGTCCTTCGCGTTTCGTCCATATTTCCGCTCCATCCGTGACCATCGGTGTGATCCGTGGCCAAACGGGATCGGGTTTGGTTTCAGATTTCCTTCGTCTGTTTTCCGCTCGCCGCCTCAGGTTTCAGGTCTCAGGTCTCAAGTCTCAAGTTTTCCCTTGAACACCTCTTCCCTCACCCGCGTCGAAGAAGCCCCCTGGCAGGCCGGCCTGCACAGCCTCCGCGCGCTGCTGCGACCCGGCCTCGCGCTGCAGGCCGTCGCAGTCGCCGTGGTGCTCGCCTACTATTTCGTGCCCGCCACCGCGGATTGCTTCGCGCGGCTGGCGCACTGGCAGGCGGAGGGCGGCTTCGCGTTCTCCGCCGCCACCACCGCGGTCTGCGGCGGCCTCCTGCCCTTCCTGTTCCTGCGCCTCCACCCCGACACCCGCGCCGCCAACCCGTGGCCGCTGCTCGGCTTCTACCTGCTCTTCTGGGCGTGGAAAGGCGCCGAGGTGGACCTCTGGTATCGGATCCTCGCCCGGCTCTTCGGCGAGGGCCACGACACGGCCACGGTCGTGCGCAAGGTGCTCAGCGACCAGTTCGGCTACAACCCGCTCTACGCCGCGCCCGTCGGCAACCTCTGCTTCGCGTGGAAGGACGCCGGCTTCCGCTGGGCCCCCGTCGCCGCCGACCTGCGCGCCGGCCGCTGGTATGCGCGCAGCGTGCTGCCCGTGCTCCTCGCCGTGTGGTTCCTGTGGATCCCTGTGACCGCCTGCGTCTATTCGCTGCCGTCCGCCCTGCAGATGCCGCTCTTCAACATCGTGCTCTGCTTCTGGTCCATGCTCTTCAGCCACCTCACCGCCCGGCAGAATGCCGGAAAGGCCCGAAACTTGCAGCCTGCGACCTGAAAAGCCCCGCCACCAAACCCGGCTGCGCAGGTTGGGCGCCTCAGGTTTCAGGTCTCAAGCCTCGGGTTTCTCCGCTGAATACGGCGTTTGAAATAAACCGCCGCCCGCCTACTCTCACCCGGTCATGCCCTCCCCGCGCACCTTGTTCGCCGTCCTCCTCTTCCTGCCCGGTCTGCTCGCCGCCGCCCCCGGCCCGGTCAAGAAAGGCGCGGTCACGGCCGAACTCGTCGCCCACGACGCCTCGATCCAGCCGGGCAGGCCCTTCCTCGTGGCGCTCCGGCTCGTCCACGACGAGCACTGGCACACCTACTGGATCAACCCCGGCACCGGCTACCCCACCTCGCTCGAGTGGAAGTTGCCCGGGGGCTTCACCGCCGGCGCCCTCCAGTGGCCCGTGCCGCACGTCGTGCGGGACACCAAGGGCAACGTCACCGGCCACGGCTACGAGGGCGAAACCTTCCTCTTCGTCGAGATCACCCCGCCCGCGAATCTCGCCCCCGGCACCGACGTCACCCTCCGCGCCCGCGCCGACTGGCTCATGTGCAAGGAGGTGTGCATGCCCGGCGATGCCCGGCTCGAACTCACCCTGCCGGTGAAATCGGAGCCGCCCGCGCCAAACATGTCCGTCGCCCGGCTTTTCACCAACGCCCACGCCGCGCTGCCCCGGCCCCTCGCCGGCTGGACCGTGACCGCCGCGCGCGCGGGCGCCGCGTTCACCGTGCGGCTCACTCCCGCCCCCGGCAACACGCACCGCCCGCAGGGTCTGCACCTCTTCGACACCGCCGGCCTCGTGGACTACGCCGCTCCGCAGAAAATCACCGGGGAGAACGGCGCGTTTGTCTTCACCCTCGCCGCCGCCAAGGACGGCGATCCCGCCGCCACCCGCCTCGCCGGCGTGATCGTTTCGGACAACGGCTGGGGCGGCGCCTTCCCCTCCCATGGCGCCACTTTCGACGTCGAGATTGGCGCCCCGGCCGCTTCTCAGGTTTCGACCGGTCCGGCCTCCGGTCTCCGGCCTCCGGTCTCCGGCGCCGGCAGCCTTGCAGGAACCCTGCTGCTGGCGCTGGCCGGCGGCCTCATCCTCAACCTCATGCCGTGCGTGTTTCCCGTGCTGGGCATCAAGGTGCTGGGCTTCGTCAACCAGGCCGGCAGCGACCGCGGCAAGGTCGTCGCCCACGGCCTCGTCTTCACCGCGGGCGTGTTCCTGTCGTTCTGGGTGCTCGCCGGCCTGCTGCTCGCGCTGCGCGCAGGGGGCGCGCAGCTCGGCTGGGGCTTCCAGCTCCAGTCGCCGGGCTTCGTCTTCGGCATGGCGGTGTTCCTGCTCGTGTTCGCGCTCAACCTCAGCGGCCTGTTCGAGATCGGTCTCTCCGCCACCGGCGTCGGCGGGAAGCTCCAGATGCAGTCCGGCTTCGGCGGCTCGTTCTTCACCGGCATCCTCGCCACGCTCGTCGCCACCCCGTGCAGCGCGCCCTTCCTCGCCCCCGCGCTCGGCGCCGCCCTGACGCTTTCGGCCGCCGAATCGTTCGCCGTGTTCACCGCCATCGCGCTCGGGCTGTCCGCGCCCTACCTGCTGCTGTCGGCGTTCCCGGCGGCCGTGAAATTCCTGCCGCGCCCCGGCGCCTGGATGGAGACCTTCAAGCAGCTCATGGCCTTCCCGCTCTACGCCACCGTCGGCTGGCTGCTCTGGGTGCTCGCCGGCCAGACCAAGGACGACGACAACGCCCTGCTTTTGATCGTCCTCGGCCTCGTGCTCGTGGCAATGGGCGTGTGGATCTATGGCCGCTGGACCAAACCCGCCGCGCGGGTTGCGGCCGCGACCCTGTTCGCCGGCGGCGTGTGGCTCGGCTGGCCGGCGCCCGCCGGCGCCGCATCCGCGTCCGCTTCCGGTTATGCCGTGAAATGGGAACCGTGGAGCCCCGCCGCTGTCGAGACCGCGCGCGCCGCCGGCCGCACCATCTATGTGGACTTCACCGCCCGCTGGTGCGCCACCTGCCAGACCAACAAGGCCGCCGTCTTCTCCTCCGACGCCGTGCTCGCCGAACTCGGCAAGCGCAACGTGCTCCTCCTGAAAGCCGACTGGACGAGCAAGGACGCCGCCATCACCGCCGAGCTGGCGAAATGGGGCCGCTCCGCCGTGCCCTTCAACCTGATCTACGCCCCCGGCCGCGCCGAGCCCGTCATCCTCCCCGAGCTTCTCACCCCCGGCATCGTGCTGGAGGCGCTGACCGCGTTGCAGTGATCGGGCGAATCCTCCCGGGTGAAGCGCAAACTTCTCCCGCCTCGTTCTCGTAATCGTTCTCTCCGGAGCCCGAGAGAACGATTACGCTTAAGCGAACGAGAAGGATGATCTGATGGCACAGCGCATAGCCCCTTGCCCTTGGCCCTTCGCGCTGCCATCCATGGCGGCTTCATGCGCGATCCTGCCCACGCCAAATCCGTCGGTCTGCTCCTCGCCGGAGCGGTCTGCTGGAGCCTGGCGGGCATCCTCTTCAAGCATGTCGAGTGGCCCGGCCTCGCCGCCGCGGGCGGCCGCGGTCTGATCGCCGGCCTGTTCCTGCTCGCCGTGTCGTGGCGCTCGCTGCGCTTCACCTGGTCGCCCCTCCAGCTCGCCGCCGCCGCGGCCTACGCCGCCTGCACCATCCTGTTCACCTTGGCCAACAAGATGACCACCGCGGCCAACGCCATCCTGCTCCAATACACCGCGCCGGTCTGGATCGCCCTGTTCGGCGCCTGGTTCCTCGGCGAACACGCCACCCGCGCCGACTGGCTGACCATCGCCGCGGTCTTCGGCGGCCTGGCGCTGTTCTTCTACGAGGGCATCCAGTTGCACGACATCGGCGGCCTCCTCGTGGCCGTCGCCAGCGGCGTCGGTTTCGCGGTGATGACGCTGCTCATGCGGAAGCAGAAGCACACCTCCGCGCTGGAATCCATCATCCTCGGCAATTTCATCGGCTTCGCTGTCGGCCTGCCGGCGCTCTGGTCGGCGCCGCCGTTGCCCTCTGCGGGCTGGGCGGCGCTCGCGCTGCTCGGCATCGTGCAGCTCGGCGTCGCCTACCTGCTCTATGCGAAGGCCATCAGGCACGTGACCGCCCTCGAGGCCGTGCTCATCCCCGTGGCCGAGCCCATCCTGAACCCCGTGTGGGTGCTGCTCGCGCATGGCGAGCGCCCGGGCCGCTTCGCGCTGCTCGGCGGCGTGATCGTGCTCGGCGCCGTCACCCTGCGCGCGGTGGCCGGCCTGCGGACCGCGCGCCCCGTGCCATGAAACGGCTGCTCGCCTTGCTGGCCGGCCCGCTGGTGCTGCCGCCCATGCCTGCGGCCGAAACCACGGAACCCGACTGCGTCGTGCTCCTGCACGGCATCGGGATGCGCGCCTACGTGATGCAGCGCCTCGAATCCGCCCTCCGTGCCGACGGCTACCGCACGGTCAACCTCTCCTACCCGTCGCGCAAGATGCCCTTCGAGCAGCTCGCCAGCGAGTATCTGCCCGCGCAACTCGCCAAGCACGCCGTTGCCGGGGCGCCGCACCTCCACTTCGTCACCCACTCGATGGGCAGCCTCATCGTGCGCAAGCTCATCCAGGACGCCCGGCCGGCCAACCTCGGCCGGGTCGTGATGATCGGCCCGCCCAACCACGGCAGCACCGCCGCCGACGCGGCCAAGGAAAACGTGCTCCTGCGGAAATTCCTCGGCGGCAATCTCGTCCGCCTCGGCACGGGCGAGGATGCCATCGTGCGCACGCTCGGCCCCGCCGATTTCGAGGCCGGCGTCATCGCCGGCGAGGTTGCACTCCACCCCGTGTTCGGCCGGACCCTCGGCGGGAAGAACGACGGCGCCGTCACCGTCGAGTCCGCGAAGCTCGAGGGCATGCGCGACTTCCTCGTCGTGCCCTGGTCGCACACGGTGATGCTCTGGCGCACGGAGGTCGTGGACCAGGTCCGCGCCTTCCTGCGGGACGGGAAGTTCAGGCGGAAGGGATAGTTGCTACATCGTCGCCTTCGATCCCGACTTCACCTGCAGCAACACGTTGGCCAGCGTGATCAGGCCGCCGCCCGCGAGGAGCTGCCAGGTGACGGTCTCGTTGGCGTAGTCGAAGCCCGCCCAGCAGGAGAACAGCGCGGGCAGGAACAGCGCCATCAGCGAGGCGAAGACCGGCTCGAAGCAGTAGATGAGCCCCGCCTCGGTCGCCGTGATGTGCGGCTGCCAGCGGTTCATGAGGGTGAACGAACCGAGCGTGCAGAAGAGCGTGAGCAGGCCGAGGAACGCGAGCCACGGCCCCGACGTCCACGGCACCAGGCAGTCCGCGGGCGCCGGCGCGGTCGCCACGGCGAGCCCGCTGAACCCCACGGCCACCGTCGTGAACATCACCGCGGTGACGGCCAGGGTGCGGTTCCCGGCATAACGCGCGTCCTCGAGCACGAAGATCTGCAGCATGAAGAAAACCGAGCTGAGCAGCGTCTCGACCTCGCCGCGTCCGAGGCTGAGCGCGCGGAAATTGCAGCGTCCCAGGATCGCCGTGCCCGCGAGCACCAGCGCCACGCAGATCCACACGCCCGGCGGCGGCGCCCGGCGCGCGCGCACCGCGACGACCGCCGGGATCATGACCGCATAGAACTGCGTGAGGAACGCCGACGTCGAGGCGGCGGTGAACTGCAGGCCGTCCACCTGGAGCAGGAGCCCGGCGCCGAGCGTCAGGCCCAGCAGCACACCCTGGCGGAGTTCGCCGGCCTTCAGCTCCGCGAGCTGGGTGCGGGCGAGCAGCAGCATCACCGCGGCCGCGAGCGTGAAGCGCGACGCCACCGTGAGAGTGGTGATGAACCAACTGCTGCTCGCCGGCACAAGCTGCAGTTGCTCGTGGCCCATCGCCTTGATGAGCGGAAAGCTCAGCCCCCAGAACAGGTTGGCCAGCAGCAGGCCGGTGAGTGCGCGGCGGTGGATGGAGACGGCGGTCATGAGAAAACAGAGCGACTGCGGCATGTCATGCTGAGCGAAGCAGCGGTGTCAGCTGACAAGGGTAAAGTTGGGATCATGCAGCAGGCGATTGAGCACGACGATCATCTTGCGCATGACGGCGGTCAGGCAGACCTTGGGCGGTTTGCCGGCAACGCGGAGGCGTTGATAAAACTTCGCCAACACCGGGTTGTGATGGGCGGCGCTGACCGCGGCCATATACAGCACGGTGCGCACTTCCGCGCGGCCGCCCCGGATGTGCCGCTGCTTGCTGCTCTGACCGCTGTCCTCGGGATGCGGGGCCACCCGGCAGACGCCCAGCGGCGCGTGCCAGAGGGCGCGCAGCAGGGTCCGCTCGTAGCCGCCGGGGCTTCACACACCACCCGGGCGCCCGGCACCTGCCGCCATCGCGCCACCAGCGCGGCCCACCCGGCCTCATCATTGGACACGGCCGCCGGTTCCCCGGCCTCGATCACGTAGTCCAGTCGCGCCTTGGAGACATCCAGGCCGACGTAACGCACAGATTCGGACAACGCTGTCTTGCAATGCGAGTTCATGACTCAGTCAGCGGTTCGAGTTTGACCAGGTGCAAGACCGCGGCCCGGCTTCGCTGCGAGCTCGGGGCGCTGGAATCCAACGGCCTGTCGGTCTTGCCGCCACACACGCGGCGAGCGTCTGCGGCGTCCTGGCGGAATGGCGCACGGATACCCTCACGGGCACCCCAACGCAATCCCGCCCGAGCCGGGTTCTTCCGACGAGCTTTGCGGCCCATTCTCGGAACCCGCCTCGGGCTGCTTCCCTTGTCTTCTCGCATCGTTGCGGACATACAAGAATCCAGTCTTTGCAGGGGTGGAGCTTGCCCCGCCCTGAATACGCGGGCGGATCAAGGTCCGCCCCTGCAGCGATTCCGCTCCCGAAAAACAAAAACGCCGCGGATTGCTCCGCGGCGGCGAAAGTCGATGCGCTTGCGGGCGAAATCAGACGAGGTTCTTGCTGACCAGCTTGGTCATGTCGAACATGCTGACCTGAGCCTTGCCACCGAAGACGGCCTTGAGGGCGTCGTCGGCGTTGATCATGCGCTTGTTCTTCTTGTCCTGGAGGCCGTTCTTCTTGATGTAGGCCCAGAGCTTCTTGGTGAGCTCCGTGCGGGGCAGCGGCTTGTCGCCAACCACGGCGGCGAGCTTGGCGTTGGGGGTGACCGGCTTCATGAAAGCGGCGTTGGGTTTTCTGGAGGATTTAGCCATAGTGGCATTCGTCATAGAACCCGGTTTTTCCAATGCAACGATTTTCTAGAGGGGAAATCCATTTTCTCAGAGGGAGAATCCGCCCGGCGGCGTGCCGGGACGCCGGCCAAAAGGCGCTTGCCACCCCGGCCCGCCCGGACACCCTGCGCGGTGTTGGGTTGGTTGTTTGTTAGTTTCTACCGCCACGGAGAATTGTCAGGTGAGCGCCAGAGTTCAGTGATGATTTGAAATCCGACAGCCGGGGACGGGCGGCAAGGCAGCAGCATCAGCTCGCATCATCACATGTCAGACAACTCCAAGCTCTACGTGGGGAACCTCCCCTTCGCCAGCACCGCGCAGGACCTCGAAGCCCTGTTCGGCCAGGTCGGCACCGTCAGTGTCGTCGAGATCATCTTCGACAAGTTCACCGGTCGGTCCCGCGGCTTCGCCTTTGTCACGATGGGCAGCCCCGAGGAGGCGCAGAAGGCCGTCGAGAAGTTCCATGGCCATCAGTTGGAAGGCCGTCCCTTGGCGGTGAACATCGCGCGCCCGCGCGAGGAGCGTCCGGCCGGCGGCGGCTTCCGCGGTGGTGGCGGCGGCTTCCGCGGTGGGCGCGGCGGCGGCGGCTTCCGCGGTGGACGTGGCGGCGGCTTCCGCGGTGATCGCGGCGGCTTCCGCGGCGACCGTGGCGGCGGCGGCGACGGCGGCGGCTACGACCGCGGCTGAACTTTGCGACCAAGCTGCTTTTCCCAGCCGGACATCAGTCCGGCTGGTTTGTTTTTATCCCATGCGCCCTATCCGCTCCGCGGGGTTTACGAGCCTTCCAGAAACCGCTCCCCCCACTCCGGTCTCGGCAGCGGAGCAGGCCGGTATTCGCCGAAGAGCGCATACCGGGTCCGTGCCACCAGCCTGTAGAAGGGATCGCGCAGCCCGGCCGGCAGCACCCGCAGCCAGGTGACCAGCCGCCACCCGCCGCCGACTTCGGCCGCCGCCGCCAGCATGCCATCGGTGCGGAGCAAGGGCCGGGCCTGATCCGGGGCGTTCCAATCGGGCACGAACACCAGCGAGTCGAAATCCTCCGTCGGCAGCCCCCGCGCCCGCAAATAAGCCTGCGCCGGAGCGCCCTGCAGCGGCGCGAAACGCAGCCGCCCCCGCCGGTCGGTCCGCAGCAGCAACCGGACGATCCGGTTGCACAAACCGCACCTGCCATCGTAGAGCAAAACGGGCATTGGGCGCGGCGTGCTCATAGCAGGGTCCCGCGCAGGACGAACCACGCCACGCTGAAATAGACCACCAAACCGGTCACATCCACCAGGGTGGCCACGAAGGGCGCGCTCGAAGTCGCCGGGTCGAAGCCCAGCCGCTTCAGCACGAGAGGCAGCATCGAGCCCATGAGCGACCCCCACAGCACGATGCCCACGAGCGCCAGGCCCACCGTGGCCGCCACCAGCAGGTAGTGCTCGCCGTAGATGCCACTGAACTGCGCCCAGAGCACGATGCGCAGAAAACCGATCACCCCGAGCCCCAGCCCCAGCAGAAAACCCACCACCAGCTCGCGTCGCATGACCAGCCACCAGCGGCCAACCGTGACCTCGCCCAACGCCATCGCCCGGATCACCAGCGTCGCCGCCTGCGACCCGGCGTTGCCGCCGGAACTGACGATCAGCGGCACGAAGAGCGCCAGCACCACCGCCTTGGCAATCTCGTCCTCAAAATAACTCATCGCGGTCGCCGTGAGCATCTCCCCCAGAAACAGCACCACCAGCCAGCCGGCGCGCTTCTTCACCATCTTGCTAAGGGCGATCGTGGTGTAGGGCTCGTCGAGCGCTTCGCTGCCGCCCAGCTTCTGGATGTCCTCCGTCGCCTCTTCCGCCGCCACGTCGAGCATGTCGTCGGCCGTGACGATGCCGATGAGTTCATTGCCGGGCCCGGTCACAGGCAGCGCGTTGCGGTCGTGGCGGCGGAAAACCTGCAGCGCCTTTTCCCGGTCATCCTCGGGACTGAGCGTCGCAAAGTTGCCGTCCATGAGCGCGGCCACCCGGGTGTCCGGCTCGGCCAGCAGGAAGCGCCGCACGCGCACGTCGTCCAGCAGGCGGCCCGACTGGTCGGTCACATAGACGATGCTCAGCGTCTCGCGGTCCACGCCATGGAGGCGGATGTAGTCGAGCGCCTCCCGCACGGTCCACTCCGGCCGCACGGTCACAAAATCGAGCGTCATCATCCGCCCGACGCTGTGCGGCGGATAGGCCAGCAGCTCCTCGGAAATGCGCCGCTCCTCCGGTGACAGCAAGCCCAGGATCTGGAGCGACAGCTCCAGCGGCAGCCGGTGCAGGAATGCCGTGCGGTCGTCCGGCGACAGCGCATTCAGCAGGGCGGCTGTCAGCGCCTGCGGCAGCGTGCGGAGGATTTTCTCCTTCGTCGGTTGCTCCAGGCAGGCAAAGACCGCCGCGGCCAACTCGGGTGAGCAATGCCGGAAGAGCTGCCCCAGCCGGCCGGCCGGAAGTTCCGCCAGCAGCGGTGCCAGGTCCGTGGGCAACCCCCGGGCGAGCAGGGCCTTCAACCGCGAGGTATCCTTGTTATCAAGGGCCGCCAGGATCTCCGTCTTGAAGTTGCTGGACTCCATGGGCATCGGCCGACGGTAGGCGTGCGCCCAACCGAGGCAATCACCGGCACGAAAGAACTGGCTTGACGCAGGAAACTATGAATACGTTTATGGTTTCTAAAGAATCCAATGCCTTCCGCCCCTGCTGTCTCCGCCGAGGATCCCGCCGTCACCCGCATCCTGCGCCAAGCCCGCGCGCACTTCTTTACGCACGGCTACTGCGCCTGCACCATGGACGACCTCGCCGCCGAGCTGGGCATGAGCAAGAAGACGCTCTACGTGCACTTCCGGAGCAAGGAGCAGATCATGCGCGCCGTGATCGAGCAGCTCGGCCGCGAGATCCGGGCCGATGCCGACGCCCTGCTGGCCAACCGCCAGCTCGGGTTTTCCGAGAAACTCCGCGGATTTGCCGAGGGCATGGTGCAGCGGCTCGCGCTCCTGAACCCGCGCACCCTCCGCGACCTCCAACGCTTCGCCCCCGACCTCTACGAACTCACCGTCGAGATGCGGCAGCGGAACATCCCCTATGTCTTCGGTCGCTTCATCGAGGAGGGCAAGCTCGCCGGCAAGGTGCGGGACGACGTGGACGGCGCCTTCGCCGTGGAATTCCTCCTCCAGGCCATGCAAGGCCTGATCCAACCGGCCACGCTCGACCGTCTCGGGCTGGCCCCGCGCGACGTGCCGCCCCGCGCCATCGACCTCTTTTTCGGCGGTCTCCTCACCCCCGCCGGCCGCAAAGAACATGAAAAGCTTTTTCCCCGCTAATGCCGCGCTGCTCGCCGCCGCCCTGCTTCTCGCCGGCTGCGGCCCTCGCAGCCCCTCCCCCTATCAGGGCTACCTGGAAGGCGAGTTCGTCCTCCTCGCGTCGCCGCTCGCCGGCCGCCTCGAGAAACTGACCGTCGCCCGGGGCGCCCGGGTGACCGCCGGCACCCCGCTTTTCTCGCTCGAACAGGGCGCCGAATCGGCCGCGCTGCGCGAGGCCGCCGAGCGCGTCCGCTCCGCGCAGGCCCGCCTCGCCGACCTGCGCAAGGGCCAGCGCCCCTCCGAACTCGCCGCCCTCGAGGCCCGGCTCGCCCAGGCCCGCGCCGCCGCCGAACTCGCCACCCGCGAATTCCACCGCCTCTCCCGCCTGCACGCAAACCAGGTCGCCTCCGATGAAGACTTCGACCGTGCGCGCCTGCACGAGGAGGCCGCCGCCAAGCTCGTCGCCGAGCTCGCCGCGCAGCTCGACACCGCCCGACTCGGGGCGCGGGCCGACGTCATCGCCGCCGCCGCCGCCGAGGCGGAGGCCGCGCAGGCGGCCCTCGACCGCGCCGGCTGGGCGGTCGCCCAGAAAAGCCTGTCCGCCCCGCGCGACGGCCTGATCTACGACACGCTTTACCGGGAAGGAGAGTTTGTCGCCGCCGGCGCACCCGTGATCTCGCTGTTGCCACCCGAAAACATCAGGGTCCGTTTCTTCGTGCCCGAGGCCGGGTTCGGCGCGCTCAAGGCCGGCGATCCGGTGCGCGTCGGGCTCTCCGGCCGCGACACCCCCCTCGAAGCCCGCATCAGCTACCTCTCGCCCAAACCTGAATACACGCCGCCCGTCCTCTACAACCGCGAGAACCGGGCCAAGCTGGTCTTCATGGTCGAGGCGACCTTTGATCCGGCCGCCGCCCGCGACCTCCATCCCGGCCAGCCGGCGGAAGTGACGCCGATCCGCTGACACCCCCCGGACCTGTCATGCCAAGCGCAACGAAGAATCCGGTCGCATGACCGCCATGCCCATCCTGCTCGGATCCTTCGCGATGCTCGGGCTGACCCCCTGAACATGCCGGAAGCTGCCTCACCATTTGCCATCGATGTCACCGGCGTGACCAAGCGCTTCGGCGCGAAGACGGTCGTCAACGCCATCGACCTCCAGGTGAAGCGCGGCGAGATCTACGGCTTCCTCGGACCCAACGGCTCGGGCAAGACCACCTTCATCCGCATGCTTTGCGGGCTGCTCACGCCCGACGCCGGCTCCGGCACCTGCCTCGGCTACGACCTGCGCACGCAGCAGGCCGACATCAAACGCCACGTCGGCTACATGACGCAGCGGTTCAGCTGCTACGAGGATCTGAGCATCCGCGAAAACCTCGACTTCATCGCCCGCATCTACGCGGTGCCGGACCGCCGCGCCGCGGTCCAGCAGAGCCTCGAGCGCCTCGGCCTCGCCCACCGCAGCCGCCAGCTCGCCGGCGAACTCTCCGGCGGGTGGAAGCAGCGCCTCGCCCTCGCCGCCGCGCTCATCCACACGCCGCAACTGCTCCTGCTCGACGAGCCCACCGCCGGCGTGGACCCCAAGGCCCGCCGCGACTTCTGGGACGAGATCCACCGCCTCGCCGCCGAGGGGCTCACCGTGCTCATCACCACGCATTACATGGACGAGGCCGAGCGCTGCCACCGCCTCGCCTACCTCGCCTACGGCAGCCTGCTCACGCGCGGCACGCTGCCCGAGGTGCTCGCCGCCGCGCGCCTGGCGACCTGGAGCCTGGGCGGCCCCGGCCTGGCCGCGATCGCCGCGGCCCTGCGCGGCCGTCCGGGTGTCGAACAGGTCGTGGCCTTCGGCAACACCCTGCACGTGAGCGGCCATGACCCGGCGTCATTGGAATCGGCCATCGCCGCCGTGCGCACGCCGCAACACGAGTGCCGGCGGATCACCTCCAGCCTGGAGGACGTGTTCATCAGCCTCATGGACCGCGCGGAGGACAATTTCCAATGAGGCGCTTCACCTTCCACCGCCTCTGGGCCGTCGTGCTCAAGGAGTTCATCCAGATGAAACGCGACCGCGTGACCTTCGGCATGATGGTCGGCATCCCGTTGCTGCAGCTCACGCTCTTCGGCTTCGCCATCAACACCGACCCGAAGCACCTGCCGGCCGCCGTCCGCGCGGCCGACCAGGGGCCGTTCGCCCGCACCTTCGTGGCCGCGCTGAAGAACAGCGGCTACTTCTCCTTCGTGCGCGAGGCCGCCACCGAGGCCGAGGCGCACCGGCTGCTGCAGCTCGGCGCGGTGCAGTTCGTCGTCAACATCCCGGAGGATTTCAGCCGGCTGCTTCTGCGCGGCGAGCGGCCCGCCGTGCTGATCGAGGCCGACGCCACCGATCCGGCCGCCGTCGGTCCCGCCGTGGCAGCCACCCGCGCCCTGGCGGAACGCGTGTTCGACCGCGATCTGCCGGGGCCGCTCGCGCGGCTGCGCGCGCGGGAGGGACCGGTGGATTTCCGCATCCACGCCCATTACAACCCCGACAACATCACCCAATACAACGTCGTGCCCGGCCTCATGGGCGTGGTGCTCACGATGACGATGGTCATCATCACGGGCCTGGCCATCACCCGCGAGCGCGAGCGCGGCACGATGGAGAACCTGCTCGCGACGCCCGTGCGGCCCTTCGAGGTCATGGTCGGCAAGATCCTGCCCTACATCATAGTCGGCTACGTGCAGGTGACGCTCATCCTGCTGGCCGCGAAGTTCCTCTTCGATGTGCCGATGGTGGGCAGCCTGCCGCTGCTCTACCTCATCGCGTTTTTCTTCATCGCGGCCAACCTGGCGATGGGCATCACCTTCTCCACCCTGGCCAGGAACCAGCTCCAGGCCGTGCAGATGGCGTTCTTCTTCTTCCTGCCGTCGATCCTGCTCTCGGGTTTCATGTTTCCGTTCCGCGGCATGCCCGAGTGGGCGCAATGGATCGGCTCCTGCCTGCCGCTCACGCACTTCCTGCGCATCGTGCGCGGCATCCTGCTCAAGGGCAACGGCGTGGCCGAGATCGCCCCCCACCTGTGGCCGCTGCTGGTGTTCCTCGTCGCCGCGATGGCCGTGGGCGTGAAGCGCTACCGGCAGACGCTGGATTGAGCTGTCGCTCCTTGGAGCCGGGGCACTCCCGCCCCGCGGGGTGGGCTGACATCCCAGGTAAACCGGGACGAGGGCGTCCCGGCTCCGGCAGGCGTGCTCAGGCCTTCTGCTCCGGCAGCGACGCCACGTGCACCGTCTGCGTCGGGAAGGCGAAGGCCAGGCCGCGCGCCTCGATGGCGCGCATGATGGCGAGATTGAGCTTCTGGCGCAGGGCCATGTGCTTCACGAAGTCGGGATCCTTCACGACATAGACGACCCACAGGTCGAGCGACGAGGCGCTGAAGTCGCGGAACCAGACTTGCGTGTCGGCAGGGTTGACCTCGGGCTCGGCGTCGATGAGCCGGCGGATCTCGGCCACGATCGCCTCGAGCTGCTCCGGCCGACTGTCATAGGTCAGCCCGAAGACCTGTTCGACGCGGCGCGCCGTGAAACGCGAGAGATTGGTGATGGCCTCGCCGGCGACCGTCTTGTTGGGGATCACCATGAGCGACTTGTCCACCAGCCGGAGCTTGGTGGAGCGCAGGCCGATGTCCTCGACCAGGCCGACGTTGCCGGCGATCCGGATGGTCTCGCCGATCTTGAACGGCTGGTCGATGGCCACGACAACGGAGCCGAAGATGTTGGCGATGGTGTCCTGCGCCGCGAGGGCGAAGGCGAGTCCGCCGATGCCCAGGCCGGCGAGAAAGGCCTTCACATCGGCGCCGAGGCTCTGCGCGATCAGCAGCACGCCGAACACGAAGACGATCGTGAGCAGCGTTTTCTTGATCCACGGCATGAACGGCGCGAGGCCGAGCTGCTTCTCCTTCGCCACGCCCTGCAGATGATCGAGCACGGTGTTGAAGGCGCGCAGGAACCCCCAGAACAGCACGAGCGAGAACGCGGCGGTGTAGGCGTAGCCCAGCGTCTGGTCGGCCGTCGGCGAAAGCTTGAGCACCTTGATCGACGCCACGGTGCCGACGACGACGATCACGGCCTTCACCGGGCCCTCGAGGGCGGGAAAGAGCTTGTCGTCGAGCGTGGTCTCGGTGCGGGCGGCCAGGCGTTTGAAGAAGCCGAAGATGAAGACGGTGACCACGCGCCGCAGCACGTAGGCGACGAGGGTGATGAGCAGCGCGATGGCGTAGTGCGTCGCGGTGTTGCCGCTGCTGCGGATGTCGAAGGCTTCGAGGATCAGGTCCACCAGGTGTTCGAGAAAGTCCGGCGTTTGCGGGGCCGCGTAGCCGGAGGCGACCGCGGCGGCGGCCTGTGTGGCGGGGTCCGGGCCGGATCCGGAGGCCGGCGCGGCGGCAGAACCGTTGTCCTGCGCGATCGCGCAGGCGGCCAGGCTGGCGAGAAGCAGAAAGTGACGGAGGTGTTGCATGCGGACCGGCCACTCAACCGCCCCCCGCCCCCTTGTCAAAGATTTCGGCGCGGGGGCGCGCCTCCAAAAACCGGCGGCGCGTGCAATCCAATCCCGCTTGCCCCGGGCGCGCCCGCCCGCCCAGACTCCGCGGCTCATGACCCTGCCAATCGCCACCATGTTCAGCGCCATGCCCTGGTGGGCCTGGGCCGGTTTCCTCGCCTTCATCGCGGCGATGCTCGCGCTCGACCTGGGCGTGCTCAACCGCAAGGCGGAGGAGGTCTCGCTGAAGCAGGCGCTGGCCTGGTGCGCGGTCTGGTTCGTCCTGGCGATGGCCTTCAACCTCCTCGTGGCCTTCCAGATGCCCGCCACCGCGACCAGCAAGCCCGCGCTGGAATTCTTCACCGGCTACCTGATCGAGCTCTGCCTGAGCGTGGACAACGTCTTCGTGTTCATCGTCATCTTCCAGTATTTCCGGGTGGAGCCGCGCTACCAGCACCGGGTGCTGTTCTGGGGCATCATCGGCGCGGTGGTGATGCGCGCGATCTTCATCTTCGCGGGCGTCACCCTGATCAACCGGTTCCACTGGATCATCTACGTCTTCGGCGCCTTCCTCATCTACACCGGCATCAAGCTCGCCATCCCGAAGCAGGAGGATGGCTTCGACCCGGAAAAGAATCCCGCCGTGAAGCTCGCCCGGCGCTGGGTGCCGGTCAGCAGCCAGTTCGAGGGCGGGAAGTTCTTCACCCGCACGCCGGGCCGGCTGCACGCCACCCCGTTGTTCATCGTCCTGCTCGTCGTGGAGACGACGGACGTGATGTTCGCCCTCGACTCCATCCCGGCCGTGATCGCCATCACGCGGAACGAATTCATCGTCTTCACGTCGAACATCTTCGCGATCCTCGGCCTGCGCTCGCTGTATTTCGCCGTGTCGGGCGTGATGCGGCTTTTCCGCTATCTCAACATCGGGCTGGCGGTCATCCTGGTGTTCGTCGGCTGCAAGATGCTCGCCACCTACTTCGAGTTCCATGTCCCGATCGGCTGGTCGCTGTCCATCATCGCCACCATCCTGACTGCCTCCGTCCTCGCTTCGGTGCTGATTCCGGAGAAACCGGCGGAAAAGTGAGCCGCTGGGCGGGGTCGCAGCCTATCTGGAGCCGGCCCGCCCTCGGGCCGGCCTTCCCATCCCCGGGGCGAGGGCACCCCGGCTCCATCTCGATCCAAGGCTGAGAAAGCGCCGTGGTATCTGAACCAGCTCGAAAAATCCGTGAGGCCGTATCTTGCGACCCCGCCCCACCCCACCCAAAAAGGAAACCGCCGGGGCCTGTAAACAGGCTCCCGGCGATTTGCCCGCTTGCGGCGGGCAGGTCACCCGGCGGCCTACCCCTAAGCCGCCGGATTGCTTAAGGCGTCAGCAGCTTATCCTGTGCCGAAAACCACGCAGATTCGCCTCGGCACAAAATGCCTCAATTCACGGCGATCGCCCGGGGCTTGACCGCCTCGGTCTTGGGCAGCGAAACCCGGAGCATGCCGTCCTTGAACTCGGCATGAATCTTGTCGGCATCCACCGTGTTGTCGTGCTCGAGCACAAGCTCATAGGGGGCATCCACGGACTCGCGATAGACCGCGGTCCAGCCTTCCGGCTTCGTCCATTGACGACGGCCACGGATGGTGATGCGGCCTTCTTCGGCGGTGAGTTCGAGGCCTTCCTTGGTCACGCCGGGCAGATGGGCGGTGAGGCCCCACGCCTCCTTGGTTTCCGTGATCTTGTAGGCCGGCTTGAGGGTGAACTCGGGCTCGGCGGCGACCGGCTGGGCCTCGTCAGACTGGCGGGCCAGCGTGCGCGAAAGCCGGGGAACGATCTGGTTGAGAATGCTCATGGTGATTTCTCCTGGTTGAAGGGTTGGAACGAGGGGATGCACACCGGCCCGATCAGTTGACCGAGACGTTGATCTTGCGCGGCTTGGCCTGCTCCTGCTTGGGCAGGGTGACGGTCAGCACGCCGTTCTCGTAGGCGGCCGTGACCTTGTCGGCCTGCACGGCCTCGGGAATCGAGATCGAGCGGTTGAGACTGAAGGTCT
The DNA here is from genome assembly GCA_049322455.1 of Verrucomicrobiota bacterium. Lineage (GTDB taxonomy): Bacteria > Verrucomicrobiota > Verrucomicrobiia > Opitutales > Opitutaceae > Lacunisphaera. The sequence goes on along the minus strand of JBMOQY010000045.1, from coordinate 215,312 downwards.
CGTCCTTGTCCTTGCGGGTGGCGCTGATGTTCAGGTAGCCCTCCACCATCTCGACGTTGATGGCGTCGCGGTTCACACCCGGGAGTTCGGCGCGGACGTAGGTGTTGTCCTTGTCCTCGTAGAGATCCACGGGGAAGCGGGGAGCGAAGGCCGGGGCGGCGAAATCGCCGAAGGCGGACTCGAACAGGCGGTCCATCTCGGACTCAAGCGCGGCCCACGGGCTGCGGTTCGCGAGCGCCGGGATCAGGCTCGCGCTGCGCGGATAGGTATAACGGATGAGGCGGTTCATGATGGGTTTCTCCTGTGGTAGTGGGTTGCGTTGTCAGGCCCCGTGCATCGCGCATGCCGGCCCTTGCGGCAGACACAACCCGCGAAAGCCTCGCAACTTGCGGCAAGCGCGCGCACCCGGGGTGGGAAATTTCGGCCCGCTGTGCGACCCGCTGACCGGGAAAGTCCGTCCCGCCGGCACTTTTTACGTGGCTAGCCCCGGCCACGCGGCTTCAATCATCCGCCTTCGCCCATGAGTTTCGACTTCGACACCGTGATTGACCGTGCCCACAGCGACAGCCGCAAGTGGCGCAAATACGCCGGCCGGGACGTGCTCCCGCTTTGGGTGGCCGACATGGATTTCGCCTCCCCGCCCGCCGTCATCGCCGCCCTGCACCGGCGCGCCGACCACGGGGTCTTCGGCTATGCCGGCCCCCTGCCCACGCTGGTCGAAGCGACGGTGGATTACTGCGCCCGGCGCTACGGCTGGAAGATCGAATCCAACTGGATCGTCTGGATTCCCGGCCTCGTCACCGGTCTCAACCTTGCCGCCCGCGCCCTCGGCGAGCCCGGCGACGCCGTGCTCACCGCCACGCCGGTCTATCCGCCCTTCATGAGCGCGCCGACCAACCAGGGGCGCGAGACCCTCTGCGTGCCGCTTGCTCCGCGCGCCGACGGCCGCTACGAGTTCGACTGGCCCGCCATGGAGCGCGCCGTCACCCCGCGCACAAAAGTTTTCTTCCTCTGCAGCCCCCACAACCCCGTGAGCCGCGTCTTCACGCGCGCCGAGCTGGAGCAGGTCGCCGCCTTCTGCACGCGACACAACCTCGTGCTCGTGTCCGATGAGATCCACTGCGACCTCATCCTCGACGACCTCCCGCACAGCCCCACCGCCGCTCTCTCCGCCGATCTCGCCGCGCGCTCCATCACCCTGATGGCCCCGAGCAAGACCTACAACATCGCCGGCCTCGGCTGCTCCTTCGCCGTCATCCCCGACGCGAAGCTCCGCGCGCAGTTTGCCCGCGCCGGCGCCGGCATCGTGCCCGAGATGAACCCCCTCTCCTATGCCGCCTGCGAGGCCGCGTTCCGCGACGGCGAACCCTGGCGCCAGGCGCTCCTCGCCTACCTGCGCGGCAACCGCGACCTCCTCGCCGCCTTTCTCCGGGAACATCTGCCGATGATCACGATGACCCCCTGCGAGGCGACCTACCTCGCCTGGCTCGACGTGTCGGCGCTCGGCTCGAACAACCCCGGCTATTTCTTCGAGCAGCACGGCGTCGGCCTCGCCGACGGCGTCCAATACGGCGCGCCCGCCGGAAAATTCGTCCGCCTCAACTTCGGCTGCCCGCGCGCCACGCTCACCGAGGCGCTCCGCCGCCTGCGGCGCGCCGTCGCCGCGCGCTGATCCACCCGCATCATGCGCATCGGGCGATACGAGTTCGCGTCGAACCTCTTCCTCTCGCCGCTGGCGGGCTACACCAACCTGCCCTTCCGGCTCGTCGTGCGCGAGATCGGCGGCGTGGACTGGACCACCACCGACCTCGTCAACGCCCGCTCGCTCCTCGAAAGGAATCCGCGCGGCCTGCAGCTCATCCGCACCTGCCCGGCCGAGAAACTCCTCTCCGTGCAGCTCTTCGGCTCCGTGCCGGAGGAGATGCGCGACGCGGCGCTCCTGGTCGAATCGCTCGGCATCGCCGCCGTGGACATCAACATGGGCTGCCCGGTGAAAAAGGTCGTCAACGTCGGCGGCGGCTCGGCCATGATGACCGAACTCCGGAAGACGGCCGCCCTCGTGCGCGGCATGGTCGAGGCCGTGAAGATCCCCGTCACCGCCAAGATGCGCCTCGGCTGGGACGAGCACAACCTCACCGCGCCTGAGCTCGCCCGCGTGCTGGAGGACGTCGGTGTCGCGGCCATCTTCGTGCACGGCCGCACCCGTGCGCAGGGCTTCGGCGGCACCGTCAACCTCGCCGGCATCCGCGCCGTCGTCGAAGCCGTGAAATCCATCCCGGTCATCGGCAACGGCGACGTCACCACGCCCGCGGCGGCGAAGCACATGCTCGGCGAGACCGGCTGCGCCGGCGTGAGCATCGGCCGCGGCGCGTTCTACAACCCGTGGATCTTCCGCGACACCCGGCACTACCTGCGGACCGGCGAGGTGCGCCCCGAAGCCGGCTATGCCGAGCGGGCGCAGGTGATGCGCCGCCACCTCGACCTGATGATCGCGGTCTTCGGCGAGGAGCTCGGCTGCCGTCTCTTCCGCAAGCCCGCCGCCTGGTATGCCAAGCGCTTCGGCCCGGCGAAGGAGTTCAAGAAGGGGGTCACCCGGTTCGCCACCCGCGCCGAATTCGAGGCGCTGCTGGCGAACTACGAGCAGTGGCGCGCGCAGTTCCTCGACGAGCGCGGCGAGCTGCTCCCGCAATTCCGCCTCAGCCCGATGGTCGCCTCCTTCATGCGCGATCCCGATGATCCGGCGGTGCTGCGCCGCGACGCCATCCCCGTGCCGAAGGGCCCCGTGGATGTGTGGTAGGCGGCATCCTCCTCGTTCGCGCTATCCGTTCACTTAATCGGAGGTTGAGCCTGGAGAGCGATCACGCATAGGAGAACGAGAACGATTCTGCATGTCGAACCTCCTCCATCTCTGGGGCATCTACCTCGGCACGCTGATCGGCCTGCTGCCGATCATCAATCCGCTCTCCGCCGGGCCGACCTTCCTGGCCATCACCGAGGGCGACAGCGAGGAGCGGCGGCGCGAACAGGCGCGCAAGGGTTGTATCTACATGGTGGCGATCCTCGTCAGCTTCCTCGTGGGCGGCACGTTCATCATGAATTTCTTCGGTATCTCGATCCCCGGGCTGCGCATCGCCGGCGGCATCCTGCTCACGGGCATCGGCATGGGCATGCTCCGCGCGCCGCGCAACGACTCGCCCTCCGACGCCGAGGAGCGCGAGGCCGCCCGCCGCAAGGTGGACATCTCCTTCTCCCCGCTCGCCATGCCCATGCTCAGCGGCCCCGGCTCGATCGCCGTCACGCTCGGCTTCACCTCGCTGGCCACCGGCTGGACGGACTACCTGGCGATCATCGCCGGCATCGTCACGGTCGCGCTCATCACCTACGTGGTGCTCCGCATGTCGGGCGGACTGGTGCGCTTCATCGGCCCGGTCGGCGTGAGCGCCATGACGAAGATCATGGGCTTCCTCATCATGAGCATGGGCGTGCAGTTCGTGGTCAACGGCGTGCTGGCCATCGCGACCGACCCCGCCCTGCTGCGCAGCGTCCGCTCCGCCCTCGGCGGCTGAGGCGCGCCTCAGTTCTTGCGCGCGACCTTGGCGCCGGTCTTGTCGCGGAACGTGATGATGCGTGTGGTCTCGCTGTAATCCTCGAAGATGATGCCGAGCTGCGGGTTGATCAGGTCGCCCTTCTGGTAGGCCGTGCCGCCGATGAATATCCGCGGGTTGGCGCCGCCGCGCAGACCGCTGATCCGCAGGTTTTCGACCCACGCCCGGAAGGCGACGCTGGCGGGCGGGGGCGGCGGCGGGGCGGCGGGCTTCGCCGGCTCGGAAGCGGGCACAGGCTCGACCGCCGGGGTGGCGGCTGTCGCCGCGGGTTTGGGCTCGGTGGCGGTGGCGGCAGGCGGGGTGGCCGGCTGGTCGGCCGCGAGCACCTCGTTGACCGGTTCCGCCACCGCAGCCTTGGCCTGATCGACCACGTTGTGCGTCTTTTCCACGGCCTGGCCCTGCGGGGTCGTGGGTTTGGCGGAAAGCTTGGGAGGCGGGGACGGCGGTTCCTCGGTCAATTTCAGATAGGCGAAGAAACCTCCGCCCAGCACGAGCACGGCCGCCAGGCCGCCACCGGCGAGCAGCACGAGCTTCTTCCTGCCGCCGGCGCGCGACGGCGTCTTGCCGCCCTCCTCCGCTTCGCGGGAGGCCTCGGCCAGGGCCTGTTTCAGGCCCGGCGGCGGCGGAAACTTGCCCCCCCCGCCCGGCGGCGGCGGAAACGGCGCACCCGAGGCCTTGCGCATGGCGGTGATCTCGCCCGGTTCGCCCTGCTCGCCGCGATCGGTTTCGACGGGCTTGGAAATCGGTGGCGGTGGCGCGTTCAACACCGGTGGCTCGGTGCCAGCAGGACCGGCGGCGGCGGTCGGAGGCGGCACAGGGCCGGTCGCCGCGGCAGGCGCGGCCGCCGGCTGCGGGGCGGCTGACTTGGGCTTGAAGCTGAATTTGGGTTTTGCCGGCTCGGCGGACGAAGCCGCCTCCGGAGCCGCGACAGGCGGCGGGGGCGCCGCCTCCGGAGCGGCGGGGGCGGAGGTGGGTTGCAGGGCCACGGCCTCGACCGGCGGTGCGGTCAGCTTCGGCTTGAGCCGCACCGGGGCGGGCGCGGCAGCCGGGGGAGCGGACTCCGACGGAGCAGGCACGGCCGGAGTTGGTGCCGGCGGGGTCTCCGCCGCCGGCGCTGCGGACGCTGCGGTTTCCTGGGCAGGCCCGGACGAAAGCTTGGGCTTGAGCCGCACCAGCTTGGGAGATTCCGGGACGGACGCAGGAGCGGCGGCCGCCGGGGTCGCCGGCGCAGGGGCAGGCTCGGAGGGAGTCGCCGGGGCCGGACCGGCGGGAGCGGCGGGAGCGGCGGGAGCGGCGGGAGCGGCGGCGGGGTCGGCTGACAGCTTGGGCTTCAGTCGGAGCTTGGGCGCGTTCTCGTCGCTCATGGCTGGCACCGTAGCAATTTCGGCGGAGACCGGAATCAAAAAGATTGTCATCGCGGCTTGAGACCGGCCGCCCGGGGATTAAGCTCGCAGGCGTCACCATGAAGCGCGCGGCGGAAAAATACGGCGGTATCGGCTCACCCGCCGTCAAGAAGGCGACCGGTCGGACCTGGTCCGAGTGGTTCACCCTGCTGGACAAAGCCGGCGCCGCCAAGCTGCCCCACAAGGAGATCGCCCGCCGCCTGCAGCGCACCCACCGCCTCGCCGACTGGTGGTGCCAGATGGTGACCGTCGGCTACGAACAGGCCCGCGGTCTGCGCCTGAAACACCAGCAGGCCGACGGTTTCGAGATCAGCGTAGCCAAGACCATCGCCGCGCCGGTGGACCGGGCCTTCGCCGCCTGGCGCGAAGCCCCGCTGCGCGAGCAGTGGCTGCCCCGCACACCGCTCACCATCCGCAAGGCCACCCCGCACAAGTCCATCCGCATCCTCTGGGCCGACGACAGCCTGCTCAGCGTCAACTTCTGGCCCAAGGGCCCGCTCAAGTGCCAGGTCGTGCCCCAGCACGGCAAGCTCCCCTCCCCCGAGGCCGCCGAAAAAATGAAGGCCTACTGGGCCGAGAAGCTCGAAGCCCTCGGGGCGTTCCTGGAAAAGTGAGCGGACGACCGCCCGGGATCGCCGCCCCCGCTGCAGCACGGAACACCATCATGCCGTGACCGGCGCGGTCTGGCGCGCGCTGCAACCCATCGCCTCCTTGAGCCAGCCCCAGGCGCGGCGCAGGCCGACCTCGCAGGTGCCCGAAATGTGGTAGGTGCGCGCGAACAGCTCCTCGTGGCCGAGATAGCGCGGCGGGAGCAGCAGCAAGGTGCGGTTTTTGTCCGTTTTCGGATCGTGCCCGAGCACCTCGGAGTAGAACAGGCCGCGCCCGACCACGAGGCCCTCGCGCGGCACCGGCACTTCGCGCGCCGGCAACACCAGCCACGGACGGAATTTCAGCGTCAGCGCGCCGTCGGCGGCCTGGTGCAGCCGGCCGTAGGTGCGGGCCGGCACGCCCTCGAAGGCCGAACCGGTGAAGAGCTTGTTGCCGTCGGCGTAGAGCTTGAAGCGCTGGCGCCGCACCGTGAAGAAATCCCAGCAGAACACCGAGCCGAACACCATCAGGCGGAAGGCCCAGCCGGCGGTGAACCAGGCGATGACGATGATGAGCACCGACAGCGTCGCGCCGACCACCGGATCGATCCAGGCGGTCGCCGTCACCAGACCGAGCAGCGTGGCTCGGGCAGCCTTGAGGGCGGCATCAATCGCGCCCCAGGGACTAAGGAGGATCAGCACGTTGATCGCGTGCGATGTGAGCCACACCAACGCGAACACCGCGACCGACAGCGGCACCATCAGCAGGCTCAGCAGCCAGCCCGCGTCCACGGCCGCGACCGGCAGCATCGCCAGGCCGCCGGTGTGGATCACACCGGTGTCGCCGAAGCCGGCGGAATCCATGATGAGCCTGGACCCGAAGGTGACCAGCGACGGGATGACCGCGCCCGCGGCGACGAGCCCGCTGGCCTTGTTCTCGATGGTCTCGAGGATGTCGAGCGGCTTCTTCCAGCCCGGCGGCAGCGTCGCGCCGGCGGCATCCTTGGCCGCCACCGCCGCGACGAGGAGCAGGCCCAGGGCCCAGAACGCCGGATTGGCGAACCACGGCAGGGCGGTCTTGGCTTCAGGCGTCTCGGCCCGGAAATACTGCCAGGCCCCGATGACGCTCACGCCCAGCAGCGGCGAGATGGCGATGCCGGTGACCTGGGTGGCCAGGGTGGCCAGCTCGACCCCCGGTGTCTTGCCCTTCTTCGCCTCGGGCCCGGCCGACGACTGCGCCAGCAGCGGCAGGCACAACAGGCTCAGGCAAAGCGCGAGGGCGACCAGCGGGGCGAGGCGTTTCATGCCCGGAAACCTACCCGAGTGAGGCGCTTTTGAAAGCCCGCAGATGCCCTCACTTCAGTCCTGCGGCCTGGGCGAGGTCGTCCCAAGCGTAGAAATGAAACGTCCGGTCCGTGGACATCGCCACGAACAGGCCGCCGGGGAAGCCGGGCAGCTCCACGTTGGTCACGTCGCTGCCGTCGCTGTCGAGCGTCGAGACGCGCACGCTGGCCAGCAGCGGGTGCTCGTGCGGGTTGCCGGGCGAGCCCTCGCGTGGGAAGATCCGGAACGTGTCGGCCGACTGGTTCGAGACGAGGATGTAGCCCTTGCCCGGACCGGTCGGGTAGATCGAGACGCCCTCACGATCCTCGGCGAAGCCGGCCGGTCCGATGACGGCGAGCTGATCCTCGGCGTCCTCGGCGAGAGGGTCGGCGAGATATTTGCGCACGCCGAAGGTCTCATCGGCCGCGTAAAGGTAGCCGAGTTCGTGGTCCACGGCGAGCGCCTCGATCTCGTTGGCCCCGCTCCACGAACCGAAGCGGCGCGTGAGCAGGCCGCGCAGGGTGCCGGTGCCGTCGTCCACGAGTCGGTATTGATGCAGGTAGCCTTCGCGCGGGGCTTGGAAGTCCGAGCGGCTCACAAAGGCGAACAGCGCGCCGTCGGCCGGCCGCGTCCAGAGCGCGATGCCCATGCAATCGCGCGCCAGCTCGCCCGCAAACACCGGGATGCCGCCGCCGTCCACGGGCGTCATGTCGGGCAGGCGGTAAGCCCGCAGGCGGTGCGCGTAGCGCTCGGTGACGACGGCGATGTCGGTCTTCTGCCCGCCGACCATGACGTCGTAGGCGATGTCCACGTTGTTGGGGCGGTCGAGCGCCCGCACCGTGAGATCGTGGCGGATTTTGCCATCAAGCCCGAAGACCAAGAGCGCGCCGTCCGCATCCTTGTCGGTGCCGAGCACGAGGCTCTTCGCCGGGTCGGCGCGGTTGATCCAGATGGCCGGATCGTCCGTGTCGTGGCGCACGGGCTCGGTGACGACGCGCGGCTTGAGCGGCGGGTTCATTGCGTCGGGATCGGGCAGGACGACGCGCGGTTCGCCGGCGGCGAGCACGCCGGCGGTGGCGAGGAGCAGGCAGGCGGGGAAAAGTCTCATCGGCGGAGGCGGAGCATGCTGATCGGCCTCAGAGTTTCCAGCGGAGGCCGAAGTTGGCGCTCCAGCCGTATTCCTCGACCTGGACGAGGCGGTCGCCCTGGCCGTTGTCGCTCTTGTTGAAGACGCGGAAGGGCTCGTCGGTGAGGTTCAGCACCTCGCCGTAGAGCTCCCAGTTCCGTCCGAGCTTGTAGCGGGCGGTGAGGTCGAGCTGCTGGAAGTCGTCCACATAGATGTCCTGCCAGGCCGCGCCGCGGAGGGGCTCGTCTTCGCGCAGGCGCTCGGTGCGGAAGTTGAGCGCGAGGCGGAGGAAGAGGCCGGCCTTTTCGTAGGTGAGGCCGAGGTTGCCGGTGCGGTCGCTCTGGCCGATGAAGGGCACGTCCTCGCCGGGGCGCGTCGGGTAGGTGGCCTCGCTGTCGAGGAAGGTGGCGTTGGCCATCACGCCAAGGCCGTCGAGGGGCGCGGGCAGGAAGCGGAGCTGCTGCTGCCAGGCCAGCTCGACGCCCGTGATGGAACCGTCGGAGCCGTTGGCGTAGGTCGTCAGGTCGTAGCTGTCGCCGTTGATGACGAGCGGAGTCGGATCCTCGTATTCGTAGGAGAAGTTCTCGATCTGCTTGTGGAAGACCGCGGCCGAGAGCACGCCAAGCGAGGGCAGGTAGTATTCCACCGAGGCATCCCAGTTGACGGCCTCGAGGGCCTCCAAATTCGGGTTGCCGCGGGTGATCTCGCGGTCGTCGCTGTTGACGAGCGAACGGAAGGCGGTGTCGCCGAACGCGGGCCGCGCGATCGAGTTGGACCAGGAGGCGCGGAGCACGAGGTTCTTGTCCACGTCGTAGCGGAAATGGGCGCCGGGCAGCACGTTGGTGTAGCTGCGCGAGGCGGTGCGGCGGGTGGCGGTCTCGTTGACAAGGTCGAGCTCGTTGCCCGTGGTCCCGAACTTGGTGCGCTCCACGCGGACGCCGCCGAGGACGTTGAGCCGGCCGAAGGTGGTGCCGCCCATCAGGTAGCCGGCGGTCACGTCCTCCTCGAGCGAGAAGTCCTCGAACTCGCTGTCCTCGAACACCCGGTCGCCGGTGAAGGCGCCGGGATTGGCGTAGTAGGCTTCGCGCACGGCAGCGGTGCTGATGCGCGGCACACGGAGGTAGGGATAATCGCTGGCGGGCTCGGCGAGCGCGGCGAAGGTGAACGTCGGGGGCGCGGTCGTGAGCTCATACGCCTCGCCCTCGGAGTCCTTTTCCTTGGCGCGGAAGAGTCCGCCGAACTTCACCCAGGCCGGACGCCCGGGGAAATCGTAACGGGCGTTGCAACCGAGGTCGCCCTCGGTCTCGGTGCCTTCCTCGTTCACGAGGTCCACGCGCTGGAAAGCGTAGGAGGAGGGCTCGAAGAAACTCGCGCCGGCGAGTTGGGTGATGGTGACGTTGTAGGCGCCGGCCGTGTCGTAGCGGATGGTGGCGTCGCGGGTGTTGCGGCGGAAGCGCGCGGTCAGCTCGTCGGGGCGGTGTTCCTCGCCCTTGGTGTGGCCGGCCTGCCAGTCGAGCTTCCAGGCGCCGAACTGCTTCTCGCCGCCGGCGGAGACCGTGGCGACCTCCTGGTCCTTCTCGCGAATGCGCAGGCGGCGGCCGTAGCGGCGCAGACCGGTGTAGGTGGCGGAGCCGGCGGTGACGGAGGCCTCGTCGAGGTTTCCCTCGGTGAAGTCGAAGATGGTCAGGTGGCGGCTCTCGGTGTCGGTGAAACGGTTGTAGCCGGCGCGCAGGCAGAACACGGTGCCGCTGTCGGGCCGGGCCTCGAAGACGGCATTCACGCCGTAACGGTCGCGCGTGATGACGTAATCGCGGAACTGCAATTCCTGCATCGTGTAGAACGGCGTACCGTTGTCGTCGGGCGGGGCCCAGGCGCCGCCGTTCTCGAAGTTGTGGGAGCCGAACTTGCGCGACTGCCAGGTCGGCGAGATGAGCAGGCCGTATTGCCTGTCGGCGCCGAAGCGCTGCGAGACGTAGCCGTTGAACTTGCCGCTGGTTTCACCGCTCTGGTCGGCATACTGGCCCTGCGCTGTGAAGCTGGCGGCGAGACCGTCGGCCTCGAAGGGGCTCTTGGTGCGGATGTTCACCTGGCCGCCCAGACCCTCGCCGTCCATGTCGGGCGTGGGAACCTTCGTGACCTCGATGGCCGCGAGCGCGTCGGCGGGGATCACGTCGAGCGCGGTGGCGCGCTCGCCGAGGTCGGCGCCGGCGAAGGAGCTGCCGTTCACCTTGACGGAGGTGTAGGTGTAGTTGAGGCCGCGGAGCACGATGTAGCGGCCCTCGCCCTGGTCGCGGTAGAGCGAAATCCCGGGGATGCGCTGGATGGCCTCGGCGGCGTTCTGGTCGGGGAAATTGCCGATCTCGTCGGAGGCGACGATGTTGGTGAGCGTGGCGGCCGCGCGCTGCTGGTTGATGGCGCGGGCCGTGCCGACCGCGGCGCCCTCGATCACCAGCTTGTCGAGTTCGACCGTCTCGCCGTTGAAGACGACATCGAGCCGCGTGGCGCCGTTGACCTCGATATCGCGGGAGACGGTCGGATAGCCGACGTAGTTCACCTCCACGGTGCGGGCGCCTTCGGGCACGCCGGCGAAGCTGTAGTCGCCGGAGGGGCCGGTGTAGGTCTCGAGGCCGGTGCCGGCCAGGGTCACGCGCGCGCCGGCGAGGGCGAGGCCGGTCGAGGCGTCGGTCACCCGGCCGCTGAGCGCACCGGCTTGTTGGGCGGAAAGGGAGCCACCGAGGAGGGCAAGCGCCGCCAACGCAGCGCGCAAAAACAGAAGGACGGCGGGCAGGCCCGCGCGGGGATTCGTGGTTTGCATAAGGTGCCGCGACCCTGCATCCGCCGCAAATCCGCGGTCAACGCGCGACCGTCCGCGTCGCCGGATCTTAACCGCCGCGAAACCCGGCCGTCACAAAACGCATCGTTCCCGGGCAGGGCGGCGCGCGGCCCGCTCCGCCGCGCAGGCGCGATCATGTTCTCGGCGCCCCGGGCCGGTGCGCCCTGCGTGTCAGATTGCCAAACTTCGCGCGCGCCTGTTTGCTCGCCCCCATGCCCCTCACCAAAGCCGAGATCGCCCGCCTGCGCTCCCTGCAGGAGAAGAAGCATCGCGAGGCGCTCGGGCTCTTCGTGGTCGAGGGCGCGAAGGTCGTGGGCGAGCTGCTCGCGGCGGACTATCCCTTCGCCGAGATCTATGCGACGGCGGACTGGATCCGTGGAGGCGGGGTGCCCTCACCCCGCCTCCAGATCACCTCCGTCACCGCCGCCGAGATGGCGCGCCTCAGCCACTACCCCACCCCGGCGAGCGTGCTGGCCGTGGGGAAGATCGCGCGCACCCCGCTCGCCGCGGGCGCGCTCGACCGCGGCCTCACCCTCGCGCTCGACGGCATCCAGGACCCCGGCAACGTCGGCACGCTCCTGCGCATCGCCGACTGGTTCGCGCTTGACCGCGTGCTGCTCTCGCCCGACTGCGCCGACCTGTTTTCGCAGAAGGTCATCAACGCCAGCATGGGCTCGTTCGCCCGGGTCGCGGTCCACACGGTGCCGCTGGCCGAAACCCTCAACGGCGCCGGCGTTCCGGTGCTCGGCTGCGACCTGCAGGGCGACGACGTCCACACGCTCCAGCCCCTGCGCGACGCGGTTGTCGTCATCGGCAGCGAGGGCCGCGGCCTCTCGGATGCGGTCCGGCCAACTGTAACGTATTATATTACAGTTCCGAAATACGGCCGGGCCGAGTCGCTCAACGCCGCCGCCGCGGCCGCCATCGTGTGCGACAACCTGCGGCGAGTGGGCAAACCATAGGTTTGCCTCGTGTGGGCAGCGCGCTTGCGCGCGCTCTTCGCCCATTCCGAGGCGCGCGCAAGCGCGCCGCCCACAACAGGTGCCGATCCGATCTCGCATACTGTCGTGATAATTCAGCCGTCCATCGCAGCGGGATTGCCCAGCCCGCGGTGTTACCCTAGGCAACCCTCATGAAACGCCTGCCGTTGCCGTCCTCCGCTCTCCGTCGTCTGTCCTCCCTCCTCTGTCTTCTGTCCTCCGTCTCCGCCCTCGCCGCCGATATCCCGGCCGGCCTCTTCGCCTACGACCGCTCCGCCCCGTTCAACGTGCAGGAGGCCGGACGCGAGGCGCGCGGCGCCGCCCTCGTGCGCGACCTCACCTTCACGCCCGCCGACAAACCCGTGAAGGCCTACCTCGTCACCCCGGCCGCCGGCGACGGTTCGCACGCCGCCATCCTCTACGTCCACTGGCTCGGCGAGCCCGCCACGACGAACCGCACGCAGTTTCTCGACGAAGCCGTCGCACTCGCCGGCCGCGGCGTGGTGTCGCTGCTGGTCGAGGGCATGTGGGCCGAGCCGGACTGGTATAAAAACCGCATCCCCGAGGAGGATCACGCCCACGCCATCCGGCAGGTCATCGAACTGCGCCGCGCCATGGACCTGCTGCTGGCACAGCCGGGCATCGACTCCACGCATGTCGCGCTGGTCGGCCACGACTTCGGCGCGATGTATGGCATGATGGCCGAGGCGCTCGACCGCCGCGCCCGGACCTGCGTGTTCATGGCGCCCACGCCGCACTTCGAAGACTGGTTCCTCTTCCGCCAGCAGCCCAAGGATCTCGCCGCCTACAAGGCCCAGCTCGCCGCCATCGACCCCGTGCTCTTCGTGCCGCGGCTTGCGCCGGCGTCCGTCTTCTTCCAGTTTGCGGACAAGGATTTCTACGTCACCGCCGAGGAAGCCGCCGAGTTCTACGCCGCCGCCGGCCCGCGCAAGCACATGGCCACCTACGCCGCCGACCACGGCCTGCACCCGCCCGAAGTCGCCGCCGACCGCCTGGCCTGGCTGTTCCGCGAACTGGAATTGAAGTAGGGCCGGTCTGGGACCGGCCGGAGCGCGACCGGCGAAATTCGGCGCCCGGCCAAAGCCCGGTCCCGCCGAACCGCTTCGCCCAAGCCCCAGCCGGCGACGGCCGATTCAGCCGGAACCGGCCGCGCGTGGTGGCGCAACCGGGACCACGGCCTTCGGCTCCTTTCGCACAACGGTCAGCGGCACCTTCACTTCGCGGTTCGCGGTGATGAAAATCCCGATCTCGCCATACTGCGCCGGCACCGGAAAATCCTTTTCGTATTTCACCCTCCGGCCCGGCTTCACCCTCACGTATTCGAGGCCGTCGCAGGAGGACTGCCATTCTTCCGCCGAGGCCTCGCCGAACTCGCTCTTTTGCTCGTAGCCGAAAAACACCTCCCGTTGACGCGGAATCCACAGGTCGCCCGGGCCGGTGTTCTCGAACTCGATCGAGACCAGCACTGTCTCGCCGGGCGAAGCCACCGGTCGGTCCAGCGCAAGCCGCAGCGCGTAGGGCCCCGCGAGCGCCCTGGCCGGGTCCACCGCCTCCGAAACCAGCCCCGACTGACACCCCGCCTGGATCGCCACGGTGAAAGCCACGAACAGCGCTTTTGCGCATCGGCTCGTTTTTGCCGGGACATTCATGGTTTTCCCTCCGCGTGCTCCGTGGTCTCCGCGTTTACAGATCCGTGGTTTCTGATTCCGGAATTCATCCGCGTTCATTCGCGTTATTTGCGGGCAAACCCGGCCGGTCGAAGACCGGCCCTACTGGGCTTTCGCGATCCAGGCGCGGACGTTTTCCTCGAGCAGGTCCAGCGGCAGGGCGCCGTTCTTCAGCACGAGGTCGTGGTAGGCGCGCAGGTCGAACTTCGCGCCTAGCTCCTTTTTCGCCTGCTCGCGCAGTTCGAGGATCTTGAGCATGCCGACCTTGTAGGAGCAGGCCTGGCCGGGCCAGACGATGTAGCGGTTGGTCTCGGAGAAGATCTCACGCTCCGACGCCGCCGTGTTGGCGGCGAAGTAGTCCATCACCTGCTGGCGCGTCCACTTCTTCGCGTGCAACCCGGTGTCCACCACGAGCCGGACGGCGCGCAGCAACTCGTCGGACAGGCGGCCGAAATCCTGGTAGGGATCCGCGTAGAACCCGAACTCCTTCGGAAAATACTCCGCGTAGAGCGCCCAGCCCTCGACGTAGGCCGTGTAGCCGCCGAATTTCCGGAACTTGGGCATGTTTTCCAGCTCCTGCGCGATGGCGATCTGCATGTGGTGGCCGGGGATGGCCTCGTGGTGGGCCAGCGTCTCCATCTCCCAGATCGGCAGCGCGCGCATGTCGAGCGTGTTGATGTAGTAGATGCCGGGCCGCGCGCCGTCGGCCGACGGCTGCTCGTAGGAGGCGGCGGCCTCGCCCTTTTCGCGGAACGGCTCGACCCGTTTCACGATGAGCCCGGCCTTCGGCTTCACGCCGAAGAACTCGTCGAGCCGCGCCTCCATCGCCTTGATCATCCCGGTGGCCCGCTCGATGTAGGCGGCGCGCCCCTCGTCGGTCGTCGGGAAACTGAACTGCGGGTCGTCGCGCATGAACTTGAGGAAGGCCGTCAGCTCGCCCTTGAACCCGGTCTTCCTCGCAATCTCCCTCATGCCGGCGTGGATGCGGGCGACCTCGCGCAGGCCGAGCTCGTGGATCTCGTCGGCGCCCAGCGCCGTGGTCGTGTGCGAACGCAGCTTGAAGCCGTAGTAGTCGCGCCCCTCGGGCAGCTTCCACACGCCGTCCTCGTCGGTCGCGACCTTCTCCTGCGCCTCGAACAGCGCGATCAGCCGCTCGTAGGCGGGCTTCACGGCCTCGAGCAGAGCCGCGCGAGCGTCGGCGATGAGCTGCGCCTTGGTCGCCTCGTCGGCGTCCTTGAGCGCGGCGGTCTTCTTTTCAATATCCTCGAGCAGCGCGCTCCTGGTGTCCTTCGCCTCGAACGGCGCGCCGCTGATGATCTCGCGGCACGACTCGATGAGCAGCGGGAACACGAACTTCGGCGGCAGGATGCCCCGGGCCGCCTGGGCCTCGGCCCGGGCGATGAGCGGGGCGAACATCGCCGGCATCGCCCGCAGGCGCGTCACATAGGCGCGGGCGTCGGCCACGTTGTCCACCGCATGGAAGTTGATGAGGAAGGCCGGCGCGTCGGTGTGCTGCCCGCCCATCTGGGAGAAGGTGTAGTCGTGGTTGCGCCACTTCCAGCCCTCGATGGCCAGCTCGGCCTGCGCGACGAACAGCCGGTAACTCATTTGGGTCTGCGCATCCAGCAGGTCGAAATTGACGGACTTCTGGAGCTCGGCGAGATCCCGCACGGTGATGAGGAACTCCTCCAGCCGGTTCTGCTCCGAAAAGTCGTCCCACTTGTCGTGGTCCTTCTTGAGGCCGAGGTAACCCTGCGCAATCGGGCTGCGGTCCACCCCCTCGTCGAAGACGCGGTCGAAAAAGGCGTTGGCCTTGGCGGACTCGGCGGCAATCCGCTCGGCCGTGACGGACTCCTTGGTGATCGCCGAGGTCGCGGCGAGATTGAGGGTGGAGGCGGCCAACAGAACCGCGCCGGTGAGAAGAGGGCGTGATTTCATTGGCGCACAGTCTGGGCACCGGCGGCCTGCCGGCAAGCCCGCGGCGACAGACGGTCGGGTTGCGCTTTGGGTGGAACCTGGCCTCCGGACAGGTTTTTCTGATCGCACATCCTATTGAGGATTACCCAAAGAAGAGACACCGCATCAGGTAGGGCGAATCCTCCGGATGAGCCGTGCCCCGAAGCGGCTCGTCGGGACGACTCGCCCTACCCGGCCACCTGGCCGGAGTAACTTCTTTGGGTAATCTTCAATAAAGCCCGCCCGGAGGTCGGGCTCCACCTCAATACCGCACCCCCGCCCCCGCCAGCCAGCGATCGAGCAGGCGCGCCGTGCCGAGCGTGTCGGCATGCGTGGCCAGCGGCACCTCCCGCGCTCCGCGCCAGAGCGCCCTGGCGAAGGCGTCGGCCTCGTAGGCGTAGAGCCCCATCCCCGGACTACGGATGACGATCTCCTCGGCGCCGCCGTTGCGCCGGTGCAGGACGATCCTCTCGTCCTTGCCGAGCAAACCGGGCGTGAAGGGGCACGGCACGTCGAGCCAGCCCGTCGTGCCGTGGAGCTGCACGGAGTTGTCGTTGATCACCGTCGCCCCGCAGGAGAGCTCGGCAAGGATGTCGCCGGGGAACCTGGCCACGGCCGCGGCGAAATCATCCGTGCCGACCTCCGGGCGCACATGCCCGGTGCCGGAGAACTCGACCGGCTCGACGAAATCCTTGCCCTGCACCGCGCCGGCGATGTGCCGCGAATACGTCACCGGGTAGCAGCCGAGGTCGAGGATGGTCCCGCCGCCGAGCGCCTTGTTGAACATGCGGTGCTCGGGATTGAAGTCCATCAGCACGTTGAACGACGCCCGGATCAGCCGCAGCTCGCCGAGGGCGCCACCGCGCACCAGCTCCACCACCTTCCGCGTCTGCGGGTGGAAACGATACATGTAGGCCTCCATGAGGAGCACGTCGCGCTGTTTCGCGGCCGCGAGCACGCGCTCGGTGTCTGCCAGGCGGAGCGTGAGCGGTTTCTCGCAGAGGATGTGTTTCCCGGCCTGCGCGGCCTTGATGGCCCACTCCGCATGCCACGGGTGCGGCGTGCCGATATAGACGGCCTCGACGGCCGGGTCGGCCAGCAGGGCCTCGTAGCTGCCGTGGGCGCGGGCTTCCCCGCCGAAGTCCGCGGCGAACTTCTGCGCGTCGGCCGGGTGGCGCGCCCCCACGGCGACGAGCCGGCCGGTCTGCGACTGGCGCAGGTCGGTGGCGAATTTCCGTGCGATCCAGCCCGTGGTGAGGATGCCCCAGTTCAGCTTTTTGGCCATGATCTGAAACCTCGGCAGGAAAACACCAAGGCGCCAAACTCCAACCAAATTCCGGATCCGAAATCCGGACTCCCCCTTTGAAGTTTCCTGGGCGGCTGCAATTTCCCGATGATGGCAATTTCCCGGTTGCACGCGGCGCGGCGGCCGTTCCACTCGGCGGCTTTTCCACGATGGATTCGCCCAACCCCGAACACGTCATCCGTCTCGCCGAGGAGCTCAAGCTCAAGGTCCACCAGGTCGCCGCGACCGCCCAACTGCTGCAGGAGGGCGCGACCGTGCCCTTCATCTCCCGCTACCGCAAGGAAGCCACCGGCGAGCTCGACGAGGTGCAGGTGACCGCCATCCGCGACCGCCTCGAACAGATGGCGCAGGTGGACGAACGCCGCGCCGCCATCATCGCCTCGCTCAAGGAGCGCAACCTCCTCACGCCCGCGCTGGCAGGCGCGATCGCCGCCGCCGACACGCTGACGAAGCTCGAGGACCTCTACCTGCCCTACCGGCCGAAGAAGCGCACCCGCGCCACCATCGCCAGAGAGAAGGGCCTCGAACCGCTCGCCGAGCTGCTCTGGGCGCAGGACCCCGCCACCGACGCCCTCGCCGCGGCGCAGGCCTGCGTGGGCCGGGAATTCACCCTCGACGACGGCAAGAGCACCCAGGGCAGGATCGAGAACGCCGAGGAGGCCCTCGCCGGCGCCCGCGACATCCTCGCCGAGCGCATCAGCGACGACGCCGCCGCTCGCGAGAAGCTGCGCGTAATCTACCGCACGCATGCCACCGTCTCCTCGAAGGTGCTTTACGGCAAGGACACCGACCCCGAGGCCGCGAAATTCAAGGACTACTTCGACTGGTCCGAGCCGCTCGCCAAGGCCCCGTCGCACCGCGTGCTCGCCATGCGCCGCGGCGAGAAGGAGGGCTTCCTCATCATGCGCATCACGCTGGCCGACGAACTCGCCGCGCTCGCCGAGATCGAGCCGCTGTTCGTGAGGAACAGGTCCTCCTGCGGCGAACAGGTGCGCCTCGCCACCACCGACGCCTGCAAGCGCCTCCTCTGCCCCGCCATCGAGACCGAGATGCGCATCGAGTCGAAGAAGCGCGCCGACGAGGCCGCGATCAAGGTCTTCGCCGACAACCTCCGCGAACTCCTCCTCGCCGCCCCCCTCGGCCAGAAGGCCGTCATGGCCATCGATCCCGGCTTCCGCACCGGTTGCAAGACCGTGCTGCTCGACCGCCAAGGCAAGCTCCTGCACAACGACGTCATCTTCCCCGACCGCAGCCCGGCCGAGGCCAGGGAGAAGCTGCTCGGCTTCGTGAAGTTCTTCAACGTCGAGGCCGTCGCCATCGGCAACGGCACCGCCGGTCGCGAGACCGAGGCCTTCGTCCGCGCCCTCGGCCTGCCGCCGCACATCCCCGTCGTCATGGTCAACGAGTCCGGCGCCTCGATCTATTCCGCGAGCGACGTTGCCCGCGAGGAGTTCCCCGACCACGACCTCACCGTCCGCGGCGCCGTCTCCATCGGCCGCCGCCTGATGGATCCGCTCGCCGAGCTCGTGAAGCTCGACCCCAAGTCCATCGGCGTCGGCCAATACCAGCACGACGTGGATCAGCCCGCGCTCAAGCGCGCGCTCGACGACACCGTCGTCAGCTCCGTGAACGGCGTCGGCGTCGAGCTGAACACCGCCTCGAAGCAGCTCCTCAGCTACGTCTCCGGCCTCAACGCCACGACCGCCGCCGCCATCGTCGCGCGCCGCAACGAGCAGGGCGCGTTCAAGTCCCGCGCCGAGCTGCTCGACGTGCCGCGCCTCGGGCCCAAGGCCTTCGAGCAGGCTGCCGGCTTCCTCCGCATCCGCGACGCCGCCCACCCGCTCGACGGTTCCGCCGTGCATCCCGAGCGTTACGCCCTCGTCGAAAAAATGGCCGCCGACCTCGGCACCAGCGTCGCCGAGCTCATGCGCGAGGAGAAGCTGCGCCGGCAGATCAAGCTGGAGAACTACGTGACCGCCGACGTCGGCCTGCCCACGCTCAAGGACATCATGGCCGAGCTCGCCAAGCCCGGCCGCGACCCGCGCCAGAAGTTCGAGGCCTTCAGCTTCCAGGAAGGCGTGAACAAGCCCGAGGACCTCAAGCCCGGCATGAAGCTGCCCGGCATCGTGACGAACGTCACGGCCTTCGGCGCCTTCGTGGACATCGGCGTCCACCAGGACGGCCTCGTGCACGTCTCGCAGCTCGCCGACACCTTCGTGAAGGATCCCGCCGAGGTCGTGAAACCGCAGCAGAAGGTGATGGTCACCGTCACCGAGATCGACCTCGCGCGGAAGCGCATCGCCCTCTCGATGCGCAGCAAGCCGGTGATCGGGCCGAAGGCGCCGCTGGGGAATGGAAGCGGCACGCCCTCGGCCCGCTTTGGCTCAGCCTCTCCGCGGGGTGGGGGCACCCCGCCTCCAGCCCGTCAGCCCGCCGCCCCCCAGTCGCTCAACAGCGACTGGTTCACCGCCGCGCTGAACAAGAAGAAGTGAGGCGGAGCGCTTGCCTGTAGGGCGGGGTCTCCGAACCCCGCCTTTGTTCGCCAGCGATGCCAAGCCTCCGTCGGCGACCCTGCCTTCGACCGAGACCCACACCGCGATCATGGCGGGATTTGGAAATCCCGCCCTGCAGGCCGCCCACGCCACAACCAGCCCGTCTGATTGCCCGCATTCCGAATCCTGCAACTTGGATTTCGGCCGGCGATTCCATGCCACGTTTCCGCGCGACCTGGGTCATAGTGTGCGTATGCCCCACGACCAAACCGCCCCCCTCGACGAATCGAAATTCATCATCCGCGGCATCCACCTCGACCTCACCGAGGCCCTGCGGCAGATCACGATGGAGAAGGCCGCCCGCCTGCTCCGCCACAACGAGCACATCGTGCGCATCCGCCTCGACCTCGAGCTCGACAAGACGCGCGGCAGCAAGGACCAGTTCATCGCCAAGGGCCGCATCGAGATCAGCGGACCAGACCTGATCGCCAGCGTGCACAGCGAGGACGCCTACAAGTCGGTGGACCTGCTCGTGGACAAGCTCGACGCCCTGCTCCGCGAGCGCCACGGCCGCCGCAAGGACAACCGCAACCACCCGCACGCCGCCGAACTCGGCGCGCCGTTGCCGAAGGTGTGAGGCGAAACCCTTGATCCTTGCAGAGCGGCATCTCCGAATGCCGCCGCGACCACGGTTTCGCATCCGCACAAAGGCGGGGTTGGGAGCCCCCCTGCAATCACCGATACGGCTGGTGCAGCTCGACCGGCTGGGCCTTGGCCCGCAGGCGCAGGTTGAGCATCTCCACGCCGAAGGCGAAGGCCATCGAGAAGTAGATGTAACCCTTCGGGATGTGGTGGCCGAGCGAATCGCCCACGAGCATCACGCCGATCAGGATCAGGAAGCTCAGCGCCAGCATCTTCAGCGTCGGGTGCTTGTTCACGAAGTCGCTGATCGCGCCCGCGAAGGCCAGCATCACGCCCAGCGCGGCGATGACCGCGGCGATCATCACCCAGAGCTGGTTGGCCATGCCGACCGCCGTGATGACCGAGTCGAGCGAGAACACGATGTCGAGGAGCAGGATCTGGACGATCGCGGCGTTGAAGGAGGCGACTTTGCCGCCGCTCGTCGCATGGCCGTCGGCCCCCTCCAGTTTCTCGTGGATCTCCACCACGCTCTTGCCGATGAGGAACAGGCCGCCGGTGAGCAGGATCAGGCTCTTGCCCGTGACCGGCGCGCCCATGACCGGCAGGGTGAAGAGCACCTTGGTCAGGCTCATGACCCAGGTGATGCTGCAAAGCAGGATGATGCGCGTGACGAGCGCGAGCATGAGGCCGGTCTGGCGGGCCTTGGCCTGCTGCTCCTTCGGCAGCTTGCCGGCGAGGATCGAGATGAAGATCACGTTGTCGATGCCGAGCACGATCTCGAGCGCGGTGAGCGTGAGGAGGGAGAGCCAGATTTGCGGGTCGGTGAGCCAGTCCATGGGAAGGCGTGTGGTGGCGGAGTCAGGCGAAACCACCCCGCCCCGTCAATCCGCCAGCCGGTGGAAAGCCGGCGGCTTGTTTCCAAGGCCGTGGAACCCCTCACGGCGCCAGCCCGGCGAAGGCCAGGCCGAACTTGAGCCAGAACGGGATGGTGAACACCGCCAGCGCGGTTGTGCCCAGGATGATCTGCACCGCCACCAGCGGCTGGCCGCCGTAGATGCGCGCGACGATCACCGAGATCACGGCCGACGGCATGGCCGCCTGCACGATCATCACCTGCTTCAGCTCCGCCGGGACCGGCGCGTAGCGCGCCGCCAGCAGGAAGATCCACGGCAGCACCGCCAGCCGCAACAGCCACGCCGTGCCGATCACCCGCGGGTTCACGAGCTGCCGGGGATCGTTGAGGTGCGGCGCGAAACTGGCCCCGGTCATGAGCAACCCCAGCGGCACGGCACAGACCGCCAGCGCATGGACGAACGTCCACACCACCTCGGGAACATGTTCGCCCAGGCCCGTCAACTTCACGGCGAGCGCCACCCCGAGCGCCAGCAGCGGCAGGTTCAGCAGCTTGCGCCACGCGGCGCGCGGCGATTCGCCCGTGACGACCAGCACGCCGGTCGTCCAGATCGCCGCCTCGACGCCGGCGTTGTGCATGAAGAGCCAGGCCCGGCTCTCCTGGCCGAACAGCGCGTCCATCAGCGGCAGCGGCAGGTAGCCGTAGTTCGTGATGCCCACGCCCAGCGCGAACGTGCGCAGGCCGTGTCCGACCGTCAGACCGAGCGCCTTCGCCGCATACCAACCCGCGGTCAGGGAGAGCGAGGTGAGGACAAAGCCGGCCAGCGGCGGCAGGAGCACGTCGCCCGGACCTTCCACGGTGGCGCGCCGCACCACCGACTCGAAGATCAGCGCGGGCGTGAGCACGCGCACGATGAGCAGGAGCAGCGTCTCCTCGCCCGCCTCGCTGATCCAGTTGGCCCGGCGCAGGGGCAATCCGAGCCCGATGAGGGCGATCACCGGCGCCACCGCGAGGAACAACTGGCCGTAGGACATCATTTCGGAAGACAGAGCACAGACGACGGCGGACGGAAACAATCCCATTTTGGGTCTCTCCCGGCTAAGAGTGTTTTCACCCCCAAAAAACCGACGGAAAAACACCAAGTCCGAGAACCACCGATCCGGTCTAACCACTAATGCATCGCCTACGGCTCTGCTTTGAAGTCCGCTTCGCCTAATCGGCTCCGCGGTGCGCTTCGGGGGTCGGCTAATCGCCGACAGTTAACCGAACGCTGCCCCTTATCTCCGCGGCGATTAGCCGCTCCCCGAAACCAAAACCGAAGCCGATTAGGCGAAGGGCATTCTCAAGCGCAGCCGGTAGGCGGAGCATCAGTGATTATTCCTCTCTGGCTCGAACGGCTCGAAGACACACCCTGGGCTTCATGCCTTCGTGGTGAACCCCTCATCCCGCCATCGCCAGCCCCGCCAGCCGGCCGGTGGTCCACGCGTTCTGGAAATTGAAGCCGCCGGTGATGCCGTCCACGGCGAGGAACTCCCCCGCGAAATGCAGGCCGGGCACGAGGCGGCTCTCCATCGTCCGGAAATCCACCTCGCCCAGCCGCACGCCGCCGCAGGTGACGAACTCCTCCTTGAACGTGCTCTTGCCGTCCACGGCGAACTCCGTCGCGCACACCTGCGCCGCGAGGGCGCGCAACGCCGCGTTGCCGGCGCCCGCCCAGACCGCGCCGGGCGCGAAACCGGCGGCGGCCACGAGCCGCTCCCACAGCCGCGACGGCAGGCCGACCGGGCACCAGGTCGTGAGCTGCTTCTTCGGGTTGGCCGCGCGCGCCTGCTCCAGCGCGGCGCGCGCCTGCTCGGTGTTGTATTGCGGCGCCCAGTTCACGCGGAGGGTGAACCTGTAGCCGCAAGCGTGCAGCGCCCGCGCGCCCCACGCCGAGAGTTTCAGGATCGCCGGCCCGCTCAGCCCCCAATGCGTCACGAGGAGAGGACCGCGCTCTTTCAACTTCTGGCCCGCCACTTCCGTGGCCGCATCCTCGACCGACACGCCCGCGAGGCCGTCGAGCCGGGCGTCCCTGATGTTGAAGGTGAACAGCGACGGCACGGGCGGCTCGACCGTGTGGCCGAAACGCCGGACGATGTCGAAGCCGGCGTTGGATCGGTTGCCGCCCGCCGCCAGCAACAGGCGGTCGGCGACGACGGTCTCGCCCGTGGTGAGCGTGAGCTGAAATGGAGCCGGGGCGCCCTCGCCCCGGCTGACCCCCTTCACCCCGCAGTTCGTGCGGATGACGACGCCGGCCTGGCGGGCGGCGCCGAGCAGGCAGTCCACAATCGTCTGCGAGCTGTCGGTGACGGGAAACATGCGGCCGTCGGCTTCGGTTTTCAGGGCCACGCCGCGCGCCTGGAACCACTCGACGGTGTCGCGCGGCTGCCAGCGCGAGAAGGCGCCGAGCAGCTCGCGGCCGCCGCGGGGGTAGCGCTTCACCAGCTCGCGCGGTTCGAAGCAGGCGTGGGTGACGTTGCAGCGCCCGCCGCCGGACACCTTGACCTTGGCCAGCAGATGCGCCGTGGCCTCGTAGATCGTGACCGCGCAGTCGGGCGACGCCTCCGCCGCCGTGATGGCGGCGAAGAAGCCTGCGGCCCCGCCGCCGACGATCGCGATCTGCCGTTGCTGCATGCCGCCGAGCGTGCCGGCGCCGGCCGGGCTGGGAAGCCCAAAGACTGTGGCGTGCAATGTGGGAGGGGCTTTATGCCCCGACGTTTCAGGCTGCGTGTGTTTCAGTCGGGGCGCAAAGCCCCTCCCACATCCGATCCATTGCCCCGAGCGAAAACGCCGCAGCCTGATTCCAGGCTGCGGCGGTTGCACACACCACGGCTCTGCTCGTGGCTAAAATCCCTCGCGGGCTTTCCCGTGGCGGTCCTGCCGCTTTTCCAGGCGGTCGCGCATCTTTCCCCTCTTCTCGCGCATCTTCTCCGCCTTGGCCTGCTGCTCGGGCGTGAGAACGGCGTGGCGCTGGGCGCGGTATTTCTCGCGGATTTCCTGCGCCTTGGCGCGGCGGACCTCCTTGGCGAGGGAGGTGTCGGCCTTCAGGGCCTCGAGCGCGGCCCGCTCCTGCTCGCCGATCTCCTTCATCTTCGCCTTCTGTTCGTCGCTCAGGCCGAGCTCCTCGGCCATGCGGTCGGCGCCCTGCTGGAGGCGCTCGCGGCGTTCGCCGGACGGTGCGCCCTCGGGACGGGTTTCATCGCCCGCCCGCAGGACGGGAGCGGTGGCAATCAGGATGGCGCCGAGCGCCGGGGAAAGGAAACGGTGGATTTTCATGGGATGGTTGGGATTTCCGGCTGAGACGCCAGCGCTCCCACGAAGGTTTCGCCGGCGGTGGATTTTCCCATCCGGCGCGCCGCGGCGTGGCTTGTTTGGACTTGGAACTTGTTCCCCGGTCCTTGTGACTTCGCCAAGCCCATGGATCTCCCCCGTCTCACCGCCGTCGCCCAACAGGTCGTGGCCGCCGCCCGGAAACGGCTGCCGCCGGAGGTGCGCGCCGCCGCCGGCCAGGTGCCCGTCTGCTACGAGGCGGCGCCCAACGAGGCCATCCTCGCCGAGGGCTGGGAACCCGACATCCTCGGCCTCTTCATCGGCCATGAACACGGCGGCGAACTGCGCGACGATCCCGCTCCGCTCCCGCCCCAGATCCTGCTTTTTCTCGAAAACCTCTGGGACTACGCCGAGGGCGACGAAGCCGTTTACCGCGACGAGGTGCGCCTGACCTACCTCCACGAACTTGGCCATTACCTCGGTTGGGACGAGGACGAGGTCGCCGAGCGGGGGTTGGAGTGAGGGTGTAGCGACGCTCTATGAGCGCCGTTTCGAAGACCGGCGGTCACAGACCGCCGCTACAGGGAAAGGCCGCGCCGGTGGCACCCGGCCCCGGGGCGGGTTTTCAGGATCGTCGTCTCCCAGCCCGTCCGGCGGCCGGGCTCCACCCAGGATCCCGCCCCCCCGGCGCCGCCTCTCCGGCGGCGTTCAACTCAGGCTTTCTTTCCCCCGGCGAATGTGTTTAGTCCCAAGCAGTAGCCCGGCACCCCGCCGCCGGGTTGCGGTCCATCACCAACCAATGAAGAAGTTTCTCACCGCCGCTCTCTTTCTCGCCGCCCTGGCCGCCAGCCTCCCTGCTGCCGACGGGCTCACCCGCGCCAGCGTCATCACGCAGCTCGATTCCTGCGAGGCCATCCTCCAGGAAATCCAAGGCAACGTGAAAACCGCCATCCCGGCCGACGTGCTGCGCCGCGCCAAGGGCATCATCATCGTCAACCAGTTCCAAGGCGGCTTCATCTTCGGCATCAAGGACGGCTACGGCGTGGCCCTCGTCCGCCGCCCCAACGGCAAGTGGTCGGTGCCCGCCTTCCTCAAGGCCGGCGAATTCAGCCTCGGCCTCCAGGCCGGCGCCAAGGCCATCAACGCCGTCTATGTGCTCATGGACGACGAGACCGCGCGCCTCCTCTTCCGCAACCGCATGAACCTCGGTGCCGACGCCAAGGCGGTCGCCGGCATCCGCGCCAGCGAACGCGAGGCGGTCACCAAGGGCCTGCCCGGCGATGCCAACGTCTATGTCTATTCCACGCAGGAAGGCCTCTATCTCGGCGCGACGATCAAGACCGGCTACCTCTCGCCCAACCAGCGGGCCAACGAACTCTTCTACAACGCCACCCACCGCATGCCCGAGCTGCTCTACAGCGACTGGGTGCAGCCCCCGCCGGAGGCGCGGTTCCTCATGAACTACGTGACGCGCCTCACGCAGTGACACTCCTTTTCATTGGTCATCTCTCAACTCGCCGGCCTGATCCCGGCGGGTTTTATCTTTGGTAGGACCGGTCTCTGTCCGGCCTCTTGGGATGGGAAGGCTTCAGGCCAACTTCTCTTTGCTTTTGGACTGTCATTGCGAGGAGCGTTGCGACGAAGCCATCCCTCTGGATCGCCACGGCGCACTTCGCGCACCTCGGGATGACCAAGAGTCAAAAAGCCACAGGCGTTGGGGTATTTTGCCCGACTTCAGCCGCAGCCGGCATCCCGTCGGGGCGTAAAGCCCTACCCTCCCTCCCGCCACGCCGCCACGTGCGCGACCAGCAGGCCGACGACGTCCTCCGCGATGCGCGCCTGCGCCTCGGTGCGGTTCGCACCGGGCACCTCGATGGTGCCGCTGTTCAGCACCAGCTTCCCGTTGCGCAGCCGCTGGCAGATCGCCCACCACGCCCTGGGGTGCTTCGCGCCGGCCGCCCGGTCGGGCTCGGCGTAGCCGGTCGTCGCGGCGGCAAGGTCCGAACCGAACAACTGCCGCGCGCCATGGGCCATCTCCACCGCCACCCGCTGCGACACGCAGCCGACGCGCCGCGCGTGGGCGCGGTCCACCCCGAGCAGCCTGACCTTCTGGTCCAGCGAGTAGGCCGTGACCCCGCCGAGGAAAAATTCCGACGCGCCCGACACGGAGGCGATCTGCGCCTGCAGGTGCCCGGCGGTCAGGCTCTCGGCCACCGCCAGCGTGAGCCGCGGCCGGCGGAGCATCAGTTTCTTCAATTGCGCAGCGTAGTTCATCGGCGGTCACTTCGAATGGGTCAGGAACCAGTCGTAGAGGTCCTTGCCCATGTAGGTGCGGATCCACGCGTCGTGGTCCATGTCGGCCTCGATGGTGAAGCGCACCTCCGGGTGGCCGAGTCTCTCCAGCTCGTTCAGCACCGGATAGAAATGCCGCACCTGCACGCCGTTGTCGCGACCGCCGGCGATGACCCACATGGGCATGGGCGGCTGCGCCAGCGCCGGCGCCATGGAGGGCACGCCGTAGCCGACGACCGGGGCGATGGCGGCGAACCTTTCCGGATGCTTCGCGGCCAGATGCCAGGTGCCGAAGCCGCCCAGGCTGATGCCGGTGAGATAGACCCGCTTCGGATCACCCTTGTAGGTCGCCAGCACGTGGTCGAGCGCGGCCATGACCTCGCCGGCCATCGTGTTCCAGCCGCGCGGACTGTTCTCCACGTCCCACACCGGCGCCGCGGAAAGCTGCCCGTCCATCGGCTGTTTGCTGCGGGGGAAGAAGGGACGGGGATTGATCCCGTCCGGCTTGCGCAGCGGAATCTCGGCCCGGGTGCGGTTCTTGATGTAGGGCACCTCGCCCTGGTCCTGCATCGGCATCTGCGGCGAGAGGATGACGAACGGCAGGTCGCGCCGCTGGCACCACGCCTCGAAGAGCGGTCCGTGCTTGAGCACGTAGTCGAGCTCGCCCTTGCCGTCGCCGCGCTCGCCGTTGCCGTGGAGGAAGAGGATCACCGGCCACTTTTCCTGCTGCTCGAAATCCGGCGGCAGATACACGAAGTAGTCGCGCTCGGCGTTCGTCACGGCACTCTGGTAGGAGACGCGGAGCAGTTGCGGTTCGCTGGCGGCCAACGCGTTGATCATCGCGAATCCGGCCAACAGCAGGGAGACTGGGGTCTTGCGCATGGGGCAGTGGGGTTGAAGGGTTGGGAAGCCGGGAGCCTCACTTCCATTCGAGGCCCACCGGGCAGTGGTCGCTGCCGTGGACGCCGGCCTCGATCCACGCGCGCTTGAGGCGCGGCTTCAGGGCGGCCGAGGCCATGCAGTAGTCGATGCGCCAGCCGACGTTGTTGGCGCGGGCGTTGGCGCGGTAGGTCCACCAGCTGTAGTGACCGGCGCCCTTCTCGAAATGGCGGAAGGTGTCGATGAAGCCGGCGGCCAGGTAGTCGCGGAAGCCCGTGCGCTCCTCGTCGGAAAAACCGGGGTTGCCCACGTTCTCCTTCGGCCGGGCGAGGTCGATCTCCTCGTGGGCGACGTTGAGGTCGCCGCAGAACACGACCGGTTTCTTCTTCTCCAGTTTCTTCGCATGGGCCAGCAGCGCGCGGTCCCACGCCTGGCGGAACCCGATGCGCACAAGCCCCGGCTGGGCGTTGGGCACATAGACCCCGACGATGTAGCAGTCGGCGAACTCCGCCGTGATGGCGCGGCCCTCCGCGTCGTGCTCGGGCGAGCCGAGGCCGAGCGTCACACCCAGCGGTTTTTTCCGGCTGAACAGCGCCGTGCCGCTGTAGCCCTTTTTCTGCGCGGCGTTCCAGATCATCTCGTAGCCGCTGGGCCAGGCCACGCCCTGCACGTCGCCCGCGGTCGCCTTGACCTCCTGCAGGCAGATGACGTCGGCCTTGCTCGCGCCCATCCAGTCCAGCAGGCCCTTGCCGAGGGCGGCCCGCACGCCGTTCACGTTCCACGAAAGCACTTTCATGCCGCCAGTCCGCGCCAAAGCATTCGCTGCGGCAAAACCTTTTTTGCGTATCCGGCCTCCATGGAGGCGGGGTGCCCTCACCCCGCAAGCAGGTCCAGTCTTTGACTGGACCCGTTCGCCGCTTCGCCGGGCCGGTCCGGGACCGGCCCGGCCTCCCTGCCTCGCCATAAGACAAAACCCGCTGTTGTCATCCCCATCCCCGCCGTAGAGGCTGCCGGACCCGTGAGTTCCTCCTGCTTCCAACCGCTGCCCCTCGGGCAATCCATCCCGGCCAGCCCGCACGCCGTGTCATGCAGCCTGCCCACGATGCGCGCCGTGCGGGGCTACGAGGAGAAGGACCCGGAGATCGTCCGCCAGCTCGGCAACGGCTACCCGCGCTTTGTGATCCACCCCTTCGCCCGGCGGCTCGCGGCCCACTTCACCGCCGCCTCACCCGCGCTCCACGGCCGCACGCTGTGGTTCACCTCCTCCGCGGCCATGGCCCGGGCCCTCGTGGCGCACCTCACCTCGGCCCGCGGCGCCGAGCTCTACACCCAGCACGGCCTCTTCGGCGTGTCGCACCCCGACTCGCCCGACACCTCCGCGCGCGCCAAGGTCTTCCTCCAGAACCTCGGCGGCTTCCTCTCCTCGCGCGAGGCCGAGGACCACCTCGTCGCGCTCAAGCTCCTGCCGGCCCCGCACCCCGAGGATGTCTTCAAGGGCGACGCCCCCGCCGAGATCCGCCGCCAGCTCCGCGGCGTGCTCCCCGGCACGACCGACGCCGACCTGATCCTCGCCAACTGCGGCATGAGCGCGGTCCACGCCGCCTTCCGCGCCGTCAACGCCGTGCAGGCCCCCCGGGGCCGGTCCGTCTGGCTCCAGCTCGGCTGGCTCTACCTCGACACCATCGCCATCCTCCAGAAGTTCACCGCGAAGCCCTCGGACTACGTCTATGTGCGCGACGTGGCGGACCTCGACGCCCTGCGCCGCATCTTCGCCGCGCACGGCGCCCGCATCGCCGGCGTCGTCGCCGAGGTGCCGACCAACCCGCTCATCCAGACGCCCGACCTGCCGGCCATCGCGGAACTCTGCCGCAAACACGGCGCGCGCCTGCTCGTGGATCCGTCGATGAGCTCGGTCTTCGCGCTCAACGTCCTGCCCCACGCCGACCTCGTCGTCTGCAGCCTCACCAAATACACCGCCAGCGAGGGCGACCTCACCGCCGGCCTCGCCGCGGTGAATCCCGCCGGCCCCGACGCCGCCGCCTTGCGCGCCGGCCTCGCCGCCGCCGTCGAGCCGCTCTACACGCGCGACGCCGCGCGCCTCGCCTGGCAGATCGGCCACACCCGCGACGTGCTCGCCCGGATCCACACCGGCACGCCCAAGGTCGTCGCCTTCCTCGAGAAGCATCCGGCCGTGAAGGAGGTTTTCTGGGCCCTGCAGCCCGGCAGCCGCGAGAACTACCTGAAGCTCGCCCGCACGCCCGACGCCACCGGCGGCATGATCACCTTCACCCTGAAGGCACCCGGCAGCCTGGAGAAATTCTACGACCGCCTGCGCCTGCCCAAGGGGCCGAGCTTCGGCATGAAGACCACGCTCATCTGTCCCTTCATGTATCTCGCGCACTACGACCTCGTCACCACGCCCGCCGGCCTGGCCGAGCTCGCCGCCAGCAAGCTCGACCCCGACCTCCTCCGCCTCGGCGTCGGCACCGAGCCGGTGGAGGAGATCATCGGCGCGTTGAAGGAAGCGCTGGATTGAACCAGTCGTTCTCTTAATCGTTCTCATTCTCCTCGGAGCCGTGAGAACGATTGAAATTCCTCCCAACGCCCCATGCCCTCCACCACCCTCGAGCTGAAGGTCATCCCCAACGCCCCGCGCAACGAGATCGCGGGCTGGCTCGGCACCGCGCTCAAGGTCAAGGTCCACGCCCCCGCCCTCGAAGGCCGCGCCAACGACGAACTGCTCGACTTCCTCGCCGAGACGCTCGGCCTCCCGCGCCGCAGCGTCACTCTCCTCCGCGGCGACAAATCCCGCCAGAAAACCGTGCGCATCGCCGGCCTCGACACCGCGGCGTTGCGCGCCCGGCTAGGCGGCTGAGCCTGTTAATTTCCGGAACCGCGCCGCGAGCAGCACGGCGGCGCAGGCCAGGCCGGTCGCCAGCCCGGTCCAGATGCCGAGGGGGCCGAGCCGCGTGTGGAACGCCAGCCCGTAACCCACCGGCAGCGACACCACCCAGTAGGCGATGAACGTGATGACCGTCGGCACCTTCACGTCGGTCAGGCCGCGCAGCGCGCCCGCCGACACGACCTGCCCGCCGTCGAACAGCTGGAACAACGCCGCCACCACGAGCAGTTGCGCGGCCAGCGCCACCACGGCCGGATCGGGCGTGAACGCCCGCGCCAGCAACGTCCCGCCCGCAGCGAAAACCACGGCAAAAGCGCCCATCAGCAGGCAGGACAGCCCGAGCACGCCGAAGCCGATCGGCCGCAGCGCCGCGAGCCGGCCCTCGCCGCGCGCCTTGCTGATGCGGATGCTCACCGCCATCGCCAGCCCGAGCGGAAACATGAAGGTGAAGGCCGCGCAGCTCAGCGCGATCTGGTGGGCCGCGAGCGCCGTGGCGCCGAGCCAGCCCATCATCAGCATCGCCGCGGCGAACGCCCCCGACTCGAAGAGCAGGCTGCCGGCCGCCGGCACGCCCAGGCCGAGCATCGCCCGGAAGCGCGCCCGCTCCAGCCCGCCGGCCGCGCGCCCCTCCCCGCGCAGCCAGAACGCGATCGCCGACACCGCCAGCACCCGCGCGATGAGCGTCGCCACGCCCGAGCCCGTCAGGCCGAGCGCCGGCGCGCCGAGATGGCCCCAGATGAACATCCAGTTCAGCAGCGCGTTCAGGACCACGTCGGCCAGGATGATGCTCGTGCCCACCCACGGCCGGCCGAACGCGTCGAGATACTGCCGCTGCACCTGGAAATAGAACACCGGCACGAGCGACAGCGCGTTCAGCAGGAAGAACGGCCGCATCACCGCCACCACCTCCGGCGGCTGGCCGAAGCGGTGCAGCTGTGTCGAGACCGCCGCCAGCACGAGGAAGGCGCCGCCGCCGGCCAGCAGCGCCATCGCCCGCCCGTGCCGCAGCCACGCCGCGCAGCCGGCCTCGTCGCCGGCCCCGTGGTCGCGGGCCGTGAACACCCCCACCGGCAGCAGCAGCCCGATGCCCACGATGTAGGCCAGCCCGAAGATGCCGTGCGTGAACGCCGACGCCGCCAGCTCCACCGTGCCCACCCGCCCGATCAAGGCGGCGTCCGTGATGCCGATCAGCATCTGGCTCACCTGCCCCACGATCATGGGCAGGGCCAGCGCCAGCGTCGGGCGGAGCTCCTTCAACACGGTTTGCACGCAAGCAGGTCACCACGAAACCCGCGAAAGACACGAACAATCCCGGCGGCGGACCCGGGCCAACCGGAGCAGTGCGCATTCCCTCGGAGCACAACAGATGACGACCGGTGGAGCCGCCTCCCACAAAGCAAACGCCGACCGCGCTCTTCCCTTTCATGCCTTTCGTGTCTTTCGTGGTGGTCTCTCCCCCATGACCCTGTCCGCCCTCGGTCTCGTGCTCGCCGCCGCGTTCATCCACGCGTCGTGGAACTACGCGGCCAAGCGCTCCGGCGGCGGGCTGCCCTTCGTGTGGGTCTCGAGCCTCTTCGCCCTCGCCCTCTATGCGGTCGGCGGCCTCGGCTACTGGCTGTGGCAGCGCCCCGCGCTGCCACCGGGCGTGTGGTGGATCGTCGCCGGCAGCGGGGTTTTGAAAACCCTCTACGCCCTGCTGCTGCAGCGCGCCTACCGGCACGGTGACTTCTCGCTGGTGTATCCGCTGACGCGCGGCACCGCGCCGCTGCTCGCCACGCTCGGGGCGGTCGCGTTTTTCGGCGAGCGTCCCACCCCGCTGGCGCTGGCCGGCGGCGGCCTGATCGTCGCCGGCGTCTTCCTGCTCACCGGCGGCCCCGGCCTGCTGCACGCGGACCGGGCGCATCTGCGGCAGGGCATTTTCTCCGGCCTGGCCTGCGCCGCCTGCGTCGGCCTCTACACGGTGTGGGACCAGCGCGCCGTGTCGCACCTGCAACTGCCGCCCGTGCTCTACGACGGCGGCACCCAGCTCGTGCTCTTCGCCATCCTCACGCCCTTCGCCTGGCGGCGCCGCGACGAGGTCGCGGCGGCCTGGCGCGAACACCGGGGCAAGGCCGCGGTCGTCGGCCTGCTCAGCCCGGTCGCCTACGTGCTCATCCTCTACGCCATGAGCTTCACGCCGGTCAGCTACATCGCCCCGGCGCGCGAGATCAGCATCCTCATCGGCGCTTTCTTCGGCGCGAAACTCCTCGGCGAAAGCGATGCCCCGCGCCGCCTGCTCGCCGCGGGCGGCATGGCCGCCGGCATCATCGCCCTGGCTTTGGACTGAGGCGCGCGGGGACTACAGCGCCCGCGCGGCGAAGTTCCCGTTTTTACGCGGGGTAAAATTTCCGTCAGCCCCGGCCGTGCCGGAACCGCGGACACATGGTGGCGTGTCGGAGGGGGCGAACACTCAACCCAAGGAGTAAGCCCATGAGTAAATCCATCCACGCAATCGTGTTCGTTTCCTCCCTTGCCGCGTCCGCCTCGCTGGCCTCCGGTCAGGCGCTGAACGGTGCCGCCAACGCCGCCACCAACGCGGTCGCCAACGCCGCCACGCGCGTGCAGCCACCGGCTCCGCCGCCTCCGCCTGCCGTGTCGGCCGCTGCCCAAGGGGCCGCCCATGCCGGCGGCGCGGCCAGTATCGCGGTGCCCAAGACGCCGCCCCTCAACACCCGGGCCGCCACCAACGCCGCGGCCAGCTCGACCGTCTCGGCCGGCATCCCCGCCGGCGCGAACGCCCGCATCAACGCCGGCGGCGCGACCAACGCCTCCGCCACGGGTCAGACCCAGGGCCTGGCCATCGGCCAGACTGTCGCCCAGGAGGCAACCATCGCGCTCGACACGGCACAGACCGTGCAGGCGATCCGCGAGGCCGCCTTCGCCGCCCGCGGCACCATGACCGCGGCGATCGAGGCCAGGCTCGACACCTCGGCCAAGGCCGTCGCCGGCATGCAGGAGCGCGCCGAAGCGGCTGACGAGAAATCGCGCGCCGCCTTCGCCAAGGCCCTCGTCGAGGTGCGCGCCCGGGAAAAGGCCCTGCGCTCCAGCCTGCGCGAGACCGTGAAGGCCACGCAGGAATCCACCTGGGGTTCGGTCCAGGCCGAGCTCGCCAAGAACTACGGCGCCTACGCCCAGGCCGTCGCCTCCGCCGAGGCCGCCCTCGGGGCCGACGCCGGTGCCAAGGCCGGCGGCAAATAAGCAAACCGTGCGCGGTTTTGGTTTCCCCCAGTCCACGCCGCGCTCCCGGTCCGCCGGGCGCGCGGTCACCCCAGCCACCTGCCAACCACCCACCCTCTTCCCATGAACACCCGACACCTGCTTTGTCTCGCCGCCGGCGCGCTGCTGTGCAACGGCCTGTCCGCCCAATCCACGCCGGCCACGGCCGACCAACCCCCCAGCCATTACACCGTGGGCACGGGCTTCGATTTCAGCCGCGGCCACTACAGCCTCGCCACCGCCACCGACGTGCTTTCCGTGCCGCTCACGCTCGGCTACGAGCGGGGCCCCTGGACGTTTGAGGTGCGCATCCCGTGGATGCGCATCGAGGGTCCGGCCACCGTCGTCTCCGGCGGCGGCGCCAGCCCGGTCCGCCCCACCGCCGCCGCCGAGTCCGGCGTCGGCGACACCTTGCTCTCCGGCACCTACCGCCTAGGCGGGAATCCCGGCGGACTGAACACCGCCGCCACGATCCGCGCCAAGCTCCCCACCGCGAGCGAAAGCCGCGGCCTCGGCACCGGCGAGGCGGACTTCTCCGGCCAGTTCGACTTCCACCGCAGCTTCGGCGCCGTCACGCCCTTCGCCTCCGTCGGCTACGCCGCGCTCGGCGACAGCAGCCTCTACCAGCTCGAGGACGGTCCCTACGCGAGCGGCGGCGCGCATTTCCGCGCCAGCGACAGCACGGTCTTCACGGCCGCGTTCAACTGGCGGCACCGCTACTTCGCCGGCGGCGAGCACGGCCGCGATGCGCTGCTGGCCGTCACCTACGACCTCGGCCCGCGCTGGCGCGTCCTGCTCTACGGCCTGAAAGGCTTCAGCGACGCCAGCCCCGATCACGGCGGCGGGCTGTCGGCCACCTGCCGCTTCTGAAGCCCGACCTCTCCCGGCCGGCGCCCGTCCGGTGCGCCGGCCGGCTGCTTTGCACTGGCCGCGCCCCCCGGCCCGGACTTAGGGTGCGGCGTGCCCCGTTCCAAGGAAATCCTCTTCCTGCTGGTGCTGCTCGTCGGCGCGATGGGCTTCGTGCTCTGGTATGTGATCGACCGCCGGGCGAAGAACCGCGCCGCGCCGCCGCCGGCCGCCCGCACCCTCGCGCCCGAACCCCCGTCCGCGAAACCCCAGCCGCCATGAGCGCCACCGCCGCCATGCTTCCGGAAAGCTTCGTCCTGCCGGTGCTGTTCGACCTCGGCGCTACCTTCGCCTTCGCGCTTTCCGGCGCGCTCGCCGCCATCAAGCGCCACTACGACATCGTCGGCGTGCTCGCCCTCGCGCTCGTCACCGGGCTCGGGGGCGGCCTGATCCGCGACGGGCTCTTCCTTGCGCAGGGCCCCACCCCGCTGCTGACCAACCCGCACTACCTCGAGGCCGTCGTGCTCGCCGCCGTGTGCGGCGCGGTCTTCGGCGCGCGCATCCACCGCTTCGCCCGGCTCATCGCCGTCCTCGACGCACTCGGGCTCGGCGCCTACGCGGCGTTCGGCGTGCAGAAATCCCTGCTCGCCGGCCTGGCCCCGCCCGCTGCCCTCCTCGTCGGCACCGTCAACGCCGTGGGCGGCGGCGTGCTCCGCGACCTGCTGTGCCGCGAGGAGCCGCTCGTGTTCAAACCCGGGCAGTTCTACTTCCTCATCGCCCTCGGCGGCGCCGTCGTGTTTCTCTTTTGCACCGCCACGCTGGGCTGGTCGGCCAACCGCGCGGCCGTCGCCACCATCGCGCTCACCTTCGTGCTCCGCGCCCTGACCATCACCTTCAACTGGCGCACCGCCCCCGTGTCCTCCGGCAGCATCTTCGAGAACGACGGCGACCCGCCGTCCAAGGCGGGTCGGTCCGCGGACCGCTGACCGAGTGACCGCCCCTCTCGCTTTCACTTTCTCCTCCCGCCCCGCCCATGCCACGCTTTGTCCTCGCCCTCGACCAAGGCACAACCTCGTCCCGCGCGATGGTCTTCGACCGGCGCGGGCGGGCGCGTGGCGCCGCGCAGCAGGAGTTCGCCCAGCACTTCCCTCACCCCGGCTGGGTCGAGCACGACCCGCGCGACCTCTGGGAATCCACCCGCCGCACCGCCCTCGCCGCCCTGGCCGAGGCCAACCTCACCGCGCGCGATGTCGCCGCGCTCGGCCTCACCAACCAGCGCGAGACCACCCTCCTCTGGGACCGCCGCACCGGCCGGCCCCTCCACCGCGCTATCGTCTGGCAGGACCGCCGCACCGCCGGCCTCTGTGCGAAACTGAAACGCACCGGCCTCGAGCCGCTCTTCCGGAAAAAGACCGGCCTGCTGCTCGATCCGTATTTTTCCGGCACCAAGCTCGCCTGGCTTCTCGACCACGTGCCCGGCGCGCGCCGCCGGGCGGAGCGCGGGGAACTCGCCTTCGGCACCGTGGACACCTGGCTGCTCTGGCAGCTCACCGGCGGCCGCGTCCACGCCACCGACGCCTCCAACGCCTCCCGCACGCTCCTCCTGAACCTCCGCACCGGCGGCTGGGATCCGGAATTGTTGAAAATCCTCCGCATCCCGCGCGAGGTGCTGCCGGAGGTGCGCGACAGCAGCGGCGTGTTCGGCGAGGTCACGAGCGTGCCGGCGCTGCGCGGCGTGCCCATCGCCGGCATCGCGGGCGACCAGCAGGCCGCGCTCTTCGGCCAGGCCTGTTTCAAACCCGGCATGGCCAAGAACACCTACGGCACCGGCTGCTTCCTCCTCCTGCACACGGGCGACCGGCCCGTCGTTTCCAAGAACAACCTGCTCACCACCGTCGCCTGGCGCCTCGGCGGGAAGACCGAATACGCCCTCGAGGGCTCTGTCTTCATCGGCGGCGCCGTCGTCCAGTGGCTGCGCGACGGCCTCGGCGTCATCGCCACCTCGGCCGATGTCGAAAAACTTGCCGCCACCGTGCCCGACAACGGCGGCGTCTACCTCGTGCCCGCCTTCGCCGGGCTCGGGGCGCCGCATTGGGACGCCGCCGCGCGCGGCCTCGTCACCGGTCTCACGCGCGGCAGTACTGCCGGCCACCTCGCCCGCGCCGCGCTCGAAAGCATCGCCTACCAGAGCGCCGACCTGCTCGCGGCGATGCAGGCCGACTGCGGTCGTCGCCTCCGCGAACTCCGCGTGGACGGCGGCGCGACCGTCAACAACGCCCTCATGCAGTTCCAGGCCGACCTGCTCCGCGTGCCCGTCGTCCGCCCGCGCACGACCGAGACGACGGCTCTCGGTGCCGCCTACCTCGCCGGCCTCGCAGTCGGTTTCTGGAAAAACCGCGGCGAGATCGCCGCGTTGTGGTCCGCCGAGCGCACCTTCCACCCCGCCGCCCCGGCCGCCCGCATGCGGCACCTCCAAGCCGGGTGGCGGACCGCCATCGCCCGGGCGAAAGCCCCACCATGAATCCTCGCAAAGAGCGACCTGTGGTCTTCACCTCTTCCAATGAGCCGTATCTCGGCAGGGAGCTACTCTTCCATTTCGATCAGATCATCTGCTCAGCAATGGAACAGAATTCCTCACGGCACCAACCACCCATCGTAAAGCGCTCACGGATCATCAGCAGATGGCCTGTCTCGTTATCCCGCAGGCATTGAGCATCGCGCCATCGATACGGGAACTGATTCGCCAAGGGTATCTGTTCGGCGCACACGTCCTCGTTCGGGCGTTGGTAGAGCGCGCAATAATTCTTCAGTATCTCCACTTTTACCCAGAAAAGATAGCTTGCTGGAAACGAGGATGGAATCATGGGGACGCACCGGGTCTCGCAACAATGTTCGAGGCCATTCAGGCCAAAGCAGATCATAAAGCGGTGATTCGCGGTCGAGATTTCACCGCATCAATGAACAGTTTGTTACATGGAAAACCCGATTCCGCACCGTGGAATTTGGCGCCATTGGGTGAGGACAGTCTTGGTCATGCTGTGTCGAAAATTTTGAATCGCCCGGAACTATGCGATGACCTTTGCGCAAATGTAATCCCATGGATCGCTGCCGTTCAGGGAATGATGGCGGCATATTTTCCCGGAGAGCCGAAATCATGATCCGTCAACAACCAAGCCTCGGTTGATGATACCGGGGGAGCCCGACTAACCGTTTGACGCCGCGCCCCTCCGGTCGCATCTTCCCTCCATGAAAGTGGACCTGCCCGACGCTCCCGCCGCCGCCGCCGGATTGACTCCGGAAGAGGCGCGTTTGCGCGTGGCTTTTTCCCTCTATCGGGAAGGCCGCCTTTCCACCAAGCAGTGCGCCGAGCTGGCCGGCCTGGATCGCCGCGCGTTCATGGACGAACTGGCCCGACACCGGATCGAGGCACCCTATGACCTGGCGGACTTGAAGTCCGATCTGGCCACCTTGGACAAGCTCGCCGGACGGTGATTGTCGTCGGCGACACCTCCATCTTCATTGGGCTGGAACGCCTGGATTCCCTGCACCTGATCCCCGCGCTCTATGGCGAGGTGCATGTGCCTGACGCCGTCTGGCGCGAGTGGTTCTCCCGCCCCGAGCCGGCATTGCCTCCTCCAGCCTAGGCCATCCGGCATTCCAGCCTGAAGCCGGGGCCGTCGCCCGAGCGGCCCGAATCTCTCGATGATGGAGAATCCGAGCCATCCAACTTGCCCGCGAGCTTTCGGCCGATCTGTTGCTGATGGATGAAGCCGCCGGACGCGCCGTCGCCCGGCGATTGGGCCTGACTGTCACCGGAATTGTCGGCCTGCTGCTGGAGGCGAAGCGGCGGGGACATCTTGCCCGCCTGAAGCCCACGCTGGACCGGTTGCGCCAAGGCGGTTTCTGGCTGTCGGATCAGATCTATCGGGAGGTATTGCGGAGTGCCGGCGAAACACCGCTCGATTCCTGATTCACCCATACCGTAAGGGTTTGGTTAAGCTGCAATTTTTTACCCGGCCGCCTCCCCCGGGCTTGCAGCCGGACGCCCCGCCGGCAATCCTGCCCGCCGCACCACATCGCGTCGCCCGTATGAAAACCTTCCGTCTGCCGGCCGTCCTGCTGGCCATCGTGTTCGCCACCCCGTTTGCGTTCACCCAGGAAAGCGGCGAAATCGCCTCCCTGCGCGCCAAGGCCGAACGCGGCAACGGCATCGCCCAATACAACCTCGGCCTCGCCTACGCCGAGGGCCGCGGCGTCACCCGCGATCCCGTCGAGGCTTTCGTGTGGCTCTCCCTCGCCCGCGACAACGGCGCCCGCGGCCGCGCCCTCGACACCCTGCTCGCCGGCCTCGACCGCGACACGCTCGCCGCCGCGCAGGCGCGTCTCTCCGAGCGTCGCAACGCCTTGGGCATCCGGCCGGCGGCTCCGGCGTCCGCCCCCGCCAAGTCCGCCGCCGCCCGCACCGAGGAGAGCACCCCCGCCGCGCCGCCCGCGCCCGGCGGCCTCCCGACCCAGCCGGCCGCACCCGAATCGCAACCCGCTTCGCCCGCCACTCCCGCCGCCTCCACCGATGATGCCGTCGCGCGTCTGCAGGCCGAGCGCGACGCCCTGGCCGTGCGCCTCAACTCCCTTTCCGGCGACCTCGCCGAGCTCCGCGCCGAGCGCGACCGCCTGCTCCGTTTCGCCGCCGAGCAGGAAACCGCCGTCCGCAACGGCACCGAAGCCGCGCGCACGCTCCAAAGCCAGTTGCGCGCCGCCGAGGCGCGCGCCACCGAGCTCGAACAGCAGGTCGGCCAGGCCCGCGCCGCCCTCGCCGCGCTGCAAAACACCCCCAAGCCCGCGCCCGACGCCGCCGCCCTCGAACAGAAGGACCGCGAACTGCGGGCCGCCCTCGATGAACTGGCGGCCGCGCGCGAATTCGGCCGCAAGGTCGAGGACACGCTCAACCGCGTGAACGAGGAAAAGACCCGCACCGCCCAGGCCGCCGCCACCGAACTCCAGGCCGCCCGCGCCTTCGGCGAACAGGTCGAGGCGACCCTCAACCGCGTGAACGACGAAAAGGCCGCCCTCGAGCGGGAGCTCCGCACCGCCCGCGAGTCGCTCGCCAGCCGGGCCGCGGCGCCCGCCTGGCCCGATCTCCGCGACCGCGTCGCCGAATTGGAGACGCAGCTCACCGCCGCCACCAGCCAGCCCAAGACCCCGGATTATCCCGATCTGCGCGACCGCGTCGCCGAATTGGAAACGGCGTTGAGCGCCGCCCGAAACGCCGCCCCGGCCCACCCCGACCTCTCCAACAAGGTCGCCGAGCTCGAACAGGCGCTGACCGCGGCCCGCGCCCGGGCCGACGAGCAGTCCGCCCTCGCCCAGAACGCCACCCCGCGCCTCAGGGAACTCGAGGCCCGCGTCGCCGCCCTCACCGCCGAGGCGGCCCTGCGCCAGCGCGAGACCGCCAGCCTCGCCGCGGCCCGCGCAGAGGCCGAGCGCGCGCGCGACGCCATCGCGAAGCAGTTCGAGGATTACAAGGGCTCCACCGCCGCCGCCCTCCGCGAGCAGGCCAACCTGCAGGCCAGCGTGAAACTGCTGGAGTCCGACAAGGCCGCCCTCCGCCGGCAGGCCGAGACCGCCGGCAACGAGGCCGCCCAGCTCCGCACCCAGATCGCCTCCCTCCGCGAGCAGGTTGCCGCAAAGCCCTCCACCCCGTCGTGGCCCGACCTCCGCGCCAGAGTCGCAGAATTGGAAGCGGGGTTGGCCAGGGCCAACATCGATCTATCCGCCGAAGCCTCGGCGAAGGCGGACCTGCGCAGTCGCGTGGCCGAACTCGAGACGGCCCTGACCGCCGCGAAAAACGCCGCGCCCGCCTACCCCGATTACACCGACCTCGTCAAGGATCTCACCGCCGAGGTCACCAAGCTCCGCGCCATGCGCGACACCCAGCAGCAGTCGCTCGCCGCCAGCGCCGTCCGCATGAAGGAACTCGAGACCCAGTTGGCCAAGGCCGGCGCCGACCTGTCGGCTGCAGTCTCGGCGAAGACCGGCCTCGAAGCCGCCCTGACCGCCGCGAAAAACGCCGCGCCCGCCTACCCCGATCTCTCCGGCAAGGTGGCGGAGCTGGAAACCCAGTTGGCCGAGGCCCGTCAGCCCAAGGCGCCCGCCTGGCCCGACCTGCGCGGAAAAGTTGCGGAACTGGAAGCGAACCTGACCCAGGCCAACGCCGAGCGGTCCGCCCTGTCCGCCGAAACCGCCAACGCGAAGCAGGAAATCGCCACCCTCGCGAAGGCGAAGGCGGAAGCCGACGCCCAGGTGGCTGCACTGACGAAGGCGCGGGACGCCGCCAAGGCGGAACTCCAGGCCGCGCTCGCCAACAGGTCTGAAGCGCCGGCCGCGCCCGCCTGGCCCGACCTGCGCCGGCGGGTGGCGGAACTCGAACGCGATCTGGCCGTCTCCCGCCATCAGACGCAAACCGTGCGGACCGAACTCGCCAAGGCGCAAGAGCCCTCCGCGACGCCCATCGCCGCGGGCGACCTGCCCTATCCCGACCTCACCGGCCGGGTGCGCGACCTCGAAGGCCAGCTCGCCGCCGCCCAGAAACAGTTGCAAGCGGCCGGCGCGCCGGCCCCCCCGTGGCCGGACCTGCGCGGCCGCGTGGCCGACCTCGAAGCCGCCGTGGCCGACTCCGCGCGCCGGCTCGTCGCCGCCGAGAACACCTCGGCCGCCCTCCAGCGCGACCTTGCGCAGGCCCGCGCCGCCGCCCAGCCCAAAATGGACGACACGCAGCTCCGCCGCGAGCGCGACGAACTCGCCGGCGAGGTCGCCCAGCTCCGCGGCGACCGCGAGCGCATGCAGAAGCTGCTCGCCGACGCCGGCCGCCAGATGCGCGATTCCACGGCCGACGCCGCCCGCATCAAGGAACTCGAGGCCCAGCTCGCCCGCCTCAGCACCGACTCCACCGGCACGCAGCAGGAGGTCGCCCGCCTGACCCGGGCCGTCGAGGACGCCGAGACCAACGCCAAGTCCCTCCAGGCCGCGCTCGCCGAACGCACCGCCGCCGACAACCGCCGCGCCGAGCGTCTCGCCCAGTTGGAGACCGAGAACGAGCGCCTCCAAGCGGCGGCCCGGGCGAGCGGTTCGCCCGCCCCCGCCTATCCCGACCTTTCGGGCCGCGTCGCCGAGCTGCAGCACGCCCTCTCCGACTCGCACCGTCAGTTGAGCGAAGCCCAGGCCCGGCTCACCCGCGCAGCCAACTCTACCGCCACCACGCCCGCCTGGCCCGATTTGCGTGAGCGCGTGGCCGAACTCGAGGCACAGGTCACCCGCCTGGCCGCCGCCGCGCCCGCCGACACCGGGGCCGCCCCGGCCGCCGGCAATCCCGACCTCGAGAAACGCCTCGCCGAAACCGAGGACAAGCTCGCCACCGCCCTGCGCGGCTATGCCCTCCTCCAGCGCGAGCACGACGCCCTCCAAGGCCGCGCGGCCTCCGCCAACGAGGCCGTCGAGAACGAGAAGAACGCCCTCGCCGTCCGCGTCCGGGAACTGGAAACCCAGCTTGCCGCCGCCACGGCGGACCTGTCCGCCGCAGGCTCGGCGAAGGCGGAGAAGGACGCGCTCACCGCACAGGTCGCCTCGCTCACCACCGAGGTCGAGCGGCTCCGCGCCGAGTCCGCCCAAGCCACCGCGGCCAACATTGCGCAGGAGCGCGACGCCCTCGCCGCCCGCGTGGCGGAGGCCGAGCGCGCCGCCGCCGCCGCGCAGGCCGAGGCGGCCCGCGCCAACGAGTCGCTTGCCGCCCTCCGGCGTTCCACCGGCCAGAGTTCCGGCGAACTCACCAGCACCCGCGCGCTCGTGCAGCAGCTCCAGGGCGCCAACGCCGTGCTCGCGCAGGAGAACTACCAGCTCAAGACAATGCTCGCCCGCAACGCCGGCGGCCCGGCGCCCGCTGCGGCCACGCCGCGCGTCGCCGCCCCGACCACGCCCACCCGCGCACCCGCCACGCCGACGACCGTGGCGGCGGCCCCGACCCTGCCCCCCGGCGCACGGACGCACACGGTGGCGACGGGCGACTCGCTCTCCCGCATCAGCCAGCGCTACTACGGCACGGCCGGCCGCTGGCAGGAGATCTACAACGCCAACGCCGACAAGCTCGGCCCCAACGGCATCCTCCGCATCGGCACCGAGCTCCGCATCCCGTAAGGCACGCTTTCAAATGGAGCCGGGGCGCCCCCGCCCCGGTTGTCGGGCGGGTCGCGGATCCCGCCCTTCCATTTCATGGAGCCCGGGTGCCCCTTGGCTCGCCGAAGCAACGAAGCGAAGGCGGCTCATCCCGGCTTCTTCTTGCTCCGCCTGCTTCCAGGCGTTTTTCAGGTCATGCCCTCGGGCACGCTGGACATGGTCGCATGCCATGAGCACGAAACTCCCCCCAACCCGCCTCCAGTCTCCCCCCTTCAGAACCACCCCACGATCAGGGCGAGCGAGACGAGCGAGGTGAGGACGCTCAGGGAAATCGTGCCGGCGGCGAGGGCTTCGTCGCCCTTCAGCTCCAGGGCCATGGTGTAGGAGACGATCGCCGTGGGGCTGGCCATGAGGATCAGCACCAGCTTCAGCTCCTCCGCGCCGAGGCCGAGCGCGCGGCCCGCCGCCCAGCCGAGCAGGGGCGAGAGCGCCGTCTTCACCAGCGCCGAGCCCAGCGGCAGCCGCCAGGTGCCGCCGAGCTTCACTGTCACCAGCGAGCCGCCCACGCCGAGCAGGCCGAGCGGCAGCGCCATCTCGCCGAGGGCCGTGAAGGTCTTGTCCACCGCCGGGGGCAGCGTCCACCCCGCCAGCGCCCAGCCGATGCCGGCGACCGTGGCCAGCAGCGGGGGCGTGGTGGCGAGCTGCCTCGCGAACGGCTTCACCATGCCCCACCCCAGCCGGTGCTGGCTGAGCAGGAGCACGACCACGCCGCCGACGTTGTAGGCCACCATCATCGGCGCCACCGTGAGCACCGCGGCCGTGCGCGCCGACACGCCCCACGCCAGCGGCGCATCGGGCAGCGAGAAGATCACCGGCAGGCCGACAAAGGCCAGGTTGCCGCGGAACCCGCCCTGCACGAACGTGCCCAGCGCGGCGCCCGGCACCCGCAGCAGCACCGCCACCCCGTAACCGGCGACGATCACGAGCAGCGTCGCCCCGGCCATCACCGTCAGCATCAGCCCCGCGCCCTGCGCGTCGCGGAACGA
This sequence comes from Verrucomicrobiota bacterium, assembly GCA_049322455.1. Classification (GTDB taxonomy): domain Bacteria; phylum Verrucomicrobiota; class Verrucomicrobiia; order Opitutales; family Opitutaceae; genus Lacunisphaera. Next base: position 171,823 of record JBMOQY010000045.1, on the reverse strand, counting down.
CCCGGCGAGCTGCGAGAACAGCAGCGCCGGCAGGCCCAGCCAGTAGGTGACACGGTTGGCCTCCTTGAGGAAATCCGCCGACACGAACCGCACCGCCTGCAAGGCCGCACCGGTGGCGATGAGCAGGAAGACCGGCGCGAGGGTATCGAGGATCAGCATGCGCACCGACGATGCGCCGCCGGGCCTGCGCTGCAAGCATCTGGAGCCTCACCCGGCCCGCCGGATGACCGGAAAGATGCAACGTGTCGTATTGCACATTTCCGGTGCCCGCCCCCGGCTCCATACGGATTTTGGTTCGCCCCGGCTGCGGTCGGGTGCTGGGCTCGGGGCATGGCTACGATCGCATTCATCGGCACCGGCGTGATGGGCCGCAGCATGGCCGGACACCTCCGCGCCGCCGGACACGCGCTCCACATCCACAACCGCACCAAGGCCAAGGCCCAGCCGCTGCTCGAGGCCGGCGCACAGTGGCACCTCACGCCCGGCGCGGCGGCCGCACGCGCGGACTTCGTCATCACCATGGTCGGCTTCCCGAGCGACGTGGAGGAGACCTATCTGGGCCCGGCCGGCGTGCTGGCCGCGGCGAAACCCGGCGCTGTGCTGATCGACATGACCACCTCCAGCCCCGCCCTCGCCCGGCGCATCGCCGCGGCGGCCGAGAACCGCGGCCTGGCCGCGCTCGACGCGCCCGTGACCGGCGGCGACGTGGGCGCGCGCGAGGCGCGCCTCTCGATCATGGTCGGCGGCGACGCGGCGGCCTTCGGGAAGGCCCGCCCGCTCTTCGAGAAGATGGGCAAAATCATCGTCCACCACGGCGGCCCCGGCGCGGGCCAGCTCTGCAAGCTGGCCAACCAGATCGCCATCGCCTCGGTGATGATGTCGTGGTGCGAGGCCCTGGCCTTCGCGCAACGCGCCGGCCTCGACCCGGCGCGCGTGCTCCAAAGCATCGGCGGCGGCGCGGCCGGCAGCACCGCCATGACCGTGCTCGCCCCGCGCGCGCTCCAAGGCGACTTCGCCCCCGGTTTCTACGTGAAGCACTTCCTCAAGGACCTGCGCCTCGCCCTCGAGTCCGCCGCCGACCTGAAGCTCGACCTGCCCGGCACGCAGCAAGCGAAGCGCCTCTACGACGAGGTCGCCGCGCACGGGTGGGACGACGCCGGCACGCAGGCCCTCTGGCGGCTCTACACGGAGAGGGCGTGACTCACCCCGCGGCCGACAGGCGCTGCAGGCAATCCACCACAGCGGCCGCCTCGGCGCCGCCCTTCCGGGCGTGCGCGAGCAGCGGGATGCCGTGCGGACCGGGACACGTGAGCGCATCGGGCCGCGCGGCGAGGATCGCCTGCACGGCCGCGAGCTGGCCCAGCATCGCCAGGACGAAGAGATCGGGCCGCGCGCCGCGATCGAGCAGGAACAGCGCGATGTCGCGCCGGCCCATGTGGGCGGCGCCGCCGAGCGCGGTCTCGAAATCGCCGCCACCCCAGTCCCAGGTGGCGTTGAGCAGGCCGGGCTGCTCGGCGAGCAGCGCCTGCGTCTTCGCGAGGTCGCCGTGCGCGGCGACGACGAAGGCCTTCACCAGATCCGGCGCGAGCGGCGGCGGGCGCTGGGGCACGGGCGGCAACGGCGGTGCGGCCGGGGTTTGCGCCGGCAAGGGGCGGAGGAGCACCGTCGCACCGAGGGCGGCGGCGGCATGGAGGAAACGGCGGCGCGGGTTCATTTGGGCAGGGGTTTTTCGCACATGAGCGCGAAGAGGTTGTTGTCGCTGTCGCGGAAGAAGGAGGTCCACAACTCGTGGTCCGGCATCCGCGCGGTCAGCCCGGGCGGGCGCTCCTCGCGGGCGCCGCGGGCCTTCAGCGCGGCGTGGACGCCCTCGATGTCGGCCACGCGGTAGTAGAGCACCGACGGCACGTGATCCAGCTCGGGCGACGACGGCACGCTGATCATCAGCCGCACGCCGCCGAGGTCGAAGAACGCGAGGTTGGGGCCGGCATCGAAGAGATGCTTCAGGCCGACGACATCGCGGTAGAAGGCCGCGAGCGCGGGCACGTTCTTCGTGGTGATGGCCACCTGCATGAGTGGCCCGGGTGCGGGGGTGGGGGCGGGCATGGGAAAAATCGTCGTGGGCCGGCAGCCTAGCAGAAGCGGCCCGGCCGGCGCCTCCGGTTTCTTGCTAAACGCGGCGGGAGGGCGGGCGGCCGTAGCGTTTCCGGTAGGCGGCGTGGAAGGCGCTGTAGCTCTCGAAACCCGCCGCCGCGGCCACCTCGGTCGCGGGCAAATCCGTGGCCGTCAGCAACCGGCGGGCGTGCGCGAGCCGGCGCTCCTGCGTGAAGGCGTGCGGGGTCTGGCCGAAGGCGGCCTTGAAGGAGCGCTGGAAATGATACGGCGACAGACAGGCCGCCCGCGCGGCGTCGGCCAGCGCGGGCGCGCGCAGGGCCGCGGCGCCGAGGTAATCGCGACCCCGGCAGACCCGGCGGTAAAGTTCCTCGCGCGTGGCGGGCCGGGCCGCGGGGATCTTCTCCGCCCGGCGGCGGTGGTCGCACTGGCTCAGGATCAGCGCCGACAGCAGGTCGCGCAACCGCTCCTCCAGCCAAGGCTCCGGCGCCGTGCGGCCGCGGCAGGCGGCGTCGAGCGCCCGCAGGCGGGGGCTCACCGCGTCGTCGCCCGGCATCACGGTCTCGAGGAACCACACCGGCGCGCCGGCGGCGGCGGGATCGTCGAGAAGGCTTTCCGCCCGCTCGCGGTGGACGCGGGCCACGACACCGGCCCAGCCGGGCGGAAAGAAGACCACGGTGGAGCGGATGAGCGTCTCCGAGCGGAAGTCGATCGTGTAGGGTTCCTGGTCGTTGATGACGAGCCAGCTGCCCTCGTCCACGGCGTAGCGGCCGCGGGCGGTGGTGTAGTGCGCCGTGCCGCCCGTGAAGCTCTTCACCGAGAGCGGCATCACCGCCTCGGCATGATGCGCGTAACCGCCACCGCACAGGATGGCCCGTTGCTGGAGCGTGGGCGCCGCGGACATGGCGGCATTCTGTCCGGAGCGCCCGGAATGAAAAGCCCGGAAACGGCGGAGCACGCCCCCGCGCCGGGGTTGACTCGCCCCGCTCTTTTCCCTCTCACTCCCTGTTCCCTCCTCCCTTTCCCCTCCCCCATGCCCCTCCCCACCCAGTTCACCGGCGTCACCGTCCACACCAAGGCCAACGTCTATTTCGACGGCCGGGTCGTCAGCCACACCGTGCTGATGCCCGACGGCGCGAAGAAGACCCTCGGGCTCATCTATCCCGGCAGCTACCATTTCGGCACGGGCGCGCCCGAGCGCATGGAGATCGTCGCCGGCGCCTGCCGGGTGACACCCGACGGCGCGACGGTGGCGAAGGACTACGCGGCCGGCACGCATTTCGATGTGCCCGGCAAGAGCGGCTTCACCATCGAGGTGAAGTCCGGCCTCTGTGAATACATCTGCTCGTTCCTCTGAGAGGGCGAAAGGGTTTGCCGTAAGGGCGGGCCCTGGTCCGCTGTTCGCGAAGAGGGCGCACCAAGGTGCGTCCTGCAAAAGCGTCCGTTGAAACAGGACTGGCGCGCGCGGTGCGGGGCGCGTAGCATGCGGTCATGCGTTTCGACCGATGCCTGCTGTCACTGGTCCTTCTGGGCGCCACCCTCGTATCCCGGGCGGAGGACCATCTGCCCGTTGGGCCCAGCCCCGGGCTGGCCGACGGGCTCTACGCCGAGTTCACCACGCCGCGCGGGGTCTTCACCGCCGAGCTGCATTACCGCGAGGCGCCGCTGACGGTCGCCAGCTTCGTCGGCCTTGCCGAGGGCACGCTCGCCCCGCGCGCCGGCCGGCCGTTCTACTCCGGCCTGCGCTGGTATCGCGTGGTCCCGGGCTTCGTCATCCAGAGCGGCGACCCCGACCACGACCTGAACAAGGACAAGGAGGACGCCGGCCACCCGCACACGTTCCCCGACGAGTTCGTGCCCGGCCTGCGCCACGGCGAGGCCGGCATCCTCTCGATGGCCAACGCCGGGCCCGACACCAACAGCTGCGAATTCTTCCTCACCCTCGCCGACTGCACGCGGCTGAACTACCTGCACAGCGTCTTCGGCCGGGTCGTGCGCGGGCTCGACGTGCTGCCGCATATCCGGGCCGACGACGCGTTCGGCATCCGGATCCTGCGCGTGGGCGCCGCGGCGCAGACGTTCAAGGCCGACGAGGCGGCGTTCAAGGCGCTCGCCGGCGGCGCGAAACGCTACGCCGCCGCCGCGGAGCCCGGGCCCGACGCGCACTTCGACGACCCCGACGCGATCCTCCCGACCGAGCCGCCGCGCGCGAAGCATTTCAATTTCAAGCTGGCCAACTACGAGCGCGTCACCGGCCTGAAGGTCGTGGCGCGCCTCTCGGCGAAGGCGCCGCCCGCCGCTGAAGACGAGCTGCCCGGCGCCTACATGCAAGCGCTCGCCGCGCAGCTCGGCGTGGCCAAGACCGGCGTGCTCGCGGCCTTCTTTGCGCCCGACGACTGGCGCGTGTGGATCGGGGACGACGTCGTGGCCCCTTTCCTCGGCCGGCCGGTCGCACCCGGCGACCTCGGGGAGGGCGGCGCCCTGCACGAGGCGAAGACCGCCCTGCTCGATGCCGCGATGCAGGCAGGCGCTGCCGCCTTCGCCGCCCAGCAGACCGCGGCGCAGACGGCCGGCCGCCCCGCCCCGCCGCCCGGCCAGCGCATCAAGCTCCAGACCGACGCCCTGCTCGACGCGCTCCTGTTGCGCCTGGAGCCGCAGCCCTGAACCTCCCGTTCCCATGCGCACCTACGGCATCCTCGGCATCCTCGGCCTGCTCCTCGCGTTCATCGCGTGGCAGGCCCGCACCGGCATCTTCCGCCGCGCCAACCCGGGCGAACCCGCCAACAAATACATGCGGCAGGTGCTGGAGAATCCCCAGCTCTCCGAGGCCGACGCCGCCGTGCTGCGCGAACAATACGGCACGGCCCACGTGAACCCGTCGGGCCTGCGTTACCTCGTGCGCGCTCCCGGCGAGGGCCCGCCCCCGTCGCTCGGCGCCCAGGTCGTGGCGCACTACGACGGGTTCCTGCTCGACGGCACCAAGTTCGACAGCTCGCGCGACCGTGGCGAGCCCTTCACCTTCCGGGTCGGCACCGGCGCGGTCATCAAGGGCTGGGACGAGGCCTTCCTCACCATGAAAAAGGGCGAGAAGCGCACGCTGCTCATCCCGTGGTGGCTGGCCTATGGCGAGAAAGGCAAGGGGCCGATCCCCTCCAAGGCCACCCTGCGCTTCGAGGTGGAGTTGGTGGAGATCCGGTAGGACAACGGCTGTAGGGCGGGGTCTCCGAACCCCGCCTTTGTTCGATCAGGATGCCGCAATCGAGGCGGGGTTCGGAGACCCGCCCTACAATCCGAGCAGCGAGCCGTGGTGCTTGAGCCAGCGCTCGGCGTCGCGCCACGCCGGGAAATAGGCCTCCACCTGCGCCCAGAAGCGCGCGGAGTGGTTCATCTGCCGCAGGTGTGCGAGTTCGTGGCAGATGATGTAGTCGCGCACGCTCTCCGGCGCCTGCACGAGCCGCCAGTTCAGCGAGATGGTGCCGCCCGCCGAGCACGAGCCCCAACGCGACCGCTGGTTGCGCACCGTCACCTGCTTCACGTCGGCGCCCTTCGCCGCGGCCAGCTCCCAGGTGCGGGCCGGCAGCTCGATCTTCGCGCGGCGGGCAAACTGCGCCTCGAGCGGCGCCCGCAGATCTCCCGTCAACGTGGGCACGATGAACACGTCCGCCGCCAGGCACACCTTCGGACGCTCGCCGTCCGCCGCGGCGCGGATCTCCGTCAGCTCGCCGCGCCAGAGCACGGACGTGCCCACCTGCCACAGCGCGGCCGGACGCGGCCGCCGCGCGTGGCGGGCGCGGGCGCGCAACAGCCAGTCGCGGTGCTGCTCGACAAAGACGCGGGCCTCGCGCTCCGAGCCACGCACGGGAATCGTCACGGTCGCAACGCCGTCCTTGCGCAGGGTCAGACGGTAGGTGCGCGCACGGGCGCTGCGCAGGAAAAGCAGCCCGTCCTCCGCTTGCCCGAAACCCGATGCTGAGAGACTCCCGTCCACTGGCGTCGTTGCTAGCCGGGTCAGGCCGGCGGCTCCAGCCTTATCCTCGGAGGCATCGCCGGATACGTGCCGCTGCCTGTGCGCTTGCGCGCAGTCACGGTTTTCCAGGGGACAGGGGAAGTTCCCGAGGGCAGGGCCTTAGGGCTCTATGGATTTGGCCGCTGAAGGCTTGCGCGCAAGGCCCGAAAGGTCTTATTCCAAGGGGGAATACCCTAAATGACGCCTCGTTCGCCCACATCTGTTCTTTTCAGCCGACGGCTGAGGGCTTTCACCTTGGTGGAGATCATGGTGGTGGTGGTGCTCATCGGTCTGCTGGCGGCCATGGCCCTGCCGACTTTCCGCCGTGTCACCATGCGGTCCAAGATGTCCGCCCTCGAGAACGATCTGCGCCAGTTTTCCACGGCATTCATCACCTACAACCTGCAGAACGCCCGCTGGCCCGCCGACGGCGACCCGCAAACGCCTCCGCCCGAGCTCGCCACTGCGCTGCCCTCCAACTTCTCGCACGTCACGCCCATCGGCGGCGTCTATAAATGGAGCGCCGACGTGCCCGCCGACGGCATCGCCTGCAAGGCGGCCATCATCGTGCAAACCGCCGCCGGGCTCCTGCCGGTGACCGACGACGAGGAGCTGTTCCTGATGATCGACCGGCAGATGGACGACGGCAACCTCGAGACCGGCATGATGCAGGTCGGCTCGACCAACTCCCTGGTTTACATCATCGAGCGATGAGCACGAGCTACCGCATCACCCTGGTCCACCTGACCGCCGATGCCACGGCGCTGGCGCCGACGTCGGAACGGCTGGAGCTGGGCTCGTTCCCGTTCGAGGAGGTCGTCCGCTTTGCCGAGCGCCTGCTCAAGGTCGTGCCCCAGGCCGCCGGCACCAAGCTCGAACCCGGCATCATCGTGCACCGCGGCGACCGCAGCTACCGCATCGCCGCCCACCTCGGCCGCCTGCGCGTCCACAAGAGCGTGTCGCTGTTCGACGACTACTGGACCGCCGACTCGCCGGCCGAGCTCGCCGACCTGCCCCCCTTCGCCACGACTGCCGCAGCGGCACCGATGAAGATCCCGGCCCGCGGCCGCGGTCCTCGTCAGGTCAGCCCGCTCCGCTCGGTGCTCGAGGTCGCGGGCCTGTTCGCCCTGGCTGTCGTGCTGGTGGCCGTGGGCCTGCGCTTCGGTCTTCCGCAAAAGCGCCTGAGCGACGTGCCGCCAGACATCAGCATCGTCTATTCCCCCGCGGAGCGCGCGTCGGTCTTCGCCACGGTCGCCGGCAGCTACGCCACCGGCAAGACCGCCGGCAACAGCCTCGTCATCATCCAGCCCGACGGCCAGGTGCTGCTTTCCACCATCGGCAAGGACGGCAAGCCCACCCCGCCCCGCATCTCGGAGCAGGCCCGGGCCGGCCGCCGCGGCAACATCGCCTGCGTGATCACCTCCTTCGGCATCATCTCCGGCATCGAGCCGCCCGAGGTCGTCAACGTCGGCCGCTTCCAATACCGCCGCGCCGCCCTCGACAGCGCGGCCAGCACGCCTCGTCCGACGCAATCCTGAGCCGGCGCGACGCGCTCAGAGCGCCACCCGTTTCCACTCCGGCGGCGCTCCCGCGCGGAGCGTCAGCCACGCGAAACCCGGCAGCGAACCATCCCGCGGACGGCTGATGCAGCCGGGGTTCAGCCAGCGCACGCCCCGGGCGTCGGTCTCGTCGCGCGGCACGTGGGTGTGGCCGTGCAGCACGAACCGCGCGCCGGCGGGCGCGTGGCGCGGCGGGATGTGCACCAGGTGGAAGGCCTGCCCGGCGCGCTCGAGCCGCAGCTCCAGCGGCCAGAGGCTATGCCACTCGTTGTTGCCCAGCACTACGTGCAGCGGCTTCCCGAGCGCCGCGAACTCGACGAGCGTGCCGGGATCGCACACATCGCCCAGGTGCCAGATCTCGTCCGCCCCGGCCAGCCGCCCCGGCAGACCGGGCGGCACCCGGTCGTGCGTGTCGGCGATGACGGCGATGCGGATCACTTCCCCGCCGGAGCTGCGGCCAGCGGCACGTAGGCCTCCTCGCGCAGGTCGGCGGCGCGCCGGCCCGAGAGCAACTGCCACCACACGCGCGCGTTGGCCGCCACCACAATGAGCACGAGCACGAGGAAGGCGCCGGTCACGGCGGCGTCCACGTGGTTGTTGAACATCTGCGCCCGCCACACCGCCAGCTCGGCGGGCGTGCCGCCGGCGGCAACCTTCGCCCCGAGGCCGCGCGCGATCGCGAGAAAGCCCACCGGCGCCGGGCTGAAGATCTTCATCCAACCCGCGGTCATCGTCACCGCCAGCAGCCAGGCCAGCGGCGCGAGCGTCACCCACAGGTAGCGGCTGCGGCCCATCTTGATGAGCACGGTCGTGCCAAGGGCGAGCGCGATGACGGCGAGGAGCTGGTTGGCCACGCCGAAGATGGGCCAGAGCGAGTTGATGCCGCCCAGCGGATCCACGACGCCTTGGTAAAGGAACCAGCCCCAGGCGCCGACGAAGAGCAGCGTCGCGAGCGTGTTGCCCGCGAAGGAGCGCGTGTCGCCCAGCGGCTTCGCCACGAGCCCCAGCAGGTCCTGCACGATGAACCGCCCCACCCGCGTGCCGGCGTCGATCGTCGTGAGGATGAACAGCGCCTCGAACATGATCGCGAAGTGATACCAGAGCGCGAGCGCGGCCTTGGAGCCCACCACGCCGGCGAACATGTGCGCCATGCCGACCGCGAAGGTCGGCGCCCCGCCCGTGCGGCCGATCATCGTCCTCTCCCCCACGTCGGCCGCCAGCGTCTCCATCTGGCCGGTCGTCACCGGGAAGCCCAGCGCGGTGACCTTCGCCGTCACCGCCGCGGGCTCGCCCTTCAGGTTGATGGCGAAATATTCGCCCGGCTCCATCGCGCAGGCGGCGATGAGCGCCATCAGGCCGACGAGCATCTCGACGGTCATCGCGCCGTAGCCCACCATCCGGATGTGGCTCTCGCGCATGAGCAGCTTCGGGGTCGTGCCGGAGGCGATGAGCGAGTGGAAGCCCGAGATCGCCGCGCAGGCGATGGTGATGAACACGAACGGGAACAGCGGCCCGGCGAAGACCGGTCCGGTGCCGTCGGTGAACCGCGTCAGCGCCGGCATCTTGAGCATCGGCGCCAGCACGACGATCGCGAGGCCCATGGCCGCCACCGTGCCGATCTTCATGAAGGTGCTGAGGTAGTCGCGCGGCGCCAACAGCAGCCACACCGGCAAAATGGAAGCCACGATGCCGTAACCCATGATCCACCAGGCCAGCGTCGTGCCGCGCAGGGTCAGCCAGCCCTCCAGCGCCGTGCCGGGGAGAAACTGCCCGCCCCACACCGCCGCGAGCAGCGCGAGCACCCCGCAGACGCTGACGGCCCAGAGCGTCCGCGGGCCCGAACCGCCGTAGCGCAGGCCGCAGCCCATGAGCACCGCGATGGGCATCGTCGCCGCGATGGTGAACAGGCCCCACGGGCTCTCGGCCAGCGCGTTGACCACCACCAGGCCGAGCACGGCGAGCAGGATGACCATGATCGCCACGATGCTCACCAGCGCCACGAAGCCCGCGAAGGGCCCGACCTCCTCGCGCACCATCTGGCCGAGGGATTTGCCGCCGCGGCGCACCGAGCAGAACATGATCACGCAGTCGTGCACCGCGCCGCCCAGCGTGGCGCCGATCAGCATCCACAACATGCCGGGCAGGAAACCGAACTGCGCCGCCAGCACCGGCCCGACCAGCGGCCCCGGCCCGGCGATCGCCGCGAAATGGTGGCCGAACACGATCCACTTGTTCGTCTGCACGAAATCCTTCCCGTCCTCGCGCACGACCGCCGGCGGCGCGCGCAGCTCGTCGAGCGTCAGCACCCTCGCCATCAGCCAGGCCGAGTGGAACCGCCAGGCCACGGCGAACACGCACAGCGCAGCCACCACCAGCCACAGCGCGCTCACCGGCTCGCCGCGCGACCAGGCCAGCACGCCGATGGAGCCCGCGCCCAGCGCGACCACGAGGAACCAGACGACGACCTTCAGCCAGGCGGGAAATTTCATGGGCAACCGGGCGCTGTGTCTAGGCCCCCGCCCGCCCGTCTCCAAGAGCGAAATCTGTCATCCGGCCGGTCTGCTCGACCCACCGAACACCTTAACCACTCGGCCCCGCGGCCTGATCTGTGATGCAGGCGAAGGCTGCAGGCAGCTGGTGGACTTCGCCCTCCCCTTCGATCGTGATCGGCCCGGAATAACCTGCGGCCTGCAACGCCGAAAAATACGGGCGAAAATCATCACCCGCGACGCCCGGATACTTCCGTCCCTCCTTTTCGGCGATCTCGATCAACGCCAGGAGGCCACCGCATCGCACGAGCGCCTCGGGCGGGTCGCCCATGTGTCGCATATGATAGAAGTCGGCCAGCACCCGGATGGACGGGTGGTCCACCTGTTCGACCATAGTGGTGACCTCGTCAAGGTGGTTCAGGTAGTTGCATTCGGCCGAGCGAAGCTGTTCCAAGGCCACGATTATGCCGGAATCCGCGGCCAGCGGACCCATGTGCGCCAGCAAGCGGGCGAACTGGGCATCGGCCTCCACCTTCGGCCAGCCATCCGGCAGCCGACGCGAACCGCTGCTGCCGAAACACACATACCGGCCGCCAATCAGCCGCAACCGGCGGAACAGCAATGTGGCATAGCGTAGCACCTCGTCGTGGTTGGCATCCGGACCGGTGCACCGCAGGTGCGGGCGCGCCAGGAAGAAATTGCTACAAAGCACCGGAATCCCGGCCGCAGTGATCCGCTCCCGCCAGATTTCAAAATCGGCATCCGAAAGATCGGGGCGCAATACGTCTGCCGCCCGCGGCACCAGATAATCAGCCCCGGCGGCATGCATCTCTTCACCACGCTCCAGCGGGGCCGCGATGCCCTGCTGCGTGAAAAGGGGCCGGGCTGCGTGCCCGGCGTGCGCCCAGCCGCGCGGCCCGCCGAGTGCTGTGGCCGCCGTCAGCATCGCTCCTCGAGCGAGGAATTTCCTTCTGCTCCACCCGGCATCGGATGCGGACAGGCCGGCATTCATTGTTCGTAGCTGTGGTAAAACGGCTGCTGAATCTCGGATGCGGCCTGCGCGGGTTCACCGAAAATACGTCTCAGCCCGGCTGGCCAATCGACCGACAAAGGCACCAGCGTGAAATCACCCCGGATGGCCGGGGTTTCCTCCACGCGGATCAGGGTTTCGGGTGCGCCAAACTGCTTGGTGCCGCGCCCCGAGAGCAGCGCGTTGTGACTGACCGTCAGGCCCTCTCCGGCACGCTCGACCGCCAAATCCGCCGACTGGGAAGGAATCAGCAGCAAGCCGGCACCGGCCGGCGCGGTGAAAATCGCCGCCTCCGTCCGCCGCCGGTTCCCAGAAAAACGGATGTCCGCACGCGACAGATGGTGCAGGCCGTAGGCGTTGAGATTGTCCGCTCCCGGATAGCCGGGGAACGGACCGTCGCCGAGCCATCGGAATTCAGTGACACTTCCCGGCAGCCGCAAAGCCGCACCGGCCTCGAGCAGCATGCCGCCCGTTCCGCGCATCGGCTCGAAATCGTATTCCACGCGGATGACCCCGGTATCGCCGATCTCCCAACGATAACCACCCACCAGCACCCGGCTGGCCGCAGAAGGATCCGTGAACCGGCCCGAAACCACCACCCGGACCATCCGGTCGCTCTCCTCGATCGACACCCGTGGTTGCTCGGGCGCAATCGCGCTGCCCGACCACATCGGCCATTTGTTCTTCAGTCGCAGCAGTTCGGATTCCGTGAATTTGCGGCCAACGTGGGCAAACAGACCTTCGGCGATCAGGTGGCCATCGGACCCGCGCAACGCCAGCGCGCCCTTGGTGGTGTCCACCGCGAGGGTGAACAGCGGATGCCGTATTTCCGTCACGGACGTCTCACGGCTGACCACGAGCGGACTGGCGGGCAAATCGGCCGTAAACTGCCGCACCCGGTCAACGGGCAGGTCCGACTGCAAGGGCAAGGTGTGGTCGGAAACGGTGCGGCCGTCCGGTGCGATGGCCCGCACCACCAGCAAATCAATGTCCCCGACGCGGCCCTTCGGCACCGTCGGCGTCACCCGCAACTGTTCGCTCGATCGGGCCGCCGCGGTGAGGGCAATTTCACCCCGCTGCAAGACCCCGCCATTGCGCTCGTAGGCCCATTCGAGCCTGGCGCCGGTCAGTGAAATGAAATCGTGGCGATTTTCCACCTGCAGGAGGAACGGTTCGCCCGCCACCATCCGGGTTCGGGGTGCCGGAAAGATTCTGATCGGTGCATACGCGGCCCGCATCATCCAATAGTCCGGCTGCGGCGTCCGGTCGGAATACACCATGCCGTCCATGCCATCGTTCTGGTTGGTGTCGTAGTAGTGCGTGGCGTCGCGCCACACGAAGCGGGTGCGTTCGCTGCGATCCACCGGCGTGGCTGCCGTGCGCAGCAAGCCCTGGTCCTGCAACATCCAGAGGGCGCCGCCCGCCAGGCGCGGGTAGGCCTCCATCAGCGCCCATTCATCCTGGATGCGGTCTACCTGGGTCCCCATGCCGTGGGCGTATTCGGAGATGATGACGGGGCGATTCAGCTCCTGGGCATACCGGCGCAGCGTCGCCATGTCGGGATAGTGAGGTGCGTAGATGTCCACCCAATCCGGGATTTCCCTGTAACTCTGCGTGAAATACGGCCCCACCTGCGGAAAGCAGATCGGCCGGCTGGGATCGAGTTCCTTGACGAGCCGGCCGGTCGCAAAAGTGAGCGGGGTGTTCGGGTTTTCATTGCCTACGCTCCAGATGATGACGCTGGGGCGGTTGCGATCCCGGCGCAGCGTGGCGCGAGCGCGCGTGTTGAGCACTTCCTGAAAACTGGGATCGGTGAGCTGGGAGTCCCCATACCCGAAGGGCACCTCGTCCATGACATAGAAGCCCATCTCGTCACACAGCTCGATCAGGCGCGGATGCGGCGGGTAGTGGGAAGTGCGGATGAAGTTGCAATTGCCGTCCCGCGCCAGCTCGAGATCACGCCGGATTCTTGCCTCGTCGGTCGCCCGGCCGGTGTCGGGCCACAGGTCGTGGTGATTGACCCCGCGAAGCTTGATCGGGCGGCCGTTGAGCTGTAGCACGCCGTCTCGGATGCCGACCTCACGCAGTCCGATCCGTTCGCTCACCCTCTGCAGGGACTGGCCCGGTGCCTCGACCTGCAGCTCCAGCCGGTAAAGATGCGGAGTTTCTGCGGTCCAAAGCCTGGGCTGCGACACCATCAGCTGCGCGGTCAACCCGCCGGTCCCATCGGGCGCGAACGCAAACTCGGCAACCGGTGAGCTGTCGGAAGCGAACAGGCGCCCCGTCACGCGGCCCGGACCACTCAGGGTCGCGTGCAACCGGAGTTTCGCCGACTGGTCGGGCAGGAGTTTTGTCTCGGAGGTGTATTCCTTCAAATGCACCGGGGGCGCGGCAAATAGCGTCACGTCGCGGAACAATCCGGAAAGTCCCCAGCAGTCGTTGAGGTCGAAATCCCATCCCTTGGTCCGGGTGGAGACCCGCACGACCAGTGTGTTGGTCCCGGCTTGGAGTGCATCGGTGACATCAAAGGCCACCGGATTGAAGGAGCTGGCCCAGTCTCCCACCCGCCGGCCGTTCACCCAGGCTTCCAGCGCGTAGAGGGCGCCGTCGAAGTGCAGAAAGATTCGTTGCCCTTCCCATTCCGCCGGCACCTCGAATTTGCGGAGGTAATCGCCATAACCCTCCGCCGTTGTGCCATAGTGCGGCTCGGCGAAGCCGTGCAGTTCCCAGTTGGACGGCACGGGTATCTCCGCCCAGTTTGCCGGATCGGAACCCGGCTCCACCGGTTGGCTCCCGGCGGGCACGGCCCCGGCGGTGTAGCGAAATTTCCAGACCCCGTTGAGCGACCGGCTCCCCTCCGGGTCGCGCACCGGATGCACCGCAGCCGGTCCGGCTGACAGCAACCGCGTGGCCAGCAAACTGGCGAGGAGAAACGTGAAAACAGCAGGGCGGAGCGGAAACGGCATAAGTCGAGGTATGAGGTGTATAGGCCGGAGGGAGATGCCAGTCGATAAAAGGGCGCCCTCGCGGCGGAGGGCGCCCCGTTTACCCTAGGGATAGCCTGATCTTTAGAATGAAAAGGTGTTTGTGAGACTCCAAACCTGCGCGGGCGCTATACGCCACGCCGCCGGCGTGCCGTCGGGCTGGACGGTGATCGGAATCAGGTCGTTTCCTTGGCCGACGTTGCGAACGTTGATCTGGGTGCGCCAGCGCATGTTGTTTTTCAGCTTCCATTCGTAGCCGGCCCACAGGTCGATGCCATGCTCGGCCGGACCGTAGAAGGGGCTGTTGAGATCGAAGGTCACATCGGTGGCAGCCGGCGCGTTGTTGGTGACCGTGGTGCCAATCAGATAGACGGGCTTGTAACCGATCACGACCTTGTCCTGCCAGCGGTAGGCTGCGCCGAGGTTGAGACCCTTCAGCCAGCCTTCCTTGAAGTCGTAGTTCGCGATGAGATTGGCGCGCCATTCCCGGAGTTCCGGCACCGCATTGCCCTCCTGCACCTTGACCGACTTATAGCTGGCGTAGAAGGAGGCGTTCCAGTCCTGCAGCGTCGTCGTGGCGGAGGCGTCGGAGCGGCCGTTCACCTGACCGCGGATGTTGCCGGCGGGCGTCGTATTGAGGGCCGTGTTGATGATATCGACCAGCTCGGTGAAGCGGCTGCCGCCGACCTCGTAGCGCACCGCCTGCGACTTCGTGACGTTCAGCATCAGGCGGAGGCTGGTAGTGGGCTGCGCGTAGAGTTCGAGCTCGTAGCCCTTGGACACATCGCGCTCGGTCTGGGCGAAGCCGATGGGCGTGATCGCGGTGAGGTCCTTGACCTGGTCGATCTCGATGGCCCAGGCATCCGTGAAGGACTTCGGAATCTTCGCCTGCAAGGCGCGCCAGCCAGCGATGGCCGCGGCCTCCTCTGCGGCGGCATCGGCGGCGGTCTGGCCCTGGCGGGGACCGTAGGTCCAGCGGGTGCCGTCGCCCTGGTTGGCGGTGTCCATCGTGAAGCCGTTCAGGTTGAACTCATAAACATTCGCCCACTCCGTGCCGTTGGCGATGATGCCGCCGACCAGGAACGTCGGGAAGCCACCGACCGAGGCGTTCTCGACCACGGTCTCGTAGCGGTTGAGTTTCACCGAGTAGCGGCCGTCCTTTGTGGCCACGAGCACGCCGAAATCCTTGGTATCGCCCTTCGGCGCAGGCAGGCCCACTCCATAGGCGTCCACCCGGATGGCTGCGGGCTGAAAGTTTTGCGACTGGTTGTAGAACAGGCTTAGGTTGACCGGCAGCAGGCGATCCAGCGCGGCGAACTTGTTGATATGGGTCACTAGGCTGAAGGTGCTCGAAGAATCCTTCAGCTGGTTGACGGGAGCCACAGGCAGAACGTAGGAACTCGGGTCGAGGTTGACCTGGTTGAACGAGTTGCGGGTGCCCGACTTGGTCCAGGCCTTGGCGGTGTCCTCGCGGTATCCGTATTGCGGGATCAGCGCACCGTTCCAGAGATAACCCTGCCAGACGATGGCCTTGGAGGAGACCTCGGAGCGGGTCAGTTGCGCGCCGCGCGTGAGCGCGTCGCGGTTGCCCTCTTCGGAATCAAGCACGTTGAACGGGACATCGACCCAGCCCTTGTAGTTGGCGGGATTCTCCGACTGGGTGGAATTGCGGCGGCTGTTGCCCACCGGGTAGAGGACATTGGTCCACGCATCGCCCGGGTTCACGCCTGCCGGGGGCGCCCAGGTCGAATCGAAGGTCCGGATGCTGCCGGTCTTGGCGACCTGCAGCGCGGTCGGAGCCGGGATATAGGCGCCGGAAGCGCTGGTCCGGTCCTTCAGCGAGGCCCCCAGATAGACCACCGGGTAAATGGCGCGCTGGCTGGCGTCGATGCCATTGCCGTCCTGGGAACGGGCGATGAAGTTCTTGTATGCAAGGTCCGTGCCGTAGCGCATGAAGTCGCGCCCGTCGGTGTTGCGCTCCTCGTGGCTGTAGAGTCCGGTCAGGATGTGCCGGCCCAGGATGCGCGCCAGCAGCGAGGAATCCCGGCCGCCGGCGAAGTCGTGCTTCGCAAAACCCGTGATCCGGTAGGCCTCGCGTTCGGAGTTGTCCACCCGGTTGTTGCCGGAGGAGTCGCCGATGAAAGGCCGGCCGAAGTTCGGATTGGCCGAGCCGTCGGCCAGCGTCTGGATCGGATCGATGTAGAGCACCTGCCCCTTGTCCGTCATGAAGGTGAGCCGGCCGTTGTCGTAGCTCTGGCGGTCATAAACGGCCTCGAAACCGACCCGGTTGTCCCAGAAGGTCTGGGCCAGGTTCAGATTGAAGGCCTTGAAGTTCTGCCATTCCGACTTGTTGGGACCGTCGATGAGATTGTTGTAGAAATCGAAGACCGTGGGATCGGAGAGCGTGAGGTTGCGGGTGAGGCCAAACTTCGCGCCGGGCAGGTTCACCTTTTTGGAGATGTCGCGGTAGATGGTCAGCGAGGTCATCGTGCTTTGCGGAATGCCTGCGATGTTGCCGTCGATGGCGCCCGCGGCATTGATGCCGCGCACCGTCGGCACCTCCCCGGCCAGGTAGCGCACGGCGGAACTGGCGCCACTGTCAAAGATGGCCATGGGGTTGTTGAATCCGCCCGCGCCAAACTGCCCGCCAAGCCAAGGTTGCCAGTAGCGGTTGAGTTCTCCGTTGGCGAAGGGCACGCCATCCGACTGATAGACGCCCGCGGTGTTGAAGTTCGAGACGAACTGGCCGTTGTTGGCCACGCCGGTGGAGGCGATGTTCGTGTCCTTCACACCGGCCGCGTTGAGGCCGATCCGGTTCAGGTTGTTGTAGGTCAGCGGGGCGCCGCTGGCGGTATAGCCCTGCGCCGTGCCGGTGTAGAACCAGGGGGTGATGCCATCGCCGGGCGTGAGGGTGCGCGGCCGGTTGCTGCGGATCTTGCCCTGTTCGAAGTTGGCCTTGAAGGTGGTGTGGGCCGAGCCGCGGTTGAGGAAGCCGGGTTCCAAACGGATGGCGCCGTAGAGGCGCTTGTCGTGCTGGTAGGCCGGTTCCTGCTGGAACTTCTCATGATTGTCCAGGGCCGCGATCCGCAGGGCGACCTGGTCTTTCACCAGCACCCGGTTCACGTCGAGGCTGAACCGGAGGCTGCCATATTGGTCGGTGCGGAACTCGATCTGCCCCTTGTTGCGGTAGGCGCCTGACTTGGTGCCGGCGTTGATGATGCCCGCAGGGCTGCCAAGTCCGAAGAGGATGGCGTTCGGTCCGCGCTGGAAGTCCACGCGATCCACGTTGTAGCCGTCCCACGGAATGTCGGTGAGGAAGAAATCGCGCGTGTTGTCGGCCGCGGTGAGGCCGCGCACGCGGGTGTTCTGATTGGGATTGGTGAACTTGGAGGTTTCGTCGAGTTGGGTGCCGCTGCCGGCGTTGGCCAGGGTGCCCTGCATGCCGCCGACCTCGGTGCTCGGGGTGTATTGCAGCAGCGTTTCGTTGTTGATCGCTCCGATGTCGCGCAGCATCGCCTCGGTCACCACGGTGACGGCCGAGCCGATGTCGCGCAGCTCGGTGTTGAGCCGGTTGCCGGCGAGGGTCGTGGCCGCAGCGTAGCCTCCGCTGTCACCGGCGGTCACTTCAAAGGGGGAGAGCACGAACACCGACTCTTCTTCGCTCTTGCCGGCGGCGGTGGCCGCCGGATCCGGCGCGACTTGTTGGGCATGGCTCGAGACGGCCAGCAGGGTCGTGGCGAACAGGGTCGCCACGACGGATGGGGAGCACAGGGGTGCTTGGGATTTCATGGGGTGTCTGGGGTCGGGTTTGCTTCCAGCGACGAACCGAAGCGCCGGGGAGCGCGAAAAAACATCGGTCACTGGGGGTGAGGTGCGGCACCGGTTTCAGCGGCACAGCCTGGCGAGATTATCTTATTCGGGGAGAGGCGGCAATGAGTTGGGGCGGCAGCGCGATAAAACAGATTTCATCCGGCCGGATTGATCGCCACGCGGACCTGTCCGCTCGCGGCCGGCTTGGTCCAATAGGCATGAACCGCCGGGACGTTCCCGTGCTTCAGCTTCGAACGGTAGGCACCCGGGGTCACGCCACAGATGCGCTTGAACACCACCGACAGATACTCGACGTATTCGAAACCGGTGAACTCGGCGATCTGCTTGAGCGGCAGGTCGGTGTCGGCGAGCATCTGGCGGATCCGCGCCACCTGCACCCGCCGGATCTCCTCCTGCGGGGAGCGGCCGATTGTCCGCCGGAAAGCCCGTTCCAGCTTGCTGCGCGACATGTGGGCGTGCGGCAGGATCTCCTCCACCTTGAGGCCCCGGCAGGCATGCTCGCGGATGTAGGCTAGCGCGAGCGAGACGTTCTTCTCCTTGATGGCGATGATGTCGGTGGAGCGCCGGACCACGACACCGAGCGGCGGGATGAGCAATTCCGCACAGCGGACCGAGCGGTGTTCCGTGAGCGCCTCGAGCGCGGCGGCCGCCTCATACCCCGTCTTCACCGTGTCCAGGGCGATGCTCGACAGCGGGGGATGGGCCAGCTCGCACCGGACCGCGTCGTTGTTGACGCCCAGCACGGCGAGGTCCTCCGGCACCAAAAAGCCATCCTCCCGAGCCGCCGCCAGAATCTGGAGGGCCTGCCGGTCGCAACAGGCGAAGATCGCCGTGGGGGGCGAAACATGCACCAGCCATTTCGCCAGCTCCATGCGGCGCTCGGTGTCCCAATTGGGCGTGGGCAGGGCCGGCAGATCCGTTTCAAAAACGGAACAGGCATGGCCGGCGGCCTTGAGTGCGCCGATGTAACCGTCGCGCCGCTCCTGCGCCCAGAGCTGGTTGCCGTATCCTGCAAAACAGAAGGAGCGAAAACCGAGCTCCAGCAGATGCTCGGCGGCGATGCACCCCACCGCGTGGTTGTCCGGCCGGATTTTGGGCGTGCCGGGATGGACCGCCGTGTCGTTCAGGTCGACCAGCGGTATCGCCTCGCGACGGCACACCTCGACCAGCGGAGCGTTGGTGTGGCGGCTGATGACACCGTCCCACGCGTGGCCCGCCAGCACCTCGGGGTCTGCCTCGGCGCAGGCATTCTCGTCATGGATCGTATTCCAGGAGGTGCCGGTGTGCTCGAATTTCGAGATGCCGCGCAGCAACGAACTGCAGCCTTCGAATTTCGACTGCACGGTCACGAGCACATGTTTGCGGAAAAGGCGCACGAGGGGGTGGATGGTGAATACTAACAGGGAACCCGGGATTTGGACTCGCCATATTGCGGCAATGCCTGTTCCTTTTGCGGCGCTCCCATGCGCCGCCTCACCATCGGAACCTTCTTCCGCCTGCAAGGCCCCGACGGTTCGCGGCTGTTTCAAGGTTGCGCCAATTACGCGAGTGAAGACGCCTCGATCGACCTGCGATGCTGGGATACCTCCATGTGGCCGACGGACGGCCTGGACAAGGGACTCGGCCTCGACGGCGTGCTCGCGCAGATCTTCCCCGTCATGAACACCCCGGCTTCGGTGCGGAACCCGCCGATGCCCGTGGTCAACGTGAGCCCCTGTTGCGCCCACTGTCCGCTGCCCCGGATTTATCCGGATGAAACCGGCATCGGGCGGGCGGCCGCGGCCTACTTCCTGCGCCGCGGGTTCCGGCATTTTCTCTATTGCAGCAATCCCAGTCACGGCGGCGATCCCCTGCGCTACGCGGGATTCAAGGAGGAAGTCGAGCAAGCCGGTTTCTCCACCGCCCGGGTGGTCCTGCCCGGCCTGCCCCATGAAGCCTACCAGCTGCAGGCGCCCCGCTTCGAACCGCAACCGAAATGGCTCCAGGCGCTGCCGCGGCCCCTGGCGATCCTGTGCTTCAGCGACTACGAAGCCTCGTTTGTCACCCGCACCTGCACGCGGGCGCGCATCAGCATTCCGGACGAGATCGCGATCATCGGCATCAACGACGACCACGGGTGGACCCATCAGTCGGCGGTGACCATCTCCTCCTTCGATCCGGGCTTCGAGCGGCTGGGTTACGAGGCGATGGCCGACTTGGTGCGACACCTCCGCCGCAAACGGGCGCTGGTTTCGCGCACCGTGCGGGCGTTTCGTTTTCATCCGCGCCGGTCCACCGATGCCCTCGCGATCGAAGACCCGCTGGTGAAGGCGGCCCTCGATGTCATCGAAGAGCGTGAAGACAGCCGGCTCAAGGTGACGGACCTGGTCCGCGCCGTGGGCGTTTCCCGCCGGGTGCTGGAGCGCCGTTTCCGTCAGAAGGCGGGGTTCTCCGTGCTCCACGCCATCCAGTTTTCGCGGATGGAACGGGCCAAGAACCTCCTGCGCAGCACCGAGATTCCCCTCAAGAGCATCGCCACTGCCACCGGCTTCCGCGACGCCGTGCACATGGGCCGGGTATTCCGACGGATGTTGGGGCAGTGCCCGTCCCGCTATCGTCGCTGATCAACGGCCTGGCGGTCCAGGTTGCGGCCATGACGGATCAAGCCCATCCCGACCAACATCGGCAGCAAGGCGCACCCGCAGAGCCCCAACCGGCCCAAGGCCGTGTCGGCCAAGAATGCCAGCACCAGAAGAAACAACGCGGCGAAAAAAGTCAGCCGTCCCAACAACCTGGCCTGCACGGCCATGTTGTCGCCGCCCACCTCCTGTTCGAAATCGACGGGGGTTTCAAGAAGGCGGTAGAACTCGGCCCCCTCGCGGTCCGCTTCCCGCTTTCCAGCCGCACTGAGCCAGAAAGCCAGCACGGTTAGCGGAACCGCCACTAGGTTGGTCGCGACGAACGGATTCTTCACCACGTAGCCGAACATTTCGGCCCCCAGCATCGGCTCGAGCCAGGCGCGTCCCGGCTCCGTGGGAGCAAAAGCGTAGATCACTCCCGTGACCGCCATTCCCACCAGCGCAGCAAACCACGCCGACCACGCAGGTGCCCGCCGGTGGAACAGCACGAGGAACAACGGCGTGGTGATCGGCAGGCCCAGATAGGCGGTGATGTAGAGAAAGGCATCGAAAACCGGCACCTGCACGAGGGACGTCGCCGCCAGGGCCAGCCCCGCGATCAGCAGGGTGAATCCCACCGTCGCAGCGCGGCCCGCCGCCAGCAATTCCCGCTCCGGCGCGCGTGGTCGCAGCAGGGAACGGTAGATGTTGCTGACCAGGTAAGCCGCATGCCGGTTCACATTTTGCCCGAGGTTGGCCAGGGTGGAGCAGAGCAGGCAGACCACCAGCAAACCGGTCATGCCCGGCGGCAGAGCGCTCATCGCCACCGCGATATAGGAGCTCTCCCCCGCTGTCGTCAGGAAGCTCCGCTGCGGCAGGTCGGGCACGAGTCGGAAAGCGGCCAGGGGAGGAATCATCCAGATCAACGGCATCACCGCGTAACCGAGCATCGGCACCAGCGCAGAGCGCCGCGCATGGAACGAATCCTTGGTCGCGAGATACTTGCCGGCCGCCAGCAGGCTGTTCTTGGCGTAACTCGCTCCGAGAACTCCGACGGCCACGAACAGCCAGTCGTAGGGGATCGTCCCGGCCGGATGCAGCACCGTCCAATGACGCGCTGGGATGCCGGCCGCCAATTCGCCCGGCCCCCCACACCGCCAGACCACGATGATCGCGACCACCATCGTAACGCTCATCAGCACGACCAATTGCACAAAATTCGCTGCCGCCAGCGCCCAGTTCCCCCCGACCAACCCGATGCAAATCACCACCAGACCCACCATCAGCACGATCGGTGGCGCGGGGAGGTTGAACGCGGAGCCCAGAATTATCGTCAAACTAACCACCCGCACCACGGCGACCAGCAGCCCGCTGAGCAGGCTGAGGGCCGTGAAAAATTGTTCGGTGGCCACACCGAAGCGCAGGCGCACCGCGTCCATCGGGGTAAGCAACCGGAGCTGGCGAAAACGGGCCGCGAACCACAGGTAACCCAGAAAGAAGCCCGCGATGTCCGCCAGATAGTAGCCGAAGATCACCAGCCCATGATCGTAGGCAATCTGCGCCGCACCCACGAAGGTCCAGCAGCTGAAGTTTGCAATGAAGCCATCCGCACCTGCCAGCCACCAGGTCATGCGCCGGCTCCCGGCAAAGAAATCCGTGGTGGTCCGGTTGAGTGATCTGAACCAGAGACCGGTGCAGGCCAGGAACAGCAGGTAGGACCCCACCACGAGGTAATCACCTTGGCTCATGATCGCCCAGACGACCGCCCGAGGCCACATCGATCGCCCGGCAGTTTGTCGCGTCGGCCTCGTGGTCGATGCTCTCGCGCAGAATGCCAACAGTGGTCGGGGAGGCATTGGTGCTGGGGCAGATCGGGCATGGCAGGAAAAAATGCAGTGACCCCCGCGGTCGCTTGCTTCCCTTTAAACGGTCTTCCGCGGCGGCGAATGCAAATCGAAAATCAGCGCAACTCCGGTAACCGCTCGCCACCCGCGTCGCTTCACTTACTCTTTGCCCACTCCGCCATGAGCCCGAACTACGCCCTCGCCCACCTCGACGAGATCCCTCCCGTGCCCTGCCCGTGCGGCTCCTCACGCCGGGCCTTCGCCACGCCCGACAACCCCGTCGCCACCATCCATCTCGTGGAGGCACGGACCGACACGACGACGCACTATCACAAGAAGCTGACCGAGATCTACCTCATCCTCGAGGGCGAGGGCCACATGGAACTCGACGGCGAGCTGCACCCGGTGCGGCCCATGACGACCATCCTGATCAAGCCCGGCTGCCGCCACCGCATCATCGGCCGGATCAAGTTCGTCAACATCCCCGTCCCCGCCTTCGACCCGCACGACGAGTGGTTCGACTGAGAGGCAAAGCCAACCGATTCAGTTGAACCACAGATGAACACAAATGGACACAGATACCCGGACAAAGGTGCGCCCGGCAGGAGTGCCGAGAATAGAACCGTTCAGAATGCAGATTTACCCCACCTCATGTTCATCTGTGTGAATCTGTGGTTATCTGTGGTTAAAAACCTCATCCGATTACCTTCGCTCCATCCGCCGCCTGCAGGTGGATGATCTCGGGATGCGAACCCGACTGCGCGGCGATTTTCTCCGCATCGGCTGGGGCGAACTCCGTCCGCGTCAGCGCCATCACGGCGCCGCCGAAACCGCCGCCGGTCAGGCGGGCGCCGAGCACGGCGGGGTGTTTTTCCAACAAGTCCACCAGCCGGTCGAGGGCGGGCGTGCTGTTTTCGAAAAGGCGCTGTGAGCTGCGGTGGGAGGCGGTGAGCAGCCGGCCCGCGGCCACGAGATCCCCGCGGGCCAGCGTGGCGACCATCTCCGCCACCCGCGCGTGCTCCTCGATGACGTGCTGCGCGCGCCGGGCGACGACCGGGTCGAGCCGGCCCGCCTGTGCGGCGAACTGCGCGGGCGTGAGATCGGCGAGCAGTTTCACGCCGAGCGCCTGCGCCGCGTCCATGCACTCGCGGTGGCGCGTCGCGTAGAGTCCGTCCACGAGGGCGTGCTTTTCCCGGGTGTTGAAGATCCACAGGTGCGTGCCGGCGGGCAGCGGCACGCGCGAGAACACCGGACCGCGGCAGTCGATGTGGACGAGCTGCCCGGCCGCCCCGTGGGCGCTGGTGCCCTGGTCGAGGATGCCGCAGGGCACGCCGACGTAGGTGTTCTCGGCATGGCGTCCCAGCGCAGCCAGCCGGTCGGGCGCGATTTTTCCCCCGGCCAGTTTCAGCAGCGCCAGCGCGGTCGCCAGCTCGAGCGCCGCGCTGCTGCTGAGCCCGGCCCCGGCGGGCAGGTTGGAATCCACCAACAGGTCGAACCCCGCCGGCCGCGACAGGTTGAAATCGCCCAGCGAACGCCACACACCCAGCGGGTAATTGGCCCACGCCGCCTCGCCGGTCAGGCGGTCCGTCGGCGCGGCCGTCAGGTCCACCGGCGGATTGCCGCCCGTGCTGCGCAGGCGGAACCGACCGGCCGGCGCGGGCGCCGCCGCCACGGTGACGAAGCGGTCGATCGCCGCCCCGAGCACGGCCCCGCCGTTGTAGTCGGTGTGGTTGCCGATGAACTCCACGCGACCGGGCGCGGTCGCCAGCGCCGCCGGGGCGCAACCGAAGCTCTGTTGAAAAAGGGAAGCAAGGGGATGGGTCACGCCCCAGTGCAGCGGCCGGCGCTCCGGGATGTCGAGCCCACAATCGGGTGATTCCGTTCCGCCCACCGGCCCCGGCATGCACCGGTGACCCTGCGGCCGCCTGGGCGGCTTCACTCGGTCTTCGCCGTCGGCGGGGTGTGGTTGATCAGCCGGTTCGCCCAGACGAGGAAGTGGCTCAGGTTGCTGCGGCTCTCGTGGCCGCCGTCGTGCTGGCGCCAGGCGAGATGGCCGTCGAGCCGACCGAAGGTCGCCGAGGGCAGCAGCGCGGCGCGGTAGTTCGTCGTGTCCCCGAGGTCTTTCACGCCGAGTAGGCGGAACACCTCGCCCGCCGCCACCGTGGCCATGTAGCTGCCCTGCTGGTCGAGCCAGTGCGCGTCGCCCTTCTCGGGCACGCCGTAGCTGACGAAGGTCGGGCGCGGGGCGCAGAGGGCCAGCAGGAAGTGCGCGTCCATCGGGATGTCGCTGGCGTCCCTGCGGCCGAACGACGATTCCTCGGCGGCGTATTTGATGAAGTTGCCGGCCATCCAGTGGTAGGCGCCGGAGCCGGCGAGGTTCTCCACCGACTCGCCGAAGTCGCGGCGGTGCGGCTTGGTGCCGCCCTCGCCGGAGGAGGCGATCAGGCCCAAGGCGAAACGCGGCTCGAGCGCCAGTGTGACGAGCGCGGCCTTGCCGTAGCGCGACACGCCCTCGATGCCCACGCGCTTCGCATCCACGGCGGGCAGCGTCTCCAGATAATCGAGCGCCCGCGCGGCGCCCCAGGCCCAGGCGCGGAGCGCACCCCATTGCTCCGGGGTGCGGCGCGCGCCCCGGTTCGTCAGGCCGATGATGCCGGACGTGAGCCCGGCGCCGTTGTCGGCCTGGATGCTGGACGGGTTGAGCGAGACGTAGCCCCAGCCGGCGGCGATGAGCATTTCCTGCGACGTCGGTGTGGGGGGCTCCGGTGCGTTGGGGAAACGTGGCGGCGGCTCGTCGGGCAAGTTGCCCCAGCCGAACATCATCAGCACCGGCACCGGGCCGGGCGCCTCCGCCGGCACGACGACGGCCATGTGGATGTTCACGCTGATTTCGGGAAACGCGGCATTGTCCACGCGACCGACGAGCCGACGTGCAACGACCGGCACGCCGCCGACCTTGGTCTCGACGGTCTCGGTGACCTCCCAGGTGACCGGCGGCACGTGCGCCGGGATGCGGCCGACGACCTCGCGCTCGATGTCCTCGACGATCTCGGGGCGCCGCTTCTGCCACCAACCCTCCGCGGTGGTGATCTTCGTGCCGTCCTTCGCCACCAGCAGCTCGGGCCAGTCGGGGAAGGGGTTGGCCTTGGTCGGGTCGTAGTTGGGCGGATTGGTCGAGCCGGCGTTCGGATTCCGGCCCGGGCGCAGCTTCGTGATGCCGAGCTGCCGCAGCATGTCGGCGTGATCCTCCTGGGTGAGGCGGCCGAGGGCGGCGCGCTCCTCCGGCGTGAGCTGCCAGAAAGGTTTGGTCAGGTCCGGTTTGGCCGGAGCCGTCGCCGGGGCCGGCCCTGAGCCTGTCGAAGGTGTCTGGGCGATGAGCACCGCTGCCGAAAACACTCCCAGGGCGGTGAGAAAGGGCAAACGCGGGGCAGATTTCATGGGATGCGGTCCTGAAGCTAACCGGACCTTTTTTTTCGAAACATCCACCAGCCGCAGCTACCACGGTATGCTAACTAGAGACTGCACTGGCTGCGGTGCGCCCGGCTGCCGAACCCCGGCTCAGCACGGCCCCCGTCGTGAACGCGCTGGGTTCGCGCTCCCCGGAAGCAAACCCCGCAGCGGAATCACCGGTGTTGCGGATGTCCGATCAGGCGGGAAGGTGGTTGCCGCGCCGGCCCCACAACGGGCCGCGGTGGGCCTTGCTTGGTGTCCGTGACGGTTTCGAATCTTCGCTGCGTTTGTTCCATTCTGAAGCGATTCCTCGTTGATGCCGTGTGCGGGGACTTAGGCGCGGAGCCATGCGGCGAGGTTGGGTTGGATCGCCACCTTGCGCGGCTCGCGCACCTTCGAGACATCGGCGGAAACGTGAATCTCGCCCTCGTCCAGATTCACCGCGTCGGGCTTGAGTTTCGTGATCTCGCCGTGCGGCACGCCAGGCCGGATGCCGGCGAAGAGGCAGAGCGCGAAATACGGCACCCAGCGGCCACCGTCATAGGTTTCCATGTGTTCCATGAGGGTGCGGGCCTGTGCGGCCGTGAACGTCTGTGCCACCCCGCGTTTGCGACGGATGCGGTAGTGGGGCGCTTTCGGGATCGGATTCTCCGCGATCCAGCCACGCTGAAAGGCAAACTTGAGAAAGGTCGAGACGATGCCACGCCGGTTATTGTGGGTCTTCATGCCGGGCCGGCCCGTTTCCAAAAATGTGACCAAGCTGGAAACAGTGAGATCGGCCACCGCCTTGCCGGGAAAATGGCTGACGAGCCGTTTCAGGTCCCAGCGAATCCGCGCCATCTGCGGCGGCGAGAGCTGGTCCTGGGCGAATTCGTGCTCCTTCGCCTTGATGTATTCCGCGACGGCCTCGGCCAGCGGCTTTTGCTTCTCCGGCTCGCGATAGTTCGTGAGCGCGAAATCGACATAGAAGGTCAACGAGCGCGGCAGACCCTTGAGCCGGGCAAACACCGCCTCGGCTTCCTTGAGTTGCGCATCCTCCAGCCGGGTGGGCGCAACGCGAATGCCGGTCTCGGCTTGGAGCCGCTGCACTTCGAAAACCTGCCGCTCGGCTTCAGCCTCGGCGCGCGTCGCGAAATTCTTGCGCACGCGCCTTCCGTCCAGCCAGCCGGCGACCCGAAAAACGATCTCCCCGGAGGGATTCGTGAACTCTGAGATGACAAACGATGTAGCGTGATTCATGACCGATTTGCCACGTCAACTGGCAAATCTGAGGCCAGAAAAATTAAGTGCCGATTGAATCGGCACTTAGATGGCGTCCAAGAGCGGATAATAGGGTGAACTTTCTTGGCCATTGTTCGAGGCTAAAATAAAAATCGGCAGCGAAATTCTCGCCAGAATCCCCGTTAGATCCTTGGTCCGTGACCACAATCGGTGTCGATTGAACCTCAGACTACGGAAATCATTCGGCCAATTCTGGCCAAAAGCCCGGGATATTGGTCAAGCATGCCAACCCAAATCCTAGCAGGGCATCGATAAGCTGGTGCATTGGGGTGCCCCCCATTCGGGCATTAAACTCCATCGCCTCCCGCGCACGAATCGCAGCTCTGG
This sequence comes from Verrucomicrobiota bacterium, assembly GCA_049322455.1. Classification (GTDB taxonomy): domain Bacteria; phylum Verrucomicrobiota; class Verrucomicrobiia; order Opitutales; family Opitutaceae; genus Lacunisphaera. The sequence goes on along the minus strand of JBMOQY010000045.1, from coordinate 144,316 downwards.
TCAAAATTACTCTGCATCAGTCATGATCCGTTGAGCGTTAATTGCCTGCCCGATACTCGAATTTCTCTACGTGCCGTAGCCGGTCGTTCAGGAAATCTCGATTCCGGTCTGAGAGCTGGTCGTAGATTCGGTTCATGTGCTTGTCGCTGATTCGGTAAACCTTCTCGTGTGTCTGGACCGAATAGACGTCACCGGTGTAAAGGTCCAGTTTCTCGCCCTTGTCAACCCGGTCGGCGTGAAAGTCACTGGGAAATACTTTGTCGGGGTCATTTTGATGCACGCGCCATTTCCCGTGATGCTTGAAAGTGACCGCGATGGCTTCCCGCAGCCGACCAAAGAAAGTTTCGGTGCGGCGCTCGTGGCTTCCGTCCCAAATGTCGAATTCCTCAAAGTCCTGCGGAGACATGTGCGGTAGGAGGAGGCGGCCTATTCGGCGTTATATTGCAATATCTGTAGAACTGATGCGAGCACAGGATCCGCGCCGGATGGGGTCTCAATCTTTCCTTCCATCCAGCGGTAGCGCGTCTTGGCGATCCACCGCGCTCGTTCCCCATCATCACTGACCGCGGGGACTCCAAATGCTCGTGCGAGTGCATGCGCGGAGTGGCGCTGACGATACCCAAAGCGATACCATGCAAGAACACCTAACGAATCGCATCCGTATCGAATGCAAAGCGGCAGGGCTTGGAGCGCCTCCGGCAACACGAACTCCGGCTCATCGACTTTTAGGGCGTGTTCATTGAGGGCAACAAAGCAACCGGCGTCTCGCGCCAACATTTCGAGCACGTCACGGACGAATGCGAACACCGCGGGGAGCGGTTTGCCGGTCCCGCGTGCGGATTCGATATCCTCTGGTTTGTGCCCAAGATAGAGCGCAGCAAGATCAGCATACGTGTCCCCTTGCATATAACCAACGGCGAGTGCCCAGATTTCGGTCCAACACTCCTCCCAACCAGCTGGGACATCCCACGGATGCGAATCCACTTCCAGTAGACCGTCCGCAAGATCACGCAGTTTAGTTCGGGGGGTTACCATGGCCTTCCGCCCTCCCTTCTTCTTACCCGCCTGCTTTTTTGTTGGCAGGCCGTCCGCCATATATGCCTGAACGCGATAAGGCGGCATCTCTCGCATGGTCTCGATCAGACACGTCAGCCATTCGGTAACCGACATCGAAGCCGCCGCCTCACGGGACACCTGACCTCGGAGGGTATACGAATGCCACAGGCGCTGCGCGCGGTAGACTCCGACTCCGGCCTGCGCAGCGGCCAAATTGAGCCAGGCGGGGATTTCCGCCTCGGCGAGAAATTCCCTCTTCAGTTTGTTGATGCGGTCTCGCAGCGAGTCTGCCGCCTTCGCGGTGAATTCTGCGCGCTTGCGGTATCCGGCGAAAGTCCGGCGCAAAATTTCTCCCGCATCGTCGTCCTCTGGACTCTCCGCCAAAAGCGTGGTTAGCTCCCACTCCACGTCGCTCACGGCGAGATCTTCGTCGGGCGAGGTCAGCGCACGATCTAGGTAGTGCTCAATGGGGCTTTGCACCGCGACTGCGGCATCCGGTCGTCTCAACACAGGATAGGCCGCCAGTGTAGCTGCCGGATTAAACCCCGTCTTGATAGAGCAGACATCATCGGGAACAAGAACCGCGATGCCCTGATTGGAAAATCCCGGACGACCGGCGCGGCCAAAGCTGTTGAGTATGGTTGCATCCACCCGGCTTGCCAGGCCGGGCAGTGTGTCCGCATCGGGAGCATTGGTTCCACCCAGCAGGGTTCCAGCTACAACGACGCCCACAGCCGGCAGATTCAATCCTTGCGCAAGAGTTGGCGTAGCGAGCATCAATTTGACGTGGCCGTGCTTGAACATCCATTCCGCAGCGGCCTGTTCGGTTTGCAGCATGGCGCTCTGGTGAACGGCAACCCCGCGAAAGAGCAACGGCCGGAGCGCGCTTTCGGTTCCGAGTTCGGCCTCGGCGACGGCCAGCCAAGCGGCGGGCAGGGCGGGTAATTCTCCGTCGAGTCCGGCTGCGCCGGGAAACACCTCGTCGATCTGCGCGCCAAGACTAAAAACATGATGCCGGCTGCTCAGGATAAAGGCAATGGAGGGTATCTCCGCCAGCGCGAGACCCTGGGCAAAGAGGAGAGCCGCTTGGTTTTTCCAGCTCTCCACATCGTAGGCCGGATCTTTTCCTTGGAACGTAACATGTGCTTGGATCGAGATCGGCAATCGTGACACTCGGTAGTCAAGTGGCCCATCCAAGGTCCAGGGACCGGACAACCCGGCGGCCAGCGCTAGTTGAACGTCGAATTTCAGGTTTTTTCGGCTCTTCGTCTTTTCTTGGATCTTCTTCAGTGCCTCGGCTGCAACCGGCACGCGTTCGCGCAGCATTTCGCGATCCAAGGCCAGCAGTCCGCGTAGCGTCCGGGAAGGTCGCCACTTGGTGACGCTTGGCTTCGCTTTGGATTTTCTGGCGTCTGCCAACCACGCGGCCAATTCCTCCGGGTTGCTGATCATCGCCGACATCAGCAGGAAGTTCATCTTGGGCGCGGCGACAAAGAGCTGCGCCATCAGGAAATCGGCCGTCACCCCGCGCGAATCGTCGTTCAGCAGGTGACACTCGTCGAAGACGCAAAGCGCCAGGTCGGCGAAGGCGTCCCTGGTCAAACGCAGGGCCAGGGTGCATTTCTCGGGCGTCATCACGGCCACAAAGCGGCGCGTGGAATCAGTCCCGAGAAGGTCCTCAAATTGCCCGGAATATTCGCCACCGCCCAGGAAGGCGATGACATCGACCTCCGCGAACGCCGCGAGAGCCACACGCAGGTCGCGCCGAATCTGATGCACCAACGCATTGGTAGGAGCGAGATAGATGACACTGCCGCGGGTCAGCGCGTCGGCGATGCCAAGTTCCGCTACGAAGCTCTTCCCGCTGCCGGTCGGCATCGCCACCACCGCGTCCCCCTTCGGCCCGGGCAGACACTGCGTCACATATTCTTTGGCCGAGGGCCAGAGGAATGGGCGGCCGGCCTGCCCTTCCGGCCCGAGTGCCCGGCTGGTCAGGTAGGCTTGGAAGATTGCCAGTTGGGCAGGCGTCGCCGATGTCGGCGGGGGAACGGAGTGGACCACGCTTCGCGCGCTGGTGCAGTCGATAGCGGCCAGGATAAGACTGGCGAGGTGGTAGAGGTCGGAAAGCGCGGTCAGCTGTGGAAAGTTTTCGGGAATGACCGACCGCTGCACCCGGACAATAGAGTCGCGGGCCGAGTCCCGGTTCGAGTTGGAACGACCGGCGAGCCATGACAGGTAGCCATCCACCCCGGTTGCCAAGAGTTCATAGGCGCGAAGGCGCGACTCCCGCAGGACCTCCTCGGCATCGTCCGGAGCTTCCTCAAATCCGGTGTAGGGCACCCCGCTGGCGGGAGCGCGAGCATTACCTGAGCAGAAGGCTTGCAGGCGGAAGACCAGATAGGCGGCATTCTGACGCAAGGCTTCCTCTAGTCCGTCTGCGGCCCGGCGCTCATACACGGGTAGGGTTCGCACTGCGGCGACAGCGTTGATTTCATACCCGCCGATAAGATAGAGCAGTCCCGCCTCAATGCAGCTATAGTTGTCCGCGTCGCGAAGCGCATCGACGGACTCTTCTTCCTGGGTCGGCATCTCGGCGAGCGGAAGTTGGGCTAGGATTGCCATCGCTTCGGCGGCGGCGAATGCGCTGGCTTCCCTGACGTCCGGCTTCACCTCGACGCCATTCAGCGGGTCGAACACCGCGACGCTTTCCAAGGCGTCCGCCAGCCGTCGTAATTCAAGACGGGTGCGGATCAAGGAGTCCCCTTCCTCAATGGCGTTGGCCACACGCAGCCGCCGCTCGATCAGGTAGGTGTAGGCCGCCGAAAGCGTCCGCCGACATTCGGCCGAACTCAACCCTGGCAGGTCCGGCAACCGTTCGAGCAGGCGTTTTGCGTGTTCGTCAAACATGGCTTACAGGCTTTCGGCGGCGGCGCGCATTCCGGCCGCGATATGCCCGAAGAATTTCGAAAATGAGTCGATACCATGGGGCATTACGATCACGCCGTTCGCACCGGGCACGAGCTTTCCCAGCGAAGCCCTCGGATTGCTCCACCCCACCGCGGCGCTGCGCTCGTAATGAGGATTGGGAACGTAGACGCGACGCTGTTCCCAGAGGCAGAGGCTGACCTTGTCCTGCTCCTTCTTTGGCAACTGGTTTCTCAGCACCGAGGTGATCTGCCGCAGGCGCATCGAATGCTGCCCGTCATCTACTTCGCGGAAAAACTGAGTGGATCTGCTCATTGCGTTCGCCACATTCTTCGGGTAGGCCTTCGTTTCGATGATCGACAGCCCGTAGCCCTTACGCCCGCGGTAAAGCACCACCAAATCCAGCCCCTGCTCACTCGGAATCGAATGCGGCAGATTCAGCGCCACAACCTCGCCCGGTGGATGACAGGTCATCTTTTTCTGCGCCACCGCCATGCAGAGGTGCCAGATTCCTTCGGCAATCCAAGGATTGCGGCGCTTGGCGATCTCGTCAGCGGACAAGGCGCCCGGTTTTTCTCCGATGATCTGGTTAATGGTGGCGATGACCTCCACCTTTCCCTTCGCCGTGCCGGCCAACTCAGCACGGATCGCAAGGCCAGCGTCGATGGCACACATTCTCAGTCCGACCAAATAACGAGCGATCGTTGTCCGGACATCTTTCGAATCATCCCATCCGTCGATCACCAGCAGCCGATGGGTCGCCAGGGTAGTCAGCTGGGGACGAAGTGTCTTCTCCATTCGCGTCAAGGCATCCTGCATCCAGGCTTCGATCGTTTTTTCTCGGATGTTGGCCATGACGGAATCGGGGGGGGCGCGGCAACTTTGATTTCAGGCGGGCACATCTCCCGCTGTCGCCGGGATACTCCACATTTGCGCCATGGCCGTCCAACCACACATCTCCTGTGCCAGATGGCCGTTCGCATGGAGGACCTGCGCGGCCGACGGCTGGAGATCAGCTGGCAGCCAACGGAGGGCAGCACGCTCTTCTGGCTGTGCTGATGCCGGCCCGACAGTGACGCCAGCCAATAGCCGGGCATAGCCTGGCACCCACGGCACCAGCTTAAGCGCTGCCGGCCGAAGTCGTTCTGCCAAGCCAACGGCAATATCGAGGCCAGTCCGGTCAACGTCACCAAAATAGGCAATTTCGGAATAGTGTAGTTCCCTCGCCTTTTGCTGAATAAACTCCGCAACGCGCATGACTTCGCTGCCGTCGCCGAAAACAACGCAGCCGAATCCCGCTCCAGCGGTGCTCGCCCGGCACAGCGAGTGAAACCCAGCTTCATTTTCGCTAATGATCATTCCTCCCGGCTTCGCATTCGGAAACATTGCATGCACCGGCTGCCGCGGAACCCGAAAACAATGCAGTGTCGTCAGTGAAAGCCCGCCGGCTGTGAACCACCCGGTCTTTCCCGCCAATCGCTCCAGCTTCTTTTCGTGCCCGTGCCCGAAGATTTCCACGGAACGCTCCTTCGCCGGCACCCATGGCAGGGCGTCGAGAGCCGTGGTGCGGATGTAGTCGTCCAGGGCGATCGCTGTGGTCAGGTCCGGAACGCTTGCGCGATTGGCCATGAACTGCATGAGCGGCGTCCAACCGCGCGCGCGGGCGCTTTCCCGTGGACTGGGCGCGTCCGTCGCAGGCTTCGGTACCAGCACCAGAATCCAATTGGGCAGCGCCGGGTTCGCGTCCTGCCGCCAATCCTGTTTCCGGCGCGGCAGCCGGCAACCTCCGGATTCCGACCATGCCCTGAGCGCGGCCAGGAAGAGCAAACGCCGTTCCAACGCGTCGAGCTCCGGGTGCTTCTTGAGAAAGACTTCCCACAACCAATCCAGACCCACTTTCCGCACGCGGTGACCCCGGGCGAGGGCGGCGATCGATTCGACCAGACTGCGTTGCTCAGGCTTTACCATCGTCCGCCTCCTTGCCTTCGCTCGTGCCCTGCTTTTCGCCGAGGACCGTCCATTCAATCCGGTGGGTTTCCTCCGTCGGAGGATTCGGGTCGTGCGAAATGAAACGGTCGCCTGTCTTCGGATCGTAACCCGAATTGCGCAGCATGATCCGGTGGGGGAAAGCGGCGAGGGCCGTGAAGTCCGCCACTCCGGTGGCATAGATCAGCTGGAGACCCATGAGACGGGCGATGCGCACCTGCAGGTCGATGAATTGCATCAGCGTCACCTGACCGAACGGATTGTCGAGCAGCAGAAACCCCGAGTCCGATCCGAGCAAGGTGACTCCGCGGCGCATCGCCCGGTAGCGCACCAACACCGCGTAGAGCAGGATCGCCGCGGTCACTTTCTCTCCGCCAGAGAATTTGTGTAGGCCGGCGATGTCGTAGGTGTCTGGCAGCAACTGATACTCCGGCTTGAGCATCTTCATCGTGATCGCGCGGTCACCCAGAACCGCCATCAGCGTCTCGTACGCCAGTCCGACCCCGTCTGGGATCGTCTCACCGGCCTCCCGGATCCACGAATTCAGCAGCAGGGTAAGGCGCTGCTTGCGCTCCGCCGCATCATGTGAGGCCGGCACCCGCACATGGAGGAAGGACCGGCCGGCCCACTCCGGAATCGTTTCCGGCATGCGGCTGGCCTTGTCCAGTTCCGTCAACCGGCGCTCGGCGATCCGGGCGCGCTGGTCGAGCTGGGTGAGAACGATGTCGCGTTCCTTGTCGATGCTGGCAAGTTCGCCGCGCGCCCCGGCCAACGCCTGCACCACCTCCTCGATGCGGCTGTCGATCTTCTGCTCCACGTCCTCCTGGGTGAAGCTGACATATTGGTCGAGAAGAACCGGGCGATGCTGGCCCGGGGAATATTCGACGGCATAGCGGTGCACCCGGCTGGAAAATGTCTCCGCAATTTTTTCCGCAATGACGCCCAAGTCCCTCTTCAATCGGCCCAGGTCGGTGGCGCAGGCTTCCACTAGGCGCGTGTCGGCCTCGGGCTCGCCCGTGAAGTGGGCGTGCCGCTCGCCTTCGCGCTCCACGCTCAAACGCGAACGTCCCAAGCGGGGCAGCAGGTTGGCATAAAGCGGCAGTTGGCCCGCGAGTTCCGCCACCCTTACCTCTGCGGCGCTCAACTGGGCGCTGAGTTCACCCATCCGCTGTTCAGCCTGTTCCACCATGTTGCGATACCGGTTGGCAAGCTCGTGGGCGCCAACGGATGTGGTCGGCTCCATCACTCCCGGCTCGGTATCGGTGACCCGCTTGGTCGCCAGCAGCCTTTTCTGTTGCTCCGTGGCGACAAGCTCCGCCGCCTTCCGGTCGGAAATGGCCTGAATATAGTCGTTGTGCGCAGCGGCCAGCATGGTCGGCAATTGGTCGTCGATGGCGGCATACTCGATGTCTGCCCGGTCGAGCCCCGTTGCCGCCTTCTTGAACTCGCCTTCGAGCTTCTGCCAAAGCTGGTGCAGCACCTTGATCTGGCCTGAGGCCTCCGACTGGTTGAAGCGCTGTTCAAACGACTGTACCCGCGTGGCGAAAATCTTCCGGAGCGCATCAAGCGAACTCTCCAGCTCGACCGTCTGCTTCTTGTCGTAGTAGGCCGGCAGGATCGCGGCAATTTCGCTGTCGAGGCCGCGGCCCAGGAAATCGTTCTCGGTGATCTGCGTGCCGAGGGTGGACTCCCGCTCCAGCAGCGGTCCCAGCTTCGTATTCAGCTTGTCCTGCCTTGCCCCCAGCTCCGCCTGGGCCTCTTCGGCCTCGCGCACCTCGCGCTGCCAGCCCGCGACATGCCGCTCGTAGACTTCCAGGTGCTGGCCCAGCCGCTGGAGCCGCAGACTGGCTTGTTGCTGGTCCTGGTTGAAGCGCTTGGCTTCCGTCCCCGCTTTCCTCTGTTCCTCCTTTGCACCCGCCAGCTCGGATTTCTGGCGGAGCAGGGCCTCCTTGTGCTCTTCCACCTCGCGGCGCAGGGCGGTAATCGAATTGCGCAGCGACTCCACCTTCCCTTCCGAGAATTTCTGGGTGAGGCGCTGCAACTCGGCGCTCGCCGCGGCCCACTCGCTCATCTCGGAATTGATCCTGCCTTGTTCGCGCTGCAGCTGTTCATGCCGGCCTCTCACCCCTAAGATGTCGTGGCTCGCCTGCTTGCGGTCCCAGTAACCGCGGTCTTGGGGCAGCACGACTTTCATGGCGCTGTCGGCGGGGCCGGGATGGAGCGAAAAGAAGCTGCGGGAAACGAGAAGAACGGGCCGTTCACACGGGGCTTGGTGCAAATCCCGGCTGGCGCGCCGGAAATCCTCGTCGTTCTGTAGCAGGATGCCGCTGTGGGCGGCCGGATGCCACCGCAGGCGGGCCTCCGCTTCCGTAGGCAGTGTCTGGTCGAGATATTCGTAGAGCGGCTGTGCATTCTGAATGCCCAGCTTGGCGAGTTGCGCCCGGACCTGGATGATGTCGTTGGGCGGCGGGAAGACCCCGCCGTCCTGGTAATTGTCGACGATGCGCTTGTCGCTCTGGCCGGCGAGGACGTTGCGCACAAATTCCAGCCGTCGTGATTCCCGGCCTTCGGCGAGAGCGGAGGTGATGGCCGGATTCCATGGATTGGGCGTGGCGTCGCCGGTCACGGCGCGCAGCGGGACGGTGGCCGCCAGGGTGTTCCAGTCGTGCTCAAAAAGGGCCAGTTCATTGGTGGCGAGTTCCACCCCTTTGCTGCGCTCGGCCAGTGCCGCCGTCGTCTGGACGGTTTCCAGTTGGATACGTTCCACCTTCCTGCCGGCTTCGCCATGCTGCCGCTCCGCCTCCGCGGCGGCCGCCCCCAGGCGGGTGACTTCCCCTTGCCAGCGGGCCAGCGCGGTCGTCGCATCCTCGTTCGACTTGAGCAGGCCGTCCCGCCGCAGGGCCTCCCGGGCGGCTGCCGCCGCGCCGATTTGCTTCTGTAATTGGATAATCAAGACGGTCTTCGCCGCCTTCTCCTGCCCGGCCGCCTCGAGTTCCGTCCGCGTTTGGCTAATCGCGTCCCGCACACCCTTGAATTCTGTTTTGGCTTCGTGCTGGCGGGCGGCGAGGTCCTTCACGGCAATCTGGAGGGCACGATACAGCTGGCTGCCGGTCTGGCGTAGTTCGTCCAGCGCCGGGCCGCGCGCGGCTTCGGTCCGATCAATCTCCTTTTGCAGCTCCTTGCGCTCGGCCGCGTTCGTTTCCATCTGACGCTGGAGATGCGCGGCTTGGAGCAGCCGGTTCTTCTTTTCCGCCGCCACTTCCTGCTCGCGGTGCTTCGCCGCATTGCGGTTGGCCTCGTCCGCTTCAAGGCGGAGCGCGAGGTATTCGGCGGCACGGCGCCATTTTTTCGCGTCTTCAGCCGCGTCTTTCGCGTTCTGCTGTCCCGTCTTCAAATCGCCGCAGGACTGTCTCGCGGCCTCGTGCGCGGACGTGAGGCTGTCGTGATGGTCGAGAATCGAGCGGGCGATCCGCGTGGCGTCCGCCTCCGTCTGGTTCAGCTCGTGCTCCATCCGGATGCGTCGCTGGACCAGATCGCGGATTATTTCCAACGGTCCTTTGACGGCTTCGCAGAACGTGGCGACGGCGCGGGTCTCGGGCTCGCGTTTCACCTTTTCGCGGAAAAGTCCGAGCTGCACCCGGAGGAGATCCTTGCCCGCCGATTTCTCGTCGTCGGTGAAAAGAGCATCGGGCTCAAGGGTGAGTTCCAGGAAGAGCCGGGCGAATTCGCGGGGATCGGTGTGCTTGAAGAGCTCCACCACGCCGCCTTCCTCGGCGTTCATCTTCAGGTGATGGCGCAGGACCGCGGGGTCGAAATTCACCTCCTCCAATTTCTTGTGCCATTTCGTCTGACTCTCGGTCTCGTAGAAATCGATGTCACGCGCGCGCTGGCATGTGCGGAGGTATTTGAGGAGCGCCTCGGGATCGGCCGGCGGTGCCTTGCCTATCAGGCCCTTCACCGGCAGTTGGGGCCAATCAACTTCCTCGGCGTGCCGGAACGTGAAGAACGTACGCTGCGCCTCAGGGTCGGTTTCGCGGCGGAAGGCGAGCAGGCCGAAGGTGCGCCGGTGCCCGCCATGTGCCGGAAACTGCAACTCGACCAGGATCACCCCGAGCCGGCCGGTCGAGACGTATTCGTCGAAATGCCGGTTCTTCTTGTTGCGCCGGCCGAGGAATTCGCCGCGATCGGGCAGGAAGACGCTGTAGAAAAGCGAAATCAGCGAGGTCTTGCCGCCACCGTTGCGCAGGAAGAGCACCGCGTCGGTGGGCAGACCCGTGTTGTCGCGGAAATCGAGCATCAGCTCGCGAAACCGCGCCTTCGGGCTCCCGAATCCATGGATGTAGATGCGACTGAGTTTCGCCATGGTCAGCGGGCGGGGACGAGGGATTGGAAGAACGCGAGCAGCGCACGGTGGCCGCCGCGCGCGACATTCTGCACGTGAATGCGGTAGTGGGGGCGCGGCCGGTAAACAGCCGGCACCTCCACGCCCTTGGCGGCGGTGATGTTGGCCGTTTCCGATTGGAAGAGACCCGAGTCAGTATGGTGCTCGCAGACCTTGCGGAACATGGCGGTCAGGGTCGAGCGGTCGCCGGTCTGGCTTACTTCCCGCAAGGCCAGCAGGTGTTCGGCGCCGATAAGCGGCCGTTCCCCCTCGGCGGCGGGAGCCGGCGCCGTTTGCACCGCCTGCTCGCACATCCGCCGGATTGTGGCCACGACCACCGGGAGTTCGATGCGGGTCGGAGCCTCCTCGAGCGGCGCATCGAGGGCGTCCACGGACGGGAAAACGTAGGCGGCAAGCAGCATGCACAGCAGGCCGTAGGTGATCCGGTCGCGCTGCGACATGCCTTCCTGAAAGTCGCGCATCTTGCTGACAAAGGGGCCGTCTTCGGTCGCCACCACGATAAGCCCGTGCACGCCGGAATCGGTGGCAATCCGCAGGCCAAGGCCTTCCGCCAGGGCGGAGGTGATTTCGCGCAGATCGGGATCGGACGCATATTTGGCCAGCAATTCCCCGTAGGCCAGGTCCATGCTCGGGGTCAGCCGGGTCTGCACCGCCCGGGCGAGTAGGCGGCCAGCATCGCGCGCCTTCTGGAGGATGAGTTCGGAATCGTTCATGCGCGGGTGAGCAGGAGATCGGAGCCGTAGAAGAGCGGATCCACTAGGTCGTCGGACAGGGTGCGTACTTCGAGCTGCGCGGGATCGGAACCGACGAACCAGATTCCGGTTTGGAGCACCAGGAGGCGCTGGATGTTTTCCGACATGCCGGCGGCGCGGGCGACGGCGAGAGCTTCACTCAGGCGCACCGGCGGGGCGAGGGTCCGCAGCATTTCGGTCAGTGCCGCGTATTCCTCGGGGGTGAACCGCTCGGGCTCCTCGGCCGAGACGATGTCGGGGTCGCCCTCGGGCTCGGGATTCTCGTCGGGCAACGGGTCGCGGAGCATGAGCGTGATGAGCGCATTCAATTGCGCCGGGCGAGTGACTCCCACGCCAAACAGGGTCCACGGGGCTCGCCGAAACCACGCGTCCAGCGTCGGTGCCGGCTGCTGCAGGAGCGGCCGGGCGAGATCACCCCAGGGGTCTGCCATAAGCACTGAGGGCAGCCGACGAAACCGCTGCCGCAGCGTCTCGTCGAGGAAGCGCTGGTTCGCCTGCAGGACTTCGGTAGCGAGGGCCTCGTGCTGCGAATACGCCCGCTGGATCAGGTCCCGCGCCACCACCAGGTCTGTCCGGTCCTCCTCGGTAGCCAGTGGAATCCGGTCCTCGACCATGAGGAGGAGCTTCGCTTCCACGGAAAGACGCTCTTCGAGCTGCGACCGGGCTTCGGTCAAAACCGGCTCAAAGTCGCGGCCGTAGTCGATGCGCGCGACGTGCTGCTCGATCGCCCGCAGGACCTGCCGCAGTTTCTGCCGGCATTGCAGACTGCGATCCAGCGCCCGCTTGGCCGCCATGCCGGCCTCCTTGTGCCGTCCGTGCATGACAAAGTGATGCACCAGCGACTCTTCCGCCTCCTGGGCTGCCTCGATATCGACCGCAAAGCTCGACAGGTGCAGGTTGATCGCCTGGTCCGAGGCCTGCAGCCGGATGCCGAAGGGCGGTGACTGGTCATACTCCTCCTTCAGGAGCTTGAAGACGTTCTCCCGCCATTCGAGCGTGCCGTCCTCGCGTTCGTGCTGATAGGACAACCGAAAGGAATGGCGCTCCTTCTGATTGAGGAGCGCATCGACCACGTAGCGCAAGATCGTATCGATCTCCTCCGGCAAAAGCTTCGGGTTGAAAGCGTGCAGTCGCGGCGCGATTTCCTGCCGCAGATCTTCGTAGGAGACACCGCCCCACGGCCCACTCATCTCCGTGATGACAGTATCCAGGACTTCCGCGGTCGCCCGCAACAGGTCGACCGACGCCAGCGCATCCGTTGACTTGGTGCGCGGCGCGTTGCGCTGCAGATCGAACACTGGCACCAAGGTGACCAAGGTCTTCGCCCGGCGATTGATGGTTTCTCTGAGATAGGCTCCGGACACAGGGAGGGGGGTCAGGTCGAAGGCTTGCAGGCAACCCGGTGCCGGATCACACGACACGGAAGGGCAGGAAGTGAGGATGGGCCGATAGACATGAAGAATGACACCCCCGGCTTTCGCTGAGGATCAGGTGGCCCGGAAACGTTGGTAATGGTTGCTCCGTGCTAAGCAATGCAAAGTGCAATCAAACGCCCGAGCTACGGGCCGCACCGGTTCTTTTGGACAAAACCGCGGCGCTCCACCCAATTCAGGGCTCGCGTTCAAAAATCGCCGACTTTCCTTCGGCTCATGACCGTCCGACGTGTCCTGGAATGCAACGAATGCAAGGAGCGGGTGCTCACCCGCACGGCGATCGGTCATGCGAACTACCAGGAATTCGCGTTTCCATGTCCCAAATGTCGCATTGAGGTCCGCTTCGGCATGACCCTCGACCAACAGAACCCCGAAGTGAAATACACCCTGCTCAAGAATGCGGCATGGCGGGACGACATGCACGACGCGTCCCATGAACGAAAATTCGATACAGAGACCTTGATGTCCATCGATCCGGATGAAACGATGATGCCAATTCTCCACGCGCCCTTTCTGGCCAAAGACATGGAGGCTTCCATGCAACGCCATGGCGAACGTTACCATGCCATGCAGGAATTCTGGCCGAGGTTGGAAAAGATGGCCGTGCACCAGCAGAATCGAAACCGCGCGCTTTTTGCGAAGGTCGCCATCGAACTGGGCTATGACGAGCCGATCAAAACCGACCACGATATGCTGATGACCATGCTCCACGGGTTCGACGCCTATGGCTCGATCTTCGCCTGCGATGCAGGCGCTGCGCGCACCCAGGTGGGAAAATTGACTGGCGCCGCGCGTCGCGCCACCACCGGCAGGGCGGAGCTGATTGCGTTTTTCGAAGCCGAGCACCGCTGGGTTCAGCTCTGGAATCAACTGATGAGCCTGCGGCGAGTCTGGGCGTCAAAGGTCTGCCCCATCATTCTGCCGGTTTTCAGAGCGTTCGATTGGGACCCCGCCAAGGCTTCACTGGCGGAATACACCCTTTCTCAGAAACGTTTCGAGGAATTGAGGCCGTTTTTTGTCGATGCGTTTGAAACGTTGTGTCGGATTTCGGTGATTGCCGCAGGGATGGAATGTGTCGCGAAACGCGGCAGGCTGGCGATTCCACTGTCGAAACGGGACATGCCGCTCGCAGAGTTTGAAGGCCTGGCCAATGGCGCTAAACCTGACATCCTGAGAAACTTGGACATCGGCCCGTTGTTTGTCCCGTTCATCGACGCGAAATTGCGCAATGGCATCGGGCACCACTCGGCGCACTATCGCGTGGAACTCGACGATATCTACTACCAAAATCAGAGTGGGTCGACGATAGAACGATTCTCCATCGGTTATATGCAATTCTGCGAAAAACTCATCCGACTGTATGCACAGGTGGAGGCTTGTGCTCCGTTGGTCGGCGTGTTGCGGGCCAATGTCCGGGACGATGTTCTGCCCCTGATCTGAACACCTACCGATCGGTCGGCCAGGCGATCAGTTGGCCATCTCCGGCCCAAGGATCGGTGACGAGGCCTTTCAACGGTACCTCGAGTATCGGCCCGCGGGTGCGCAGGTATTCCTTCAATGCATAACCGTGCTCGATATTGAACACTGCATACCGCATGAAGCCGCCCCGCGAAAAATGATAGTTCGGCTTCCGGCCCACATAGTGGGAATAGCGGTGCAGCAACCGCGGCAGCTCACGTTCGGTCCACCAGGTCGCCACATGTGCGGCGTCCAGATCGGCACGGCCCCGCACGATGTATTCGTGCGAGCGATGGTAGAAAACCTCGAACTGATCGTCGAGTTCGTCGGCCGCGCAGGTCAGCCCGCCGAAACAAGCGAGCGTCGGCGCGCCGGGATTCTGCAGCCACTGCTTGAGCTGCATGCTGGCGCTCGCCCGGTCGACCGGCGCGGTCCTCCGCTGGCCGAGCGTGCTCCATTTCGAATGCGCGTCGGCCCGCTCGATCACGACGAAATCCGAATTGAACAGCGCGCTCCATTCCTTCTGCAGTTTTTTCTCGAGCCGTGCCAAGTTCGCTTCCGTCACGACCGGGCCGGCCGGCACATAACCCAGATGCAGCTGTAGCGGCGTGCGCCGGCCCGCCACGCGGACCGTGGTGTAGGCTTTAACGGCGCCGCGGGAACCGTTCTTGTAGCGAAAGCAAATCTTTACCGGGGTGGGCACCATGGTCATTGCCTCCAGAAATGAATGACGGACTTGAGGGCAGACGGCCCCCAGAGCAGTCCCATCACGACGGCCAGCAAGGCGACCGGATAGCGCACGTCGCCATCCTTAGCGATGCACGCCAGCGCAACCAAGGCGACCATCGCGACGATGGCGATGTGATCAACACGCCGTGGCGGTCCGCCTTCGGCGGAAAGTTTTTTGCTCATGGTCTCGATTGAGTTGAAGGATCATAGTCCACCTCAAGAGGAGACCGCCGGCGCAGTGACGAAACTAGCTCCAGAATCCCACTCTCTTGGTGCGCAGCATGCGAACGTTCGAGTTTCCGGCAATCGAATCCCAGTGTGCGCCCTCACTTTGGGTCACTACCCGGAATTCTGGCGGGGCACTACCGTTTCCCGGGCATGAAGGGACGCGCCCCGTGCCCACCCCTGACGATACTGAAGCAAGGCAGAGCAGATCGGGGCACTACAGCGAATGGGCCTTGGGGCACTACCGTTTCCCGGGTGACGAAACTAGCTCCAGAGCAATGGCGCCTCCGCTGTCATAACTTTGGAAAGTTAAAGCAGCCTCGCTTGAAGTAATTCAGGCGGGGCTGCCTTTTTTTGCGCCCAAAGTTAGCCCGGCGGTTGGGTCTCTGGGCACTATCCAAGCTGGCTGCGGCGTTAGGCTTCCAAGCGGCCTCAGTGAACACGGCCCTTACAGTTGCCCGGCGATCGCCATGGCCCGCTTATCGCTTGGTCGCGGACGGATTTCGCGTCCGCGGTCGTGATGGATACGCCGCTGGACGGAGCTGACCGGCCGGCCAAATTCCAGGGCGATTTGCTTGCAGGATACCCCGGCAATCCGTTTTTCCCGTAGCCGAACCCGCTCCGCGAAAGTCCAGCGACGAAACCGCTCCACCGCTACACCCTGACCGGGCAAGGGCGTATGCAGCGGCTGCTCCGCGAGAAAATTCAGATACATGAGCAGTTTCCGCATCACCGCGGTCAGGGCCACGCGGTGGGGCTTGCCCGCCGCGCGGAGCCGCCGGTAAAACGGCCGCAGGATGGCATTGTGCTTGGTCGCAACCAGACTCGGCATGTAGAGGCTTTCCCGCGCCTCCATTCTCCCGCCGAAAATCCTGCTGCTTTTTACCGAGGTCCCGGAATCGTAGTTGCAGGGAGCGAGCCCGGCCAGCGCGGCGATCTTCTTGCCGTTGAGCTGTCCGATTTCGGGCAACGCCCCGAGCAGGTTTTCCGTGGCCCGCGCCCCGAAGCCGGCGACCAGCGAGAACCGTTGCCGGAGCCAGGCGAACCGGGCATCGGCTACGATGGCGGCATTGACCGAACTCTCCGCCAGTTTCACTTGCTTGGCCAGCACCGCCAGAACTGCCGCGATGCTCCCGCGAAACGCACGGTTTGTATGCTGCTCACGTTGGCGGCGGAGAAGCCGCTGCACGATCTCCAATTGACGGCGGAACCGGACCGCTTCGGTCAATCGGACGTGGGCTTTGGGCGGGGCCGGGGTCGGATTCGGGCGCAGGGTCTCGCCCATCTCGGCGAGCATCGCCGCATCGATTGCGTCGGTCTTGGCCCGGCGCCCGGTGGCCTTGGCGAACTGGCGGCTCCGGCTTGGATTCACCAGGCTCACTCGCAGGCGGTTCGTGCGCAGGAACGCCACGATGCCGCGGCCATACACGCCGGTGGGCTCGCAGATGAAGTGCCGGTAGCGCAGGTGCTGCGTCGTCTTGAGGATCTCCTGAAACCCTTTCCGCTCATTCTTCACCTTGAGCCGCACCCCGGGACCGGCGACGTCCAGCGTGTCCTTCGAGATGTCGATTCCGACATACGTCCGACGCCGCGGCACGCCGGTTAAATTCGGTGAAGCGTCCATCGATCGAACAACTGATCGGCGTCGAGCGCCAGGGTGACAAACGGTCTGATGGGCACCGCCACATTGGCATATCCGGACAGGCGTGGTAGCGCCGACCCGACATCTACTCGGGATCTGCGTCCCACATAAACATTCGGTCTGTGCGCTCGCCTGCCCGGCTGCCGCAGTGGCCTCGATTCCCTGGCTGGCCAAAAGAGATTGGAACGAGGAAATCGAGTCACGCGATGGAACTTTGCCGGCAGTTCAACCCGGGGGGAAGATCAATATGCCTCCTTGGTCCAAATGAACCAGCCTCCGGTCATCGATTCCAATGGCACCGCCGCTCTTGTTCAGTGCCGGCGGGTGCAAACGTCCTTAACCGCCCGCCCGCCGCCATCCACTGATGCCCAAGGTGTGTTTTACGGAACGCACCGCAGCCGGGGTGCGGGCGAGCACGAATAGTCCTTGGCGGCCGAAATTGCCATCGACCGGACCTTCGTCCGCCGCGAACAAGATACTGATCGCCGGCAGCCCGGCCGACTCCATCGCACCAAACATCTCCGACAGAAATCCCGCCTGGCCCCGGTTGGTCGGCGGCCGGAAGCGTCCCACGCCGTCCATGTCGTCGGGCGCTCCCGCCTTGCGGGCGGCCTGTTGGACGAATGAACCGAGTGCGCCGTCCTTGCAGGCGATGATGAGCTTTGCGGGATCATCGCCGTTATCCTGGTGATCGAACCCAAGGCTGAACGCCTGCACGTTCAGCGGCGGCTGATTGTTCGCCTCGTAGGCCAGCCTCGACAGGCGCGCGGCCTCGGCAAGGAAACCGGCCTGCGAAACCTCCGGATCGAGGCGGTGAAGCGGCATCGGTTGACCCTCGTTATGCCCGGCCCAGCCGAGCAGGAGGCTCGGCTTCCAACTCTCGACTCCGAGGCTTTGCATCACGTCGTTGATCGCCGGCTCGGTGCGGGCCATCAGGAACATCGCCGTGGTGCGCTCATTGGCGGCATCGCGCACGAGTCCCCTTTGCACGCCGATCCCCATTCGCTCCATGTCGGCAAAACTGCGCCGCAGGCATCCGGGGCCGCTTTCGAACGGGCTTGGCCGGGTGCGCGGATCCCGGCCGCTGTGACGCCGACACAGCCGTTCTCCCAAGGCGAACAGGCGGTCACGGCTCCACGGTGTGATTCCCAACACAACCAGGCGCATGGGGACCTCGGGAGACGGCGCGGACGCGGGCGGTCGCGGGTGAAAGGGATGCCAGTCCGCGGCGTCCTCCGCCGACAGGGCGAAGAAATCCTTGCCCTCCAGCTCGCCGTGCTGGGCTAGGCAGCGGGCGATGCGTTCGGTGAAGGCCTGGACCTCGGAGATCGTCAGTTCGTCGGCGACAAGGAAAACCGGAAAGTTCGCGGTGCTCGGCATGACGGAATTTCAACCACGGCCGCGCGGCAAATCGAGCGCGATTGCTTCGTCATTACGGACCAGGCGGACCTTTTCCCCGGCGGTCAGGATGGTTCAAAGCCGCCCCCTCACGCCCCTTCCCCCTCTCCTCCAGGAGAGGGGAACCTCCCGCTGTGCGCCGGGTTCGCTCGGGCGAACCGCTCCCGTCGGTCGCGGCTGAAGGCCCGGTGCTCGCTCCGCCGATTGTGCAGTAGCTCCGCTAAGTAAAGATCCCCGGAGCAAGCCTGAGCACGCGAACAAACGAGTAACTGTTGTCGATACCAAAAGTGGTCAAAATGAAGACTGTGAATGCTGCTCACATGTTGCTAAACACCGCCAACGACAAAAGGAACTACGCTATGCGCTATTTCGACTACATCTCAGATGCGAAGGTTGACATGCTCTTCCCGCAGGTCCCGGGCGCAACGCAACATAGGGTCGCCGCCAAATTCGGCTTTGATATCAAGCTGTTTCGCGGAGAAATCGCCACCGAGAGGAGCACCTTCGATAGTCGAATTGCTCGACTTCGCGCGGTCGCGGAGCACTTGCACTCACACGAGGAGGTTGGCGTGGCTGGCGAAAGAACTTCTTGGATCAAAGGAACACTCGATGCCAAGTTTTTGGATATCGGAGGTGGAGCGATATTGTATGTCGCAGAAGTTAGAGAGAGCCATGCCCTCATTGCCTTGGGCGGGTCGGCCAAACATTTGATTGGGGGCGACGCCCCTGAAAAAGCGAGTATCCCTATCTCTCACCTTCATGTACTGACTAAAACTCTCACGCGTCTGGCTGAGAGACAACCGGAATACCTCTTAAGACTTTCAGAGGAAGACTTGAGCCGCTACCTTGCCTCTGGCATCTCTCAGGAATTTGACGCTTGGATCAACGTGATTTTCTGGGCGTGGAATCATGCTTCGATGCCGTCTCAAAGAATCGAGTTCTTGGCAAAGCGATTGGCCACAAAAGAGACGCGTGCCGGGTTGTATGTGACTTTGGCTACCCCGCTCTTTGTGTCATTGGTCGACTGAGACCAGTCAACCTCCAGCTCGGGCAACCGTCCATCGGTGTCAAACGCCAAGCCGTGCTACTTGAACAGCCGGTCCTTGACCACGGCGAGAAGGATGAAGGCGACGGTCAGCGCCGCCATGATAAGGACGAATTTCGGCATAGGGTCGTCGTGGCGCAAGTAAAGCAATCACTCGTCCACGTCCCGACACAGATCATCCAACTGCCTAGAGGCTAGCATAACGGCTTGGGTGCTATGGTAGGCCGGTTCTGCGATAGAGTCGTCCCCAACTCGATCGCGGCGCGCCTAATCTATCCAGCCAATGCGTTCCTGCACGCGACGATGAGTCGCACTGATTTCAGCGCAGGTCGTCGCGACCACGCCCGCCTCAGTTGCGAATCCCTCCCACCGCGCAATCGCGCCCAGCACTTGATCGGAGAGCGTCCGGATCTCCGCCGCCGACATCGCCACGCTGCCGAGGAACGCCCGAAGCGTTTCCGCACGCGGCTCGACCTCGCCGGCAATAGTGAGACCGCGCGATAGCATGCCCGGCGTGAAGGTCAGGTCGAAGGCCGGCGACAGGCGCCACTGCCGGGTGGTGTGGTCGTAGAGAAACGCATGGTTCCGGCCGTGGTCATCGTGATTCGAGGCGTAGAGATTGAAGAGCATCCGCCGCGCGATTTCATGAACGGTTGTCTGGGGGAGACCGAGCCGGACGGCGGCCCGGAACAGATCGGAATAGTCGAGCCCCGCCTTCGGACGGTGCCAAAGCCCCGAGAGTGAATGCAGGTGCAACCGTCGCCCGTCCGTCCAATCAAACCGGCGGATCAGCAGGTGCGGGCGCTCACCTTCACCGATCAGCTTGAACGGCGGAAGATCGATTCCTGCCGCCTGTGCCATCAGCAGGTAAGAGTATTCTACGCGCAGCGAGAGAGGTTGCTCAGACAACCCGAGCTTCAGCAGTGAGGGAACATCGGTGCCCGTAGACGGCGTGCGAGTGAGGGAAAGAGACCCGTCGGCATGCTCGACCACAAGCGCCTTGGGGTGAGCGCCGCCGGCGCTGCCTCCGGCGATCGCGATGGCGGCGATTTCGCCCGGCTGTCCGCGCAGGATGTCGCGCGCTTCGTGCGCGAGTCGCTCCACGGTGATCTTCTCCAGCCAGTTTCTCTCTCGCCCGAACTTCTGTGCCGGATGGAACGATAGCGCGCCGGGTGCGCGGTCGCCCACCCAGGCCAACAGTTTCATCGGCGTCACAGCGCCCCAACTCTCGCGGGCGAATACCGCCTCGGCCACGCGCGTGCCCCAGGCATCCGGCAGCGCGTCGGCGATGAATCCGGGCAGGCCGTGGCACCCGTCGGCGAGGATGTTGTGCGTGCGCCCGTCGAAGGGCAGTGAGAGGGGCGACAGATTGTGGCCGCCCGCCAGCCACTCCAGCGTGTAGGTGAAATAAATCGGGCCGGTGTGGTAGAGATAGCCGACCGGTATGCCGTCCGCCCACCGCACTTCGAGTGTCTTTCCGCCGGTTCGCTTCATGACTTTGAACTCCGGCGCTGGCCTGCGCGCTGGCGCTGCAACCAGGCGAGGGCTTTCCGGTCCGGCGGGATTGACGGCGGCGGGACGATTTCACGGAATCGCTCGATGTGTCCCAGAATGGCTACCACCCGCGCGACGTGGCGGATCTCCACGGTGCCGTCTCCTTGCTCCAGCTTCCGGTAGGTTGGCAGGCTGATGCCCGCGAGTGAAGCGAGGTGCTGCTGGGTGAAGTTGCGGGCAAGCCGGTCGTTGCGGATGCCCTCCCCCAAGTCCCGGAGCGCCTCCACATCGCCGTAGGCAGATAGATTAACAGTAGCCATAGCTTCTATTAAATGCGATATTTTGCATGATCGGCAACTTTAATTTGCTTTAACTTAGCTCCATGCACTGCAGATAGGCAGGTGCCCGGCACGATGGGCCATTGTCCTTTTCATGTTGGAAAAGCGGCGAAAAACGCCGCTTTCCCGACATGAAAGCGCATCCAAGGGATTGGATTTCGCGTGCCGTCACAAAGCGCGACGCGGCCTGTCGTCCGGAAGCAGGATAAGACGCCATTTGAAGTCCGGATCAGAAATCACGCTCCCACCCCGCAATTTAGCTACGGCCTGGATCAACCGGCAGCCGGTAGCGGACAGCCCGAGTGTGGCCCGATGCCACCACCAGACCAAGGGAGCGCAGCCGGACCAACGCGCGCTTGACCGTGGATTCCGACGTGTCGAGCGCCACTCGAAGATCATGAGGAGAGCCCACGCCGACACGCTGGAGGTAGCGGAGTATCTCCTTCTCGCGCGGGTCGGTCACGAGTTCGGTGATGTCGCGGACTGGACTGACAACAGGATTGCCGTCTGCTGAAAGCCGGCCGGCGGCGCGTTCGCGCTGCCGGAAAATCATCACCGCCTTGGCGAGGAGGTCGCCGATCCGGCGGAGGCGCTCGTCAGGCGTCAGGTGGGCAAAGCGGTTGGGATCGAGTATGGCCATGGTCAGAATAGCTTCATCTGCGCGGTTTCATCCGGGGCATCGTCCGGTGCGGGACCGTGGATGCGCGCATCAATCTCCACCTCCTCATCTTCGTCCTCGTCCGGCATATCCCTACCCAATCCGAGCGAGAATTCCGGGGTGATGGCGGGCAGTTCGATGACGGGTTCGCCCCCGGGTTTCGGCAGCAGATCAAAATACGAATGCAGCGTCAACAGGCCGGCCGGTGGCTCCGCGGAAAAATCCCCCGCAGCCAGTTGCCGCACAAACGCGAGCTGCGCACGACTTTGGCCAAGACGGACCGCGCAATGCTCCTCCGTCCAGGCGTGGCCGTTTGGCGCGGGCTGGAACCGGATGTCGGTGTCGATCAGACACAGCAGCCGATACGCACCCTGCCATAGGGCTGCACGGTCGGCATCGGGCGCGAAGAAACCGTCGCTGATGGCCTTTCCCGCATCGCCACTGACACTGATGAAGTTGCCGAGCGGGTCAGAGCCGACGCGCGGGGCACGCGAGACACGAACGATGGTCGTCCGTCGATCTTTGGCCTGTTGGTGCGCCAGCGAATCGAGAAACTCCGCTGATACCAGCGAGGCCGGGGCAAATCTCTCGAGTCCGAAATGCCCCGCCAGGGACCGGTAGCCCGTGCTGCTGACCGGGAACCAGCCCCGTTCAACCGCCAACAACTCGCCCCCGAAATACGACGACCGATAGCCCACCGGCCGGCCCCGGACGGTGAACACATGTTCGATTGGTCGTTCGTCGGCCATAATGGTTTAAATGGCGACGCGCACCGTCTCCGCCTCGGACGGTTTCGTTTCGACCAGCGGCACCATGCTTTCCTCCGCCTCGACCGACTCGCCGGAAAGTTCGCCGGGGGCCTGGTTCTTCGTGAGATCGAGCGCCTGCACCAGCTCCGCCTGCCGGGCCAGCAGTTTGCGGTAGCGGTCTTCATGCTCGAACGATTTTCCGATATGCGCGGCCAGTTCGGTTTGCGTCTTCCGATACTGCTCCAGGTCGCTCTGCCGCGCGACCGCTCGGTCCTCGATCGTGTAGGCGGCGTGCTCCAGCGATATGATGATGCCGACCGGGCTGGCGGAGACCTTGGCCGGATAGCTCATCTGGCCGTGCAGCGTCAGCGTGTCGGGCAGGGTTGAGCGGAACTCGATTTTGAAGCCCGCGAGGTCGCCGAGGATCACCGGCACGGGCGTGTGCTGTCGCTCGTTAACGAGGTAGATCAGGGCCGTTCCGGCTGCGACCCGCTCGGTGTAGGTGCGGCCGTCGAGGGTCATCCGGAAGGCATCGCCGCGGGTATCATGACGCGCGCCGAGGTCGGCCCGCAGCCCGGCCACCTGCTTCTCCACCCGAGGGACCTCCTCGTCAAGGTGGCGCAGCTTGCGGCGGAGGGAATACTGCTCGTCATGCTGCGAGCGCAGGCGCGCCAGCCGCATCACCTCCGCGTCCACCTTGGCCTTTTCGATGACGAGCGGATTGCCGGAGGCGATGGCCTTGACCTCCGCGTAGGTGAGCGCCGGGGCGTCGAGGTCCTCGATCCGGCGCGCGGTGCTCTCGCCGGTCATCACCTGCGCAATGAACTTCGCCTTGGTTTCGAGAATCTGCCACATGTAGGCGTCGAAGCTGCCTTCGGTGACGTAGCGGAACACCTGCACCACGGCGTTGCGGTTGCCCTGGCGCAGAATCCGGCCCTCGCGCTGCTCGATGTCGGCAGGCCGCCACGGGGCATCGAGATGATGCAACGCCACCAAGAGCGATTGCACGTTCGTCCCGGCGCCCATCTTCTGGGTGCTACCCATCAGAATCCGGACCCGGCCGGCGCGGACATCCTTGAATAGCGCGGTCTTCGCCGCATCGGCGTCGGCATCCTGCACGAAGGCGATTTCGCCGGGCGGCACCCCGCGCGCCACGAGTTTCGCCTGGATGTCCTGATACACCGAAAACCCGCGACCTTCCGCCAGTGGCGTGGACAGGTCGCAGAATACCATCTGGGTCAGCCGGTCGCGGCGGGTCTCTTCCCACATCTTGAATATCCGGGCCACGGCCAGGTTGACCTTGCTGCCATCGTGGTCGGCGGTGCGGGGACGGAGCAGGCGCAGGTCGAGCGCGGCCTTCCGGCCCTCGCCGGTGATCTTGAGCATGTTGTCGTCGCGCGGATCGACGTGAGATGTCTTCAACTTCTCGGCCCGTTTGGCGAGGTGGGCGACGAGCGCTTTCAATTCGGGGGTGACCGGGGCGCGGACCACCGTCGCCTTGCCTTCGTGCAGCGCCGGCACGGGCAGCTTGAGCATGGCGGCCGTCTGGATGTCCGCCATCTGCCGGAACTGCTGCATCAGTTCGGGCACATTCACGAACCGGGCGAAGCGGGTGTTGAGCCGGTAGCCCGAGCCGTCGGGCGCCAGCTCCATCGCGGTCACCGTCTCACCGAAGGTCGCCGCCCAGGAATCGAAATGCTGCAGGTGCTGCCGGCGCAGCACGTCCATCTGGAGATAGCGCTGCATCGTGAACATCTCCGCCATCGTGTTCGTGATCGGCGTCCCGGTGGCGAAGACGACTCCGCCACCGCCGTTCAGCCGCTGGACATGCTGGACCTTGAGGAACATGTCGAAGGCCCGCTCGGACGCCGACTGGGGCAGCCCGGCGACGCGGGTCATCTTGGTCACGTAGAACAGGTTCTTGAAGGCCTGCGCCTCGTCGATAAACAGGCGATCCACGCCGAGTTCCTCGAAGGTGAGGGTGTCGTCCTTGCGGCTGGCCGCAGCCAGGGTCTTGAGCTTCGCCTCCAGCCGTTTCTTGGCCCGCTCCAATTCCTTGACCATGCGGGTGCCGGCCTCCTGTTGTTCGCGGATGCCCTCCTCGAGTTCGGCGATCTGTCCCTGGATGAAATCCTCCTGCACCCGCGTGGACATCGGCAGCCGCTCGAAGCCGGAATGCGTGACGATGACGGCGTCCCAGTTGCTCGTGGCGATCCGGCTCATCAGCTGGCGGCGACGCTCGCTTTCGAAGTCCGCCTTGCCGGCGACGAGCAGGTTGGCGTTCGGGTAGAGCGCGAGCATCTCCGCCGAGAACTGCCCGAGCATGTGATTCGGGATGACGAAGAGGGGTTTCCGGGCGAGGCCCAGCCGCTTCAATTCCATCGCGGCGGCACACATCGTGTAGGTTTTTCCCGCCCCGACGACGTGCGCGAGCAGGGTGTTCGGAGACTGGAGTATCCGCCAGATCGCCGCTTTCTGGTGCGGTCGCAGGGTGATCGCCGGACTCGCACCCGGCAGCGTCAGGTGCTCGCCGTTGAAGGTGCGGAGCCGGACGCTGTTGAACTCGGTGTTGTAGTGGCGCACGAGCCGCTCGCGGCGCGCGTCATCCTGCCAGATCCACTCGGCGAACCGGTCCTTGATCTTCTGTTGCTTTTCCCGGGCGGCCTCCGTGGCGGCGGCGTTGACGAACGGATTCTTCTTGGCGTCGAGGTCATACACCGTCGGCGTCCGCAGGTTGAGCGCCCCCTCGATCAGCTCGGCGGCGCCGATCCGGTCGGTGCCCCATTCGGTGATGTTGGCGACATTGCGCTTGGCGTAGTAGCCGACGTGCAACGACCACAAGCCGAGCTGGGGTGCATGGCTGACGCGAACCGCCTCGGCCTCGCTGCGCGATACCTGCAAGAGTTCCCGGACGAAAGCCGCCACGTCGTCCGATGGGATCCACACCGACCCGAGGCGGGCGTCGATTTCCGTGGCGGTGAGGTCGATTGGCTGAACGGCGCGCAGCGCCTCGACATTGGCGTGGAATCGGGAATCCCGCTTCGCCCGTTCCTCCGCGTGGGCGAGCTTGGCGCGGACGTTACCGGAGAGGTATTCGTCCTCGGGCTCCCACCGGCGGGTCGCGGGATTGAGGTAAATCGCCCCCTGCAACTCCGGCAGGAACGATTCGGCCGGACGGCCGAGCAGCCGGCTCATGTGCTCGACATCGATCCGTCCCTTCTCGTTCAGGCTCACGACCAGGGCCTCCGGGGCCGTCTGCACCGCCTCCACGGCCTTCTGCCGCTGCACGGTGCGCTCACCGAAGATCGCTGTTTTGGCCGCAAGTCCGGTGTCCTCGTTGAAGGTTTCGAGGGAGAGGAGGAGTGGCAGGTCAGGATCACCGGCGAAGGCCCGCACGTTGGCCGACTCGTTGATGGCGCCGAACCTGTTCACGAAATGGTCGTAGTGCTCGTTGAGCCGCGTGCGGGCATACAACACCTCGTCGTCCGGGCGGTCTTCGACCTGCGTGCGCAGGCACTCGCGCGCCGCCTCCCGCAGCCGAACGAGTGCGCGTATCCGCCGGGCGGTTTGCTCCGGCAGGTCGGGCAACAGCGCCAGTTCGTCGCCCTCGCGCCGGCCGACGCGGCCGTCCTCCGTCACGGTGTAGGCGTTGGGCTTCACGCCGACCGGGACCGGCAACACCTGCCGGGCTCCCGGAATCTCCACGGCCTGGTAGATGCCAGCGGGGAGACGGGTCACCGCCTCCGCTAGCGCATCACCCAATTCCCGGCCATCGGGCTCCAGCGTGGCCTCGTCGCGGCCATACATCCCGCGCGGCGCGAGTTCCATCCGCCCCAGCATCATCTCCGGCCGGGCGTGGAAATACTCGTTGAGCAGGATTTTCTGGTCCTCGCCGGTCCCGACTTCACGGGTCTCCAGCCACGCCGGGCCGCCGGGCTTTTCGCCGGGCCCGCGCTTCCGCAGGATGATGATGTCGGTGGTGACCTGGGTGTTCGCGTTCTTCTTGAAGGCGGTGTTCGGCAGGCGGACGGCCGCGACCAGATCGGCGCGGGCGGCAATCTGCGTCCGGATGAGTTCGTTGCGCTTGTCCATCGTGCCCCGCGTGGTGATGAACAGCACCAGGCCGCCGGGACGCACCCGTTCCAGCCCCGCGATGAAGAAATAGTCGTGGATGCGAAACTTGCAGGCGTTGAACTTCGGATCGAACGGCTGGTAGTCGCCGAAGGGGACGTTGGAAATCGCCAGATCGAAGGAGTTGGTCGCCAGCGTCGCCTCCTCGAAGTGCTGCGCGCGAATGTCGGCGCCGGGATAGATCTTCCGGGCGAGCCGGGCGGTGAGTTCGTCGAGCTCGATGCCGGTGAGCGACGACTTTTCGTGCATGGTCGCCGGCATGAACCCGAAGAAATGCCCGAGCCCGCAGGCCGGTTCGAGGATGCGGCCCTGCTTGAACCCGAGCCGCTCCACGGCGGCATACATCGCGCGAACCACCGTGGGCGAGGTGTAGTGGGCGTTGAGCGTCGAGGCCCGGGCGCGCCGGTATTCCTTCGGGAGCAGGAAGTGCTTCAGGTGTTTCTGCTCGGCGCTCCAGGTGGGTGCGTCCTTGGGTTCGGCGAACGCCTGCGGCATCCCGCCCCAGCCGGTGAACTTGACCAGCACGGCCTTCTCCGCATCGGTCGCCGGCCGGTTCTCGGCCTCGATGGCGCGGAGCAGTTCAATGGCGGCGACGTTCTGCCGGAACTTTTGTTTAAGCGAGCCTTCGCCCAATCGGTCGACGTCGCTCAGCCGGTAGTTGGCGGCATTGGATCGAGCGGGGTCTCCAGTGGGAGCAGGATGTATCGCTCCCGGACCATCTCCCACGCCTGATCGTGCGCCTGCTGCGGCGTGAGTCCCTGCTTCCGGAGGTCGCGCATCAGCGACTCCATCTCGTCCAAAGTCCGCTCCTGCGCTTCCAGCAGCGCCTCCCGAAGCCGGCCCGCCGCCTCCAGCTCCCGCACTTTCCGCGGGAGGTGTTCCCGCCAGTGGGCTTCCGCCATCCGTCCGTATGCCAGGAGCGCGCTCATTTGCGAGGTGGGCAAACAGGTCGAGCTGGTTGTCGTCTCTGTAGCGTTTTAGCGCCATGTCTCATTGCGCTTCAACCTTGATTGCCTCGATCCAGGTGCCACCGGCCACGGCGGTGTGCCGCTCCCCCTGCGCCCGGATCACCTGCAGCTTGCCCGAATCAAGTGCGTCCCGGACCGTTTCCAGTCCCCGGCCGCTCAGGACAATCCGCTCTTTTCGGGTCGTGATGACCAGCGTCTCGGGTTCGCCCCGCGTCCACTCCCACCGCGTGAACGCAGCGTAGGGGCAGGAGAGCGACCGGTCCGCCCACTCGAAACGGACGGCGGCCACCCGCGCGGTCACATCGGCGACCACGCCCCAACCGGGTGCAGGCGGCATGGCGCCACCCGTGGACTGGCTTCGCTTGATCATTTCAGCCGGCTCCCATTCCGAGACGCGGGCCGGCCGCGATCTCGCGCCAATCGAGATGGAGCGACTCGGAAAGGGCCGGCTCCGGGGTGGCTCCGACTGCCTCCATCGCCAGCTTCCGGTCGCCCGGCCGGCCCATCGCCTCCTCCGCTGCCGCCTGGTCCGTGGTGTAGATCACCTGGCTGTGCTCGAAGCGTGAATTGCTCACATACGCCTGCCGGAGATTGCCGGCGGCAAGGCCGTCCTCGGCCATGAGGACGATGCCCCGATCCACCGTCTTGCCCTGGGCGCTGTGGGACGTGGCCGCGTAGCCGTGGGTGAAACGCCGGAATGTGGCCGGCAGAACCCGACCGTCCTTCAATTGCAGGGTGCCGTCTGGCCCGATGGTGGCGACCTCGACCAGATCCCCGTTCTTCAGCCCACGGGTTTTGTCGTTGGCTTGAATAAGCAGTCTTTCGCCGGCTGCGACCGGGATGTCCGCCGGCAATCCGACGTCGAAGCCACGCGTGTAGGCCGGATCGAGCCGGCGCTCCCGGCCGACGTCCGTCCGGACAATGAGGCTGCGGCCCTCGCGCCGTAAGACCTGAACGGCTTCATCCCGGCCGAAACCGTCGTTCGCCTGATGAAACGTAATCACGTCACCCGGCTGGTAGTTTTCGACCTGCCGCATGGCCGCCCGGGTCCAGCCCATCGAGGTCACCGTCGGCATACTGCGTTCTTCGGCGGCGAGCGTGCCGGCCGCCTGTAGCTGCCGGCGGACCTCGCGGGTGAATGCGTGGATTTCGGACCAGACCGGGGAAATCACCAGGCAACTCTGCCCGGCCGCCACCGTCCGCACGTAGTCGGCCGCCGCCATCCGAAACAGGGTGCCGACGTGCTTGATTTCCTGCACCGCCCCGAGCTTCACGAACTTCCTGAATGCCAGCCAGGCCTCGCCGCGTGCCAGCGCCGCCACGGCCTGCCGGTAGCCGGGGTCTTTCTGCCGGCGGATTTGCCTGAGCCGGGCGACCGCGAGGCCCGCGTAACGCTGAAGACAGCGCAGGGCGTCGCCGGCCTCGACCGAGCTGTGCTGCTTGATGTCGCCCACGAAAACCAGCCGCCAGTCATTCTGTGAAGCCAGTCGGCAGAGGTCGCGCATCTGACGGACGGAAACCAGTCCGGCCTCGTCCACCAGTATCACTCGTCCCCGCATCGCCTGCTGGAGGGACTCGTTGACCAGGAGTTGCTGCAAGGTATCGGCCGCCGGTGTCAGTTCCTTCCGCAACACGTCTGTGGCGCCAGCCGACGGCGCGCACCCGAACACCTGTCCGCCAGCTGCCTCGATGCCGGCAACCACCGCTCGAAGGCAGCGGGTCTTGCCGGTGCCGGCGTCGCCCTGCAGAATCACGATCCGGTCCGAACTGCGGAGCAATTGCCGGACGGCCGCGCGCTGGTCGTCGTCGAAGTCCCGCATTTCGTCCGAAGTGCCGAGGGCCGGACACTGTCTGCGGCCGGCTGCGGCCCAGCCGACGAATTCCCGTTCCGCAATCAAGCCGTCACGGGAAGCGATCTCGTCATTCTGGTAGAGAAGCCGGCCAGATTCGACCTCCTTCACGATCTCCGCTTCGAGGTCCCCGAGGGAAACCTGACCGCGACCGAAAATCAGTGCCTCCCGCACGAGTTCGCACGGATCAACCACCGACTTTCGCTCGAATACATGCTCCCCCGCCAAAGCCAGCGCGCCGGCTGCGTCCATTGTGAGCGGGGATCGTCGCCGGCCGGTCGCGGCCGTGATGGTCGCCCGCATGGTCTCCAAATCTCCGCCGGCTTCCTGTCTCCATCCGGCCTGCAACCGGGCGGTCGCCACCTGTTGCTTGGCCGCCCGGCTGCAGCTGGTGATCCGCTGCAAATCGTCCTGCGTGCCGGCACCTTCCACACCAGCCTGATGGACGATTGCCGCCCGGCGTTTGCTGAACCGTGCGCGCAGGGTGGACGGAAAACCCGTGATCGTGAAACCGATTGTGCGCGCCCGCTCCAACTCGTAGCCGGTCTCCAACATCCGGGAGGCAAGCTTGTTGTAGCAGACCTCGCGAAAGTAGGCCTGATGCCGGTAGAATCCGGATGGCTGGAGGCTCTTCCAGCGATTCTCGGTCCCGTCGAAAGTCAGGTTCATCACACAGATGTGCGTGTGCAGCTGCGGATCGAGCGCGCGGCTGGCATCGTGGGTCACCACGGCGGCCACCACGTTGTCCGTGGGCCGGTCGGTGTTGGCCCCGCGCAGGCGCACGCGGGTAGCGGCGGTGGCTTCGATTTCCTGCAAGGTCTCGCGCACGGCCTCATCCCACCAGCCGCGGATTCGCTCATCACCTCCGACCAGGAGCGCGATAGATACATCCTTTGGGGCGGAAATCTGTCCGAAAAAGCAGACCCGACGCTTCGCGCCGTTGTCACGCAGAAGGAGCTTTTCACAGGTCGCGGGATGCTGGCCACAGCACAGCCGTTCGAAATCCGCCAGTTCGCAGGCCCCGGCAAGCCCCAGTCGGCCCGCCCCCTCGCCAAACCAGTGCATTTCGACCCGACCACCCTCCTGAAGGTAGTCGCCGATCTTCAGATGCTCGCGGAAATACTCCACGGCACCAGCAACAGCTTCACAGGGTTGATCGAATCGGACCACAGTCCGAGAATACCGTATTAGCATACCCAAGGCAACGGTAATTCCATCTTTCTGACGTATGGCCGTGCCCAAATAATTGTTATCTCGACCGCTTTGAACCCGAGCCAGACCTACTTGCGACTGATGGACCACAGCATCCGCCAGGATCAATATAATACAGAGGACACGCCTCCCCTTAATGAATAAGGTCTTTCGCCGCAAGGTTGCCGCCAGCCGGCCAACCGTTCGCCGCCGGGTCGCCAGCAGGCGACCGCCGGGCACGGCCGAAAACAGCGTTGCCTAACAGCATACCAAACGCTATGATGGCGGTATGGAAACCGCCGAAATACGGACGAGGCTGGAGAAGTTCACCGCCGACTACGATCCGGCCGAGCACACCCGCTGCCTGCTCGATCCCTTCCGGGACCTGCTCCTCCAGCAACGGGCCAAGTTCATGTCCTACGAGCAGATCGCCGCCGCCCTGACGGCCTGCGGGCTGCGCACGTCGCGCGAGGCGGTGCGGTGCTTCTGCCGGCGGCACTTCACCAAGGCGCAGATCCTGCGCATCCGCACGCAGGCGCGGCTGGCCAAGAAAGATACGCCCGGCCAGTTGCCGCTGCCGGTTGTAACGCCAGCGTCGGCACCGGCCGTGCCGGGCAATCCGTTTGAAAATTCCGGACCGCGCATCGCCCGCGACAACTACTGATCCCATGAAATCCCCACCCAACCTGACCAAGCGCCTCATCCTGTTTCCCCAGGACAAGGGTGGCATCGGCAAGAGCTTCGTCGCCACGCTGCTGTATGACTACCTCAGGGAGCACGAGGTGGAGTTGAAGACCTTCGACCTCGACAGCGCCAACTCGACCTTCAAGCGCTACGTTCCGGCGGCGGAGTTCATCAACACGGATGTCGATGCCAGCAAGCTGGGTGTCCTCGACCAGCTCGTCTCCGCGTTCGATACGGCTGACACCGTGCTGGCGGACAACCGGGCCGCGGGCGGACGGAAGATCCTCCGCTACATTGACGACACCCGGCTCACCGAGGCGCAGACGGAGGCCCGGTTCACGCTCGTTTTCGTCGTCATCGCCGTGGACGACAAGGACGCCAACTCGCAGATTGCCGAGATCGTCGATACCTATGCCGGGCGGGTGCGCTGGCTCCTCGTCCGCAACTACCGCGACGGCGGCAACCTCGCCCTGTTCGAGCAAAGCAATGCGCGGAAGAAACTGGCGGAGCTGGGCGCCGTGGAGGTGAACCTGCCGTCGCTGGTGGAGGTCACCCGCAACCGGCTTCAGCAGGCCAATCTCACCGTGGGCATGGGACGGACCGCACCGAAGCTTCCCGTCCTGGATCGCTCGCGCTGCCTGAAGTATCACGCCGACGATGCCACGGAATTTGCAAAGGCCGGGGATTTATTGCTCGGATGAAGCCCGAGGAGCTGCTCGATCCCGCGAAATATCCGGAGGGCCTCAAGTGGCTCGCGGAGCATTTCAAGCTGCCACCGAACGACCCCGCTTTCCTGTTGCTGGCGTGGCACGCGCAGAAGGTCAGCGGTGCGGAGGATGCGCTCAAGTTGAAGACGATGGAGCTCAAGGCCGCGCTTGATGCGCGGGTCGAGAAGATCGAGGCCGCCGCGGGCAGAATTGCCGCCGTGGGCGCGCAACTTACCGCCCTGGAGAAAGCGCTGGAGCAGAAGCCTCTCACCCTGACCCGGCGCATCGAGGCGGATTTGAAAACTCCCGTGGCGGAGGTCATCCAGAATCTGCGCAGTCTCGACCGATCGCTTACCGAATCTCTGCGCAACGCGAAAGACACCCTCGGTGCGGCCGACCGCCGGCAATCTCTCGCGGCGTTGATCGCCGGATTCACGGCGGGGATTTTCCTGGCGACGTTTTTCTGGCTGCTATGAACCGCCTGTCGACTGCGCTGGCGGGGGCCTTGCTGGGCGCGGCGCCGGTGCTCTACTGGCTGGTGGACGGATGGCCGCGACTGCCGGCCGCCGGCATGGTCGCGTTTTTCGGAGCCTGGCAGCTCTACTGCGCCATTGCGATGCCGGCACCGGCGGATGCCCACGCGGTCCTGCGGCTGTGGGGTCTTACCTGGACCCGCGACGAGGCGTGTTGCCATTTCCTCGTGACCGGTGCGACCGGCACCGGGAAGACGGCGCGTGCCATCGTGCCAATCGTGCATGGGTTGCGGGAAACACTGCCGCAGACCGGCGTGCTGGCCATCGATTCCAAGGGTGCGCTCTGGCGTCCGCTGGAGCGGATTGCGAAGGCACTGGGGCAGGAGCGGGATTTGCGACTCATCCGGGTGCGACCACCCCACGTTCCCCCGGACCAATGGACGCCGCCACTCCAGCTCAACCTGCTGGAGGACCGGTCCGTGCCGTGGACCACCTATGCCAAGGTCATCGTGGATGCCGCAACCAGCGCAGGACAGAAGGGCGGGCAGACGTTTTTCAAGGAGACTGCCCGGGATCTGATCATGCACGCGATGCAGGCGCTGGACCTGGCTGCGCTGCCGGTGACTTTGGACAATGTCCACAACGTCATCTGCATTTCGACGGATACGGTGGCGTTGATCGACGCGCTCAAGGGCATCGCCGGGCCGGCCGCGGCGTCCGAGGTCCAGTATTTCAAGGATTTCCATGCGCAACCTCCGGAACAAAAGGCGGGCACGGTCTCGACTGTGGCCAACTTTCTGCGGCCCTACACCCCGAAGGACATCGCGGATGTGTTCTGCTGCTCCGACCCGAATTTCTCGTTGTCGGAGGTCGATGCGGGGCGGCTCGTCTGCCTGTCGATTCCGCAGGTTTTTCAGCTCGAGCGAAAATATCTCAATCTCCTCTGCAAGCAGTTGTTTTTTCTGCACGCGTTCCGGCGGTTCGATTTGGATGCCGAGGAATTGCTGCGGAGGAACATGATCGTGCTGGTGCTGGATGAGGGACAGAAGACGACACTGGTTTCAGAGGATGGATTCTCCGACCACACGACCGTGGATGAGCTACGCGAAGCCGGCGTGTGTCTGATTTCGGCCACTCAGACGCCGGTGTCATTTTATGCCTCGTTCGAGAACGAGAAAAAGGCCGACGTGTTCATGGCCAACCTGCGGACGCAGATCCATTTCAAGGCGGCGGATGAAAAGGGCGCGAAGATTCTGTCGGAAAAGATGGGGGCGCGACCCGTGCGCAAGTGGGGCGGTGGCGTGAGCGGAGGGAAGAGTTCGCGCAGTTGGCAGCCGGTGGACGAGCCGTGGTTCAAACCGCATGAACTGCTTCAGCTCGGCGAGGGCCGGGCCGTCATGCGTCACCCACGATTAGCGAAGCGCCCGCTTTTGAAGCGAATGAAGTTCGGCAAGTTCACCCTGAAGAACGAACAACAACTTGAGTCAAACTCGCAGGTCTCCACAGCAGGATGAACTTTCGATGTCGAACGACCGTCAGCACAATAAGTGCATCTATGCAGGCCCGAGACCCAGCTCATCGCTGGCCGGAGAACCAGCTGGCGGCGAGACTTGCCGGGCAGCGTATTGACTCCACACCCTCCCGGCAGCCGCAGGATCCAGGCCAAACGTTCCCGGTTTGCCCCGGTATTCTACCGGGGACGGAAGAACAAAAACATCAGTCAGTTCAATCGCGAAGTGGCCGCCGGCAAAAGGCAGAGGTTGGCGATGGAAACGGACGCAGGCCATCCAGTCGGACCCATCAAGCGAACGCACTCCCGCCACGGTCGCGAGCCCAACTATGGCGCCCCGGCGGAATTTCCAAGGCGCGGCATAGCCGTAGAAGTGGGCGGCGGCGTAATCGATGCCCCATGGACAATGAAGCGCCAATAGCCCGCGACGCTTCAGTTCCCAGCCTCGGATTTCCCAGGTTTTTTCCTCGCGCAGGATCATGTCCAGCCACGGTTGCTGGATACTGATGGCGTGCAGGTCGGGCTGGTCAGGCGGAGTCACGGGCGAAGGCAAGGTATTGTCGCGCAAAGCGGCGATACAAGGCGTAACACTGTTCCGCCTTCGGCTGAACCTCGGTCCAGCCTCCGGGCAGCAACGCCAATTCGTAAGTAAACTGCTCCAGGAATTCAGCGGGCTGCATCCGCACCAGCCGCCGGCAGAATTCCTCCAGCATCACGGGATTGTCCCGCACGGCCGCCAACATCGGGGCGCCCTCCGCCGCGCGGCGTGGCCGGGCCGCATCAGCTAACGAAAAGGCGTAGTGATCCGCTCTCTCGACCACACCGGCTCCGGCGAGTGCCGATCTTCGCACGAGACAGGGCAGGCAGAGACCGCATTCCGCCAGACCCCGCTTGGTTCCGGCGAAATGGTGCCGCAGCATCGCGATTTGTTGCCCGGCATTCTCGCAGGTCAGGGTGGCTGTGGCAAGGGGCGCGGCATGGCGGAGCAGGCGGACGGCTTCCTCTTTGGTCAGTCCGGCCAGCAGGTTGCGCACTTCGGGGGCGGTTCCACCCCACGGCCAAAGGCGTCCCAAGATCGCCTCGAAACGACGTAGGGTTTGGGGGTGGGCATGCCGGGAGATGTTCATTCCGGTGTTGAACGGCCGCATCGGCAGATTCACGGCCATGACACCATTCTCGTTGAGGAACAGCCGGGGGATTCCCGTTTCGATCGCGACGGCACCGGCCAGACTGAGGAACAGGACCGCGCGAGTGCGTCGGCTACGCTCGGGATACAGCGAACGGCTGCCATGGCGCGTATAGGGTATGGCCTGCAAGCGAAAGGACACCCAAGGATCGACGCGCTGCGCCAGATCCAGGTTCCGCCGCAGCGAGGCCAGGAGCTGCGCCACCGCTTGCCGGCCGGGGGGACTGTGAGTGACGAAAAGCGGATTCATGCCTTGGCGGAGCATCATCGCGGCCCCACAGAGCGAATCTAACCCGCCGGAGAAAAGAGCAATGGCATCGCACCCAGGAACTAGCGCGGCTTCTGGGCTACGCCGCCGGGCTCGGGCCGGTGCCCGGACGAAGCGGACCCGCCAGTTGTCATGCGTCACAAAGTTAGCC
This sequence comes from Verrucomicrobiota bacterium, assembly GCA_049322455.1. GTDB lineage: Bacteria > Verrucomicrobiota > Verrucomicrobiia > Opitutales > Opitutaceae > Lacunisphaera. Next base: position 108,907 of record JBMOQY010000045.1, on the reverse strand, counting down.
CAGTCATCCCACTCGTCGGCGACTCCACGGCAAGCCTCCAGAGCTTCGACCTCCACCTCGATTTCGAGGGCGCGGCAACGCTGCCCGAGATGTCGCGGTCGTCGAAAATAGCGGTCCGCCAAAAAAAACGCCGATCCGATACGGATGAGATCACGGGCCAGGGGCTGTTGAAACGGCCCCATGGCGCTGGCCGCCGAGTCGAAGCGGAAAAGCGAACGCCGCGCGCGCCCGTTGCCGAGGTTGACCCACGTTCCGTCCTTTTGGCGGATGCGCAACATGATCAACGCTCCGCCAGAGGCCAGTTATCCCAGAACTCTCCCATCGCCATCCAGATGAATTCAGCCGGGTCGCCGACCGGTGGCTCCCCAGCGGCGGACCGGGTTAGTTCGACAAACCGGAGTGCCTCGATCGTCCGCAGCTCCGTTTCCGTCTCCAGCGGCAGCGTGCGGACCTGTTGGCGGATTTTGGCATCGCTAAAACACCACTGGAGGAGATTGCCGACGTAATGTTGTGCGACAAGCCAGCCGGCGTTCGCCTCGGTGACGCTGCCAAGGCGGGTGGTGCAAGTGGCGACCGTCGGCCCCGCAAGTCCAAGACCGCGCCGGTCCGGCCAGCAGATTTCTGCAAAAGCGGAAGCCACAGCCTGGAAGGCGTGGACATCGAAGTCGGAGACAAACCTAGCCCCGAGACGCTCGGGAGGTGATTCCGCCGCCTGCCGAGCCCTGAACTCCATGAGTGCGACGGTCACCCACTCCAGAAAACACGCCGGTGCGGCCCCCGCCGATGAGGTCGGCCGCATAAGAATATCCGGATCGCGCCGGACCCGGATGATTCCCGCCAGCGCTGCCCACCAGCCCGTGTTGCGGAACATCGCCCGATGGGCATCGTTTTCCCGCAGAATCCTGAACAAGGCCCGCGTGCCGGGCTTGAACTGGGCTCCGATGGTGGGTCGTGGTGTCGTCATGGGGATTGGCGTTTGTCCTTCCGGTCGTCCGAGAGGGGCGGTTCCGGCCGCACCGGTTTCCGCTTCTTGCGTCGAAAATAACCGGTCCCGCCGATGCCTCCCCCGCCGCCGCCCCCGGTCCGGGGCGGACGCGGCGGCGATCCGGTCTGCTTGCTGAATTCTTCGGCTGCCTTCTCGCTTTGTGCCGCTGTGACGCTTGATCCGCCTCGTTGGGTTCCCATGATGAATCTCCTTTTGGTCTGTTGCTGGTTGGTTATTGGGGCAAAGCTGCGATCCATTCTGCGTGGTTCGTGCCATCGAAGGTAAAGGGACGACCGATCATCTGTTCGATCAGCGCCTGATGCTGGATAAGCGTTTGATCCAACTCCGCGGCGCGGTCCGATGCGCGGAGTGCCTCGGCGAGCTGCCGCAGGATGTCGGCCGTCCGGATCCGGTCGGTGCCGTAGCTGGGGTGACAGGGGAAGGTCACCGCGCAGGTCAGGGCTTCCTGCCAGCATTCGATGCCGCTATCGGGCGTCGAAGCGATACGCGCCTGCAGGATTCGCGTGTCTCGCTGCAGTCGCTGCGCCCAGGCGTCGCCCCGAGCCAGCCGCAACAGGACCACCGCACGTTCCAGCCGTTCGTCGGCCTCCCTCGGCGCGACATTGGCCAATGCGCCGCAACCGAGCTCGATGAAGTGGATTTCCCCTGCACAGCGTTCGACCACGAGTTCACGGCGATCAGCCAGGTCCCGGGCGTCACCGTAGGCCGCTTGGGCGCGGCTGAGCAGGTTGATCCGCTCCACACCGTCAAGCGCACCGGCCTGTTGTCGGTAAAGGCGTGCGCGCTGGTATGCCGCGAACGCCTGCCCGGCATAGTCGTCCGTCGCGGCCAACTGTTTTTCCGCGTCGAGGATCGCGCGCAGCAGTTCGGCGAACTCGGCCCCGGAACCGGGGGCGCGCAGGCGCACTTCGACCTCCTCACAGTGGGTGATCGCAACCATCGGTCTATCGCCCTGCTCCTCGAAAATCAGCCGAGCCGTCGCCAGATCAGCAAGCGCCGCCGGTAGGTCGTTCCGCCAGTGCCGGTGGATCAGGGCGCGGTTGTAACGGGCCAGGGCCGCATTCTTTCGGGCTGGCGCCGTCTGGTCGCCGGCCTGAACGATGGATTCGTAAATCTCCAGTATCTGTGGCTCCCGCTCGCGTTGCCCCGTCGCCTTGAGCCAGGCGGCCTCGAGCAGCCGCAGGCGCGAAGGCGAGAGTGCCAGGTTGGTCAGCGCCCGGGCCTTGGTCACGCAATCCCCGGCCCCGGTTGCATCCCCAGTGTAAAGCCGGCTCCAACCAAAGCTGACCCACTGGTCGGCCGACAACGGCCGCTCGTCCGCCACAACGGCCGCATTGCCCCAGAGCCTGAATGCGGCCTGCCAGTTGCCCCGACTCGTGAGCGGGCGGTCGAGACTTTCGGCCAGCGCCACGATCCGGTCAAACTCGCCGAGCCGGCCGCACGCCTGTTGCACGGCCAGCAGCAGGTCCAGTCCGCCCGAAGCGTGGGCGAGCGCTTCCAAGCGTTCGACGGGGGAGCCCGGCCACTGCTCCAAGCTGGCAAGCACCCGGTCCAGCAGATGACGGTCAGCGTCCTCGGCTTCATCTGGGTGCGCTTCTTCCAACGCTTCGGCGAGCGCGCCCGCCAGACGAACAAAAGGCGAAGAAACCCCGGCGCGGTATTCGCGTAGGCACACACCCTTGCGGTCGAGTTGCCGGAAATCGTCCGGCCGGCCCAGACGCGCGTGCAGCAGGGCGAGATTAACTCCTTCCGAAAGGCGGCTGAGCAGAAACAGCAGTCGGCGCTGTTCGGGTGTCAACCCATCCAGCACCCAGGCGAGATACAGTGCGTCGCTGCCATTCATGTCATCACCCCGTTGCAAGGAATACCAATACCGTTCAACTGTGCGCATGACTCCTCCCGTATGCAACAGGATGTCCTCCGGCGTGACGGCCGGTCCGCCGCGTCCCGCGAAATAGGCCCGAATGTCTTCCAACGTCAGCGCGGTTATTTCGTAGCCCGAATCCGGGTTTATCGGAGGGTGGTCGGCGATCAGAACCACCAGCGACTGATGCAAACCGGCTAGGCGCTCCTCCAATCCTTCCGGTAGCGATTCAACGATGCGCTCATAGTGATCGAGGACCAAGACAATCCGGTTCGCATCCAAAATCTCCGCGAAATGGGACAACGGGTCGTCTCCCGAAAGGGCCGGCCAATACCAAGGATCCCAGACTGCATCGGCCGGACTGCATTGCCTCGCCTGTTTTCGGACGACCTCGTAAAGTCCGAGGCAATCCGAGGCAACATCGGTCGCCCGGTCGAAATCCACATAGAGCACCTTCCGTTTGTCCGGAGTCCCCCCTTCGATCTGCCGAGAGATATGGTGACGGCTGAGTTTCCGGACCCACTGGGTTTTGCCGGAACCGGGCGCGCCCCAGACTTGAAACCAGCCGCGCCGTCCCGCCAAGCCGGTCGCGCCGTCCCAATCCCAAGCGTCCGCAGTGCGGGCGATGTCGAAGGCTGGCCGAGGAATGCCCCGCATGGTGGCGCCCAACTGCCGGCGCAGCTCCCGTGGCATCTCGGCGAGTTGGTCGAGTCCTTCCGCCCCCTGGTCGTTGATGAACAGGGCCGGAAAGGACCAGTCCAAGACCCGCCGAAGGTCATCCGCCGCGAGGTGGCTGGCGATCTGCCGGCGGCCGATCTTTGCAGCATGAGCCATCCGCCCATCCTCCACCATGCCATCGAGCAACCCACCAAGAAACCAAGCGGCGCAGTCGGCGCGGATACTGTTCTGCATGGCGATGACGCTTGGCACGCCGGCGGTCAGCAGGACGATCGCGCCCGAACGCTGCGCCCGAGTGCGCGCCAGCATGGCCTGGTTGCAAGCCAGCAGCACCACGGTCATGGCATGCTGTTCCGCGGCCAGCGCCCCGGCGAAGTCAGCGACCCGCACCCAATGCTCGAACCGGAGTTCCGGTTCCACGTTGTTCAAACGTCCGTGGCAGGCCAGAATCACAACGTGCGGACAGTGCTCCGTCATCATCGCTTCCAACCGCGCATAGCGCGGCGCAAACCCCGGTTGAGTGGCGTCACGCCAATCGATCATGTCGTCGCGATCGCCCAGAACCGTTCGCAATTCCTCCCGGAACAACCCGGGATCGATGCCAGCCTGTTCATCTGGCTGGAAAGCGATGCAGGTGAGGACCCGCAGGAGGCGGCCGGCCGAGGGGCGGTAGGCCTGTGTAGCCGTGAGACGGCGGGCAAAAGCTTGGCCGGCTAGGCGGTCAGCTATCGTCGCGCCGGGGTCGTGGCCGGCGAGTTCCCATGGAATGCCCGAGAACCAAGGTTCCGAGTCGGCGGTGCCGCATAGATGGAGTTCCCCGTTCCCGCCGTTGGACAACCCCTTTTCGCGAAACCAATCCGCCACGAGCAGACGCAGGGCCGCCTCACTGTCGGCTGTGAGGGAATGTGCGGGATTCCTTCTGAGTTCCTCGATGAACAGCCCGAACTGGGCGACCTTTGCCGCAGGGAGACTGATTCGCGCGGTCCGGGCCGCCGTTCCCGGGTGTTCGACCCTGACCCGGCAGCCGCGCTGGAGGGTCGGCCTGAATTCGCTGCTACGACACCAATCAAGCCAGTCCTGGGGGCGATCGATCTGCACGAGGGTTGCTTGCATTGGAGCGCGATACGGCCCGGGACTCAGGCAGTGAAACCATGAATCAACGCGTGCCAGAAATAGCCGTTCTGAAACGCCACGCAGAACACAATGAACAGTGGGGTTCGGCTGTAGAGCTTGAGATTGAAGTAAAAGGCCGGGTAGCTGAGCAACGTGATGACCAGGGAGACCAGCGCAACCTTCACGGGGGACATGCCGGGTTCCTTGATTGCGGGACTAGGCGCCGGGTTGCTTGCACCAGCCGGATTGACCTGCGCTACTGGTTCGGCCACCTCCGTCCGCGAATTCTGCTTCGCCGGTAGGCCAGTGACGTAGAAGCTGACCAAGACGCCAAGAAAAACCGCCACAAAGGAAATAGCTTGGCGCAAGCGCGGTTGCGGACCGACGTCGTCACTACCGGCTGTGCCGGTATCGCTCAGGCGTCCGGCTGCGGCCGTTGTGGGTGCGGGCGGAACGAGAAGGAACCAGTCGCGTATTTGGGTTATTTTCATGGGGGGAATGAACGGGGTGCATCAATGTGGGCAGACGGAAAGCGTTGAAACACTCCCGCGAACGCCGGCGGTTTGCCCGGGTTGACCAGTCCGCTAGGCTTCCTTTGTGCAACACCTGCAAACCGAACCCCGCAGTCGTCTCGGATTTTCCACAAGGTGGGAGCCCGTGCGCTCGGCTTCGGCATTTCAGGACGCCCAATCGCGAACTGGAACTCCGGCGATCCGCAATGGCGGTCGCTGATTTGGTTGGGGCGGGCGTTTGGCGAAAATGCACAACAGAAACCGGCTGTGAAACAGCCGGTCAAGAAGTGGCCCGTAGCATCTAATGCAGGCGCATTCCCTGCGTGGGGTCAAATGTGGATTTCGCCGTTTGACCGCATTGATCGCCGGGAGAATCGCCCAACCCACCTGCCTAAGGGGCAGACATTTGAGCTGGTCGCCAGCAATGTTGATTGGACTCGCCCCATTGTTGATCCCCTCCTACTGGTATTGATGACGGGCCATAACAAAGCAGGAGTAGCATCAACCATGAAAGCGTATCCTTGGTTTGCGCGGCGGCTCGTCGCTGTGCTTTTTTTGGCCAGCACCGTATTTGCGGTAGCTGTTAAGGCGGGTGAACTGGAAGTGCATTTTATCAATGTCGGACAAGGTGATTGCACGTTGGTCGTGTTCCCCAGTGGCAAACGGTTGCTGGTGGACTGCGGCTCTGTGGGCGGCGGTTTCGATGCGGACAGGGTAAGGGAATACATCAAGGGACACTTGGACCCGACCAATCCCCGCATTGATTTGTTGCTGATTACGCATCCCGATCAAGACCACTACAACAAGCTGCCCGAGCTATTGGGCGAGGTGGATGACCCGCTTATCAAGGTCAGCAAAGTGATGTATTCGGGCAGCAAGAGTGAATACGATGTCGCCGGAATGGATACATGGCTCGACTCCATACCCGCATCGCGGCGAATTGTCATCACGGCAGACAACTACAATGTCTATCCCGCCAAGAAACTGCCGGGATTTGCGAGTGACGGCGTTGTCATCCTGGCGGCCAATGTTGATTCGGACTATAGCTCGGCAAATGCGCGAAGCATAGTCCTCAAAATATCGCTCGGCGAATTTGACGTGATGCTCGCCGGGGATGCTACGCGCGACACCGATGAAGCAATTTTGGATCTCTATCAGAACAATTTAGATGAATTGGATGTAGAGATTTGGAAAGCCGCGCATCACGGTGCTTTTGCCACCGCCACCAAAACGTCAGTGTGGGCCGATGCAGTAAAACCCGAGGTGGTCGTTTTCAGTTGCTTGTGGGAAAAAAAGTTTGGGCACCCAAACCGCAATTTGGCCGCCTTGTTCAAGGACCATACCATCGCTGCTGACGACCACCCAATCAGGATGTGGGAAAGCAAAAACAAGGAATCCACCGAAACCGAGACGAAGCCCTATAGGACCGAGGCGATGTATCAGACCTCCGCAAATGGTGACATCGTTATCAAATCAACGGGCCAGCGTGTGAACGGGCAACTCTGGACAGTCACCCTAAAGCCTACCAATTAGCACAACACGCCAAGCATACCTCACGGCCGGTCACACCGTCTGTCCTTGTTCGGACAGATTACGAGCCTGACTGGCTCCGTATCGGGGACCAAGCATCCAACTCCGCAGCCGGAAACGAACAGCTCTCGAACCACTGCATCCTGCACATGGTGCTCGACTGCCTTGCGCATCGGCCGCGCGCCAAGATGAGGGTGATGGCCCTCGCGGAGGAGGAATTCCAACGCCTCGCGACTCACCTCCAGATCGAAGCCGAGAGAACGCAGCCGGGCGATTTCACGGCGAATTAGGCGCTCGCCGATGTCGCGCTGCACCTCGTAGCCAAGTCGGTGAAACACGAGTTTGTGGTCGATGCGGCTGACCAACTCGGGCCGCAGCGTTTGCTCGACGCGGGCCAGCACCGCGCGCTCGACGCTCGCCGGGCTGGAATGAGTCATGCGCATGGCTTCGCCAGCGCCGATGTTGCTGGTGAAGACGACGTAGAAGTTGTGCAGGTCGAGCGTTGCCCCGGTAGCAAGGGTGATGCGCGCACCTTCGAGAATCTGGAGGAACAGACCGAGGAAGAGCGGATGGGCCTTCTCCACCTCGTCGAATAGCAACGTCCCGCGGGTGACGCCTTCGAGGGCACGGCCGAGCGAACCTGGGTCCGTCGGGTCGGCGCCGATCAACTTGTCCACGGAATGCTGAAGCTGGTATTCGGAGAGATCGAAACAGATCGGGGCCGCATCGAAAAGGTAGCGCGTGAACACGCCCGCGGTCTCGGTCTTGCCGACGCCTGTCGGCCCAACGAAAAGAAAGATGCCCTTCGGCCGGCCGGGATCGGCCATGCCACATTCGGCCCGCTGGAGAACCGAGGCGATGCGCCCGAGCACTTCGTCCTGGCCGCGGATCTGTTCACGCAGATGGGGCAGGAGGTCGCGCAGATGTTCGAGCCGCGTGAGGTCAGTCATTTTTCTGTTTCTTGGTTTTGCGCGCGAGGCCGGCGCGACTGCGCTTGTCGGGAAATTCCTTCGTGAACTTCCGCACTTCCTCCGCGAAGGCGTCGAGATCGGTCACGTCGTTGAGCACCGCCCGCAACAGGTAGCTGCGGTTCACGTCCATGTCCTTTGCGAGCATCTCGTTCGAGACCCGGTCGAATTTTTCCAGATCGGACTTGAGAATGTGCGGCGTCAGCCGCTTGGCCGTGTGCTCGCCGCCGACATTGCCCCGGCCGCGTAGGGGCGGCTCCTTTTCATACTGGAGAATCGCGCGGGCGAGGATGCCGCTTTCGGGCAGGATGTGCGCGAGCGCACGAACGACGATCGTCCGTTTCACTTTCACGCCCCGCTGGGCGAGACCGAGAACCAGTTGCCGGAGGAACGTCACGTCTTTCGGATAGCAGGAGAAGCTGATGCGTTCGTCCGCATCATCGGGAGGGTGAGCCATGCATAACGCATAAAAGCATACCAAAAGAATTGACAAGGGCAATTCTTTGTGATGTTATTATGCCGTTATGCTTTTGCACTCCCTCCCACCATCCCGCTGCCTGGCCTTCCACGGATTTCCCTCGCAAATCGCACAGATTCAACAGCTCAAGGATGGCTTCGGACTCGCGCTGGCCGTCCTCATGATGTTCGGCTTCTTTTGGGGAATCATCAAAATCTGGAGCGGCGCTAACGCCATATCCAAGGGAGATCCGGATGGGAAGGCGGGGATTGTCGCCGGGATCATCATTGCCGGGGCAGCGGCCATCATGGCGGCCCTGTTCACCATCTTCGGGCTGGACGACGCGATCATCACGCCGCGCTTCTGACCATGAGCGAACTCCGCGTCACTGATACCAATGCGGCCAACGACGCCGCGGGCGAGGCTTTCGGCCTTTCGGGCAATCTCTACCTGCCGGTCGTGGCCGCGGCCGTCGGGTCACTGGGACTTTGGGCCATCCTGGGGTTTGCGTTCAGGGTCCAATGGATCGTGGCGGGGCTCATCGGAGCCGCCCCGTTCGCCCTCGTGCTCGGTTGGGTCGTGCTTTTGAAGCAGGGCAAACCGCCGGGCTATGACCGAGACCGGATCGAACAATTCCTCGGCGGCGGCGACTTTTGCCGGCAGTCGGGCAATCCGCATGTGCTTATGGTCAGACTTCCGCGCCGCCACGCCAAGGCACCGGAGGGGTATTTTGCCGAGAATCTCATCCTCTTCGGTTCACTCGAATGCGGCTCCATCGCAGCAAAGGGATATGCCATCCTGCCGTCGGATCTGCGCGGTGCGCGCCACACGCAGCTCAATGCCCTGCAGGACCGGCTCCGCTCTTTGTTGGCTTCGCTCGGTCCGGGCCAACGGCTCCAATTCCAGTGGTCGTGCGATGCGGACTACCGCCCAGAACTCACCCCGTTTCACGAGACAACCGAGGGCATCGAGGAACCGCATCTGCGGCAGGGCCGCAACGCCCGGGTGACGCGGGCGGCGGCCCAGATGGAGGCGCGGGAACTCCGCCGGGAGCGGCTCGTGTTGTTCCTGACGGTGGATGTCACGGCGTATGCCGGGAACCTCCGGTCGGCGTCCGGGTTGGAGCGGCACTACGCCAAAATCCTTCAGCAATTGCACGCCCAGTTCGATGAATTCACGGCACGGCTGACGGGCCTGCTCGGCGGCGAGGCGACGGTCCGGCCGATGGACGACCTCGGACACTACACCTGCATGGCGCATTTTCTGAATCCCGGTCTGGCAGGGAGAGGCGGGTTCGATGCCGCGGCGGCGTTTGATCCGGCGCTCTCGATCCAGGAGAATTGTTTGTTGGGCGACGGGGTGGCCGTGGACACGGGCTTTTTCCTCGATGGGAACTATCACCAGGTGCTCGCCGTGACGCGCTGGCCGCAAAAGGTGTCGCCCGGCATCCTGCTGCAACTGACGGGGCTCGCGCAGCTCGACTACCGCATCACGGTCAACGTCGAGCCCCTCCACCCCACCCCGGAAATCCACCGGGAGGAGAAGGCCATCGAGCGTCTGCAGGGCGAATATACCGACCGGCGCCGGCATTCGCTCCTCGTGGCGATGCAGAAGAAAGAGCGGAAGATCGAGAGCCTCGCCTCCGGCTTCTCCCAGCCGTTCCAGGTGCAGTATCTGATCCGCGTGTGGGACCCCACGCGGGAGGGACTGCGGGCCAAGACCCTCGCCGTGCAGGACGCGCTCAACCGGATGAACGGCGCCCAATCGTATGCCTGCGACCTGCCGGTGACGGCCAAGAAACTCTTCTTTGCGACGTGGCCCGGCTGGACCGGCTCGTCCTACCGCCATCGCGACCTCTACGCGGAGGATCGTTACCTCGCCGATCTGCTGCCGTTCTCCGCGACGTTCACCGGGCATCTGGACGGGGCCGAGGCGCTCTACGACGGCAGCCACCGCAATCTCGTCGGCGTGCGGACCTTCGTGGGCGGGTCGCCCCAGCACACGCTGCTCCTCGGCATGACCGGTGTCGGCAAATCCTTCTTCGTCGAGGACCTGCTTTTTCAGACGGCCGCCCAGTTTGTGCACACCGCCATCATCGAGGAAGGATTCTCGTATCAGCGGTTCACCAAGGCGTGCGGCGAGACCCCCATCGTCATCCACCCCGACAGTCCGCTCACGATCAACTACCTCGACACGCAGGGGATGCCGCTCAATTCGCTCCATCTCGCGAGCGCGGTGGCGCTCGTCGCGCGGATGATCGGCGAGCCCGCCGACCCTGAACAGGCCCAGCTCCGGCAGGCGCAGATCACGCACTACATCCAGCGGCTCTACCGGGACGCGGCCGACGACTGGTCACGGCGCCATCCGCAGGAGGCCCGCGAGGCGCAGCGGCTCGCATGCGCGGTGCATCGCTGGCACCGCACCAAGTTCCCGCTGGGCGCCACGCTCGTGGAGGCCTACGCCGACCTCCGCGACCGTCAGCGCAACGGCGACGACGAGGTCCTGAACCTCCTCGCCGGTCTGACTGAGGAGGACGTCACCCGGTTCTGCAAGGAACCCGCCACCGAGCCGCTCGCGGTCAACACGCTGTTCGCATTCTTCGGTCCCAGCGAATACCCGACCCACAGCGCGCTGGTGGAGCTGATGGCCTACGCGCGGGCGCCAGAGCATCCGAAGGAAGACATCGACCGGCTGGCCACGCTTCTCAGCGCCTGGACGGCGCACGGTCCCTACGGGCGGCTGTTCGACGGCCAGACCAACGTCTCGCTCCAGCGCCGGATCGCGTATTTTGAGTTGGGCTACATCCCCGAGCAGGCCGTCGAGCTCAAGACGGCGGCGGGGCTCCTCATCTCCGGATTTACGCGCCAGCACCTCATCACGCTGCCACGGGGCCAGCGGAAGCGCATCGTGTTTGAGGAGCTGGCGCGTTTTCTGGACGTGCCCGGCGGCGAGAAGATCGTGGCCGAGGGCTACGCCCAGCTCCGGAAGTTCAACACCTGGGTCATCGCGATCGTGCAGCAGTATGCGCAGTTCAAGCGCAGCCGCATCCGGCCGGCGGTGATGGGGAACGCGAAACAATTCTTCCTGATGCGGCAGTCCGACCGCAGCGACCTGGCCGACATCGCGGCGGACATCGCGCTACCGGAATCGGCGGTCGATGCGATTCAGGACTATCCGCTGCCCGAGCAGATGCCGGCCCACCAACGCTATTCATCGGTGTGCTACTACGCGCCGGCCGTGCAGCCGCCGCTCTGCGGCACGCTGCGCCACATTCCACCCTCATGAGAATCCTCCTCCTCTCGGCGCTGCTCAGCGCCCTCGCGGGCTGCGCCATGCCCGCCCGCCGCACCGCCGAGGCCGCGGACCGCGGCTATGCCCGCGGCTACCAGCAGGCCGTGCAGGAACAGTATTGGATCATCCAGAACCAGCAGCGGACGCCGGCCGCGCCGCAGCGCAACCCCGTCCAACCGTGAAAAAGCTCGCGCTCTATCTCTGTCTCGTCGCACCCGCCTGCGCACAGTGGGTGGTGTTCGACCCGACCAATCACGCGGTCAACGCCGCCATTCAATCCGGGCAGGCGGCCAACCACGCCGAGGTCATCGCCCGTTGGGCCGAGGAACTCGAAAAGCTGAACCGCCAGATCCAGCAGATCGAGGAGACCATCAACCTTCAGCGGCGGATCCGCGACGTGATGGGCGACCCGGTCGGCGCGGGCCAGCGGGTGATCCTCGACGGCCTTGGCGATGCCGACGCCGCCAAGGCGTATGGCGACACGCTCCGGGCCACGCGTCGGCTGGTGCGGGCGGTCGACGCCTTGCGCCGCACGTTCGACGGCATCTATGAATCGCTCGACGACCGCACCGTGCTGCGGAGCGATTTCACGCGGCGCCCGGAACTCTACCGGCGTTACGACGCGCTGGAACAGCGGGCCGGCGACTTGGAGCGGGTGCACGACCTGACCGATGCGCGCCTGCACGCGCTCCTGACCGACCAGGCCGCGACCTTGCAGCAGTTGCAGGCGGCTGCAACACAGGCGGAAACGGACAAGCTCGGCGGTAAACTCGCCGTGCTCAACGGCCAGATCGCGCACGTGGACAACCAGCGGCGGGACGCCGCGGACCGGTTGCGCGCCCAGCAGATCCTCAACGACAATCAGGCGGCCAAGGAACGGCAGGACCTGCTGGAGAAGCAGATCGCGGAGGAGCGCCAGACGCTGAACGCGGTGAACGCCTGGCAGGCAGGCCTGAAGATCGCCCCGACGGAATTTCGCCGGCCATGAGGAAAATGGAAAAACTTCTCATCCTCCTCCTCGCGATAGCGCTGGTTCTGGCCGTAGCCCTGATGTGGCAGCGGCGGGCGGCGGCTCCGGCCCGGGCGGTCACGCCACCCGAGGACAACCGCGCGGTGAAACGCCTGCAGGAGGGCATCAAGCTCGACCCGGCGCCCGACTACACCGGCAGCGGGACCGACCGAAAGCGGCTGCTGGACAAACTGAAGGCCGAGGAGCACCGGCAAAAGCCGGAGAAAGGACTGAACTGATGGACGGCTTCGCTCCAGGATTGCGGGAATCCGTGCTCGCGTTGTCGGAGACGCTGCGCGTGGTGCTGTTTTTCGTCTGCACCGTGGGCCTCATGTTGCAGATCAACGCGGCGCGGCCCGAGCAGGAGAGCCTTACGCGACCGGTGGTCCGCGCGGTGGTGATTCTCTCCCTCGTCGGAACCCTTCCGTTTTGGTTTGGGTTCACCGAGAAGGTGTTCCTCTCCACGGCCAACGTGATCGAGGACGGTTACACCGAACACCCGATGCGGGCGGCGATCATGATCCGCGAGAGCACGGCCGATGCGGACCACTCCTTCAGCCTGCGGCGAGTGGGCGAGTCGATCTACAAGGCAACGTTCTGGGCGGCGGCCAAGCTGCTCATCGTGCTGGGGACCCTGGTGCAACTGCCCTTCCTGCTGATGCAGCATTTCCTGAAGTTGCTCTGCTATTTGTTTCTGCCGGTGGCGCTGGGGCTCTTCATGCTGCCGTCGCAGGCGTCGCTCGCAACCCGCTACCTGCAACAGACGCTCGCCGTGCTCTCGTGGCCCGTCGGTTTCGCGGTGACGGAACTGATCGCGTATCACCTGCTGACGGCCTACTCGAGCCACATCGCGGTGGCCTACGGCCTAGCCCCCGGGGAGATTGACGCGACCTCGTATGCGAGCCTCATCAGCGGCCTGCTGGGCGCCCTTTGGCTCGTCATCGGCACTGTCGCCACGCCGTTTCTGATGCAGGCGCTTTTCTGCTCGGGGTCGCCGTTCGGCGGCGGTGCGCAATCGGCGCTGTATCAGATTTATCAGATTCATCAGATCGCCCGGCTCGCGGCCAGCGTGAAGACCGGCGGAGTTGCCGCGGTTGCGTCAGTTGCGCCGAGTCCCGGTCGGCCGCCGTCGGGTGGCGGCGCCCAACCGCCCGGTGGAGGAACGCGTCCGCCCACACCACCGGCCCCACATGTTTCCGGCGGAGGCTTGTCCGCCACGGACCCGGCCGGAGACCGGCGTGCGCGCGCAGCGCTCACGCGCGGACTGGTTCCCACGTCCCACACCACCATTTGACATGACCGAATCGCCCCGCACGACACCCGTGCCGCACCAGCGGCTGCCCGAAAATGCCGGCCCCCGCCGCGCCTTCAACCCGCTGCGGTTGTTTGCGGACCATGCATTCGCGGCCCGGCTGTGGTTCATCACGGCGCTGGTCGCGATCGGCTACTGCGCGGTGCAGCCCTACCTCATCATCCGGGCCTACCGGGCGCGGGAGCGGGTTGTCATTCTCGACGCCGGCGGGACGTTCCATGTCAGCCCGTTGCTGGGCTTCGAGGAGGCCGCCAAGCTCCACGAGCAGCACGCGCTGCTGGCGTGTCTCGCGCTGTTCCAGCGCAATCCCGACAACGCCGACTACCCCGAATTGCTCGAAAAACTCTTCCTGCCGGAGGCGGCGAGCCGCGCCTCCTCCGAGCGGCTGGCCACCGCGGAAGAGTTCAAGGCGAAGCAGCTCCACCAGAAGGTGGAGGTGCTCAAACTCACCCTGCTGGAAACCCGCGAGAACCTCGTGCTGGTGCAGGCCGAGGGACAGCTCGTGCGCACGGGAATGTTCCAGGGCCAGGTTTTCACCGAATCACCCGCCTTTCGCACCCGCTTCACCCTCGTGCGCAATCCCAACCTCGCGACCAACGGAAGATACCCGCTCGCCGTATGGAAATACGAATCCTCGCATTGATCCTCACCGGCATCACGGCGCTTCCGGCCGCGCCGGCTCTCCCGGTCACCAAGACCTACGCGCTCGACGAGCGCGTCGTCTACACCATCGCGGTCCACCGCGAGGCGCCGACGACGTGCCTGTTCCCCGGCACCTTGGGCGCCTTGGAAGGCGCCGGAGTGTCGGCCCGCGTTGAGGATGAACCGGCGGTGCTCCTCGCCTATCAGGCGGGCACGAACTTCTTTTCGGTGCGCGCCCTGCGCGAGAACGCGCGAGCTGCGCTCAACGTGGTGTTTCGCGGAAAGGTCTACGTCCTCGACCTGACCGCCGCCGAAACCCCGGACCGCACCGTGCGCTTTGTCGAGCGGGCCGAACCGGAATCGGAACCGGGCAAACTGGACGAGCTGTTGCAGCGCGCGAAGGTGCATGCCCGGCAGCGGGCGCAGCAACCCGGCGTGCTGGCCCAGATCGAGCGCGCCACCCCCGGCACGCGGACGGACTATCGGGGTTTCAGCGTGACCGTCGAGGAGGTGTTCCGCTTCGACGCCGAGGATGTGATTGTCTGCCGGCTACGGTTCGACAACGCCGCTGCGCAGCCGCTGTTCTACGATGTCCGGAGTCTCGCGCTCCGGGTCGGCAAGGCCGTGCTGCCGGCCGCCCGGGTTGACGCCACCGGGCATGTGCCGCCGCACGCCTCGGCGGAGGCTTATCTCATCGTCAACGGTGGAGCCGACGGCCATCGCGCCCACCTCTCGGTTCACGAGACCTATCAGGTGCTCGTCGCCCGCTTGCCATGAAGTTCGACGCGTCATTCTGGACCACCCCCACGGGGCACCTGCTGCTGGCCGCCGTCGTCCTGCTGGGCGGCGCGTCACTGGTTTTCTGGCAGAAGCAGCGCCGCCAGACGGTGCCGCTGGCCCCCGCGCAGGAAGCCGCTCCGCCCTCGCTGCCGAAGACCATGGTCCGGGAAGGCCGACGCTTCGAGCCGCCGACGGGCGCGGTCGTGCCGTTCCGGGAGAATGCCTCCGCATTGCCGGCCGGAGACACGGCTGCCCCTTTGCCCATGCCGATGAAGAAACAGGACAAGCCGCGCGTGCCGCCGCTTGCGTTGATCGCCGCCGGCCGCTTCGAGGAGCCCGCGAACCCACCGCTCTTCGCTCCGTATGGCCGGCTCGTTGCCTGCGAGACGGTGATCACGGTGGAATCCAGCCGGCTCGATACGCCGGTGATCGGGCTGGTCACCGAGGATGTCTGGCATGACGGCCGGCTCGTGATTCCAGCCGGGGCCGAGGTGCACGGGCGGGCCTCGATTGACCGCTCGCGGGAAAGAATCGCCGCGCAGGGTGCGTGGGTGATCGTCTGGCGCACGCCGGACGCGGCCAATGGGACCGAACTCGTGGTCCAGGGTCTGGCGCTCGACCGTGACGTCGAGCCCGGCTCCGGCCGATTTGGCGAACACGATGGCTCCGCCGGGCTGCGCGGCCAGGTCCTGCGGACCGACAATTACGACGAGGTGAAGCTATTCGCCGCCGCGTTTCTCGGCGGGGCGACCGCCGCTTTGCAGGAGACGCGCAGCACCGCAACGCCCCTGGGTGAAAGTGTCGTCCCCGTGACCACCGTGCGCAACGCGGCGCTGGCCGGAGCGAGTGCCGTGCTGCGCGACTATGCGCAGACCATCCGCGAATCCATCGCCCGCGACGGCGTGTATGTCCGCGTGCCGGCCGGGAAGCCTTTCTATCTCTACGTGACGCAGACCATCGACCGCGGACGCGGCCGGCGGGCTGCGTTGTTCCAATCCCCCTCCAATTATGCGAAATAGCCTCCTGTCCTGCACTTTGCTGGCGTTCCTCATCGGCTGCCAGTCCACCCCGCCGCCGTTGCCCGGCGCCACGGCGCCCGTTCCGGCACCATCCGTGAGAGCGGAACCTCCGCCACCCGAGGTTCATCCGGGAAACCCGCGCACCCTCCAGCGGCAGCAGCAGATGATCGCCGCTCTCATTGAGCAGAACGACGTGCTGATCGCCCGCGCGCAGGCGCTGGAGGCAGCCCAGGCGGTCGCCGCGCTCCGGCCTGAACTGGAGCCGGTTCACCCGGAAGCCGCCCCACTGGTTGACGAAGTTGCCGCCTTGCGGACGGAGCTGGCGGATGTCCAGGCCCGGCTGGCCGCCGCGTCTGTGCCGGCCGCGGCGACGCCGGCTCCCGTTCCACCTGCCTCCACGGACGCCGACATCATGGCCGTGCCAAATGCGGATGGAGTGATCGACCTCACCGCACCCGCCACCTCGCCGGGCGAGCCGGTCAATCCGTTCGTGGTGCGCAGCGTGCCGGCCGGCGCGATGCGCGAGGTGACGCTTCAGGTCGGGGGCATCGTGGCCGGCGAAAAACCATGCGCCCTGATCAATGACCGGGTCCTGCAGCCCGGTGATACGGTCGATTCCCTCGCGGTCGTCCGGGTCGAAGCCGACTCCGTGGTGCTCCGACAGCGCGAGCGATTGCTCCGCGTGCCGCTCGGGGACCGGCCGACCAAAATCCGCCTCGCGCTCTGACATGCCCGAATTCGTTGTCAGTGCCATCGACCGGATGGGAATCCGCCGGTCGCTCCGGGAGGCCGCGCCTGACGAGCCGGCCTTGCGCGACCGGCTGCGCGCCCAGGCGCTCTGGCCGGTCCGCGTCCGCAAACTCCCATCCGACCGCCGGCTCGCGAAACTCAGGCTGCCGGTCGGCGACTTCGTCCCGCTGCTCAACCAGCTCGAACTGCAGCTCCGGGCCGGGGTCACGGCCGACGTGGCCCTGGCGCAGCTGGCGGAGGACGCCCCCAAGGGGCCGATGCGGACCATGCTGATGCACATCCACGAGCAGGTGGCGCAGGGCCGGCCGATCCACGAGGCGTGCCGGTTTTTCGAGCGGCAGTTCCCGCCGCATGTTGCGGCCGTCATCGCCGCGGGCGAGGCGGCGGCGCAATTGCCCGAATCGCTGCGGGCGCTCGCGGAACACTTCACCGGCAACGACGAACTGAAGCGGACCGCGCGGCGGGCGCTAATCTATCCGGCCATCGTGCTCACGGCCACGACCGGACTGATCGCCTTTCTGCTGGGCGGAGTGGTCCCGAAATTCGCGGAAATCTTCCTGTCGCTCCACCTCGATCTCCCGGCCATCACGCTGGTGCTCATCCGGCTGAGCGAATTCGTGCGGGCCGCCTGGCCCGCGCTGTTGGTCGCGGTGCTCCTTCTCGGCGTGTTGGCGTGGATGGCGGCCAGGACTCGGCGGCTTCGCCGAGCGCGCGATGCGGCGTTGCTGCGTGTGCCGATCCTCGGTGAAACGATCCGTTGTCTCGCGACAGCGCGGTTTGCCGCCCACTGCCGGCTGCTGCACGAAGCGGGCATCCCGCTCCTCGAGTCGCTGGCGACGGCGGCCGAGCTGGTGAACCATGCCGTGCTGGCGGCGCAGTTGCGCCAAGCCCGCGAGGGCGTGGCCATCGGCCGGCCGCTCTACGCTTCACTCCCGCCGGAGCACGAATTTCCCGGCTTCATCGTCCCGTCGCTCAAGTCCGGCGAAACCACCGGGCAGCTCGGCATCGCGCTCCAGCACATCGAAACCTACGCCGCCCGCCGGGCGAAGGAACGTCTGGCCACCGCCCTGGCGCTGCTCGAACCGGTCCTGCTTGCCGGGCTCACCGCCGTCGTGGGCGCCATCGCACTCTCCTTCTTCCTGCCGCTCTTCTCGCTCCTGGGCGGCGTCAACGCGCACTAAATCATGGTTCACTACGCCTACACCCATCGAAACCGGCTGCTCCGAAGAAATTTCGGGCGGGTCATCCGCGGATTCTCGCTGCTGGAAATCGTCCTCGTCCTGTTCATCTTCGGCATCCTCGCCGCGGCGTTGGCGCCCTCGGTCCGCGACATCGTGGAGAAGGGCCGGAGGGAGGCGGAGGTCCGCGCCCTCGACGAACTCGCGAACACGGTCACGGCATCGTTCGAGAATACCGACCTGAGCAATCTCAACGTCGCGGCTCTGCCGGGCACCATCGGCGCGAGCGACACCGCGACCGTCTTCTCGACCGCGACCAGCGGTAGCTACGCGACCACGGCCACGGCGGACTGGTTCGCCAAGATCGCACGGTTGCACGGGATCACGCCGCAGGTGGGGGTGGCACCCACGCCAGGTGCTCAGCCCGAGTTGGCCCGGATCGCGTTCAATCCACTCGGCAACATGCGGCTGCTCATCGCCGCCCCGGCCGAAGGCGGACGCCAGCGGTTTCTGCTCGTGAGCCTGATGGCGCGGAGCGACCAACTCGCACTGCCGGCCTACGAGGCGAACAGCGCGTGGTTCGATGCGGTCTGGAATCACGACTGGGAGAGCCGCACGGCCACGTTGCCATCCTACTGGACGAGCCGCCTGTCGGCGGCGCAGGCCGCGGCGTGGACCGCGGGTTCCGGCGGGACCACGCAGGCGCACAAGCTGTGTGTCCGCCGCATCGTGCTGCCGAAGTTCCGGATCACCGTGAACAACAATCATCCGACCGAACAGGCGTTCGTGTCGTTCAACAACACCGCCGCGGCCTATGTCGCGGCGGCCAACAGCGGGGCGGGCGTCACGCCGGAGATTCTCGGCGGACGGCTCGTCAGCATCAACCGCGGCCCGACGGCACCCGGCGTCGAGACCCTGCGGTTCTTTCTCCGGGAAAACGCCACCGTCACCGTCCAATGAAACTTCGCCTTCTCACCGTATTCTTCCTGCTGGCCGGAGCTAGCCTGCACGCGCAGAGCACCACCACCGGCTACCCGAGCGACCAGGTCATCACGATCCCGACCCCGGCCTACGACATCCGGTTCTCGGTCGTGTGGTTCGCGGACGACTATCCGCAGAACAGCGCCCCAGGCCGGATCGAATTGATGCGCGATGGCGTCGTGGTCGGCCGCGTCACCGCCAGCCATTATCGGGATTCCGGGCCGTCGGTTTCGGTCACCAACGGGACCGTGGACAATGTCTCCTCGTCGGTCGATATCTTCACCGTGGCCGGAACGCCGGCCGACGGATTCCTCTACGCCACCTGGCACCTGACCGGACTGGCGCCGGGCACCTACACGGTTCGCGCCTGGACCTACCGCACCGATGACCGCCGCCTTTACGCCACGACCGTCTGGACGGACACCTCGTTTGAGGACGGCTACTCACCACAGCCCGCCAATCGGGCGCCGAGCATCGCGTGGACTGCGGCCCCGGCGAACGCCGGGAGCGGTCAAGGCTACACCGTCACGGCTCGCGGGCATGACGACGACGGCAACCTGACCCAGGTCAATGTGTGGAAGAACGGCCAGCCGTTCGCCTTCGCCGGCGGCGGCAACGGCACGGACGGGGATTCCGGTAACCTTACCAGCGACGCCGGTCCCCAGACGGTGACTTTCACCGCACAGGCAACCGATGCGAGCGGGACGACTTCGCCGCTCATCACCCACGTCGTGACCATTGATGCCCCGGTCAACGTCGTGCCGACGGTCACGCTGCTCTCGCCCGGCAGCCAGACGGTCACGGCGGGAACGACGCTCACGATCAGCGCCCGGGCGACGGATCCGGATGGCAACCTCTCGGGCCACAACCTCGACATCCAGCGGCCGGCCGGCGACTGGAATTTTCAGGGCGGCTTTGCCACCGGTGAGCCTTACCAGGGCGGGCCGGTCGGGAGCGGTGGCGATTCGACGCGGACGGCGAGTTTCACCTTCAGCGATGTTGGCACCTACTACGTGCGCAGCGGGGCCTCTGACGGCAGCGGGTGGTATCACTCTGCGACCGTTGCCATTACGGTGACGCCGGCCAATCGCGCTCCGACCATCGCGTGGAACACGACGCCCGGCACGGTCGCCAGCGGCCAGGGTTATACCGTTTCCGCGCACGGCCACGACGACGACGGCAACCTGACCCAGGTCAATGTCTGGAAGAACGGCCAGCCGTTCGCCTTCGCCGGCGGCGGCAACGGCTCCGACGGAGATTCCGGGAACACGACCGGCGACACCGGGCCGCAGACGATCACGTTCACTGCGCAGGCGGCTGACGGTGCGGGTGCGACTTCCGCTGTCATCAGCCAGACCGTGACCGTCTCCGCACCGCCGCCCGTGCAATATACGCTCACGACCAGTGCCGGCACGGGAGGCTCGGTGTCGGCCGGAGGGATCTTCGACAGCGGCAGCACCGCCATCGTTACCGCTATGTCCGACGCCATGCACGACTTCGCGGGGTGGAGCGGGGATGCCGCCGGCTCGGTCAACCCGCTGGGATTGCTGATGGACCGCAGCAAGTCCGTGCAGGCGACATTCACCCTGAAGCTGCTCCCGCTTTCCACCAGTGCGAGCACGGGAGGCAGCGTCACGAGCGGCGGCTCCTATCCCTACGGGACCGTGGTCACCCTGACCGCCGCGCCCGACTCCACCCACCGGTTCACCGGATGGTCCGGAGATGCCGGCGGCACCGCACCATCCATCGCGGTCACGATGAATGGTCCGAAGACTGTTCAGGCCGTGTTTGCCGACAAGTTCGCGCAGACCATCACGTTCCCTGCGCCGGGCGATCAGCCCGTGGGCGGCTCCCCGTTGACGCTCGCCGCCGCCGCGTCGTCCGGGATGCCGGTGACCTACACCGTGCTCAGCGGTCCGGCCGTGGTGAACGGCGACCAGATTCAAGTCATTGGGCCGGGTGCGGTGACGGTCCAAGCCAGCCAGGCCGGCGACGCCGATTATCTGCCTACGACGGTCAGCCGGACCTTCAACGCCTTTGCCGCCGCCGTGCTCCGCTACCGGCCAAACGGGCGGACGCTCCTCCAAGGCCGCACGACGCAGGGCGCCACGCCCTACGTGCTGGAGAAACCCTGAACCCTGTCACCGCATGAAGATATCCTCACTCTTCCTCCTTCTGATCGCGACCCTCACCGCGGCGGATTCGCCGCTTGATCGCGCCACGCCACCGCTGCGTTTCGAGCAGGCGCCGTTGTCCGCCGCGCTCCGCATCCTCGGGCGCGCGACCCAAACACCGATCCTCGCCGACCCGGACCTTGCCGGCAACGTGAACGTCGAACTCCCCGCGGGGATCCTGCGCGAGGCCCTAGCGGCACTTACCGCGCCATCGGGCTACTACTTCGAGGAGAGTGGGACTGGAATTGCGGTGCACCGGTTGAAGACCGTGCTCTACGTCATCGACTACCCGCAGTTGACCCGGAGCGGATCGGGCAGCGCCTCGATCACCCTCAGCAGCGCCAGCAACGGCGGCTCCGGGACCAGTTACCCGACCGGGACTGCCGCCCATCTGAACCCAGCCCTCTCGCCCAACGGCGCGGGCTCGGATGCCACTCAGGTGAGCATCAGCCAGGAGAACCAGAACACGTTCTGGACGGGGCTGGAGGCCGAATTGCGCGCCATGCTGAAGGACGGCGACAGCCTCGTCCTGAATAAATTCAGCGGAGTGGCGCAGGTAACCGCCCCGGTGCGCCGGCATGAGGTCATTCGGGATTTCCTCGCGCTGGTAAACCGCCGGATCACCCAGCAGGTCGAAATCGAAGCCCGTCTGGTGGAGGTCACGTTGCGGGACGAGCAGAAGCTTGGCATCGACTGGGATCTCGCGGGCGCGTCGCTCGGCGGTGGCGTCAGCATCGAGGCGGCGGCGCCCCTCCAGGTCTCCGGCGTCGGCGGCACCCTGCTCGGAGCCAACACCTTCACGGCGAATCTCGGCTACAAACAGGCGACGGCCGTCATCCATGCGCTGAAACAGCAGGGCGAGGTGAAGACCGTCGCGCAGCCGCGGTTACGGGCGCTCAACAACCAATCGGCCTTCATCCGCGTCGGTCAGGACCAACCGTTCTTCCGCTTGCAGCAATCGACCACCTTTCAGCAAGGCGGGACGACCGTGCCGGTCAATCAGACCCAGGAGCAGTTCTCGGTGAGCACCATCACCATCGGGACCGTCCTGGCCGTGACCCCGCAGATCGACGGCAACGGCGTCATTACGCTCGACGTGTTACCCGCGATTACCCGTTTGCAGGCCGTCGTGACGAGCCCGGACGGACGGCAGACGGCACCCGTCACCGAGGTGAAGCAGGCGTCCACCATCGTGCGGCTGAAGGACGGCGAGACGGCCGTGATCGGCGGGCTCATCTCCGAGGATACGGGCGAGAGCACCCGGGCCGTGCCCGTGCTCGGGGCGACTCCGCTCATCGGGCGGGCGTTCCGCAGCAAGGCGACCCAGCGCTCCCGCACCGAACTCGTGATCTTCCTCACGCCCCGTCTCGTCCGCTGATGCTCGACCTGCTCAAAAAACTCGTGCCGCGCGGGACGGCGCAGGCACCAACCTATCGGCCGGCGATGCCAGGGCATGATGCCACGCGGCAGCTCGACGCGATCCTCCGGGCGGCCGTGGCCGAGGGCGCGAGCGACGTCCATTTTGAGCCGAAGGAGGATGGTCTCCTTGTGCGCTTCCGGCTGGACGGTGAAATGAGCGACCACCTGACCGTTCCGCTGGCACAGCGGGATGCGCTCATCGCCCGCGGGAAAATCTTCGCCGGGATGGACATCACGGAAAAACGGCTGCCGCAGGACGGGCGCGCGATGCTGGCGGAGCGCGGCCGGCGCTTTCACCTGCGGTCGAGCACACTGCCGACCGTCCATGGTGAAAGTCTCGTGATCCGGCTCCTCGACCAGACGATGCCGGGCCAGTCGTTCGAGTCCCTGGGCTTCACGCTAGCACAAGCAACGGCGGTGCGGACGGCCCTCGATGGGCCGGCCGGACTCATTTACCTGACCGGCCCGACGGGATCGGGCAAGACGACCACCCTGCACGCGGCGCTTCATTCGCTCGACCACCACGGCCGAGCCATCCACACGCTGGAGGATCCGGTCGAGTATGAGTTCGCGGCCATCAGGCAGACCGAGATCCGGGAAAAGATCGGCCTCACCTTCGCCACGGCACTCCGCGCCCTGTTGCGCCAAAATCCGGACATCCTGCTCGTGGGCGAGACTCGCGATGCCGAGACGGCCCAGCTCGCGATCCGGGCGGCGCTGACCGGCCATCTGGTCCTCTCCACCCTTCACACCAACGATGCGCTGGCGGCCATACCGCGGCTGCGCGACCTGGGCATCGAAAGTTTTCTCCTCGCTGCTTCGCTCCGGCTCGTGGCGGCCCAACGGCTCGTGCGCCGTCTGTGCGACGAGTGTAAGGAGCCGCACCCGGAGGCTGCGCGGCTGGCCGAGCAGCACCAGATTCCAGGCGCACGGTTCCTCCGGCCTGTCGGCTGTCCGCTTTGCCAAGGTCGGGGCTATCGCGGCCGGCTCGCCATCCACGAAGTGATCCCCGTGGCGGAGTTCATGCCGGCCATCACGTCCGGTGCTCCGCTCAACGAGCTGGCGGCCATCCGCGACCGCCTCGGCTGCCTGACCCTCTGGCAGCACGGCATGGCCGCCGCCGCGCAGGGACTCACGACGCCCGAGGAAGTGGCGCGCGTGCTTTGAATTTTCACCGGGCCACCAGGCCCTCAACCCAGAATACCATGAAGAAAACCAAACGTATCCACGCCATCCACGGCTACTCGCTCCTCGAACTTGTGATGGTCCTCGCCATCGTCTCGATCCTTGTCGGCCTGCTCCTGCCGAAGGGCTTCGATGCGCTGCGCAACGCGCGCATCCAGGAGGTGAAGAGCGCGGCCAACACGCTCAAGACCGCCATCACCGACCTGATCGCCATGCCCGGCGGCAATGGCAGCATCCCGCGCACCGAGGGCACCGGCATTCCGTGCTCCGGCGCGGCCCTGTCCGGAGCCACCGATGCCGCCAAGGGCAACGGCGGTCGGCTCGACACGGTGTTGCTCGCGACCGGCAAGCTCGAACGGCCGCTCAGTCTCCGCATGGGCAGCCAGGTCTATACGTCCACGGGCACGGGCAATGAAATGACGTGGAACCAGGCGGCGCAGGCGTTCGTGATGACGCCGGATGCCGCCCCGCTCCGCAACTGGACCGCCGTGACGCGGATCGAGGCGCGCTCGTCCAATCCGGCGATCGTGCCGTCGGCCGCACAGGGGGCGAACTTCCGGCTCGACGGCGTCACCAACCGCAGTCCGAACCTCGTCGTCGCCTATCTCGTCATCACCAACTGCCCGGCGAAGGACGCCTACGAGCTGGCGCTCTCGATGAACGCGCCGCAACTGGCGCCGGTCGAAGGGGCCGCGTGCGACACCGGGCTGGTGGCGTATGCCGCCCCGGTCAACGGCGTGACGGACGTGTTCGTGTATCTGGCCGAAATTTGAACTCCGCCGTGCTCATCCTGAATGACCAATGGTTCGTCGGGGGCGAGGCGTTCGCCCCGCCCTCGACCGAGCCGGCGGATGCGGCCGAGGCGCTCTTCGCGTTTTGGGCCGAGCGGGGCCTGAAGCCGCCACGGCGGCTTCAGCTCCTCTACCAGCCACCGTGGCTGTCGGGTGCGACGATGTCCTGTCCAAATGCCGGCCGGGCCGTGCTCCGGCGCGCCCTTCAGGCCGAGCAGCCCGCGCTGGCCGACCCGGAGCGCGCCTGGAGCTACCTGCCAGTGGCACCCGTCGAGGACGGGTTTGCCACGGTCCTCCACATCGAAACGTCGCCGTGGCTCTTCCGCTTCCAGCACGCGATGCGTCAGCGCGGGTGCCGGATCGAGGCGGCCTGGCCGCTTCGCGCTGTCCTCGAACATCTGGCGCCTGATTCCTTCGTGGCGCTGGCGCACGGCGGACAGGTGTCATTGCACCGGCCCGGCCCCGAGCACCGGGCAACGTGGGAGGACTTTCACGGCCCGGATGCCGTGCTTGAGGTCATGCGTGCGCTGGCCGAGCAACCCGCCGGGCACGGTGTCGGGCCGGCGAGGCTGGTTTGGATCTCGGATGCGGCACCGGGAACGGAATTCCCCGACGGTGTCGGCCATGTGCAGCATGTCGGGTTCGGCGAACTCGCCCGTGCAATGCAGGAGCTTCCACTCACTCATCCGTCGAACTTCCTGCCACCCGAGCCCAAGCTGTCGCCCGCCAACGCCGTCTTGGCAGCCGGCATTCTGAGTTGGGGTGCCGCCGCCGCCTTGGGCTGGCACCAGTTTGGCGAATTCCAGCAGCGCCGTGAGCGCGAGGCCGCGCATGCAACCGCCGTGACTCAGCTCCAGGCCGAAATCGCCGCTTTCGAGGCCAACCGGCGAGAGATCGAGTCCATCCGGGCCTTGGCTGGCGGAGTGGGACCGCGCCGCGGCTATACGAAACTTCTGCGCCAACTGGCGGCCGTTACCCCGCCCGAGATCGTCCTGACCTCGTTCCAAGCCACCGGCGACACGCTCTCGCTGAGCGCATTTGTAGCCGGAGAACCGCAAATGGCTCAACCGGCAATCGCCAGCTTCGCCCGCGGCCTTGCACCCATGGATGCTCCGTGGCGGTTCGATGCGCCAACCATCGGTGCGGACGGGGCGTTCACTCTTACCGGGAGATTTCTGTCAAAATGAGCTTCCTTTCACGCATCCCAGCCGCCTACGGGTGGTTCGTGAGCATCGGTCTGGTGGCCCTTGCCTCGCTTTTCATGGCCTACTCGTCGCAGTGGGAACCTGTCCCAACAACCGATGAACTGGCGACCCTCCGGTCCCGCGCGGAGGAACTGTCGGTTTGGACCACCGCCGCCCTCGCTCAAGCGCGGGTGAACCACGCCGGGCTTGAAAAGCATACCCAAAGCAGGGCCGAGCTGGCCGGCTGGATTCGGTCCCTACCGGCAGGGTGGGTGGCCCGTCCCGTCGAAGCCCAAATGCTGGCGGGCCTCCGACTGGAACGGTTCGCGGTTTGCCATCCGAACCCGGCCCTTCTGCGGTGGCCTGACCTCGTCTCCGCCATCGAAGCATGGGCCGGAAACGACATCCTCCACATCGCGTCCGTGCGGATCGATTCGGATGGCCGGGCCTTCGGCACCGTGGTCGTAAACCTTGATTTACTGTGCGAAACAGAGTGAGCATCCACAGAAACGCGGCTTCGGGCTCCCCGAACCCCGCCCGGTGCCCCGTTTCGGCGGCTCTTTCGACCGGCCAGTCCCGCCGGAAAGTCGAGTGCGCATCCTCGGGTTTCCGCCTTCCGCCTGCGCGGGCCGCATTCGCCTCAAGGCCCGCTCCGGCGACGGCGGCTCCCTCGTTTGCGTCCCGACATTCCGCGGGGCCGGGGCAGGAACAAAATATCACCAGGACCAAATCACCCTTGACACAACAGCATAATAGCATACCCAACCAGCCTCATGACCACCGTTGAACTCCCCCTCCCGGATCCTGTCGCGGCGCAATTCTACAGCGCCGCCGAGAAGTTGAACGCCGAATACGGCCTCCAGAAACGGCCCATCACCGCCGATACGCTGATGGCCTTCGCGCTGGCGAGAATCGAGCCCGAGGAACTGTGCGCGCAATTCGACCTCACGCTGCGGGCCATCACCGGCTGCGACGTGCCGGCTCTGCCGGCCAAGGCAGGACTACCCAACCCGGTCCTCGCCTGACCACTTGGTCCTACCCGTCCTTTGGATGATCCCCGACCATGACCCTCTCGCCCCTTCCCCCTCTCCCCGGGGAGAGGGGAACCTCCCGCTCGACGAACGGCGAGGCGCTTGGGGCGCCTCGTCCCGTCTCGCTCCGCCATTGTCGGAGCAGGCTGGCGGACGGTGCGGAGCTGACTCTTTCCGCGGCCTTCGGCCGCCGTGTGACCAAGGCGTCCGCCGCCACACGTAAAACAAAGGCGCCGGCGCTTACCTTCAACCCAAGGCCAACCATGCTCAAGAAATTCAAGAAGAACGATGTCGCGGCGCCGGAGTCGCCCGGCGAAATGCCCGGCGATGCGCCGGGCGAAACCGCCACTCCGGCCGCGCGGCCGATCAATCCCGAGGTCGATGCCCGGCTCAACGCATACATCGAGAACAACCAACGGGATTTCTCGCACTACACGAAGCTCGTGGCCGAGGATCCGCAGCGGGCGGTGCGCACCCTGCTCCTGAAGGACATGACCAAGCACGAGGCCGACATGAAGCTCGTGTTTAAGCAGCTCCCGGCGGCGCAGGAGTATTTCGACAAGCTGGCGCCGGAGGAGCAGGCGAAGATCAAGGAGCGCCTGTCCAAGGTGAATCCCTTCTACCACGAAAAAGCTTTCGTGGGCGAAATGATCCGCCATAAGAACGCCCAGAGCTTCGCGCAGAACCGCCGGGAATTCCTGGGGGTGAAGGCTGCGCCTTCGGGACCATCCATTGCCGCGGGCTGAGGCTCGCGGAAGGGCCAACCGCTCCGGATCAACACCGGAGCGGTTTTTTTCGCACCGGAACGGCACCGCCATCACCCCTCGCCGCAAATTTCTCGCAACACCCTGTTTCCCATGACCTCCCTTCGACCTGCCCGGCGGGCAGTCCCATCATCGTCTGCCCGCTCGGCGCGTGCCACCGTGCGCCGTCCGCTCCGTCTGGCCCGGCCCGGCGCTTCCTCCGCCGGAGCCTGTTCGCGTTCTCGTCCTTCTCCTTGCCGCAGCGGCCGCCGGGATCTTTCCGGCCGCCACGTTCGCGTAACCTGTTCGGCCCGCCGCCCGATGCCAGCGTCAGGCGGATCAACTCCGAGCGGCGTAAGCCGCACCGAAAAACCTGAACCAAGCATGAAGCTCACCCGGCCCCGCCGTGTCATCACGGTCCGGCTTCACGACCAGACGTTTCGCTGCTACCAAGCCGCCGTTCGCCAGTTGGAACGACGGCTTGGCGAAGCGGCACCGACGGTCGAGGAGCTGATCGCGTATGAACTGTCGCACAAGCGGTCCGTCCGCTCGATTTGCGACGATTACCTTGATAGCCGGCACTGCCGGCTTGCCCTCCGGAACTGACTGGTTCGTTCCGGAATAATCCTTCTCCCTCGTGGGACCGACCGGCGGGGCCACCGGTCTTCCCGGCGAGGTAGAGTCCAGAGTGGGGCGCCCAAAACTCTATATTCACATAGTCGCGCTAAACATAGCGGCCTGCTATTCTTGCGGCCCCGCATGGGGTCCAAGCCATCAGCATCAAGCAGGCAGTTCGCCAAAAGGCTGGGGCAGGCCATTCGCCGAGCCCGGGAGGCGCAGGAGATCAGCCAGGATGAACTGGCGTGGCGGAGCGAACTGCACCGGGCCTACATGGGCTTTGTCGAGCAGGGTCGCTACGATATCAAGGTTGTGACGCTTGTCCAAGTAGCCAAAGGACTTGGCGTGAAGCCGTCGGAGATTCTCCAAGAAATAGGCCTCTAGTGTATTTATGCCACTATTGGGGTAAACACGCAGCACGCTGTTTGATTACCGCGTCGGCAAATCAGCCATCATACTGTCAGTAGGCGTGTGAGTGCCGCCGTGCCTGCATCTAGTTCCGAGGCCTTTATGAATTCGTCTTTGGTATGTGCCTGCCTCATGTATCCGGGGCCGAAGGCAACGGCGGGGATGCCGAAAGCCGCGGCCATGTTCGCATCGCAAAACCAGTTTACGCATTCCCAGCCGCGACCAACCGCGCGCACTCGACGCGCCCATGGATGATTCCGCGATGTGAGGAAGGCAGGGCCGCTGCGGACCACCGACAATCTCGCCCGCACGCCAGTGCGTGATATCACCGTCCGCACCCGCGCGACCACCGCGTCGGCCGACAGTCCCGGCGGAAGCCGGAACTCTACACCGCATTCGCATTGTGACGGCACCAGATTGAATTCCCCGCCGCCACGCAGAATGCCGACGTTCATCGTGCCGCCACGCAGCCC
Organism: Verrucomicrobiota bacterium; assembly: GCA_049322455.1. Taxonomy (GTDB): domain Bacteria; phylum Verrucomicrobiota; class Verrucomicrobiia; order Opitutales; family Opitutaceae; genus Lacunisphaera. Next base: position 79,791 of record JBMOQY010000045.1, on the reverse strand, counting down.
GGCCCGGCCGAAACTCCGCAGCCATGGTTCGAGCTCTTGCTGAAGTCCGGCCACTAACGGCAGTGCCCGCAAAACGGCATTCACCCCGCGATCTGGACGGGACCCGTGGGCGCTTTTTCCGGCCACTTCGAGCCGTAGGCGCAGAACGCCCTTCGCCCCATGCACGACCTTCATTCCCGTAGGTTCCAGCGCCACGGCAAAATCCGCACACAATCCCTGCTTCAACAGCCACTCGGCGCCCAGAGACCCTTGCTCTTCGCCCGCCGTAGCCACGATGAGAAAACGCACCGACTCTCGAAACGCGCCGCGACGTGCAACGGCACCACAGGCGGCCAGCAGCGCCGCCATCGGTCCCTTAGTGTCAGATGCACCCCGACCGTAGAACTGTCCGTCACACCGTGTCAGGCGGAATGGCGCCACCGTCATGCCTGCCACGCCCACCGTATCGAGATGAGGCATGAATAGCACCGTCTCTCGCACCTTGCCCTGAGGTTCGAAGGCCGCTACGACACTGGGTCGATCGGGCGCGAAACTAGCCAGGCGCACGCCGGCACCTTGCCGGCGTAGGCAGTCCGCCACCCACTCAGCGATCGCACGCTCACCCGGCTCTGTGCCGCCGGTATCTGCGTCGGGATGCACGCTCGGAAACGCCACCAATTCACGTAGAATCCGCGCGGCATCTGCCGGAGCGGCGGCGATGGAGCGCGGATTTTCCTTGCCGGGTTTCATGACTTAAGTAACTAGTCAGTTACCTTATGGCCGTCAACCCCTATCCCGACCATCCCGCCACCCTCCCGTGTTCGCCGAACGCGGTGGACGATTTCCTGAGCGCTCCGACCGGGGAGGCGATCCGGTGCCTGCGAGCGCATCGCGGCCCCTTCCTCGTCTTGGGCGCAGGCGGCAAGATGGGCCTGCACCTCTGCCTCATGCTGAAGAAGGCGCTGGAGGCTGACGGCCGGACAGACGAGGTCGTTGCCGTCTCGCGCTTCAGCAGCCTGCGCGACCAGGAAGATTTCGCGTCCTTCGGTATCACGACGCTGGCCGGCGACCTGCTCGACGACACCTTTCTCGCAACGCTGCCGGAGGCGCCCTCGGTATTTTTCCTCGCGGGGATCAAGTTCGGCACTACTTCCTCGCCAGAATTGCTGCGACAGATGAACGTCGAGATGCCACGGAAGGTGGCGCAGCGCTTCGTCCGGTCGCGCATCGTGGCATTCTCCACCGGCTGCGTGTATCCCTTCGTCGCGCCGGCCAGCGGCGGTGCGACTGAGCAAACACCAATCGCCCCTATTGGTGACTACGCGGCCTCCTGCGTGGAGCGCGAAACGGCTTTCCGCCGGGCTGCGGAGACCTCCGGTAATCCTGTGGCCCTGGTGCGGCTCAACTATTCCGTGGAATTCCGCTACGGCCTGCTGCTCGACATCGCCCTCAAGGTCGCGCGGAGCGAGCCGGTGGACGTTAGCATGGGCTACTGCAACGTTATTTGGCAGAGCGACGCCATCGCCCATGCCATCCAAAGCCTCGACCTCGCCGGCTCTCCGGCCCGCCCGGTAAACGTCACAGGTCCGGAGGTGCTGTCGGTGCGAGTGCTCGCCGAATCGCTTGGCCGGCTACTGGCGCTTCCAGTCCGGGTGCGGGGCGTGGAAACCGACACCGCCTGGCTCAATAACGCCGCGTTCTCCCATGGCCGCTTCGGCGCCCCGAAGGTGGGTATCTCGCAGATGCTCACATGGGTGGCCGCTTGGGTTCAAGCCGGTGAGGCGACCTGGGGCAAACCCACGGGTTTCGAACGCCGCGACGGCAATTTCTGATCATGACCGCAACTCCCTCCTTCCCCCTAAGCAGACACCTCTTGGAAGGCCACGTCATTCCCGCCCTGCCGTTAGCGCTCACGACGCAGCGCCGGTGGGACGAAGTCCATCAACGCGCGCTCGTGCGCTACTACCTTGACGCCGGCGTGGGCGGGCTGGCTGTCGGCGTGCATTCGACCCAGTTCGCCATCCGCGATCCCGGGATCGCGCTCTACGCGCCCGTGCTCCGGCTAGCTGCCGATACCGTCCGGCAGTGGCGTCCCGACCGGAGCGGGTCCTGCATGCTGGTCGCGGGGCTGTGCGGGCGCACGCCTCAGGCCTTGGCCGAAGCCGACACAGCCTTGGGACTCGGCTACCACTCGGGATTGCTGAGCCTGGGCGCCTGGAGCGAGGCGCCCGAGCCGGAGATCCTTGAGCATTGCCGGGCGGTGGCTCGGCGGATTCCACTGATCGGCTTCTACCTCCAAAAGGCGGTCGGCGGACGCGAGTTTTCCTACCGTTTCTGGCGCGAGTTCGCGGAGATCCCCGGCCTGGTCGCCATCAAGATGGCGCCTTTCAACCGCTACCAGACACTCGATGTCGTCCGCGCCGTTTGCGAGGCCGGCCGCGATGACGTCGCCCTCTACACGGGCAACGACGACAACATCGTCACCGATCTTCTCACACCCTTCGTTTTCGCCGGCCGGCGACGCTTCATCTCCGGCGGCCTCCTCGGACAGTGGGGTGTGTGGACGGAGCGCGCGGTCACGCTGTTGCAGGAAATCAAGCGTGCCCGCGCCACGGCTCAGATCGACGTCACTTGGTGGACTCGGAACGCCCAGCTCACCGACGCCAACGCAGCCATCTTCGACCCCGCGCACGGCTTTGCCGGCTGCATCCCGGGCATCCATGAAATCCTCCGCCGGCAGGGTCTGCTCGCATCTACCGCCTGCCTCGATCCGCACGAGACGCTTTCGCCCGGTCAAGCCGACGAGCTGACCCGCGTGAGCGCGGCTTACTCGTGGCTGGTGGACGACGCCTTCGTCGGCCGCAACCTGCAACGCTGGCTCAGTTGAGCAATCGATGGCTCCCACGTCGCATCATCCGAGCCGCGCCCACCGCCGGCTGTTCGACTTTCAGGTCAACGGCTTCGCGGGCGTGGATTTCCAGCGGGAGGGGTTGACGCGCGATGACTGGCACCGAGCGCTCACCGCGCTGCACCGCCATGGCGTCGCGAGCATTTTCGTCGCTCAGATCACGGACTCGCTGGATGCGCTTTGCCGGCGGTTCGAGGCCATGGAGCAGATGAGGGGCCGTCTCCTCTCGATGGCCGAAACCGTCGCCGGTTACCACCTCGAAGGCCCATGGCTCAGCGGCGAACGAGGCTACTGCGGCGCCCATCGGGCCGAGTGCATGCGCCCGCCAGCGATGGCGGACTTCGAGCGCCTGCAGGCCGCGGCAGGCGGTCGCATCCGGCTCGTGACCGTCGCCCCGGAGCTGCCGGGCTGCATCGACTTCATCCACGCTGTGCATGCCTCCGGCGTGCATGTTTCGCTCGGACATACCGCTGCCGGCGAAAAGCAGATCGACCTTGCTATTCAGGCCGGTGCTCGGTTCTGCACCCATCTTGGCAATGCCACCCCGGCCGTTTTGCCGCGGCACGACAACATCATCCAACGCCTCCTATCACGCGACGATCTCACCGCCTGCTTCGTGCCCGACGGCTTGCACCTGCCCGCTTTCGTGCTCCGCAACCTTTACCGCGCCAAGCCGCCGGACCGCGTGCTGTTCACGACTGATGCCATGGCCGGTGCCGCTGCGCCTGCCGGACGCTACAGCCTTGGCCGGCTCGACGTCGAGGTGCAGGACAACGGAATCGCACGCAATCCCGACGGCGGCTTCGCCGGCTCCACACTCACGCCCGATGAAGGCGTCCGCCGCACCGCCTACTACCTCGGTCTCAGCCTGGCCGAATCCGAGCACCTGTGGTCGGAAGTCCCGCTCCGGGCCTTCGGACCCTTTCCCGCTTCATGAATCCTAGTTACCCCCCCGTCCTTCGCACTGCCGGTCGCCTGCGGGTCGAAACACATGCTGATCGCCGGACCCTCGGCATGGCCGCAGCACGCGCTACCGCCGGCTGGCTGCAGGAGCACCTCGAACGTCACGGCGAAGCTCGGGTGATCTTCGCCTGTGCGCCCTCCCAAGACGAATTCCTCGACGCCCTCACGCAGCCCGACGCTTGCGGTGTCCGGCTCGCCTGGGACCGCATCACGGTGTTCCACATGGATGACTACGTCGGATTGACGGCCGATCATCAGCAGAGCTTCCGTCATTACCTGCAACGTCATCTGTTGTCGCGGATCACGCCCCGCCGGTTCCATCCGATCCCGGCAGAAAACTCCGATTCCGACAGGGCCTGCGCCATGTATGCCGCCTTGCTCCAAGCCGCCCCGATCGATCTGATCTGCCTGGGCATCGGAGAAAATGGTCACTTGGCGTTCAACGACCCTCCGGTCGCCGATTTCAATGACTCCGTGCTGGTGAAGCGCGTGGCGCTAGATGATATTTGCCGGCAACAGCAGGTGAATGACGGTTGCTTCCCGGCGCTGGATCGGGTGCCGCGCCACGCACTGACGCTCACGTTGCCGGTGTTCCGCGAGGCGCATCGTCTCAGCATCCACGTGCCTGGACTGCGCAAAGCCGCCGCCGTCCGATCTACCGTGTTTGACCCGGTCGGCACCACCTGTCCCGCCACGCTGCTGCGACAGCATCCCGCCGCCACGCTTTACCTCGACGCCGCATCCGCCAGTCTGCTGCCACCGGTTCCCGTCGCATGAATTCAAGCGCCTCCCAACCTCTGCGCACCGTGGTGGCCGGCCTAGGCCGCATCGGGTTCGGTTTTCACTGCCCGTCGATTATCGCCAACCCGGGTTTCGCGTTGGTCGGAATCGTGGATCCGCTGCCCGATCGTCGAGGGGAGGCCAGAGCCAGATTTGGCACGGCGACTTCCGACTCACTCGAGGACATGCTCGGCCAGACGAATCCCGACCTGGTAGTCGTCGCCTCACCCACGCCGTTCCATGCCGGGCAAGCGCTAACGGCCTTCGCGCACGGTGCCCATGTGTTTTGCGACAAACCCATCGCGCGCACCCTAGCTGAATTCGACCGCATGGCTGCGGCCGCACAAACTACAGGCCGCCGCCTTGTTGCCTACCAGCCCTGCCGCCATCAGCCGGAGCTGCGAACCCTGCGCACGCTGGTCGAACAAGGCATGCTCGGCCCGGTCCACCTGATCCGCCGCTCGCGCTGCAACTACGAACGTCGCAAGGACTGGCAGGCCTTCAAGGCCCACGGCGGTGGCCTGTTGAACAACTACGGCTCGCACTGCCTCGACGAACTTCTCTGGCTGCTCGGCGACGACACAATCAGTCGCGTCTATTGCCACACGCGAAGCATTGCTACAGCCGGCGATGCCGATGATTTCGTGAAAGCCTCTCTCACAACCGCGCGCGGGCTCCTGATCGATCTCGAAATCAGCCAGGCCTCGGCGCTCACCGGCCCGGTGTGGGAAGTGTTCGGCGCCTACGGCGCGGCTCGTTACGACGCCGGCCAACGCACTTGGCTGATCAGGCACTACGACGTCGCGGCCGCGCCGCCGCTGGAAGCCCAGAACGGCTTCGCTGCCGCGGACCGGCTCTACCACACGGAAACGCTACCCTGGCACGAACAGACGCTGCAGTCGGTGGGAACGGAGTCTTTCGACTATTACGAAGCCCTGCGGCGCCATCTCGTCGAAGGGGCCGTGCCGCCCGTCACCCTTGAGGAGACCCGAAGCCTGCTGACGCTGCTAGAGCGCTGCCGGGCCAGCACGGAATCCGGCACCTGCACCTGACACCCGCCATGCTCACACCCTACGACTATTTCGTCATCGCCATGTATTTCATCTTCATGGTGTCCATCGGCGTCGCGTTCCGCTCTGCCACAAAGGACACCAGCGACTACTTCCGCGGTGGTGGGCAGATGCTGTGGTGGATCGTCGGTTCAAGTGCGTTCATGACACAGTTCTCCGCCTGGACCTTCACAGGCGCGGCGGGCAAGGCTTACGAAAACGGCATCGTGGTCATGGTGTTCTACGTGGCGAACGCAGTGGGTTTCTTCATCAACTATCTCGGCACTGCGCAGCGCCTGCGCCAGATGCGCATCATCACCACGCTCGAGGGCATCCGCCAACGCTGGGACGGCGGCAGCGAGCAGTTTTTCATCTGGCTTTCCATTCCTGTTGGTATCCTGACCTCGGGCATCGCTCTGAACGGCCTCGGCGTGATCCTGTCCTCGGTTTTCGGCATACCACTCACGCTAACCATCCTCGGCGCCGGACTGTTGGTGGTGGTAATGACGACGATGGGCGGCTCGTGGGCTGCGACGGCGAGCGACTTCATTCAAATGCTGCTGCTCATGGCCGTTACGGCCGTCACGGCCGTCTACGCCCTGCAGGCGGTCGGTGGCGTTGGCGAGTTCATAGCCCACGTGCCCAGCGCGTCGTTCACCTGGGGCAGCTTGGAACGCAGTAGCATCATGGCCCTGTGGATCCTCGCGGTCTTCCTGAAGCAGTTTCTTGTGATCAACAACATGTCGGATGGCTACCGCTACCTCTGCGCCAAGGACGATCGCCACGCGCGACGGGGAGCGTTGTTAGCGACGGGTCTGTTCATCGTTGGCCCGTTGATCTGGTTTATCCCGCCGATGGCCGCGCGGGTGCTCTACCCGGATTTGCAGGCCGTGCCCGCCCTACAGGTGTTGGGCACCCGGGTTGTGGACGGCGCCTACCTGGCCATCAGCCTCGACGTGCTGCCGCAGGGCATGATCGGGCTGCTCATCACGGGTCTGTTCGCCGCGACCGTTTCAACAATGGATACGGGATTGAACAAAAACACGGGCATGTTCATCCGCAGCTTCTACCTTACGGTGCTGCGACCACGGGCCGCCGAACGCGAGCTGGTGACCGCTAGCAAGCTCACCACGATACTATTCGGTGCGCTCGTGATCCTCTCCGGCCTCTACTTCAGCCGGCTGCACGAGCTAAGCCTGTTCAACCTGATGATGCAGTTCACCGGGCTGGTCAGCGTGCCCATCGCTGTGCCGCTCATGTGGGGCATTTTCTACCGACGCACGCCCTCGTGGTCGGGCTGGAGCACAGTGGTAGTAGGACTGTTGGTGTCACTCGTGATGGGCAACCTGACGTTCTTCCTCGGCCCCGATGCCTACCAGCGCATCCTCTTTCTCGATACTCCAGCGGAGCGCGGAGAAATGTCCGCTGTCATCTTCCTGCTCGGGGTGATTGGCAACCTCGTGATCGGCTCGCTCTGGTTCCTCAGCAGCAGCCGCTGGTATGACCGCGAGCCCGTCGCCTATCGTGAGAAGATCACGGCCTTCTTCGAACGGATGCGCAGGCCTGTGGACTACGCCAGTGAACACGGTGTCTCTTCCGACCGCGCGCAGCTGCGCATTCTCGGCCGGCTCAGCCTCGCCTACGGTGTGTTCGTCTTGTTGCTCACCCTGATCCCCAACACCTGGGGCGGACGCGCTGGCTTCCTCGCCGTCGGTCTGCTGATCGGCGGGATCGGTGCACTGCTCTTGCGCGCAAGTCGCCGCGCTTCCTGAGTCCTCCCATGCTGAACATTACTGAATCAATCACGGCCGCCATCGGTCAAACCCCCATCCTGCATCTGCGTTTCCCCGAGCACGAACGGACCATCGTTGCCAAGTGTGAATTCCTCAACCCGAGCGGCAGCATTAAGGACCGCCTTGCCCGCACGATCATCGACGACGCGGCGCGGCGCGGCCTGCTTCGGCCAGATTCGATTATCCTCGAATGTTCCAGCGGTAACACCGGCGTGGCCTTCTCCATGCTCGGCGCGGCGCGCGGCTACCGCGTAAAGATCGTGCTGTCCGAAACCGCGTCGCACGAACGCCGCCACCTCATCGAACAGCTTGGCGGTGAGGTCGTGACGTTTCCCGGCTATGACTATGCCACAGGTGTCGAGCTCACCCGACGCATGGCGGCGGACGATCCGCGATTTTTCCTGCCGAGCCAGTTCGAGAATCCGCTCAACGCTCTCGACCACGAGCTGCACACGGCCACGGAGCTGCTCACGCAGGTGCCAGGGCGGATCGACGCGTTTGTCGCCGGCTACGGCACAGGTGGCACGCTTGCGGGCATGTCGCGGGCGCTGCGCCGAGTGCACCCCGGCATCCTAATTTGCGCCATGGAACCGGCCGAGGCGGCGCTCATGCTGGGCGAGCAATCCTGCGCGCACTCGATCGAGGGTATCGCCGACGGCTTCATCCCCGCTCTGCTGCAAGGCGTCGCTATCGACGAAGTCCTCACCGTGCCGAGCGAAGAGGCCATGCGCATGACGCGCGAGCTGACCCGCCGTTTCGGCCTGTTGGTAGGCACCTCCTCGGGCGCCAATATAGCGGCTGCCCTACGGCTGGCCAGACGCCTCGGCCCCGAGGCGTGCGTTGCGACTCTGCTGTGCGACCGCGCGGAACGCTACTTTAGCACGCCGCTCTTCCGTCCGGAATCCGTTGTGTCGTGCGGGTGAGCGTGACGGCAGCGTCAGCGGACCTGGTTGCGCAGGGCCGCGTGGAGATTGAACAGCGATTTCCGGCGGTAGGCGCTATCCTCACTGATTTCTACCGTCGGAAGGTAGTTCTGCTGCAACCTGCGGTAGCGCAACTCCAACGTGCGGGAGCGCCGGACTAGCGGCGCCACGCGCCGCAAGAGGGTCCGTGCGCTGGGGCGGGTGTAGTTTTCGCCATTGAAATGGGCAGCGATCTGCAGAGTTTCTCGATTCAGGCGGTGAAAATCCTCGATCAAGCGCAGATGCGCAAACTCGGCGCGGTGGCGTCGAGGGTGGATAGAGGCAAGATCGCGCGTTGGTGACCGCCCGTTCGGGGCTTGCGCGATCAGTGCGGCGGCAAAAGCCTGCCGGTCCGCCGCTGCGAGACCGAAGCGTCCAGCCGCATATTCCAACAGGAACTTCTGCGGTTCAAAGCTCCCGGGATGCGCCAGCGCCTGCTTGAAAGCGGCCAGCAACAGGCTATGGCCATTAAGCGGATAAACCCGGCGGATCGGTCGTAAGGCGGTCACCACTTCGCCCGCGCTTCCGTCGCGCTCATACCCGTAGATTCCCGAAGTGGACCAGGAGGTGAGAAGCATACCGCGGTAACTATCACGCGCGGCCTGCGGGATGAAGTCCCGGAAATTGCACAGGTGCCGGTCCCACCAGGTGAGCGAATGGTTGTCCGGCGCGGACCGCAGTGCCGCCGCGCCCCAGATCTCGAAGCCACGGTCCAGCAGTTTCTTCGGGTCGCCGAAGCGGTCGCGAGCCCAGCCGTAGTTCCAATCCACCAGCACGGTATCGGTTGGAAGCAATCCGGCACATTCGGGATGCTTCAGCAGCATGTCGGCCCATATCACCGGCCGCCAACCGAGAGCCCGGGCCTCGGCGATCACATTTCTCATGTGCGTCGCGTAAAGCTGGGAAAGACCGTGGGTTTGCGCGTAAGTGCGACAGACGGGACAATGTCCCAGCAGATAGGCCTCGTCGCCACCGAGGTGGATGAACGGACCGTCGTGCAACTCCCGCACATCCTCCAGTAGTCCGCGCAGAAGGCGGCGTGCCTCCGTCGGCTTGCGCGGACACAGTTGGCAAAGATCCCGGGTATCCTCGCGCGCCACCATGTAGCGCGGATGCCGCAGCACATATTCGAGATGCCCTAGCGTTTGCTGTAGCGGGATGACCTCCAACCCAAGTGAACAACAATGCCGGATAAAGGCACCGACCTCGACCGGCGAGTAGGCCAGTCCGTGGCTAAGCGTGGCGTTTCGCCGGTAGGGGAAAGCCGCCTCCCACTCGACGATGAGCGTGTTGAGTCCCGCCGCCGCAACCTCCTCCGCCAGCCGGCGCAGCGCGGCCGGACGCATCACTTGGATGCGTAGGTCAAGGTGGAAGCCGCGCACCGCGAAGGTTCCGTTCCGATTCATACCACCAACGAAGCCAAGCCGGCGGCCGAATCAAGTAACCATTCGGTTATTTATTGCTTCCTCTCGATGCCCACGAATACCAGCGCCAACACCTGCCGCAATCCGTCGGTCTTCACCGCGGCATCGCCGAGCTCGACATGCAAACTCTGGGAGAGCGAGAACCGGTTGGAGTGGTAGATGAAACATAGGCCGATGAAATGGATCAGCAAGTGCGTGACATCTAGGTCAGCTCGGAACTGCCCCGTCGACATGCCTTCCTCCACGATTTGCCGGAAGCGCACCAAGAAGGGATTCTTGTCGAGCGGATGCTGCCGCGAGGCGATGTGACGACCTTTCTCGAGATTTTCCCACAACAGCAGGCGCACAAACTCGGGATTGTCGTCCAGAAACTCAAAGTAGGCTTCGATCAGTCGCGTGAGCCGGTTGCGCGGCGTGCCGCCGGTTTCCACCGCGTGGAATTCCACGGACTCGATCCGCTTGTAGACTTCATGGAACGCGGCTTGGTAGATGTCGTCCTTGCTGCCGAAGTAATGATAAACCATCCGCTTGTTCGCCTTGGCCGTGGCGACGATCTGGTCCACGGCGACGGCGTGGTAGCCGTGTTGGGAAAAAAGACGGATGGCGGCCTGTAGGAGCCGTCGGCGCGTGCGGTCGGGGTTTCGAGTGACGGAAGTCTTCTTCGGCATGATTCTCGCCACGGAGCATTGCGCTGATGGCCGGCCGGGGGAAGTCCAAAGAAGACCGTTTGGTTACCACCAGCCGCTCGCACGCATCGCCTGCAGCGCCTCTGGCAGCGGCGGTAGATACGGGTGCCAGTGTCGCTCCCATTCAAGGCTCAGGACGCCAGCAAAACCGTCAGCCACGAGCGCGGCGCGCAACGCCCCCATCGGGAACTCCCCCCGCCCCGGCAGGACGTAGGTGAACTGATGCCGCGGCGACGGCTGCGCGATGCTGTCCTTCACGTGCACATAGGCGACCTGTCGCCGAATCGCGCGCCAGACCGCAACAGGCTCCTCGCCGCCCTTTTTCCACATATTGTGCGGATCCCAGAGAATTGCGATGTCCGGAAAGCGATCGGTCAAGGGCGCCACATCGGCCGTCGTCAGCAGGCTGTCGTGCGTCTCGATCGCGAGGTCGGTTCGCCATCTGTGACTGCGGCGTTGCTCACGCCACCAGATGATGGTTCCGGCCATCTCCGACAGGTTACCGCCCGCATCCGTTCCGGCACAGCCATCGAACACACGCAGCCACCGCGCACCCAACGCGTCGGCCCAAGGCGCGGTTTCCAACAAAACCTCGCGGTCCGCCGCTGTCGAGCCGGCCAGCTTGAAGGAGGTCTGGAGCGTCAGGATGCGCACGCACGCCGGTTGGTCGCGCCACCACACCGCAGCCCCAGCGGGCGTGCCGAAACGCTCCTTCAGAGCCGCAACCGGATCAAGCCGACCCGCGACGACGCGTAACTCAACCGCACCGACCGCGTGCTCCACGGCGAGCTGCATGATCTGCCCGAGGTCCAGCTCCGCGCAGCCAAGCGTGGAAAAGCCGGTTTGAAAACGGCTGCGCGGAGACGCGGCTGACTCAGTATTGGACGACAAGATCCAATTGCCACACGGGGTTGGAGACATCGTTGGCAGGCAAATTGCCGATTACGACCTGGCCGGACGATTGCGTGAGCGTGGCTCCGGTGTAGGGCGTGCCGTCGCGATCAACAAGCGTGAGCGTGCCGCCGGACGCCGGCAGAGCGGGATCATTCAAGGTAAGCGAGAACGTGCCGCCAGCGTCAATGTAGGAGATGCTACCGCGGAGGCGGTTGCTCATGGCGTCATACTGGTCCATGACGATGGTGATGCGGGTGTTGTCCGAGGTGGCGAATCCAGAATTCGGCGTCGGGTGCGAATGTAAGGTAGAACTCTCCTCTGCGAAGTAGCATGCTAGCACGTTGGGAGAGGCGCGACGGGCGAAGAAGTTGAGGCCGTCGCTCACCGCGTAATTGTCGTAGGTCAGCATATCGTTCGTCGGCTGGGTGACAGCGAACTGACTGGCCGCATTGATGGTCGTGCCGCGCACCACCGAGCTGAACATGACGTTCGAGAACGACGGCGCCGTGTCCGTTGACAAGTAGGGATGCAGGACGGTCAGGAACTGCTGGCTGCCGGTTTTCGAATTTGAGACGTAGTCAGAGTTGTAACCAGTGCGACCGGCATAGTGTTCCTTGAACGCCTCTGAATTTTTGGTGAAGAGCGTGCCCGAGACGTGTGGCACCGCCTGCCGGGCGACGAAATTCACAGTGGTTCCGCCAGCTGCCGGCACGATGCCGGTCCAGGTTGCGGATTTGCCCGAGGTGGTGAGGTTGTCCGCCCCGGCAGAATCGGTCATGCCGTGCAGATACCAGTCCACTGTGTCACTGCCACCGGCTGTCTGGACGTTGTCGAAGACCACAAAATAGCCCTTGGCCGTCGCGGTCGGTCGCACGAAGAGCACGGTCCGCATCACCGAGTGGTCCGGATTGCCGTCGGTCGGATCGGGGATCGTCGCCGGGTTGGGCACGAGCAGCCCGCCGCTGGCGTTGTAGGTGCGCGCGGTGAACGGCTTAAGCACTAGGCCGCTTACGAATTCCAGCGCGTGGCCGGTGCTCCAAGAGGAGAATCCCTCCGAAGCGACGTAGTTGTGCGGGCTGAGTAGACCAACGCGCAGGTTGTTGTGCGCCTTCGCTTGTTCCCGCGCCCAAGGGATGTGATCACCCTCGGAGTCGGTGAAATTGCCGGTGTTGTAACCGGGCTCGTTCGCCACGTAGGCGCCGTAGGCCCACAGCTCCAACGAGGCGGCCGTCGAGTAAAAGTGCGTCAGACGTGTGACCGCGGAGGAATTCAACGTCGTGCCCGTGATGGTGCCGGGATAAGGTTTGTTGGAGTGGGCGAGCGCGAGGCTGTTGGCGTCGTCGCTAGTGCCGGCACCGGGATTGCCGCTGCGGAAAAATGCCAAACCAGCGGCGGCATCTACATAACTCTCCGCCGGGATGGGCGTCGCGAGGCCGTCGGCGCTGTAGTAACGGAACAGCGCCGAACTCATGTCGTAGTCCTCTGTGGCGGTGGTCGGGTTGTCGAGGTGGATCTTGCGGAGCCACTCGAGCCGGGCCTGCATAGCGGCGCTGGTGTGTTCGCGGAGGTAGGCGGCGACCCATTTCTGCGAGTCGATTTGGTAGTTGCGCGCCGCCTCGAAGAGCGTCGGCCGGCCGGCAAGCATGAGATTGCGGGTGCGAAAGCCGAGCCAGTCCTGGTAGCGCACGGTTGCGAAAAGTTCGCCGATCGCGGGTGAGGTGTCAAAATCAACGGCTCTGATCGCGTGCAGGGCCTCGGAGGCCCAGTAGCCCGCGAACGCACTGTAAACCTCGCCCTCGATGTAGGCGCCGCCGCCCTTCGTGTGTCGATCGGAATCGACCACGTTCTCCAGATTCAGGAGTGCGCTCTCTAGGTAGGCGTTGCCCCAATTTTGGGAACTCTCCACGTAGTCTCGCAATGCGGCACCGGCCACGGCGAGGCCGCCCGCCATGACATCAACCCAATTGTTGGCCTTGCTGTTGATGCTCTGGTTCGAGGTGGTAGTGGCAGCCGTGCTAGGATCATCCCAGGCGAAGGTTGCGTCATGCAGCACCTCGGCGTGCCGCTTGATACGACTGGCGGTCGCAGCGCGCTCGGCGGGCGCCAGTTCATTGAATACTATGTCGTAAGCGAGCGCGTAGCCGCGACTCGGATAGGAGATCGAGAGCGCGCTCGCGTAGTAATACTGGTATTGATATTGTGGATTGGCATCGCCGGGCGATGGATAATCGTCGTAGGGGATGGCAGGATCGAATTCACCCGCGTCCTTCTTCGGCGTGATGAGTTTGCCAATATCGCTGATAGAAGGCAACTCGCTGCCCGCGGAAGGTGGTGCCGGAATAGAGGCCAGGTAAGTCTTCAGCTCCGCCAAGCACGCGTCACGCAGAGTCTGGTCGGTATCTAGCTGCCACACGAGGGCCAGCGCGGTGACCACCTCGCCGCGCGAGGCACATTCGATGAAGCCGCTCGTGCCGGGGGCGAAGTTAGACGGATCCTTGTCGTTGGTCCCCACATGGTTTTCGGCCTTGGCCTTGATGTCACCATACCAGGATGACCACGGCACCGTGGTGATGCGCGCCTTCAGTTCGTCCACCTCTTCGGCCGTGAAATGCACTGAGGGGTGCCGGGCGATCACGCCCTCGTCCACATCGGTGACGACCCGAATCTCGCTCGAATTGTAACTCGTGCCACCGGAGTCCACCCAGGCGACCTTGTAATAATAAGAAGTAGCCGGGCTGAGTCGGAAATCTTGAAACGCGGGTGCGGCGGACTCGTATGTTACGGTGTAAACGCCCGCGGTCGTGCCGCGTGACACGACATATTTCACGGCCCCAGCTTCAGGTGTCCAAGCAAGGTTGACGCGGCTCTGGCTGACCGCCCGGCCCACGAGATCCATGACGGTTTCGATGTTATCGTCGGTGGATGCGATTGCATTCGCGTTTATCTCGAAGCCGCGAAGCGCCGCGGTAATCGCGGTGCCGGCTGAGGTTTTCTTGAGCCGGAGACGCACGCCGGCTGCGAAGATCGGGTTGCCAGCCGGCGAGGGACTCACGGGGGAGCCCACAGTGTTGGTCGCCGGGGTATAGGCATACCACGTCGTCGCCGAGTTCAACGCGACAGTGTTGTCGGAACTCGGAATCGCCCCGTGCAAATCCGAGATGAAATAGTCGCCCGCGCCATTCTGAATGATGAACCGGATGTCGCTATCGATGGATCCGCCAAATCGCCGGCCGTTGAAGACCAATCCGTTGGAGGAGGCCAGCACAACACTGCCGTCGCGAAACGGAGCGTTGAACTCGTCCCGGCTCCACAGGAAAACGCCGAAGACCTCACCATTTGCCGGCGCGTTGCCCATGCGGAGCTGTAGGTAGTCTCCTGACGTGTCGTCATTCGTGATCTGCCACTGGTCTACCTGCGCGCCGGAACCGGTAGTGATGAAGGCGCCCCCATAGAACGTGCCGCCGGTATAACTCGCCACCGCAGGCGCGCCGGAGTAGCTGACCGACGGGCTGCGCGGCACGTGGGCACTGAACGGCACAGCGTAGTTGGTGGCGTCGTAATCGCGCAGATTCTGGTTGGAAGAAACGAGGCCGGTGCCGCCAAAATCGAGGGCGTTCTGGGCGGACAGGGATACCGCGGCGAAGGCGGTGCCGAGCAAAATCAGGTGTCGCGTATTCATGGTGTGGGGGGGCTGAAACAAGCGCGCCACGCCGGGAAGGGCGTGGCGCATAAGCGAAGTGATCAGAATTTCACGGCGAACGTGGCGTAGATCCGATCGCGTTCGCCTCTGAGCTGGTTGGCGGGTATATATTCTTCGTCAGTCAGATTCTTCCAGTTGACCTGGAGAGTGTATTGGCGGCTGCTGTCCTTCCAGTCATAGCCGGCCGCAAGATCGTAGGTCGTGTAGGATGGTAGGAACAGCTGCAGGTTGCCGACGAGCTGTGGCTTGCTGCTGGTGTGGTTCAGCCCGCCTCCGAGCCAAAGTCCGCTAAGCGTTCCTTCGGTGAAGCTGTAGCGAGTCCAGAGGTTGAGCAGCTCGGACGCCGAGGCCTCAGGCTGTGATCCGACGTAGCGCGCCACGGCGTCGTTGTAACCCTGGGTAAAGGCGGCGGTGTAGCCCGCGGGATCGGCCTTGTAGGCGGCCAGCGTGGTGTTTGGCGCAGGCGCGGACGGGAATGCCGCGGAAACCAGCTCGGCATCCATGTGCGAGTAGCTGGCATAGATCTGCCAGTTCTTCACAGGCGAGAGGATCGTCTCGATTTCGAAACCTTGGCTGCGGTCCTCTGTGCCCTGTCGCGTGGTCGTGAGCACGCCGCCCGCAGCGTTGAATGAGCCGAAACGTAGCACGCGGTCCTTCTGTTCGATGCGAAACAGCGAAACCGTGGAGGAAAGCTTGCCGTCCCACAGATCGGCCTTTACGCCAATGTCGTAGCCGGAGGCGGTCGTGGGTTTGGCGGCACCGGTGATCACGCTGGCTTCCTGTAGCACGCGCTCGGTGACAGCGAATGATTCGCTATACGAGGCATACAGAAGAACATCCGGTGTAACCTTGTAGCCAGCGCCGAACTGGGGTGTGATCTTGTGCGCCTTGTAAGGCGGGTTCGCCGGGGTGGAACGCCCGGTGCCGTGATCGTAGGCGCTGGACTCGGTCTCATTGTAGCGGGCGCCTGCGATAAGATGAAAGCGCTCCTCCATCGCGGTGGCAGAAAGCACGGCGTAGTAGCCGGTGTCCTTGGCGAACACACGCGTGTTGCCGCCGCTGGCCACAATGGGCAGCGCGTGTTCGTCGTAATCGGTTGTGGTGTCCCAAGTGGATGGGTCCTTCATATTCCAAGGCTGAAAGCCCTGCGCGGCCGTCGTGCTGGCGTTGGCCAGGCCGGCGGGCGGATTTGCGTTGGACTGCCAGACGATCGTGCGACCGAGATTACGGAGATAGTAAGCGCCGATCAAGGGTTTGAGGCTTATCGAACTTATCTTGTAGCTGCCGGCGGCCTCAACTTGGTAGGCTTCGCTGTAGCCGTAGTCTTCAGCGTAACGCTTGCGTCGGGTGAGCGTGGCCGCGGCGGCTTCGAGCGCGGCGTTCGGATCGTTCAGGAGCCGCTGCGCGAAGCTGGCGGCCGTTTCCCCCGCAGGCTTGGTCAGCGCGACCGAGGCGATGCCAGTGAGCTTCTGGTCCACGCGTCGACGGTTCCAGTTGTAGTTTGCACGCGCCGTCCAATGCTCGCCAAGCGCGGAGGCATACTCGACGTTCAGCGTCTCGAATGTGCTGTCTCGGTAATCGTGTTTGCCGGAATAATTGAAGTCCCTCGATAGGGGATAGAAGCTGAGCGAGCCGCGGTTCTGCTGCGCTTGCGCTTCACCTGCGGCATACGCCGTCAGCGCCGTGGCAGTGTCTGAAGTCAAACTCAGGCTCATGGTCGGCAGGGGTGAGACCATGGCATCTTCCCGCCGGGAGAATTTCTCGTATTCCACCGTCAGTGCGGAGTTCGCGGTGGGCTTCCATGTGACGCTGGGCGCGAGGACCGTGGTCTCTGTCGTGGCGTCTCCGATTTCCTCAAAGGCGTTGTCCCACGAGCCATTCACGCGGAAGAGGAGGCGGTTGCCGCCAGTGGCGACGTTGGCATCGAGTTCCGATCGCAAGTAACCCGCGTTGCCAGCTTGCTGCGAAAGCCGCAGAAAGGTGGCCTCTTGCGGGCGCTTCGTGATGTAGTTCACCGTGCCGCCGGGGGCAATTTGGCCATAGAGCACAGATGCCGGTCCCTTGACCACTTCGACGCGCTGGATGGTAGTGGCGTCCACGTAGGCGCTGCCGACGAAACCATTGCGCTGTGGCAGCAGCTGATCGAAGCCCCGGATTGAATAGCGCGTGTTGCCAGAGACAAATTCGCGGCTGGCGGTGGTCACACCGGGGGCGAATTTCACGACATCGTAGAGGTCACGCGCGCCGATGTCGTCCACGAATTGTTCCGTGAATGCCGACACTGAGAAGGGCAGGTCCTTGATAGGCGTGTCCACGCGGGTGGCTGAAACTGAGTTGCCGGCCTGGTAGCCACGATCCTTGGAAGCCGAGACAGTGAAGGCTGGTAGAACAACCGTCGTGTCACCCTCGACTGGGGAAGAAGCTGGTTGCGCGCGGAGAACTAAGAGGGAGAAGCCAAGACTGAGCAGGGTCAGGACGCCTCTCCGGAGGTGGTGGTGGGGTTTCGGTTTCATTATTAGCAACGAGGGGTTATGGCTTACGGAATTGTCAGGGAAGATCGGTCTCTTGTAACTAGTTGGTTACTAAATTTGCTTGGGTCAAGCCTGCTTTTTTGCATATTAAGTATCTGCTTGGTTACTTATGTCGCCATTTATCAAACCGCATGCTCCACCAATTTGTTAGCCTCTTAACCGAGCTAATCTATGATCCAATCCTCTGAATCCCCAACAGTAACAGTTCGTTTTGCATCCCACGTCACCCGGCGGCATCAGATCGCCGCCCAGGGGCTGCGCAAAAAACTCGGATACGAAGCGCCCACGGTAGAAGAGCTGGTCGAACGCGAATACTCCCAGCGCATGCCCATGGACATCGTCCACGACTTCATGCAGGGCAACTGGAGACGCCGCAAGGACCGGCCTTGCGGCGTCGAGATCGTCGTGGACGAGCTGACCAGCGGAGCTACTCCGCCAGCGCTGCCCGGAGATCAGCGAAACGGCGAAGCTGATCGGTCTGACCAAGCGCCGCCAAAATCCGGAGCTTCGCCAGACTGAAATACCGGATCTCCCGCGGGGATTTCAGTTGCAGAAGAACCGACTGAATCGCCGGGGCGAGGGCGAGGAGCTGCAGGTGCTTGGTGACGACAGCCGGCACGACACCGTTTTTGCGGGCCAATGCCACGCGGTTCAGTCGGGGGTGGGTGTCGAGTTGGCGCTGCCACGCCAGCGCCCGGTGGATCGGATGCTTTGCTGATTTCAAGCCGGGCGACGCGGGACGGGGACGGACTGGTTGCCCGACTTCCCGGTGAAAAGGGGCGGTGATGACGGCGTGGCCCGATTGGCCGCCCTGGCCCAGCACGGCGCTGGCTTCCAGCAAGAGAAGACGTTTGCCGTAGATGGCGGCGCGCGGGCTGCGTTGCTCGATCACGAGCTTCTCCTCCATGCCGGCGACCAGGTTAGCCACCGGCAGCTTGAGCCGGAGTTCCAGGTGCCGACCGGGGATCACCGGATCGTTGCTCTTGGCCCGTTTCGGGTCGGGTCGGACTCTGACCTCGATCCGGTCGATGCAGAGCGCAACCAAGTCCTTCTGTTCGGCGGGCGAGAGTCCGGGAAGCACTTCGCCGAAGCGTTCGAGGGACTGCCGGATACGCTGGGCGTCCAGTTCATCCTGCTCGCACGCCGACAGCTCCTGCCGGAGCCGTTCGCGCTCAAGGAGGAGGCCCTGTTTCTCCTGCTTGAAGGCGACGGCTCGTTCGCGGAGTTCCTCGCCCAAAGCATCGGCGCCGCCGAGGGCGATGGCGTCGGCGCAATTGCGGAGCTGGCGATTCACCTTTGCGAGTGATTCGTCCGTTTTGGTCACTTGGGCGCGCAGGGACACGCGATCAGTCTTGCCCCGGAGACGGGAGCTTTCGGAGGCGGATTGGATGATCGCCGGCTGGCGGGCGACCTCGCCAAGGAAGCTGACGACCACGGCTTCAAGCGTGGCCGCGGGCAGATGCCGCAGGGGGCAGGTGGAGCTGGCGCGTTCCTTGTGGGTCTGGCCGCAGGTGTAGTAGCGGTAAGGTTTGCCGTCGGGGCTGGCCTTGCCGCAGTGATTGGGGATCAATGCCCGACCACAGCAGCCGCAGAAGGCGATGCCTTTGAGGAGGTGATTGAGCTTGTCGCGGGATTGGAACCGGTCCGGAGCGGGTTCAAGCGGCTTGGCGATGGCGGCATTGGCCCGTTCCCACAGATCCTCGGAGACCAGCGGGGTGTGTCTGGCCTGAAATTCCGCGCCATTGAGCCGGACGCGACCGACGTAAATGGCGCTCCGGACCATCTTGCGGAGCAGGTCACTGCGGAAGCGTTTGGCGCCGACGTTCTCGACCCGGCCATAGCGGCGTTTGAAGACGCGAGGGCGGGTGCGGAGACCCTCGTCGTTGAGAGTGTTGGCGATGTCAGTCAGGGAGGCGAGCCTAGCGGTCAGCTCGTAGATGCGACGGACGACGGCGGATTCCGTCGGGTTTGGATGGAGAGTCTTGGCCTTGACGTCATAGTCGTAGCCGTAGGGCACCTGGCCGCAGTTCCAGATGCCTTCCTTGGCCTGGGCAAGCATCTTGGCCTTCACCTTCTCGGAGGTGTTGCCGCGCTCGAACTCCGCAAGGTTGACCCGAAGGTTGTTGTGGAAGCGCTCCATCGCGGTCTCGTCCGAGAGGTTCTCGGTGGGACTGACCAGCCGGCAACCGTGCTTCTTGAGGAAGGCGCGGAGGGGCACCCATTCGTCGGTGCTGCGGAGCACGCGTTCGAGTTTGAAGATCAGGACGATCTTGATGCCGCCGGCCTCGATGTGGCGCAGGAGAGCCTCCATGCCGGGGCGCTTCAGAGTGCCGCCGGAGTAGGCCGGGTCAGAATAGCAGGCCGCCTCATACCAGCCTTCGGCGGCCTGTTTCAGGACGTGTTCGCGGCAGATGGCGGCCTGCGACTCGCAGGAGTCGAAACGGCCGCCGACCTGACCGAGCGTGGATACCCGCGTGTAGATCGCAACGGGGACGGTGCAGCGCGTGGCTGGTTGACTGGTTCTTTGGACCGCTTGCATAACTCCTCCTTGGGTGGTGGAGGGCGATCCAAAAGGCTTCGGCCCCGGTTGATTGTTGAGTGTCGGAATCATCTCATTTTTCTCCGAAAATTCAAGCCGAAGACCGGCCCGAATATTTTCCCGATTTCCTTGGACCGGACGTGAAATCCGGTTTTTCCGACAACTCCGTGAGTCAAAACATGAACTTCCACTGAGACCGGGAAAATCCCAACCGGGGTCTTCGCGCGGGGCGCGAGCGACTTGCGCGAGATTTTCCCGATCTCAACTGGAGTTCGTGATTTTGTGTAGATGGCGTCCCCACGGGGATTCGAACCCCGGTTCTCACCGTGAAAGGGTGGTGTCCTAGGCCGGGCTAGACGATGGGGACCCAGCACGGAGCCGGTCAAGCTAGGCTCCGGCCCAAGTCGCGCAAGGATTAATTGCCCGATCGCTTTTACCGGTCCGAGTCAGGAATTTACTTTCCGACCGCAACCGCGTTACCTCGGGGAAAATGAATTTCGCCGAGATCCGTGCCGCCCTGCCCAAGACCGCCGTCACCACCATCAGCGGCCTGCCCTACCCCAAGATTGCTTCCGGCAAGGTCCGCGAAATCTTCGACCTCGGCGACGCCCTGCTGCTCGCCGCCACCGACCGGCTCTCGGCCTTCGATGTGATCCTGCCCGACGGCATCCCGGGCAAGGGCAGCATCCTCACCCAGATGAGCCACTGGTGGTTCGCGCAGACCGCCCACCTCATTCCCAACCACCTGCTGCCCGACCAGCCGCGCCAGTTCATGATGCGCGGCCTCGGCAGCCGCGACCTGCAGCTCCGCAGCATGATCGTGCGCAAACTCAGGCCCCTCACCATCGAGTGCGTGGCGCGCGGCTACCTCATCGGCAGCGGCTGGACCTCCTACCAGAAGACCGGCGAGGTCTGCGGCATCAAACTTCCCCCCGGCCTCCGCCAGGCCGACAAGCTTCCCCAGCCCATCTTCACGCCCACCACGAAGGCGCCCAAGGGCCAGCACGACGAGCCGATCAACGATGCGCAGGGCGCCGCCGCGATCGGCGCGGAACTCTACGCGAAGGTGAAGGCCGCCAGCCTCATGCTCTACCAGTTCGGCCACGACCGCGCGAAACAGGCCGGCATGATCCTCGCCGACACGAAGTTCGAGTTCGGCACCGACGAGGCGGGCAACCTCTTCCTCATTGACGAGGTGCTCACGCCCGACTCCTCGCGCTACTGGCCCGCGGCCGACTACCGCCCCGACTGCTCGCCGCCGAGCTACGACAAGCAGTTCGTGCGCGACCATCTGCTCGCGATCAAGTGGGACCAGCAGCCGCCCGGCCCGCGCCTGCCGGCCGACGTCATCGCGCGCACCCAGGATAAATACCTCGCCGCGCTGCAAAATCTGCTCGGCTGAACGCCATGTCCCGCCGTCGGTCCCGTCTCCTCTGCCTGCTCCTGCTCGCCGGTCTGGTCGCCGCACCGGCCCGCGCCGCCCTCGGCGAAACCCTTGCGGAAATCCAGCGGCGCTTCGGCCGGCCCGACCCGATGCTCCAGCAGCCCTCGCAGAAGAACGTCACCGTCTGGGCCATCGAGACCATGCAGTCCGAGCGGCTGATCTACACGGTGACCTTCGGCGCCAAGGGCCACTCCATCGCCGAGGGGCTCAAACCCGTCCGCCGCGCCGTGCTGACCGGTGACTTCGCGCAGCAGTTCGTGGACAGCCAGCTGGCCATCCATGCCGGCGCCACACCCCGGATCCCGCAGCCGGGGGAAAAATACACCTTCGGCGGACAGGAGTTCACCTGCGGCGCCAACGAGGCCGTGTGGGTGGACGAGGCGCGCGACTTCCTGATCGTCTGGCTGAAGGGCGCCAAGGGCCACGTGCTCGCCGTGCGCGCCGAGATGCTGCGCCCCGCGCCGTGATGTCTTCCGCAGGAGCGGATCTCTTGTCAGACCGCAGGCTTGGCGAAGGCTGATAGTCCGCCCCTACAGCCGGTTCTCCTTCAGCGCGCGCAGCGGGTAGTGCGTGCCGCGCCAGGTGATGCCGCCGGTCCAATGCGTGACCGCCTGCGAACGCAGCAGGATGAAGGCGAAGACCGCCATGCCGAACGGCAGGAACAACCCGTGCCACCACCGGCCGCCGGTGAAGCGCGTCTGGTCGCAACCGAGCACGAGCATCACGGCGGCCGCGGCGGCGTTGAGCCAGAGCGCCGGGCCGGACGTGAGCGCGAGCGCGGCCAGCGGGCAGAGGAAAAGCAGCCCGGTGAGCAGCGCGGCCAGCGGCGGCACCCAGAACCGGTAGTCGGCGCCGGCGTAGGCGTTCTTGGTCAGGCCGCGGATCATCTCGCCGGCGGATTGATACCAAGCGACCTTGAGGGCGCCGCCGCCGAGCATGAATTCGCTGAAGCCGCCCGCCTTCATGAGCTTGCCGAGCTTGATGTCGTCGTCGGGGCGCATGCGGAGCGGCTCGTGGCCGCCGAGCTTGCGGTAGGTGGAGGCGCGCACGAGATTGAAGGCGCCGACACCCGCGTGGGCGCGGCTCCGCGGGTCGTGCGCCAGCCACGGCCGCAAGCCGGCCATGAAGGCGAAGCTGAAGGCATTGACGCAGATGCCGAGCAGGTGGTCGGGGCCGCTCAACGACGGCACGGCGGCGAGATGGTCGAGCGACTCGGCGCGCGCGTAGGCGACGGCCCGGCGGAGCGCGTCGGGCGCAAAATGGATGTCGGCGTCGGTGAACAGGATCCACTCGCCCGCGGCCTCCTGCGCGCCGGTGTGCAGCGCGTGGTTCTTGCCCAGCCAGCCCGGGGGCAGTTCCCGCACATGCACGACGCGCAAGCGGGGCTCAGCCGCCGCCAGCCGGTCGAGAATCGCGCCGGTGGCGTCCTCCGAGCGGTCGTTCACCGCGATCAGCTCCAGCTCCGGGTAATCGAGCGCGAGCATCGTCGGCACGGCCGCGCCGACGGTGGCCGCCTCGTTGCGCGCCGCGAAGACGATGGACACGCGCGGCCACGCCGTGGGCGCGGGGGCCCGGAGCTGCGCGAGCCGGTGCAGCCGGCGGTTGCCGTCCATCACCAGCAGGCCGAGCCAGAGCCAGAGCAGCAGGGTCAGGGCGGCGAGCAACGGAGCCAGATCGGTCCAGGTCATGCGGGGACAATGACGGCCCGGCGGAGCGCGTCAAAGGCGCAGACGGGAAATCTCCCTCACACGGGCGGGGTGGTGTCGCTGGGGGCGGCGCGGGTCACCCGCACGCGGCGGACACGGTCGGCGCTGGCCTCGAGCACGGCGAGGCGGTATTCGCCCGCGGAGAGCTGGTCGCCGCGTTTCGGCATGCCGCCGGCGAGCCGCTGGGTCCAGGCGCCGACGGTCTCGCGCGGCTGCCATTCGAGCGGCCAGCCGGTCTCGGCCTGGAGTTCGCGCAGGGTGAAGCCGCCGCTGACGACGATCGAGTTTTCGCCGCGCTCGTAAACGGGGCCGCTCTCGATGTCGAACTCGTCGCGGATGTCCCCCACGATCTCCTCCAGCACATCCTCGAAGGTGACGAGACCGGCGAACTTCCGCTCGGCATCGAGCACGACGGCAAGGTGGCTGCGCGAGAGGCGGAACCGCTCGATCATGGTGTGCAGCGGGGTGGTGAGCTCGAACTCGACCACGGGACGCACGAGCGACTCGAACGGCGTGTCGGGCCCGAGCAGGCTGATCTGCCAGAGCCATTCGCGGATGAGGAGCAGGCCCTTCACCTCGTCGAGCGAGCCGCGGCAGACCGGAAACCGGCTGTGGCCGCTGATCTGAGCGGTGCGCAGGTTTTCGGCCAGCGGCTTGTCGAGCCAGAGGGCGACGACCTGGTCGCGCGGGCGCATGATCTGCTGGGCCTGGGTCTTCCGGGCGCGCAGCGACTGGACCATGAGCTTGTTGATGGTGGCGTCGCCCGGATGGGAGTGGTGCGCGTGGCTGAAGACGTATTCGAGCTCCTCGGCGCTGAAGGCGTGTTCGCCCTCCGTGGCGGGTCCCAGGCCGGCCCAGCGCAGGAACAGATTGGCGGTGCCGTTCAGCAGCCAGATGAACGGGAGGAACAGATAATAAAACACCATCAGGGGGGCGGCGACCCACAGCGCCACCCCCTTGGAGCGCTGGATGGCGAGGGACTTGGGCGCCAGTTCGCCAAAGATGATGTGCAGGAAGGTGATGACCGCGAAGGCCACTGCGAAGGAGATGGATGCCACGGCCGCGGGGTCGGTCACACCCCAGCGGGAGAGCAGCGGTCCGAGCCGGTGGGCGAGGAAGGGTTCGCCCACCCATCCCAGGCCCAGGGAGGCGAGCGTGATGCCCAATTGGGTGGCTGACAGGGCGGCATCGAGGTGATCGATGGCCTTCAGCGCAAAACGCACGCGCCAGCCGCCCTTCCTGGCCAGCGGCCGGAGCTGGCTGGCGCGCACCTTCACCAGCGCGAACTCGGCGGCCACGAAAAAGCCGTTCGCAGCCACCAGCGCGACAATGATGAGAATTTCCAACGTGATGCCGAACAGGGTCTGCATGGGCGCGAAAGGCGGCCACATTACCTGACCCGCCGCGGCAAACCAGCGGGAAATTATCCATGTCCAAGTTCCTGTTGCGCAACGCCTCCGCGCCACCCAAGCTCCCGCGCATGGCCGCCCCCGCCTCCGACCAGCTCGCCAACCGCATCCTGCGCGGCCTGGTCGTCGGCGTGATCCTCGGCGTGGTCACTTTGCTGGCCGGCGAGCATGTCCCCCTGCCCGAGGGGCTGCAGTCCCTGCTGGTGCATGTCGGCATCAAGTCCTCGGCCACCCTGCTCGAGGCGATGCGCGGCTTCTCGACCGTGCTGTTCGACCCCTTTGGCCGGGTGTTTCTGCGGCTGCTGTTCTTCGTGATCGTGCCGCTGGTGTTCGCCTCGCTGGCCACCGGCGTGGTGCAGCTCGGCCGGCCCGACAAGCTCGGCCCGCTCGCCGGCCGCACGTTCTTCCTCTTCTTCCTCAACATGGCCATCGGCGTCGCCCTCGGCCTGGTGATGATGAACACCGTGCAGCCGGGCTCCTTCATCGATGCGAACACCAAGGCCCGGCTCATGGCCGAGTTCGGCGGCGCCGCGCAGAAGCACGTGGCCGCGCAGGCCGGGCAGTCGGGGCTCTCGCCCGCCATCATCGTGGAGATGTTCATGCCGGCCAACCTCTTCGCCGCCGTCGTCGGTCAGAGCACGGCGCGCATCGGCGACGTGCTGCCGCTCATCCTCTTCGCCATCCTTGTCGGCGTGATCGGCACCACCTTTCCCGAGGAGAAACGCCGCCGGCTCCAGGACGCGCTGGAAATGGTCACCGCGCTGATGACCGGCATCGTGCACCTGGCGCTGCGGCTCGCGCCCTACGCGGTGCCGTGCCTCATCTACAGCGTCGTCGTCAAATCCGGCCTCGACATCATCAAGGCCCTCGGGGTCTTCGTGTTCGGCTGCGCCGGCGTGATGGCGCTCCACCTCTTCGGCACGATGTCGGTGTGGCTCCGCATCTGGACGCAGTGGCGCCCCCGCGCCTACTTCGCCGCGATCAAGGACGTGCTGGTGACCGCCTTCTCGACCAGTTCGAGCAACGCCACGCTCCCGGCCGCGCTGGAGAACGCGACGGAAAAGCTGAAGCTCTCCCCCAGCACGGCCGGTTTCGTGCTGCCGCTCGGCACCACGATGAACATGAGCGGCACGGCCCTCTACGAGGGCTGCGTGGTGCTCTTCGTCGCCCAGGTCTTCGGCGTGGACCTGTCGCTGGGCCAGCAGATCACGCTGCTGCTGCTCTCCGTGCTCAGCGCCGTGGCCGTGGCCGGCATCCCCGGCGGCTCGCTGCCGCTCATCGCCGGCCTGCTCATCACCTTCGGCATCCCGCCCGAGGGCATCGGCATCATCCTCGGCACCGACCGCCTCCTCGACATGTGCCGCACCGCCACGAACGTCGGCTGCGACGTCACGACCGCGGTCGTCGTGGACGAGCTGACGAAGCGCGCCGAAAACCGGGCCTGAGCCCGCGGTCCGCCCGCCACCCTCAGCGCGGCGTGTAGGCCGCGCCCTCGGCCATGCCGAGGAGCTGCTGATAGGGTTCGGCCTCCTCGTCGTCGGCCATGATCTGCACCTTCAGATAGACGGACGGCGCGAGGCGGATGATGCCCAGGGTGAAGAATTTTGGCTGCCCCGGCACCGGCGGCCGTCCGACCAGTTTCCGGTCGGTCATCATCGCATAATAGCCGAAACCCTGGGTGGGATAGAACGGCTTCACGACCGGTTTGCGCTGCACGAAATCACCGGAAGCCAGGATGCGTTCGGCGACCTTCTGCATCTGTTCGTGCAGCTTCTCATCGGTGGGAAAGTCGTCGGACCCCTCGGTCGAGAGGCTGTAGATGGCCCGGGCGTTGATGTGCGGATTGTCCGCCGTCAGGATGATCTTCAATTCGCCGACGTCCTCGCTGGACACCTTCCAGCGACCCACCGGGAAGAGCTCCAGGCGACCGCCGTTTGGAAGTTTGAAAGCATCGGCCCACCCGCCGGCCGCCGACAGGAGCACAAACAGCACTGCCACCATCGTTCTCACGGCCAAACGCATAAGCACGGAACGCCGGGAAGCGAGCCGGAGTTTGCCGCGGGATTTGTCGGCTTCAGGGCAACCGTTGCAGTCCCTCGGCGCGGACGCGCCAGGTGCCGTCCTTGGGGAGGCCGGGGAATTCCTCCGTGCAGCCGTCCCAGCCGGCGATCATCAGGGCCGCGGCGGCGAGAAACGAGCCGTTGGCGGGAAGATAGACCGCGATCTCGCGCTTCCGGGCACCGGGCGGGGCGTTGGGGTCGAGCTTCGTGTCGCTGCGCTGCGGACAGTGGCCGTTGGGCAGATAGACGTTGTTGGGGCCGTCACGAAGGAGAATTTCCACGGCGGTCTCCGGTCGGCCGAGGCGCGCGGCGGTCATGGCGATCATCGGGTAGTCCCAGCCCCAGATCTTCGTCTCCCAATCCCAGTGCGCGAGCACGGCGTCGAGCGTGCGCTCCATGGTCGGACGGTCCACATAGTCCGCCTGCATCGGCAGCACGCCGATGGGCGCGAGCATCGTCGGGTGATCATGACGGCTGTCGAGATTGTCCCAGGTGTCGGGGTGCGAACCGAGGGCGACGTATTTGCCGTCCTTTTCCGGCAGCGGGGCGAGATGGGCGATGACGTGGTCCCATTTTCCATCGCGCGGGAGGCCGAGCCGCTCGCGCCACTGCTGGGCGAGGCCGAGCGTCCAGCGCCAATAAGCCAGCTCGAAGGACGGATTCTGGCTCGTGGCCTGGTCGTAGATTTCCTGCGCGATCCAGAGCGGCGGGCCGAGGTCGTAGCGCTGCTGTTCCTCGTTCCAATGCACCATCGTCGCGAGGCAGTCGGCCGTCTCGAACACGAGGTCGCGGTATTGCGCGAGGGTTTCCGGCGTGGGGGCATTCCGGTAGAGCAGCTCGGCGAGGTAGATCGGGTGCGGCTGGTTCCAGACGATGAGCGGATTGCCGCCGGGGCTCTCGCGCATCTGCGGACCGGTCATCTTGGCCCAGCGCGCGCCCTTCAGGCCGCGGCTGGCGGCCAGCTCGCGCGCCGCGGGGAGTTGCGAGATGAACCATTCGAGGTTTTTCGCCAGCGCCGCGTCGTGACCCCAGAGCGCGAACTGCGCGGTGTGCCACCAGATCATCTCGGTGTGGTGCTTGCCATACCAGGTGTTGCAGGTGAGGCCGCTCTCCTGCGGCGGCACGTCGCCCACGCACTGCACGGCGGTCAGGTAGCGCGAGAGGACGATGCGCTTCTCGAATTTCTCCGCGAGCGGGTGGGTGCTGCCGGAGAAGTCCACCGCGGCGGTGGTCAGCCAGAATTTCTGCCAATGCGCGGCGCTGGCTTTCATCACCTCCTCCGCCCCCGGTGTGAATTTTTTAGGGCCGGCCGCAAAATGCACCGTGAAATGCAGGCTCTCTCGTCCTGTCTCGGGCCTGAGATCGAACAGGTGCTCGCTGATTGGCTTCAGTTTTCCTTCGCACGACACGAAATAGCGCAATCCACCGACTTTTCGCTCCACCCAACTCTCTCCATCTAGCTTCGATTCGTGACTCTGCGCCTGGCCCCAATCGAGGGCCGGAGTGTTCTTGGTGTTCACGTCGTGACCGCGAGGAAAGGCCAAGCGAACACGCACTTTTCCCAGAGCAACCAACGCTGACTGGAGGTTCACGGCCACCATGTCCTTCGTTGGATCGCACGCCGTCGTCACCGTCACCGGCACGCCGCCGAGCTTGAATTTGCTCGTGAGGATGCCGGTCCAGAGGTCGAGGGTCTGTTCGGGTTCCTGGATGTCGGCGGGCGTGAAGGGGGAGCCGTCGGGTTTGTCCCACACGAGCTGGAGCTGGCCGACGGGCAGCGCACGCGGGTTCTTGCGCAGCCAGTCGCCGGCGGGGGTGTTGGAACGTGTGGGGAAACCCAGCACCCGGCCATCGGGCAGCGTGAAATCCCTGTCCGTGTCGGCCAGCGTGTAGTGGTGCGGGTTCTCATCGCTCACCCAGGCCCAGCGCGCCTGCGTCTCGGTGGGCACGCCGTGCCGGTGATAGAGATCGGCAAAGGTCTGCAGGCCGGTGATGTCGGCGGTGAACGCGAAACCGCCGTTGCCGACGGTGAGCGGGGCGTCGTAATCCACGCTCCGCACGACCGGGTTGTGCCGGCGCACGAGCGCCTCGCGATCAATGGGTGCGGCGAAGGCGGCGGCCGCACAGGCGAGGGCAACCGGCCGAATGAGGATCTTCATGGGGTGTCGCACGATGAATTCCGTTCAACCGGGTCCGCAAGTTTCCAATGGCCTCACAACGGCGCCTGGTAGTTGCCCGGGCCGCCGAGCTTGCGCATGTGGTGGCCGACGCGGTTGAGACCGAAGAGCGCGAAGAGGTAGCAGGCGCCCATCATCAGATACACCAGCCGGTAGGGACCGATCACGACCTCGCCCGCGCCGGGCAGGGTGAGCGGGTGCGACCAGCCCTTGAGGGCGTCGAGGATCCAGCCGCACACCGGGCTGATGACCGCGGCGATGAGGATGGACTGGACGATGGTGTTGGCCCCGGCGAGCTGGCTGTAGCGCTGGGGGTGGAAGACCTCGGCGGTGAGCTTGAGCTGGGCCATCATCACGACCCAGAACGCCACGCCGAAGATCATGTTGCCGGCGAGGAAGGTCAGCGGGCCGGTCGCCAGCAGGAAGGTCAGCACGTAGCCGAGCGTGATCATCACGAGGCCCCATTTCAGCACCTCGACGGCGCCCCGGCGGTCCACCAGCCAGCCGACGGGGAAGGCGATCACGATCCAGACCAGGAGCGGATAGGTGCGGTAGGCGCCGATGGTCATGAGACTCATCCCGAGTTCATGCTGCGGGAAGAAGATGGTGAAGTGGGACAGCCCGAGCAGCGCCCCGTAGAGACAGACCCGCACGAAGTAGAACCACAGATAGACGGGGTGCCGGTAGGATTCGCGCACGAAGGTCTTCGTGGCGGCCCACAGCCGCGCGGCGCGGCCGGCGCCCGCGCCGGCGGCGCTGGGCGCCACGGGCGGGTATTCGCCCTCGCGCACGAACCGGCAGAGCAGCGTGAAGCACAGGAGATTGAGCACCGCGATGCCGATGAAGATGTGTTTGCTGTGGGTCTCGGTGAGCCCGAGCAGCCAGTAGCTGACGATGGCCGTGCCCGCCGCGCCGAAGACGCGGAACAGCGCGAGGAAGCGGCCCATGTGGGTGTCGGGCACCACGTCGCGCAACAACCCGAAGAAGCACACGTTGGTCGCGGTCTGGACGGTGCGGTAGAGGATCACCAGCGCGGCGAAGACCAGAATCACCGGCGTGATCGGCAGGAGAGGGAGCCAGTCCTTGACGACGGGGACGGCGGAGAGCCATGCGGCGATTTCCGGCGAGAACGGCGTGAGCGTGAGGAAGAGCGTGACGAAGGGCGTGACCCAGAACAGCACGGGGATGCGGCGGCCCCAGCGGGTGCGCAGCCGGTCGCTCCAATAGCCGAGCGGCGGCATGATGAGGAGCTGGAGCACCGCGTTGACCGAGCCGATGATGATGGCGATCTGCGTGTCCGTGGCGCCGTGGAATTTCAAGAGCACCGGCAGGACCTGCGGCTCGATGATGTCGATGAGCACGAACACGACCTCCGCGCCGAGCAGCCAGGCGAAGATGGCAAGGAGGTTGCCGCGCGTGTATTGCAGCGTGCCGGCGCGGGCAACGATCGGAGCGGCCGCGGGGGCGGGCGGAGGGGTGGCCATGGGGGGGGGTGGGCGGGACGAGGGTCGCAGAGCACCCTCGGCTGGCAAGTCCGCCAAGGAACCGGCGGCGTCCCAAGCCTCAGGTTGTTTTCCGCGTAAAGCGGTCGATGGCTCCCGGAGCGCCCCGGTCACGCCGTCCGCCGCGGCGCGGTCCGGCCGGGCACCCAGTAGCCCTCGATCATGCTGTAAACGGGACGCCGCGGGAGGCCCTGTTCGTTGTGGTAGAGCTGGCTGGCGAGGATGTCGATGGCGGTGGCCCCGATCAGCGGGAGGTTCTGGTTGATGCCGGTGACGGCCTCGACGTGGTCGAGGCGTGTCTGCTCGACGTCGAGCGCAGCGAAGGCGAGGTCCCGCGGGATGCGGCGGCCGGCCTCCTCGAGCGCGAGGAACTGCTTCGGGCCGAAACCGATCACGGCGTCGGGGCGGGCTTCGCGCAGCCACGCCTTGAGCTGGGGCAGCTCCTCCCCGCGCGTGGTCAGCAGCGGCTCGAGGCGGGTGTCGGAGTAGGTGTGCTGCGCGGCCAGGTAGCCGCCCAGCCAGCCGTAGTTGACGCGGCGGTTCTGGTCGTCGCGATCGAGCATGAGGCCGATGCGGCGGTAGCCCAGCCCGCGGAGCTTCTCAAAGGCGAGCAGGGCGCCGCGGAAGTGGTTGTGCGTCGCGCGGTGCAGCGCGAGGTGGCTGTAAACGTAGCCGAGGCCCACGCAGATCAAGTGGGTCCAGTCCAGCTCGTAGTCGTAAACCGGCACCGCGAACGGGGTGATCAGGTTGCCGCGGATGGCGCGTGCGTGCAGCATGCGGCAGGTCGCGGCCGCGTGGGCCCCGCCCGGTCCCAGCCAGAAAGGCTCGATGCGCATGCCCAGTTGCTGGGCGCGTTTGCGCGCACCCTCGTAGAACCCGACGCTGGCCGAGTGGTGTTGCCATTCGTCGGCCGTCGGCCCGCCGGTGAGAAAACCGACGATCTCGGGGCCGGACTTGTGGTGCTTGAGCCGCACCTGGCTCATCAGCGCCGACACCAGCACGTTGGAGCGGTAGCCCATCTCGTCGGCGAGGCGTCGCAGGCGCTCGCGCGTGGCCTCGGGGATGGACGGATGGTTGCGCAGGCTCAGCGAGACCGTCGTGTGGCTGACGCCCGCACGCCGGGCGATTTCCCGCAAGGTGGGCGGATTGGGCGGAGGCTGGGGTGAAGCCATGGGGGACCGTGGCGCAACGCGGCCGGGCGGCGCAATTCATTTTACGTGGAAAGCGCCGGCGCACTTGGCCGCGCGCCCGACTTCGGCAAGTTGCGGGCATCGGCTCCCTCCCGGGGCGCCGCCCCTGCGGACCGCGCGGCTCCCGCGCCGGCCCGCCCGGCAACCCCCAAGACCCCACCCCACCATGAACATGCTGCTCTTCGCGCGGGCCTCGGCCCGCCGCTCCCTCCCGCCGGCACTCCCCGTGCTCGCCTTGCTGACCCTGCTCCCCGCCGGTCCGCTTGCCGCCCAGACCGCCGCCCCCGCCGCCCCCGCCACTAAGGACGACGAGGTCGTGATTCTCTCGCCCTTCACCGTCACGGCGGATTCCGCCGACCGCTACCGCGCCGCCGAGGCCATCTCCGCCGTCCGCGTGCGCGCCCCGCTGCTCGACACGCCCAGCACGATCTCCGTCATCACGCGCGACATGATGGACGACCTCGCCCCCAGCCGCGTGTTCGACGTGACGCGCTACATCGCCGGCGTGCAGGAAGGCCGCGGCCTGCAGTTCCAGGACCGCATGATCATCCGCGGCTTCGAGACCCAGTTCGGCGCCCGCACGGTGGACAACTTCCTCCAACCCAGCGACGCCGACAACATCGAGGAGTCCGTCATCGACCGCATCGAGGTCACCAAGGGCCCCAACGCCATCCTCTCGCCCTCCGGCGCGCCCGGCGGCTCGCTCAACATCATCACCAAGTCGCCCACATTCAAGCGGCAGCGCTCGCTCACGGCCACGGTCGGGCTCTACGACGCGCAGAAATACACGCTCGACGTCGCCGGCCCGCTGGGCAGCGGCGGCAAGTTCGCCTACCGGCTCATCCAGGCCGGACAGGACACCGACCGCTACTGGGACGACTCCTATCTCCGCGGCAACACCCTCGCGCCCATGTTCGCCTGGCGCATCTCCGACAAGACGCTGCTCACCGCCAAGCTCGTCGCCGCCGAGCATTGGATCTCCCGCGAGCCGCTGTTGATCCTCGACCCGCGGGTCACCGCCGCCACCGACGAGCCCTTCCTCGCCCCCGGCATCAACCCCAAG
This sequence comes from Verrucomicrobiota bacterium, assembly GCA_049322455.1. Lineage (GTDB taxonomy): Bacteria > Verrucomicrobiota > Verrucomicrobiia > Opitutales > Opitutaceae > Lacunisphaera. The sequence goes on along the minus strand of JBMOQY010000045.1, from coordinate 47,032 downwards.
ACCAACAACGGCATCCAGCCGTGGAGCCATGTGGAGACGCACACCGCCGACTTCTTCACCCAGCTCACCACCACCCTGAGCGAGAACATCAGCCTGCGCGTCGCCGCCAACGGCCGCTACTATTACGAGGATTCCGACCAGAACTTCCTCTCCACGCCCAGCCTGAGCAACCGCTACAATCCCTACACCGGCGAGCTCACGCAGGACTCCACCTGGGCGCTGGCGAACACCGCCCTGCCCCACAACGCCACCACCAACCCCTACGTCGCCACCGTCTCGCCGTTCTTCAACCCCGGCAACATTCCCAACCGCGGCGACCGGCAGGACACCCGCCGCAGGACGGCCAACTTCCAGTCCGACATCGTGTTCAACCACCAGCTCGGCAACATCAGCTCCCAGGCGGTGGCGGGCTTCGCCTACGCCCGGCAACTGGCCTACGGCCGCGGGCGCAACGGCACCATGCCCGGCATCGACCTCAGCCAGCCCAACCGCGCGGCCTACCCGGTTTACAGCCCCAACTTCTCGTTCTTCAACCGGAACAGCTACACGAACATGCAGGCCTATGTGAACCAGCGCCTCGGCTTCCTCGACAACCGGTTCTACGTCACCGGCGGCCTCCTGCGGTTCGACACCAAGACCGTGTCGCGCAACGTCCTCACCGGCGCCGCCCCCGGCGTGCTCGACGACGCCAAGAACATGTGGAGCCTCAGCGCGCTCTACAAGGTGCGCGACAACGTCTCGGTTTACTACAACCGCTCGATCAACGCCTCGCCCGTCATCGCCAACAACCAGCCCCTCTGGCGCTCCGGCGAACAGGACGAGCTCGGCTTCAAAACCGAGTTCTTCGGCGGCAAGCTCTCCTTCAACGGCGCCTATTTCGAAATCTCGCAGACCAACGTCACCGTCCCCAACCCCGCCTACCAGACCGACCAGACCGTGCCCCAGCAGCTCGTCTCCGACCTGGGCAACAAGGGCTACGAGTTCGAGCTCATGGGCAGCCTCACGCCGAACCTCTCCGCCATCGCCACCTGGTCGCACCTCAAGATGCGCGACAGCCTCGGCCGCAAGGTCCGCGGCGTGGCCGACGACAACGCCTCGCTGCTGCTCAACTACCGCCTCGCCGACGGCCGGCTCAAGGGCCTCTCGACCTACCTCGGCGTCAACTACAGCGGCCGCCGCGCGGGCGACATCCCCGACGGCAATTTCACGCAGCTCGGCGTCGTGAAGCAGGTCAGCTTCTACCTCCAGCCCCAATACGTCACGGTCCTCGGTTTCGCCTACCGGTGGAACGAGCGGTATCACACGCGCCTCGTCATCGACAACGTGCTCGACGACAAGCATCACATCTCCGTGGCCGGCGGCCGCGTGACCGGCACCGGCATCACCACCCAGCCCGGCCGCAACCTCCGCCTGACGACCACGCTCAACTGGTAAGCCGCGATCGTGAGCCACAGCCCGGTTTCACCGCCGACGGAGCGGTCCGCCGCTCCGCCCGAGTTCGACGTGCGCCGCTTCGGCGCCGCCGGCGACGGGCGGACGCTGGACACCGCGGCCATCAACCGCGCCATCACCGCCGCGCACGCCGCGGGCGGCGGCACGGTGGTGCTGCCCGTCGGCGACTACCTGAGCCATTCGATCCGCCTGCAAAGCCGGATCACGCTCGAGCTCCGCGCCGGCGCCACGCTCATCGCCGCCGACCCGCCCCCCCCCGGCCAGCCGGGAGGCTACGACGCGCCCGAGGACGGTCCGCCCAACCATTTCCAGGACTTCGGCCACTCGCGTTTCCGCAACAGCCTGATCTGGGGCGAGCACCTGGAGCACGTGACCATCCGCGGCCCCGGCCGCATCTACGGCCGCGGACTCAGCCGCGGCAACGGCCGCGTCGCCCTGCCCGTCGGCCGGGTCGCCCCCCAGCCCCCCGGCCACCTGCCCGACGTGCTCGAGGCCGACGGTCCCGTCGAGCCGTTCGCCGGCACGCCGGCACCCGGCCCCTTCGGCTATCCGCACGCGCTCGACACGCTCCCCGCCGGCGTCGGCAACAAGGCGATCGCGCTGCGCGGATGCCGCCACGTGGCCGTGCGCGACCTCACCATCCTGCACGGCGGCCATTTCGCCATCCTCGCCGCCGCCTGCGACGATGTGGAGATCGACCGCGTGCTCATCGACACCAACCGCGACGGCATCGACATCGACGCCTGCGCCGACGTCCGCATCTCCCGCTGCTCGGTCAATTCGCCGTGGGATGACGGCATCTGCATCAAGTCCTCCTGCGGCTTCGGCGGCGTGCGCCCGGTGGAAAACGTCACGATCAGTCAGTGCTACGTGAGCGGCTTCACCGAGGGCACGCTCCACGACGGCACGCGCGAGCGCGTCATCCGCCATCGCGGCGGCCCCATCGGCCGCATCAAGCTCGGCACGGAGGGCAGCGGCGGCTTCCGCCGCATCGTCATCCGCGACTGCGTGTTCGAGTTCTGCCGCGGCCTCGCCCTCGAGCAGGTGGACGGCGCGATCATGGAGGACATCGTCATCTCGGACCTCACCATGCGCGAGGTGATGAACGCGCCGGTTTTCATCCGCCTCGGCGCCCGCCTGCGCGCCCCCGGGGCCGCCCGGCCCGGCACGGCCGCCCGCATCGCCATCAGCAATGTCGTGGCCAGCGGCATCGCACCGGACCACGGCATCTTCATCGCCGGCCTGCCCGGCCATCCCGTCACCGACGTGCAACTGTCCGGCCTCCGGATGCACAGCCGCGGCGGCGGCACCCGCGAGGACGCGGCCCGCAGCGTGCCCGAGCTGCCCGACGGTTATCCCGAACCCATGCTCTTCGGCCCGCTGCCCGCCTGGGGGATTTATGTGCGGCATGCCGAGCGTATCCGGCTGCACGACATCGCGCTGCACCTGCTGAGCCCCGACCAGCGCCCGGCCGTCGAACTCGCCGACGTGCGCGACGCCGACCTCGCCGGCATCCGCGGAACCGCTGAGAGCGACTGGATCATCTCCGACGGCACGACGCTTCGCGCCCGCGACTGCGCCGGCCTGCCCGACTCCACCCGGTGATCACCGGTCAGCGTCCCGGAACCGGGCGGCGGATGGCATAAAGGGAACTGCGGGCGGCGATGAGCAGCGTGCGGCGGTCCTCGCCGGCGAAGGCCAGGGCGCTGGGACGCTCGGGGACTTCGATCACGCCGATTTGTTTGCCGGTGGCGTCATAGACGAAGACCTGGCCGGCACAGACATAGACGTTGCCGTCCGCGTCCACGGCGGTGCCGGCCTCGCCTTCCTCCGCGAGCAGTCGCGGTGCGGCGAGCGTGCCATCGGCACCGGGCGTGAAGCACCAGGTGGTCTGACCGAACTCGTCGGAGACATAGAACGGCTCCCCTGAGCGCGCGGGACCGAAGGCGTAGGCGCGGGCAAGGTCGATCGTGCCGGACCACCGTCCGCCGGAGGCAGGGAGACGCGCAAACTCCTCCGGGGCCGGGATGAACACGGAGCCGTCCGGAGACACATAATGCAGCGGCTCGCGCCGCGTGCCGGCTTCGAGCCAGTCGTGGCCGTCGCGCCAGCGGTTGAGCGGCAGCCAGGCCGTGGCGCCGGGCCGAGGGACGGCGGGCTGCGGCGTGAGCACGGTGATGCTGGCATCGCCGGCGGCCGGATTGAAGGCATACACGCTCCCGTGCCGGGCGATGACGAGCAGGTCGCCGTTGCGTGCGGGCACCAGCGCGACCGGCTGTGGAATGGCATCGGTGGCGAGGAGCAGACCCCGGTCGGCGGACCAGCGGAAGATGCGGCTTTCGTGCTGGTCCACGAACCAGGCGACGCCAGCGGCGTCGGTCACGAGCCCGTCGATGTTCGTGAAACCCGTGGCGACGCGGGTCAGGGAATCGCTTTGTCGGGCGATCGGTGCATTCCCCGACACGTCGAGGCGTGCGATCTCGCGCGAGCGGACGACGGTGCCGTGCGTGCGGTCCACGAGCGTGTTGTCGTAGCTGAGCTTGCCGGGACTGTAGATGTGGATGCCGCGAAACCGCAGCCGCCGCGAGTCGGCGATGCGGATGCCGGTTTCATACGGAATCGGCGTGTCCACGCGGTAGAGGAAGAAATTGGCGAAGAGCAGATCGGACGAGGACTCGATCTCCAGCGGCAGCATGCGCGGGCTTTCGTGGCGCTCGGCCTCGGTCTGCAGGGCGTAGAAGCTCCAGTTGGCCACACGGTGCAGTTTCACCTCGGTCCGCACGTGGTGCTCGCTCGACAGCGCATAGACGCGACCCGGGGTGGACGTATCGGAGACGAACAGCCCGGCCGAGGCATAGGGGCTCGGTGTCCAGATGCCCTTGAACACACCGCCCCCGCCCGCCGTCACCCACAGGCTCGCGTGCTGGGAATCCCAGCGCCGGCGCGGGTCGGGATCGCCGCTGCGGGTGTCGTTGTAGATGCGCAGATAGACGCCGTCGGGGCCGTAGGTGCCGTGGCCGCCGAGGAAGCGCACGTCGTTCACGCAGGATTTCGCCCCGGCCAGCCACTTGAGGCCGACCGCGCGGTTGTTCACGCCGCCGGTGTCGAGGCCGAGGCCATTGACAATATTCACGCCGCCGGCCGGCGCCTCGAGCAGGGCCTTGGGGGCGGCGGTGCCGGGGAACGACGGCGGGATGCCCCAGCGCGGATTGGCCGGTGGCGCGGGCGGGCCGGGTGGCGCATCCGGGCTCTGGAAGGCCGGCGTGTAATCGCGGATGAGGATCTGCGTGGCGATCGGATTGAGGCCGATGAGCACGGTGTCGGGCCGGAGCGTGATCGTGTCGGTCACACGGTAGCGGCCGGTCGGCAGGTAGATCACGCGGTGCTGCGCGATGGCGGCGCGCAGGGCCGCGGTGTCGTCGGTCTCGCCATCGCCCTTGGCGCCGAGTGAACGCAGGTTCACCCATTCGCCCATCGGTGGCAGCGGGGCGAGATCCGAGGGCACCGGCGCGGGCGCGGCGGCGACGGACGCCGCATCCCACGTCGTGCGGATCGCGGGCCCGGCGCCAAGGTCATCCATGTGCAGCCCGTGGGAGAACTCCTTCACGACATAGACCGGGCCTTGGCCTGCCACGCGCCGGCCGCTTTCGCGGAAGCGCGCGAACTCCGGCACGTTCAGGCAGGCGAGGTTGCGGACGTTGATCTGCGTGCGCGCGCTGGTCTCGTCGCTGATGACGAGCGCAGGGCCGGAGAGGTTTTCAAAGCGCGAGTCCTCCAGCCAGAGCTCCTCGCAGCGGTCGGGGCGGACGAGGATCGCGGTGGGCGTGTTCTTCACGGTGAGCCGGATCAGCGTGAGGCCGCCCTCCTCGGTCTCGATGGCCGCGCGGCGCTGGCCCTCGAAATGGGTGTCGAGCAGCACGAAGGGCCAGCTCGGCGACGGCTTGTGCGTGGTGATGCCGAACTCGCCGCCGAAGAAGCGCAGGTGCGACGACTCGTTGCCCACCTCCTCCACCCCGGCGCGGCCCTGCCCGACGTGGAAATCCATGTGCGCGAGGAAACCGTGCTGGGCGAAGTGCGTGCGCACGCCGACGGCGGCCGGATTGCCGTCGCGAATCTCGATGTCAATGTTGCTCATCGCCGAGTAGAACGTGCCGGGATTGGCGTCGCGCACCGGCTGGTCGGGTGCAGCCGGGCGCTCGCTGACGAAGTGCACGAGATACTTCCGCTCCCCTTCCTGGTAGCCGGGCGTGTTCTCGCCGAGCACGAGCACCGGGCGCGTCTCGCCGTAGCCGATGAGGCGGATGCCGCTCCACACGAGCAGCGCCGAGGTGAGCCGGTAGCGGCCGGAGGGGATGAACACGATGCCGCGCCGCGTGGTCTCCTGCACGCGGTTGATGGCCGCCTGCAGCGCGGCGGTGTCGTCGGCGAGACCGTCGGCCTGCACGGCGAAATTCTCCGGCGTGACGTAAACCGCGGCGGGGTCTTCGGGGCGCTGGGTGAAGACGGAGGGGCCGGCGAGGAGCGCGGGGGCCAGCGCCGTGAAGAGCAGGCTGGTTTTTTTCATGGGAAAGGGGGCGGCGCCGGCCACGCGACCGGCCCACGGCTCAATCGAGGCGGGAGACGCGCACGTAGTCCACGCGGTATTCCTGCGGGAACTGCGTGGTGGCGTCGGGGTAACCGGGCCACCTGCCGCCGACGGCGAGGTTGAGCAGGAGGAAGAACGGCGAGTCGTCGAAGACCCACCTCGACCCCGCCGGCAGGTCGGCCGGCGAGAGCGTGTGGTAGGGCTCGCCGTCGAGCAGCCAGTCGATGCGGCCGGGGCGCCAGTCCACGGCGAACACGTGGTAAGTGTCGGCGAAGGCGGCGCCGCCGGGCAGCACAACGGACTTGGTGATGCCTTCGCCCGCCGAGTAGCCGGGGCCGTGCAGCGTGCCGTGCAGCGTGCCGGGTTTGTGTCCGACCAGCTCCATGATGTCGATCTCGCCGCAGTCCGGCCACGGCACGCGGCCGAAGCCGTCGCCCAGCATCCAGAACGCGGGCCAGATCCCCTGCCCCTGCGGCAGCTTCAGCCGCGCTTCGATGCGGCCGTGGGCGATGGAAAATCTTCCCTGCGTGGTGAGACGCGCGGAGGTGTAGCCGCCGTCCGGCGCGCGCAAGGCGCGGATGGCGAGCGCGCGGCCGTTGAGCGCCGCGGGGTCCCGGACGACCACGGAGTTGGCCCGCGAGTCCGTGTAGGTTTGAAGTTCGGCGTTGCCCCAGCCGCCAGCGCCGAGGTCATGCGACCAGCGGGCAGGATCGGGGCCGCTGCCCTCTGGCTGGTCGAAGACATCCTGCCAGACCAGGCGGTGGTTGACGGTCAGCGGGGTCATGCGGGCAGCAAAACGGTGGCAGAGCCGGTCACAGACCGGCCCGGGGCGGATCGCCGGAGCGGGCGGGAGACTGGCCCTATCCGGGCGGACCAGGGTCCGCCCCTCCCGGAGCCGCGGCGGAGGGAATTCGTCAAGGCCCGCTCCTCCGATAGACGCGCACGCAGTCCACTTCCATGCGCTGGGGGAAGGCGGACTCATCGACGCCCTGCACCCCGCCCCAGTCGCCGCCGACGGCGACGTTGAGCACGAGGTGGAAAGGCCGGAAGAACGGCCACGAGGTCCAGTCGCCGCCGTCGCGGCGCGACGTGAAATAATGGCGGTCATCCACATACATGCGGATTTCCTCCGGATCCCACTCCAGCACGTAGTCGTGGAAGACCTTGCCGGCGTCGGGCACGGGGATCGTGGCGGTGCGCTGCGTTTTGAGGCGCCACTGGTGCTTTCGCGTGTGCGTCGAGGCGTGGACGACGCCCGGGTTGTGGCCGACGTGCTCCATGATGTCGATCTCGCCGTTGTCGGGCCAGCCGCCGTCGCCGAGATCCCAGGTGGTGGGCAGCATCCAGATGGCCGGCCAGGTGCCGCGGCCGACCGGGAGCCTGGCGCGGATCTCGAAGCGGCCGTAAAGCCAGTCGCCCTTGTGCTTGGTCACGAGACGCGCAGAGGTGTAGTCCTTGCCCTGCCATTTTTCGCGGCGGGCCTCGAGGACGAGGCGGCCGTCTTCGAGCCGCGCGTTTTCCGGGCGCGCCCCGGTGTAGAACTGGAGCTCGTTGTTGCCCCAGCCGTGTCCGCCGACTTCGCCGGTCCACTTCGCCGGGTCCGGCTGCGTGCCCCGGTCGAACTCGTCGGACCAGACGAGCTCCCAGCCGGCGGGCGCGGCCCTCGCCAGCAAGACGGTCAGACAAAACAGCATGAAGGTTTTCATAAGCCGAATGGGTCGGACATCTTGATTGTCAGGCCGGGGCGGGCGCGCCCTTGCGGGCGGCGAGGTCGCGCTCGATCCGTTTCACCTGGGGCTCGTCGAGCGGGTAGAAGAAAATCGCGAGGCCCGCGCCGAGGGCGAAGGCGCCGGGCAGCACGCTGAACATCAGGGTGATCCCGTGGAGCACGCGGGGCGTCTGCTCCGCGTTGGCGACGAAGCCGAACCAGGCGAGCAGCCAGCCGATCAGCGCCCCGCCGAGGGCGAGGCTGGCCTTGTGGCCGAGGACCATGGCCGAGATGAGCAGGCCGGTGGCGCGGCGGCCGAACTTCCATTCGCCGTAGTCCGCGGTGTCGGCATACATCGACCACACGATGGCCGGCGTCGGCCCGGCGGCGAAGCTGGCGATGATGTTGCAGACGTAGAGCGCGCCGAGGTTCTGCGGGCTGACGAAATAGCAGGCGAACATGCCGGCGCCGTTGATCAGCGTCAGCCAGATCATCAGGGAGCGGCGCGACCAGCGGGCGGTGAAGAGCTTCGTCGCCAGCGCGCCGGCGATGAAGCAGAGGAAGCCGACCTTGTTGAAGTCGCCGAAGGGGCCCTCGTCGCCGACGACATACTTGAAATAATAGACGCCGGCGCCGTTGCGGAGGCCGACGTTGGTGAGGTTGAGGATGCCGACGAACAGGAGCACGAGCCAGGGGATGTTGGCCGGGAGGTCGGCAAGGTCCTGCCGCAGCGAGCCGCTCGCCTGCGGCGGGGAGACGACCCGCTCCCGCGTGTTCCAGAAGGTGAACAGGAACATTGCCACGGACAGGACGGCGAAGATCGCCATGGTGTTGCGGAAGCCGTCGGCCTCGCTGCCGCCGGCCGGCGTGAGGAAGGCCTTGAGGTCGGGCACGAAGCCGCCGATGAGCAGGGCGCCGAGGAACGCGCAGGCGAATCGGTAGGAGTTGAGGGAGGTGCGGTCCTCCGAGGAGGGCGACATGACGCCCATCAGCGCGCCGTAGGGCGTGTTGATCAGCGCATAGACGATCAGCATGGCCGTGTAGGTCGCGCAGGCGTAGAACAGCCTGCCGCCGGCGCCGAGCGCGGGGTTGGCAAACATCACGTAACCGAGGAGGCCGTAGGGGACGGCCGCCCAGAGGATGTAGGGCCGGAACTTGCCCCAGCGGGTGTTCGTGCGGTCGGCGAGCGCGCCGATGACCGGATTGAGCAGGGCCACCGCGAGCGGGACGAAGAACATCAGCGTGCCCGTGGCGGACGCCGGGAGGCCGAAGATGTCCGTGTAGTAGTAGGCCAGGAAGATGTTGAACGCCTGGAAGTAGAAGTTCGAGGCGGTGTCGCCGAGGCCGTAGGCGAGCTTTTCGCGGAAGGTGAGGCGTTCGGTGGCGGGAGTGTTCACGAAGGATGGGGAGGGGTTGGACGGGCCGCGGCGGAGGGCCGCAGCCCGGTCCGGACGATGCGCCCGCCGTGGACGCATCGGAAGGGAAAAACCGGGCGGGGCAGGGGCGCGCACCGGACCAGCAACCGGCGCACGCCCGTTCTGCCCGACTCAGAAGCTGTAGCCGAACTCAAGCTTCATGCTGCGGCCGGGCGCGTAGATCAGGCCGTAGAGATCGGTGTCGTCGGCCAGATTGTTCACGTTGAGTTGCACGAAGGCGTCGCGGTCGCTGATCTTGAAGGGATAGCGCACCATCAGGTCCAGGTTGAGCCGGGCCTTGTGCTTGAGGATGGTGAGCTGACCCTTGCCGTTGGTCTGCTTCTGGCCGGCGACGGTGATGCCCGAGAAATACTCGCGCTCGGACTCCCACTGGCCGCCGAGGCCGAAGACGAGGCCGTTGAGGCGGCCCTCGGTGAAGCGGTAGCTGGCCCACCCGCTGACGGCGTGCTTCGGCGTGTCGTCGCGGCTCTGGCCCGCGCCCCAGCCGATGCCGGTCCAGGTGGAGGTGTCGGACGGATCCGTGTAAACCTCCTCGAGCGAGTAGCCGGTGAGACCCCAGTTGCTGTCGGGGAAATACCAGATGGCCCAGCGGTTTTCGGGGTGCGGATATTTGATGAACTTGCCGGGGTTGGTGATCACGCGCTTCGTGTGCGCGTAGGTGAGCACGAACTGGAGGTTGTCGTTGGGCGTGAACATGAGCTGCGCGTCCCAGCCGTCGGATTCGTCCTCCTGTTGCACGTAGGACTGGTAGCCGTTGCCGTCGCCGCGGTCCTCCCAGCTGTTGTTGGTCTCGGCGTCGGAGATGTAGAGCCAGCCGGGCCAGCCGGGGTTGGTGGTCTTGGTGAGGTTGAAGACCTGGTCGAGGTAGGCGGCGCCGGCGGCTTGCGAGGCGTTCACATACCAGTTGCCGTTCTTCTGGTAGATGGCGCCCGCGGCGACGCCGGCGTTCCACTGCGGGAGGGCCGCGTTGGCGGCGCCGTTGCCGCCGTTGCTGCCGCCGGGCACGCTGCTCGGGCTGAAGTTGCCGACGTTGTAGATGATGGGGCGGCTGGCGTCGAAGGTGTTCTTCAGCGTGGGCATCCACCACTGGCCGAAGGGCACGCCGGAGCGCTTGATGTTGAACTTGCTGATCGTGCCCGAGACGCGGCCCTCGAAGAAGTCCACCTTGAGGCCGACCTCCTTGCTCTTCGCGATGACCGGGCCGAGCGGATTGCCGGCGGCGTCACGCAGGCCGTCGAAATTGGGCTGCAGGCCCTCGGCCTTCAGGCCATAGACGCTGATGCGCGGGGTGATCCGGAACGTCGCGCCGAGCTGCTGGGTGTTTTCGCTCTGGGTCGGGCGCGTGACCGAGCTGGTGCTGGCGGTCGGATGGTAGATGGCGGTGTTGACGGCGTTGTCGTTCTCGTCGCGCCGGAGGCCGGCCACGAGCACGAGGCGGTCGTCGAGGAACTTGCCCTGATAGACGGCGTAGTCGCCGGTGTTCTCGGCGTGGGAGCTGATGCGGTTGATGTCGAGCGTGCCCACGTCGCGGGTGCCGTCGCCCTGCGTGCCGTAGCGGATGTAGGAGGTGTCGGTGGGCTTCTTGTAGTTGAAGGTGTTGTTGGGGTTGCGGTTCAGCCGCGTCGTGCGGTCGGCCTTCTCGACGGAGCGGCCCGCGAGGAAGCTGTTGTCCATCCGGAGCCACTTGCGGTCCTCGAAGAGCTTGAAGGCCCAGTTGAGCTCGATGCGGGCCTGGTCGCGCGTGTTCTCCTCCTTGTTGTGCGACCACAGGTATTCGAAGATCGTGTTGGGCGTCTGCGTGCGGGAGAACTCGCTGCTGCCGTTCGCCGAGTCGATCGGGATGACCGTGATGGTGTCGCGGAGGGCGACGGGGCCGACGTTCTGGCGCATGGAGCCATTCACGTCGCGGGCGTAGAAGTCCACGTTCGCGCGGTTGTAGCCGGCGAGGAGGTTGAGGCCGGGCAGGATCCCCTGGGTGAGCTGGATGCGGAGGTTGTCCTGATAGGAGCGGCGGAAGGTGTCGGGGCCGGACCAGCGGAAGGTGCGGTTGTCCTTGCCGGCGAACTCGACGAAGCCGGAGCTCTGGAGGCGGTCGGCCTGGCCGATGCCGTCGATGTCGGAGCGGGCGCGCACGCTCTGGAAGCCGAGGCCGGTTTCCTCCTGCTCGCCTGCCTCGAAGTCCACCGTGATGTCGGTCTTGGGGAAGGGCTGGAAACTGAAGCTCGGGGAGATGAACCAGTGGTCCTCGTTGTAGAGCTCGGTGTGGTTGCCGGTGTCCTGCCAGGCGGCGGTCACGCGGTAGGCGGCCTTGCCGTCGGCGAGGAGCGGGCCGGTGGTGTCGAACCAGGCGCGCTTGAAGTCGTGGCTGCCATAGACGAGGCCGACGTCGCTGGCGCGCTTGTTCTGCGGGGTCTTCGGCAGGTAGTTCACGATGCCGCCGAAGTTGCCGATGCCGTAGAGCAGCGCGGCCGGGCCGCGGATGACCTCAATGCGACCGATGTTGATGGAGTCGGTCGCGCTCTGGCGGCGGTAGCCGTCGCGCAGCACGATGTCGGAGATGTAGCCGCGGATCTTGTAGGAGGACTGGGTCTTGTTGGCGGTCGCGCCCTCGGGATTGTGGACGCCGCCGGCGCCGTAGAAGGCGTTCGAGCCCTGGTCGTTTTGCGACTGGAGGATGATGCCGGCGCTGTAGCGCAGGCTCTGGCGCAGGTCCACCGCGCCGGTGTCGCGCAGGAATTGCTCGGTGATGACCTCGATGGGCATCGGCAGCTCCTTGATGGGCGTGTCGAGGCGGGTGCCGGAGATGGAGTTGGTGGCGAGGTAGCCCTTGTCCTTGGTCGTGGTCACGACGAAGGGCGAGAGGTGCACGACTTTCTCCTCGTCTTCCTTGGAGGACGCCGGGTTGTCGGCCGTCTGCTGGGCGGAGGCCGCCAGCGGCCACGTCGAGAGCGCGGCCGCGCCAATCAATAATCCCGCGCAATATGCGGAACGCTGTTTGAGGTTCATGGGGGTTCGGTTTGGGGTGACCTCGCGACGGCGGAACGATGCCGGTCTCACGACGGAAACGGGGGCGACATTCAGCAGTCGAGGGGGTAGGTGGTTGGGGAGAGTTGCGCCCGGATTGCTCCAAGCTTTCGTTCAAGAGAGCGCCCGTTGTGCGCTTATGTCAATTTTTATGTGCATGTTTTGTTGCACGAAATAACTATTCAATGTAACTTATTTAACTAATTATATATTAGTGCTTAGTGAGTATTATGTGTAACTCTATACACGCTTTATAGTCCGCTGTTGTTTATTTTGTTGCATTACTTTTTTGACCGGATGTGCTTTCCGGCATTGAAGCCCCTTCCCTATTTCGCGAACCCTCAGCGCGCCCCTACCCGGGGCCACCATGCGCATGTCCCGTGTTAACCAGGAACTGATCGCGAAGCGGCTGGATCTCTCGCGCGCCACCGTCTCGCGCAGCCTTGCAAACCATCCGGCGATCAGCGCGGAGACGCGCCAGCGGGTGCACGAGCTGGCGGAAAAGCTCGGTTACAGGCAGTCGCCCGGGCGGGTGGGCCGCCGCGGCCGGAACTCCCGCGCGCTCACCGTCGGCGTGCTCATCGGCGTGCCCGCCGGCAACGTCGTGATGGCCACCTTTCCCTACATCCTGAAGGGCATCCGCGAACGCGCCGAGATCGAGCACGTGACGATCGACGTCTGTTACCAGGCGCCTGTTGACTTTCACCCCGAGTCGGGCCGCCAGCCCGTCTTCCGCCACATGCGCCAGGGCAACTGGCGCGGCGTGATCCTCATCTACCCCTTCGCCGAGAAGGCCGTGGAAATGATTTCGCAGCGTCTCTGCACCGTCGCCGTGCTCGAAAGCTACAACCAGCCCGGCATCGACATCATCGACACCGACGACGCCTCGGCCATGGTCGCCCTCGTCGAGCGCCTGGCGGAGGCCGGGCACCGGCGCATCGGTTTCCTCTCCTGGGATTATCCCGTCGGCGGCCACTGGGTCGCACGCCGCTTCAGCGGCTACGTCGAGGCGCTGTTCCTGCAAGGTCTCCCCTTCCGCCCCGAATGGGTGCTCAACGTGGACAAGAACACGCCGCGTCTTTCGCCCGCGCAGACGGCCGACGCCGTCGCCCGCATCGTGCGCGCGGATCAGGTCACCGCCTGGGTCTGCGCCGCCGACCACCAGGCCTACCAGCTCGCCATTGATCTGCCACTGCGCGGCCTGCGCGTGCCGGAGGATGTCTCCATCACCGGTTTCGACGGCCTCGACCCCGCCGCCGGCCGGAAGCGCGTCACCTCGATGCGCGTGCCGCACGAGCAGATCGGCTCGGCTGCCGTCACGCGCCTCGTCAATCGCATCCAGCACCCCACGGCCCCGCGCCGCAAGATCCTCGTCGAGGCCGAATATGTCGCCGGCGACACCATCGCCGCACCCCTGGCCACCAGCTGAGCCCGGCCAAGCGGCCGGTTGACTCGGGGGCGCAATGTCGGTTCACCATGAGCCGCCGTTGGGGCCGGTAGCTTAATGGTCAAAGCAGGGGACTCATAATCCCTTGAGTGTGGGTTCGATTCCCACCCGGCCCACCAGCCAACGAAAATCCGACCGGCCTGTGTGCCTTCTCGAAAAGCTGGGCTGGATTTGCCCATTCATTACGAGAATCGAATTATGGCCATTCATTATGAGCCGGCCTCCCTGGTGATAGGGGTTCCTTTTAAGATAACCTATTCGTTCCGCCTCCTACCTGAAAACAGGCGTTCAGTTATGCCGAGCTCGGCGCAATTACCCGCCTGCTAACACTCGCGCAGATGCACGTCATCAACGCCGAGCTTGATCAGCCGGTGCGGTTTGAGGCCTTGTGGGGCGGATAGCGAGGCAGGGGCGGAAGTTTGAGCGGGGTTCATAACGGTCCAGTAGAGCCTCAGCGCCCTCCTGACCACCCCATGTCAACTTTTGCTGGCCAGGCAAAGGCTGCTGCGCCGAAACCGGTTACGGCGTAGGCCGGGCCGCTTCCCTTCGCTCCTGCGGAGCTGCGGCTCGGCGAACCGGTTCCGGCGGGCTGGGTCGCGGAATATTTTAATTATTCTCGAACGTTTCCCGGCAGGGGGCGTCTTACGCTTCGTTCAACCGTTCATTTGGTGTTAGGGTAAGCTCAGTGTGTGTTAGAAATAAAAAGGCCGCTCAGGGGTGAGCGGCCTTTATTTTTCTGCCCGGAAGGCCCCCGGAAGGGCACGCCCGTCCATGCTGCGCTTCCCTACTTCAGCGCCTGGTAGATCGCGACCTTGAACCGCTGGTTGAGGTTGCTGTCGCCGGCGGGACGGAGCTGGCACATCAGCACCGCGACGAGGCGCTCCTTGGGGTCCACGAAATACTGCGGAAAGTAGGCGCTGCCCCAACCGTAGGCGCCCGCGCCCACCAATTCGCCGTAGCGGCCGGGCCTGTCATTCACCCAGAAGCCGAGCCCGAAGGCCTTGGTGTCCCACTTGAAGAGGTCGCCCGTGTGGTTCTCGTGCATCAGCGCCACCGTGCGCGGACTGAGCAGGCGCACACCGGCGAGCTCGCCGCCGTTGAGCAGCATCTGGAGGAACCGTCCGTAGTCAGATGCGGTCGAATAGAGGCCGGCGCCACCGGAGAAGAGCTTGCGCGGGCCGTCGATGAAGTCGGTGCGCGTGGAATCCTCCTTGCGCACGAGCTTGCCGCCCTCGAGGCCATAGACGACGGCGAGGCGGGCGGCCTTCTCCTTCGGCAGGTAGAAGCCGGTGTCGGGCATCTTGAGCGGCTGGAAAATGCGTTCCGCGAAGAACCGGTCGAGCGGCATCCCCGACACGACCTCGACGAGATAGCCGAGCAGGTCGGTGCCGTAGCCGTAGTCGAAGGCTTCGCCGGGCTGGCTGGCCAGCGGGAGCGTGGCGAGGCGTTTCATCGCATCGCCGATGGTCTCGTTGTGGTCCATCAAATACCAGCCGTGCAGCCTCGCTCGCTTGTAGTCCTCGATGGCAGCAAAGTCGCCGTAGGTGAGGCCGGCGGTGTGCGTCATGAGGTCGCGGATGGTGATTGCGCGCTTTGCCGGGACGGTCACGTATTTCACCTCGGCGGGTGAACCCGGCGGCGGCGGCACGGCCACGACGGATTGGGCGAACTCGGGGATGAACCTGCCCACCGGATCGTTGAGCATGAACCGGCCCTCCTCGTAGAGCAGGAGCGCGGCGACGGTGGTCACGGCCTTGCTCATCGAGGCGAGGCGGAAGATGGCGTCGGTGCGCATCGGCACCCGGTTCTCGATGTCGTGCCAGCCGTAGGCCTGGAGCACGGCGTCCTGCCCGTCGCGCTTCACGATCATCACCGCGCCGGCGAGTTGGCCGCCGTCGATCTCCCGCCCGATGACCTGATCGAGCCGCTTGAGCCGCGCGGGATCGAAGCCGAGCGCGGCGGGATCGGCCGCGCGGGCGACGGCCAGCAGGGCGGCGAGGACAACGGCAAGGCGGACGAGGGAGCGAGGGTTCATGGGGAGAGGGAAATCGTGAAAGCAGAAAACCGGGCATTTAAAATCTGAAACGCCCGAACCGAGGGTTCGTCACTACAAGACTGGCGATTTCACGATGACGGATTGCAGGATTTCTCGGCATTTCGCCGGCGCAGGTAGTCGAGCAGCACGGCGGCGATGATGATGCCGCCGGTGACGATCTCCTGCACCCAGTTGGAGAGGCCGAGCTTGGTGCAGCCGTTGGCCACGACGCTCATGATGAGGGCGCCGACGAGCGTGCCGGTGATGGTCCCCTGCCCGCCCGCCAGGCTGGCGCCGCCGATGACGACGGCGGCGATGATGTTGAGCTCCAGGCCGGCCGCGGTCGTGGGATCGCCGCCCGTGAGGTAGGCGAACTGCAGCACCGCGCCGACGCCGGCGAAGGCGCCGCCGAGGGCATAGACCAGCAGCTTCACCCGCTCGACGGGCACCCCGCAGAGGCGCGCCGTGAGCTCGTTGGAACCGACCGCAAACACGTGCCGGCCGAACCGCGTGGAACGCATGGCCAGCGACACCAGCACGGCCAGCCCGAGCATCAGCCATACTCCGGAGGGCAGGCCGCTGCGCCCGAGCTGCATCAGGCCGTTCAGCCAGGTCTCGTCGGGATAGACGGGCTGTTCGTTCGCGAGGCCCTTGGCCGCGCCGCGCAGCGCGCCCATCATGCCGAGCGTGACGACGAACGGCAGCAGCCGCAGTTGCGTGATGAGCAGGCCGGAGAAGGCGCCGCACAGCGCCGCGACGCCGACGCCCCCGAACGCGGCCAGCAGGGGGGAGACGCCTTTCTGCAGCAGCAGCGCGATGACCACCGTCCCGAGCGCAATGATCGAGCCGGCCGACAGATCAATGCCTCCGGCCACGATGACAAGCGTCATGCCCAGCGCCGCGACGCCGATGACGGCGGTCTGCTGGAAGATGATGGCGAAGTTGTCGCGCGTGACGAAGGTGTCGAAGCGCAGCACGGCAAAGAGCACGCACACGGCGGCAAGGCCGATCAACGGGCCGAAGGCGGTGAGCACGGGGCGCAACCAGGGGGTGTTCGGCGGGGTGGCGAGCGCGGGGTCGGACATGGGAGGGGCAGGGGCTGATCTCGAATCATTCGCGTTCACTCGGTCTCTGCCGGGAAAACCGCGGGGCGGATGGGGATGATGACAACGAGAACGAGGTGGGCATGGCAGACGGATGATTCACGCCGCCGTGCCCGTGGCGGCGAGCATGATGCCGTGCTCGTTCCATTCGGCAACCGGGCGGGCGGGGCCGAGCACGCCGCGGCACATCACGGCGATGCGGTCGCACGTGCCGAGCAGCTCGGGCAGGTAGCTGCTGACCATGAGCACGGCCTTGCCGGAGCCGGCCAGCTCGTCGATGAGGCGGTAGAGGTTCTGCTTGGCGCCGATGTCCACGCCGCGCGTGGGCTCGTCGAGCAGGAGCACGTCGGCGCCGTTGCGGAGGAGGCGGCCGAGGGCGATCTTCTGCTGGTTGCCGCCCGAAAGGCTGCCGACCGCCTGGGCAGGGCCGGCGCAGCGCACGCCGAGCTTTTTGATCCACGACGCCGTCTCCGTCGCGAGCGCCGACGGCCGGATGAAGGTGTCGAGGCGCGGCAGCGTGAGGTTCTGCTCCAGGCTGAGGTTCAGCGCGAGGCCCTCGGACTTGCGGTCCTCGCTGAGGAGGCCGAGGCCCTGGCGCCAGCGCAGCAGGGGCGAGGCCGGGCCCGCATGCACGCCAACGCGCACCGAGCCGGCGCGCACCGCGTCGAGGGCGAAGATCGCGCGGAGCAGCTCGCTGCGCCCCGCGCCAACCAGGCCGGCGAGCCCCAGCACCTCGCCGCGCCGCAATGCGAACGACGCTGCCACCGGCTTCACGGGTCCGGCGAGGCTGTCCACCTTCAGCACCACGTCACCGGGCGTGCGGGCGTGGCGGACGTAGAGTTCGTCCACCTGCCGGCCGACCATGAGCTGCGCGATCCGGTCCATGGTGATGTCGGCGGTGCGGCCCGCGGCCACGCTCCGGCCGTCGCGCAGCACGGTGTAACGGTCCGAGAGCGCCGCCACCTCCTCGAGGAAGTGCGAGATGTAGATGACGGCCTTGCCCTGCGCGCGCAGGCGGCGCACCAGGGCGAAGAGCTTCTCCACGTCGGCCAGCGCGAGGCTGCTGGTCGGTTCGTCGAGCACGAGCACGCGGCAGCCGAGCGCCAGCGCGCGGGCAATCTCGACGAGCTGCTGCTCGGCGATGCTGAGGGAACCCGCCGGCACGTGCAGCGGGATGTCGGGCCGGCCGAGCTCGGCGAGGGCTGCGCCGGCGATGCGGCGCGACTCGGCGGGGCGCACCAGACCGCCGCGGCCCGGCTCGGCGCCGAGGACGATGTTCTCCGCCACGCTGAGATGCGGGGCGATGGCGAGCTCCTGGTTGACCATCACCACGCCGGCCCGGCGGGCCTGGAGCGGGCCGGCGGGCGCATACGCGGCGCCGGCGAGCTGCATGGCGCCGGCATCGGGCGCGAGGGCGCCCGAGAGGATCTTCATGAGCGTGCTCTTGCCCGCGCCGTTCTCGCCGACGAGCGCGTGCACCTCGCCGGGCGCGACCTCGAAGCCGACCCCGTCGAGGGCCACCGTCGCGCCGAAGCGCTTCCTGATGCCGGTGAGCTGGAGGATGGAAGACATCTGAGGCTTAACCACGGATTACACAGATGGACACGGATCAGACCAAGGCAGGTTTAGCCACGAAAAGGCACAAAGATCGTTTGTCTTGCAGCCGGAAGTTGTCCGCGCGCCTATAGGCGCCTTGAGAGGATAGCATGCCATCGGATTCTTGTGCCCTTTTGTGGCCAAAACTTCTGAAGGATTGTCCATTCGTGTTAATCCGTGAAATCCGTGGTCAAAATGGGCCTAGTCCGGAAATCCTCAGGTTTCAGCTTTCAGGTTTTTGCCGAGGTCACTTCCCGACCACGGCTTCGACCTCGGGCGTGTGGCGGTTTTCCTCGGTCACGAGGAGGCAGCCGGTGTCGATCGCCCGCTCGACCTTCTCGCCCCGGAGGTGCTTCACCGCGGTGACGACGCCGAGATAACCCATGCGGGTGGGATTCTGGGCGACGAGGCCCTGGAGGTCGCCCTTGGCCAGCGCGCCCAGGAGGAAGGGCGAGGTGTCAAAGCCGACGAACTTCTTTTTGCCGGCCAGGCCGGTCTGGCGCATGGCGAGCAGCATGCCCTGGGTGGACGACTCGTTGGGGCAGAAGATGCCGTCGGCCTCGCGGACCTTGTCGAGGAGGTTCATGGCGGCGTCCTGCGCGGTGCTGACGGTCGGGCCGGCGTAGCGGTTGTCCACGATGAGCGTGAGGCCCGGGTGTTTCTTGAGCGCGGCGAGGAAGCCGGCCTCGCGCTCCATGGTGCTGGCCGAGCCCTCGGCGTAGCGCAGAAGCACGACCTTGCCCCGGCCGCCGAGGAGGCGGGCGAGCTCCTCGCCGCCGATCTCGCCACCGCGGTAGTTGTTCGTCGCGACGAAGCTCAGGAAGTCCTTCCCGACCTCGCCCTTGAGGGCGGAGTCGAAAATCACGACCGGGATGCCGCGGTCGGCGGCGCTTTTCACCGGCGCGCGCAGGGCGGTGTCGTCGAGCGGGGCGAGCACGATGGCGTCCACGCCGGAGGAGACGAACTGCTGGACGACGGCGATCTGCTGCGCGCGGTCGTCCTCCTTGAGCGGGCCTTTCCAGATGATCTCGGCGCCGAGCTCGGCGCCGGCCCGCCTGGCGCCGGTCTCGACGGATTTCCAGAAGCTGTGGGTCGTGCCCTTGGGGATGACGGCGATCTTTTCACCGGCGGCGAAGGCGGCCAGCGGAACCAAGGCGCAAGCGAGGAGGGGGGGGATTTTTTTCATGGGGCAAGGAGGACAGCAAACCGGGAACAGGGAGCGGCAACCGGCGGGCGGGCGCAGGGCTGGACTAGACCGGCTCGAGGGCCACGGGATTCGTGAGCGCGCCGATCCTTTCAATCTCGATGGTCACGGTGTCGCCCGGCTGGAGCCAGCGGGGCTCGGGTTGGCGGGCCATGCCCACGCCCGACGGGGTGCCGGTGAGGATGACGGTGCCGGGGAGGAGCGTGGTGCTGCCGCTGAGAAATTCGATGAGCGCGGGCACGTCGAAGATCATGTCGGAGGTGCTTGATGCCTGCACGCGCTCGCCGTTGAGCGTGGTGGAGATGGCCAGCGCGTTGGGGTCCGGGATCTCGTCGGTGGTGACGAGGCGCGGTCCGAGCGGGGCGAAGGTGTCGAAGGTCTTGCCACGGCACCACTGGCCGCCGCCGAGCTTGATCTGGTGGTCGCGGGCGGAGACGTCGTTCGCGCAGGTGTAGCCGAGCACGTGCCCGAGCGCCTCGGCGCGGGGGATGTTCTTGCCCGCCTTGCCGATGACCACCGCGAGCTCGCACTCGTAGTCCACGCGCTCGCTCCGCAGGTGCTGCGGGATGAGGATGGGGTCGCCGGGAGGCTGGAGGGCGTTGACGCCCTTCATGAACAGGATCGGGCGCTCGGGAATCGGCGCCTTGGTCTCCTCGGCGTGCCGGCGGTAGTTGAGGCCGATGCAGAGAATCTGCGTGGCCGCGACGGGGGCGAGGAGCTTGCGCACGTCGGCGCGCCCGGCGGTGACGCGGTGCGCGCCGAAGATGTCGCCCTCGATGCGCAGGGCGGAGCCGTCGGGTTGCTCGCTGCCGTAATGGGCCTGGCCGGAGAAATCGAGATAACGGATGAGCTTCATGAGAGGGGAAAGTTAACCACGGAACAGACGGAAGGGAATGGATTTCATGGCGACTGCGGCTTGGGCAAATTCTGTGTGTCGCGTGTATTCCGTGGTTTTTGTTTGAAGCGGTTCATTTCCCGGCGGACCAGCCGCCGTCGATCAGGAGGTTGGAGCCGGTGACCATGGCCGATTCGTCGGCGGCGAGATAGAGTGCGGCGGCGGCGATCTCCTCGGGCCGGGCCAGGCGGCCGTTGAGCTGGGTCGCGGCCATCTCGCGCCAGGCCTTCCCGGGGTCGGGATACTCGGCGAGGCGTGCCTTGACGAAGGGGGTCTCGACCCGGCCGGGGCAGAGGGCGTTGAAGCGCACCCCCGTGTGCGAGTGGTCGAGGGCCAGCGCCTTGGTCAGGCCGACGACGGCGTGCTTGGTGACGGTGTAGGCGAGGCGGTCGCGCACGGCGACGACCCCGCCGACGGAAGCGAGGTTGATGACGCTGCCCGTCCTGCGTCCGAGCATGGCGGGGACGAAGGCCTTGCAGAGATTGAAGGGGCCGCGGACATTCACGGCGAGCAGCCGGTCGAGGTCGGCGGCGGTGGTGGCGAGCAGGCTGCCGACGTGGCCGATGCCGGCGTTGTTCACGAGGATGTCGGGCGCGGGCAGGCGCCGGGCCAGCGCGTCCACGGCGGCGGCATCGCTGACGTCGAGCTCGGCGAACTCGGCCCGGCCGCCGGTTTCGCGGATGGCGTCCACCTCACCGCGGCCGGCGGGGGCATCGCGGTCCACGATCCAGACGAGGGCCCCCTGGCGCGCAAACAGCCGCGCGATGGCGCGGCCGATGCCGGAGCCGCCTCCGGTCACAAGCGCGAGCTTTTGGGCGAGGGAGAACATGGGGAATCAGGCGAGGCGATAAACGCGGAGCGCGTTGCGCCGGAACACGGCGTCCTGGTCGGCGGTCGGCAGATGCGACACCAGTTCGCGAGCGGTGTCGAGCCAGCGCGGATAGGCGCCGGCGAGCTTGGCCACGGGCCAGTCGCCGCCGAAGAGCAGCCGGGCCGGGCCGAAGACGGCCAGGGCGTGCTCCACGTAGGGGCGGAGGTCGGACGGCCTCCACGCGGCATGGTCGGCCTCGGTGACGAGGCCGGAGAGCTTGCAATCCACGTTGGGCAGCGCCGCCAGCTCGCGGAGGTGCGCGCGCCAGGGATCGAGCAGGCCGGCGCGGATGCCGGGCTTGCCAAAGTGGTCGAGGACGAAGCGCGTGCCGGGACAGGCCCGCACGAGGCGGACGACCGCGGGCAACTGGTGGTGGAAGCAGCAGAGGTCGAAGCTCAGGCCGGCGGCGCCGACCGCCTGCACGCCGGTGATGAATTCCGGCCGGGAGCAGAAATCCGGGGCGGGCTCGTGCTGGATGAGGTGGCGCACGCCGCGCACGAGCGGGTGGCGCTGCAGTTCGGCCAGGGCGGCCGCGGTCGCGGCTCCCTCGTTGACCATGCACTTGGCCACGATGCCGGCGATGCGCGGCTCGGCCGCGGCGAGCCGCTCGACCCACCGCACCTCGTCGAGCCAGGGCGCGCCGCATTCGACGAACACGATCTTCTCCGGCGGATTCGCGCCGGCCTCGGCACGCAGCTCGGCGGGGGTGTGCGGCATGGCGATGGCCGGCGCCTCCGCGAGCCACGGATACGGAAGGTTCCGCCGATCCCAGAAGTGGACGTGCGCGTCGATGAAGGCGAAGCTCATGGCGGCAAGGGCGCGGAAGGCGAGGTCACAGCCTGAGCGCCTTCTGCCGGTAGTGCTCGTCGGGCCGGCCGGCGATGCGCGCGACCTGGGCCGGCGTGAGGAAGCGCGGCGCGCCGCCCGCGGCGGCGGCGCCGGCGAAAACCGCGGCGGCCTTCGCACCCATCAGCGTGGCGGCGAGCACCGAAGCCGGCGTCGGGCCGAGCGCGATGAGCCCGTGGTTCTCGAGCAAAATCACGCGCGGGGGGCGCGCGAGCCGCCTGACGTAGGCGATGACGGCGGCGCGGACCGCCCGGGCGAGCTTCAGGCCGGGGTCGGTGTAGGGCACGAAGAGGCTCTCGACGCCGCAGCACACGATCTCGTCGGGAAACAGCCGGCGGCGCGCGAAGGTGCGCGCGTGGCGCGAGCAGAGGAGCTGGTTGACCGCGACCGGGTGCGTGTGCCCGACGAAGTTCACGCCGGGCAGCGTCAGCAGGTAGGCGTGGAAGATGGCCTCGACCGAGGGCTTCTTCGCCCTGGCGTTCACCCGCGCGGCGAAGAGCGCCTCGTCAATCGCGGCGTCGGTCATCGCCCTGCGGTCGAGCAGCGGCAGGAGCTTGTCGAACCGGCACTCGGTGGTGCCGCCAACGTCCAGCGTGGCGAGGTTCGAACCGCTGGCCTTGACGACGAAGGTGTCGTCGCCGAGGCGCGCGGAGGTGTTGCCCTCGCCGAGGATGGCGAGCCGGCGGTCCTCGCGTCCCAGCTCGTGTGAGAGCGCGAGCAGGGCGCGGGTCGGAGCGGAACTGGCGGCGGGGCGCGGCGGCATGAATCAGAACGGTTGCCCGTCAGCTTTCGTGCCGCAGAGGCTGACCTCAAGGCCAAGTTCGGCGGCGAGCGCGGCCTTGGCATAGAGGGCGAGGTCGGCCTCCTTGGCGGAGTTGGCGTAGGCGACCTGGATGTGGTTGGCCTGGTGGCGGGCCATCATCTGGTCGCGGGTGACGCCGTAGGTGACGGCGTGCATGATCGGCCACTGCACGGTGGTTGCCTTCCAGCGGCGCTCGGTTTCGGCCTGCGGCAGCGCGACGACCTTGGCGCGGCCGAGGTCCAGCTTGAGCCTGCCGTTGGCCACGAAGACGCGGCTCCAGACGATCTCGCCCGGCCGGGCGATGCCGCGCACGGTGCCGCCCCCGAGGCGAAAATACATCGCGGGCTGGCGCAGCGAGTCCGTGCCCGCGTAACCGCCGATGTGGTGGGCGGGCGGCGCGCTGCCGGAGATGAGGAACACCCAGACGTATTCCGGCGTCGTGCCGCTCCGGTCCCAGTCGCCCCAGCGGAGGTCGTGCAGCGTGTTCTCGACCGGCTGGCCGAGGGCGGCGTGGACGCGGTGGGTGAAGAGGCCGTCGAGGCCGGCGCACTCGTCCACCTCGTTGAAATGCGTGAGCGGCCGGCCGGGGCGGATGAGCCGGCCGGTGGCGTTCCTGACCGGCGGGCGGTCGGAGTTGTTGAGGAGTCCCTCGGCGAGGTCGCTGGCGGGGAGCAGGTCCTTGAGGCCCTGCTGGTATTGGATGCCGATCGTCTCACAGCCGAACTCGTCGGCGATGCGCAGGGCGGCGATGTAGGTCTTGCACTGCCACAGCACCTGCGTCTCGGTGAGCTCGGTGGCCTCGTCGGTGCCGAGGTGAAACTTCATCCCCTTGGCGAGCAGCCAGTCATAGACCGCGCGCGCCTCGGCGTCGCCGACCTGCGTGGCGCCGTGGTAGAGGGCGGACTGCGAGAGGCGCTCCTTGTAAACGCCGGTCTGGAACAGCAGTTCGTCGGGGATGATGGCGTTGAACATGCCCATGCAGCCCTCGTCGAACACGCCCATGATGGACTTCCGGCGGCGGAGGTCGGCGGCGATTTTCTGCGCGATCGCCCTCGCCTTTGCCGGCACAGCGGCCATGGCGAACGGCTTCACGTGGGCGGTCCTGTGCTTCGCGACGCCGGTCTTCAGCCAGGAGGCGAGGCCGCGGAGGAAGTATTCGTCGGTGAAGTCCTCGCTCCAGAGCGTGGAGTATTTCACGCCGGCCTTGGTGAGCGAGCCGTTGAGGTTGAGCATGCCGACGAGGCCGGGCCAGGTGCCCGACCAGTTGGCGACGGTAAGGATCGGGGCCCGGTGCGAGATGAGGCCGGGCAGCAGGTGGTGCGAATACTGCCAGACCGCCTCGGCGACGATGAGCGGCGTCTGCGGGTCGAGCCGCGCGAACACCTCCATGCCCTCCTTCTGCGAGCCGATGAAACCGTGCCTCAGCTCCGGCTTGAAAGGATGCGCGCGGACGAGCTTGCAGCCCAGTTTCGCCACCGCGGCGGCGAGCGCCTGCTCCATGGCGTGCTGGGCGGGCCAGCAGGTTTCGTTGGCGGTCTGGCGCAGGTCGCCGTTGGCGACGAGCAGGACGGTCCTCGGGGACTTTTTCATGACGGCAACGGGGTTGGAAAGCAGGGGCTTCCGGCGATGATCGGGTCGCGGTTTTCCGGGCGGCCGCGGGTGAAGTGGTGGTTGCGGATCGGGCGCAGGAGCTCGCGCACGCGGCCGATCAGCTCGAAATCGGGGGCCTCCTCCGCCCAGGCGACGTTCTTGCGGATGTTGTCGGGGCTGGCCGTGCCGATGAGCGTCGTGGCGATCTGCGGGTGGGCGACGCAGAACTGGACAGCGAGCTTCACGATGTCCACGCCCTGCGCGCGGCAGAACTCCACGGCCTTCCGCGCGCCGGCGATCATGGCCGGCGGCGCGGGATGCCAGGCGGGCACGCCGCGCTCGGTGAGCAGGCCCATGCCGGTGGGCGAGGCGTTGATGACGCCGACGCCGCGCCGGCGGCAGAGCGGGATCAGGCCCGCGAGCGCGGTGTCGTTCAGCGCGTAGCGGCAGAACGACAGGATCGTCTCCACCATGCCCGGCGGGGTGCGTTCGAGGACGGCGGGGAAGACCTTGAGTGGCAGGCCGGTGATGCCGATGTGGCCGATGCGGCCCTGCTCACGCAATTTCACGAGCGCGGGCAGCGTCTCGTCGGCGATCTGGTCGAGGTCGGCGAACTCGATGTCGTGGCACTGCAGCAGGTCGATGTAGTCCACGCCGAGCCGGGCGCAGCTCTCGTCGAGGCTGCGCGTCACGCGGGCGGCCGAGAAGTCGAACACGCCCTCGCCGTATTGGCCGACCTTGGTGGCGAGGATGTAGCGGTCGCGGGCGACGCCCCGGAGCGCGCGGCCGAGCACGGCCTCGGCGCGGGTGGAGCCGTAATAGGGCGAGGTGTCGATGAAGTTGATGCCGAGGTCGAGCGCGGCGTGGACCGTGCGGATGCCCTCGTGGTCGTCGGTGGCGCGGAAGGCGCCGCCCAGCGACGAGCCGCCGAGGCTGAGCACGGAGACGCTGAGACCGGTGCGGCCGAGGGGGCGGAAGTTCATGAAGCAGGGGCGGGCGGCCTTCCCGCGCGGGGCGGGCCGGCAGCATTCTCAGGATGACGAATCCGGGCCGGCCGGCCATGCCGCACCGATGGAGATAGCGGACATAAGGATGGATATTCTTGCCGCATTGGCGGGAAACTGGCCCAATGCGCGGCGGATGTCCAACCCCGTCCCCGAACCTCCGAACCGGCGCGCCGTGCTCTCCACGCAGGTGTCGGGTTCGCGGTATTTTTTCCTCGGGCTGACCGGCACCAGCCGCGCCGGCGTCATCCCCGCCTATGGCGGGTTCGAGCGGTGCGATCCCGACTATGTGGTGCAGCGGAGGAACTTTCATTTCTGCTCCGTGGAGCTGGTTGTCGCCGGCGAGGGCACGGTGCGCTTCACCGGCGCGGAGCACCGGTTGCACGCCGGAAGCCTCTTCTGCTACGGCCACGGCACGCAGGCGGAGATCCGCACCGACCCGGCGCGGCCGATGGCCAAGTATTTCCTGTGCCTCACCGGCGCCCGCGCGCGGGCGCGCGTGCGGGCCGCCGGCCTGCGGGGCGGCACCGTGCAGCAGCTCGCCATGTTCACCGAGGTGCAGCGCCTGTGGGACGACCTCATCCGCGAAGGCGGCCACCACCGCCCCAAGGCCGCGCGCCTCTGTGCCGCCCTCACCGAGGTGCTGCTGCTCAAGATCGAGGAGCTGGCCGGGCTCCCGGTGTCGCCGGGCCGGGCCGCGGAGGAGGCCTTTCTGCGCTGCAAGGGCCTCATCGAGGCGCAGGCCGCGCAGCTCGGCACGCTGGCCGACATCACGCGCGCGACCGGCGTGGGGCCCACGCGCCTCAACCGGCTGTTCCGCCGCTACCAGGGCCTCAGCCCCTACCGGTATCTGCTCCACCGCAAGATGACGCTGGCCGCCGAGACGCTCATGAACCCGGGCACGCTCGTGAAGGAGGCGGCCGCGCAGGTGGGCTTCGCCGACCCCTACCACTTCTCGCGCTGCTTCAAGCAGGTCCACCGCGTCGCCCCGAAGGACTTCCAGCGCTCCCTCAGGCACCCGTGAGATCGGGAAACCCGAGAATCGGGCCTTCAAAATCCGCCATTCCCCCATCCCCGACCGGCTTCTTCTCCTCTCTTCACTTTCCCGAATCGCCCTTATCCGTTGCCCGACCTCCAGACGCCCCTCTCCCCATGCTCACGATCGTCCTCGAAAAACCCGGCGCCTTCGCCACGGCTGACCGCCCCGAGCCGGCCGCCGCGCCCGGCACCGCCCTCGTGCGCGTGCATCGCGTCGGCGTCTGCGGGACCGACCTGCACGCCTTCGCCGGCAAACAACCGTTCTTCACCTATCCGCGCGTCCTCGGCCACGAACTCGGCGTCGAGGTGCTCGACCCGGGCGACGACCCCCGGGGCCTGCGGGCCGGCGACCGCTGCTCGGTCGAGCCCTACCTCGACTGCGGCACCTGCATCGCCTGCCGCCGCGGCAAGCCCAACTGCTGCACCTCGCTGCAGGTGCTCGGCGTCCATACCGACGGCGGCATGGTTCCCCTGCTCCGTGTGCCCGCCCGCAAGCTGCACAAGTCCGTCAAGCTCGGCTACGAGCAGCTCGCCCTCGTCGAGACGCTGGGCATCGGCGCGCACGCGGTCGAGCGCGCCGCGCCCGGGAAGGACGACTTCATCCTCGTGATCGGCGCCGGCCCGATCGGGCTCAGCGTGATCCAGTTCGCCAAGGTCACCGGCGCCACGCCCGCCGTGATGGACGTGAGCGACGCGCGCCTGGAGTTCTGCCGGAAGCACCTCGGGGTGGCTCACACGCTCAAGCCCGGCGCGACGGCCATCGAGGAACTGAAGCTCATCGGCGGCGGCGATCTGCCGACCTGCGTGCTCGACGCCACCGGCCACCCCGGCTCGATGACGGGCTGCTTCGACCTTGCGGCGCACGGCGGACGCATCGTCTTCGTCGGCCTGTTCCAGGGCGACGTCACGTTCAACGACCCCAACTTCCACCGCCGCGAGCTCACCGTGATGGGCAGCCGCAACGCCCTGCCTGCCACGTTCCGCGAGGTCATCCGCCTCGTCGAGGAGGGCAAGGTGGACACGCGTCCCTGGATCACGCACCGCTTCAAACTCGCCGAGACTCCCGCCGTGTTCCCCCGGGACATCGCCGGCAACCCGGCCGTCCTGAAGGCGATGATCGAGGTGGCGTAGCAAACCGGTTTGGGCCGGAGGCCGCGGGGCCGGACTGCCGCAGGTTTTCGGTCATCCGGCCTCGGTCCTCCGCCCCAATCCCCCTACGGCTGGTCGCGGCAACCCGGCACCGGCGGCGCGCGGCGCTCCCGCCAGAGCCGCATGAGGAGGAAGCCGATGAGCGCGCCGCCGAGGTGGGCGAAGTGGGCGACGCCGGCGCCGAAGAGGGAGAAGCCGGTGACGCCGGAAAACAGATCGAGGGCGAGGAGGAGCGGGATGACGAACTTCGCGGCCACCGGCACCGGCACGAACATCAGGGCGAGTTTCGCGTTGGGATGGAGGCAGCCGAACGCCACGAGGAGACCGTAGATCGCGCCGGAAGCGCCGACCATGCGGCCGATGTAAACCCGGTAGAGATCGTGGAGCGTCGCCTCGACCGCGGGGTCCGACGGGATGTGGCCGCGTCCGGTCGTGAGCAGGTCGTTGACTTCGGCCGGCGCCATCCCGGCCGCGACGAGCCGGCCTTGGAGTTCGCCGAACTCGTGCCAGTTGATGCCCGTCTGGATCAGGCCGGCGCCGATGCCGCAGAGAAAATAGAAAGTCAGGAACCGGCCCCCGCCCCATTCCCGTTCCAGGATCGTGCCGAAGGAGACGAGCGCGAACATGTTGAAGAAGAGGTGGCCGAAGTCCGCATGCAGAAACATGTAGGTCACGGCCTGCCACACCCCGAAGTGCCCGTTCGCCGGGAACCACAGCGCCCCCAGCTCCGCCAGCGGAGCCCGCCAGCCTGGCAGCAGGCCGCCGGCAAACACCGTGATGTTGAGGATCAGCAGGCCGGCGACGGCCCGGGAAATGCGGTTCATGCGGCCCACCCTTGCGATCCACCCGCCGTTCGCAACCCTCCAAACCGGTTTAGCACGGAGGACGCCGAGAGCGCGGAGGGATTGGCCACACGGAGCGCAACGCCGGACCCATCTCGGCTACTCCCAGTCCGAGCTGGCCCGCCGGCTGGGCTCCAGCCAGTCCCGCGTCGCCAAGCTCGAAGCCGGGGAATCGAACGTGTCTATCGACCTGCTCGTCCGGGCCATGCTGGCCACCGGCGCGAAGCCACGCGAAGTGGGTGCGGCGATTGCAGCGGGGAAATGAGCCGCGACAAGGCAGGCGGCTGTTTCTCCGGCTGAACGCTGATAGCTGAAAGCTTCAAACCAGCTTCAGCGCGACTTTCGCGCGGCGCTGGAGATCGGCAAACTTGGCCGCGTTCGCAGGCTGACGGTAGTCCACGCCATACGTCGGAATCAGTGCCTGCAGGCGCTTCCTGCCTTCCTCGCCTTCGGTGAGATGCGGGAAGCTCTTGCGGATGACCTCGGTGACGATGTTCACGCAGACCGAGGCGCCGGGGGAAGCGCCGAGGAGGGCGGACATGCTGCCGTCGGCGCTGGTGAGGACCTCGGTGCCGAAGTGCACGATGCCGGCCTCGCCGTCGGTCTTCTTGATCGCCTGCACGCGAATGCCGCCGTCCTTGAGCTGCCAGTCGCCCTCCTGCGCGCGGGGATAGAAGAGGCGCAGCACGCGCATGCGGTCGGCCATGCTCTGCGTGCCCTGCTGGATCAGGTAGCGCACGAGCGGCAAATTGGTGGCGGCGATCTTGAGCAGGGTCGTCACGTTGTGCGGCTTCACGGTCGCCGGGAGGTCGGTCCAACTGCCGGTGCGGTGGAGAAACCGCGTGGTCCACGCGGCGAAGGGGCCGAAGAGGAGCGTCCTTTTGCCGTCGAGGATGCGGGTGTCGAGGTGGGGAATGGCCATCGTGGGCGCCTCGGGCAGGTTCTGGCCATAAACCTTGGCCTGGTGGCGGGCGACGATCTCGGGCTTGTCGCACACGAGCCAGTGGCCGCCGATGGGGAAGCCGCCGAGGCCCTTCGCCTCGGGCAGGCCGGCCAGTTGCAGGAGCCGCAGGCTGCCGCCGCCGGCGCCGACGAAGACGAACTTCGCGCGCACGGTGCGCTCCGTGCCGGTCTTGAGCTCGCGGGCGGTCACGTCCCAGCCCGCGCCGGCCCGGGCAAGGCCGACGACCTTGTGCCCGGCGGCGACGCCGCAGCCGTCCTGCGCGGCGAGCCAGGCGAGGAGTTTCCGGGAGAGGACGCCGAAGTTGATGTCGGTGCCGCCGTCCATCTTGGTGGCGGCGATCGGCTCGGCGGGGTCGCGGCCCTCGGTGAGCAGCGGGGCCCAGGCGCCGATCTTCGCGGGGTCGGTGGTGAATTCCATCTCCCGGAAGAAGTGGTGGGCCGACAGGCCGGCGTGACGCGAACGGAGGAAATCCACGTGCTCCGCGCCGTGCACAAAGCTGATGTGCTGGACCGGATTGATGAAGTCCTTGGGGTGCGCGATCATCCCGCTGGCGACAGCCTGGGCCCAGAACTGGAGCGTCTGCTCGAACTCCTGGAAGATATCGATGGCCTTCTGCACCTTCACCCGGCCGGCGGCGTCGCGCGCGGGCGTGTAGGTGAGTTCGCAGATGCCGGCGTGGCCGGTGCCGGCGTTGTTCCAGCCGTTGGAGGCCTCGTAGGCCAGCTCGTCGGCCGCCTCATACACCTGGATCCTCAGCGCGGGGTCGAGGCGCTTGAGCAGCGCGCCGAGGTTGGCGGACATGACGCCGCTGCCGATGAGGACGACGTCGGGGTGGGAGCCGGGGGAGTTCATGGCGAGGGAGATTTAACCACAGATTGCACGGATGGGCACGGATCGGACCAAGGCAGGGTTGGCCCACGGAACACACTGAAGACACGGAAGGACGAGAAATTCATGCGGGCTGCTTGGTTGGGAATTCTGTGTGTTCCGTGTATTCCGTGGGCACTCTCAGTGTAGCTCAGTGGTGAAGAGTTGGCTGCGCGTTTGGTGGCTTTTTCGGACCCTTGGCTGCTTGGCTCTTGGTGTTCAAGATCGCTTGGAAGTGACGTCACGCTCGAAACGCAAGTGGAAGTTGAAGTTGGAAGTTTAAGCGAAAGACCTCAGGCGTGCAGAGTAGAGGTGCGGCGTGCTTTTGGCCTTAAACTCTCGACTTAAACTTAAACGGCATCAGCCGCGCTTCGAAAGCACCGCTTTCTCATAGCGGCTGATGTCCTTGAGCCAGTCGGCGCCGGCGGGGACGTCCTCGCGCTGGCAGAGCTCGTCCCACACGGCGCCCCAGGGGAGCGAGCGCGTGAGCTCCATCAGCGCGAGGCGCTCGTGGCCGCAGCCGGCGGCCTCGGCGGCCTGGAGGGCGGCGGTCGGGTCGAGCAGGCCGCAGAGGATGGCCTGGCGCGAGGCGCGCGTGCCGGTGACGTAGGCCGCGATGCGGTTGATGGCGGCGTCGAAGAAATCGAGCGCGACATAGACGCGGTCCCACGCGTCGCCGCGGGCGATCTCGAGGAAGAGGTTGCGCACGGCGTCGTCGAGGATGACGACGTGGTCGCTGTCCCAGCGCATCGGGCGGCTGGTGTGGAGGAGCAGCTTCTTGTGGAACTGGAGGTGGGCCGAGACCTTGTCGGCGACCGACTCGGTCGGATGGTAGTGGCCGAGATCGAGACAGAGCACGAGGCCGCGGGAGAGCGCGTAGTTGGAGTAGAATTCCTGCGAGCCGACCACGTAGGCCTCGGAGCCGAGGCCGAAGAGCTTCCCCTCGACGGCGTCCACGCAGAGTTTCCGGTTCACCGACTTGTCGGCGAAGATGGCGTCGTAGGACGCGGCGAGGCGCTCGCGCGGGCCGAAGCGGTCGGCGGGCTCGTCCTTGGCGCCGTCGGGCACCCAGTGGTTGTGCACACAGGGCGAGCCGAGGGTCTTGGCGAAGCTCTCCGCGATGTGGCGGCAGGCGCGGCCGTGGCGGATCCAGAACCGGCGGACGGCGGGATCGGCGCTGGAAAGCGTGTAGCCGGAGCTGGCCAGCTCGTGCGCGAAGTAGGTCGGGTTGAAGTCGAGGCCGACGCGGCGTGATTTGGCCCAGCCGAGCCAGCGGGCGAAGTGCTGCGGCTCCAGTTCGTCGCGGTCCACGGCCCTGCCGCCGGTCTCGGCGTAGAAGGCGTGGAGGTTGAGGCGTTGCTTGCCGGGAAGGAGCTTCAGCACCTGGTCGAGGTCGGCGCGCATCTCGTCGCCGTTGCGGGCGCGGCCGGGATAGCCGCCGGTGGCCATGATGCCGCCCGCGTCCACGCCGGGTTTCGGCGTTTCGAGGCCGCGGACGTCGTCGGCCTGCCAGCAATGGAGGGAGATGGGGATGCGCAGCGCGGCGCGGATGGCGGCTTCGGTGTCCACGCCGAGGTCGGCGTAGCGCCGGCGGGCGAGCCGGTAGGCGGCGGAGATCTGTTTGGAGGTCATGGATTAAATCGTTCTCGCTCTCCGAATCTTTCCCGTAATCTCGATCTTCCGAACCGGGAGAACGAGAACGCCAATGATTAAGAGAACGATTGAGGCAGATACACGGTCTGTTTGAGGTTTGCGGCGAGGTGGCGGCGGAAGGTGGCGAGGTCCGGCACGGCCCGGAGGGCGATGAGCTGGCTGGCAAGGTTGCCGACGGCCGTGCCCTCGATGGAGAACGACACGACCGGCAGGCCGGCGGCGTCGGCGGTGGCCTGGCAGAGCAGGCGGTTCTTCGAGCCGCCGCCGACCACGAGGATGCGCTTGAAGGTGCGGCCGGCGAGCTGCTCGAAATTGCGCAGGGCGTCGGCGTGGCCCCGGCCGAGTGAATCGCAGATGAGGCGGACGTAGCCGGCGAGGTTTTTCGGCGCGGCGAGCCGGCGCCTCCTGAGCTGGGCGTCGATGGCGGCGCGCATGGACGGCGGGTTGACGAAGGCGGGGTCGGTGACATCGAGCCAGGCGGGGGGGGCTTTATGCCCCGACTTCCCCGAGCCCAAGCTGTCGGGACGCAAAGGCCCTCCCACATTCGGAGCAATCACCGCGGAAGGCAGCGCGGCGGCGGCTTTAAGCAACCTCGCCCACTCACGGTCGTTCCGCGGCCGCGCGGCGAACTCCTTCAGCGTGCCCTCGAGCAGCCAGAGGCCGATCACGTTCGTCAGCGGGCGGTAGCGGCCGTCGCCGGTGCGCTCGTTGGAGATGCGCGCCGCCAGCGCCGCGGGGCCGAGCACGGGCGTGGCGCTCTCGAAGCCGACGAGCGACCAGGTGCCGGAGCTGATGTAGAGGTCGCCGCCCGCCGGGTCGGCCGGCATGGCGTCGTAGGCCGCGGCCGTGTCGTGACCGGGCACGGCGACGACCTTGACGCCCTTCAGTCCGGGCAGGCCGGTGACGGGGCCGAGCACGGTGTTGGCGAGGATCGGGGGGGTGAACCAGTTCGCCGGGAGGTGGAAATGATCGAGCGTGGCGCGGGACCAGTCGCGGCCGTGCACGTCGAGCAACTGCGTGGTGCTGGCGAACGAGATCTCGTTCTCCATGCGGCCCGAGAGCAGGTAGTTGAAATAGTCGGGCAGGAAGAGGCAGCGCGTGGCGAGATCGGTGACGGCCGGGCAGCTCGCGACCGTCTCCGCCAGCTGGAGGCTGGAGTTGTAGAAGACGTTGGGGATGCCGGTGGCGGCGTAGATGCGCTCGAGCGCCGCGCGGGTGTGGGCCAGTTTTTGCAGGCCGGCCTGGGTGCGGCTGTCGCGGTAGGCATGCACCGGGAAGACGATGCGGCCCGCGTCGTTGACCAGCACGTAGTCCACACCCCAGGTGTCCACGCCGACGGAGGCGAGTTTCGCGCCCCTGGGCAGGGCGGCGACGGCGGCGCGCAGGCCGGTCTGCACCTCCTGCCACAGGCCGGCGATGTCCCAGTAATCGTGGCCGCCGACGGACCTGAACGCGTTGGGGAAGCGGTGGACTTCCTGGAGATCGAGCCGGGGCGTAAAGCCCCTCCCGCCGGTCCGCCAGGTGCCGAGGATGACGCGGCCGCTGGTGGCGCCGAGATCGACGGCCGCGCAATGTAATGGCTTCGCCATACTTTGAGTTTAAGTGGGAAGGGGAAGGGGCGGAATCTTTCTCGTTCTCCTCAGCTTTCTCGTAATCTCGGTGCTTTGGAAAGTTCGGAGAGCGGGGGAAAGCTTGCGATTGAGAGAACGATTGGAAATCATCGCAGGAAGGCTTCGTGGAGGCCGCCGTCCACGGCGAGGATCTGGCCGGTGGTCTTGCTGAGGCGCGGGGAGACGAGGAGGAAGTAGGCCTCGGCCTGGTCGGCGGGGGTGATGGGCGCCTTGGTCAGCGTGCGGTCGGCGTAGAACTGGGCCAGTTTCTTCACGAGGGAGTCGGTCGCCTCGTCATCCTTATACGGAATGTTGTATTTGGCGAGCGAGCCGATGACGCGGTCGCGCGGGAACATGGCGGAGCCCTGCACGACGGTGGCGGGAGCGACGCCGTTGACGCGCACCAGCGGGGCCAGCTCGATGGCGAGCTCGCGCACGAGGTGGTTGGCGGCGGCCTTGGAGGTGTCGTAGGCGAGCGAGCCCTTCTTCGCGACGACGGCGTTGGCCGAGGTCGTGAGGACGAGGTTGCCGCGCAGGCCCTGCTCCTTCCAGGTCTTGGCGGCCTCGTCGCCGACGAGGTAGCTGCCGGTGACGTTGATGCCGAAGGTGAGCGCCCACTTGTCGTCGGGGATGTGGCCGGTGGTGTCGGGGGGCACGAAGATGCCGGCGGTGACGCAGATGGAGTCGAAGCCGCCGTAGGCGAGCGCGACCTGGTCGAGCATGCGGCGGATGCTGGCGCGGTCGGTGATGTTGGCGGCGAGGCCGAGGGCCGGGCCGCAGTTGGACACGCCCGTGCCGGCCACGCCGATGCCGACGCCGTGTTTGTCGGTGATCTCCTTCGCGGTGGCCGCGGCGGCCTCGGCGTTGAGATCGACGCACACGAGGTGCGCACCCTCCTTCACGAGGCGGTGGGCGGTCTCCTTGCCGATGCCCGAGCCGGCGCCGATGACGACGACGACCTGGCGGGCGAGCTCCTTCTCGGCGGGCATGCGCTTCAGCTTCGCCTCCTCGAGCAGCCAGTATTCGATGTCGAAGGCCTCCTGCTGCGGGAGGGCGATGTATTCGTCGATGGCCTCGGCGCCGCGCATGACCTCGACGGCGCAGTTGTAGAACTCGGCGGTGACGCGCGACTCGGACTTGTCCTTGCCCCACGCGATCAGGCCGAGGCCGGGGATGAGCACGACGGTGGGGTTGGGGTCGCGCATCGCGGGCGAGTTGGCGTGTTTGCACTTCGCGTAGTAGGCGGCGTAGTCCTTGCGGTATTGTTCGAGGCCGGCGGCCAGCTTGGCCTTCAGCGCGGCCACGTCCTCGGCCTGCGGGTTCCAGTCCACGTAGAGCGGCTTGATTTTGGTGCGCAGAAAGTGGTCGGGGCAGCTCGTGCCGAGCTCGGCGAGCCGCGCGGCGTCCCTGGAGTTCACGAAGCGCAGGATCCTGGCGTCGTCCTGGACGGTGCCGATGAAGCGTTTCTCCTGGGAAACCTGGCCGCGGAGCCACGGGAGGATGGCGGCGAAGGCCGCCTGGCGCTCCGCCTCGTCGAGCGTCTGGTATTTGGCGCCGCCGAAGGCCGCCGCGTCGCCGCCCTTCGCGGCGTATTTCTTCTCGATGTAGGCGGAGGCCTGCTCGATGAAATCGAGCGTGAGCGTGTAGCACCTCTTGTCGTCGTCGTCCCACGAGATGAAGCCGTGCTGGCCCATCATGATGGCCTGCACGCCGGGGTTCTCCCGCGCGATCTTCTGCATGGCGAGGCCGAGCTCGAAGCCCGGGCGCATCCACGGCACGTAGGCCATCCTGCCGCCGAAGATCTCCTGCGTGAGCCTCTCGCAGTTCTTTGACGCCGCGATGGCGATGATCGCGTTGGGGTGCATGTGGTCCACATGCTTGCCGGGGAGGAAAGCGTGGAGCGGCGTGTCGATGGAGGAGGCGCGCGGGTTCAGGTTGAACGTGGTGTGCGTGTACATGCCGACCATGTCGTCCTCGGCGGGGGATTTGAGGCCCTGGTCGGCGCGGGCGGCGTAGAGTTTCTGCAGGTCGAGCAGCTTTTGCTGGTAGAGCGACGAGAAGTTCTCGCGCGTGCTGGTGCGGAGGTCGCCGCCCGAGCCCTTGACCCAGAGCACCTCGACCGGCTGGCCGGTGAGCGGATCCTTTTCGGTGATCTTCGACGACGTGTTGCCGCCGCCGGTGTTGGTGATGCGCTGGTCGGAACCGAGCAGGTTCGAGCGATAGACGAGGCGGCCGACGGGATCGAGGGACGCGGCTTTGGCGTCGTCCCAGCCGAAATTGACGTAGTGATAGGAGCTCATGTTGGAAAAGGGAGGTTAACCACGGATTGCCCGGATGAACACGGATGGCAGACTCGTATTCGCTGCGTCATTCTGAGCCGCCGCCCGGCCTTCGGCTGACAGGCAGGATGACGGGCACGGGAGTGATGGAATCGATCCGTGATCATTCGTGCAATCCGTGGTCAAAAGGTTTGGGGATGAAAGTTACTTTGCCGAGACGATCCGCTCAGGGGGCAGCACGACGCCGGCGGCGGCGAGCTGCGCGGGCGTGGCGTCGGTGATGAGGATCCCCGAGCGGTCCCAGCCGGCGACGCGGTGCGGGGTGGCGCGGCCGAGCTTGGAGGCATCCAGGCAGAAACAGGCCAGCGCGGCGCGCCGGAGGACGGCCTGCTGGAACGCGGCGATCTCGGCGTGCGAATTGGTGATGCCGCCCGCATCCAGGCCCTCGCCGCCGAGGAAGGCCACGTCGAAGTCCCAGCCGGCCAGCGCGCGCACGGCGTCGGCCCCGAGCAGGGCGGCCTGCCGGTGCAGGAAGGTGCCGCCGAGCACGTGCAGGTCGAGTCCGGGCGCCCCGCCCAGCAGCGTGGCGACGGGCAGGCTGTTGGTGACGACGGTCAGGCCCTTGAGGGCGCGACGGGCGCGCAGGAGCTGGCGCGCGACCGCCTGCACGGTGGTGCCGGCGTCGAGGAAGACGGTGCCGCGGCGCGGCATCTTCGCCACGGCGGCGGCGGCGATGCGGCCCTTGGCGGTGCGGGCCCGGCCGGAGCGCTCGCCGAGGGAGGCGAAGGAGGTGTTGTAGTCGGCCAGCGCCCCGCCGCGCGTGCGGGTGATGTGGCCCCCGGCCGCCGCCTCCGCCAGGTCGCGGCGGGCGGTCGCCGCCGAGATCCCCAGGCGGCGGCAGATCTCCGCCACCGGCAGGAAGCCGTCGGTACGGATCAGCGCGCGCAGGCGCTCGTGGCGGCTTTCGACGATGTGGCGGGGGACGCGCATGGGGCGGACGCACAGGGGCTCATTTTATATGAGCGAAGTCAATCATATACCCGAGACGGCGTTTCGGAGCGTCCGAAAGCCTTTCCCGGTTCGAATCGATGCAGGCCCTGCCTCAATGCCGCACCACCCGCCAGGCGTAGCGGGCGAGCTTGAGGGGACCGGCGGGGAGTTTCCTGCCGGTGAGGGCGTCGGTCGCACCCTTGGGGACGCGGACCCGCCCACCCTTGCCGTTCATGTTCACGACGACCCAAAGTTTTTTGCCCTCCTTGGTCGTGCGCGGGCACACGAGCGTGCCGGGCGTGGCGTCGAAGCGGAGGGTGATGCCGGCCTGCCTGGCGTAGTGGGCGACGAGCTTGGCGAGCAGCTTCGCGCCGGCCTTGCCGTCGGGCAGCGCGCCGAGGACGACGACCGCGCCCTGGCCGAGCTTGCGCTCGGTGAGGAACGCGAGGCCGGGCGCCTGCTCGCTCTTGAGCATGCCGAGGACCCGCGTGGCGGAGGACGCGGGGCGCAGGGCCGAGCACCAGCCGGCAACCGGGGCGGTGAGGCCGAAGGCCTTGCCGGTCGAGCCGGTGCCGGTGATGGGGAACGAGAAGACCGTCTCGACGCCGGCAAAGGCCTCCACGAGGCCGAGACCGGCGTCGGTTGGCACCGTGTGCTCGGCGCCGCGCGTGCCGGTGGTCGGCGCGCAGATCCACACGCCGCCGGCGCGGACGAATTTCTCCACCTTGGCGAGGAACTCCGGCGACACGTAGGGCATCACGGGCGTGATGAGGAGCTTGAGGCCGTCGAGCGCCGCGCCCTCGAAACGGACGTCGCGGTGGATGCCGGCCGCGAGCAGCAGGCCGTGCCATTGCGCGACGACCTTGTTGAAATCCATTTCGTAGCCGGGGCGGCCGCCGAGCGGCTCGGTCTGCAGCATGGCGCGGCCGAGGTCGGACCACGTCACCGCCGCCTCGGCGACGGCGGGCCGGCTCGCGAGCATCAGCGGCTCGAGCTGCTTGCGCGCGGCCTCGACGGCCTGCACGGCGGTGTAGCCGACGGACGGCTTAAACCAGGTGCTGAGGATCGCGCTGTGCGGCAGTTCGCAGCCGGTGCGCTGCTGGCGCCAGAGCCAGTAATTGATCGCCTGCGCGCCGAGACCGAACGACGCCACCGCCTCGGCGGCGAGGAAGCCCGGGGGATGCGTGACCTCGTGGTTCCCGAACCAGCCGTTGTGCGCAACGCTGGTTTCCATGAACCAGTGGGCGCGGCCGGGTTTCACCGGGCGGCAGAGGTCGTTGTCGAAGACGATGGCCGGCCAGTTGTCGCGCGGCGGGTAGTCGTCGAAGGAGGCGAAATCGAGGTTCGCGAACAGCCGCTCGTGGGCCACCGAGAAGAAGGTGACGGTGTTGTGCGTGATCGGCTTGTCCGAGTGGCGGCGGATGACCGCGCACTGCGCGTCCTGGAACTCCGCGATGCTCTCGCGGCAGAACATCCGGTAGGCGGTGCTGAGCGAGGCGTTGTGCAGGAAGGGCGTGCGCACGGGCGCGGGCACCTGGTCGAAACGCTGGTAGCGCTCGCTCCAGATCTCGGTGCCCCAGGCGGCGTTCAGCTTTTCGATCGTGCCGTAGCGCGCCGCGAGCCAGCGGTGCCAGTGGGCGACGGCGTGCGGGTTGAAATCCTCGCCGACGTGGCACTTGAACTCGTTGTCAATCTGCCAGGCGAGGATGGCCGGGTGGCGGCCGACGGCCTTGGCCAAAGTCTCGACGATGCGCAGGCAAGCCGCGCGCACCACGGGGTGCTCGTAGCTGGCGTGCTGGCGCGCGCCGTGGCTCATCACGCGGCCCTCGGCGTCCACGAAGCAGCGGTCGGGGTGCCCGTGCGTGAGCCACACCGGCGGCGTAGGCGTGGGCGTGCAATAGACCACGCCGATCCCGGCCGCGTGCAGCTGGTCGAGCACGCGCACAAAGAAATCCACCGAGACCTTGCCCTCGTCGGGCTCCATCTTCGACCAGGCGAACTCACCGATCCGCACCATGTTCAGGCCGAGTTTCTTCATCTCGGCGATGTCGCGGGGAATTTCAGACTCGGGCCAGAGCTCGGGGTAGTAA
Source organism: Verrucomicrobiota bacterium (assembly GCA_049322455.1). Lineage (GTDB taxonomy): Bacteria > Verrucomicrobiota > Verrucomicrobiia > Opitutales > Opitutaceae > Lacunisphaera. The sequence goes on along the minus strand of JBMOQY010000045.1, from coordinate 7,952 downwards.
CAGGTGCCGTGAAGGAGTTTGTTCATGGAATCAGAGGGCGGACGAGGGAAGACGGAAGACAGACGGGGTTAAACCACGGAATACACAGACACACGGAAATCGAACCTGGGTTCGTGATGCTGCGGGCGGGGGGGGATAGGATTTCGGTGCGTTCCGTGTGTTCTGGGGCTAATTTTACAGCCGTCAAAAGGCAGTCGCTTCGGATTGTCCGGCAGCCGGGGCCGGCGCGCGGGATGACGGTCAAGCGGGGGGCCGGTTGCGGCTCCGCCCGGACGGCCAACCCTGAGCCACCCCACCCCTCCCCATGAAACGCGTCCTTCCCCTGCTGGGCCTGCTGGCCTTCCAAGCGGCCCCGGTGCTCCGCGCCGGCGAGCCCGCCACCCTCACGCTCCGCGCCGACCAGCCCGGCCCGGTCATCAGCCGCGAGATCTACGGCCATTTTGCCGAGCACCTCGGTCATTGCATCTACGAGGGCCTCTGGGTCGGCCCCGACTCGCCCATCCCCAACACCCGCGGCATCCGCAACGACGTCGTCGCCGCGCTGAAGAACCTGCACATCCCCGTCCTCCGCTGGCCGGGCGGCTGCTTCGCCGACGAATACCACTGGAAGGACGGCATCGGCCCGCGCGAGCAGCGCCCTTCCATGTATAACTCCCATTGGGGCGGCGTGGTGGAGAACAACCATTTCGGCACGCACGAGTTCCTCGACCTCGTCGAGCAGCTCGGCTGCGAGGCCTTCGTCTCCGTCAACGTCGGCAGCGGCACCGTGCAGGAGGCGATGGAGTGGGTCGAATACATGACCAGCGACGCCCAGTCCCCCATGGCCAACCTCCGCCGTGCCCACGGTCGCGAGCAGCCCTGGCGCGTGAAATACATCGGCATCGGCAACGAGACCTGGGGCTGCGGCGGCAACATGCGCCCCGAGTATTACGCCGACGTTTACAAGCGCTACAACACGTTCATCAAAAACTACGACCGCGCCTTCCGCATCCAGCGCATCGCCGTCGGCCCCAGCGGCGACGACTACGCCTGGACCGAGGAGCTCATGGCCAGCGCCGCGCGCCACATGAACGGCCTCTCGCTCCACCACTACACCCTGCCCACCGGCAACTGGGGCAAGAAGGGCCCCGCCACCGGCTTCCCCGAGGAGCAGTGGTTCACCACGATGCGGAACACCCTCCGCATGGAGACCTTCGTCGCGCGCCACAGCGCGATCATGGACAAATACGACCCGCAGAAGAAGGTCGGCCTCGTCGTGGACGAGTGGGGCACCTGGTATGACGTCGAACCCGGCACCAACCCCGGCTTCCTCCGGCAGAACAACACCCTGCGCGACGCCATCGTCGCCGGCCTGAACCTGCACATCTTCCAGAAACACGCCGACCGCGTGACGATGGCCAACATCGCGCAAATGGTGAACGTGCTCCAGGCCGTCATCCTCACCGAGAAGGAGAAGCTGCTCCTCACGCCCACCTACCACGTCTTCGAGATGTTCAAGGTCCACCAGGGCGCCACGTCGCTGAAGCTCGACCTGCAGACGCCCGACTACGTCTTCGGCGCCGAGAAGCTCCCGCGCGTGAGCGCCTCCGCCTCGCGCGATGCCGCCGGCAAGGTCCACCTCTCGCTCGTCAACCTGCACCCCCACGACGCCGTCACGCTCACCGCCACGCTCGAGGGCGTGAAGAGCGGCGCCGTCACCGGCCGCATCCTCACCGCCGGCACGATGGACGCGCACAACACCTTCGCCGCGCCCGATGTCGTCAAGCCCGCCGCCTTCACCGGCGCCGCACTCGCCGACGGCAAGCTCACCGTCGAGCTGCCCGCAAAATCGGTGGTCGTGCTGGAACTGTGAGCGTCTCTTGATTGCAGGGCGGGGTCCCCTGAACCCCGTCCTCCGCCGACAATCTCCCTTCCCTCGTGCGCGTCATCCAAGCACTCCTTCTGCTTTCGGGTGTTTCGTGGTTTTCGTGGTTACAGGCGGAGCCCGTCGCCCCCAAGCCGCTCTTCCGCGATCCGGTTTACGACGGCGCGGCCGATCCGGTCGTGGTGTGGAATCCCCGGACCGAGCGCTGGTGGATGTTCTACACCAACCGCCGCGCCAACCAGCCCGGCCTGTCCGGCGTGGCCTGGGTCCACGGCTGCCGCATCGGCATCGCCGAGTCGGCCGACGGCGCGAAGTGGACCTACCTCGGCGCGGCCGACATCGAACTGCCCGCCGACATCGGCGGCGCCGAGCCCACGCACTGGGCGCCGGACGTCATCACCGCGCCGGATGGCACGCACCACATGTATCTCACGGTCGTGCCCGGCATCTTCGAAGACTGGCAGCACCCGCGCCGCATCGTGCACCTCACCAGCACCGACCTGCAGAAGTGGAAATACGAGTCCGCCCTCACCCTCGCCTCCGACCGCGTGATCGACGCCGCCGTTCATCCGCTCCCCGGCGGCGGCTGGCGCCTGTGGTATAACAACGAGCGCGACGGCAAATCCATCTACTACGCCGACAGCCCCGACCTCTTCACCTGGACTGACCGGGGCAAGTGCAGCGGCGTCGGCGAGCGGCCTGGCGAGGGCCCGTTCGTTTTCCGCTGGCGCGGCACGTATTGGATGCTCGTGGACCTCTGGAAGGGTCTCGGCGTCTATCGCTCCGCCGACCTCGAGACCTGGACCGCGCAGGCCGGCAACCTGCTCGGCGTGCCCGGCACGGGCGCCGACGACGGCGTGAACGGCGGCCATCCCGGTGTCGTCGTCAGCGGCGACCGCGCCTATGTGTTCTACTTCACCCATCCCGGCCGTAACGGCACCATCAGCCCCGACGACAAGGATAACCCCGGACTCCGCCGCAGCTCGATCCAGGTCGCCGAACTGTTCGAGCAGGACGGCGTGCTCACCTGCGACCGCAACGCCCCGACACACGTCGTGCTGCCGCCGCCTTCCATGTAGAGACACACCTCGTGCGCGCCAGGTAGGGCGAGTCGTCCCGACGAGCCGTGGCCCCTAACCCGGCCGAAAGCCTGCGTTGGTCTCAACGGCTCATCCGGAGGATTCGCCCTACCTCGCCCGTCCGTCTTGTCCATCATCCGGCCTGCTATCTCCATGTGACGGAAGTGGCGAAGCCGCCCGGAATCTACAGGGTGTGGCCATCCCCACCCGACCGGTAACCAGCCTGCGCCGGATGTCCCCCTCCTCATGAAGACCCGCGTTCGCCCCCTGTCCGTCCTCTTGTCCTGCCTCCTGCCCGCCGCCGCGCTTGCCGCGATCCCGAGCGACGCCGCACCGTCCGTCATCGTCGGCACCGCCCGCGAACCCGTCGCCGCCGGCCCCTTCGCACCGACCTGGGAATCGCTGCGCGGCTACGAGGCGCCCGAATGGTTCCGCGATGCGAAGTTCGGCATCTGGGCCCACTGGGGGCCGCAATGCGAGCCCGGCATGGGCGACTGGTATGCGCGCCACCTGTATTTCGAGGATGGCCCCGCTTGGGGCCCCAACGTCACGACCTTCCACCGCGAGACCTACGGCCACCCGTCGCAAACCGGCTTCAAGGACGTCATCCACCGCTGGCAGGCGGAGAACTGGAACCCCGACAAGCTCCTCGCCCTCTACAAGCGCGCCGGCGCCCAGTATTTCTTCGCCCTCGCCAACCACCACGACAACTTCGACCTCTGGGACTCGAAATACCAGCCGTGGAATTCGGTCCGCGTCGGCCCCAAGAAGGATCTCATCGCCGGCTGGGCCCGGGCCGCGCGGGCCCACGGCCTGAAGTTCGGCGTCAGCGTCCACGCCGCCCACGCCTGGAGCTGGTATGAGCCCGCGCAGGGCGCCGACCGGAAGGGCCCGCTCGCCGGCGTGCCCTACGACGGCAAGCTCACGAAGGCCGACGGCCGGGGCACGTGGTGGGAGGGGCTCGACCCGCAGGACCTCTACGAGCAGCGCCACGCGCCCGCCCCGGGTTTCGCGGACCCCCGCTCGATCCACGATCGCTGGGACTGGGGCCACGGCATCACCCCGCCCGACCAGGCCTACTGCGAGCGGTTCTACGACCGCACGATGGACCTCCTCAACCGGTTCCAGCCCGACCTGCTCTACTTCGACGACACCGCCCTGCCCCTCTGGCCCGTGAGCGACGCCGGCCTGAAGATCGCCGCGCACTATTACAACCAGGGCGCCGCCCGCAACGGCGGCAAGGCCGACAACGTGCTCCTCGGCAAGGTGCTCACCGCCGACCAGAAACGCGCCCTCGTGTGGGATGTCGAACGCGGCGCGCCCAACGACATCCAGCCCCTCCCGTGGCAGACCTGCACCTGCATCGGCAGCTGGCACTACGACCGGAACCTCGCCAAGCAGAACCGCTACAAGAGCGCCGCCACCGTCCTGCAGATGCTCGCCGACATCGTCAGCAAGAACGGCAATCTCCTCCTCAGCATCCCGCTGCGCGGTGACGGCACACCCGACGACCATGCCCTCGCCGTGGTCGAAGGCATCGCCGCGTGGATGGACGTGAACCGCGAGGCCATCCTCGGCACGCGCCCGTGGCAGATCTTCGGCGAAGGCCCGGCCTCCGGGGGCGTCGAACTCACGGCCCAGGGCTTCAACGAGGGCAAGGGCAAACCCTACACGGCCGACGACGTGCGGTTCACCCAATCGAAGGACGGCCGCACGCTCTACGTGATCGGCCTCGTGCGCCCCGCCGCCCCGGTGCGCGTCGCGGCCCTCGGCACCGCCGCCGGCCGCCTCGACCGCGCCATCACCGGCGTGGAACTGCTCGGCACCGCCGCCCCGGTGAAATGGCAACAGACCGCCGCCGCCCTCGTGCTCGATGCGGGCGCGCCCGCCGGCCCGGCCGGTCCCGTGGTGTTCAAGATTTCACTGCGGTGAATCATCTCCGCCGCATCCTCGGCGCCCTGACGGTCCTAGCGGGCGGTGCTTCCTGCCTGCCCGCCGCCACTCCGGCGCGCATCACCCTCGACACCCCGGCCCTCGCGATTCCGCCCGGTCCGTTCGCCCCGACCTGGGATTCGCTGCGCGCCGGCTACCAGACCCCCGCCTGGCTGATGGACGGGAAATTCGGCATCTTCCTCCACTGGGGCATCTACGCGATCCCCGGCCGCGGCAGCGAGTGGTATCCGCGCCACATGTATGCAACGCGGGGGATGGTGGAGTGGCATCGCGAGAAATTCGGGCCCCAGGACAAGTTCGGCTACAAGGATTTCATTCCGCTCTTCCGCGCCGAGCGCTACGATCCCGGCGCGTGGGCCGCGCTTTTCAAAAAAGCCGGCGCCAGATACGTCATGCCCGTGGCCGAGCACCACGACGGCTTCGCGATGTATGACTCCGCGCTCACGCGCTGGGACGCGAAGGACATGGGCCCGCAGCGCGACCTGCTGGGCGAGCTCGCCGCGGCCGTGCGCCGCGAGGGGCTCGTGTTCTGCCTCTCCAATCACCGCATGGAGCACTGGGCCTTCATGTGGCCGCAGGCCGGTCTCGCGACCGACCTGTTCGACCCGGCCACCGCCGACTTCTACGGCCCGCCCCAGCCGCCCGCCGAGCGCACTGAGGGCAACCAGGAAGTCTTTGAGGGCCGCGCCGCGCCGCAGAGCCCGGCCTTCCTCAACGAGTGGCTCCGCCGCAACCAGGAGCTCGTGGACAAATACCGCCCGCAGATGGTGTTCTTCGACAACGGCGTCAACGCCCGGGCGCTCGACAACGTGAAGCTTAAGTTCGCCGCCTACTACTATAACCGCGCCGCCGAGTGGGGCGTAGCCGCCACCGTCACAACCAAGCGCGACGCCTACCCCGCCGGCACCGTGAAGGATTACGAGCGCGGCCGGCCCACCGGCATCGCCGCGGAGTTTTGGCAGTGCGACACCTCCATCGCCCACAATTCCTGGGGCTGGATCGAGGGCCTCGTGTTGCGCAACGCCGGCGAGTTGCTCCGCGAGCTCATCGACTGCGTTTCAAAGAACGGCGCCTACCTGCTCAACCTCGCCCCGCGCCCCGACGGCACGATCCCCGAGGACCAGCAGCTGCGCCTGCTCCAGATGGGCGAGTGGCTCTCGGTCCACGGCGAGGCCATCTACGGCACGCGCCCGTGGATCACCCACGGCGAGGGCCCGACGAAGGAAGCCGTCCACGCTCGCAACCCCGAGCGTGGCATCACCAACGCGATGCTCGTGAGCTACACGCCGCAGGACCTGCGTTTCACCCGCAGCCAGCCCGCCGCCGACGGCACCTACGCGCTCTACGCCCACTTGTTCGCGTGGCCGGCCGACAACCGCGTCACCATCACCTCCCTCGCCGCCGGCGCCCCCGGCTTAGCCGGTGAGGTCACCGCCGTATCCCTGCTCGGCAGCACCCAGCGCGTCACCTTCACCCGCGACGCCGCCGGCCTGCACGTCACGCTCCCGCCCTGGCGCGTGAGCGATTTCGCCAACGTCCTGAAAATCTCCGGTCTGAAAAACCTATGAAACCCATGCTCCTCCCCGTCCTGTTGCTCGGTGCCGTCCTCCAGGCCGACACCGCGGCGCCGGCACCAACGGCCAGGACATTCATCGACTATTTCCAGCCGACCCCCGTCCGCGGACCGCTGACGTCCGGCACCTGGGGCGCACCGGGCGTGCTGCCGCGCGACGTGAGCAACGGCCTCGAGGACGTCGCCAACCGTTACTGCTACTGGGACGGCCAGATCATCCAGGGCCCCGACGGCCGCTATCACCTGTTCGCCAGCCGCTGGGATGAGCCCAAGGGGCACAACGGCTGGTTTGACTCGGTCGCCGTGCATGCCGTGAGCGACCACCTCCTCGGCCCTTACGAGGACAAGGGTCTTTGCTGGCCCGACGACGAGGCGGGCAAAGGCCACAACGTCACCGCCCTCACGCTGCCCGATGGCCGCTACGCCATCGTCATCAGCGAAACCCGCCCCGGCACGGTCTACGTTTCCAAGTCCCTCGACGGCCCCTGGGAGAAGCTCGGCACCATCGTCACCGAAGGCGAAACGCGCAAGCGCGCCTCCAACTACAGCGTGATGGTCCGGCCCGACGGTGATTTCATGATCGTGCCGCGCGCCGGCCAGATCCTGCTCAGCAAGTCCGGCATCCTCGGACCCTACATCGCCCAAGGCCCGAGCATTTATCCGAAGATCACCGGCCTGGAGCAGCGCGACCTCGAGGACCCGGTCGTGTGGTTCAGCGGCGGCCGCTACCACATCGTCGTCAACAGCTGGAGCCAGCGGAAGGCCTTCCACCTCACTTCCAAGGACGGCATCACCGGCTGGACCCTCCGCGGCCTGGCCTACGACCCGCGCGTGGATTTCGTCCGTTACACCGATGGCACGGTGAACCGTTGGGACAAGCTCGAGCGCCCCGGCGTCGTGATCGAGAACGGCCACGTCATCGCCCTCACCCTCGCCGTGCTCGACGTGCCGAAGGATCAGGAGAAAGGCGGCGACCGCCACGGCAACAAGATCATCGTCCTCCCCTTCGACGGCGCCGCCCTCGACCGCGACCTCGCCAACGTGCCCGAGCTGCCCTCGGAGACACCGGAGAATCCACGGCCAGACCCCTGACACTTGGGTGTCTACAACTGGAATACCGGGTCACTTACTGTCGTATGGCCCTAAAAAGCGCTCGCCGTTCAGGTGGATCATATGCGACGGACTGTCGGCGATCCATATCTCTGTTTCCCAGGCAATCTCGCTAAGGTATTTATGCAGGGAATTCCGGTCAGGAACCGCCGTCACAAAAACCAGCCCTGCTTTTGCGCCCTTCATCAACGATTCGAGTTCCAGTTTGCGCTTGTTGTCGATTGGACCGTGGCTCGCTGCAGCCTCGATTAGCCCGACTTCCGCTACTGGAGCTATTTTTCGGGTTTTTTGGGGTAAGGGCGGCGCGCAAGTTGTTGCGTGGGCGAGATCGCTTGCGTGAAAACGGCGTGTAGTCCCGACCAAGCCTCTTCCC
>JBMOQY010000044.1:0-57024 GCA_049322455.1 Verrucomicrobiota bacterium | reverse complement strand
AGCGTCTTCTCCGCCGTCAAACGCAAGGCCCGCGGCTTCCGCACCACCGAGAACCTTATCACCATGCTTTACTTCACCGCCGGGCACCTCGACCTACCCGCTACCCATTGAAAACAGCGAGGAACCCTATTTCTAATAAGACCTCTCAAATTCCGCAGGAAGTGGCGCGCTGGCTTTGAAGGCGTGGTTTCGGCCGCCGAACTCGTAGGTGAAGGCGGTCTCCAGTGAGTGCAGGAACAGGCGCTGGCTGCCGGTGGCCTTGGCAAAGGCGCGGTTGAGCGCGAAGTCACCGTAGGTCTGGTCGCCCACGATGGGAAGCTGGCGCTTGGCGCATTGCACCCGGAGCTGGTGGCTGCGGCCGGTCTTGGGCTCCAGGCGCACCAGCGAGGTCGAGAAGTTGCGCTGCTGGTGCCTGAGCAACTGAAACTGGGTTTCGGCGGGGATGTTGCCGCGTGTGGCGGTGCGGATCCGGCCCTGCTGCTTGTTGACGGCGAGCAGGTCGCGCCAGCATTCGCACTTCCTGGGCGGCCGGCCGAAGACGAGTGCGTTATAGACCTTGCGCACCTGTTTCCGGGCGAAGTGTTCGCGCACAGCGCTGGCGAGCGTCGCGCCGGCGGCGGCCAGGATCACGCCCGAGGTCGCCGAATCGAGGCGGTTCAGCAGCCAGAGCCGGCGTTCCGCGCCGTCGCCGGCTTTCCAGTGGAAGCACTGGGCCTCCCGGTCGTAGCGGCAGGTCAGGAGCGAACGCGCCTCGTCCGGCGATTCATTGGGATGCGAGAGCACGCCGGAGGGCTTGTCGAACGCCGCCAGTCCGTTGGCGTCGCGGTGCAGCAGGCGCACCCCCTCCCCCAGCGGCAGCGTCTCCCAAAAGTCGGCCGGCAAGCTCACGGTCACCGGTGGTAGAACTTGAAGGTCAGGCTCTGTTCCTCGCCGAGCACGGCGATCATCTGCTCCGACCACTTGCGGTAGGGCTGGCGGGCCTCGATGGCGTGCTGGCAGGAGAACACCGCCTGGCGGCCCGCGCCTTCGTCCACGACCTTCACGATGTCGGTCTCGCCCTGCGCGTTGAGCTTGAAGGTGATCTCCACGCTCGAGCCGCGCGGGGCCGCGACCCGGCTTTCCGCGAGGAGGCGATACCACTGGATCTGCACGATCTCGATCAGCTCGTTGATGTATTCGCCGTATTCGCTCCAGCGGGCGTCGATGCCTGTGATGCCGAGATTGGTCACGCCGGTGATGCGGTTGGCCAAGGGCGACTGCCGGTTCAACGAGGTCGAGGCAAGGCGCGGGCGCTCCTTCGGCTGGACCGTGGCGTTCTGGGAGGTGACCGCGACCAGCCCGCCGTCGGGATCGGTGGCATCCTTTGCGCCCTCCACCGCGCGGGCGGCGTTGGTCGAGGGCGCCTTGCTGTCGGCGATGTTGGTGGCGATCCCTGCGGGATCATCACCCTCGGTCTTGTCGAAACCGGAGAGCGGCACCTGCTCCATCCGGGCCTTCTGCTCGGCGCGGGACTGCCGCTCCTGTTCGGCCTGTTCCATCGTCGGGGCGGGCGCCAGTTGGGGCGGGGCCATGTCGCCGGACACGATGGCGGTGCTGTCCTTGAACACGTCCTCGCCCTTCGTACTGGGCCGGCGCAGGGGATCGAGTTCGAGCGCCGCGACCTCCTGGGCCGACTGCTGGTTGCGGTTGCTGAAGTTCTCGGTTTTGTCCGGCTCGTTCTCCGGGGCTGCGGAGTTGGTCTCGACGAAACGGAAGGGGGGGCGTTCCTCCTCGGGGGCCGGGATGGTGTCGGCCAGCTCGAAATCGAAGGTCCGGCCGCTGCTGGCGGGGTTCATGTGAATCCCGGTGTGGACGCCGGAGAACTCGTCGAAGACAAACCGGGGCGAGAGCACCACGAGCGCGACGTGGAACAGCAGCGTGCCCACGATGCCGATGAGGATCGAGCGGTCGGAGGGTTCGTGTTCGGGGGCCAGCGGTCGGGCGCGGGCGCCGGCAAAACGGGAGGTGCTCACTGGTCTGAAAATCAACGCCCTAGACCCGCCTGAGTCAAAAGTTGTTTCATTTCATCCATCGGAAGTCCCACGATATTCGTGAACGACCCGGTGTAACCGGCCACGATGAGGTCGCCGTGCTCCTGGATGGCGTAACCGCCGGCCTTGTCGAGGGTATGGACCCGGCTGAGGTAGAGCCCGATGGCCGCCTCGTCCAGGGTCTTGAACGTCACCTCGCTGGCCACGCCCCGGTCGAGTTTCAGACCGTCGGCCAGCCGGCGCACCGCGAGCCCCGTGAACACCGTGTGGGTGCGCCCGCTCAGCATCCGGAGCATGGCGCGGGCTTCGGCGGCGTCGCGGGGCTTGTTCAGGACGGTCGAGTTGATGAAAACCGTGGTGTCGGCCCCGATGACGGTCGCCTCCGGGTGTCTGACGGCCACCCAATCGGCCTTCAGGGCGGCGTTGTGGCGCACCATCTCGCGCGGATCGGCGTCGTGCGCTTCGTGCTCGGTCACCTCCGCGGGCACGATCGCAAACTCATGGCCGAGCTGCGCCAGCAGCTCGCGCCGGCGCGGCGAGGCCGAGGCCAGGATTAGGCGAGGTGTGTTCCCTTCCGATGTCATTGGCTATGCCTGTCATCCATGGCCTTGGCGACGGATGATGTGTTGCAGTCCGCCGGCTTGGCCGCAATTTGTCTAATCCAATTTTCCCATGCGACTCGGTCTGGCCCAGATCAACACCATTGTCGGCGATCTCGCCGGAAACCGCCGCCTGATCGAGGGCGCCTACCAGACGCTGGTCGCCCAGGGCGCCGAGCTGGTTGTCTTCCCGGAACTCGTCGTGAGCGGCTACCCGCCGCGCGACCTGCTCTTCAAGAAGCGTTTCGTGGCCGACGTCGAGCGCACCACCCGCGAGATCGCCGCCACCATCGGCGTCGTGCCAGCCGTCATCGGTTACACCGAGACCAACGCCACCGGCCAGGGCCGCCCATATTTCAACTCCGCCGCCTTCTGCCACGACGGGCGCATCATGGCCACCGCCCGCAAGTGCCTCCTGCCGACCTACGACGTGTTCGACGAGGACCGCTACTTCGAGCCCGCGGGCAGCCCGACGGTCGTGCACTTCGCCGGCCGCCGGATCGGCATCACGATCTGCGAGGACATCTGGACGCACGCGATGATCTCGACCCGCCGGCTCTACAACGGCGCGGACCCCGTGGCGCAGCTCGCGGGCAAATGCGATCTGATGGTCAACCTCTCCGCCAGCCCGTGGAACCACGGCAAAGGCGGCGTGCGCCACACCCTCGTGAGCGACACCGCGCGCCGCCTCGGCTGCCCGGTCGCCTACGTCAACGCGATCGGCGGCAACGACGAGCTGCTCTTCGACGGTCGCAGCCTCGTGGCCGACGCCCAGGGCGGGGTGCTCGCCGGCCTCGGCGCGTTCCGCGACGATTTGCGCGTGGTCAGCACCCTGACGACCGAACCGCACCTCGCCGCCAGTTTCGACCAGGAGGAACTGGCCGACATCTACGAGGCGCTCGTGCTCGGCGTGCGCGATTACGCCCGCAAGACCGGCTTCCAGAAGGCCCTGCTCGGACTCTCCGGCGGCATCGACTCCGCCCTCACCGCCGTCATCGCCGCCGAGGCGCTCGGTCCGCAGAACGTCATCGGCGTCAGCCTCCCGTCGGCCATCTCCAGCCAGCACTCGCGCGACGACGCCGCGGCGGTCGCGAAAAACCTCGGCATCCAATACCACAGCCTCTCCATCGCGGATGTGGTCGCCGCGGCCGAGTCCACCCTCGCGCCGCTCTTCGCCGGCCGCCCGCGCGACATCACCGAGGAGAACATCCAGGCCCGCGCCCGCGGCCTGCTGCTCATGGCCATCTCCAACAAGTTCGGCGCCCTCCTCCTCACCACCGGCAACAAGAGCGAGCTGGCCGTCGGCTACTGCACGCTCTACGGCGACATGTGCGGCGGCCTTGCGGTCATCAGCGACGTGTTCAAGACGCAGGTCTATGCCCTTTCTCGCTGGATCAACCGCCAGCGGGAGATCATCCCCGTCAGCTCCATCGAGAAGGCCCCGAGCGCCGAGCTGCGACCCCACCAGACCGATCAGGACAGTCTGCCCCCCTACGATGTGCTCGACGCCATCCTCCGGGGCTACGTCGAGGAGGGGCTGTCCCGCGCCGACCTCGTCGCGCAGGGCTTCGCCGAGGCCGTCGTCAACGACGTCGTCCGCAAGGTGGATCTCAACGAATACAAGCGGAAGCAGGCCGCCCCCGGTCTGAAGATCACCCCCCTCGCCTTCGGCGTCGGCCGCCGCATCCCGATCGTGCAACGCTACGTGAGCTGATGACATCGGCCGATCGCATACACAAATTTGCGGAACGTAAGTGGAAGGCCGGGTTTGAACCACTGATGCACACTTATGAGCACTGATACCCAAACCCAGATTGCGCACGATGCGGACGGCTACGCGCTGATTGGCCCTTGTTTTGAAGTCTATAATGAGATGGGCAACGGCTACCTTGAGGATGTTTACCAAGAAAGTCTGGAGTTCGAGTTGACCGGGCGCGGCATTCCACACGTCGCCCAACCCAAACTGCCGATTTACTACAAAGGGCGTTTGCTGCGAAAGCAGTATGAGGCCGATTTGATCGTGCTCGCCAAGATCATCGTCGAGCTGAAGGCCGTCAAAACCTTGCTCCCTGAGCACGAGGCCCAACTGCTCAACTATCTCTCAAAGCCACCGGCCGCACGGTCGGCTATCTGGTGAACTTCGGCGCGTTTCCAAAGCTCGATTGGCGTCGCCGTGTCCGCTGACTATCCCTCATCAGTGTAGATAAGTGTCCATCAGTGGTTCCAAAATGACTTCTTCCGAAAAACTCTTCGCCCGTGCCTTGCAGCTCATCCCCGGCGGCGTCAACTCGCCCGTCCGGGCCTTCCGCTCGGTCGGCGGCACGCCGTTCTTCACCAAGTCCGCGCAGGGCGCGACGCTCACCACGGCCGACGGCCGCGAGCTGATCGACTTCGTCTGCACCTGGGGTCCGGCCATCCACGGCCACAACCACCCGCGCATCAAGGCCGCCATCGCCGCCGCGCTGGAGCACGGCACGTCCTTCGGCACGCCCAATCCCTGCGAGGTCGAGATGGCGGAGCTCATCGTTTCGTTCTTTCCGTCCATCCGGAAGGTCCGCCTGTGCAGCAGCGGCACCGAGGCCACGATGTCGGCCATCCGCCTCGCCCGCGGCTTCACCAAGCGCGACAAGATCATCAAGTTCGCCGGCTGCTACCACGGCCACAGCGACTCGCTGCTGATCAAGGCCGGCTCCGGGGCCCTCACCCACGGCAACCCCGACAGCGCCGGCGTGCCGGCCTCGTTCGCGCGCGAGACGATCGTCCTGCCCTTCAACGACCCGGCCGCGCTCGACGCCGCCTTCGCCGCCAACCCCGGCCAGATCGCCGGCGTCATCCTCGAACCCTACATCGGCAACACCGGCTTCATCCCCGCGCAGCCCGGCTGGCTGCAACATGTGCGTCAGGCCACCGCCGCCCACGGCACGGTGCTCATCTTCGACGAGGTCATGACCGGCTTCCGCCTCGCCCGTGGCGGCGTCCAGGAGCTGGAAAACATCACCCCCGACCTCACCTGCCTCGGCAAGATCATCGGCGGCGGCCTGCCAGTCGGGGCCTTCGGCGGCCGGGCCGACATCATGGATCACCTCGCCCCGCTCGGCCCGGTTTATCAGGCCGGCACGCTCAGCGGCAACCCGCTCGCCATGGCCGCCGGCATCGCCCAGCTCCGCCTGTTGGACGAGATCAAACCCTACGCCCGCCTCGACGCCCTCGGCCGCCAGGTCTGCGCCGCCGCCCAAGCCGCCGCCCAAGCCAAAGGCCTGCCGCTGCAAACCCCTCAAAAGGGTTCGATGTTCAGTTTGTTCTTCACGCCCACCCCGGTCCGGGACATGGCCTCGGCCATGACATCCGATGCCGGTCTTTTCGGCCGCTTCTTCCACGCCTGCCTCGCCCGCGGTGTCTATCTTCCGCCCAGCGCCTACGAAGCCTGGTTCCTGAGCACCGCCCACGACGGTCCCGCTGTTGACCGGGCTTGCGAAGTCATCGCCGATGCGATTAAGTCCCTCTAAGGAACCTCCCGCATCCGCCGTTATCTCCGCAAGGCCATGAAATTCCTCCGTCCGTTGCTCCTTCTTGCCGCGCTCGCCGCCCGCCTGGGCGCACAGCCCGTGGACGCCCCGCTGCTTCCGCTCGACGAGCTCCAGCCGGGCATGAAGGGCGAGGTCTGGACGGTCTTCAAGGGCCGCGCGCCCGAGCCCTTCGCGGTGCAGGTGACCGGCGTGCTCCGCAACGCCCTCGGCCCGGGCAAGAGCATGATCCTGTGCGAACTCACCGATCCGCGCGTGCAATCCATGGGCGCCGTGGCCGGCATGAGCGGCAGCCCCCTCTATATCGACGGCAAGCTCGCCGGCGTCCTCTCCTACCAGATCCAGCGTTTCGAGACCGTGCGCCACGCGGGCTTCACCCCGATCAAGGACATGCTCGAGGTCACGGCCCTGCCGTCCGGCCGCGACGCGCTCACCCCGATGCCGATTCCGATCAAGGGCGCCCAGAACACCCGTTCCGTCCTCGACAACGAGATCAAGCCGCTCACCCCGGCCTTCACCGCCGGCGGCCTGTCGCCGCTCGTCGCCGGCCTGGTCGCGCCACAGTTCGAGTCGCTCGGCCTCTCCTTCAACGCCCTCGGCGGCAGCGATGCGGGAGATTCTGAATCGCAAGCCCCAAATCCCCAATCGCCTCCGTCCTTGCAACCCGGCGGCGTCGTGGCCGTGGCGCTCGCCGTCGGCGACATCACCATCGCCGGCACCGGCACGGTCTCGCACGTGGATGGCAGCCACGTCCTCGCCTTCGGCCACCCCATGATGTCGCTCGGCGCCACCGAACTCCCAATGGCCGCCGCCGAAGTCGTCACGATCCTTCCAAGCCAGTTCAACTCAATCAAGGTCTCGAACACCGGACGGATCATCGGCGCGTTCAGCCAGGACCGCCTCTCGGGCATCTATGGCGAACTGGGCCGCGAACCGGCCATGGTCCCCGTGGAGATCAGCTTCCCGACCCGCCAGAACCGCAAGACGCTCCATTTCCGCGTCGTCCGCCACGAGCAGGTGCTGCCCGTCATCGCCGCCGCCGGTCTCTCCCAGGCGGTCAACGGCTCCAACGAATCGGGCTTCACACGCGGCTTCCGCGTCACGGTCAGCGTGAGCTTCCCCGGTTCCGAGCCTGTCGAACTCAGTCAGATTTATCCCGGTCCGCAGGGCTTCAACCAGGGCTTGGCCGACTTCGTGGGCAACCTCTCGCTCTGGCTCTTCAACCCCTATGAGCGGATCTTCCCTGAGAGCATCCGCTTCGCGGTCGAGGACACCCCCGACACGCCGCAGGGCATCGTCGAACAGTGGCAGGTTTCACGCTCCAGCGCCGCCCCCGGCGAGCGCGTGGATTTCGGCCTCGGGTGGCGTGGTTACCAGCGCGCGTCGGCGATGGAGACCTTCGCCCTCGACATCCCGCGCGAATGGGCCGGCAAAGACCTGGAGGTGATCGTCACCACCGGCCCCGTGCTCGATGAACTCACCGGGCGTCCCCGCTCCGTCGCCGTGGCGCAACTGCGCGGCTTCGCGGAATACATCTCCGCCCTCCGTGATTTCCGCCACACCGACGGCCTCTACATCGCCGTCGTCGAGAAGACCCGGCTCCTGACCGACCAGCGCGGCGCCACGCCCGACATGCCCGGTTCGCTGGAGCGCATCGCCCGCGCCGCCGACGAAGCCCGCTTCCAGCGCCGCGATGTGCTCGCCCCGCTCTGGGAGCGCCATCTCCTGCCCGGCACCCTCTTCAACATCCTGCTCCGCAAGCCGCTCAACATCACGGAGTGAGTCACCCGCTTGCTTCATGCCGATGGGGCTCCAGGCCCCGGCTGCAAGCGGTGACTGAAATCAGCCGGGGTCTGGAGCCCCTCCCGCCACCGGAATCAGCTTTCCCAATTCCATGTCCTTCCGCCTCCCCCTCCTTTGTGCGTTTCTCGTGTTTTTCGTGGCCCATGCCCCGGCCGATCCGCTCACCAAGCAGCAGGACATCGACTTTGGCCGCGATGTCGCCAGCCGCAACCTCAAGGGCCTCGCGGCCCGCTCCGACGGACGCCTCCTGCCCGGCCCGGTCTTCACCGACCTCGCCGGCCCCCGGATCGGCGACATTCTCTGGACCCTCGAAGCCATCGGTCCCGGCCGCTTCCTCGTGGGCACCGGCCCCGACGGCAAGGTTCAGGAAGTGACCTTCAACCCCGAGGGCTCGACCTACGCCGTGCGCGAAGTGGCCGATGTGGACGAGACCCACGCCATCGCACTCCTCGCCCTGCCCGCCGGCGCCCTGCTCATCGGCACCTCGCCGACCGCCGCGCTCTACGTGGTGAAGGACGGCAAAGTCACCGCCCGGGTGCCGCTGCCCGCCGATTCCGTCTTCGACCTGCTTTCCCTGTCCGACGGCAGCGTGCTCGCCGCCACCGGCAATCCCGGCAGGATCTACAAGGTGGACCTCACGAAGCTGGCCGCCGCCGGTCTCATCGAGGGGAAGGTCGAAAACGACAGCCTCCTCGCCGATCGCGGGATCACGCTCTTCGGCGAGATTCGCGACCGCAATGTCCGCCGTCTCGCCCGCCTCGCCGACGGTCGCATCGTCGCCGGCTCCTCGCCCAAGGGCAACCTCTACAGTTTCCCTGCCGCCGGCGGCGCGCCGCTCTTCCTCCAGGAAAACCGCGACGCCGAGGTCGTGGATTTGCTGCCCGCCGACGACGGCGGTTTCTACGCCGCGCTCGTCTTCACACCGGGCGACGCCCTGCGCCTCGCCGCCAAGCCGCCCGAAGCCAAGGACGAACCCCGCGGCGGTTCCGAGCGCGAGCCCAAGCCGGCCTTCACCGGCCGCAGCACGGTGGTCCGCTTCCCCGCCGACGGTTTTCCCGAGACCATCATGGGCAAGCCGTCCGTGTCCTTTTACCGGCTCGCGCGCCACGGCGACTGGCTGCTGCTCACCGCCGGCGAACAGGGCGACGCCTTCGGCTACGATCCGGTGGCGCGCCGCTCCCTCACCTTTGCGGGCAGCGCCTCGGCCCAGCTCAACGACCTCGCGCCGCTCGGCGACGGCCGCTACCTCCTGCTGCGCAACAACGCCCCCGGCCTCGCCCTCATGTCCTTCAGCGGCGCGACCGAGCGCAGCCTGGAGACCAAGCGCCTCGACCTCGGCCAGCCTTCCGATCTGGGCGCCGTCCGCTTCCCGCGGCTGCGCGGGATCGAGACCGCCGGCCTGCACCTCGAGGTCAGCACCAACTACGGCAACGACGAACTCGAAGGTTGGTCGGCCTGGACCCCGCTCACCCTGCGCGACGGCGGCTTCCAAGCCGCCGGCCTGCGTGGTCGCTACGTGCGTTATCGCCTGACCCTGCCGGGCGCCTCCGCCGACTTCCAAATCGACCGGGCGGTGCAATATCACCGGCCGCAGAACCGCCGCCCTTCCCTGAGCGACTTCCGCATCTTTCCGCCCAACCAGGGCATCATCCCGGCGGCCGAGCCGCCCGGCAACGTCGTGGCCACGCTCGGCCAGCTCCTGTTCCCCAACCAGCGCGAGGGCCGGGAAGACACCCCCGGCCAGCGCCGCGGCGCCCTTCTCAACAGCCAGATCGTCCCGCAGACCGGCGCGCAACTCGTGTATTGGAGCGTGAACGATCCCGACGGCGACACGCTCGCCTACACCTTTTCGATCCGCCCCGACACCGACGCCGGCGATTGGACAGACCTTGCCGTCGGGACCGCCGATACCTACGTGCAATTTGAGACCGGCGGCCTGCCTGAGGGACTCTACCTCACGCGACTGGTCGTCGCCGAGCAGGCGCCCCGCCCGTCCGCCCAGCGCCTCACCTACACCTTCGAGACCGACAACCTCCTGGTGGACCGCACGCCACCGGTCATCACCGGCACCGAGATCCATCGCGCCGACGGCCTGCTCCACGTGACGGTCACCGGGCGCGACGCGCTCTCGTTGCTCGAAGGCGCGGAATTCATCCTCAACAACGGCCAGCGCACCGTCGTCATGCATCCGACCGACGGCCTGCTCGACGGACGCGAGGAAAGCTTCCGCGCGGAATTTCCCGAGGCCCGGGCGGCCGGCGCGACCTCGGTGGAGATTGCGCTCTACGATCAGACCGGCAACGCCTCTTCGATCCGGCGCACGGTCAAATAGGCGCATTCCCGGCGGAACCCTCCGCTTTCGCGCCGGCGCGCGGTGCGTTCGCCCGAACGGAGTCAGGCTGTCCTGTCCGTGCAGGGTGGTCTGCAGCCGGCGGGGCGGGCTCACGCGCAAAACCTCCGCCACGATCGGCTACCTGCGCCGCACGGAAACCCTCAGCCGCAGCACCCGCCGCAGAAATCCACGGTTTGAATGGTGCCCGACCGATGTAGCAATCCACGGCTCCGGAAAAACCCGCGACGCTCCGCAGGTGGGCTACGTCGTCGATGAACACGTAATCCGCCTGAAAATGATGCCGGTCGAGGCGCGCGAGCAGTCCCGGAAAGCGCCCCGGGCATGCGGATACACGGTCCGCCGCAGCAGGTCGGCGCGGCCGCCGGCAGGCGCCACCGCCTTGGGTCGGCAGTAGGCGGCCTGGAACGAATCGGCCATCAGGCCCCCTGCCTGGGAGGCCGGGCCGGCACGGTGATGGGAAACGTCACCCGGCAGGTCGTGCCACCGCCCGGGGTGCTCTCGATGTGCAGCCGGCCGTTGTTGCGTCGCAGGATCTGCCGGACGATGAACAGCCCCACCCCGAGGCCCTGCTGCTCGTATTTCTCGCGCTCGAACTGCCGGAAGAGCCCGAGGTTCTTAAGCTGCTGCCGGTTCATGCCGCGGCCGGAATCCTGCACGGTGAGCTGCCATTCGGAGCCGATGCGGTGCGCCTTGACCTTCACGGGCGTGCCCGGCTTGGAGAAACCCAGCGCGTTTTCGACCAGTTCTTCGACCAGCATCGGGATTTCCTGTATGCTGCCTTGGAGGGTCGCTCCGGCCACGTCGATGACCAGGTCGGCCTTGCGCGCATGTCGCTCCGCGGCAAGGAGCGCTCCGTGCTGCACAAGTTGCACGAGAGAGGCTGGCGAGAGCACTGGGAACGGGGTGAAGGAATCAGCCTCCAGTCGGTCGAGGGCATACAGGTAGTTGCGGAGGGTGCGATGCAGACGTCGGCCGGACAGCAGGATGTTGCGCAGGCCGTCCTTGATTTCCTCGGGCCGCATGCTGTCGCCCTCCTGCTCCAGCATCTCGGCGAAGCCGAGAATGCCGGTCAGCGGGGTGAAAAACTCGTGGGAGAGCCCCCGGTGCAGGCTTTGGCGCAGCTCGCGCACCAGTGCCGCCTCGTTGGTGCCCGTGATCTCGCTGCGCCGCAGGCGCGCCTCCACGCAGGCGATCAACGTGTCGAGGGTGAAGGGCTTGAGCAGGAAATCATCGGCGCCCCGGTCCATCGCCGCGCGGGGCTGCGCGAAGGCGGGGTTGCCGGTCATGAAGACAAACGGGCAGTCGCCCAGCTCGTTGTTGCCGCGGATTTCATCGAGAAAACGATAGCCGTTTTTGCCCGGCATGTTGATGTCGCAGAGTATGAGGTCGGGCAGCTTGTCGCGCACGGCGGTCCAGGCGATGTCGGCGTTGGCCGAGAAGGTCGTGCGGTAGCCGTGGGCCTTGAGCCCGGCGGCCAGCGCGCTGCCGAGCGCGGGATCGTCGTCGATGATGTGCACCCAGCGCACGGCATCGGCGCGCTGCGTGGTGTGGTTGCCGCTGTCGCCCGGACCGGTGTCGGCCTGGACGGTGTGGAACGGGTCCTGGGATCGGGTGTTCATGGCTGATGGTTGTCGTCGGCGGACGGAGCCGGTTCCGCCGGTGCGACCGGGAAGACGAGGCGGATGCGGGTGCCCCGGCCCACGCGGCTGCGCAGTTCGATGCGGCCGCCCACGCTTTCAAGCAGGCGGCGGACAGTCGCCAGGCCCAGACCGGTTCCGCGACCGGGCTCCTTGGTGGTGAAAAACTTCCGGAACAGCTTTGCCCTCACCTGCGGGCTCATGCCGGTGCCGTTGTCCTCGACCTCCAGGAAAGGCCGCCCGCGGGGATTGATGCCCACGCGCACCGTGATGCGACCGCCCTCCTCGGGTGTCGCGTCGCGGGCGTTGAGCACGAGATTGATCAGCATCTGTTCGACCTGGCTGGGATCCGCGATGACCGGCACCGGAGCCACGCCGCTGCCTGTGAACACGAGTTCGCGGGGGATGATGTGCTCCAGCAGGCGGTGCGTGCCGAGGGCAACCTCGCCCAGGTCCATGCGCCTCGGCAGGGCCTCCACCGGATGGGCGAGATTGCGGAGCTGCGTGCACAGCGACGCGATCAACGTGGCGGCGTGCAGAAGCGGGTCGATGTATTTGGCAACCGCGGGATCATCCTTGCGCTCCTGTCGCAGCAGCCCGGCGTTGAACAGCACGATGGTCTGCAGGTTGCTGATCTCGTGCACGGCGGTCGCGGCTAGCTCGCCCTGCATGACGAGACGTTGCAGACGGCGCAGGTTGTCGTCGAGGGGCCCGGCGGCGGACACACGGGACTGGCGTCGGCGGGCGGGGGATGCGAGGCGGAGGCGCATGGTCAGTGACCCGAGGTCCGGTGTTCTGGCGGCAGGTGGTTCAACAGGCCGCGGCTGGCGGCGTAGAGGGAGAGCTGGGCGACGCGATGCAGGCCGATCTTGCGCATCAGCCGGCTGCGATGGTTGACCACGGTGTGCTGGCTCAACCCCAGGATGGCGGCGATCTCGCGCGAGCTCATGCCGCGGGCCAGGCAACTGAGCACCGATTCCTCGCGGGCGCTCAACCGGACCGGTTCCTTTGGCAGCGGCGCAGCGGGTTCGATCACGAGGGTGCGGATGTCGGTGGAGATTTCCGGACTGAAGTAGGTCCGGCCCGCCGCGACCGCCTGCAGCGCGCGGCGGAACTCGTCGAGCGTCGCCCCCTTGCCGACGAGGCTGTAGGAGCCGGCCGAGAGCACCTGCCGGATCATGCTCGGGGTGAGGTTGCCCGAAAAAACAAGGATGCGCGCGTCGCGGCACGTGGCGCTGATGCGCTCCACGATGTCGATGCCCTGGCTGCCGGGCAGCATGAGGTCCAGCACGATCAGACCGGGCCGCTCCCGCCAGCACAGCGCGACGGCTTCGCTCTCGTTGCATGCCCAGCCCACGACCTGGAGACCCTCGATCGAGTTGACCACACCGGTGAGCAGCTCCCGGAAGAGAACATGGTCGTCCACAATCACCACACGGGTCGCGGGCTTTTGACGTGTCTCCTGGGCCATGGAGACACTTGTTGAGCAGGGTTTTTGGAAATTTCTAATCAATACGTCCGGCCGGGCTCAAAATGAGGGGAACGCCCATCTGCTTGTTAGCATGTCTGCGCCACACCGGCTCTGGGGGGTTTCCCGGAGAGGCCTGATGCGGCGGTCTCAGGCGGTCGGATTGGTTGTCGCCACCCGGAGGCCGGGAATACGCACCAGACCGAGCTTGGCGGCATGGAGCACCAGACCCGCCGTGCTGTGCCGTCCGGTTTTTTTCATGATCCGCGCGCGAAAGGCGTTGATGGTATTCCGGCTCAGTCCCATGCGGATGGCGATCTCCTTCGTGCTCAGTCCGTCACCGATGTGCTGCAGCACGGTGAGTTCGCGGCGGCTCAGCTCGGGGCGGCGCACCGGATCCCGCGGCCCCTCCTGCACGAGCTTGCGCACCGCGTCGCAGGCCTGGGCGCACAGGTAGATGCCGCCCTGCGCAACCCGGTCAACCGCCTCGACGATTTCCTGCACCTTCGCCGTCTTGCCGAGGATGCCCTCGGCGCCGGTGAGAAGCATCTCCCCGATCAGCGAGGAACCGAGCTTGCCCGTGAAGATCAGCACGCGCGTGCGGGGCAGGTCGCTGCGCAGCCGCTTCAGGCAGCCGAGGTCGTTCGAGTCGAGCAGCACGATGTCGAGGATCACGAGCACGGGTTTCAGCCGGATGCAGATTTCCAGGGCCGAGGCCGCCGTGTCAGCGCGGCCGACCACCTGGTAGCGTCCGCTTCTCTCCAGCACCTCGGTCAGGAACGAAACGAGCACAGGATGATCGTCCACAATGACAACGGACCGGGGCTTGGCGGGTGCGAGGGGTGGGGTGATTTTCTCCATGGGCGCGGAAGCGGGCGCCAGGGCCGGTGGCCGCTGGGTGGCAGCGTAAAGCTCGTGCGCTTCCCGCAAGGCTTGAACCGATTTTCCCCATGGCGCCATTTTCGGACAATTTTGACAAGGGCGCCTCCCCCATCACGCCCGCGGGTGCGCCTTGGCGTGGATTTCCTTCAGGCGCGCGACACTTGTGTGCGTGTAAATCTGGGTGGTCGTGAGGCTGGCGTGACCGAGCAGCTCCTGCACGGAGCGCAGGTCGGCCCCGGCGTTGAGCAGGTGCGTGGCGTAGGAGTGTCGCAGCTTGTGCGGTGTGATGTCCATGGGCAGTTCTGCCAGGGCGAGATACTTCTTCACCAGCCGTTGGATTTCCACCGCGGTCATGCGGCGGTGCCGTTCGGTCACCAGCACCGGGGCCTCCCGCGCGGCATCCGTCGCGTGCGCTGCGCGGAATTCTCTCAGGACAGCCATCGCCGCGTCGCCCAGCGGGCAGATGCGTTCCTTCCGGCCCTTGCCGCGCACCCGGGCGCTGCCGCTGCTGAAATCCACATCACCGTAATTCAGCGCCACGGCCTCGCTCACGCGCAGCCCGCCGCCGTAGAGAACCTCCAGCACCAAGCGGTCGCGCAACGCGACGAATGCCGTGACCGCCCCGTCGGCGAGCTGCTTTTCCGGACCGGCGAGCAACCTTAGGACTTGGGCCTCGGTCAGGAACTTGGGCAGCGCCTTCTCGAGTTTGGGCAGCGGGATGCCGGTGAAGGGATTCTTCCGCAATTTCCCCTCGCGCATCCAATACCGGTAGAAGGTTCTCAGGCCGGACACGTGGTTGTGCAGGGTCCGGCGTCCGAGGCGCCGCTGCGATTCGATCACGAAATCCCGCACGTCACGCGCGCCAGTTGTGGCGAAGCCGTCCGGCGCGCGTCCGCTCCGCTGCAACCAGCGTGCGAAGCTCTCCACCGCCTGGCGGTAGTTGCGGACCGTGTAGGCCGAGTAGCGCCGCTCTTTCGCCAGGAAAGCGAGGAACGGGTGCAGCCACTCCGCCGCCATGACTGGCGGCAGCGCCGGCTCAGGCGCGGGACTGGACGCGGCTTTCGACATCGCGCATCACGCGGTCGCACTCCTTGCGCAAGGCCATCTCGGGATCAATGCCGAGCCGGTGGCAGGCGGCCGCCAGCTCGAACAGTTGCCGGCCGGCGCCGGCCTCGGTCAGATCCTCCGCCCGCCGGGCGATGGCCGCGGTGTCCACCGCACCATCCGCCGGCAAGGCCTTCTTCTCGATCTGCCTCATCACCGCTTCGGCGAACATCAGCGCGGGCAGGCGCGGCGGCATGTCCTTGAACACGCCGCTCTGCGCCGGACCGTGCTTCTTCTCGGCCGCCTTGATCTGCTCCCACTTGGCGATGACCTCTCCGGCCGTGCCGAGCTTGCGGTGGTCGCCGAAGACATGCGGGTGGCGGCGGACGAGCTTCGCGTTGATCTCGCGGGCCACGTCGTCGAAGTCGAAGTCGCCGCGCTCGGCCGCGAGCTGCGCATGGAAGACCACCTGGATGAGCACGTCGCCGAGTTCCTCGCGCATGTGCGGGATGTCGTTCCGGTCGATCGTGTCGAGCAGCTCGCTGCATTCGTCGATCAGGCAGCGTGCAAGTGTCTGGTGCGTCTGCTCCCGGTCCCACGGGCAGCCGTCGGGCGCACGGAGCCGGGCCATGGTCTGGCGGAGTTCGTCAATCGGCGTCATGGACAGATGCAATTACCACGGAACACACGGAACACACGGAAAATCCCGGGCAAATTGGTTTGGCTTCCGTGTGTTCCGTGTGTTCCGTGGTTTTCCTTAACAACATGGACAAGCTAACGGAAATCATGGCCCACAAGCGCCGGGAGATCGCCCCGCTCCTCCGTCCGGTGTTCGCCGATGAGCTGGCCGAGCTGAACCGCAGGCTCCCCCGTCCGCCCTCCTTCGCCGCCGCCCTGCGCCGCGCCGACGGCCGGCTCGCCATCATTGCCGAAATCAAACGCCGCTCGCCCTCCGCCGGGGCCATCAAGGCCCATGCCTCCGCCCTCGAACAGGCCCGTCTCTACCGCGCCGGCGGCGCCGCCGCCCTCTCGATCCTCACCGACACCGAATTCTTCGGCGGCACGCTGGCCGATCTCATCGAGGTCACGGCCGATTTCGCCCGCCAGCCGCCCGCGATCCCCTGCCTGCGCAAGGACTTCATGGTCCATCCCGTCCAGGTCGCGCAAGCCCGCGAAGCCGGCGCCAGCGCCATCCTCATCATCGTCCGCGCGCTCACCGACGACGAAATCACCGCCCTGTTTGCCGCCGCCACCGCCGCCGGACTCGACGCGCTCTTCGAGATCCACACCGAGGACGAGCTGAAGCGCGCCGTCCGGCACGGCGCGAGAATCATCGGCGTCAACAACCGCGATCTCGCCGTCTTCAAGACCGACATCGGCCTCTCCGAGCGCCTTATCCCGCAGTTTCCGAAAAACGTGATCGCTGTCAGCGAGAGCGGATTCTCGACCGGCGCCGATGCCGCCCGCGCCCGCAAGGCCGGCGCCCACGCCCTGCTCGTCGGCGAGTCGCTCATGCGCGCTCCCGATCCGGCCCGGCTCATCACCGAGTTCCAGTCGGCCTGACATGCCCCTGACCCCGACAGGCACGCGCGACCTGCTCGCCCGCCTCGGGCACCAGCCCAAGCGCTTTCTCGGCCAGAATTTCCTCGTGGACGGCAACATCGTCCGGAAATCCCTCGAACTCGCGGGGATCACGGCGGGGGATACGGTCGTCGAGATCGGCCCCGGGCTGGGCACCCTGACCTCCGCCCTTCTCGAAGCCGGTGCTGAGGTCTGGGCCGTCGAAAAGGACCGGCAGCTCCATGCCCATCTGACCGCGACCCTCGTCCCGATCCATCCCCGCCTGCACCTGCTGGAAGGCGACGCGATGGACCATCCCCTGGCGGGATTTTCTCCTGTCGCGGCGTTTCATGACCGCCTTTCTGCCGAGCCCGACAGTCAAAGCCCGCCGCAGCTACAGCGTCCCTTCAAGATCGTCGCCAACCTGCCCTACGCCATCTCCACGCCCTGGATGGACGCCGTCCTGTCCGGCCCGTTGCCAGATCGCATGGTGCTCATGCTCCAACTGGAGGCGGCGCAACGTTACGTCGCCGGTCCCGGCACCAAGCTCTTCGGCGCCATCTCGATTTTCCTCCAGTCCGCCTACACCATCGAGCCCGGACACCGGGTGGGCGCCGGTTGCTTCTATCCGCGCCCCGACGTCGAGTCCGTGCTGTTGAATCTCAGCCGTCTTCCCGCGCCCTTCCTGTTCGCCCCGGAGACCAAGGCGCTCATCCGGGCCTGCTTCCAACAGCGTCGCAAGCAGCTCGGTTCGCTCCTGCGCGGCAGGCTCGCGCCGGAGCCCGCCGCCCGCTGGTTCGGGCGCCTCGAAACCGCCGGTTATGGCGCCCGGTCCCGCGCGGAACAGATTCCCGTGGCACTCTGGCGCGACTTCGCGGTCTGAACCGCCCTGCTTGCCATCCCGTCCGCGTGCGTTCATCCTGCCCGCTCATGTTCCGGTCCCTTCCGCCCCTGCTTTGCGGCCTCCTGCTCGCCGCCGCCCCGGCTTGGGCCGCCCCGCTCATCGGGCGCATGGATGGCGAAAGCTACATCTCCCCGACCGGCCAGTTCCGCATGCGCGCCCCCGTCCTGCCCGAACTCGGCGGCGTCATCACCGACACGCCCAACGTGGTCACCTTCCAGGACGACTTCGGCACGCACGTCAGCGTCGCCTGTTTCGAGTTCGACGCGCTGCAGCGCTGGGAGCACGACACCCGGGGCCTGCGCGACTACCTGCTCTACTTTTTCACCGAGGTCATCATGCCGAGTTTCGAGGAGCGCTTTCCCGGCTCGCGGATCGAGAGCGCCCGCTATCTGCCGGAACTGCTCGACGGCGCGCTGATCGGCTACTCGCTGCTGCCCGGCGGCTCGGAATTCGAGCGCCGCAGCCGCGTGCTAGCCACGCCTTCCGACGCTGCCGTCACCGCCAAACGCGGCACACTGCTCTTCGTGCGGCACCGGCACATCTACGCCATCAGCACCGAGCTGTCGGAGCGCGCGACCCAGCGCAGCACCTACCGGCTGACCCGCGAACAGGAGGACGAACAGCTCTCCACCCGCCTGGTCGCCCTCTCCGGGCGGTTGACCTTCACCCACGACCGCCCCCGCCCCTGACCATGGCCATGGCCAAGACCGAACTGCTCGCCCGCATCCTCGGGCATCTGCGGACCGAACTGGACCTCCTCACGCGCGCCGCCCTGGCCACGCATGCCGAGGCCACGCACGAGGAAAACAAGGCCGAGGACAAATACGACACCCGCGGACTGGAGGCTTCCTACCTTGCCCACGGCCAGTCCCGCGCCGCCGAGGAGGCGGCCGACGCAGTCGCCCAGTTCCAGGCCCTGCCATTGCGGGAGTTTGCGCCGGGCGAGGTCATCGCCCTCGGCGCCCTCGTCCGGCTGGAGGACGGCAGCCGCTACTTTCTCGGCCCCCGGGCCGGCGGCACCGAGGTGGAGTCCGACGGGGCGACCGTGATGGTCATCACGCCGTCCTCCCCGCTGGGCCGGCAACTGGTCGGACGCCGCCAAGGCGACAGCTTCCAGCTCGCCCTCGGTCCGCGTCACACCCAAACCCGGATCGTCGCCGTCTCCTGAACGCGCCCAAGCCCCTCCGTTTCCCATGCCCTCCCCCACCTACGATCAGCTCCGCGCCGACATCGTCGCCGCCATGAAGGCCCGCGACGCCGCCACGACCACCGCCCTCCGCACCGCCGACTCCCAGATCAAACGCGCGGCCATGGACGCGAACAAGGACATCGACGAGACCCTCGTCGTCGCCACCCTGCGCAAAGCCGTCAAGAATCTCGCCGACGCCCGGGCCGAGTTTGAGAAGGGCGGCCGCGCCGACTTGGTCGCCGCCAATTCGGCCGAGATCGCCGTGCTCGAGAAATACCTGCCCAAGGGCCTCGATCCGGCCAAAGTGGAGGCGCTCGTGGCTGAGGTCATCGCCGCCACCGGCGCCGCGTCCAAGAAGGACATGGGCAGGGTCATCGGCGCGCTCAAGCAGCGTCCCGAGGCCGCGCTCCTGGATTTCGGCGCCGTCAGCAAGCTCGTGCAATCGAAGCTGCCCTGACCCGGTCGGCCCGCCGGACTGTCCGTCGCCCGGCCGCGTTTGACACCGGGAGGCGCGTCACCAGCCTGATTCCGCCCCTGCATGAGCATTTTCCGCCTCACCGGCGTCGCCGTCGCGCTCCTGGCGCCCTGCCCCCTGCTGCTCGCCGACCGGCACGTCGTGGTCATCGCCCGGGCCAACCCAGAATACGCGGAGGCGCGGATCGGGGTGGACGGTCAACCCCGGACCGAAACCTACGTGCTCATGGAAGGCCATCATTACCCCGGGCACACGGTGGACCGCACCATGGAGCGGATGACCTTCCGCGAAATCGCGGGGTTTTTCGCCCCCGAGCTCACCCGTCGGCGGTATCTGCCGGGCACCTCCCCGGCCGCGGCCGATTTGCTGCTCATCGTCCATTGGGGCGCCACCACGCCGAAGGTCGGCGTGCAGGAGATGACGGCCAAGCCCGCCACCGAGGTGGACCGTGACCGGTTGATGCTCGAAACCATGCGGGATTTCAGCGTCCCCGTCGATCTCGAGGGCAATTTCGACGGGATACCGGACAGCGTGCGGCTGCCTTTCGGTCATGAATTCGAGCTGGAACAGGACTTTGTCCGCCTGGATCGGCTGACCGACGAGCTTTCCCAGCAGATGCGCCGCAGCGACAACGTCACGCTTCTCGGCTACTCCGACGATCTGCACCGCCTGGGCAAGCGTGTGTGGACCGGCGAGCTCGAGCGCTCGCTGCGGCACGATCTGAACACCGCGCGCTACTTCGTCATCATCCGCGCCTACGACCTGAAGCAGCGCATTGCGAGCGTGCCGCGCAACCGGCCGGTATGGACGATGCACCTCAACATCAGCGCCCCGGGAAACAACTTCCGGACGGCGCTGGCCCGCATGAGCGTGGCCGCCGCCCGCTTCGCCGGCACCAACACCGGAGAACCCGAGACGGTGCGCATCACCGGTCGCGAGACCGTCGGCACGGTCACGTTCGGCGAACTCGTCATCCTGGGCGAGGCGCCGCGGAATTAGTTGCCCCGGCCGCCGGCAGCTTCAGGAAATTGTCGCGCCGGCGGCCACTCTCGCCGCGCGCCCTGTGCCGGGCCGCCGGATCACTGTAGCGGTTGCGCCGGTAGCCCGGGCGGTTCGGGTCGGAGGCGCAGTCCATCTGAAACTTCTGCATCCGCTCGAAGATGCCGAGCAACTGGTCGGGGCGCTCATAGCGGTCGAGGCCCGTTTTCTCCAGCGCCCGCAGCAGCTCGTGCACCGCTTCCAGCGTGGACAGGCAACCCTCCTGCGGCTGCTGCTTGATGATGTAGCGGCTCGGCGCCGTCGGCGTGAACATGATGCGGGGCAACCGCTGGAGGCTCGGGCTCAGGCGGAGCATCTTTCGCGCGAGCGGCCACGTCGCGTCGAGCAGGAACACGACCAGCCGCCGCCCGTCGAGCTCGGCGGCCGCGAGCCCGCCCTGCGAGAGGTTGCGCGCATCGCGCCCCGGGTAAAGCAGCGTGCAGTAGTTGCCCTTGTCCGCCAGCAACTCCTGCACCGGCTCGTGCTCGTCGAAGGCTTTCCCCATGTGCAGCTCGCTGTTGGGCAGGCAAAGATGGGTCAGCCGGCCCGTGCCCGCCTTCTCCTCCTTGTATTCCTTGGGATGCATCAGGAACACGAAGCGCGTCCGCGTCGGCATCGGGTGCAGCGAACCGCACCAGCAGAGGTTCTGCGGCCAAAAACACCTGTAACACATCACGCGCATCACCCTTCTATGAGCCGGGCGGCGGCGGCCTGTCAGCCTTCAATTGACCGCAACGCTTCCAAGGGATAGGCTCCGGCCATGGACTATCCCTTCGTCACCGGCACGTTTCCGACCCCGGCGGAAGGACTGCGGGCGGTCACCACCCTCAACAACGGCGCGCGCATGCCCTGGCTGGGACTCGGCGTTTTCCAGGTGCCCGACGATGGCGACGCCGAGCGCACCGTCCGCACGGCGATCGACCTCGGCTACCGGCACATCGACACCGCCGCGCTCTACGGCAACGAACGCGGCGTGGGGCGGGCCGTGCGCGACTGCGGCGTGCCCCGCGGCGAGCTGTTCGTGACCACCAAGGTCTGGAACGACGACATCCGCGCCGGGCGCATCGAGGCGGCGTTCGACGAAAGCCTGCGCCGCCTCGGGCTCGACCACGTGGACCTCTACCTTCTCCACTGGCCGATCAAGGGCCGGCACCGCGAATCCTGGCGCGCCATGGAAAAGATCCACCGCACCGGCCGCGCAAAGGCCATCGGCGTGAGCAATTACATGATCCCGCACCTCGAGGAACTGCTGCCCGCCGCGGAGATCACTCCGGCCGTCAACCAGATCGAGTTCCATCCCTACCTGCAGAGCAAACCGTTGCATCACTACTGCCGGCAGCGCGACATCCGGCTCACGGCCTGGAGTCCGCTCATGCAGGGAGGGCCGCTGCTGACGGACCCGGTTCTGGCCGCCATCGCCAGGCGGCACCGCAAGACCGTGGCGCAGGTCGTGCTGCGCTGGGACCTGCAACTGGGCGTCGCCACGATCCCGAAGTCGGCGCGGCCGGAGCGGCTGGCGGAGAACGCCGCGGTCTTCGACTTCCAATTGGACGGCGCAGAGATGGAGGCCATCGAGGCCCTCGACGACGGCCGGCGGTGCGGCGCCGACCCGTTCAGTTTCAATTTCTGATCCCTGCGGCGGACCGGGCTTTCACGGCCGGCGGCCGGGCCAGGTCCCGGGACGCAGCCAGAATTCGTCCTGCCGGCCGCCGTAGTAGGCGTCGAGCACGGCGTCCATCACCTGCGAGGTGCGGCGGGCGCTCTCGCCCGTGCTCGGGCAGGTGTCGCGGCCCAGCAGGTCGTCCACACAGGCCTGGATGAGCGGCTGGGCGAGGTGCGGCGGCGGCGGGAAATCCCAGCGCTGGAGACCCTCGGCTGTCTCGAACAGCACCGGCTGATCGTTGTCCAGCACTGGCGTGCGGACTTCGCCCTTGGTGCCGGTGAGCACGAGCAGATCCTCGCGCGAGATGGCCGCAAAGTTGCAGGACAGCACGCCCGGCACGCCCCCCGCGGCAAAACTGCACGCCACGGTGTCCTCCGCGGCATACGCCGAGGCCACGTTGGCGGCGAGGCCCTGCACGGACGTGAGCGGTCCCGCCAGGAAGTCCACGAGGTCGAGCACGTGCGAGGCGAGGTCGAGGAAATGCCCCGCCCCGGCCTGCTCGACCCGCGTGCGCCAGGCCGGCGGTTCCCGGTGCTTGGGCAGCGCGAGCCGGTAGGTCACGCCGGTGAGCCGGCCGAGTTCGCCGCTTTCGACGCCTTCCAGGACCCGCTGCCAGCGCGGCAGGCTGCGGCGGTAGTAGGCGACGAACAGCTTCTGCCCGGCGCACGCAAAGGCCTCGATCATGCGGTCGCACTCCGGCGTGTGCCGGGCCATGGGCTTCTCCACATAGGCGGGCTTGCCGGCCGCGGCGGCCAGCAGCGCGTAATGGCAGTGCGTGTCGGGCGGCGTGGCCACATAGACGGCATCCACCTCCGGATCCGCGAGCAACGCACCCGCGTCGTCATACCAACGGGGCACGCCGTGGCGTTTCGCATAGTCGGCCGCCAAGGCGCCGTTGCGCCGCATGACCGCGACCAGTTGCGAGCCCCGGGCATGACGGAAGCCCGGCCCGCTTTTCACCTCCGTCACATCGCCGCAGCCGATGATGCCCCAGCGCACGGTGGAGCGGCCTTGGAACTGGGGTGACAGCATGGGCCGAGCTTGATAGCGGTTGGCGCGGTCACGGCAAACCCGGAAACCAATCCGTTACAGGCAATGCGATTTCGGCTTCAATCTTGCCGCCAGTCCCGCAACATGTCTGCGCACAATCCTCACCCCTGCCAGGCCATGAAAACACCGCGATTCATCCTGCCCATCCTCTGCCTCCTGTCGCTCAGCGCCGCCGCCTCCGCCAAGGAGGAGGTTCTGCTGGATTTCCGCCACGTCTCCCGCGATCCCGGCCCCAACGGGAAGGTTTACCGCTGCTACGAATACGCCTGGAACGACTGGAACAGGAAGATCATCGACCTGGCCGGCAAGGGCGCGCTCATCCAGGCCCCCAGCGGCAAGGGCAATCTCGGCGAAAGCAAGACGATGCTGAAACTCCACAAGACGCCGGACATCGAGATCCACTACCTCATCGGCAACGCCAACAAGGCCGGCGGCCTCAACTTCAAGCTCATCGACAAGGACGGAACCGAATGGACCTGGCCGGTGCCGCTGAGCGGGCTCGCGCGGGGCATTGAGCAGCGGCTCCGCCTCGACCTGACCAAACCCGGCAACGAGACGAAGCCCGGCACCAAGCCGGGCCTGGATCTCGCCCGCCTGAGCACTTGGGAGTTCATCGGTGATTGGGGTGCGGCGGGCGTCGAGGTGCTGCTGATCAAGGTTGTGGGCCTCAAATAAGCGGGAAAGCCTCCTGCAACTGATCGCGAACGCAGGGGTTTCCGCGACTCCCTGCGCCCCCCGGGCGTTTGGGACGGCAGCCTTGGGCGGATGCGTCCGCGTTTTGCGGCGTCGAGCGGCAGGGCCGCAACCACAAGCCCTCGCTGCTCTCTGCCCCCACTGCGGCGCATCTGATGGCCTGTCTGCCGCATTTTTTGTCAACTCCGTGCCATAAGCGGATTCCCGGTTGCCTCCCGCCACCAGACCATGGCACGCTGCCGGCTTTCTTTTCATGCCTATGAGCCAGACCAAGAAGAAAGTCGCCATCCTCACCGCCGGCGGTCACGCCCCCTGCCTGAGCGCCGCCACCGGCCAACTCATCCTGCACTACACGCAACAGTGCCCCGACTGGGAGATCATCTGCTACCGCTCCGGCTACAAGGGCCTGCTGCTCGGCGACAGCTACAAGGTCACCCCCGAGGTCCGCGCCCAGGCCGCCGTGCTCCGCAACTACGGCGGCAGTGTCATCGGCAACAGCCGCGTGAAGCTCACCAACGTCAAGGACGCCGTGAAGCGCGGCCTCATCAAGGAAGGCCAGCACCCCCTCGAGGTCGCCGCCGCCCAGCTCGAAAAGGACGGCGTGGACATCCTCCACACCATCGGCGGCGACGACACCAACACCACGGCCGCCGACCTCGCCGCCCACCTCCAGAAGCACAACTACAAGCTCAACGTCATCGGCCTGCCCAAGACGATCGACAACGACATCATCCCGATCCGCCAGAGCCTCGGCGCCGTCACCGCCGCCGAGCAGGGCGCGCGGTTCTTCCGCAACGTCGTCACCGAGCTCGGCGCCTCCGGGCGCATGCTCATCGTGCACGAGGTCATGGGCCGCCATTGCGGCTGGCTCACCGCCGCCACCGCCGCCGAATACCAGAAGGGCCTCGCACAGCAGACCTGGGTGCCCGG
This sequence comes from Verrucomicrobiota bacterium, assembly GCA_049322455.1. Classification (GTDB taxonomy): domain Bacteria; phylum Verrucomicrobiota; class Verrucomicrobiia; order Opitutales; family Opitutaceae; genus Lacunisphaera. The sequence continues at coordinate 32,182 of JBMOQY010000044.1, read as the reverse complement.
CCTCGGTGTGACGAGGGAGCGCTACTCCATCCACGGCATCTACCTGCCTGAAATGGCCCTCGACATCGCCGCCGAGGCCAAGCGCCTCAAGGCCCTCATGGACAAGCAGGGCAACATCAACCTGTTCATTTCCGAAGGCGCCGGCCTCGAGGAGATCATCGCCGAGATGACCGCCCGCGGCCAGGAGCCGGCGCGCGACGCCTTCGGCCACGTGCGCCTCGACACCATCAATCCCGGCAAGTGGTTCGCCGAGCAGTTTGCCAAGCTCATCGGCGCCGAGAAGGTGCTCGTGCAGAAGAGCGGTTATTTCGCCCGCTCCGCCCCGGCCAACGACGAGGACTTCAAGCTCATCGACGCCTGCGTCCTCAAGGCCATCGAATGCGCCCGGAGCGGCATCACCGGCCTCATCGGCCACGACGAGGAACGCGGCGGCGAGCTCCGCGCGATCGAATTCCCCCGCATCAAAGGCGGCAAGGCCTTCGACGTCATGCAACCGTGGTTCCAGTCCCTCCTTCAGGAAATCGGCCAGCCCATGACCAAGGTCGTGCACGTGAAGCACTGAGCCGGCTCATGATTCGCAGGGCGGGGTTTCCGCACCCCGCCTTTCTCTTTGGGGAGCCTGCAGACAGCCGAGCCTGGGCACTCCTCTCCCGAACCACTTAGAACACCGAGAACGCGGAGACCCCGAAGCTCTCGCTGTGCCCTCTGCGACCTCCGGGTTAAAACTGTCTGTCGGGGCAATCAGCAAAAGCGGCTTGAAATGCCCCGCCACCCGCGAATGCTCCCTCACCTGCTTCCCGCGAGTGTAGCACAATGGATAGTGTAGTGGCCTCCGAAGCCATTGATCCGGGTTCGACTCCCGGCACTCGCACCAAAAGCTGGATTGCAGTGGCAAGTCTCGTGATGTCAGGACAAGTTGCCACACCGCACCTGCCGTCGGTGTCACTCTAGCATACCTGCCCTCATGCGCAACCGTCCTGACACCCGCCCCGTCCGCGTCCGCCAGCCGCACCGTTACGAGTGGCTGTGGGAGCCGCTGACGGAAGACGCGACGTTCGTCCTGCGTTCCATGTTTGGGGCCAAGGCCGCCTATCTCGACGGCAAACTCATGCTGTGCTTCTGCGCCGGCCAGGAGCCGTGGCGCGGCGTGCTCGTTTGCACCGGTCGTGAGCACCAGGCGTCGCTCCGGACCGACTTCCCGGAACTGTCGCCCCACCCCGTTTTGCCCAAGTGGCTCTACCTGCCTGAGTCGGCCGGCCGGTTTGAAGCCTGCGCCGCCCGCCTGGTCGCGCTGGCCCGGCGCCGCGATCCACGGCTGGGCGTGGTTCCGAAAACCAAGCGTCGTAGTGGCGCGCGCCACCGCCGGCCATGACGGAAACTCACGGTTCGCGTGGTTGGCGACTGCCGTGCAGCTCCGAGCGGGTGGCCGGAGGATTGCGGCTGGACGACCGCTCCTGCGTGTTCGAGTCGTTGCCGCGGGTTTCCACCCCGGGCTGAGCGCGGGGCGGCGGAGCGTAGAAGTGCTCCCGCCGCTCATCCGACCTCTGCTCCGCCACCTCCGACCGCCCCGGCCGGGCGACCCCGGACGGCCCGTGCTCCCGATGAAGAGCCGACCGCGTGGTAGGCCTGGCAGGCTGCATTGCGCCTGTCGCGACTGTCGGAGCGGTGGGCTCGGGATTGTTCGCGAGGTTTGGTGAAGCCGGATTGTTTCGGGGCTCCGGCCAGTTGCGACGGTCCCGCTCGCGCGGAGGAAGGGGGTGGCGCTCGTCGCGCTCCCGCGGGTCTCGCGGGTTGTGACCCGGGGACGCGTTCTCGGAGCGGGGGTGCTGCATGTTCGCCGGCACGAACGACGGTTTCAGTGCGCCCGACGGCCAGCGGTCGGTCCTGGGTTGATCGTCGTCCTTGTCATCGTCCCGGTCGTGGTCGTGGCGATGATCCGGCTTTCTGTCCCGATTCCGCCAATGCCCGCTGTAGCGCGGGTAATGGCCGTAGTAGTAAGGATCATCGTAGTAGCGGAACGAGAGTCCGCTGAGGGCGGACCAGCCGAACGGGTAATAGTCGTAGGTATAACTCGGATAGCGCGGATGACTGTAGGCGGGATACGCCGCCACCAGGCTGAACCGGGTCGTCGGGTAGCGCGAGAAGCGCACGATGACCCACTCGCTTTGACCGGCGCCCTCCTCTTCCGCGAGATAGATCTTCACATAGTAGTCGCCGCTGCCGGTCTGGCCCTGTTCCCTGAGGTAGGCATCCACCTTGGCCCGCAGGTAGGCTATTTCCCGGTCGGTGAGCTGGCGCTTCGCGGAGGTCTCGACGACTTCAAAATCGCGGGCGGACTGCCGGAAGTAGGCGGAGGACGACCGGCTGCCGCAGCCGGTGAAAAGCCCGGCAAGTCCGAGCGCGATGACCAACGTGCCGATCCGGACGCAGGTTTTCATGTAGGGGGGCTGGGGTGAAAGCTTCCTGCGGTGGGACAGGTCAAGCCGACACAGGTTCCGACCGGCCGCAGATTTGGCATGTATTTCCCACCCGGTTTATGGCTACTTGGGTCTTTGCCAACCATGCCTCCCGATCTGACCGCCATCCGCACCCACCTGCTCGCCCTGCAGGACACGATCTGCGCCGCCTTGGAACGGGAGGATGGCGCCGGCCGCTTCAAGGAGGACTCCTGGCACCGGACCGAGGGTGACCAGCCTGGACTGGGTGGCGGCGGACGTTCGCGAGTGTTGAGCGACGGCGCGGTCTTCGAAAAGGCCGGCGTGGGCTTCTCGCACGTCTCCGGCGTCTCCCTGCCACCGTCGGCCACCGCCAGCCGTCCGGAACTGGCGGGCAAACCCTTCCACGCCCTCGGCGTCTCGCTGGTCATCCACCCGCGCAACCCCTACGTGCCGACCAGCCACGCCAACGTGCGCTTCTTCCAGGCCGGTGACGTCTGGTGGTTCGGCGGAGGCTTCGATCTGACCCCCTGCTACGGCTTCGAGGAGGACTGTGTCCACTGGCACCGCACCGCCCGCGCCGCGACCGGCGAGCACTACCCGCGGTTCAAGAAGTGGTGCGACGACTATTTCTATCTGAAGCATCGCGGCGAGCCGCGCGGCATCGGCGGCATTTTCTTCGACGATTTCAACGCACCGGGCTTCGAGGCGAGCTTCGCGCTCATGCGGCGGGTCGGCGACGCCTTCCTGCCGGCCTACCTGCCGATCGTGCAGAAGCGCAAGACCACCCCGCACGGCCGCAGGGAACGCGACTTTCAACTCTACCGCCGCGGGCGCTACGTGGAGTTCAACCTCGTCTGGGACCGCGGCACCCTTTTCGGTTTGCAAAGCGGCGGGCGCACCGAGTCCATCCTCATGTCCCTGCCCCCGCTCGCGGCCTGGCGCTACGATTGGAAGCCCGACCCTGGCACCCCGGAGGCGAGGCTCCACGACACCTTCCTCAAACCCCGCAACTGGGCGGATGAATGAAACCGCCAATCCACACTAATAGGGCACTATCATCTGCTCTCATCGCTTGGAATCAGTGAGGCATTGGTGTCCATTGGTGGCTCAAAACCGATGACTTCCCGCGAACGCTTCCTCGCCGCCTGCGCCTGCGCGCCGCTCGACCGCCCGCCGGTGTGGGTGATGCGCCAGGCCGGCCGCTACCTGCCCGAATACCGCGCCCTCAAGGCCAGGCACTCCTTCCTCGAGATGGTGCGCACACCTGAGCTCGCGGCCGAGGTCACACTCCAGCCGCTCCGCCGTTTCGCCCTCGATGCGGCCATCATCTTCTCCGACATCCTCGTCATCCCCGAGGCCCTGGGACTCGGCTACAAGTTCCGCGACGAGGGCGGCATCGAGATGGAGTGGCGCCTCGACACGCGGGCGCAGCTCGACCGGCTCGACCCCGCGGGCGTGCAAACCCGGCTCGCCTACGTGGGCCAGGCCCTCGAGCGCGTGAAAACCGAACTCAACGGCTCCCGCGCCCTCCTCGGCTTCGGCGGCTCCCCCTGGACCCTCGCCACCTACATGGTCGAGGGCGGCAGCTCCGAGGATTACGTCCGCATCAAGCAGCTCTTCTACACCGACCGCGCGTTCTTCGACGCCCTGATGGAAAAGCTCACCGCCGCGCTCATCGAGTATTTTCGGATGCAGATCCGCGCCGGGGCCGACGCCATCCAGCTCTTCGATTCCTGGGGCGGCATCATCGCCGGCCCCGACTACGAGGCCGCCTCGCTGCGCTGGATGCGCGCCATCATCGCCGCCCTGCCCCGGGATTTCCCCGTCATCCTCTACGCCAAGGGCGTCAACTCCCAGCTCACCGACCTGGCCTTCAGCGGCGCCCGCGTGCTCGGAGTGGACTGGACCATGGACCTCGCCGTCGCCCGCCGGCTCGTGCCCGCCAATGTCGCCCTCCAGGGCAACCTCGACCCGGTGCTGATGAACACCACGCCGGACATCGTCCGGCGCGAAACCACCCGCCTGCTCGAATCGCTCCGCGGCTCCCCCGGCCACATCCTCAACCTCGGCCACGGCATCATGCCCGCAGCCAAAATCGAGTGCATGGAGGCGCTCGTCGGGACCGTCGCCGGCTGGAAATGACCCTTATCGGCGCAACCATGGCCAAGATTTGCGCAGTCCGACCGGCTTGGTTTCAATATCCTGACCGGTAACCCGATGTCCGCTTCTCCTCCCACGCATGTCGCCATCGTCGGCGCCGGCATCACCGGCCTGACCGCCGCACACCGTCTCTGCGCACAGGGCCTGCGCGTGACGGTTTTCGAGCGCGGCGCGCAGCCTGGCGGAGCCATCCGCTCCACCACCGAGGCCGGCTGGCTTTGTGAAGCCGGCCCCAACTCCCTGCAATACGGCGGCGACCTCAAACGGCTCGTCGCCGAGCTCGGCCTTGAGTCCGAGGTCGTGCCGGCCGCTCCGCTGGCCAGGCGCCGCTTCGTCGTCCGGGGCGGTCGCTTCGTGCAGGTCCCCTCGTCGCCACCGGCCCTGCTCGGGTCGCCGCTCCTCGGCCTGCGCACCAAGCTGTCGCTGCCGCTCGAACTTTTCACCCGCCCGCGCGTGCGCACCACCGACCTCAGCCTCGCCGCGCTCGTCCGCTCCCATTTCACGCAGGAGCTCGTGGACTACGCGGTCAACCCGCTCGTCGCGGGCATCTATGCCGGCGACCCCGAGAAGCTCTCCGTGCGCCACGCCTTCCCGGCGCTCTGGCAGGCCGAGCGCTCCCACGGTTCGCTCATCCGCGGCATGATCGCCGGCGCCAAGGCCCGCAAGGCCGCCGGCGAATCACGCATGGCACCCATCGTGTCCTTCAAACGCGGCCTGCAAACTCTGACCGACGCCCTCGCCGCCAGGCTCCCCGCCGGCTCCTTGAAGCTCAACGCCGCCGTCGAAACCCTCCTGCCCGGCGAGCCGCACCGCCTCGTCTGGCGGCAGGACGGCGACACGCGTTCCGGCGAGTTCGACGCCGTCATCCTCGCCGCCCCGGCCGGCGCGCTGGCCCAGCTCACGGTCGGCTCCCTGGGCGAGCGCCCGCTCGCCACGCTCGAAAACATCCCCCACCCGCCCGTCAGCTCGCTGTTCCTCGGCTACCGTCGCGACCAGGTCGCACATGCCCTGGACGGCTTCGGCGGCCTCGTGCCGGCGGTCGAGCGCCGCAGCGTCCTCGGCATCCTCTTTTCCTCAACCTTGTTCCCCGGCCGCGCCCCCGATGGCCACGTGGCGCTCACGGTCTTCGTTGGCGGCATGCGCCAGCCCGAGCTGGCCCGGCTCGTGTCCGCGGAGTTGCTGGCCCGGATTGACCAGGACCTGCGCGACCTCGTCGGTGTCCAAGGCGCGCCGGTGTTCGTCCGCCACGCCTTCTGGCCGCGCGCCATCCCGCAATACATCCTGGGTTTCGAGCGCTGGCTGGAGCAGATGACGGCCCTCGAAAACCGCCACGCCCGCCTTTTCATCGGTGGCAACGCTCGCGACGGCATCTCTGTCCCCGACTGCGTCAAAAGTGGTCTCCGCCTCGCGGAGCGGGTCACCGCCAGTCAGCCCAGCGCACCACTGTAGCAAGGCGGGGTCGCCGAGCCCCGCCTCGGCTGTGTCACCACGTCCCGGAAGGGCGGGCGCGGAAACCCCGCCCAGGAGGGATTTTTGCTCCTTGATACTTGGCCCCGCCGGAGTAGCGTCCGGCGCTTTTCTTCCCATGGCGCAAGACTTGAAGAATTCCCTGCTGCTTCCAAAGACGGATTTCCCCATGCGGGCGGACCTCGTCAAACGCGAGCCAGGGCGCGTCGCGCACTGGGAAAAGCTGGGCCTTTACGACAAAATCCAGGCCAAACGGGCCGGTAAGCCGGCCTTCGTGCTGCATGACGGCCCGCCCTTCACCAACGGCGACGTCCACATCGGCACCGCGCTGAACAAGTCGCTCAAGGATTTCGTCAACCGCTACAAGTCCATGCGCGGCTTCCGCACGCCCTACGTGCCCGGCTGGGATTGCCACGGCCTGCCCATCGAGCAGAAGGTCGGCCGCGAGATCCAGGAGCAGAAGCTGACGCTCACCACGGCCGAGTTGCGCGCCCGGTGCGATGCGTTCTCCGAATCCTGGATCGCCAAGCAAACCACCCAGTTCAAGCGCATCGGCGTGCTTGCCGACTGGAAGAGCGAATACAAGACCAAGGACCCGGCCTTCGAGGCCGACATCCTCCGCACCTTCGCCGCCTTCGTCGAGCAGGGGCTCGTCTATCGCAGCAAGAAGCCCGTCTATTGGTCCATCCCCTTCGAAACCGCCCTCGCCGAGGCCGAGATCGAATACAAGGACCACGTCTCGCCCTCCATCTGGGTGAAATTCGCCGTCCCCGCAACCGAGGCTGCAAAGTTCGGCCTGCCGGCCGACAAGCCGCTTTTCATTGTCATCTGGACGACCACCCCCTGGACGATCCCCGCCAATCTCGCGATCGCCGTCCACCCCGAGGTGGACTACGTCGTGGCCGACCTGGGAACCGAACGCATCGTCGTCGCGGCGGCCCTGCTCGGTTCGGTCGCCACGGCCGCCAAGGTGACAGCGCGACCCACGGTCGCGCTCACACTTTCCGGCGCCAAACTGGAGAACCTCAACGCCCGCCACCCCTTCATCAACCGCGCCTCGCCCGTCGTGCTGGCCGACTACGTGACAACCGACAGCGGCACGGGCTGCGTCCACACCGCCCCCGGCCACGGCGCGGAGGACTACCAGACCGGCCTCAAATACGGCCTCGAAATCTACTGCCCGGTTGGCGACGACGGCAAATACCTCGACGACGGTCGCGTGCCCGCCGACCTCGTCGGCCTGACCACCCTCGAAAGCGTCGAAGACCTCGCCGCCAAGAAGACCTCCCCGGCCAACATCGCCGTCCTCAAGAAGCTCGACGCCGCCGGGGCCCTGCTCGCCAAGCAGCGTTACGAGCACCAATACCCGCATTGCTGGCGCTCCAAGACCCCCATCATCTTCCGCGCCGTGGACCAGTGGTTCGTCTCTCTCGACAAGGCCGGTCACCGCCAGGTCGCCCTCCGCGAGATCGACAGGATCGCGACCAATCAGGGCTGGATTCCCGCCTGGGGCGAGGCCCGCATCCGCGGCGCCGTCGAATCGCGTCCCGACTGGTGCATCAGCCGCCAGCGTTCCTGGGGCGTGCCGATCATCGCCTTCTACGGCCCGGACAAACAGGCCTACCTCGACGCCGGCGTCATCCGCGCCGTGGCCGCCAAGATCGAAACCAAGGGCACCAACTTCTGGTACGACTCCACCGCCACGCAGATCCTCGACGGCGTGAAGCTGCCCGCCGGCTGGCCCGCGCCCGCCAATCTCACCTGCGGCCGCGACACCCTCGACGTGTGGATCGACTCCGGCTCCACCCAGGCCGCCGTGCTCAAGCGCGGCCAGGGCGGCACCTCATGGCCCGCCGACCTCTACCTCGAGGGCAGCGACCAGCACCGCGGCTGGTTCCAGTCCTCGCTCTGGAACAGCGTCATCGCCTTCGGCGCCGCCCCCTACAAGGCCGTCCTCACCCACGGCTTCATCGTGGACAAGAACCGGCAGAAGATCTCCAAGAGCTCGACCTACCAGAAACCCCAGACCGCCGACGCCTACATCGCCCAGCACGGCGCCGACGTCATCCGCCTCTGGATCGCCTCGCAGGACTTCCGCGACGACATCCCGGTGGACGACGAAATCCTCAAGAATGTCGGCGAGGCCTACCGGCTGTTCCGCAACACGTTCCGCTTCCAGCTCTCCAATCTCTTCGATTTCGACGCCGCGAAGCACGCCGTGCCGGTCGCCGAGATGGACGCCCTCGACCGCTGGGCCCTGCACCAGACCGCCACGCTCATCGCCGAGTGCACCAAGGCCTACGACGCCTACGAGTTTCACCGCGTCTATCAGCTCTGCAACCAGTTCTGCTCGGTCACGCTGTCGGCCGTCTATCACGACATCCTCAAGGACCGCCTCTACACGCTCGGGGCCGACCATCCGCTCCGGCGCTCGTCACAGACCGCCATCCGGCACATCTTCAACTCGCTGGTGAAGGTGCTCGCCCCCGTGCTGACCTTCACCTGCGACGAGGCCTGGAGCTTCGCCCGGACCGGCAGGGAGTATTCCGACGACTCCATCCACCTGCAGGACTGGCCCGCCGCCCCGGCCGAGTGGACCGATCCGACCCTCGCCGCCGAGTTCGACCAGTTGTTGAAGCTCCGCGCCAAGGCCACCGAAACCCTCGAACCCCTCCGTCAGGCCGGCACCATCGGCAAATCGCTCGACGCCGTGCTCACCCTGGCGGCGCCCGCCGACAGTGTTCTGCACCGGCACCGCGACTCCCTGCCCGAGTTTTTCATCGTTTCGCAAGTCGCCTTGGAACCCGGCGCCAATGCCGACGTCACCATCGCCGCCCGCCACGCCAAGGAGGCGGGCTTCGACCGCTGCCCGCGCTGCTGGCGCTGGGTGCCGAAAATCGTCTCCACCCCGCACGGAGAGGTTTGCCCTCGCTGTGCGGAAGCCCTTAATTCCCGACCCGTTTAACCGATTATGGCCACGAGCAAGAAATCCACCGCCAAGAAGAAGCCTGTCGCCCCCAAACCGGCCCCGGCCAGAAAACCCGCCGCCCAGCCGGCGCCGGCCAAACCGGCACCCGCCGCCAAGGGCCCCGCGCCCGCTTCCGCTCCGGCCAAATCCACGCCCAAAGTCCCCATGTCTTCCGCCGACATCAAGCGCAAGCTGCTCGAGCGCAAGCCCGCCGGCACCGGCCGCGCCATCGCCTTCTCCCTCGACGAGGTCCGCGAGATCGCAAAGAAAAACGAAAAGCAGCTCGAAGCCGCCGCCAAGAACGGCAAGACCGGCGCGCAGACCAAGGCGAGGGCCCACGACATCGCGCATCTCGACAAGCCGCACAAGCCCCATCACGTGAAGACGGCCTCGCTCGCCGACATCCTCGGTTTCAATCCCACCAAGGGAAAGAAGCCGGCCACCAAGATGGTGGACGAGTCCGAGGTGCCCGAGAAGTTCCGCCGCTACTACCGCCTGCTGCTCGACCTCCGCAACCACGTGCTCCAGCAGCTCGGCGAGCACACCGAGGAGACCCTGCTCAAGTCCTCCAAGGACGACTCCGGCGACCTCTCGGGCTACGGCCAGCACATGGCCGACGCCGGCACCGACACCTTCGACCGCGACTTCGCCCTTTCGCTCGTCTCCAGCGAACAGGAGGCCCTTTCCGAGATCGAGGCCGCGATCAAACGCATCCACGACGGCACCTACGGCATCTGTGAGGCGACCCAGAAACCCATCGCCAAGGAGCGCCTCCTGGCCGTGCCGTTCACCCGCTACTCCGCCGAGGCCAAGAAACAGGTCGAGCGCCACTCCCACCGGGCCATCCAACGCGGCGGCCTCTTCGGCGACGGCGCCGATGAAGAAAGCAAGATCGCCGACGACAGCGGAGGGGACGAGGAATAAAACCCGCCGATGGCGTGAAGCTCCAAACCGCCCCATGCCACACGCCAGACAGGCCCCCGGGAGCCGCTGCCGAATCGGCGGTCATCCCTGCCTCCCGCTTTTGTTTGGCGCTTGGCCGCCCGGCGTTTGAGATCCTGCGCTGATGGCCGAAACCCCGACATCCGCACCGCCGCAGAGCGGGCCGGCGGCCACCCCGCCCGTCCGATCCGTCCTGCAGCGCATCTGGTCCTATCGCGGCCTGTGGGTCTTTGGTGTGCTCGTCTTTGCCGCCGACCAGATCACGAAGGCCATGATCGCCGCCCGCCTCCCCTTCGGCAGCTACGGCCGACCCAATCACATCGAGGTCATCCCCGGGTTTTTCAACCTGGTGCATGTCGGCAACACCGGCGCCGCGTGGAGCATGTTCGCCGGCAAGAGTCTCTGGCTGGCCCTCCTTGCCGTGCTCACCCTCGCGGCCATGTTCCACTGGCGGCGGGTGCTCGGACTGAAGCAACCGGCCGCCCAGCCCGCCTTCGGCCTGCTCACGGGCGGCATCCTCGGCAACCTCGTTGACCGGCTCGTCCACGGCCACGTCATCGACTTCCTCGATTTCCATTTCGGCGGCTACACCTACCCGACCTTCAACGTCGCCGACAGCGGCATCTGCGTCGGTGTGCTCTGGTATGTCCTCTGGTCGGTCCGGCAGCCGGCTCCGCCGGCGGCCGGCAGGTAACCAGCATCCAGCACCCATGTGCCGGGTCAAACCCGGGAAGCCCGTCCGCCTCTGTCGCCGATCCCCGGCACCTGATCCTTGTCGCCCGCCGCTCGGTCGGGCGGGCGATGCTCACTCGACGTTCGCCATCTGCTCGCGCACGCGCTCCAGCTCGTTCTTGAACTCGATCACCCTCTGCGAGACAGCCAGGTCGTTGGCCTTGCTGCCGATGGTGTGGATCTCGCGGCCGATCTCCTGCAGGATGAACTCCGCCTTGCGGCCGGTCTCGCCGTCGGCGCGCAGCAATTCCGTCAGTTGGTGCAGGTGGCTGCGCAGCCGGGTGATTTCCTCCGTCACGTCCACGCGGTCCGCAAAGAGCGCGATCTCCCGGAGCACGCGCTCGTCGTTCAGGTCCAGCTCGAGGCCGGCCTGGCGCAGCCGCTGGTGGAGCTGCTCGCGGTAGTTGCCGACCGTCTGCGGCGCGCGCGCCGCGATGGCCTCGGTGTGGGCGCGGAGCCTTTCCAGCCGCCCGAGAAAATCCACCAGCAGGGCCTCCCCCTCGGTCGCGCGCATGGCCGCCAGCCCGCGCAGCGCAGCCTGCAGGGCGCTCTCGACCGCCTTCCAGGCCGGCTCCGGCGCGGGCAGCTCCGCTTCGCCCCGCTCGTCCCGCGCGATCTGCCAGAGCAGCTCCGCCGTCGGGTTGAACGGCACGTGGTTCGCCCTGGCCAGGGCCTTCAGCCGCGCGAGCGCCTCGCCTACGGCCGCGCCGTTCCAGTCGGCGTCGGCACCGGCTCCGCCGACCTCGACGACCACGTGCACCTTGCCGCGCGCGACGACCTTGCGGACCGCCTCGAGAATGCCGCCTTCGAGCGCTTCCCACGCCTCGGGCAGCGAGACGGACAGGTCCAATCCGCGGCGGTTCACCGAGTTCACCTGCACGTTGATGGTGAGGTTGCCGAGGGCAGCGGTTCCGCGGCCGAATCCGGTCATGCTGTTCATCGGCGGAAGTAACAGGCATCAAGGTCCCTGTGGCAAGAGCGACGATGCGCAGGAACCTTCGCCTTCCCGGTCGTCCCCGCACCGGCGATCGTGCAGAATCTGCGCCTCAGCTCACCGGCCTCGATACAGGCGCATCCCGCTCTCCGGGAGCACCGGCTTCGTGTCGGCATCGAGCCACCGCAACCGGTGTCCCGATTCACGCGCTTCTTTGCGGCGGTCCGTGACGCGCTGGAGGCGGTCCTTCCCGGGCTTCCACGCGGTTTGCCGCCACCGAATCCGGGCCATCACCAGCTGCCTGGAGTCCTCCTGGCTCGAAAGTGAGCGGGGCGGCCGGTTCGCGAATCGGCGAACGCGCAAAACGGACCCGGTTGCCCGCTGCCCCGGATTTTTCGGATGGTTGGTCCCAGGTTTGCTCCCTTTCTCCAAGTCGCCCGGCGCAGCGACTCGGCCCTCGTTGCGCAATCCTGGTCACTTCTCATTCGCTGCCGCCAGCAGCTTCTGCACCTGCTGCACATCCTTGTCTCCGCGGCCGGAGAGATTGACGACGACGATCCTGTCCTTGCCGAGCGCCTTGGCGCGCTTGAGGCCGTGCACGAGCGCATGGGTGGATTCGAGCGCCGGGATGATGCCCTCCAGGCGCGAGCAGAGCTGGAAGACCGCCAGCACCTCGTCGTCGGTGGCGTAGGCGTAGTCGATGCGTCCCTGGTCACGGTAATAGGCGTGCTCGGGCCCGATGGCGGCGTAGTCGAGGCCGGCCGAGACGGAGTGCGTCAGCTCGATCTGCCCGTCGGGATTCTGGAGGATGTAGGTCTTGCTGCCCTGCAGCACGCCGAGCTTGCCGCCCTCGAAGCGCGCCGCGTGCTCGCCGCGGCGGATGCCGTGGCCGCCCGCCTCGACGCCGATGAGCTTCACCCCGCGGTCGTCCAGGAAGTCGAAGAACACGCCGATGGCGTTGCTGCCGCCGCCCACGCAGGCGACGATCTCGTCGGGCAGGCGCTGCTCACGCGCCAGAATCTGCTCCTTGAGTTCCCGGCCGATGACGCGGTGAAAATCGCGCACCATCATCGGATAAGGATGTGCGCCGAGCGCCGAGCCGAGGATGTAGTGCGTGCCGCGCACGTTGGTCACCCAGTCGCGCATGGCTTCGTTGACGGCGTCCTTGAGGGTCTTCTGGCCGGCCTCGACGGCGACGACCTTGGCGCCCATCAGGCGCATGCGAAAGACGTTCAGCGCCTGGCGCTCCATGTCCACCGCGCCCATATAGACGGTGCAATCAAGGCCGAACTTCGCGCAGACCGCCGCCGTGGCCACGCCATGCTGGCCGGCGCCGGTCTCGGCGATGATGCGCTGCTTGCCCATGCGCTTCGCCAGGATGGCCTGGCCGAGGGCATTGTTGATCTTGTGCGCGCCGGTATGGAGCAGATCCTCGCGCTTGAAATAGATTTTCGCGCCGCCGCAGTGCTCCGTGAGCCGGCCGGCGAAATACAGCTCGGTCGGCCGGCCGGCGAACTCCTTGAGGTGGTGGCGCAGCTCGGCCAGGAAGGCCGGATCCTGCCGGGCCTGTTCGTAGGCCGCAGTCAGCTCCGCGAGAGCCGTCATCAGCGTTTCGGGCACATAGACCCCGCCGTAGGGGCCGAAATGCCCCGCCGGGTCGGGCAGTTGCGTGGGAAGGGGCCGGGCGGTGGCGGACATGCCCGAATCGCAAGGCCCTGCGCGGGCAAAGGCAACGCGTTTCTCGGCCACCCGGTCTGTGCGCAGGGTTTTGCGTCCGCCTACTGGCAGCGCTTCACGGTCAGCAGCGTGTAGTCGTCGCGCAGTCCCGCCGTCCCGGTGAATCGCTGCACCGCGGACAGGATGCCGTCGTTGATCTGGCGGGCCGTGCCCGCATGGGCCGCGCGCAACGCGTCGGCCAGCCGCGCCCCGCCGAATTCCTTGTCGTCGGCGTTCGCCGCCTCGGTCAGGCCGTCGGTGTAGAGCAGCAGCGTCGAACCCGCCGGAAACACGAGGGTCTTGTCCTCGATCACGGATTGGAACAGCTCCGGCTCCACCAGCCCGAGCGGCATGCCCTCGCCGGCCACGAAGTCGCTCGCAAAGCCGCCGGCGTCGGCGGTGCTGCGGGCAACCAACGGGCGTTCGTGTCCGGCCCTGGCCAGGATGAGGCTGTTGCGGGTGGTGTCCACGACCGCATAGACCATCGTGATGTAGGCGCCCTCGCGCATGTCGCCGGCGAGCGCGCGGTTGAGCTCGGCCAGCACCTGCGCCGGCGAGAAATGCACGGGGGCGATCTGCCGCAGCGCCATGCGGCAACTGGCCATGAGCAGCGAGGCTGACACACCCTTGCCCGACACGTCGGCCACCGCGAGGCCCAGCCGGCCGTGGCCCAGCTCGAGGACGTCGTAGAGGTCGCCGCTCACCTTCTGCGCCGCCAGGTAGCGGGCGTCGAGGTCGAGTCCCGGCGCCACGGGCATCCTGCGCGGCAGCAGCATCTGCTGGATGTCGCTGGCCAGACCGAGATCGAGGTCCAGCCGCTGCTTCTCGACCAGCAGGGCGAGGAAGTCGCTGTTGTGCACCGCCAGGCCGGCCTGTTCCGCGAGCGCCTCGACCAGCGAGTAGTCCGTCCCGCTGAACGGCAGCCCGTCGGCGGGGTTGCACACGCAGAGCACTCCGATGAGCCGCTGGCGCACGAGGATCGGCGCAGCGATGACGGAGCGCACGGCCAGCGCCGCGTCGTCGTGTTTCACCATGCGCGGATCGGCGGCCGCATCGGCGATCAGCTCGCCGCGGCCCGTCGCGGCCACGCGCCCCACCAGGCCCTCGCCGACGGGAAAGGTCTCGGATTTGAGCACCTGTTCGATGAACTTGGCGCGGGTGCCCAGTTTCATCCGCTGGGTGTCGGGGATCGGCCGGTGCGGCGGGAACAGGCCCTCGACCGCCACGCCGCGCATGAGGTTGTCGGCTCCCTTCTCGAAGATGCAGGCGCTGAGCGCGCCCGTGCTCAGGATCGCCGCATGCACGATGCGCTGGAACAGCTCGTCCCGCGGCAGCCGCTCCCCCACGGCGTCCACCATCGTGTGCATGTAATCGAGCACGATCTGCCGCTCCTCGAGCAGCGACTGTTTCTCCTCCTCCAGCCGCGCCGCCTCCCGCTGCGCACGCCAGTAGAACGCATAGACGACCGTCGCGCTCAGGAAGGCACCGAGGAGGAAGAGGGTCATGGGGAAAGGGAGGAAAACCTGTGGTGCCGAGACCAGGAGGCGGCCCCGCTGGCAACCGCGGGGAGTGTGTCCGCCTCAGGCCTCAGGTTTCAAGTTTCAGGTTTCCATGCCCGGGCGCCTCAGCGGTTCCCGAGCTGGTTGCGCAGAAACGCCAGCACGTCCTGGAACTTCGCCGCGTTGTCCGGATCGGTCGCCACGAGATTCTCGTGGGCTTCGAGCACGAGGCGCGCGCGCTCGATCTCCCCCGGATTGCGCGTCTCCAGCCCGTTCAGGGCGCCCGTCGCGCCCGTCGCGCCCGGGTCCACGTTGGTCAGGCGGTGCAGCCCGAGGTTGCGGATGAGTTCGAGGTTGCGCTCCCCCACCCGCACCAGCGTGAGCGATCCCGGTGGATCGAGCCGCCGCAGTTGGATCGCCGCGCCGGCCAGCACACCCAGGAAGGTGCTGTCCATGCTGGCGCACGCCTTGAAATCCACCGCAAAACGCGTCTTCCCCTGTCCGATCATCGCGGCGAAAAAGTCCTTCAGCGCCGCGCTGTTCAGGAACGACGCCCGGCCCTCGATGCGCACCACGACCGGGTCGGCGTAGGCATCAACCAGGAAGACGGGCTTGGCGGGATCAGACATGGGGGAATTTCCCTCAGCGTGTCACCTTGAGCGAAGCGCCGGGTCCAGTATGATGGACAATGCGGTCGTCATGCAGGATTCTTCGCTTCGCTTGGGATGGCAGAAGGAGCTGAAGGCGTCAGCTGCGTGCCACGATCTGGCGCAGCACATAGGGCAGGATGCCGCCATGCTGGTAGTATTCGACCTCGATGGGCGTGTCGATGCGGCACGTGACGGGCACGTCCTGTTGCGAGCCGTCCTTGCGCGTGATGCGCAGCGTGAGGTCCTGCTGCGGCTTTACGGCGGGCGACAGGCCGGCCACATCATAGGTCTCGGTGCCGTCGAGCTTCAGGGTCTGGGCCGTGGTGCCTTCCTTGAACTGGAGCGGCAGCACGCCCATGCCGACGAGATTGGAGCGGTGGATGCGCTCGAAGCTCTGCGCCACGACGACTTTCACGCCGAGCAGGCTGGTCCCCTTGGCGGCCCAGTCGCGGGAGGAGCCGGTGCCGTATTCCTGGCCGGCGATGACGATCAGCGGCACCCCCCTGGCCTGCCAGGCCATCGCCGCGTCGTAGATCGAGGTCTCGGCCCCATCGGGGCCGATCGTGTTGCCGCCTTCCTTGCCGCCGAGCATCAGGTTCTTGATGCGAACGTTGGCGAAGGTGCCGCGGGTCATCACGCGGTCGTTGCCGCGGCGGGAGCCGTAGGAGTTGAAGTCCTCGAAGGCCACGCCGTTTTCGAGCAGGTATCGGCCCGCGGGCGAGGTCTTCTTGATGGCGCCGGCGGGCGAGATGTGGTCGGTGGTGACCGAGTCGCCGAAGATGCCGAGCGCGCGGGCGCCCTTGATCTCGGCGATCGTGCCGGGTTTCATGCCGAAAGCCGTGAAGAACGGCGGCTCCTGGATGTAGGTGGACTTCGGGTCGAAGGCGTAAACGTTGCCCGTGGAGGACGGAATTTCGTTCCACTTCGGGTTCTGGGCGGCGAAGTCGGTGTAGAGCCTGCGGAAGACCTCGGGCCGGAGCGCGGCCGACATCTGGTCGCGGATTTCCTGCAGGCTCGGCCAGATGTCCTTCAGGTAAACCGGCCGGCCCTGGCTGCCCGTGCCGATGGGCTCGGTGCTCAGGTCGATGTCGGCGCGGCCGGCCAGCGCGAAGGCGACGACGAGCGGGGGCGACATGAGGAAGTTGGCCTTGATGTTCTGGTGGACGCGGGCCTCGAAATTGCGGTTGCCGGAAAGGACCGAGGCGGCGACGAGGTCGTTCTTCACGACGGCCTCCTCGACAGGCGCGGCGAGCGGTCCGGAGTTGCCGATGCAGGTCGTGCACCCGTAGCCGACGGTCTGGAAGCCGAGCTTGTCCAGGTAGGGCGTCAGACCGGTCTTGTCGAGGTAGTCGGTCACGACGCGCGAGCCGGGGGCCAGCGAGGATTTCACGACCGGGTTGGGCTTGAGGCCCTTCTCGACGGCCTTCTTGGCGAGCAGACCCGCCGCCAGCATGACGCTCGGGTTGGAGGTGTTGGTGCAGCTCGTGATGGCGGCAATGAGCACGGAGCCGTGGCCGATCGTGCCCTTGCCGTGACCGTTGAGGCTGACCTCGGCCTTCACGGTCGAGAACTCCTCGGCCCTCTTGCCAAAGCCGTTTTCGGCAACGGGCTTCGAGAAGGAATTGATGAAGCTCTCCTTCAGCCTGTTCAGCTCGATGCGGTCCTGCGGGCGTTTCGGACCGGCGACGCTCGGGACGACGGTGCCGAGGTCGAGTTCGACGACCTGCGAGTAATCAATCTGGCCCTTCTGCGGCACGCCCCACAGGCCCTGCGCCCGGTAATAGGCCTCGTAGGTGGCGACGTGCTGGGCGTCACGTCCCGTGGCGCGGAGATAGTTGGAGCATTCCGCGTCGATCGGGAAGAAACCCATCGTCGCGCCGTATTCGGGCGCCATGTTGGCGATGGTCGCGCGATCCACCACCGGCAGCGCCGCGGCGCCGGGGCCGAAAAACTCGACGAACTTGCCCACCACTTTCGTCTTGCGCATGAGCTGCGTGACGGTGAGCGCGAGGTCGGTGGCGGTGACACCTTCCTTGAGCGCACCGGTCAGATGCACGCCGACGACGTCGGGCGTGAGGAAATACACGGGCTGGCCGAGCATGCCGGCCTCGGCCTCGATGCCGCCCACACCCCAGCCCACGATGCCGATGCCGTTGATCATCGTCGTGTGCGAATCGGTGCCGACGAGGGTGTCGGGATACCAGACATCGCCCTGGCGGAGCACGCCCTTGGCCAGATACTCTAGGTTGACCTGGTGGACGATGCCGATGCCGGGCGGCACGACCTTGAAGGTGTCGAAGGCCTGCATGCCCCACTTGAGGAACTGGTAGCGCTCGCGGTTGCGGGTGAACTCCAGCTCGAGGTTCTTCCGGAAGGCCTCGGGCGAACCGGCGAAATCCACCTGCACCGAGTGATCCACCACGAGGTCCACCGGCACGAGCGGCTCGATGATCTTCGGGTTCTTGCCCAGTTTCGCCACGGCGGAGCGCATGGCGGCAAGGTCCACGAGCAGCGGCACGCCTGTGAAGTCCTGCAACACGATGCGCGCGACGACGAAGGGGATCTCGGCCGTGCGGGCCCCGGTCGGTTCCCACGAGGCGAGTTCGCGCACGTTGGACTCGAGCACGCGCTTGCCGTCGCAATTGCGCAGCACGGCCTCGAGCACGAGGCGGATGCTCACGGGCAGCCGCGAGACCTTGAAGCCGGCCTTTTCGAGCGCGGGCAGCGAGTAGAATTTCTTGCCGCCCTCGAAGGTCTGGAGGGTGTTGAAGGGGTTCGGGAGGGACATGGGTGAAAAACCTGGGGGCGGTATCCGGGACCCGGGAAAGGCTTCGCCCCGATGGCGTTGGTCGTTACGAGAACCGGTTCTGCAATTCAGGTCTCAGGTTTCGGCTGGTGCAACTCACTTTGCCAGCGCGGCCTTGATCGCGGCGAAATCCGGCAGGTCCTTCGGCGTCGGGGTCTGCTCGGCGTATTTGATCACGCCGTCCTTGCCGACCACGAAGGCGGCGCGGGCGGCCGTGTCGCCCACCCCGGCCAGCATCGGGAACACCACGTCGTAGGCCTTGATGACGGTCTTGTTCAGGTCGGAGAGGAGCGTGATCTTGATGTTGTTGGCCTTGGCCCAGGCCTCCTGGGCGAAGGGACTGTCCACGCTGATGGCCAGCACGCTGGCGCCGAGCTTCTCGTATTCGCCGAGCCCGGCGGTCTGGTCGCACATCTCCTGGGTGCAGACACCGGTGTAGGCCAGCGGGAAGAACAGCAGCACGACCTGCTTGCCGGCATGGTCGCTCAGCTTGACGTCCTTGAGGCCGTCCGCGGTCTTGGTCTTGAGGGTGAAATCCGGGGCTTTGGTGCCGACTTTGAGGGGCATGACGTGGCGGGGTTGAGGGTGCAGGGATGGCGGTTGCGGAGAGTCAGAAGTAGAACCTCCGGCCTCCGCCCGGCAACCCATTTCAGCCGGGTATGACGGCGGTTACTAAATCGGTGTCGGCGCCTATAAGTTTTGCTGCCGGCGCGGCGCAAACTTCCCCTTGCCTCCACCGCCCCGTCCAACTGATAACCACCCGACCCATGAGCGACATCCTGGCAGAACTCGACTGGCGCGGTCTCTACGCCGACTGCACCGACCGCGGCGCGCTGGCCAAGCGTCTCGCCGAAGGCCCGGTCACTTTGTATTGCGGCTTCGACCCCACCGCCGACTCGCTGCATGTGGGCAATCTCGTGCCGCTCTTCGCCCTCCGCCGTTTCCAGCAGCACGGCCACCTGCCCATCGCGCTCGCCGGCGGCGCCACCGGCATGGTCGGCGACCCCTCCGGCAAGTCCGACGAGCGCAACCTGCTCACCCCCGACCAGCTCCAGCACAACCTCGACTGCATCAAGCCGCAGCTCGCCCGCTTCCTCGACTTCACCGGCGCCCAAAATCCCGCCCGCCTCGTCAACAACTACGACTGGACCGGCGACATCACCTTCCTCGCCTTCCTCCGCGACATCGGCAAGCACATCACCGTCAACTCCATGATCGCCAAGGACTCGGTCCGCGCCCGCATGGAAGACCGCGCCACCGGCATCAGTTTCACGGAGTTCAGCTACATGCTGCTCCAAGGTTACGACTTTTACCACCTGCGGAAGACCTTCAATTGCGAGCTGCAGGTCGGCGCCACCGACCAGTGGGGCAACATCACCGTCGGCACCGAGCTCACGCGCAAGAAACTCGGCGCCACCGCCTGGGGGCTCGTCTTTCCGCTCCTCACCAAGGCCGATGGCTCCAAATACGGCAAGACCGCCGCCGGCACCGTCTGGCTCGACCCGAAGAAAACCAGCCCCTACCGCTTCTACCAGTTCTTCGTGAACGCCGACGACGCCGACGTCGTCAAGCTGCTCCGGACGCTCACCTTCCTCTCCCGCGAGGAAATCGCCGCGCTCGAAACCGAGCTGAAGGCCAACCCAGGCGCCCGCGCCGCGCAAAAGGCCCTCGCCCGGGAGATGACCACCCTCGTGCACGGCGCCGACGCCCTCGCCGGCGCACTCAAGGCCAGCGAAATTCTGTTCGGCGGCTCGCTCGAAGGCGTCACCGAGACGGTCTTCAACGACGTCGTGGGCGAAATCCCGACCAAGGACCTGGAGAAGACCAGGCTCGAAGGCGCCGGCGCCGCCATCGCCGACCTCGTCGTCCACGCCGGCCTGGCTCCTTCCAAAGGCCAGGCCCGCAAAGACCTCGAATCGGGCGGCATCTACCTCAACAACGTCCGCGTGGATCACACCCGGAGCGTGTCCATCGCCGATCTCCTTTTCGGAAAACACCTCCTGCTCCGCAAGGGCAAGCGGTCCTACGCCGTGCTGACGGCGCGCTAGACCCGGCTTGCAGACTTACGATTCGAGCCAAAGTCCAAGCATGACCTCGCTCCAGATTCAGCGCAAAGTGAAGGCGCTGCCGCGTTCCGGGCGGCTCGCCCTTTCCGCATATCTGCGGCATCTCTCCCGGCCTGAGGAAAAATCCAACCAGCGGTCGCTTGATGCCGCCGCCGAACGCATGGCCTGGGGAGCAAAGGTGACACGCGCTCAGTTGCGGCGCCTGCGCAAATCACTCCGGACCGCCGGAGTCTGATGCCCGGCTGCAGCTACGCCTTGGGGGAAAGAGGCGGTCCATGTTTTGCCCGGTTGCCAGTCCGTCGCCGCCGTCGTTCGCCCCAGAGTTTCGATCCTCCCGGAAAAGGCCGTTGGACACGGAGCGCACGGGAGGCAAAACCTGGGAAACGCAGAAGTTTGGCAAAGATAACCATGCACCACGACCTTCATCTGTGTGAGGTGAACGGCTGATGTTCACCCGCTGATCTGGCAAAGGCTTCTCCGTGGACTCGGTGCTCAACTCGGTGAACTCTGTGTCTCAACTCAACTGCGGAATTCAGGATCTGCCGACTCTGTTTGACGACGTGCTCGACACTTGGTGGCGGATCACGCCGTCCAGGAAATCAGGATCGTTCGCCTGGAAGCGGTGGATTGAGGGCCCCGCCCGAGATATGCCGGCACCCGCCCCAGCGTGGAGCGGATCCCCGCGCGCAGGCCGAGCACTGTCCTGAAGACAAGCCCTTCAGCGCGCGCCCGACAGCAGCTCGGCCGGAGTGACCGCAGCCGTGCCGAGCTTGCCCACGACGACACCCGCGGCGCGGTTCGCCAGCGTGGCGGCCTCGAGCAGGCTGGCGCCCCCCGCCCGGGCCAGCGCGGCCACGGCGATGACGGTGTCGCCCGCGCCGGAGACATCGTAAACGTCGCGCGCAACCGTCGGCAGATGCCGCGGTTTTCCGTCCTTGTCCTGCACCAGCATTCCGGCCTCCCCCAGCGTGACCAGCAGCTCCCGGGGCGCATGCGCCCGCCGGATGATCGCCATCGCCCGCAACAGGCCGGGATGCACCGCCGGCCTGTCCCCCACCGGTTCATCATCCATTCCCGCCAGCTCGAATGTTTCCCTGCGATTGGGCGTGAGCAGCGCGCAGCCGGTCATCCGCAGATGCCGCGCCGGCTTGGGATCGATGCAGACCGGCACCGCGTGACGGCGCCCGAGCGACAGGACGTGGTCCATGATTTCCTGATCAACCGCACCCTTCGCATAATCCGCCACGATGATGGCCTCGGCGTTTCCGGCCGCGCTGCGCAGCCGTTCCAGCAGGACCGCGCGCGTGGTCTTCGTCAGCGCCTGCCGGCTCTCCCGGTCCACCCGGATCATCTGCTGATGGCCGGCGAGCACCCGCGTCTTGACGGTGGTCGGGCGCCCGGGTTCGACGACCAGGCTCCGCGCATCCATCCCGCCCTCGGCCAGGACCCGCCGCAAAGGACCGGCGTTGGCGTCATCCCCTGCCACGCCGAGCAACCGCACCCGTGCTCCGAGCGCGGCAAGGTTGCGGCCGACATTGGCCGCGCCGCCGGGCAGGAACTGCTCCCTCCGATGCTCGACGACCGGCACCGGGGCCTCGGGCGAAATGCGGCGCACATCGCCCACGATGTAGTGATCGAGCATGATGTCTCCGATCACGACGATGCGCCGGCCGGCCATCCGGCGGATGAGTTCACGGGCACGTTTCGCGGTCATGGGGAATCAGGAGCGGCAAATTCGGCGTCAATCCGGCCAAGCCAGGTGTGCAGGATCAGGGTGTGCACCTCCTGGATTCTCGCCGTGCTGTCCGCCGGCACGATCAGCTCGAAGTCGCACCGGCCGCGGGCCTGGCCGCCGCCCTTGCCCCCGAGCAGGATGGTGCGGACGCCCTGCGCCCTGGCGGTGGCGAAGGCGGCGAGCACATTGGGCGAGTTGCCGCTGGTCGTGAACCCGACGAGCACGTCGCCCGGCCGGCCCAGCGCCTCGATCTGCCGGGCGAAGATCTTTTCGTATCCGTGGTCGTTGGCGATGCAGGTCAGGGTGGTGGCGTCGCCGCACAGGCAGACCGCCGGCAGGGCCCGGCGCGGGCGGTCATACAGACCCAGCAGTTCCTCGGCCAGATGCATGGCGTCGGCCGCGCTGCCCCCATTGCCGCAGGTGAGAATCTTCCCGCCGGCTTTGAGGCAGGCGAGCAGGGCCTCGCCCGTCCGGGCGATCTCCGGTTCCAAGGTGCGGCATTTTTCCAGGACTGCGATCAGGTCGGTGCGCGGGTTCATGCTGGGGCGGGACCGGCAAGGCCGGCGGCGGCGATGCGGCGGATCAGGGTTGTCGAGCTGAAGCCGGGGAGAAACGGGACAAAACGGATGTCCGCCCCGACGTCCTGCAAGGCTGCGCGCTCCCCGGCGTCGAGCGTCTCCAGGCGGTAATCGCCCGCCTTGGCATAGATGTCCGGGTGCAACGCCCGGATCTCCGCCGTGAGACGCGGCTGCCGGAACAGCACGAGCACCGTGGTGCTGGCGAGCGCGCCGAGGGCATAGGCCCGCTCGGTCTCCGCCTGCACCGGCCGGTGCGGTCCCTTGAGCGCGCGCACGCTCTCGTCGCTGTTGAGCGCCACGAACAACGCGTCACCCAGGCCGCGCGCCTGTTCGAGAAAATGGATGTGGCCGGCGTGAAGCAGATCAAAGCAGCCGTTGACGAGCACCACCTGCTTCCCTCCGGCGGCCAGTTCCTCCCGGCAGGCGGCGGCCGCCGGCAGGTCGAGCAGCTTGGGCACGTGCAGGGCGGGTGTTGACATCGGGTCCGGGAGAAAGTGGCGAGGCAGGATGCTGAGGTGGTTGCCGGATGCGGGCGCGGACCTGCGTCAGGCACCTTGCTCCAAACTCAACTTTATCCCCTCGGCGAGACCAATCCGCGGGGTCCAACCGATGGCGGCACGCAGGCGGTCGTTGGCGAGCCGGCTGTCCTGCACGTCCCACCGGACGGCGGGCGAGTGCAGGCGCGCAATCCTGCGGCCGGTCTGCCGCTCCACCTCGGCCAGCACCTCGTTGAGGCAGTGGGATTCGCCATGGCAGAGGTTGAAGACGCCGGCCGGGCGCAGTGCGATGAACCGCTCCAGCGCTGCGAAGAAATCCGCGCAATGGATGAAGTCCTTTTGCGCCGTGCCGTCGCCCCAGAGCGTCAGGGGCGCGCCGGTCAACGCCGCACGGATGGCATGCGGGATGAGACCCTGCGGTCGCTCCGCCGGCACGGGGAAGCCATAGGGATTGGAGATGCGGAGAATCGTGCAGGCGGCGCCGTTTTCGCGGCTCCAGGCTTCGATCACCTCCTCGGCGGCGCGCTTGGCCCGGCCGTAGGAGCCAACCGGGCGACAGGCATCGGCCTCGACACTTGGCCGGCCGGGGGCGTCGCCATAGACGGCTCCACCGGAGGAGAAAAAAACGAAATGAGGCCGCCGATCTGCCGGCACCGCCTGCAACGCCGCGAGCAGGAGGCGCAACAGAGGCAGATCCTCGCGCTCGCTCAGATCCGGCTGCGCCTCCGCGGTGGCCGGCAGCGAACTCCACGCCAGGTGCAGCAGCAGGTCGCCCTTGGCCAGGGTTTCGGACGCAAACACCCTGTCGAGCGCCTCACAGCCGTCGCCGCCCCGGCGCGAAAACAACCGCACGGTCCCCTGCCCTTCGCGCGTGAATTTGTCGGCAATCAACCGGGCGAGGCGGCCTCGGCCGCCGGTGACGAGCAGGCGGGGCGTGTGCTTGCTCACAGTTTGATGTCCTTCAGCCATTCGCGGTTGGCCAGATACCAGTCCACCGTCTTCCGGAACCCTTCCGCGGGGCTGACCCGGGGGGTCCAGCCGAGCAGGCGGCCGGCCTTCGTGATGTCGGCCTGCGTGTCCGTCATGTCCAGGGGGTTGGCCTTCCGCCGGTCAATGACGGCCTTCCGTCCCAGATATGTCTCGAGCAGCACGATCATGGCGTTGAGCGTGATCGGGCGGTTTCCTCCCCCGAGGTTGAGCACATCGAAGCCGAGCGGCCTGGCCGCGAGGATCGTGCCGTGCGCAATGTCGTCCACGTAGGTGAAATCGCGCGACTGCGAGCCGTCGCCGAACAGCCGCACGGGATGCCCCGTCGCCACCCAGTGCACGAACCGGAACGGCGCCATGTCGGGCCGGCCGGCGGGGCCGAACACCGTGAAGTAGCGCAGCACGCTCACGTCGAGTCCGTGCTCCTCGTGCCACCGGCGGGCGAGCTGCTCGGCCTGCTGTTTCGTCCCGGCGTAGGGCGACTGGGCGGACTTGAGCTCCGCGTCTTCCCTGAACGGCATCGGGCATCCCGCGTAAACCGACGAGCTGGAGGCCAGCACGTGTTTCCGCACCCCGTATTTCACCTGGCATTGCAGGACGTGCTCCTCGCCGAGCACATTCGTGCGCCGGTAGAGTTCCGGCTGCTCCAGACTGGCGCGCACGCCGGCGCGGGCCGCCAGGTTGATGACGGCGTCAAATTTGTGCGCGGCAAAGAGCCCCTCCAGCGTCGGCAGATCCTCGAGGTCGCCCCGGCGCCAGACGAAACCCTTTTGCGCGCGCAGCCGGGCGAGGCGCCACTCCTTCAGCCGCACGTCGTAGTAGTCGTTCAGGTTGTCCAGGCCGACCACCGTGTGGCCCTGCGCGAGCAGCAGTTCGCAAACCCTGGCGGCGATGAAGCCGGCCGCGCCGGTGACGAGGTAGGTGGACATGCTCAGCGGCCGATCGCGGCGAGGTCCGCCCGCGCCATCTGCCGGGCGACCTCGGGGCCGGCCGTGCGGGCCTGCCACTTCAGGTGGCGGCGCGCCAGCGTGGCGTCGCCCACGAGATGCGTCGCCTCCAGCGGCCGGTAAAATTTCGGATCGACGCGCAGGACGACCGCGCCGGTGTCGGTGCGGCGCGCGACCTCCCGCCGCCCCGTGCCGGAAAACTTCAGCCGGAGCCCGAGCTCGGCGAAGGCGGCTTCGGCGAACTGCCGCACCGAGCACACCCGGCCGGTGGCGAGCACGTAGTCGCGCGGCTCGCCGGCCTGCAGCGTCCGCCACATCGCCTCGACGTATTCCGGCGCCCAGCCCCAGTCGCGCCGGGCGTCGAGGTTGCCCAGGAGGATTTCCTTCTGCCGCCCCGCCCGGATGCGGGCGGCCCCGAGCGTGATCTTGCGCGTGACGAAATTCTCGCCGCGGCGCGGCGACTCGTGGTTGTAGGCGATGCCGTTGACCGCAAAGAGCCCGTAGGCCTGCCGATAGACGCGGCAGAGCTGCGCCGCAAAGGCCTTGGCGCAGCCGTAGGGGTTCACCGGATTGAAGGGCGTGGCTTCGTTCTGCGGCGCCTTCACCGGGGCGCCGAACAGCTCGGAGCTGGCGGCGTGGTAGAACCGGACCGGATATGGCAGGTCCCGGAGGATTTCGAGCAGCGCCAGCGTGGCGGTGGCGTTCTCCTGGTTGGTGACCTCGGGAATCTCAAAGCTCAGGCCCACGTGGCTCTGGCCGGCCAGATGATAGATCTCGCCTGGGGCGACGCGCTGGATGATGCGGCGCAACGAGGTGTGGTCGGTCAGGTCGCTGTAGTGCAGCGTCAGGCGGGACCGGTTCCGGGCCGCGCGCAGATGTTCGATGCGGGAACGGTTGAACATGCTCGCCCGGCGCACGAGCCCGTGGACGGCGTAACCGCGATCGAGCAGCAGCTCGGCGAGATAGGAACCATCCTGGCCGGTGACACCGAGGATGAGGGCGGTCTTGGGGTGCGGAGTGCGGACACGGGACATCGCCGCCCAGCAAGACAAGTTGGCGCGCAAATTCAACCCCTGGCGTGCGCGGTCACCGTTTCCGACCCGCCAGCCAGGCCTGCATCGCCTTCAACGGTTTCGTGGTCAGCACCTGTTCCTTGGTCAGCCAGCCTTTGCGGGCGGCGCCGACGCCGGCGCGGAACCACCCGAGGTGCGCGGTGCGGTGGGCGTCGGGATTGATGCTCGTGAGCAGACCCTTGGCCGCAGCCTTGCGCCAGTGGCGCCAGTCCATGTCCAGCCGCATCGGCGAGGCGTTGAGCTCGATCACCACGTGGTTGGCGATGGCGGCGTCCACGACCTTCTCCACGTCCACCTCATAGCCGGCGCGCTCCAGCAGCAGCCGGCCGGTCAGGTGGCCGAGCATGGTGACGTGCGGATGCTCGATGGCGCGGATGATGCGCCGGGTCATCGTCTCGCGGTCCTGCCGGAACGACGAGTGCACCGACACCACGACGTAATCGAGTTTGGCCAGGGTGGCGTCGGGGAAATCCAGCCGCCCGTCGGGCAGAATGTCGCATTCCGTGCCGGCGAAGACGTGTGTCTTGAATTTTCCCGAAGCGTTGAGCTTCCGGATCGCCGCGATCTGCCCCTCCAGCCGCGCCTCGTCGAGTCCGCGCGCCTGGAAGCTGGACTGCGAATGATCCGCGATCCCGAGATACTCGAAACCCAGCGCCTCGGCGGCGGCGGTCATCTCTTCGAGCGTGTTGTGACCGTCGGACTCCGTCGTGTGATTGTGAAACACTCCGCGGATGTCCGTTTCCGCCACCAGCTCCGGCAGCTTCCCCTGCTCCGCCGCCTCGATCTCGCCCAGTCCCTCGCGCAACTCCGGCGGGATGAAGGGCAGGCCGAGATGCCGGAACAGGTCCGCCTCCGTCTTCGCTCCCAGGCTCTTCGGTCCCGCGGCGCCGGCCTTCTTCGCCTCCGCCGTGGAGCCGTGTTTCTCCTCGGCCGGGAATAGTCCCCACTCGCTCATGCTGAGGCCGCGCGTCAGCGCGCGCTGGCGCATCTGCACGTTGTGCTCCTTGGAGCCGGTCAGGTGGTGCAGCGTGAAGACAAACTGCTCCGGCGGCACGAGCCGCAGGTCGGCCTGCAGTCCGGACTCCAGCCGCACGCTGGCCTTCAGGTCGCCGCGCGCCGTGATTTCCTTCACCTCCGGACGCGTCACGAACCATTCCACCACCGGCGCCGGCTCGGTCGTGGCCACGAGGAAATCCAGGTCGCCCACGGTTTCCATCCGGCGGCGCAGGCTGCCGCACGACTCGGCCTGCTGCACCGCCGGCAGCGCGCGCAGCCCCGCCAGGATCGGCGCCCCCGCCTCGGCGGCCTCGATCCAAAGGTGCCGCCGCCCGTAAGCCTCGCGGTTGCGGATGCCCGCCAGGAGCTTCTCCTGCGACTTCTTGCCGAAACCGTCCAGCGCCGCGACCTTGCCCTCGTCGCAGGCGGCGCGGAGCTTCTCGACCGAATCCACGCCGAGCTTCTCCTGGAGCGCGCGGATTTTCTTCGCCCCCAGTCCCGGGATGGAAAGCAGCCCGACCAGTCCGGCCGGCACCGACGCCTTCAGCTTTTCGTGAAACTCCAGTTTCCCCGTGCGGTGCAGCTCGGCAATCTTCTGCGCCAGCGCCTCGCCGATGCCCTGCACCTCGTCGAGGGTTCCCGCCTCCACGCGCCGGGCGATTTCCTCCTCTCCCAGGCTTTCGAGCACGCGCGCGCCGGTCTGGTAGGCGCGAATCTTGAAGGGATTCTCGCCCTTCAGCTCCAGCAGGGTGCCGATCTCGGTCAGCACGGCGGCGATCTCGGATTTGTTCATGGCGCAGACTTAATCGCGGAACGCGCGGAATACACAGAAAAAGCGCGCTCAGCCCCCCGCCCCGGATGCGCCGGCGCGGCGAGCCACCTCGCTGCGGTCGATCTTGCCCTGGACGTTCGCCGGCCACTCGCCGGGCAGCGCCACCCACTGCTTCGGACGCTTGGCGGGCGACAACAGCCGGGCCGCCGCCGCCGCGACGCGCGCGAGGTCGGGCTTCGCCGCGGCCGGATAGACCGCGACCACGCGCTCGCCCCATTCCGCATCCGGCACACCGAGCACCACCACCTCGGCCAGCTCCCCGCTGCCGCGCAGGACCGCCTCGACTTCGGCCGGATTGACCTTTTCCCCGCCCGTGACGATCACCGCGTCGCGCCGCCCGCTCACGTGCAGGTGTCCGCGTTCGTCGAGCCAGCCGCCGTCCTGCGTCGCGAATTCGCCCGGCTCCCGCCAACCGGGGTAATAGCCGCGAAACAGCGAATCGCCGTCCACGAGGATCGTGCCCTCGGCGTCGAATCCGACGCGCACATGCGGCAGGAGCGCGCCGCAACCACGCATGCCGGCGAGAAACTCCTCCGGACGCAGCGCGGCGATCATCGCCGCCGTCTCGGTCATGCCGTAGCCCGGCGACAGCGGCAGGCGCAGCTCCGCCGCCCGGTCCAGCAGCGCGGGCCAGGCGGCCGCGCCCCCGAGGAAGATGATGCGGAACCGACGCAGCCAGTCCACGGCCGCCGGCTGCCGCATGAGCCGCTCCAGTTGCGTCGGCACCAGCGAAATCGTCCAGCCGGCGGTCTTGCCGGGCAGTTCCGGCCGCGCGCCTTCCTCGACCGCCTTCCAGTCCAGCGGCAGGTATTCGCCGCCCGTCAGCACACAGCGCATCCACGCCATCAGGCCGCTCACGTGATGCAACGGGAGAACACCGGCCGCGTTGACCCGCGGGAGGCCGAAATGGCGCGTGAATCCCCGCACGGCGGCCGCGATCGTCGCCGTGTCGTGGCGGGCGAACTTCAGCCGGCCGCCCGTGCCGCCGGTCGCGATGCACAGCCACCCGGCTTCGGATGGCTGCGCAGCCTGAGACCTGAAACCTGCGACCTGAGGCTTTGAAGCAAGCAGCTCATCGAGCTGGCTGTGTTCGTGCACGCGCCAGGCGGGATCGCACAGGAAAACTTCGCCGGCTCCGCCCACGGCGCAGGCAAACGCCGCCATGAATCTTTGCGGATCCGCTTCGGCGATCAGGATCTGTCTGGCGCCCTCTGCCCGGGCGCCGCCGAGCAACCGGGCTAGGCCAGCGCGTTCCATAGTTCCCCCGGGTTCACGCCGTCGGACCAGCCGGCGTCGAGCACTGCGCCGGGTATCGGGCCGTCCCAGCGCGGGTCGCCAAAGACCTCCCCCACGCCAAAGCCCACGGCACGCCGCGTCAGTTCGGGATGAGCCAGGGCGAAGCACAGGATGGCCGCCCGGCCGAGTGCCGTCTCGATGGCGCTCGAAAGCGCCACGTCGGCCTTCGTCTCCCTCACCCAAGCCACCAGTTCGCCCAGCGGCCCGGCCAGGGCGGGCTTGATGACAAACACCCCCGGCCAGCCCTCCGCCTGCCAGCGGCGGGCCGCGGCGAGCCGGACGACGGATTCGTCGAGCGCCAGTTTCACCGGGTAGTCGCCCGCCAGTCCGCGCAACCCGTCCTCATCCGCCGGCGGCAACGGTTGCTCGACGAATTCGACCGGACGCTCGGCGCAGCGTGCCAGCCACTTGGCAGCGGTGCGCCGGTCCCACGCTCCGTTGGCATCGAGGCGCAACCGCGCATAGGCCGGCAGCCGCGCCAGCGCGTCGTCGAGCAGGCCGAGCTCGTCGTCCGCATCGCCGACGCCGACCTTCCATTTGAAAGACAGGAACCCCGCCTCCAATCGAGCTGGCAACACCTCCAGCACGGAGCGTCCCGCGGGCAGCAAGGCGGTCAATGGCAGACGCTTCCCTTGCTGCCGGGCGGGATCTCCCAACCCCGCCATCGCACGCGGAGAAGGCGGGGGGTGGAGACCCCGCCCTGCAATCGCCTCCCGGGCGCACGCCAAGGCGAACCGCACGCACCCGAACCGATCCGGCACAGCATTGAGCGCCTCCTCGGTCGCCTTGTCGCCCAGACCCCGGCAGATCTCCGCCGCCTCGGCCGGCGTCTCGGTGCCGAACCACGGGATCGGCGCCACCTCCCCATAGCCCGCCCGCCCCGCCTCGTCCTCCAACCGCACCAGCAGACCTTCCCGCTCCGCCCACAACCCCTGCGCTGTCCGCAGGGGCGTGCGCAGCAGCAGGCGGTAAGGACGGCAACTGAAGCGATAAGCCACGCTGCGACCCTTGGGGAGCGGAGCCTGCTTGGCAAATTATCGTTGAGCTTTGGCGCGGCGGGAGTATTACGTTCGCGGCAACGATGCCCAAGCCTGTTGCCAAGACCACCAGCGATTCGGATTTTTACCTGCCCGCCGATCGCTTCTTCTCGTCCAATCTGCCGAGCGCCCTGACCTACGACGACGTGTCGCTCGCCACGCTCTACTCGGATGTCCTCCCGAAGGACACCGACCTGGCCACCTCCCTCTCCGACCGGCTGGCCCTGCAGATCCCGATCGTCTCGTCGGACATGGACACCGTGACCGAGTCGCGCATGGCCATCGCCATGGCGCTCAATGGCGGCCTCGGCCTCATCCATTACAACCTGCCCGCCAAGGAGCAGATCAAGGAGGTCGCCCGCGTGAAGCACCATGTCCACGGCCTCATCCAGGATCCGATGACCGTGAAGCCCGGCGCCACCATCGGCGACGTGCTGGAGATGATCGAGCTGCGCCGCTTCGACTTCCGCACCTTCCCGGTCGTGGACGAGGCCGGCAAGCTCGTCGGCCTGCTCCCGGGCAACGTCGTCCGCGAGCGCTACAAGGCCCTCAAGGTCGCCACCGTGATGACCCCGCGGAAGCAGCTCCTCACCGTCGAGGAGAGGAGGATTGCCAACGACCCCATCAAGGTCGCCGACCGCTTTTTCACCGAGAATGTCGGCATCCACAAGATCCTCGTCGTGGACCCGCAGGACCGTCTCCGCGGTCTCATCACCAGCTCCGACGTGGAGCGCATCACCTCCGAGGCCAAGTCCCGCCGCAAACCCGCCCGCGACGCCAGCTTCCGTCTCGTCGTCGGCGCCGCCGTCTCCCCCGTCCGCACGCCCGATGGCAAGCTCGACCGCGACCGCATCGTCGCCCATGTCGGCGAGCTCGTGCAGGAGTCGGTGGACGCGGTCGCCGTCTCCACCGCCCACGGCCACACCGCCGGGGTCGGCGACATGGTGAAGCTCATCCGCGGCGCCTTCAAGGACCTGACCATCATCGCCGGCAACGTCACCAGCGGCGAGGGCGTCGAGTTCCTCGCCAACTGCGGCGCCGACGCCGTCAAGGTCGGCCAGGGCCCCGGCTCCATCTGCACCACGCGCATCGTCGCCGGCGTCGGCATCCCGCAGCTCACCGCCCTCCACGCCGCCGGCCGCGGCGCCGCGAAGAAGGGCGTGCGCCTCATCGCCGACGGCGGCATCACCAAGTCCGGCGACATCGTCAAGGCGCTCACCCTCTCCGACGCCGTCATCCTCGGCGGCCTGCTCGCCGGTTGCCGCGAGGCGCCGGGCGAGATCATGGAAATCTCCGGCAAGCTCTACAAACAATACCGCGGCATGGGCTCGCACGCCGCCATGAAGGCCGGCTCCGCCGCCCGCTACGGCCACGACAAGAACGACACCGTCCGCAAGGTCGCCGCCGAGGGCATCGAGGCCCTCAAGGAGGTCTCCGGCTCGGTGGACGACGTGCTCGGGGCCCTCATCGGCGGCGTCCAGAGCGGCATGGGCTATCTCGGCGCGAAGAACCTCTCCGAACTCCGTAAGAAGGCCCGCTACATCCGTGTGACCCCGGCCGGCATGAAGGAAGCCGCGCCCCACGATGTGATCGAGGTCTCCACCCGCGGCGGCGGACGCTGACCCCCGGGGGCCGGCTGGTTTTCCGATTGGCCGGTCGCGAAAGGAGGCTATCTTTCCGCCCATGCCCCAGGACCGGTAAAGATGACATGGGGCGGACAAGCGGGGCGCGAAGCGCCAGGCTGTCTGTGCTATGACATCAACGAATGATATCCAGACAGAGACCGGCGCTCGCGCCGGAGTAATCAAGCTCGGGTTGGACGTTCA
>JBMOQY010000043.1:0-6434 GCA_049322455.1 Verrucomicrobiota bacterium | reverse complement strand
CTCGATGAAGAGCTTCCGTCCCAAAGGCACGGACTCCGGGCCCGGCGGCGGCAACGCGTGGATGGACTTCAAAGGCGAAAAGCGCTCCAACGACACGCACGAGTCCACGACCGATCCCGAGGCGAAGGCAATCTGAACACGTCAGGTCTTGACCATTGACAAGATGAGACGTCCGGGTCCTGGGCAATCTGAACACGTCAGGTCTTGACCATTGACAAGATGAGACGTCCGGGTCCTGCTCTGCGACATGGCGCGGCCTTTGCGAATCGAGTTTGCAAACCCCAACCCCGTAACCCCTGAGTGACTCGATGATAAATCCAGTTTCCTATCAGTAAATCAGTTACCCCTTTGACCGCTTCGGATGGATGGACCTGCAAGACCTGTTGAGCCTGCGCTGGTCTTCTAGCGCCGAATGTGGCGATGCTGCCGGCGCGGCCGTTCGCGCCGCTTCCGGCGCCACTATGATCGTAGCTAACGCCGGACGCGGCGTTGGCGGCCGCGTGAGCTCGCTGGGTGTGCATAGAGTGTCTGTGTATTCCCTTGCATCCGGGGCCTAGCTGGCTTTGGTTGCTGCCATGCCATCCAAGACCATTTCCATCGAGGTAAACGCCTACAATCGGCTGGTGGCAACACGCCGGCCCGGCGAGTCGTTCACAGCCGTCATCAACCGCATCACACTGCCGCCGGCAAAGAGCACCTCCAGTGATCTGCTCAAAATCAAGGAGTGGGGAAAAGGCGTTGACTGGTCGCGCGTTGAGCGGGCTGTGTCGCGGCGGCGCCGCTCGCGGGACATCCGTCCCATCACCTGATGCTCTACGACAGCACTTTCCTGATTCACTTCGCTGGCCATCGCGGGCAAAAGCAGCGGGAGGTCGCTCGGGCGTTCCTGCGCGCCAACCCCGACGCCCCGGTCTATACCTCCCGCGTAGCGTGGGCCGAATTTGCTGAAGGATGCCTCACCGCCGAGGAAGTCGAGCGGCACATGGAACCATTCACGGTCATCGAAATTGGCGAGCATGTCGCTTGGACTGCATCACGTATCTCTCGCGATCTCGACCGGCGAGGCCTTCACATCGGCGATAACGACGTGTGGACTGCCGCCACTGCCCTAGCATACCGGATACCCCTCGTCAGCCGAAACGCGCGCCATTTTGAGCGCGTGCCCGGTCTAGCTATAGAGGAATACTAAGTCACGAGGGAATGGCCTTCCTGGGCGTTCTGCGGGCCGCTGGCAGGGGTTTCTGGTCGGTCGGGACCAACTCTGCCCCTAAACCCCAACCCTGCAAGCCCTGAGTGATTCGATGATCCGACCTGCTAAATCCAGTTTCCGATCAGTAAGTTAGTAATTCCGATAATTTTGCATTCAGGGGTCACGGCCGGAGTTTCGGCTGCGACTAGATTTTGGGCCGTCACCGCCATGCAGGCGGCAAAAGGGACAATTCGGATCAAGCTGGGTTTAATCATGGGACCCAACCTTATCCGGGATCGGCACCCCGGCGCAGCACTGGCACAACAACGGTCGCAACCCCGGTTGAACGTGCGGCCTGCCGGGTCGAATAGCGGGATTTTTCTGCGCTTTATCACCGGCGCTTAACCCGACTTCCGCTACTGGAGGCGATTATCGGCTATTTTCAGGGTCTTTGGTTACCGAAGTGTTTGATCTGCCGTGATCGGAACCGCGGCCCAGGCGTGTAGTGGCGACCAACCCTCTATCATGAGACAGAGCGGGATCGGTTATAGTGCCCGGCGTGTTTCTCAAATGCAGCCAACGGCGCAAGGACGGCAAAATCCACCGGTCTTGGTCGATCGTCGAGAGCCGGCGTCACGCCGGCGGCAAAATCACGCAGCAGCATGTGCTGTATCTCGGCGAGATCAACGACAGCCAGCAGCGGGCGTGGGAGAAAACCATTTCGGTCTTCGACGAAGCGCAGGGCGAGACGCGCCAACTCGCGCTCTTTCCGGCCGATCGCGTGCCCCCGGCCGACGGCGCCGAGGCGGTGCAGGTGCGGCTCGACGAACTGCGGCTGGAGCATCCCCGGCAATGGGGGGCCTGCTGGCTGGGCGACCACCTCTGGCGCCAGCTGCACCTCGATGATTTTTTCGGCACCCGCCTGCCCCTGAGCCGGGAAGGCACCGATTGGGAAAAGGTCCTGCGCATCCTGGCGATTTACCGGCTGCTCGCCCCCGGCAGCGAGTGGCGGCTGCACCGGCATTGGTTCGCGACGACCGCGCTGGGCGACCTGCTCGGCGTGGACGAGCGCGCCGTGCAGGACGACACGCTCTACCGCTGTCTCGCTCTGCTGCTGCCCCATAAGGAGGACCTCTTCGGCCACCTGCGGCAGCGCTGGAGCGATCTGTTCGGCGCGCGCTATGAGGTGCTGCTCTACGACCTGACCTCGACCTACTTCGAGTGCGAGGTGCCGCCCAGCGAGGCCGATCCGCGGCGCTTCGGTTACAGCCGCGACAAACGCGGCGACTGCGTGCAGGTCGTCGTCGCCCTGGTGGTGACGCCCGAGGGCCTGCCGCTGGCCTACGAGATGTTTTCCGGCAACACCGCCGACAAGACGACCTTGCGCGGCATGTTCGACACCATCCGCCGCCGCTACGGCACCGCGGAGCGGATCTGGGTGATGGATCGCGGCATCCCGACCGAGGCGATCCTCACCGAGCTGCGCGCGGGTCCGGCGAGCGTGCGCTACTTGGTCGGCACGCCCAAGGGCCGGCTCACCCGCTACGAAGCCGCCCTCGCGCAGCGCCCGTGGCAGGACGTGCGCGCGGACCTGCGGGTCAAACTCCTGCCCACCGACGGTGAGGTCTACGTGCTGGCCGAGAGCCATGCCCGCGCCGGCAAGGAACGCGGCATGCGCCGCCGCAAACTCAAAGCCTACTGGAGCCGCCTCGGCGAACTCGCCCGGCAAGCCCCGCGCCGCGATCAACTCCTGGAGAAGCTCGGAGCGGCCAAAGAGCGGGCCGGCCGGATCGCGACCAGTCTGGTGGTGATCGCCGTTTCCGCCGAAGGCGTGCTCACCTATCGGCTCGATCGCGACCGACTCCAGGCCGTGCGCCAGCGCGAAGGGCGGTATCTGCTGCGCACCAATCTGCCCGCCGATGATCCCGAGCTGATCTGGCGTTGCTACATGCAACTCTGCCATGTCGAGGAAGCGTTCCGCACGCTCAAAGGCGACCTCGGCCTGCGGCCCATCTTTCACCACAAGGCCGAAAGGATCGCAGCGCATCTCTTCGTCGCGTTTCTGGCTTACTGCCTATCGATCACGTTGCGCCAGCAGCTGCGCGGTCTGGCCCCCGGCCTGATGCCACGCGTGATCCTGGAAAAACTCGCTACCGTCCAAATGCTCGACGTCGCCGTGCCCACCACCGACGGACGCGAACTGCTGCTCGTGCGCCGAACCGAGTCGGGATGTCGCCGTCCTGCTCGACCGCCTCTCCCTGACTCTGCCCCCACAGCCGCCACCCAAAATCCGCCACCCGCAGCCGACCGTGTAGTGGCGACCTTTGGCCCCGTTGCACGCACCCTCAATCACTTCCAACGCTCTTTGCCCTCAGTTGCGGAAGTCGGGTTAAACGAGCCGATCACCCCCGCGCCGTGCTGGTTTTATTTTTGCAATGCCCGGGGATGGGCAGCACGGGTGATGACCCAAAAAGGTTCGTCGGCCTCAAATCGTATCCAGCCAAGGCTTTGGAACAGCCACTTCTGCCTTATTGTTCCTCGTAAATCACCAGCAACACCAGGGCAGCCAAAACCAAAATGCATGCGATCATCGGGCCATTCTGACGGCAAGCCCGGCGCGAAGGCGAGGTCGGGGCAATTTTGCTCATTCTATGAGCAGCCGGACTTGCCTGTTGTGTGACCACCTCGCCGGGCGTTATCGATTGCGGCGGCCCGGCCAAAACCGACCACCACCGATGCCGCGCAACCGCCCAAAATCCGACCGCCTGGATGAAGCCGCCCGCCTGCGACGGTTGCGCGAAATGCTGGGTTTGACCCAGCGGCAGCTGGCCAAGGAATTCAAGGTGGCGCATGGAGCCATCGCCGCCTGGGAAAGCGGACGGACCACTCTGCCCGGCCCCGCGCTGAAAGTTATGGAAATCTACGAGGCCGAGCTGGGCATCGTGGCCGGCACCGAGGGTTTGCCGCGCCTTAAGACCTCACTGGTCTCCCGTAGCCTGGCCCTTTCCCGCGTGGCCGGCGGGCTTTTCGCGCGGGCGGTCGGCACCACCCTGGAACGGATGATCGCCAGCGATACCCAGGCGGATGCGATCCGCACGAAAGCCCATGCCGCCGTCGCGCGCAACCTGGCCCGCACCCTCGGGGAGCTGAAGGGCCTCGCGATGAAGGTGGGCCAGACGCTCTCCTACGTGGATTTCGCCCTGCCCGCCGATGTTCGCGCCGAGTTCGAAACCCTGCTCACCCAAAGCCGGCCGATGACCCCCGCCGCCGTCACGCAGGTTTTTCTCGAGGATTTCGGCGAACCGCCGGGCGCACTCTTTGCCGAATGGTCGGCGGCACCCTTCGCCGCCGCTTCCATCGGCCAGCTTCACCGGGCGCGCCTGCATAGCGGCGAGGAAGTCGCGGTCAAGGTCCAGTACCCGGCCATCGTGGACACCCTGCTGGCGGATCTCCAAAGCTGCGCGTTTGCCGACCGGCTGACCGCCGGCATTTTCCGCGGACAGGCGCGCGGCCTAATCCTGGCCGAGATGCGCGAGCGGTTCACCGAGGAATGCGACTATCAGGCCGAGGCCGAAAACACCGAGAAGTTTCGCCTCCTCTGGGCGGGCCGCCGCGACGTACGCATCCCGCGGATTTATCCCGAGCCCGGCTCCAAGCGCGTCCTCGTGATGGAATATCTCCGCGGGGAAAGTTTCGCAGCGTTCAACGCCCGCGCCACCCCGGCCGAGAAAAACCGCGCGGGGGCGGCGATCTGGCAGTTCGCCTTCGAATCGATTTTCAAACATCATCTCTTCAACGCCGACCCGCATCCCGGCAACTACCTGTTCGCCGACGGCGCCGTGATCTTCCTCGACTTCGGATGCATCAAGCGCTTTCCCGACCCGATGATGGCGCGGTGGCGCGAACTTCTCCGCGCGACCCTCGAACGGCGCTTCGACCGCACCCGGCAGCTCTGGATCGAACTCGGCAACGTGCCCGATCCGCGACGCTTCGATTTCGGCTACAACCTGCGCATGCTGCAGAAGCTATATGAACCGTGGCTGAGCGATGCTCCGTTCCGGTTTACGCCGGAATATGTCGAGAGCACCTGGCGCGTCCTGGTACTGGAGAATCCCAACAAATTCCGCACCAACATGCCCAAGGACTGGGTGTTCGCCAACCGGCTGCAGTGGGGGCTGGGCTGCATTCTGGCCAGACTCGGCGCCACCGCCAATTACCGTCAGGCCCTGCTCGATCTGATCTATGAAGCCGGCGAACCGCGTCCGCCGCCGTATTCACCGGACGAACTGGCCCTGCTGGAAATCGGGACGGGGAGCCGGTCGCCGCTCACCCCTGCGGCCTCCTGACCGGATCGCTCGGCAATGTGCTCACACCGTGAGCAATTTCCCCTGTCACTTGTCCCGCGGGCAGTCCAACCGGCATGTTGCGGACGCATGAAAACACACCTCTGCCTCAGCCCTGTTGGCTTCTTCACCGTCCTGATTCTTCTCCTTCCGGCTTCAGCCGCGCCCGGCGCGGCTGAAACCGGATCGCCTTGGTATTTCCGACCTGGTGTTGGCGTGGAGTACAGCCGCGCCTCCGGCCTGACCTTGGATTTCACCCAACCGGCAAGGAAGGTTGATTTTAATCCCGGCTGGCGGGTCAACGCCACCGGAGGATATCGGTTCCGCTCCGATGTCGCCGTGGAACTTGAGGCCGCCCTGCACAAGAGTGAAATCTTCTCCCCGAATTCGGACTATGCCCTGACCCAGTTTTCCCTGATCGCCAGCGTGCGGTTGCAACCCGACCGTCCTGGCAAACTCACGCCATATCTTTCTATCGGCGCGGGAGCGGTCGCCGCCTGGCTCGACATCGGTCATGCCACCCTGCAAGGAAGCAGTCTGCGCGGCAACGAATGCGCCGCGGCCTTCGCCGGCCAGATTCAGGCCGGCCTTGACTATCGCATCGGATCGCGGGTTCGTTTGGGCTGCGCCTATCAGGGACTTTGGACCAGTTCGCCGGAATGGGATCTGCCTTCCTATGACCCCAGCAAGGCTTTCGGCGTCATCAAGCTGCAGTGTCCCGCCCACCATTCGGTCGTGATAAGCGCAACCTTCGAATTCTAATCCCGGTGCCGCTTAGCAGGCTGCTGAAAAAGTCCGACAGAGATTGAACAAAGTGCGGTGCGCTGCGTCGAAGCAGGCGACATGCGTGGCCAACTTCCCTCCCAACCGAGTTTCGTGAGTCTGATCAATGTCGAGACGAT
>JBMOQY010000042.1:0-61622 GCA_049322455.1 Verrucomicrobiota bacterium | reverse complement strand
AAAAAAAAGACCCCGGCCGGGCACCGGGGTCTCGGAATGATGATCGCTGGCGATTACTTCTTGGAATCGGCGATGGCCGCCTGGGCGGCGGCGAGACGGGCGACCGGCACGCGGTAGGGCGAGCAGGACACGTAGGTGAGGCCGAGTTTGTGGCAGAACTTCACCGAGTCGGGATCGCCGCCGTGCTCGCCGCAGATGCCGAGCTTGATGTCGGGGCGGGTCGCGCGGCCCTTCTCGATCGCGATCCTCATGAGCTGGCCCGTGCCTGCCTGGTCGATCGAGGCGAAGGGGTTCTTCTTGAAGATTTCGGCCTCCTGGTAGGGGGCGAGGAAGGAACCGGAGTCGTCGCGCGACATGCCGAGGCAGGTCTGCGTGAGGTCGTTGGTGCCGAAGCTGAAGAACTCGGCGGTCTGCGCGATCTCGTCGGCGGTGAGCGCGCCGCGCGGGACCTCGATCATCGTGCCGACGGAGTATTCGACCTTCGTCTTCTTCTCGGCGAACACCTTGGCGGCGACCTCGTGGACGATGGCCACCTGCAGATCGAGTTCCTTCTTGAAGCCGACGAGCGGGATCATGATCTCGGGGCGGGCCTTGATGCCGGCCTTCTTCGCCTCGACGGCGGCTTCGAGGACGGCGCGGGCCTGCATGGCGGTGATCTCGGGATACTTGATGCCGAGACGGCAGCCGCGGAAGCCGAGCATCGGGTTGAACTCATGCAGCTCGTGCACGCGCTGCATGATCTTCTCGACCGGGATGCCGAGCTTGCGGGCGAGGTCCATCTGCTGCTCCTTGGTGTGGGGCAGGAACTCGTGCAGCGGAGGGTCGAGGAATCGGATGGTGGCCGGGTAGCCCTGGAGGGCCTTGAAGATGCCGAGGAAGTCGCCGCGCTGGTAGGGCAGCAGCTTGGCGAGGGCGGCTTCGCGGGCCTCGACGGTGTCGGCGAGGATCATCTCGCGCATGGCGTCGATGCGGTCGCCCTCGAAGAACATGTGCTCCGTGCGGGTGAGGCCGATGCCGACCGCGCCGAACGCGACCGCAATGCGGGCCTGCTCGGGGGTGTCGGCGTTGGTACGGACGGAGAGGCGGGTGGCCTGCGCGCACCACTTCATGAGCTGGGTGAAGCTCTTGAATTTCTCGGTCTTCATGGCGGCGGCGTCGTGGTTGACGAGGCCGGCGATGATCTCGGAGGGGGCGGTCTTGAGCTGGCCCGCATAGACGGTGCCGGCGGTGCCGTCGATCGACATCCAGTCGCCTTCCTTGAAGACCTGGCTGCCGACGGTGACGGTCTTGGCGGCGTAGTCCACCTGCACGGCGGCGGCGCCGCAGACGCAGACCTTGCCCATCTGGCGGGCGACGAGGGCGGCGTGCGAGGACACGCCGCCGCGGGCGGTGAGGATGCCCTCGGCCGCGATCATGCCGCGGAGGTCCTCGGGCGAGGTCTCGATGCGGACGAGGAGGACCTTGGCGCCCTTCTCGGCGGCGCTGACGGCGCGCTCGGCGTTGAGATAAATCTGACCGGAGGCGGCGCCGGGGCCGGCGGGGAGGCCGGTGGCGATGACGGCGGCCTTCTTCACTTCGGCGAGATCGAAGATCGGCGCCAGCAACTGCTCGAGCTGGTCGGCCGGGTTGCGCATGACGGCCGTCTTCCAGTCGATGAGGCCCTCCTTGACCATGTCGATGGAGAACTTGAGCGCGGCGGCGGCGGTGCGCTTGCCGTTGCGCGTCTGGAGCATATAGACGACGCCGTCCTCGATGGTGAACTCGAAGTCCTGCACGTCCTTGAAGTGCTTCTCGAGGACGCCGCGGATGCGCTCCAGCTCACGGAAGGCGGCGGGGAGATGCTTCTTGAGGTCGGCGACGGGCTCGGGTGTGCGGACGCCGGCGACGACGTCCTCGCCCTGCGCGTTGATCAGGAACTCGCCATAGAACTCCTTCACGCCGTTGGCCGGATTGCGGGTGAACGCCACGCCGGAACCGGAGTTGTCGCCCGTGTTGCCATAGACCATGGCCTGGACGTTGACGGCGGTGCCCCACTCGGAGGGGATGTTGTATTTGCGGCGATAGACGATGGCGCGGTCGTTCATCCACGAGCCGAACACGGCGCCGGCGGCGCCGACGAGCTGCTCCCATGGGGAGGTCGGGAAATCCTTGCCGACGCGCTCCTTCACGAGCGCCTTGAAGCGGACGACGAGCTCCTTGAGGTCGTCCACCGTGAGCTTGGTGTCTTCGATGTCCTCGTGATAACGCTCGTGCTTGAGGCCGTGGATGACGGTTTCGAAGGGCTCGTGGTCCTCGTCGGGGCGCTTCTGCACGCCGAGGACGACGTCGCCATACATCTGGACGAAACGGCGGTAGCAATCCCATGCGAAGCGCGGGTTCCGGGTCTTGGCGGCGAGGGCCTCGACGGTCTGGTCGTTGAGACCGAGGTTGAGGATGGTGTCCATCATGCCCGGCATCGAGTCGCGGGCGCCGGAGCGGACGGAGACGAGGAGCGGGTTGGCGAGGTCGCCGAACTTCTTGCCGGTCTGGGCCTCGATGCTGGCGATGCCGGCCTCCATCTGGCCGCGGAGGGCGGCGGGGTAGGTGCGTTTGTTGGCGTAGTAGTAGGTGCAGACCTCGGTGGTGATGGTGAAGCCCGGAGGCACGGGCAGGCCGATGCGGCACATTTCCGCCAGATTGGCGCCCTTGCCGCCGAGCAGCGGCTTCATCGTGCCGTTGCCGTCGGTCTTCTTGCCGAAGAGGTAAACATACTTCGGTGCCTTGCCCGAAGCGGCGGGTTTCTTGGAGGAAGTCGCCTTTTTGGCGGGCTTCTTGGCGGTGGATTTTTTGGCCATGGTGGTGAAAAAGAATGGGGAACGGCCATCGGAGCGGGCTGGAAGAGGGGTGTCAACCCTGCGCCTCAGGGAGACGGCCGGGGGGAGACCGTCCTGTGACATAATTCCAGAACCGGCGGGGCCCGGCTCGGTATTTTTTGCCAAATGCCCCGCATCCATGGACGGAATGCCGGCCGCCAAGACGGGTATTGCCCGGCGGCGGCAAAGTTGCTTTCAGGTCGTGACTTGAGCGAGCCATCACCAGTCACCAATCCCACCGACGACGCCGACGCCCCCGTGGCCGGCGGCAAGCCCATGGGCTTCCTCGGCCATCTCGAGGAGCTGCGCTGGACCCTCGTCAAATGCGCCGTGGTCTTCGCCATTTTCGTGGCGGTGATCGGCTACCGGATGCAGGACGCGGCCATCCTTCTCAACTGGCCGCTCGAGCAGATCCAAGCCGAGTATCCCGCGCTGAAGACCGATCTCGTGACCAACACGCCGATGGGCATCTTCACGGTGATCATCAACATCTGCGTCATCGGCGGCGTGATCTTCTCGCTGCCGTTCTGGCTGTTCTTCCTCGGGCAGTTCATCGCGCCGGCGCTCACGCAGAAGGAGCTGCGTGTCATCGTGCCGACGGGGTTGTCGGCCTTCGCGTTGTTCCTCGGCGGCGCGGCCTTCGGCTACTATCTGCTCACGCCGAGCACCATCCGCGTGGCCTTCGAGCTCAACGAGCTGCTCGGCTACACGATCATGTGGACGGCCGACAAGTATTACAGCCTGCTGCTGTGGATGACACTCGGCATGGGCGCGGCCTTCGAGTTCCCGCTGCTCGTGGTGCTGGCGGTCTATATGGGGCTGATCGAGGTGGCGACGCTGCGCCAATACCGCCGGCACGCCATCGTGGTGATGTTCGTCATCGCCGCCATCGTCACGCCCACACCCGACCCGCTCAACCAGTGCCTCTTCGCCGTGCCGCTGATCGTGCTCTACGAACTTTCGATCTGGGTCTCGGCCTTCGTCGGCCGGCGGACGGGGAAGACAACGTAAGACGCGTGCGGTGGC
The DNA here is from genome assembly GCA_049322455.1 of Verrucomicrobiota bacterium. Lineage (GTDB taxonomy): Bacteria > Verrucomicrobiota > Verrucomicrobiia > Opitutales > Opitutaceae > Lacunisphaera. Next base: position 57,744 of record JBMOQY010000042.1, on the reverse strand, counting down.
GCCCGGCCTCCGGACGGGCTGGCGGCCGCGCGTCGCCGGACATGCGCCTTGACCGCAGACCGTGAGTATCTACCGTATAGACGTGAGCGCCACCGCCAAGATTTTCAAAAACGGCAGTTCCCAGGCCGTCCGCCTGCCCCGGGCCTTCCGTCTGCCCGGCAAGGAGGCGGCCATTCGCCGCGACGGCGACAAGATCATCCTCGAGCCCCTCACGCCTTCCCGCTGGCCGCGCGGTTTCTTCAAGTCGATCCGCATCGCCGACCCGTCGTTCGCGCGTCCCGCCCAGGGCGTGCTCCCGCCGGTGGTGGATCTGGGCGCATGACTTGGCTGCTCGACACCAACGTGTGCGTGGACCTGCTCAAGGGCCACCCGCAGGTTGCGGCCCGGGTCGAAGCGGTCAGCCCGGCCGATTGCGCGGTCTCCTCAGTGACGGTCTTCGAGCTGGCGGCCGGGATCAGGCGCTGTGCGCAGCCCGAACGTGAAAGGAAGAAAATCGCCCGGCTGCTGGCCGTCGTCACCGTGCTGCCGTTCGACCTGAAGGCCGCGGAGGAGGCGGCGCGCATCCGGCACGAGCTGGAGGCCGGCGGGCAGAAGATCGGCCCCTACGATCTGCTCATCGCCGGCCAGGCCCTGAGCGCGAGTCGCACGCTCATCAGCCACAACACGCGCGAATTCTCCCGCATCCCCGGCCTGCGGCTGGCGGATTGGCGGACCTGAAAGGCGCGCCGCTTGACGACCTTGTCGGACGAAAATCCGCGCCGTTGACCGCGCGGAGCGCGGGCTTCACCACGCGCAACGCAGCCCAAAAGCGAAAAGCCCGGCGAAGACCGGGCCTGCGGGAGTCGAAGCCTGAAGCGCCGCCTTACTTCCGGGAGGCGACCTGGAACTTGAAGACGACCTTCAGCATGTTCCAGGCGATCCAGAAAACGCCCGACATGCAGCCGGCGGTGAGGCCGCCCCAGAGCTTGATCATCGCCGGGTCGCTGGACGGCACATGCGAGTGCACCAGCGTGTAGAAGATCACGAAGGCGACGGCGGTGAGGGTCAGATCGATGGCCAGGCTGACGACGTTGAAGGGCTTTTTCTCGGACGATGACATGCTGTGAGGACAAGGAGCCGGCCGGGCTTTGTCCAACCGAAACTTGCCGGAGCGGGGAGGGGACAGTCTCCCCTTTTGGCCCTAGCCGCCGTGAATCATTCAGTGGGACACTGAGCGCACAGAGCCAAACCAGAGAAGCACAGAAAATCGGAACGGGAACCGAGAGGCGGGCGCCATCAGTTGCGCAGTGGACGATTCGGGATCAACCGACCGCCTGAGAGGGCCTTCTCTGCGCCCTCTGGGCTCCGCTCGATGAACTTTGTGACTCAACTCCGGTATTGGGGTTGAAACGCACCGATGCCTTGATGCGCATCAAGGCCTTCCGGGCCGGTTTGGCCGATACTGGGGCATGTCCACCGCCATCCTGCCCGCCATGCCGCTGCCCTCCGCCCGGTCCGCTCCGGCCGGCACGGTTTTCCTGCCCAGGGAACACGGTTCGTGGTCGCTGGCCTTGGAGCCGCTCGCGCTCGGGTTGCTGAGCGCGCCGTCGTGGGCGGGCGGGGCGCTGGTGGCGGCGGCGCTGGCGGGGTTCTTCGCCCGCCGGCCGCTGAAAGCGGCGCTCGGTGCGCTCGCCACGCCGCGCCGCGTGGCGGCCCGCAAGGCGCTCGTTGTCTTGAGCGGGTTGGCTTTCGCGGGGTGCAGTGAGATGGTGGTGCTCGCACCGTGGACGGCCGCGTGGCCGTTGCTGCCGGCGGCCGTCTTGGGGCTGGTCTTCACCTGGTTCGACTCGCAGGGTGAGTCCCGTGCCGCGGCGGCCGAGATCGCCGGCAGCGCGGCTTTCGCCTGCCTGCCGGCGGCCATGGCCACGCTGGCAGGCTTGTCCGCGGCCACCGCCCTGGCGCTGGCCGTCCTCGCGCTCGCGCGCAGCGTGCCGACAGTGCTCGTGGTGCGCGGTTATCTGCGGATGGCGAAGGGCGGAGCGCCCGCCCGCACACTGCCGTTGCTGGCGACAGGCTCCGCTGCGCTCGCCCTCCTCGCGCTTGGCGCCGCGCAGCTCGCGCCGCGGGTGGCCGGCCTGCTCGGGGTGCTGCTGCTCGTCCGCGCGGCGTGGCTCCTCGGTCCGTGGCGGCCGGCGTGGCCGGCCAGTCGCATCGGCATGCTGGAGGCGCTGCTCGGCCTGCTCTGCGTCGGCGTCATGGCCGCTGCTTATCGCGCCTGAACCCCGAAGAAACCCTTATGCACTGCGCAAAAAACGCACAGCCGCCGACAACACCGGCCGCGCCGGCCCCGCCCGTTTCGTTTATGCTCAACCAGACTGCCATGAACCATCCACGCATTCTCCCCGCTGTCGCGGTCGCCGGGCTCGCCTTGGCCGCCGCTCTGCTCGCCGCCTCCCTGGTCAACGCTTCCGAGGGCCCGGCCGACGCCAAGGGCCCGGTCGTCCTCCCTCCCGAGGTGCAGGCCCTGCCTGTCGAGCAGGCCATCCTCACCGCGCCGCCGCAGGTGCCGCCGCCGCTCAAGCGCCGCCACCGCGCCCGCGTTGTCGTGAACCTCGAGGTCCGCGAGGTCGTCATGAAGATCGCCGACGGCGCCGAATACACGTTCTGGACCTACGGCGGCACCGTGCCCGGCTCGTTCATCCGCATCCGCGAGGGCGACGTCGTCGAGTTCACGCTGAACAACCACCCGTCCTCGAAGCTCCCGCACAACATCGACCTGCACGCCGTCACCGGCCCCGGCGGCGGCGCGGCCTCGACCTTCACCGCGCCCGGCCACGGCTCGAAGTTCACCTTCAAGGCCCTCAACCCCGGCCTCTACGTCTATCACTGCGCCACCGCGCCCGTGCCCATGCACATCGGCAACGGCATGTATGGCCTGATCCTCGTCGAACCCAAGGACGGCCTGCCGCCCGTGGACAGGGAGTTTTACGTCATGCAGGGCGACTTCTACACGCAGGGCGGTTACGGCGCGCCCGGCCTGCAGGCCTTCGACATGGCCAAATCCATCGACGAGCGCCCCACCTACGTGCTCTTCAACGGCGCCGTCGGCTCCCTCGTCGGCGACCGCGCCTTGGCGGCCAAGGTCGGCGAGCACGTGCGCATCTACTTCGGCGTCGGCGGACCCAACCTGACTTCGTCCTTCCACGTCATCGGCGAGATCTTCGACCGGGTCTGGCCCGAGGGCGGCATGCAGCTCGTGCAGGAGCACGTGCAGACCACCATGGTCCCGTCGGGCGGCTCGGCCATCGTCGAGTTCAAGGTGGACGTGCCCGGCACCTACGTGCTGGTGGACCACTCGCTCAGCCGCGCCTTCAACAAGGGCGCCCTCGGCATGCTCAAGGCCACCGGCCCCGAGGACCGCGTGATCTACTCCGGCAAGGAGATCGACGCCGTCTATTTTGGCGCGCAGGCCGACGAGGGTTCCGCCTCCGCCCGGCGCGAGGCCGAGCTGCAGGCGAAGATCGAGGCCGAGATCAAAGCCAACCCCGCCATCGCCGGCCTCACGAAGGAGGTCCAGATGGAGCGCGGCAAGCAGACCTACATGGGCCTGTGCTTCGCCTGCCATCTGCCCGACGGCAAGGGCATGCCCAACGTCTTCCCGCCGCTCGCCGGCTCCGATTTCCTCATGGCCGACCGCGACCGCGCGATCCGCATCATCCTCAAGGGCCTCACCGGCCCGGTCACGGTCAACGGCGTCACCTACAACAGCGCCATGCCCCCGCAGGAGGCCGCGCTCAGCGAGCAGCAGGTCGCCGACGTGCTCACCTTCGTGACCAACAGCTGGGGCAACTCGGCCCCCGCCACCACCGTGGACGACGTCCGCCGCGTGAAAAGTGAATCGCCTTGAAAGCTGCCGGGCGGGGGCTCCGGACCCCGCCTTTCCCGAGGGCGGCCCTCGGGGATGCCGCCCCGCAACAAGCCAACGCCTCCCATGACTTCCACCGCCCGCCGCTTGCCTCCGTCAGCCCGGGGTTCCGGAATGTGCAACGTAATACGTTGCACATTGGCCGGGGTGGCGCTCGCGGCGCTGGCGGGCGGAACCTCGGGGGGAGCGGAAACCGAAAATCCGGAATCCCAAAGCGAAAATGCCGCCATGCGGCTGGTGCCAGCCGGCACCTATGTCCCCCTGCAACGCTCCCCCCGCGATCCCGCGCAGGTCCCGGTGGCGGCTTTCCGGCTCGACGAGACCCCCGTGACCAATGCGGACTTTCTCGCCTTCGTGACGGCGAACCCGAAATGGCGGCGTTCCGCGGTGAGCCGGCTCTTCGCCGACGGCTCCTATCTGGAGCATTGGGCCGGCGACCTCGATCCCGGCCCCCGCGCGCCACTCGACGCCCCCGTCGTGCGTGTGTCGTGGTTCGCTGCGCGCGCCTACGCCCGCTGGGCCGGCAAGCGCCTGCCCACCACCGCCGAGTGGGAGCGCGCCGCCGCGGCCGGCTACAGGACTGACGCCGGCAAAAACGAACCCGACTTCAACCGCGACCTCTACGCCTGGCTCGCCCGCCCCGTGCCGGACATCCTGCCGTCCGTCGCCACGGCGAAGACCACGCTGCACGGCGTGCGCGGCCTGCACGGCCTCGTGTGGGAGTGGGTGGACGACTTCAACACCGCGATGGTCACCGGCGAGTCGCGTGCCGACACCGGGCTCGAGCGCGATCTTTTTTGCGGCGCCGGCGCCGCCGGCGCCAAGGAGACCAGCGACTACGCCGCCTTCATGCGCTCCGCCCTGCGCGCCTCCCTCAAGGCCAACAACACCACGACCTCGCTCGGCTTCCGCTGCGCGCAATCCCTCCCCTGATTTTTTGCTTCCGCCATGAAAACATTGCTCCTGTCCGCCGCGCCTCACCCGGATGCTGGTCCTGCCATTTATGACAAATGTTCCGGATGGATCTTGGGATTTCTCCTGCTCGGTCACGGGGTGTTGCCGGCCTCCGAGGGGCCCGTTTCCGGCTGCGCGCCCCAGGCTGACCCCAAGCCCGCCGCGTGCTGCCCGGCCGAGCCCCTCAAGCTGGACGCGTGTTGCGCCGAAATCGAAAATCGAAAATCCATCAGCCCCGGCGCAGGCCGGGCGACTGATCCCGCCCGCGCAGCAGCGCGGAACGGGGAAATCGAAAATTTCTCCGCCGAGTCCCTCTACCAACTCGACGCCGGCTTCACCGACGACACCGGCCGGCCGTTCTCCCTCGGTGCGCTCCGCGGCCGGCCCGTCGTGCTCACGATGTTCTTCGCCTCCTGCGGCTACGCCTGCCCCCTGCTCGTGACCGACATGCAGGCGATCCGGGCGAAGCTGCCGGCGGAGCTCCGCGCGCGCGCCGCGCTCGTGCTCGTGTCGTTCGACACCGTGCGCGACACGCCCGCCGCGCTGGCGAAATACCGCGCCGACCGCCACCTCGACGGCCAGTGGACGCTGCTCCACGGCGACGACGATGCCGTGCGCGAACTCGCGGCCCTGCTCGGCGTGAAATACAAGCGGGAGGCCGACGGCATGTTCGCCCACTCGAACCTCATCACCATCCTCAACGCCGAGGGCGAGATCGTCCACCAGCGCAACGGCCTGCGCGGCGGTCTCGACGAGACCGCCGCCGTGCTGGCCGCCCTTCCGTGAACGGGTCATGAGAGCGGAGCTGCTGCGCACCCTCGAGCAGCGCCGGGCGGAGATCCGGGCGCGCTGGGAGACGCTCCTGCGCCTGGAGAAACCGCCCACGCCCCTGGCCAATCCCGACATCCTGGTCCACCTCTTCGACCACACGCTGAACGAGGTGCTGTCCATCCTGCCGCTCCCGCCGGTCGGATCGATTCCCAGCCGGCCCGTATGCCGGTGCGACTGCAACCCGCTGCGCCATTACTACGCCACCCTCGAACAGGCCCTGCTGGAGACCCTCATCTGGGTGCAGGCGGAGGAGCCAGGAGTCGGCACGGCCGAGCGGGTCGCCAGCGTGGGGGAGTTGTGCCAGCGGATGCGGCAGGTGGCCTGGCGGGAAATCCTGCTGCTCGACGGACTTTGCCAGTGCGCCTCCTGTCAGGCCGGCGGCCCGGAGATCGCCGCGGAGTAGCGGCAACTCCCGGCACGCGTTGAGACTGCAAGGACGGGATCTGGATCCCGCCCACGGGCTCAGGCGATGCTAAAGCCGTGCTCGCGCCCCCGGGATCCTCGGTGGCGGCGAGTCCGGCACGATCGAAATCACCGCACCCGCGGAGTCCGGCAACTGCCCGCTCGTCTGCACCTTCCCCGGCCACGCCGCGCTGATGAAAGGCATGCTGGTCGTCTCCTGCGCGCAACGCCGCCTTTTCACAATTCGTCCGATCCCGGCCTGCCCTTGACGCACATCAAGGCCGGGCGGCGGGCGGTCTGCTAAAAAGCCGCCATGCCCCCGCCCGCCGTCGCCTCCATCCCCCTGCGTCCGGCCTTTGCTGTCGCCCACCACGAGGCGGACCGGACCACGGGCATCGCGGCCGCGCGTGGCTGGTTCCTGTTCGCGATCGGCAGCCTGGTGCTGGCAGGCCTGCTCTCGCTGATGCTGGTCGTGGGGCGGCTGCCGGTCTTCGCGCCGCTGTTCACCGACCCGCTCTTCTTCAAGCGCGCGCTGGTGGTGCATGTGGATCTCGCGCTGGTCGTGTGGTTCCAGGCGGGCACGGCGGCCTTTCTCGCGTGGGCGCTCGGACGGAAGGTTCCGCGGGCGGTCGTTGCCGCGGCGTTCGCCCTCGGCGCCGCCGGCCTGGCCTGCCTTGTGGCCGGCGCCGCCGCGCCGGGCGCGCAGCCCATCCTGGCCAACTACGTGCCGGTGATAGACCATCCGCTGTTCCTCGCGGGACTGGCCGGCTGGTTCGCCGCCGGCGGACTTTTCTTCGGCGCGGCCCTGCTTGCGCCGGCGGGCAACCCCCGGTTTCCCGACGGTGCGCTCGTGGCCTTGAAGGGCGCGGCGGCGGCCAACCTCGTGGCCGTGGCCACCTTCGCCGTCGCGTGGTCCACGACGCTGGCCGGCCTGCCCCCCATTGCCCATTACGAACTCGTCGCGTGGGGCGGCGGCCACGTCCTCCAGGTCGCCAATGTCGCGACCATGCTCGGTCTCTGGCTATTGCTGCTGGAGAAATGGAGCGGTCGGCCGGTGCTGTCTCCGGCAGCCGCCCGCTGGCTGATCGTCGCGCTCGTGCTGCCGCATGCCTCGCTGCCCTTGCTGGCGCTCGGCGGGACCTCGGCTCCCGCCTATGCGGCGACGGCCACCGCGCTCATGCGCTGGACCATTTTCCCGGTCGTGCTGGTGGTGCTGGGCTTGGGATTGCGGCACATGGGGCAGGGCAGGATGGAGACGGGAGACCGGTGGTTCGACCGCCGCCTCGCCGGCCTCGCGGGCAGCGCGGCGCTCACGCTGCTCGGCTTCGTGCTCGGTGCGCTCATCCGCGGTTCGAGCACGCTCGTGCCGGGGCACTACCATGCCGCCATCGGCGCCGTCACCCTCGCGCTCATGACCGCCGCCTACGATCTCTGCGGCGCGGTGGCGCCAGCGGGACTGCCGGCAGGTGTGCTTTCCCGGGCGCGGTTGCAGGTGATGCTCTTCGGCGCGGGCCAGGCGGTGTTCGCCCTGGGTTTCGCGCTCGCCGGCGCCTCCGGGCTCGGGCGCAAGCAATACGCGGCCGAGCAGGCCGTGCGCACGCTCGGCGAATACCTCGGCCTCGGCGTGATGGGCCTCGGCGGCCTGGTGGCCGTCGCGGGGGGCATCCTCTTCCTCGTCCTGATGGGCCGGGGCGTTGCCGCGTGGCGCGCCCGGCCCGCGACCGGTTTTTCTCCATGAACAACGAAACCAACAAACATCCCTGGCAGAAGGTGCTCGACAACCCGTGGCTGCTGCTGGCCCTCGGGGTCCTCGTGCCCTTCGTGTCCTACACCGCGTGGGGCTGGATCGAGCTGTTGCTCACCAAGCCTGCGCTCCTGCCCTGAACGCCCCCGCCGCCATGAGCCTCCGCCCCCTCACCGCCCCCTGGTTCCACGCCCCCGCCGGCCACGAAAAACTCTGGATCGGCGTCGCCCTGCTCTGGTGCTTCGTGATGTCGCTGATGATGCCCTACTGGCATTTCCGCGGCAAACAGAACAGCGCCGGCGAGGCCTACACGGTGAAGCCCGCCGACTTCCTCGCCCGCACCGAGAAGTTCGTCGAGGCCAACCGCGTCGGCACCTACAAGAACCCGCTCGCGAACAATCCCCTCCTCCAGGAGCTGCCCCTCGTCGAGCCGCCCGCCGGCGGCGACGCCTACCTCGTCGGCCGCATGTGGCAGTGGTATCCCGCCCTGCGTCTGCGCCGGGGCGAGACCTACCGCATCCACCTCTCCGCGCTCGACCTCCAGCACGGCTTCTCGCTCCAGCCGCTGAACATGAACTTCCAGGTGCTGCCGGGCTACGATCACGTGCTCACGTTCACGCCGACCTCCGCGGGCGAGTTCACCATCGTCTGCAACGAATTCTGCGGCATCGGGCACCACAACATGTCCGGCAGGATCATCGTCGAGTAACCGCCAACGCCCTCCCGCCATGACCACCGCCTCCGCCACCCTGTCCCATTCGCTGGCCGCGCCCGGCGTGCCCCGGCGCACCTGCGCCACCACCGGCCTCGGCGTCTGCCTCGACGCCCAGCGCTTCATCAAGCTCCACGCCGTCACCGGCGTCGTGTTCCTCCTGCTCGGCGGCATCGCCGCTCTGCTGCTCGCGCTCACGCGCTGGCAGACCGTGCACCTGCTCCCCGCCGAGTGGTTCTACCGCGTGCTGACCTTCCACGGGATCAACATGCTGATCTTCTGGATCCTCTTCTTCGAGGTCGCGATCCTCTACTTCGCCTGCACCACGCCGCTCAACGCCCGGCTCTTCTCCCGCAAGGTCGCCTGGGCCGGCTTCGGCCTGATGGCCGCCGGCGCCGTGATGGTGGACTGGGTCATCCTGCGCGGCCAGGCCGACGTGATGATGACCTCCTACCTGCCGCTGCTGGCGCACCCGGCCTTCTACCTCGGCATCATCCTCGTGGCCGTCGGCACGCTCACCGGCGTGTTCAATTTCTTCGCCACGCTCTACGTGGCAAAACGCGACGGCGCCTACGAGGGCTCGATGCCCATCGTGACCTTCGGCGCGCTCGCCGCCGCCATCATCGCCGTCGTCACCCTGCTGCACGGCGCCATCGTGATGATCCCGACCTTCACCTACTCGCTGGGCTGGACCGCCCAACCCGACCCGGCCTGGTATCGCCTCATCTGGTGGGGCCTCGGGCACCAGTCGCAGCAGGTCAACGTCTGTGCGATGGTCGCCGTGTGGTATCTGCTCTCGCATGTCGTGGTCGGCGCGCGCCCGGTCAACGAGGCGGTCTGCCGCACGGCCTTCGCGCTCTACGTGCTGTTCATCAACCTCGCCTCCGCGCACCACCTGCTGGTGGACCCCGGCGTCGGCGCGACGTGGAAGATCTGGAACACCTCCTACGCCATGTATCTCGCCGTGCTCGCCTCGATGATCCACGGCTTCACCGTGCCGGCCGGCGTCGAGCTCGCCATGCGCGAGAAGGGCTACACCAACGGCCTCTTCGGCTGGGTCACCGCGCTGCCCTGGCGCAACCCGGCCCTCTCGGCCACCGTGCTCTCGGTGCTGATCTTCGGATTCCTCGGCGGCATCACCGGCGTCACCCTCGGCACGCAGCAGATCAACATCATCGCGCACAACACCCTGCGCATCCCCGGCCACTTCCACGTCACCGTCGTGGGCGGCACCACCCTGGCCTTCATGGGCCTGGCCTACTACGTAATCCCGCTGATCTTCCAGCGCGACTTCATCTGGCGCGGCCTGGCGCGCGTGCAGCCGTGGCTGTTCGGCCTCGGTATCACGCTGCTCTCGTTCGGCATGTCGTTCGCCGGCTCGATGGGCGTCTCCCGCCGCAGCTGGGACATCGATTCGCAGGGCGTCTATGGTCCGGCCGCGCATCTCTGGCTCGGTGTGCTGGGCATCGGCGGCGTGCTCGCCTTCCTCGGCCTGCTCGCCTTCGTGCTCCTGTGCGTCGGCACGCTGCTCTTCGGCAGCAAGACGGAGGGCCGCGCCATGGCCGACTGGGGCACCGTGCCCGCGCTCGCCGGCGCCCGCGAAGGCTCGCTGGCCGGCAACCACTCCGCCACCCAGGGCACGATCGTCCTCACCCTCGTCTTCCTCGCCTGCTTCGCGGTGTATTACTTCGCCAACTGGAAGGCGCTGGCCGACGTCTGGCCGGTGCGCTGATGCTGCGCTGTCGGGCGGGGCCTCCGAACCCCGCCCTGCAACAAACCACCATGCTCGTCCCCGCCCACGCTTCCGACCCCGCCGGTTTCCCGGCACCGGATCGCATTGATTCGGCCGGCGCCCGTTTCTTCGCCGGAACCGGGCTGCTGGTGTTCCTCGCGACGGCGCTGGCCGCCTACGAGGCGTTCCTGCTGGTCACGATCTTCGGACCCACGGAGGGCGGCTGGCTGGGCGATTTCGTGCGCGACTTCCAGTTGTGGTGCTACCGCGGCGATCCGCGCACCGGCGGGGTGTCGTGGATGGCGGTGGGCGTGATGCTGCTCGAACCGGTCTTCGTCGTGCTCGTGGCGGCGGTTTTGTGGCGCAACAGTTGCGTGGAGCTGGTGCGCCGCCCCCGCGTGTGGCTCCGTCATGCGCGGGCGGCCGCCACGGGGGCCGGCCTCGTCGCCGCGTGCGTGGCCGGTCTCGTGGCCTATGCCCGCTTTGCCGGGTCCCGTGCCGCCGCACTGCCGCCGTTCCCCGGCGAGCGCATCCGGGTCGCCCTGCCGGTGCCCGACACGGCCCTCGTGGACCAGAAGGGCGCGGCCTTCCGCCTGGCCGATCTGCGCGGCTCCGTCGTGCTCGTCACCGGCGTCTATGCCTCCTGCACGACCACGTGCCCCGAGATTTTCCAGGAAATCAGGACCGTGCTCGCGGAACTGCCGCCCGCGGAACGCGCCGGCCTGCGTGTCGTGGCGCTCTCGCTCAATCCCGAATACGAGACCGCGGCGATCATGGACGGCATGGCGCAGGGCCACGGTCTCGCCCATCCCGGGTTCCGCTACGTCAACGGCGAGAGCCCGGCCGGGATGCACGACCTGCTCACGCGCCTCCAGTTTTCCGTCGCCCGCGACCCGGCGACCGGCGTGCTGAACCATGCGAACCTCTTCCTCCTGATTGACCGCGAGGGTCGCATCGCCTACCGCTTCACCCTCGACCCCCGCCACCGCGCCTGGCTCCGCGAAGGGCTGCGCCACCTGCTCCGCGAATGATGGACTTCGCTCGCAAAAAGGCCCGATCCGCTTGCCTCCTCTTCGGGGCCAAACGGATTGACCCACGCGCAAGGCCCATCGGGGCAACATGTCACCCAATAGGTGACATCGTCTGTCTGGCCGGGAGGGGTGGACGGAAATGAATCAGCAGCTCCACTCGCATCCTGAGCCGGATTGCGAGGCGCTGGCGGACAATCTGGGCGCCGGTCCCGCGCCGGGTGCGGAGCCGCCGCTGCCGCCGGTTCGCGCGGCGCGGCTGCTCGCGGCCGGTGACGGCCTCTGCACCCGGCTCGACACGCTGCTGGAGCGCGCCGTGCCGCGCGCGCTCAATCCGCTCGCGCAGCTCGGTCCCGCCACCAACGCGCTGCTGTTGCTGGCGGTGCTCTCGGGCGTGCTCCTGCTGTTCTGGTATTCCCCCAGCGTGCAGCAGGCGTGGCATTCGCTGGCGGATCAGGCGCCGCGTTCGCTGGGCGGCATCGTGCGGAGCGTGCACCGTTACTCCTCGGACCTCGCGATGCTGCTGCTCCTGCTGCACGCGTTGCGCACGCTGCTGGCGCGGAAATTCGCCGACGCGCGCTGGCTGGCCTGGGTCAGCGGCGTCGCCATGCTGGGCCTCGTGTGGCTCATCGGCTGGACGGGCTACTGGCTGGTGTGGGACCAGCGCGCGCAGCTCGTGGCCACCGGCACGATGAAGGCCGTGGACGTGCTGCCGTTCTTCGGCGAACCGATGCTGCGGCTGTTCGTCAGCGACCGCACGGTGCCGTCGCTGCTGTTCTTCGTCGTGTTCTTCCTGCACATGGTGCTGCCGCTGGCCATCACGGGGGGGCTGGCGCTGCACCTGGCGCGGTTGAGCCGGTCGCGGTTGCTGCCCGACCGCCGGCTCGCGGCCTGGCTGGCCGGCGCGGTGCTGCTCGCGGCGCTGGTTCATCCCGCCCTCAACACCGCACCGGCGCAGATGGCGGTGAAGCCCGCGGCTTTCACAATGGACTGGTGGTATCTCTGGCCGTTGCCACTCACCGCGCGCTTCTCCGGTCCGGGGCTCTGGCTCGCAGGCGGACTCACGCTGGCCGGCCTCGTCACCGTGCCATGGTGGCTGGCCCGGCGGCGCCCGCCGGCGGTTTTCCAGGCGAAGGTGGACGTGTCGCGCTGTTTCGCCTGCACGCTCTGTTCGCGGGATTGTCCCTTCGGCGCCATCACCATGGTGCCGCGCGCCGACGGCAAGCCGTTTCCCTCCCAGGCGCAGGTGGATCCCGCCCGCTGCATCGGCTGCGGCGTGTGCGCCGGCGCCTGCGACACGCAGGGCATCGGCCTGCCGTGGTTCGATGCCCGGCGGGTCACGCGGGAGCTGGAGGAGTTGGTCGCCGCCGGCGCCGCGCGTGGCGCGCCACCCGCGCTGGCGCTGGTCTGCGCGCAGTCCGACGGCGGCTGGGAACTGTTTGCCCAGCCGGCATGGGAGCGCCGGTTGCCGGGCTACGCTGTGCGGGCGGTGCCCTGCGCGGGCTGGGTCGAGCCCAAGCTCGTCGAGCGGCTGCTCGCCAAGGGCGCGCGCGCCGTGCTCGTGGTGGGCTGCGGCTCGGGCGAGGCCTTCGGCCGCGAGGGCAACCGGTGGCTGCCGGCGCGGCTCGACGGCACGCGCGAACCGGTCTTCCGGCCCAATCGCGCCGATCCGCAGCGGAAGGCTCACGTGGATTTTGATCCGCTCCGGCCGCACCTGCTCGCGGCCGCGGCGGACCGGCTGCTGGCGGATGATGCCGCCGCGACCGCAGCGGTTCCGGCCGGACGCTGGGCAGGCAGGGCGGGCTGGGTAGTGGCGGCAGGACTGGGCTTCGCGGTTCTGCTGTTCGCCAGCGACGCGCCGTTTCGCAACCCCGCGCCGGATCATCCCGAGCTGGTGTTCACTTTCCGCGCGCACGGCGCCTGGGTGGACGCGCCGGCCGCCGCGGCTGCAGCGGTGGACGACAAGCGTCCGGTCCACATGCGCAGCCAGCAGCCCGCGCACCGCACGCGCTCACCCGTGACGATCCGGCTGACGGTGGATGGCGAGACCCGGGAACACGTCTATCGCCCGAAGGGCCTGTCCGCCGACGGTGCATCCGTCGGCGAGCTATTGGTGCCGCTGACGCCGGGTCCGCATGCGGTGACGGTGCAGGTGCTGACCACGTCCGAACCGGCGGCGGAGCCGAAGGAGTGGCGCGCAGAATTCACGGCCGGGACCGGCCGGCGGCACGTGCTCAGTTACGAGGCGCAGACCGGTTTCGTGTGGGAGCCCTGAGAGCGGGCGGCGCGAAAGGGGCGGACCCATGACTTGCATCAAGGCGCCGGGGCGGCGCAGAGTGTATGCTCCGGCCAATCCTTACACGGCATGAAACCCAAAACGTTCAAAACGCTCGACGTCCGCCCGCGGCTGGCGCGCGGGGAGGAGCCATTCTCGGCGATTCGTGCCAGGGTGGACGCGCTGGGGGATGGGCAGGGGGTGACGATTCTGGCGCCGTTCATGCCCGCCCCGCTCATCGAGATGCTCAGGAGCGAGGGTTTCGCCTCCGCGATCGAGCACCGGGCCGACGGCGCCTGGGCCGTGAGTTTCTGGAGGGAAAGCGCCGGAAGCCGGCGCCAAAAACCGCACAGCGTGAGACAAACGGCGAGACGTGACGGATTTTGACAGCTCCGGGAGGAGCGCCAACGGTGAGACCATGTCGTTGTCCACGCCCCGCGTCCGCACGCTGTTGCTGGCGGCCCTCTCGGCCACCCTGGGCCTGTTCGCCGGCCTGGGCGGCTACACGTTCACCTACGCGCACGGACTGTCGTATTTTTCCAACGATCCCACGGCCTGCGTGAACTGCCATATCATGCGCGAACAGTTCGACGGCTGGCTGAAGGGGCCGCACCATACGGTCGCCACCTGCAACGACTGCCACACCCCGCACGACTTCATCGGCAAATATCTCACGAAGGCAGAGAACGGCTACTGGCACTCCAAGGGTTTCACGCTCCAGGATTTTCACGAGCCGATCATGATCCGTCGCAAGAACGTCGCGGTGCTCCAGGCCAACTGCGTCGCCTGCCACCGGCAGATCGTGGACGGCATCAACACGCACCCCGGCGACCCGCAGAAGATGCTCGACTGCCTGCACTGCCACCGCGAAGTCGGCCACGGGCCGCTGAAGTAAACCGCAAATGTTTCATTTTCCCATCCAGGTTTAACCCAATTTGTCATCGCGAGCCCCGCGCAGCGGGCGTGGCGATCCAGCCGGATTGCTTCGTCGCTCCGCTCCTCGCACTGGCACCAGAAATCATGAAAACCTCCCCCGATTCCCGCCAGCACGGCCTCGCCACCTGGGCGCTCATCGCGATCCTCACCGCCACGGCCGGCGCGACGTTCCTCGTGCTGATGCTCTACCAGAACATCGTCGCCCGGAAGGCCGAGGCCACGAAGGACGTGTTCCGCGTCGTCGAGGTCAGCGACGCGACGGTGGACCCCGCGCTGTGGGGCAAGAACTACCCGCGTCAATACGACAGCTACCGGCGCACGGTGGACACCGAGCGCACGAACCACGGCGGCAGCGAGGCCTTCCAGCACCTCGACGAGGACCCGGTGTGGCGCCGTCTCTTTGCCGGCTACGCCTTCGGGGTGGATTACCGCGAGGAGCGCGGCCACGCCTACATGCTGCTCGACCAGCGCGAGACTGAGCGGGTGAAGAACTTCAAGCAGCCCGGCGCCTGCCTCCAGTGCCACGCCTCCACGCTCAACACCTACATCAGCGAGGGCCTCAGGGCCGGCGTGCCCGCGGGCAAGGAGCACTGGGAGGAGCAGATCCAGAAGGGCTTCGAGATCGTCTGCGCCATGCCCTACGCCGAGGCGACGAAGCTCGTCGAGCATCCCGTCTCCTGCATCGACTGTCACGACGCCGAGACGATGGCCCTGCGTGTCAACCGCCCGGGCTTCCTCAACGGCATCCGCGCGCTCGCCAACTCCGGCTACCCGACGCCGCATCTGCCCAGCATCGAGCGCTGGCGCAAGGAGGGCCGGAAGGGCCGTTATGAGCCCAACACCGACGCCACGCGCCAGGAGTTGCGCTCCATGGTCTGCGCCCAATGCCACGTCGAGTATTACTTCAAAGGCGACAAGAAGCTCGTGACCTACCCCTGGGACAACGGCCTCAAGATGGAGCAGATCGAGGCCTACTACGACGGGGTGCAGCACACGGACTTCAAGAACAAGGAGAGCGGCGCCCCCATCCTCAAGGCCCAGCACCCCGAGTTCGAGCTGTGGAGCCAGGGCATCCACGCGCGCAGCGGCGTATCCTGTGCCGACTGCCACATGCCCTACGTGCGCGAAGGCGCCATCAAGGTCAGCAACCACCACGTCCGCTCGCCGCTGCTCAACGTCGCCCAGGCCTGCCAGGTCTGTCACCGCATCCCCGAGCAGGAAATCAAGGCCCGCGCCCTCCTCGTGCAGGACCGCAACGCCGCACTGCTCACCCGCGGCGAACAGGCCGTCGTCGGCCTGATGGATGCCATCGTCGCCGCGCAGAAGGCCGGCGCCTCCGACGCGCAGCTTCAGACTGCGCGCGCGCTGCATCGCAAGGCCCAGTGGCGTCTTGATTTCGTGGCGGCGGAGAATTCGATGGGTTTCCATGCTCCGCAGGAGGCCGCGCGCATCCTCGCCGAGGCGATTGACTACGCCCGCCAGGGCGAACTGGCGGTCGCGAAGGACCCGAAGCCCGCCGGCGCCGCGCCCGCCGGCCTGGAGTAGGTCCGGCCCTTGAGCGGACCCAAGGTGGAGCGCGACCTCCGGGCGCGCTGCGGGCCCGGCGGGGACGCCGGGTTCCGCCGGAAACCATGACCTGCATCAAGGCGGCCCGGGCCGCCTTGGGCTAGAGTGGGGATGTTCGCGATGAGCACCACCAGCTATTACGTTCTGTTGATCCTGCACATCCTCGGCGCCACGATCTGGACCGGCGGCCATCTCGTGCTGGCCACGGCGGTGCTGCCGCGCGCGCTGCGGGCGAGACGCGCCGGCATCCTGACGGACTTCGAGCAGGGCTACGAAAAGGTCGGCATGCCGGCGCTCGCCGTGCAGGTCGTCACCGGCCTGTGGCTGGCGCACCGGTTGCTGGGCGCGCCGGGGAACTGGTTCGCCGCTGCGCCCCTGGCGCACGTCGTGCAGTTCAAGCTTCTCTGCCTCGCGGGCACGGCGGCGCTGGCGATCCACGCCAAGACGCGCGTGTTGCCGCGGCTTTCCGACGCCACGCTGCCCGTGATGGCGTGGCACATCGCGGGGGTCGCGGTGTTCTCCGTGTTGTTCGTCCTCGCCGGCGCCAGCGCGCGCCTCGGCGGTTTCCCCTTCTTCCAACCCTGAATCCCCGCCATGTCCGCCGCCCTGCTGCCCGCCGACCAGGCCGCCGTCTGCTCGCTGACGGCTCCTGCCGCAAACGTCGCCCACGGCATCGTGAGCCAGGCTGTGCTCACGGCGCCCGGCCTGCGCGTGACGCGCTTCCGGTTCGCGGCCGGCCAGGAGCTTTCCGAGCACACCACGCCCGCCCGCGCCCTCGTGCAGGTGCTCGCCGGCACCTGCGAGTTCGCCTTGCCCGACCGCGTGCAGCGGCTGCAGGCGGGCGACCTGCTGCACCTGCCGCCGAAGCTGCCGCATGCGGTGCGCGCCCTTGAGGACCTGGACATCCTCATCACGCAGGCGGCGCCGCCCGGCATGCCCGCGAAATAAGGCGCGACTCCCCAAAAAAGACTGTGCTAGCTTCGGGGAGATGCCGCCCGCCCCCAGTCCCCCCGATCTGAAGCTCACCGGTCTGGTCAGTTCGCTGCGCTGCTGCCAGCTCTTCACCGGCCTGTCGCCGGAGGACCTCGCCGTCATCGCGGGTTTCATCCAGGTGCTGCGGCTGGCGAAGGACGATTATCTCTTCCACGAGGGCGAGCCGTCTCGCGGCTTCTATGTCGTGCAGGCAGGGGCGATCAACGTCCATCGCGTGAGCGCGGCGGGCAAGGAGCAGGTCATCCACGTCTTCCGCGCCGGCGAATCGTTCGCCGAGGCCGCGCTGGCCTCGCCCACCGGCTACCCGGCCAACGCGCGGGCGGTCGAGCCGTCGGCCGTCCTGCTCGTCCCCAAGGCGCCGATTCTCGCGTTCATCGGCCGGCGCCCCGACCTCGCGCTGCGCATGCTCGGCTCCATGAGCGCGCATCTGCGCGTGCTCGTCGGCGCGCTGGACGACCTGACGCTGAAGGACGTCGAGACGCGGATGCTCAACTGGCTGGTGAAACACGGGCGCACCGCCCGCGGCGGCGTGATCGAGCTTCCCGGCACCAAGCGCGTGCTCGCCGCCGAGCTCGGCACGAGCAGCGAGACGCTTTCCCGGACGCTCGCCCGGCTGCGCGACAGTCAGCTCATCACGGTCGCGGCCAGGTCGATCACGGTGCATGATCCGGCCCGCCTGGAGGCGATGCTGCGCCGGAACCTCGGCGAGGCTTGATCCAGCTCAAGGCGGGGGGGCGCCCGGGCAGGTAGGGTGGGCTCCACCATGAGTTCCACGATCCAATCCGAAATCACACCCGAGACCCGCATCGGCGACATCGTTGCCGCGCGTCCCGCCCTGGCCCGCCTGTTCGAAGGCCTGCAAATCGACTACTGCTGCGGTGGCAAGCAGTCTCTTGCCGCCGTCTGCGAGCGCCGGGGGCTGTCCCCCCAGACGGTCGTCGCGATGCTGGCAGCATCCGCGGCGGCCCTCGCCGTCGCTCCCGCCGACGTGGACGCCGCCGGCATGTCGCTCACCGAACTGACCGACCACATCGAGCGCACGCACCATGCCTACCTCAAGGACGAGCTGCCGCGTCTCGCCGAGATGGCCGAGCGCGTGGCCACCAAGCATGGCGAGCGCGACCCGCGCCTCCGCGAGGTGGCCGACACGGTCATGGGCCTCGCCGAGGAGATGTTCAGCCACATGCACAAGGAGGAGCACATCCTTTTCCCGCTCGTGCGGCAGCTCGAGGCCGGCCAGCGCGGTGGTTTCGCCGCATCCGTGGCCGCCCCCATCCGCCAGATGGAGGCCGAGCACGACGACGCCGGCCGGGCGACAGAGCGCCTGCGCGAGCTGACCGACGGATTCACGCCCGAGGCGCAGGCCTGCAACACCCACCGGGCCCTGCTCGACGGCCTGGCCCGCTTCGAGGCCGATCTGCACCGCCACGTGCACAAGGAGAACAACGTGATGTTTCCGCGGGCCCTGGCGCTGGTGACCGCGGATGCGTGATGATGCGCGCAGGATGGCCTGACACAACCCGTCGCTTCGCGCCACCCCGCTTGACAGCAGAGGGCCCCAAACCCGATCGCCTGAATTTCCCTCAGGCAAGAAGGACGCCCGCAGCCTGCCAGAGGCAGGCCAGGGAGGGGGGCTCGGTGTGCGGAAACCGCATGGCGCCGGCGGCGGCGGGCGCTAAGCGCTCATCAAAAGGACGCGCAAAACCCGCGCGCTGGCCGGCAAGATGTGCACGGCGGCCGGCGGGCGGCGGGGTATGTTGCTGCTGCCATGAAAACCATCCTGGTCCCCCTCGACCTGTCGGCGGCCACGGTCCAGGTCTGTGATGCGGCGTGCGAACTCGCCCGGCTGACGGGAGGCCGCCTCGTGCTGCTGCATGTCGTGCAGCCGCCGCCGGTGATGATGAGCGAGGTGTACGCCTGCGACTCCGGCCGGCTGACGGAGCTGGTCGGTGCGGCGAAGCGCATCGCCGCGCACAAGCTCCGGGCCCTCGCCCGACATTGCGAAAAGAAGGAGCTGTCCGTGCAGACGATCATGCGCACCGGCGATGCCGCGCGCACGATCCTGGCACAGGCGGCCGCCAGCAAGGCCGGTTGCATCGTCATGGGCACCCACGGACACGGGGCCGTCTATGACCTGCTTGTCGGCAGCACCACCCGCGGGGTGCTCAAAAAGGCCCCCTGTCCGGTCATGATCGTGCCCACCACCGCCCGCCGGGCGGCCCGAACGCGGCCCGAGGGCTAGAAATTCCGCTGCTAAGTCCGCTAAGCCGCGCTGGTGACGGTGCGGCGGGCAATATCGTATTTGCACCCGCCGGTCGGAACGGTTGAGTGGGTGCCGTGGTCACGCAGTCCGACAACGCCCGCCACAGCCGGGATCTGGTCCGCCAGCTCCGTGAATCGGAGATTTTCAAGGATTATGAGAAGGCCTTCCGGGAGACCACGGGCCTGCCCATCAACCTGCGGCCCATCGAGGCCTTCGACCTGCCGCACCATGGCGATCCGAAGGAGGCGCCCTTCTGCGCGCTCATGGCCAAGACCAACCAGACCTGCGCCGCGTGCCTGCAACTCCAGCGCAGGGTCGAGGAGGAGGCGCGGCTGGAACCGAAGACCCTCAAGTGCTTCGCCGGCCTCTGCGACTCCGCCGTGCCCGTGCGGGTGGGGGAGAACCTCGTGGCCTTCCTCCAGACCGGCCAGATCCTGCTCCACAAGCCCAGCAGGCGCGATTTCAAGAAGGTCACCCGCGAGCTCATCAACTTCGGGGTGGAGACCGACTTCAAGCGGCTCGAGGAGGCGTATTTCCAGACCCGCGTGCTCGAGAAGAAGCAGCACGAGGCCGTGCTCCGCCTGCTCACCATCTTCGCCCAGCACCTCGCCTCGCTCAGCAACCAGCTCATGGTCGCGGCCAAGCAGGCCGAGTCGCCCATGATCACCCGCGCCAAGGTCTATATCGCCGAGCACCAGCACGAGGAGATGTCGCTGCGGCAGGTCGCCGGCGCCGTGAACACGAGCGCCTTCTATTTCTGCAAGATGTTCAAGCAGGCCACGGGCCTGACCTTCACGGACTACCTGGCGCGCGTGCGCGTGGAGAAGGTCAAGAACCTGCTCCTCAACCCGCACAAGCGCATCAGCGAGGCCGCCTACGAGGCGGGATTCCAGTCGCTGTCGCAGTTCAACCGCGTGTTCCGCAAGATCGCCGGCGAAGCGCCGACCGTGTGGCGCGAGAAGCTGCAGCGGCAGTCAGCGGCGGGCTGAGGGCTTGTCCGCCAGCTCGCAGCGCCCCGGCACGCCCTTATACTGGCAGACGGAGCACAGCGTCTCGATCTCCTGCTGGGCGAGCGCGCGGAAATGCTCCAGCGCCTCCTCGATCTCCGCCCCCAGCCGCGCGCCGGCGGCGGCGCGCAGGGCAAGCTCGCCGGTGGTGAAGTATTTCAGGAGGGGGTTCAGCCCGCACGCGCAGTAGCTGTGCACCGGGCCGACCAGGGGCGGGCAGCGTTTCAGCCACTGTTGCCCCGGGCCCCGGCCTTCCAGCCCCGCGAAAAGCTGTGCCAGGGTCGCGTCCATCAGATAGACCAGCGTGTCCGGCCGGCCCAGCGGAGTGATGGTCGGCTCGCCGCGAAGCAGGTCGGCCCACTCCTTCTTGATCGCGGGGCATAACCCGGCCAGACACTGGACGGAGGTGGGAGTCACGGCCTGAGGATGCCACAGGGGCCGCGACCGCGCGCCGCAGGGCTTGGCGGGCTCTGCGCATATCTTGGGCAAGTCCCGCGCAACGAACACCAAGCGGCGCGGAGCGCATCGGGATTCCCGCGGTATCCTCGGTGCGTGAATCCGTGTCAGCCCCGCTCCTTCCGGTTCGCACCGGCGAAAAAGGACATCCAGCACGCCGCGTATTTCCTCGGGGAGGAGACGGGCCGCCTGGCCGGGCGCGATCTCGGGTTCTGGTGCGCCGCCCGGAAGCGCCTGCGCCCCCGCCTGCCAGCCCGCCATTTGCCAACACCCGCCCGTTCAACCGCAAGAAATGCGCAGCCGGTCCGCCCGGACATCCGATAGTCTGGGGCAGACATTTTCCACGCCATGTCTGTCATTCCGCTCACCGTGTTCTTCAGCCTGCTGCTGGCGGGCCTTTTTGTGGTGCTGTTCATCCACGAGCAGCGCCGCCGCCTCTTCACCAGCCCCGAGCACGATTCCCTGCTGCCGCTCGCCGACGAGACACCGCGGCCGGCCATCCCTCCCCCGGAGGGCAAGCGCAGCCACGGTCCGCACGACCGCGCTCCCCCCGCCAGCCTCCCGCCGGGCTATGACGAGGACGACTATTTCTGAATCATTCCACGCTGCTTTCCATGACGACAGGTCAAAAAATCACCATCGAGTTCAACGACAGGATTGTCCGGCAGTTCATGCTGGCCGCGATTTTCTGGGGCGCCGTGGGCATGCTCGTCGGCGTGCTCATCGCCACCCAGCTCAACTTCTGGCAGGCGAACTTCGGGACCTCGTTCCTGAGCTTCGGCCGTCTGCGCCCGCTGCATACGAACGCGGTCATCTTCGCCTTCGTCGGCAACATGATGTTCGCCGGCATCTACTACTCGACGCAGCGCCTGGTGAAGGCCCGCCTCGCCAGCGACTTCCTGTCGGCCCTCCACTTCTGGGGCTGGCAGCTCATCATCGTGTCCGCGGCGGTCACCCTCCCGCTCGGACTCACGCGCGGCAAGGAATACGCCGAGCTCATCTGGCCCATCAACATCGCCGTCGCCGTCATCTGGGTCGTCTTCGCCGTGAACTTCTTCTGGACGCTCGCGCGGCGGCACGAGAAGTCCCTCTACGTCGCCGTCTGGTTCTACATCGCGACGATCATCACCGTGGCGATGCTCTACATCGTCAACCACCTGTCGCTGCCGACGTCGCTCACCCACAGCTATCCCGTATTCGCCGGCGTGCAGGACGGCCTCGTGCAGTGGTGGTATGGGCACAACGCCGTGGCCTTCTTCCTGACCACGCCGATTTTGGGCATCATGTATTACTTTCTGCCGAAGGCGGCGGAGCGGCCGGTGTATTCCTACCGGCTGTCGGTGATCCACTTCTGGTCGCTCGTGTTTCTCTACATCTGGGCGGGCCCGCACCACCTGCTCAACACCGCGCTCCCCAACTGGCTCCAGCTCCTCGGCATGACCTTCTCACTCATGCTCTGGGCGCCGTCCTGGGGCGGCATGCTCAACGGCCTGCTCACGCTCCGCGGCGCCTGGGGCAAGCTCCGCACCGACCCCGTCATCAAGTTCTTCGCCGCCGGCGTCACCTTCTACGGCATGGCCACCTTCGAGGGGCCGCTCCTGTCCATCAAGGCCGTCAACGCCCTCGGCCACTACACCGACTGGATCATCGGCCACGTCCACGCCGGCGCGCTCGGCTGGAACGGCTTCATGGCCGCCGGCATGTTCTACTGGCTCGTCCCGCGCCTCTGGAGCCGGCCCCTCCACTCGCAGTCGCTCGCCAACCTCCACTTCTGGCTCGGGATGTTCGGCATCCTCCTCTACGTGGCCGCCATGTGGGCCTCGGGCATCAGCCAGGGCCTGATGCTCAACGCCACCGCCGAGGGCGGCACCATCCTGAAGTATCCCAACTTCCTCGAGACCCTGAACTCGATCCGCCCGCTCATGCTCCTGCGCGTGGTCGGCGGCGCCCTCTACCTCACGGGCTTCGTGATCATGGCCTGGAACATCTGGCGCTCGATCCGTGGCGCGACGGCCGTCAACGGCACCATGGAGGTCTATGTCGAGCCGGCCACCGGCGAGAAACCGTTCGGCGCGGGCGACACGGTCTTCAACGCCCCCGTGGTCTTCACGACGCTCGGCCTGCTCGCCGCCTTCATCTGGATGTTCACCGGCGGCTGGCTCAACATCCTCGGCCTCATCG
Organism: Verrucomicrobiota bacterium; assembly: GCA_049322455.1. Taxonomy (GTDB): domain Bacteria; phylum Verrucomicrobiota; class Verrucomicrobiia; order Opitutales; family Opitutaceae; genus Lacunisphaera. The sequence goes on along the minus strand of JBMOQY010000042.1, from coordinate 34,760 downwards.
GCACCGCGCTCTGCGTGCTGATGGCCATCGGCCACTTCCAATCCCGCGGCAAGGCCTGGGCCGACTGGTATGACCGGCTCCTGGTGAACGCCCTGCCGTTCACCGTGCTGACTTTCCTTTCCGTCGCCGTCGGCGGACTGATCCAGATCGTTCCGATCCTCACCATCGAGCGCCGGCTCCAGACCGAGGACCGCGTCGCGCAGGTCTATACCCCGCTCGAGCTGGCCGGCCGCGACCTCTACGTGCGGGAGGGCTGCTACACCTGCCACTCGCAGATGATCCGCACCCTCGTGCCCGACGTCATGCGCTACGGCGACTACTCCCGTCTCGGCGAGTCCATCTGGGACCACCCCTACCAGTGGGGTTCCAAACGCACCGGCCCGGACCTGGCCCGCGTCGGCGGCAAATACAACCACGCCTGGCACTACGACCACATGCGCGACCCGCGCTCCATCTCCACGGGCTCGAACATGCCCGGCTACACCTGGCTGCACGAGAAGGCCACGGACTACGCGGCCCTCCCCGCCAAGATCCGGGTCCAGCGCACCCTCGGCGTGCCGTTCCCCAACTGGTCGCCCGCCGACATCGACCGTCTCGCGAAGGACCAGGCGAAGCAAATCGCGCAGGAGCTCCGCGATCAGGGCCGCTACACCGAGCCCGACAAGGAGATCGTCGCCCTCATCGCCTATCTCCAATCGCTCGGCAAAAAGTGGGTGCCCGCGGCCCCCGCGACCGCCGCCAAGTAATCGGCTCTCTCAAAATCGTGCTCCTCACCGACTCTCCCATCCCAGCCGAGATTGGGAGGACGATTAAGCGAACGAGGACGAACCAAGCTCACCACTCCCGCTCTCACTTTCACCCGCAACCCCCATCCCGCCATGTTCCACCGCATCATCTACGAAGACTGGCAGCTCATCTTCCCCGTCGTCGCCCTCGCCGTGGCGTCGCTCGTTTACCTCGCCGCCGCCTGGCGCGCCAGCCGCATGAAGCCCGCGCAGTCCAAGCGCCTGGCCAACCTGCCGTTCGAAAACGAATAAGCCGTCCGCATGAACCCGCACCCGACGCCTCCCTCCGGTGACAACAGCCCGCCGCTCCGTCCCCACATCTACGACGGCATCCAGGAGTTCGACCAGCGCCTGCCCAACTGGTGGCTCTACACGCTCTACGGCACCATCGCCTTCTCGATCGTGTTCTGGTTCGCCCACATGATCGCGAAGGTCGTCCCGGCCGACGGGGCCCGGGTGGACGCCGCGATGGCCCGCATCGCCGCCGCCAAGCTGGCCACCTCCATCGATGTCACCAACGACGGCGTGTTCTGGGACATGAGCCGCAACCCCGTCTTCACCGACGCCGGCAAGCAGACCTTCCAGTCGCTCTGCGTCGCCTGCCACCTCGCGAGCATGAAGGGCAAGTCCGAGAATCCCGGCGCCGTCGGCCCCGACCTCACCGACACGGCCTGGATTCACGGCGGCACGCCGAAGGAGATCTATCACACCGTTTCCACCGGCGTCCTCGCCAAGGGCATGCCCGCCTGGGAGCCCGTGCTCGGCCAGAAGAAGACCGCCGAGGTCGTCGCCTACCTGCTCTCCCACCACCGGAAAGGAGAACCGATCACCGTCGAACAACCCAAGTAATCCCTGATGAAGCCTGCGTGGAACGCGGGCTCCCCCCGCTCAAAATCCACGCATGAGCGCCCATCCCCAAGTCCCTACGAAATCCGACAGCCCAAGGCCGCGCCCCGTCTCGCCCCTCCGGCCGAGCGTGGACTCGGTCACGACCATCGCCACCGACGGCTCGCGCCGCGACATCCACCCGGCGGATGTCCACGGCCGCTTCACCGCCGCCCGCCGCTGGAGCGGCTGGGCCCTGATCGTCTTCTATGTGCTGCTGCCCTGGATTCCCGTGAACGGCTATCCCGCGGTGCTTCTCGACATCGCGGAAGGGCGCTTCCACTTCTTCGGCTTCACCCTCGCGGCGCAGGACACCTGGCTGCTCTTCTTCGGCGTCACCGGCCTGGGCTTCGCGCTGTTTTTCCTGACGGCGCTCTTCGGCCGCCTGTGGTGCGGCTGGGCCTGCCCGCAGACCGTCTATCTCGAGCATGTCTATCGGGTGATCGAGCGCTGGACCGACGGCGACGCCCCCGCGCGCCGGGCGCTGCGCGCTGCGCCGCTCACCGCCGGCAAGGCCGCCCGGCGCGTGGCCAAGCACGCGCTCTACCTCGCGGTGTCGCTCGTCATCACGCACATCTTCCTCAGCTATTTCGTCAGCCTGCCCGAGGTCTGGCACATGATGCGCACGGCGCCGGGCGAGCACTGGGCGGCGTTCGTCTTTGTCTGCGTGTCGGCCGGCATCCTGTATTTCAACTTCGCCTGGTTCCGCGAGCAGCTCTGCATCGTCATCTGCCCCTACGGCCGCCTGCAGTCCGCCCTCACCGACGACCACACCCTGGTCATCGGCTACGACAGCCGGCGCGGCGAGCCGCGCGGCAAGCTCGGCACGCCCGGGGCCGGCGCCTGCCTCGACTGCCACCGCTGCGTGCAGGTCTGCCCGACCGGCATCGACATCCGCCACGGCCTCCAGCTCGAGTGCATCGGCTGCGCCGCGTGCATCGACGCCTGCGACGAGGTCATGGCGAAGGTGCACCGCCCTGCGGGCCTCATCCGCTACGACTCCTTCGTGGGCCTGGGCGGCGGGCGCACCCGCTGGGTCCGCCCGCGCACCGTCGTGTATTTCATCCTGCTGCTGGTCGGCGTGGCCGTTGCGTCGTTCGCCTTCTCGACCGTCAAGCCCGCCAGCTTCCTGGTCTATCGCATGTCCGGGGCGGCCTACTTCGTGGACCGCGACGACGTGCGCAACCAGTTCATGGTGCGGCTGGTCAACAAGCGCACCGAGCCGGCCACCTTCGTCGTCTCGACCGAGGGCGTGCCGGCCGGCGTGCAGCAGTCCGGCTTCACCGCACCCGTCACGCTCGGGCCGCTGGCCGAGTCCGTGAGCCCGCTGGTGCTCAGCGTGGATCGCGGGCACTACGCCGGCCCCTTCCATTTCACCGTCCGCGTCAACGATGCGGATCACACCTACCAACTGTCCCGCGCCGTCGAATTCATGGGCCCGGACCCGAAGCTGCTCCAGGAGGAAGACCGTGAAAAGGGCATCCAGCGCTGAAGCCTCGGCCCGTTCCCTCTGGCTCTGGGTCGCCGCGGGGTTCGTGTTCCTCGCGGTGCTGTGGACGGCGCTGTTCGTCGCCTCGCGGAGGATCGACACCCGCACCGTGCCGCTGGCGACCAGGGGGGCGAAGCCATGACGCACGAACTGGCCGGCATCACGGGTCCCGTCTCGGCGCTGCTCGCCGGGCTGGTGACGAGCCTGCATTGCGCCGGCATGTGCGGACCGCTGGCCTGCTCGCTCATGCCCGCGCGGCGCGACGAGGCCGACCCGCACACGGTGGCCACGGCCTACCACCTCAGCCGGCTGGCCGGCTATGCGTTGCTCGGCGCGCTCGTCGGCGCGCTTGGCCGCGTGCCGCTGTCGTTCATCGGGGGAGGCGCCATGCGCTACCTGCCGTGGCTGCTGGTGCTGTTCTTCATCGCGGTGGCGGTGCGGTTCGACCAGCGCCTGCCGCGCCTGCCGTTGCTCGGCCAGGCCTACGCGGCCATGACCGCCCGTCTGCGCGGGGGTTCGCGCCTGAAGGCGGCGGCGGTGCTCGGTCTCGCCACGCCGCTGCTGCCCTGCGGTCCGCTGTATTTCCTCCTGTCGCTCGCCCTGCTGTCCGGTTCCGCCCTCAAGGGCGCCGAGACACTGCTCGCCTTCGGCCTCGGCACAGTGCCGCTGCTGTGGTTCGCGCAGGCCAACTACCACCTCATCCGCGTGCGGCTCGGGCCGGTCTGGCTCGGGCGCATCCAGACCGCGCTGGCGCTCGTGGTCGCCGCCGTCCTCGTGTGGCGCCTCCGCGGCACGCTGGGCCTCGGCGGCCCCGGGGTGAACGACTTTGTGTGCTTCTGACATGCATGACGATTTTCCGCAGAACTTGGTGGACGGGGGTGCGAGCCCGAAGGTGCGAGTGCGTGGACTGCGCGCCCCGCAAGCCGCCCCCGTCCACCTTTGCCGGCATTGCGGCACGCCCTTGGCGACGGAGCGCACGCGCGCGAGCGGCTTCTGCTGCACGGGTTGCGCCTATGTCTTCCGGCTCGTGCACGAGCACGGACTCGAGGGTTACTACAAAATCCGCGACACGGTCGTGGCGCCGGTGGACCAGGTGGTCTTCCAACCGCGCGATTACGCCTGGTTGGCGGAGATGCAGGCCGCGGCCGAGAAGGCGCCGGGCACGCCGGTGCTGACCCTGGAGGTGCAGGGCATCTCCTGCGCGGGCTGCGTGTGGCTGATTGAAAAGGTGTTTCACCAGCAGAAGGGCGCGCTTGGCATCGAGACCGATGCGCAGCTCGGGCGCATGCGCCTGCGGTGGGCGCGGGGGGTGTTCGACGCGCGGGCCTTTGCGCAGGCGCTGCAGTCCTTCAACTACCTCGTCGGCCCGCCGGGCGAGGAGCCCGCCGTGCCCGAGAGCCGGCTGCTGGTGCGCCGGATCGGGCTGTGCGCGGCATTCTCGATGAACATCATGCTGTTCGCGCTGCCGGCCTACTTCGGCATGGAGGCGACGTTCCGCTACGCGCCGCTCTTCAGCACCCTCGCCATGGTGTTCGCGACGCTGAGCCTGCTCACGGGCGGCAGCTACTTCCTCGGACGGGCCTGGCAGGCGCTGCGCAGCGGCGTGCTGCACATTGATCTGCCGATCGCCGTGGGCATTGTCGGGGCTTATGCGGGTTCGCTCTACGGCTGGGTCGCGGGACGCGAGGAATACGTCTATTTCGATTTCGTCGGCGCCTTCATCCTCCTGATGCTGGTCGGGCGCTGGGCGCAGGTCGTGGCGGTCGAGCGCAACCGCCGGCGCCTGCTCAGCGTGCAGGCCCGGCCGCACAAGGTCCGCGTGCTCGGCTCCTCTGGGGCGGCCGTGGAGCAACCGGTCGAGAACCTCCATCCCGGCGACGTGTTCCGCGTGCGCTCCGGACAGGTGGTGCCGGTCGAGGCCCGGTTGGAATCATCCGCCGCCTCCTTCGGCACGGCCTGGATCACCGGCGAGGCCGAACCGCGCGAATACCGCCAGGGCGGCCGGGTCCCGGCCGGGGCGGTGTCACTGGCCCGTGGCGAGGTGCAGTTGCGCGCCGCCCAGGGCTGGAGCGACTCGCTGCTGGCGAAGCTGCTGCAACCGGTCGGGCGCAACGCCTTCCGGCACCGGCTGCTGGAACGCATCGTGGGCGGCTACCTGGTCGCGATTCTCGGCGCAGCGGTCCTCGCCGGGGCGGGCTGGTGGCTGGGCACGCGCGATCCGGTGCGGACCTTCGCGGTCGTGACCGCCGTGCTCGTGGTGTCGTGTCCGTGCGCGGTCGGCCTGGCGTTTCCGCTGGCCGACGAGATGGCGACCGTGGCGCTGCGCCGGCACGGGGTCTTCGTGCGCGAGGCCGACCTGTGGCCGCGGCTGGGCCGCATCCGCAGGTTCATCTTCGACAAGACCGGCACACTCACCCTGGAGACGCCCGTGCTGCGCAATCCCGGGGCGCTGGCCGCGCTGGCGCCGGCCGCGCGCGCCGCGCTGCTCGCCCTCGTGCGCGACAACCCGCACCCGGTCAGCCAGAGCCTGCTGGAGAACCTGCTCGCCCGCGACGATGCCGCCGGCCTGGAACCGGCGGCCGGACCGATCCGCGAGGAACCGGGCTTCGGCGTGCGCCTGGAGACGCCGAACGGCGCGTGGTCGCTCGGGCGCCCGGGCTGGGCGACTGGCAGGGTGAATCGTCCCGATGAGCCGGCTGGTCCGGAGGGCTCGCCCTGCCTCACGCACGACACCGAGTTCAGTTGCGACGGCGTCGTGCTGGCGCGGTTTCAGTTTGCGGATGCGGTGCGGCCCGGCGCGGCGGCGGAAATCGACGCGCTGCGGCGCGCGGGTTTCGAGATTTTCATCCTGAGCGGCGATCACTCCGCCAAGGTCCAGGCCATGGCTCGGGCCCTGGGCCTGCCGTCCGAATATGCCGTGGCCGGGGTCACTCCCGAGCAAAAAGCCGCGTGGGTGCAGATGCTCGACCGGCGTGACACGCTGATGCTCGGCGACGGGGCCAACGACAGCCTGGCCTTCGACGCGGCGTTTGCCCGCGGCACGCCGGTGATCCACCGCGGCGTGCTCGAGGGGAAGGCCGACTTCTACTATCTCGGCCAGGGTCTCGGCGGTCTGCGCCGGCTTTTCGCCGTCAACGCCGCCCGGCGTCGCACCCAGTTTGCGCTGCTGGTCTTCTCGGTCATCTACAACGCCCTGGCGGTCGGTCTGGCGGTTTCCGGGCGCATGAATCCGTTGCTGGCGGCGATCCTGATGCCGGTCAGCTCGCTGCTGTCCCTCGCGATCGTGGGCGCGGGCATGCGCGGCTGTCTGCGGACGTGACGGCCGGGCCGGCCGGAGACCGTCCCTACGTGAGCTCCTTCGGGATCGCGGCGGTGAGGTTCACGGGTGCGCCGGCGGTGACGAGGATGTTGTCCTCGAGGCGCACGCCGCCGATGTGCAGGTGCCGGTCCACGAGGGGCCAGTTGACGGCGTCGGCGTAGCGTGTGCGGCGGCCGTAGTCCTGCAGGAGGGCGGGAATCAGGTAGAGGCCGGGTTCGACCGTGACGATGTAGCCCTCGCGCAGAATGAGGTCCATGCGGAGGCTGCGCAGGCTGGGGCGCGGATCCTTTTTGCGTCCGGGTTCAAGGCCGCTGGCATCGCGCACCCCGAGGCCGACCATGTGGCCGAGACCATGCGGGTAGAACAGGGTGTGCACCTCGCGCTCGACGAGCGACTGCGGGTCGCCCTTCACCACGCCCATGGCGGCGAGGCCGGCCATCATGTCGGCCGCCGTGGCGAAGTGCAGGTCCTTCCACTCCACGCCGGGGCGGCATTGGGCGATGGCGCGCTGCTGGGCGCCGAGCACCACCTGATAAAGGTCGCGTTGGAAAGCGGACAGTGCGCCCACGCCGTAGGTGCGGGTGACGTCGGTCACATAGCGGTCCACCTGCGCGCCGGAATCGATGAGGATGAAGTCGCCGGCCTTCGCCGCGTGGTCGGGCGAGGGTGCGCCGTGGAAGACCGCGCTCCGCGCGCCGACGCCGATGATGGTGTCGTAGCCGGTGGTCTGCGCGCCGTGCCGGAAGTATTCCGCCTCGAGCTCGATCTGGAGGGCGCGCTCGGTCACGCCGGGTTTGAGCAGCGGCCGGATCATCGCGTAGCCGGCGGCGGTGGCGGCGGCGCTACGCTTCATCAGTTCGATTTCGGCCGGTTCCTTGGGCCGGCGGGCGTGCTTGCAGGCCTCGCGCGCGGCGGCGGTGCGGGCTTCGTCGGCGGTGACACCGGCGACCGGCGCCCCGAGATTGACCACCGGGCGCCCGCGGCGGGCGGCCAGCCAGTCGGGAAACTTCGCCAGCAGTTCGCCGGGCAGTTGTTCGCGGCCTTCCCAGACCTTGTCGAGTTCGGTCACCTCGGGCACGAACGAGGTCCAGCAGCCGTCGCGGGGGTCGAAGGCGAGGATGCCGCCGATGGCGTCGGCGTGGCCGGCGAGGTAGCAATACTCCTGGTGGGCGATGAAGGGCAGGAGGGCGTCGCTGATCTCGGGCTTGGGGACGGGCTGGCCGGCGCCGACGAGCAGGATTTCGTCGTGCAGGTTGAGGGCGCGGGCGATGCGGTCGCGCCGGGCGGGGTAGTCGAAGGGCATGGGGGATGATTGTCTCTCCGGAATCCGCTCCGCAATTGTTCTCTTAATCGTCATCGGGATCTTTCTCCCAGGGACGAGAGAACGGAGTAGGATTGCGAGCAGGAGAACGATTCAGATCAGCCCCAGTTCGCGGGCCTTGAGGGCGGCTTGGGTGCGGTCAAGCGCGCCCAGTTTGCCGAGGATGTTCGTCATGTGGTTCTTCACCGTGCCCTCGGTGATGCCGAGTTCGCCGCCGATCTCCTTGTTGCTGCGGCCGGTGGCGAGGAAGCGCAGGACGGACAGCTCGCGGTCGGAAAGCGGGTCGGCCAGCGGCTGCGAGGCCCTCCGTCCGTTCCGGGCCGACGGCCGGGTCAGCCCGGCCGTCAGGCGCGCGGCGACCGAGGGTTCGAGCACCGAGGCGCCCTTGGCGGCGGCGCGGACGGATTCGCAGAGCTTGTCGGCGGAGCAGGCCTTGAGCAGGTAGCCGACGGCGCCGGCGCGCAGGGCCTCGAGGACCTCGTCGTCCTCGTCGAAGGTCGTGAGCACGACCACGTGCGTTGCCGGCACGGCCGCCAGCACGCGCCGGGTGGCCTCGACGCCGCCCAGGACGGGCATGCGGAGATCCATGAGCACGACATCGGGCCGGTGGACGCGGGTGAGGGCGACGGCCCGCTCGCCGTTTTCCGCCTCGGCCACGATGTCGAAGTCGGGTTGGAGCGAGAGCAGCGTGCGCAGCGCCTCGCGGAAAAGCGACTGGTCGTCCACGAGCAGGAGGCGGAGCTTCTTCACGGGGGGTTTTTGAAGCGGCGGTCTATGACCGTCGCTACAGCATCTGCATTCACGCCGGCACCTCCACGCGGAGGGCGAAGCCGCCTTCGAGGCGGTTGCCGGTGTCCACCGTGCCGCCGAGCAGCTCGATGCGTTCGCGGAGGCCGCGCAGGCCGAAGCCGCCGTCGCCATGGGTGCGCGTGGCGCCGACGCCGTTGTCGGCGAGCTCGAGCACGACTCTTTGCGGAGAGCGGAAATCGAGCCGCACCAGCGCGCTGGTGGCGCGGGCGTGCTTGCGGATGTTGGTGAGGCCCTCCTGGGCGGCGCGGTAGAGCGCGTGTTCGACGCCGGGTGCGACCGGGCGCGGATCGCCCTCGATGGCGAGGGTGGGGACGGGATCGCCGTGGGCGGCCAGGTCTTTCAACGCCTCGGGCAGGGGCGGGCGGGCGGCGTCGGTGCGCAGGGCGCCGACGGAGCGGCGCACGTCGTCGAGCGCCTCGGCGGCGAGCTTGGCGGCCTTGCCCACGGCGTCGCGCGCGCGGTCGGGCTGGGCGGGCAGGAGGGCGGAGGCGGCGTCGAGCTGGGTCTTCACCACGGTGAGGTAGTGGCCGACGCCGTCGTGGATCTCGCGGGCGAGGCGGTTGCGCTCGCGGGCGGTGGCGAGATCCTCCGCCTGCGCGGCGTGGGCGCGGAGCTGCGCGTTGGCCTCCTCGAGCTCGTGGCGGAGCTGCTCGGAGCACTCCCGGGCGATGAGCGCCTGCTTGGTGATGATGGTGAAGACGATGGTGAACACGAAGGCCGCGCCGTAGTTGAAGAAGGCGTTCAGGGCCGCGTTCCAGCCGAAGGGCAGTCCCCACTGCGCAATGGTCAGGCCGAAGAGGTAGAGGATCACGAGCACGGCGTTGCGCGGGCGCAGGTCGAAGATGCACTGCGCGACCGTCGGCAGCACGATCATGCTGAAAAAACCGCGGACCGGGCTGGTCCAGATCATGGCGGTGAGCAGGGCGCACTGGAGCAGGAAGTAGGCGCCCACCCGGCGCGGTCCGGCGCGGTCCAGGCAGTCGTGGTGCAGCACGCCGGCCACCGTGAAGACCGAGCCCAGCAGGAAGACCACGGGCACGCTCCACTCCGTGCGATAGAAGCGCTCGCTGAAGAGGAACCCGCCGTAGCAGGTGAGAATCATCACCGCATACGCGAAGGCGCCGTAGTAGATGCCGCGATCCTTGGGGAAGGTCTCCATGTCCCGCCAGCCTACCACATCCGCGCGCTTTGGCGATATGGGAAGAAAGTCATGGCCGGGGCATGACGATGGCAGAGCGGGGTATCCGAACCCCGCGTTTAACGCGGCGTCGTGCTCGAACCAGGGCGGGGGTCGGAATCCCCGCCCTGCACTTGGGATTCAAACAGCGGCAGGATCTGCATGCCGGGCACGGTGACGAGGCCCTTGTCGGTGATGCGGATCTCGGGGATGACGGAGAGCGGGATCAGGTTGAAGCCCATGTAGGGCAGGGTGCAGCCGGCTTCCCCCCAGGCTTTCTTCAGGGCGGCGGTCCCGGCGGCGACCACCGTGGCGCGCTTGTCGGAGAGCAGGCCGGCGACGGGCAGCGCGACCTTGGCGACAACCTGGCCGTCGCGGACGACGCAGACGCCACCCCTCATGGCTTTGATGGTCTTGAGCGCGAGCTGGAGGTCGGCCTCGTTGGTGCCGGCGAGGATGATGTTGTGCGCGTCGTGACCGACGGAGCTGCCGACGGCGCCGTCCTTCAGGCCGAAATCCTTCAGCAGGCCGTGGGCGACCGCACCGGATTTGCCGTGACGCTCGACGATGGTGACGAAGCACAGACCGTGCTTCGCGAACAGATCGGGCCAAGCCTCGCCGGGCTGCGGGTCGAGGGCGACCTTTTCGTGGAAAAGGATGATGCCGGGCAGGGCGGTGCGGATGCAGTTGGCCGTGACCGGACCGGCGGGCAACGCGGGCGTGAGAGTGGGCTTCGGGGCGACCTTCACCGTCTGGTAGGCGGCCTTGGGGTAGCGGTAGCGTTTCGAGAGGGCTTGATCGAGAAGCGGCGTGATCTTGCGGTCCTCGACAACGAGTTCGCCGCCATACCAGGTGTTCTGGGGGACGAGGTCGTCGTTGAGCAGCACGAGGTCGGCGCGGCGGGCCGGTCCGAGGCCGCCGATGTCGTGGTCCTGTGCGAAGCGGGTGGCCGGATGCAGGGAGCCCATGCTCCAGGCGGTGACGGGCTTCATGCCGTGTTTCACGGCTTCGCGCACCACCCAGTCCATGCCGAAGAGGAAGAGGTCGTCGGCGTCGCGGTCGTCGGTACAGACGCAGACGCGCTTCGGGTGGGCGCCGAGCTCGGTGACGGCCTTGATGGCCTGGGGCAGCGAGTGCCACGGGGTGGCGGGGTTGCCGCCGCGCAGGAAGACCCACACGCCGTTTTCGAGGAAGTCGTCGGAGATGTCGCGATCGATGGCCTCGTGGGTGTCGTTGATGCCGCTGGCGGCGCCGGCGGCCACGAACTCGCGGCCGTAGATGTGGCCGCAGACGGGTTTGCCGCGCTTGATGGCCTCGGCGAGGACGCCATGGCTGCGCTTGTCGCCCATGGCGACCTGCACGAAGTCCATCTTCTCGCCGAGGGCGACGGCCTCGGGCCACTTGTCGAAGAGCCGGCCGATCTTGGCGGGCGTGAGGTCGCCGCCGGCGGTCTCGAAGCGCGCCGAGGTGGCCGGCACGGTGCTGGGGACGGTGAGGAAGATGTTGAGCGGCGCCTGGCGGGCGTCGCGCAGCATCCACTCGATGCCGGCGGCGTCGCACACGTTGCCGATCTCGTGGCTGTCGCAGAAGATGGTGGTGGTGCCGTTGAGCAGCGCGCCCTCGGCGTAGACGCAGGCCGTCATCATCGAACTCTCGATGTGGATGTGCGGATCCACGAGACCGGGGGCGAGCAGGCCGCCGCGGGCGTCGTGAATGCGGGTCTTGGTGCCGGTTGCCGGCTTGAAGGCGCCGGCGGGCTTCACCGCGGCGATGCGGCCGGATTTGATCCAGATTTCGCGGTCGGGATGGAGGCGCTCGGTATAGGTGGAGAGCACGCGGGCGCCGGTGATGACGAGATCGGGCGCCTCCCGGCCCATGGCGACGGCGGCGAGCGAGCGGGTGACCTTGTGCAGGGGCGGAACGGAGAAGCGGGTGAGGGGCATGGCGGGAGAATAGCCCTGAGCAGCGCCGATGCCAGCCTGCGTGCGAAGTGCCGGGGACTGTCCGGCGAGCCCGTGGAGCAGGGATTTGCGGGCAGGTGTTCTGCCCGCCCAAAAAGCCTTGGTTAATGGCCGTGCGGCGGTTTATGACACTGGGAACAAACCACCCCATGTCCACGCTCCAGACCCCCGACAATTTCAACTGGCCGCTGGCCTACGAGGCGGAGGCGCTGCTCTCGCGGCACATCAACGCCTTCCTTGCGCGCAACAGCTTCGCCGCCCGGCTGGCGCAACGCATGCACGACGAGACCGGCACGGAGTTGTTCGAATGGACGGACCATTTCGTAGTGTCGCCCGAACACGAGAAGGAGTTCCGCGCGGCGGGCTTCGTGCCGGAGGCCACCGACGTGCCGGACGGTCACATGGCGCTGGCACACCCGCACGCCATGCTCCCGCGGGTGCTGGTGGCGCTGGCAGCCGCGCCGTCGGCGTTTCCGCGCTTGCTCTCGGTGCGGCCGGAACATCTGGCCGATTTCATGGCCCGGCACGGGCTCACCGGCGAGATCCGCGGTGAACCGGGCGCGCGGCTGCGCGTGCTGACCGTCGGCGAGGAAAACGGCGCCACGCTGCTGGCCGTCGAGCGTCTGGGCTACCGAGGTTTCACCGTCAGGGAGCCGGCGCCGGGTTTCGCCGGGGCCTTGCTGAAGGCGAAGGAGCTGTGGCGCACCCGCAAACGCGACTGGCCGGACGACGACGAGGGCGTGCGGCACGCCTTCGCGGTCCTGGAGAAATGCGTCGGGCTGGTCGGGCGCGACGTCGCCTGCGAGCTGTTTTTCGCCGAGGAGCGCGAGTTCTGGATGGCCCGCAACCGCGCCGGCCGGGTGCAGAAACGCCGGCAGGACATGCTCGGCCTCGGCTGGGCCAACCACGACCACCACACGTTCCGCTGCTCGCGGCGGCATTTCCCCGACCTGGTGAAATTCATGGAGCGGCTCGGCCTGGGGAAGCGCGAGCGCTTCTATGCCGGCGCCGAGGCGGGGTGGGGCGCGCAGGTGATGGAGACGGCCGCGGTCGGCATCGTGGTCTTCGCCGACGTGGACCTGCAACCCGACGAGGTGAACGAGGATTACGCCGCCAAGCGCCTGCCCGAGGTAACCAAGGTCGGCACGGTCGGCCTGTGGTGCGGCCTGCACGGCGACAGCTTCCTGCAGGCCGGCATGCACCACCTGGAGGCGCGGTTCAACCATCCGCTGCTGAAGGAACAGCTCGCGGCTGAGGGCATCGCCACGATGAAGCCGTTCTCTGATTTTCCCTTTCTCAAGCAGGCTTTCACCGAGGGCGAGCGCTGGCCCGTGGACCCGGGCCGCGTCGAGCGCCTGCGGGCCCGGGGATCGATCACCGACGCGCAGGCGGCGACCTTCATCCGGGACGGCGCCATCGGCAGCCACCTCGAGAACCTCGAGCGCAAGGGCGGCTTCAAGGGCTTCAACCAGAAGTCCGTCAGCGCCATCATCGCCGCCGTCGATCCGCGCAACGTGCGCGAGGTGGCGCACACGCCCTGAGTCCCAAACCCATTCAACCACAGATTAACACAGATACACACAGATTCGGAGGGACATCATCTGTGACCATCCGTGTTCATCTGTGGTTTAAAACTCATATCGATTCCCCATGAAGATCGGCATCATCGGCGCCGGCAAGGTCGGCGGCACCATCGCTACGCTGCTCGAATCGTGCAAGTTCTGCCAAAACGTCGCGCTGGCGGACATGCGCGCCGGCGTGGACCTGCGCGGCCTGAAGAAATCGAAATTCGCCCGGGTGGACGTGAAGAAACCCGGCGAACTGACCGCCTTCGTGGCGGGCCGGGATGCGGTCGTCAGCGCCGCGCCCTATTATCTCAACAAGACCATCGCCGCCGCCTGCGCGGAGGCGGGGGTGAGCTACTTCGATCTCACGGAGGACGTCGAGACGACGACCTTTGTGCGCGGGCTGGCCGCGAAGAGCCCCGGCACCTTCATGCCGCAGTGCGGCCTGGCGCCGGGCGCCATCAACATCGTGGGCGGCTCGCTCGCTTCGTCGCTGGAGGCCGTCCGCACCTGCGAGATGCGCGTCGGCGCCCTGCCGCTCAACGCCAGCAACCAGATGAAGTATTACCTGAGCTGGAGCACCGCCGGGCTCATCAACGAATACTGCCAGCCCGGCGAGGCGCTCTACGCCGGCCGCCGCGTCGCGACCATGCCGCTCGACGGCGTGGAGCGCCTCACGGTGGACGGGGTCGAATACGAGGCCTTCAACACCTCGGGCGGCGTGGCCAGCATGTGCGAGACCTTCGCCGGGCGCGTGCAGGAGCTGAATTACAAGACCCTGCGCTACCCCGGCCACCGCGACCTCATGAAGTTCCTCCTGCACGACCTGAACCTCGCTCCGCGCCAGGAGCTCGTGACGCAGATCTTCGACCAGGAGGTGCCGCTCACCGAGTCGGACGTCGTGGTGTTCTACGTGAGCGTCGTGGGCCGGGATCGCGAGGGCCGGCTCAAGCAGCGCAGCTTCATCAAGAAGATGCACGGCGGCACCATCGCCGGCCGCAAGCTCAACGCCATCCAGCTCACCACCGCCGCCGGCCTCGCCGGCGTGCTCGAGCTCTTCGCGAAGAAGCAGCTCGGCCCCGGCTTCGTGAAGCAGGAGTCCGTCCCGCTCGAGAACTTCCTCGCCACGCAATGGGGCGGGCGGATTTATGGAGAATGACAATCCCTTTTGGCCACGGATAGCACGGATACTCCCGGATGGTCCGCTCACTCAATCCGTCTCCTTCCGGGCAATCTGTGGTCAATTATAAATCCAACTTCCCCATGCCCTATTCCTCCACCTCCGTCACCGCGGTCGCCAAGGCGGTCTTTCCGAAGCTCGGCCTGTCCGTGAAGGCCGCCAACCCCGGGGTGTTCCATGGCGAATGGGGCGGGTCCGGTCCCGTCGTGGACAAATTCTCGCCGATCGACGGCTCGCGGCTGGGGCGCGTGCGCACGGCCTCGCCCGCCGACTACGAGCGCGCCGCGACCGCCGCGCAGGAGGCCTTCGCCGACTGGCGCGACCTGCCGGCGCCGAAGCGCGGCGAGGTCATCCGTCGCTACGGCGCGGCATTGCGCGGCCTGAAGGCCGAGCTCGGCCGCCTTGTGTCGCTCGAGGCGGGCAAGATTCCCGCGGAAGGCGAGGGCGAGGTGCAGGAGATGATCGACATCTGCGACTTCGCCACCGGCCTGTCGCGCCAGCTCCACGGCCTGACGATCGCCTCGGAGCGCCCGGGCCACCGCATGCTGGAGCAATGGCACCCGCTCGGCGTGGTCGGCATCATCTCGGCCTTCAATTTCCCGGTGGCGGTCTGGGCCTGGAACAGCGCGCTCGCCGCCGTCTGCGGCGACACCACGCTCTGGAAGCCCTCCGAGAAGACCCCGCTCACGGCCATCGCCTGCATCCGGCTCGCCGAGATGGTGTGCCGGGAGTGCGACGTGAACCCCGCGGTGTTCTCGCTCGTTGTCGGCGACGGCGCCACTGTGGGCGAGCTGCTGGCCGCCGACCGGCGCGTGCCGCTCGTGTCGGCCACGGGCTCGACCCGCATGGGCCGGCGCGTGGCCGAGGTGGTGGCGCAGCGGCTCGGCCGCTCGCTCCTTGAGCTCGGCGGCAACAACGCCATCATCGTGACACCCTCCGCCGACCAGAAGCTGGCCTTGCGCGCCGTGCTCTTCGGCGCCGTCGGCACAGCCGGCCAGCGCTGCACGACCACGCGCCGCCTCATCCTGCACAAGTCCATCGCGAAGGAGTTCACCGCCGCGCTGATCGCCGCCTACCGTCTGCTGCCCGTGGGCAACCCGCTGAAGCCGGGCACGCTGGTCGGGCCGCTGATCGACGAGGCCGCGGTGGCGGCCATGCAGGCCGCGCTCGACAAGGTGCGGGCGAAGGGCGGGCGCGTGCTCCACGGCGGCGAGCACCTCGGCGGCACCTATGTGACGCCCGCCATCGTCGAGGCGGAGAACGACTGGCCGGTGGTGCAGCACGAGACCTTCGCGCCGATCCTCCATGTGCTGACCTACAAGACGCTCGACGAGGCCGTCGCGCTGAACAACGCCGTGCCGCAGGGCCTGAGTTCGGCGATCTTCACGACGGACCTGCGCGAGGCGGAGCGGTTCCTGTCGGCCCGCGGCAGCGACTGCGGCATCGCCAATGTCAACATCGGCACGAGCGGCGCCGAGATCGGCGGGGCCTTCGGCGGCGAGAAGGAGACCGGCGGCGGCCGCGAAAGCGGCAGCGACGCGTGGAAGGCCTACATGCGCCGCCAGACCGTGACCGTGAATTATTCGGACGATCTGCCGTTGGCCCAAGGGATCAAGTTCGGGGATTGAATGCCCCTGGCTGACGCCAATGTTAGCATCATCCTCGATGAATCGAACCAAATGCCTCAACGCCTTCCACCGCGCTTTTACGCGAAGCGTATGAAGCTGGCGGCGCGGCGGCGCTCCAAGCAGCCGCCAATGTCGCCGGGGGGAGTTCATGGCCCAGGCGAAGCGGCTGCGGCAGGCCAGTCTCCGCGAGCAGCCTGCGACCTGAAGAGCAACGAGGCAAGGGTGCTCCGGATTTGGGCGCGGCGCGAAAAGCGCCTATTGGACCCCGCTGACTTCGAGCGAGTGCAGATGCGAGGAAATCTGTCAGGCGGGCGACGAAGCAATCCACCTGAATCGCCACGGCCCGCTTTGCGGGCGTCGCGATGAGAGGTGATATAAGCCGCCGCGCTACTTGTCCTTCTTCCCTTTTCCCTTCCCCTTGCTCTTGCCGCTGCCGGAGTCGTCGTCGCGGCTGCCGTGGCCGGCCTCGGTTTTGTCGGCTTTGCCGCCCTTCTCCTTCACGCGGACCTTTTTCGTGAAATAGTCGGTCGGGTACCAGGTGCGCACCTTGTCGTGGAACTCGTAGGGTTTGTCGGTTTCCATCGTGAGGGAGACGCAGCGGTCGAAATTCACGCGGACGGTCGTCGGCAGGCTGACGCCGACACGCCAGTCGCGGCCG
Organism: Verrucomicrobiota bacterium; assembly: GCA_049322455.1. Classification (GTDB taxonomy): domain Bacteria; phylum Verrucomicrobiota; class Verrucomicrobiia; order Opitutales; family Opitutaceae; genus Lacunisphaera. The sequence goes on along the minus strand of JBMOQY010000042.1, from coordinate 17,982 downwards.
TCGAGGTAGATCCATGTCCGGTCGGCCGGCCGGTAATAGACGTTCGTGCCCGGGTAATAGTAGTAGTCGCGGTTCCGGCGGAAGCCGTGCGCGGGGGCCCAGGGCGGCGGGCCTTTCTGCGCCGGTTCCCCGATCACGACGACCTCCGGCGGAGGCGGGGCGACGGCCTTGCCGAGGCGGATCTCGGCGGCGAGGGTGATGTCGATGTCGGCGAGCACAGGCGCGGCCAATGCCGCGCCGAGGAACGGCAGCAGAAACAGCTTGGTGTTCATGCCGCGTTGGACGCAGCCGGCGGGTGCCGGTTCAAGCACCGCGCATCGTTTACCGGTTTTTGCCCCGGCAGGGCCGGTCAGCCTGAGGTGGTCCCCTTGGCCGGCCGGAAAAAAGCGCCGGTCGCGGGTCGGCGCTCGGTGAGGGACGTCTGGGGGGTGGCCTCAGCCGCGGCGGGTGCGGGCGCGCTGCGGCATGGGCAGAGGGGCTGTGCGCGAGGGCATCGGGGCGTATTCGGGGGTGCGGAGGCCGGAGACGAGGTCGGCGATCTTCACGGGCTGGCCGGTGGCGAAGCACCGGTTGGCCGCGGCGCCGATGAGGATGGAGGCGGCGCCGGCGCGCTCGTCGGCCGCGCGCAGGTATTGGTCGGCGGGCGGTTGCGGCAGGAAGAGGTCGTCGAGCATCACCTTGTCGCCGCCGCCGTGCGAGCCGGTGCCGGTCCAGGGCTCGAGGCGCCGGGGGGCGCCGCGCAGGGGGATGACGACCGTGCGCACGCCGTCCTCGGCGATGGCGCCCTGGCTGGCGTCGGAGTCGGCGGCGTTGACATAGACCTGCTCGACGATCCGGTGCTCGAGGCGGCCCTTGGTGCCGTTGAAGGCGATCTGGTAGCCCTCCCACGCGTTGAAGGCGTTGAGGCTGTAGCTGAGGGAGACCTGGTTGTCGTAGCCGACGATCACGTTCATCGTGTCCTCGATGTCGATGCGGGGGTTGAACACGCACTGGTCGCGGAAGTAGCCGTCGTGGTGCTCCTGGTCGAGGTAGAGGGCCTTGAGCGCGGGGTTGTCGGCGAGGCTGAAGAAGAAGCCGCATTTGTCCTGCTCGGGGCAGGTGTGGCAGCGCTCGTGGTGCGAGGCGAGGCCGAAGCGTTTCGCCATCTCCGGGGTGTAGAACTCGCGTTTGCCGGTGGCGGTGACGGAGACCGGCACGGCGCCGAGCCACCAGTTGACGAGGTCGAAGTGGTGGGTGGCCTTATGGACCATGAGGCCGCCGGAATTCCTCTTCTCGCCGTGCCAGCGGCGGAAGTAGTCGGCGCCGTGGCTGGTGTTGAGCAGCCACTGAAAGTCCACGGAGAGCACCTCGCCGATCTCGCCGGACATGAGCAGGTCCTTCACCTGCGTGCGGGGCGGGGAGTAGCGGTAGTTGAAGAGGACGCGCACGAGCTTCCCGGTGCGGGCGCGGGTGTCGAGGATGCGCTGGCATTTCTCGGGCGTGGTGGTCATGGGCTTCTCGGTGACCGTGTCACAGCCCAGCTCCATGGCGCGCACGATGTATTCGTCGTGCGTGGAGTCCATGGTGGTGACGAGGACGACGTCGGGCTTGGTCTCCCGGATCATCTTGTCGAAATCGGTGTGGAGGTAGCCCGGGGGCACAGGGGCGCCGTTTTCCGCGGAGCGCTTTTGCGCGAGGGCGACGCGGCCGGCGTTTTTGTCGCAGAGACCGACCAGCTCCGCGTGCTCCTGATAGGTCTTCTCGATCGCGTCGTGATACATCCGGTAGCGCGAGCCGAGGCCGACGATGGCGTAGCGCTTGCGGCGGTCGGTGACGGCGGCGGCCAGCAGGCCGGGGACGGCGCCGAGCGCGAGGCCGGCGGCGGAGAGGGTCTTGACGAAGTGACGCCGGTCAACGCCGGCCGGGGTGGGACCTTGGGGGTGGGGCATGGTGCCCCAGCTCTAGCCACGGCCATCGCCGGCGCAAGTGTGCACCGCAGGTTGACCGTTTGAGCCGCGGAGCGAGAAGTTCAGGGATGAAATTCCAGCGGCTGTCCTGATTTGCCCAGTCATCGCGAGAGGGCGGAGGAAGCCTGCTGGCTTGCGTGGAGCGGGCAATGAACTTTGGTGAGGGGAGCCGTGGCGATCCATCTGACTGGATTGCCTCGTTGCGCGCTTCGCGCGACACCGCGCAATGACAAATCAGGACACCACCGACTTCCAGCGGGCGCCGGCGCTTCAGGCGTGCTGGCGGTCGGACGGGATCACGATCACGCCGCACCGGGCGCGCTTGATCACGCCGCTGGCCGTGCTGCCGACGAGGAAGTCGTAGAGCCGGCCGTGGCCGTGCGAGCCCATGAGCACGTAGTCGGCGCCGGTTTTCGCGGCCTCGGCGAGGATGGCCTGATCGGGCGCGCCGACGGCGGTGGTGACGGTGCACTCGATCCCGGCGGCGCGGAAGGTCTCCTTGTGGGCGTCGAGCTTCTGGAGGGCGTTGCGCTGGTTGGCGCTGACGGCCTCCTTCACGACCTCGACGGGCAGCGCGTATTCGCCGCCGGCGACAACGGGAGGTTGGATGACGTGCAACAGGGCAACCTTGCCCTGGAAGGCCCGGGCGAAGCCCAGGGCGGCCGCGATCACCTTGTCGGTGACCGCGGAGAAATCGACGGGCACGAGGAAGGTTTTCATGGCCTACTCTACCACGGAAGTCCGCCGGGCGACAGGGGGTTTCTTGCCGGGGACTGTGCGCTTCTTGCCGCCGGGCGCCCGGCTGGCCGCCATTTCGCGGGTTGTGGGGAGCTACTTCAGGATCTCGAACAGGCTGGCGTGGTCGTCGGTCCAGTCCACGTAGCGCGCGGTCTCGTCGGGCGGCTCCTCGGCGGCCTGGCGGATGTCGTCCACCTGCAGGCGGCTGGCGTCGGTTGTGAGCAGCATCCAGGTCGTGTTGTAGAGCCACCAGTCCTTCTTCTCCACGGTGTCGCTGATGGTGACGAAGTGCAGGCCGTGGCTGCGGGCGTGGCCCTCGACCACCGGGCGCAGGTCGAGATGGCGGTTGGAGATGTGCACGGCGAGCAGGCCGCCGGGCTTGAGGTGTTCGAGATAGAGCGCCACCGCCTCGCGGGTCAGCAGGTGGATGGGGATGGCGTCGCCGCTGAAGGCGTCGAGGACGAGCAGGTCGAACTGCTGCGAGCCGTGCTGGCGCAGCTCCTTCTCGAGCGAGAGGCGGGCGTCGCCCAGCGCGGTCTCGACCTTGGCGGGCGTGCGCCGGAGGTAGGAGAAGCGGGTCTTCGCCACGTCCACGATGGCGGGGTCGATCTCGTAGAAGCGGAAGGTGTCGCCGGGCCGGCCGTAGGCGGCGAGGGTGCCCGTGCCGAGGCCGACGAGCCCGATGCGGCGTGCGCCGGCGAGCGAATCGAGGGCCCGGCCCACGCCGCTGGTGGCGCCGTAGTAGGTGGTGGTCCAGTTGGTGTATTCGAAATGGCTGAACTGGAGACCGTGGGTGATGCCGCCGTGCGAGAGCAGGTAGCAGCGGCCGAGCAGGTCGTCCTCGTTGTAGAGGTGCACCTTGTAGGCGCCGTAGAAGTTGCGCGCCGCGGCGAAGACGTTGGCCCCGTCCTTCTTCGCCTGCATCACGAAGACCGCGCCCAGCAGCACCGCAAGCAGCAAGGGCACGGCGCTCATGCGTCGTTGCCATCCGCCTGCGCCCACGCGCCAGCCATCGCGCAGACCGACGGCGACGACCACCGCGCCCGCGCCGATGGCGAGCTGGTGGTCCTGGTAGAACCGGAAGGTTGCCTGCGCCCAGGAGGTGAACCAAAACCAGGCACCGCGGCCGGTCTCGGCCTCGAGGGCGGGCACGACGAAGGTGACCGCGAGCGCACCGAGCGCGGCCCCAATGGCGAGCGACCGGCTGCGGTAGATCAGGCAGACGACGCCCATGAAATAGAGCGCGAGCACCAAACCGAGCTGCGGTTCGCGGTAGTCGGCGAACATCAGCGGAGCCAGCAGGGTGACGAACATGCTGCCCGCCGCGCCGCCCGCCGCGATGGTCAGGTAATAGCCCGTGAGCCGGGCCGGCGCCGGCCGCAGCCGGTAAAGCTCGCCGTGGCACACCATGCAGCCGGCCAGGAGCGTGGCGACATGGACGCCCGTCTGCACGGGCAGGGGAATGGTGGCGTCGGCCAGGCACCGGGCCGCGGCGCCGCCGCCCGCGACAAAGAGCGCGCTCCACCACCTGCGCGAATACCAGCGCGGGTGGTCGAAGCACAGGATGAAGGTCAGCAGGTAGGTGGCGAGCGGGAGCACCCACAGGAAGGGCACGGGGGCGATGTCGAGGCAGGTCTTGTTGGTCGTCGCCACCAGCAGGAGCGAGGCGAGCGCGGGCAGCACGAACCACAGCAGGCGGTCGGCGAACTCCGGGGCCGGCGCGGGCGGTTCCGCCACGGGCGCGGCCCCCGCGGCGGCGTCCGCGTCGCGCATCCGCCACGCCAGGGCCCCGCAGAGGCCGGCGAAGACCACGAGCCCGGCCGACCAGCCCCAACCGAGCGTCGTGCGCGAGGCCAGGGGCTCGAACACGAAGGGGAAGCTCACCAGCGCGAGGAGCGAGCCGGCGTTGGAGAGGGCGTAGAGCCGCCACGGTGCGGCGCCGGGGTTCGCCAGGCTGAGCCAGCGCTGCACGAGCGGGCCCGTGGCCGAGAGCACGAAGTAGGGCAGGCCGACGCTGGCGGTGAGCAGGAGCAGGATGCGCAGCACGGGGGCGTCGCTGTCCGCGGGCTGCCAGTGCGCACCGGGCATGATGGGGAGGCACGCGAGCGAGGCGGCCAGCAGCACGAGGTGCACGATGGCCTGCCGGCGCGGGGCGAGGCGCGAGGTGAGGAGGTGCGCGTAGGCGTAGCCGCCGAGGAGCAGGGTCTGGAAAAACAGCAGGCAGGTCGTCCACACGCCCGGGCCGCCGCCGAACCACGGCAGGAGGTATTTGCCCATCAGCGGCTGGAGCTGGAAGAGCAGGAACGCGCCGAGAAAGACGACGAGGGCGGGGAGCATGAACAGAGGACGGAGAGCGGAGGACAGAGAAATTGCAGGGCGGGGTCTCCGAGTCCGCCTTGCTGCTATCGGGTGGGGCGGGGTTCGGAGACCCCGCTTTACAGCCGGCCGGCAGCCATCATTTCACCAAGTAGAACGGATTCGGGAGTTTGAAGGTGCGCTCGGCGAAGCCGCCGGCGAGGTCGCTCTCCTGGTCGCCGATGTTGGCGATGATCGTGTAGCCCTCCGCGGTGAGTTTTTTGCGGATGGCGGTCTTGTAGGCCTGCGAGGTGCCGGTGTCGTCGGGTTTGTAATAGATCTTCGTCCAGGTGGCGTAGCCGGTCTCCCGCAGGTTTTTCTCGGTGGCGGGCGCCTCGGCGGGCTTGCGGGCGGTGATGAAGAAGACGGCGACGTTGTTCTGCACGGCGACGTCATAGACAAGCTGGACGGGCACGATGGCGCGGGCCTGGCCGGTGGCGACCCAGCGGCTCCAGACCTCGGGCACGTAGCCGAAATCCTGTCCCGCGAGGTGGGAGAGATTGGTGAGAGCGGTCTCGTCGATGTCGAGGACGATGGCGCGTTTTTCGCCCTCGCGGAGGGGCCTGGCCATGCGCTTGGCGAGGTATTTGCCGGCCCGCACGGCCACCTTGGCGAGATCCCGGCCGTATTCGCCGGAGCTGATGTAGCGGTTGACCGCCTGTTTGGCGGTGTCGAGGTTCGGGGGTTCGGCGGCGGGGACGGGCGAGGCGAGCGCGACGGCGAGCGCGAGGATCGGGAGCAGGCGCTGGGTCATGGCGCGGATGAAATCAGGAGGGGTGTCCGCGAAAAAGCACAAAAAGCCCCGAAAAGGAGTCGTTCTGACCACGGATCAGCCGTCGCCGGGCCTCTGGCCGGCAGGCACACGGATGGGCACGGATGCGGTTGGGGCCGTTGACGGCAAGGGGCGCCCCTCCCCGAACTCCATGGTGGAGAAACCGCCGAGTGGGGGAAAGCCGTGCCACGTATTACGTGACAAGTGGTTTCAGCGAAGAGGCGTTTCATCAGCACCGACGGGGGAAGCCGGGCTCGTCGCGGCGGTTCCGGACCGGGTCAATCCCAGCGCCCCGGGCGGGAGATGCGCGGGCGTCAGGAAAGCTCCGCCAGCATCTGCTTGCGGCGGGCGTGCTCGGGCACGAGGTTCTTGCGGTAGTGCCGCCAGCAGACGGCGCCGGCCACGAGCACGAAGGCGAGCACCGCGGCCGCGCGCAGGAGCAGGGGCGTCCAGCCGACCACGGCGGGCGGCTGGTTCACGTAGATCGAGAGCAGCGTGAGCCCGAGCGCGACGGGCAGCGCCCGCAGTCCGAGGCGGTAGTCATGCATTTCGCCCTCGACGGCCGCCAGCGATTGGGCGGCGAAGGCCGCGAGCGTTTCCGTGCCGGCCGCCGCGAGCGCGCGGTGGCGGCGCAGCCGGCGCAAGGCGAGGAGGAGGAAGGCCAGCATCACGGCGACGAAGAGCACGACGCGGAGCCAGTAGAGCGCCGGCAGGGCCGGCGGGGCATGCAGGTAATTGACGACGGCCAGCGGCGGCGTGGCCACCAGGCCGAGCGCGAGGCAGAAAATCTCGTAGCCGAGGAAACGGCTGCGGCGGCGGAGTTCCGGCGCGAGGCGCCGCTTCAGGGCGGCGAGGTCGGCCGGGCTGGCGGCGGCGGGTTGCTGCGCGCTCCAGAGGGATGCGAGTTCTTCAAAGCTCATGTTTGATTTTCTCCGATGCGAGGACGAGTTGCTGCTTGATGCGGTGGAGGCGGACGCCGACGTTGGATTCGGACAGGCCGGTGATCGCGGCGATCTCGCCGTAGTTGAGGCGGTCGAGGGACAGGAGGATCAGGGAGCGGTCAACGGGCGGCAGCTCGTGGATGCGGGCGTAGAGCCAGCGCAGGCGTTCCTGCTCCGGGCCCGGCGCCGGCGCGAGGGCAGGCAGCGCCTGCGTGTAGTCGTCGAGCTTGCGGCCGTAGCGCGTTTGGGAGCGTTTCCAGTTCAGGGCGGTGCTCAGGGCGACACGGTAAACGTAGGTGGAGACCCTGGCCTGTGCGTTGAAACGGGGCAGCGCCTGCCACAGGGCGATGAGGATTTCCTGGAAGAGGTCGTCGCGATCGGCCGGGCGGGCGACGAATCCGAGGGTGATCTTCATGATGATGCCGAGGTGGTCGCGGTGGATCTCGGCGAAGAGCGCGTCCGCGGAGGCGGGGGGCGTGGTGGGGGCCGCGGCGGTCATTGTCCGGTCAGGCGGCGACGGCGTTCGGAACGGCGGCGGCGGTGGTGGCTCCAACCGGGGCCGCCGGGTGGCGGAACCCGCTGCGGAGTTTCCGCGTCCCGGCCACGAGCACCGCGAATGATACGGCCAGCAGCGCGAGCAGGAGCGGATGGGCCAGGGTGATCGGGGCGGCGGCCGCATCCCGCGGACCGAGCAGGCGGACAGCGAACGGCAGGAGGAAGACCACGAAGAGGTTGACGGCGGAGTGGCAGAGGATGGCGGTGAGGAGCGAGCCGCTGCGGATCGCGAGCCAGGCGAAGTAGAGGCCGGCGAGGGCGGCGAAGACGGCGTTCGCCGGGCTGGAGCCGAGGTGCGTCACGCCGAAGAGCACGGTCGGGGGCAGGAGTGCGGCCCACAGCGGCAGGTAGCGCCGCAACATCTGGAGGATCACGCCGCGGTAGATGCATTCTTCCAGCACGGGATAGATGAGCAGCGACTTCAACGCGAGCAGCCACATGGGCGTGGCGGCCAGCAGTTTCGCCTTGGCCGCCACTTGGATGGCGGAGGCCCCGGGCAGGGGCAGGAGGTGGTGGATCGCATAGCTGGCCGGCAGGACGAGGGCCATGCCGAGCGCGACGGCCCAGCCGGCGGTGGGGAGGGAAATGCGGCGGAAGGGCAGATAAGGGAGGGCGGGGCGGTTGGGGATGGAGGTATGCACAACCCATTAGGCACCGGCCGGGGCGGAAACTTACACGGGTGATGAAGCAGCCGGGTCGCCGGGGCGCTCGCGCTGGGCCTCGCCGCCTGGCGCCGGCGGCAGCCGCGCGCCGCCGAGGCGGCGGGGTGCTTTCGAAGGTCAACCGCTGGGAGACACGGCAATTCACGACCCTGCCCCGTTTTTGGGCCGGGATGAATCTCCATGTCCTCACCGCCGCAAGCGCCGCTTCATTCAGGCGGCAACGATCCGGTTGACACAGAGGACACGGAGGGGGACGACTGCGGATTGCACGGATGGTGGAGTCACCCCGGGCCACGCAGGGCGGAATTTACGCGGCGGCTGACAAGACCGCGGGAGCGGAGTCGTTTCAGCAACCGGGACCGATGATGGTTCGCGAGTTCATGCTCCCATATTCGCAACACATGCCATCCGAGGCGACGCTTACTCATCTTCAACTGATCCTCGCGTTCAAACAGCCAGGCGCGCAACTCTGCCAGTTCGGTGTCGGAGAGCCGGCTGATTGCTTCCGTGATTTCCTTCAACGTGCGCATGCAGGTTCAGGTTGGTGGCAGGTGGGGAGTGCCGCGGGCGGCGTGCCAAAACCGCAGGACATAGACTGCGTCGGGCTGGTGGTGCACCTCGTAGATGATGCGGTAGCTGCCGTGGAGGATTTCGCGGACGGCCTGGTCTCCGGCTTCGGGCACTTGGCGACCGCGTTCGGGGAACGGATCAATGGCCAAGGCAGCGTCGAGCAGGGCATGACCGAAAGCCTTGGCCCGATCGGGGCTGTCCGTGGCGATCCGACGGACGATGCCGCCGAGATCCTCTATTGCCTGCGGGGTCAGGATGACGGGGAGGCCCATAGATCGACAAGTTTACGAACTTGCTCGACGGGCTGGCCTTCACCGCGGCGGACTTGGGCGCGGGCCGCCTCGATGCCGGCGCGCAGCTCGATCTCCCGGGCGATCTCCCGGAGGGGAGTGTCGGGGGGGAGCTGCTGCACGATTTCGATGGCGAGCTCGCGATTGCTCATGGGGGGAAGCTAGCCGGGCAGGGTGGGGAGGCAAGGGGAGTTTTAGAGCGAAGGGCAAAGGGCGGGTGTAACCACGGAACACACCGAACACACAGAAGAGGGCGTCATACCCGATGCCGTAGCTCCCGCGCAAGCGACGCGGGCTCCGCGTTCCGGGCGGGTTGTTTTTGTGTCTTCTCGTGCCTATTCGCGGCCAAAGTATCGGGGTGCGGGTCGTGGTCAGGGCAAGGATGCTGGGGACAGCACGCTCCACCTCGAGGCACGGCCCAGCTGGAGCTGGGGCCTCCACCAAGAAGAAGGCGGGATTTGGAAATCCCGCCCTACAACGGCTCGTTCGGAGGACTCGCCCTACCGACCGGTCCTACTTCAACTCGAGGTCGTTGGGTTTGACTTCCTTCACCGCCCATTTCGTCACGGTGAGGCCTTTGGAGGTGCGGGTGGAGACCGGGATGGGTGTGAGGTCGAAGTCGAGCTCGCGCACGCGGGCGCCGGAACGGCCGTCGAGGGAGACGTGGATGGACTTGGGCATGTCCTTCTCCTTGTCGGCGACGTGGAGCCAGACGAGCTTCGATCCCTCGCTCTTGGCGAGGGGGTAGAGTTTGTCGCGGGAGAGGCCGCCGATCTGGAACTTCTTGGCGTAGCACTTCCCGTCGGGGCCGTCGCGATAGACCATGGTGTAGAACTTCGTGTCGCCGTCCTTGGGCCAGATGGCGACGTGCCGGATGTCGCGGCCCATGAAAACCTTGTCGGCCACCTTCGAGACCTTGAGCGTGGCGTCGCCCATGATGGTGAGCACGGAGTCGAGGATGGTGCACTCCTGCACGAACTCGTGCTGGCGCCAGTTGAGGCCGATGAAGCCGTCCTCGCGGTTGACGTAGAGGCGCTGGTTGGCGGTGACGACGTCGGCGGCCTTGATTTCCTCGAGCTCGTCGTAGCTGGTGCGGCGCCTGATGCCCTTGCCGTATTTTTCCTGGAGCAGCTCGAACCAGGCGACGGCGTATTCGGTGAGCTTCCGGAGGTGGCCCTTGGTCTCCCGGATGCCCTCCTCGATCTTCTTGATGGCCTCGTCGGCTTGGAAGCGGTTGTAGGCGGAGATGCGCTTGATGCGGATCTCGGTGAGGCGGACGATGTCGTCGTCGGTGACCTCGCGGCGGAGCTGTTTCAGGAACGGTTTCAGGCCGGCGCGGATTTCGGCGAGGACGGATTCCCAGGTCTTGGATTTCTCGATGTTCCGGTAGATGCGCTCCTCGATGAAGATGCGCTCGAGGGAGTCCCAGTGCCACTGTTGTTCGAGTTCGCCGAGCTTGATCTCGAGTTCGCGGCGGAGGAGCTCCTTGGTGGCCTCGGCGGAGCGTTTGAGGATGTCGCGCACGCCCAGGAACACGGGCTTGTCGTCGCCGGTCTTGGGGTCGCGCACGATGACGCAGGCGGCGGGGTTGAGCTGCACCTGGCAACTGGTGAAGACGTAGAGCTGCTGGATGACCTTGGCGGGCTCGGAGCCCTGGGGGAGGTGGATGAGGATCTCGACCTTGTCGGCCGTGTTGTCGTCCACGTGCTTGATCTTGATCTTGCCCTTGGCGTTGGCGGCGAGGATGGACTCGATGAGGGACTCGGTGGTGACGCCGTAAGGGAGCTCGGTGACGGCGAGGACGTATTTGGAGCGCTCCTCGATGCGGGCGCGGACCTTCACCTTGCCGCCGCGCTCGCCGTCGTTGTATTCGGAGAAGTCGGCGGTGCCGCCGGTGGGGAAGTCGGGGAGGATGCGGAAGGTTTTTCCCTGGAGGTGGTTGATGGCGGCGCGGCAGAGGTCGTTGAAGTTGTGGGGGAGGATCTTGGTGGCGAGGCCGACCGCGATGCCGTCGGCGCCCTCGAGGAGGACGACGGGGAACTTGGCGGGGAGGGTGACGGGCTCCTTGGTGCGGCCGTCGTAGCTGGCCTGCCAGGTGGTGGTCTTGGGGTTGAAGAGGACGTCGCGGGCGAAGGGGGTGAGGCGGGCCTCGATGTAGCGGGGGGCGGCGGCGTCGTCGCCGGTGAGGATGTTGCCGAAGTTGCCCTGGGGCTCGATGAGCCAGCCGCGCTGGGCGATGCCGACGAGGGCGGCGCCGATGGAGGCGTCGCCGTGCGGGTGGAGCTTCATCGTGGCGCCGACGACGTTGGCGACCTTGTGGAAGCGGCCGTCGTCCATGTCCCAGAGGGTGTGGAGCACGCGGCGCTGGACGGGCTTGAGGCCGTCGTCGAGGTGGGGGACGGCGCGGTCGAGGATGACGTAGCTGGCGTAGTCGAGGAACCAGTTGCGGTAGGCTTGGGCGAGGGGCGCGGGTTCATCCTGGACCTTCTGGCCCTTCTTGCGGCGGGGAGCCTCCGGCTCCGCCGCAGCTTTCAGCGGCAAGCCGTCAGCTGGCAGCGCAGACCTCGCCGGCTTGGCTTCAGACTGACTGGTGAGAGCCGATGGCTGCTCGCTGGTGGCGGCGTCCAGCGGCAGCTCGGTCTGGTCGGATTTCTTGGAGGGCTTGCGTTTTGCCATTTAGGAAAGGGAGGGGATGACCACGGATGGCGCGGATGGGCGCGGAGAAAGAGGATGGATTTACACCAAGGCCGCAAAGGCAACGAAGGAAGGCATGAGGCCGGGGTCTTTGCTTTCTTGGCGATCTTCGTGTGGAAACAAAATCAGGCCGCCACGCTAGGCGGCGCGCGGAGCCGCCGTCAAGCGGGGCTTCGGCGCGGTGGTGGCGTGGCTGGCTGTGGCGGCGCCCTGGGGGCGCCGGTTCCGTGGTGGTCACCGCCGCCGCTAGTTTTTCCCGAACCGGGCACCACCTTCAGGGAGGCCAGGCGATGGCGGAGGCGTGGTCGCGGCGGCGGTCGAGGCGGAGCCACTCGTCGGCGCGGCGGAGGGCGGTGATCAGGCTCTCGGCAAGGAGCGGCTTGGTGAGGAAGTCGTGCATGCCGGCGCTGAAACAGGCCTGCCGGTCCTCGGTGCGGGCGTTGGCCGTGAGGGCGATCACGTAGGGTGCGGCGTCGCCGGGACGCTGCTGACGGAGGTGCTCCATGGTCTCGAGGCCGTCCATCTCGGGCATGGAGAGGTCCATCAGCACGAGGTCGTAGGGCTGGCGGGCGAGGCTCTGGAGGGCCTCGAGGCCGTTGGCGGCGGTGTCGGCGCGGTAGCCCAGTTTTTCGAGCATGAGCAGGGCGACCTTGCGGTTGGCGGGGTTGTCCTCGACGAGGAGGATGCGCAGCGGATGGCGCGCGGCGAAGGTGCGGTCGAAGAGCGGGGCGGGGATCACCGGGCGCGCGCCGGCCAGGGGCGCGGGGTGCAAAAGCTGGCGGAGCGCGGCGTCGAGCTCGCGGGGTTTCACGGGTTTGGCGAGGCGGGCGGCGAGGGGCACGTCGCCCGCGCCCGGCGGATCGCCGTGCGAGGTGAGGAGGATGACGGGCGGGGCGGCGGCGCCGAGGCGCTGTTGGATGGCGGCGGCGAGCTGGATGCCGTCGAGCCCGGGCATCTGGTGGTCGAGCAGGAGCAGGTCGAAGTGCGTGTCGCCGGCGAGGCGCGCGAGCGCGGCGTCGCCGCCGGCCTCGGTCTCGACGGCCAGGTGCCAGTTGCGCAACTGGCGCTGGAGGATGCGGCGGTTGACCTCGTTGTCATCCACCACGAGCACGCGCCGATGGCGCAGGTCGGCGGGGGGCGGCGGGCGCGGGTCGTCCCCGCCCTCGGGTGCGCCGACGGCGATGGCGAAGCGGAACACCGAGCCCTGGCCGGCACGGCTGGCGGCGACGATGGAGCCGCCCATCAGCTCCACGAGGCGCTGGGAGATCGCGAGGCCGAGGCCGGAGCCGCCGTAGCGGCGCGTGGTGGAGGAATCGGCTTGCGAGAACGGCTTGAAGAGGCGCTCCATCTTGTCGGCGGGCACGCCGATGCCGGTGTCCTCCACGGTGAAGCCGAGGCGCCAGCCGCCGTGGCGGGGGCGGGCGGTGACGGTGACGGTGACACCGCCGCGCGGCGTGAACTTGACGGCGTTGCCGACGAGGTTGACGAGCACCTGGCGGAGGCGTGTGGAATCGGCGACGACCACGGCGGGCAGGTGCGTGTCGAGGCAGAGGCCGAGGCCGATGTCCTTGTGCGCGCACTGGATGGCGAAGAGGTCGATCACCTGTTCGAGGCATTCGCGGAGGTCGAAGGGGTGGGCCTCGAGATCGAGGCGGCCGGCCTCGATCTTGGAGAAGTCGAGGATGTCGTTGATGATCTCGAGGAGGGCGTCGCCGCTCTGGCGGATGGTCTCGACGTATTCGCGCTGCTCGGGCGGCAGCGGCAGTTCGAGCAGCAGGCTGCTCATGCCGATGATGGCGTTCATCGGCGTGCGAATCTCGTGACTCATGTTGGCCAGGAACTCGCTCTTGGCGCGGTTGGCGGCCTCGGCGGCCTCCATGGCGGTGCGCAGGGCGGCCTCGGCCTCGTGACGCCGGCGGATGAGGGTTTCGAGCGTGCCGGCGAGGCCCAGCAGGTCGAGGTCGGTCGGCGGGTGGGAGTCGCGGCCGGTGTGCAGGGCGGCGACGGAGGCGCGCAGGCGGTCGAGCACGGCCTCGTTGTGCGCGTTCTGGCGGGCAAGGCGCGAGTTGGCCTCCAGCAATTCGGAGGAACTGAGTTCCATCGCCCGCTCGTAGAGGCGGTGGTCGCTGTCGAACTGCTCGTAGGCGGCCTCGACGGAGGCGAGCAGCTCGCGGAATCCGGGCGGGATGGCCGTGTCGGGACCAAGATGCTTGCGGATCTGGCGGAGGAGCAGGCGGTGCTTGATCATGTCACCCGGGGGTGGTGTGGGGGCGAGGACACCGGCAGGACCGGAGGGCCGGCCTCTTCGCTGCATTCCGTCCACTGGTGCGCAGGGGCCGGATGTCGCCGCCCGATTTTCATGAGGCAGAGCCTATTGGCCCTGAAAACGCCGTCGATGGAATTGTGGCCGGAGGGCATCTTTCCTTGGCGCCGGCCGGCTGGTCCGAACCAATCGGCCCGGCCGGGGTGTTCTCCTCAGGGGCGGTTGGCCGGGGTGGAGGCGCGGGGATCGTCCGCGGAACGGCCGTTGCCGGGCCGATGGCTGACAGATCGCCCTGATGACCGCGGAAGGAAGAGCGGTTTACACCAAGCTCGCAAAGGAACCCAGGAAGATACAGGGCGGGGACTTTGCGTCCTTCCGGGCGAAAGTGCTTTCAGGCCTCGACGAGGTCTTTTTCGACCCGGAGGTTGTCGATGATGAAGTCCTGGCGCTCGGGGGTGTTCTTGCCCATGAAGAACGACAGGAGTTCGTCGGAGCTGCAGAGGTGGTGCAGGTTCACGGGGTCGAGGCGGATGTTCTCGCCGATGAAGTCCTTGAACTCGCCGGCGGAGATCTCGCCGAGGCCCTTGAAGCGCGTGATCTCGTGGCTGGCGCCGAGCTTTTCCTGGGCGGCGCGCTTCTCCTGCTCATCGTAGCAGTAGATCGTCTCCTTCTTGTTGCGCACGCGGAAGAGGGGCGTCTGCAGGATGAAGAGGTGGCCGTTGCGGATGAGGTCGGGGAAGAACTGCAGGAAGAACGAGATCAGGAGCAGGCGGATGTGCATGCCGTCCACGTCGGCGTCGGTGGCGATGACGATGCGGTTGTAGCGGAGGCCGTCCATGCCGTCCTCGATGTTGAGGGCGGACTGGAGGAGGTGGAACTCCTCGTTTTCGTAGATGACCTTCTTGGAGAGGCCGTAGGTGTTGAGGGGCTTGCCCTTGAGGGCGAAGACGGCCTGGGTCTGCACGTCGCGGGTGGCGGTGAGGGAGCCGGCGGCGGAGTCGCCCTCGACGATGAAGAGGGTGGACTCCTCGGCGCGTTCGTGGCGGTCGCCGAGGTGGAGGCGGCAGTCGCGGAGCTTGCGGTTGTGGAGGGAGGCCTTTTTGGCGCGCTCGCGGGCGATGTTGCGGATGCCGGCGAGCTCCTTGCGCTCGTGCTCGTTCTCCTCGATCTTGCGGCGGATGGTTTCGGCGGTCTCGCGGTTCTTGTGCAGATAGACGTCGAGGGCCTGCTGGAGGAACTTGCCGACGAATTCCTTGAGCGAGGGGCCCTTGGGGCCGATGTCGGTGGAGCCGAGCTTGGTCTTGGTCTGCGACTCGAAGACGGGCTCCTGCACGCGCACGGCGATGGCGGCGTCGATGGACTGGCGGATGTCGGCGGCGTCGAAGTCCTTCTTGAAGTGGTTGCGGATCGTCTCGACGAGGGCCTCGCGGAAGGCGGCGAGGTGGGTGCCGCCCATGGTGGTGTGCTGGCCGTTGACGAAGGACCAGTATTCCTCGCCGTAGTGGTTGCCGTGGGTGAAGGCGACCTCGATGTCCTCGCCCTCGAGGTGGATGATGGGGTAGAGGGGCTCGCCGCTGAGCTCCTTGGTGAGGAGGTCCTTCAGGCCGTTCTCGGATTTGAAGGGCTTGCCGTTGAGCGTGAGGGTGAGGCCGCGGTTGAGGAAGGCGTAGTTCCACAGCATGTCCTCGATGAACTCGGTGCGGAAGCGGAAGTCGGCGCCGAAGAGCTTTTCGTCGGGCGTGAACTCGATGAGGGTGCCGTTGCGCTCGTCGGTCTTGGTGATCCGGGACTGGGACTTGAGTTTGCCCTGGGTGAACTCGACGACCTTGGTCTCGCCGTCGCGGACGGCCTGGGCGCGGTAGGCGAGGGAGAGGGCGTTGACGGCCTTCTGGCCGACGCCGTTGAGGCCGACGGCCTTCTGGAAGGTCTCGGAGTCGTATTTGGCGCCGGTGTTGATGATGGACACGCAGTCCACGAGCTTGCCGAGCGGGATGCCGCGGCCGTAGTCGCGCACGCGGACGGAGCGGGCGGTTTCGTCGAGTTCGATCTCGATCTTGCGGCCGGCGCCCATGGTGAATTCGTCGATGGAGTTGTCGATGGTCTCCTTGAGGAGGACGTAGATGCCGTCCTCGGCGTGGGCGCCGTTGCCGAGGCGGCCGATATACATGCCCGGGCGGAGGCGGATGTGCTCGAGCGAGCTGAGGGTCTTGATGCTGGCTTCGGTGTAGGCTTGGGCCATTGCGGGGAAGGCGGAGGGAGGAAGGATTAAGAAACCTGGAACGTGCGACCTGAAACCTGAAACGAATACAGAGGAGGAGCCGGGCGGGCTGACAAGTGCCAAGTAACAAGGCCGTGAAGCGGGGCCGGCGACGCACGGAGGCTTGCCCGGGGAGGGGAACCGGCTAGCAACAGGCGGAGTCCCTTTCCCTCATGCAAAAGCCATTCCTTGTGCTCGGGCTGGGCGGGTTGATCGTCATCATCGCGCTTTACATCGGCATCGCCCATTTTCTCGGCTCCGTCGTGCAGGCCGGGGTGAACGGCTTCGGACCGAAGCTCACGCAGACGAAGGTCGTGCTGGCCGGCGCCAGCCTCTCGCCGCTCACCGGCACGGGCACGCTCACCGGCCTCGCGGTCGGCAACCCCAGGGGCTGGAGCGAGGGCGACGCCTTCGCGCTGGGCAAGATCCACGTGGACGTGGAGCCCTTCTCGATCTTCGGCGACCACGTCGTGATCAACGAGATCACGATCGACGAGCCGGTGTTCAACTACGAGACGAAGATCGTCACGAGCAACATCAAGGACCTGCTGAAGAACATCGAGCGGTTCACGGGGAGCGGCGCCCGGACGGCCGAGACGAAGGAGGGCAAGCCGATCAAGTTTGTCGTGAAGAAATTCCGCCTGACCAACGCCAAGGCCACGCTCGGGGTGGGCGCGGCGGCGCTGCCCGTGCCGCTGCCGCCCGTGAGCCTTGACGATCTCGGCGTGGCCGAGGGCGGCCTCACGGCCGACCAGCTCGCCGGCGCGCTCATGAAGAACGTGCTCGGCAGCATCGTCGCCGGCACAGCCAATGCCCTCGGCCAGACCGGCGGCACCGCCGGCGCCGCCAGCCTCGAAAAGACCAAGGAGGCGGCCAGACAGGCGGGCGACGCGCTCAAGAATCTCTTCAAAAAGGAGAAGTAGAGGCAGCTTTCTGTTGTCAGCATTCAACGACCAGCCCGGACAGACCCCACGCCATGAAATCACGCTTCGTCGTCCTGTTCGCATTGCTCGCCGGCGTGCTCACGGCCGTTCCGACGGTCGAGCAGCTTGCAGCCGACCCGCAGCTCTGGCCGGCCGAGGTCACCGTGACCGCCACCACGCGGGGCACGGTGATGAAGGACGGCAAGCCCGCCGGGGTCATGCTGGTGGGCGCGGGCAAGAAGCTCACCGTCATGGGCGTCGCGACCGACGGCGTGACCGGCAAACTCGGCGGCGCCACGGTGAAGGTGCCGGTCGAGAAGACCAGCCTGTTGCAGGGCGGCGGGGCGCCGGCTCCCGCCAGCCCGGCGGCGGCCGAGACGGCCGCCGTGGAGCCACCGCCGGCGCAGAAGCCGTCCGTGCCGGCTGCCGAGCCGGCCACGGCCATGCAGCGCCTGTTCGACGGCAAGCTGGTGCGCTATGCCGGCGGCAGACTGCAGAATGCGGAGCCCGGCGCGCTCGCCGGCGTGAAATACATCGGCCTCTACTACTCGGCGAGCTGGTGCGGCCCCTGCCGGCAGTTCACGCCCGGATTCGTGGACGCCTACCGGGAGCTGAAGCGGAAGCATCCGGAGTTCGAGGTCATCTTCGTGAGCGCCGACCACTCCGCCGGCGACATGCTCGGCTACATGCGCGAGGACAAGATGCCCTGGCCGGCGGTGAAATACGACCGGCGCGAGCAGAAGATGGTGGACTACTCGGGGCCCGGCATCCCGTGCCTCGTGCTGGTGGACGCTGGCGGCAAGGTGCTGGCGGATTCCTACCGCGGCGACGACTACCTCGGGCCGCAGCACGTGCTGGCCGAGACGCGCCGCATCCTCGCGCGGGGCGACTAGCCCGACTTCCGCTACTGGAGCTATTTTTCGGGTTTTTTGGGGTAAGGGCGGCGCGCAAGTTGTTGCGTGGGCGAGATCGCTTGCGTGAAAACGGCGTGTAGTCCCGACCAAGCCTCTTCCCGG
>JBMOQY010000041.1:0-65874 GCA_049322455.1 Verrucomicrobiota bacterium | reverse complement strand
ACTCGCAGCGCGTCACCCGCCACTGCCGGCCCAGCCCAAGGAGTTCATGAAATAATTGCTCAGGAGTCACACCCCAAGCCTACCATCCTCCACCGCTCTACCCACTGAAAACAGCGAGGAACCAGAATTAGGTCTATTGGAATATAAATCTTGCTTTATTGAGCAAGAACACAGGCAGAATTTGCAAGATCACACTTGTTGTTCGCAGCTGTGCTACAGAGTTTAGAGGAGGCATAGATTGCCCTATCTTCTACTGGTGTGTTCAAGATATTAGGGTTCTCACAGTAACAAACCCCAACCCCGTAAGCCCTGTGTCATTCGATGATCCGTCCTGACAAATCCAGTTTCCTATCAGTTATGCTGACAGATCAACTCAAGGAACTTCAGGCGGCCAAAGACAAGGTGGCCGAACTGGAAGCGAGGGTCGCCGTGGAACGCAAGTCGGCCTTGGCCGCCCTGCCCGCCCAGTTCGGCTTCGCCGACATGGACGCCTTCATCCAGGCCCTGCGCGAAACGGGCGGCAGCAAGCGCGCCCGCATCACCGACGCCCAGCGCGCCGAGGTAAAACAGCTTCTCGCCGCCGGCCAGACCGGCTCCCAGATCGCCGCCACCACCGGCCTCTCCCTCCCCTCCATCCAGGCCATCAAGAAATCCCTCGGCCTGGTCAAGGTGCGCAAATCGGCGGCCGGTTGAGCGCAGCATTGGCAGATCATCTCAACGCCAATCGAGCACTGATAGGCCAGGCACGCGCAAGAAATGCTCGTCCCGGGTTGCCAGGGGCAGGCCGTGCTCCATGGCCACCGCTGCCATCCAGAGGTCGTTTTCCGGGATCGGCGTGCCGGCGAGGGCCAGGACATCTTTCAACCGTCCGTATTGCTCCGCCGCGCCGGCACTTACGGGCAGGACTTCCACCACCTGCAGCCAGCGTTCGAGCTGCCGCAGGTTTTCCTCGGACCGCGCCGAACACCTGATGCCATAGTGCAGTTCGCCCAACGCGACGGCGGAAAGGTAGCGGACCGATGCGTTTGCCAGGTGCTGGCTCACGCCGGCTGATCCGCGCAGATGCGCGACCACGACCGTGGTATCCAGCAGAACCTCACCAATCGCGGGCATCGATCTTTTCGCACCCTTCCTCGATGGCCCTCTCGATCACTTCGCCGTCCGCCCCACTCCAGGCGCCGGCGGTTTCCCTCAAAACCTTCGCATGCTCCTTCCGGCTGGACTCGGTCATGCGGTGGATGAGCGCGGCCGCTTCCGCCAGCTTGGACGCGGGCAGGCGTCGCAGATCCTCGACGATGGTTTCGAGCGTGCTCATGTGGAAGGACACCATACGCCCTTCGCACCTTCCTGCAAGCCCGGGCTCACCCGCCGGCCAGCATCCGCACGCGGCGGTGTTTCTGGGGGAACTGGAGTGTCACGACCGTGCCGACGCCCTCCTTGCTCTCGATGCCCACGTGGCCGCCGTGGTCGCGGAGGATGCGCTGCACGATCATCAGGCCGAGCCCGTGGCCGCTGACCTTGGTCGTGTGGTAGGGCTGGAAAAGTTTGGCAAGGTCCTCCGCCTTGATGCCGCTGCCGGTGTCCGCAAGGGCGACATAGACGGAATCGTCGTCGGCGCGCAGCTTGACGCTCAACCGGCCGCCGGGCTGCATCGCCTCCATGGCATTCTTAATGAGGTTGAAGAACACCTGCTTCAACTGGTCGCGGTCCGCCATGATCACGGGCGTGCCGGCGGGCATCTCGACCTCGACCTTGATGCCGCGATCCGCCAGTTCGCGGGCCTGGAACTGCAGCACATTCTCGATCAGCTCGGGCAGGTAAAGCTCGGCCAGCGCGGGCGGGCGCGGGCGGATGGCCTCGAGGAAGTTCCTGATGATGCCGTCGAGACGCGTGACCTCGTCGCGGCAGACCTTGATCGAGTCCTCCAGCGAGCGCGTCTCCTTCGAGGCATTCAGCTTCCTGAGCTTCCGGTCGATCAGCTGGAGGTGGATGGTGAGCGAGTTGAGCGGATTGCCGAGTTCGTGGGCCACGCCGGCCGCCAGCAGCAGGATGGACGACGCCTTCTCGTGCTCGATCAGCTCGGCGGTGGATTTGCGGTCGGCGGTGATGTCGGAGAGGATGATGGCCTGCCGGCGGGCGCCGCTGTCGTCGTCGGTGAACGGCACCATGTAGAGGCGCACCAACCGCGGCGACGGGTAGGCCAGCTCGAATTCGCGCGTCACGAGCGGCGCGGTGCCGTCTGTTCCCAGCGAATCGCGCAGGCCGGGCACCAGCCGCCAGAGGCTCTCGCCGGCGGCCGGCTCCTTCAGGCCGATGAGCCGCGCCGCGGACTCGTTGGCGTATTCGATGACCCCGTGGACATCAATCACCAGCACGCCTTCTTGCAGGGTGTTGAACACCGCCTCCAGCGTCGCGCGCTCGCGGGCGAGGCGCTGCACGAGGTTGTGCAGGTTGGTTTCGTCGAGCTGGTCGAGCCGGCCGAGGACCCGGTCGAGCGAACTGTGCTTTTTGACGGCCATGGGTCAGGGAGTGTTAACCACGGATGGACACGGATTCACACAGATAATGACCGGCGACATCTTGCGAGGACGGAAATCAGGTCCGCCCCAACCATGCCAATCCCGAACATAGGAGACTTCGGAGCATCCGTGTTCATCTGTGTTGATCTGTGGTTTGACCGGATCCCTCTCACCCGAACAGCGTCAGCTGTCCCTCGAGGTCGCGCGGGCGGGCGAAGAGCTTGCGCAGAAAGCTGTCGCGGTGCACCGGGCTGCGCCCCCGTTTGAGGATGGCCTCGCGGTGCTCCTCCGTGCCGTAGCCCTTGTGCTGGGCGAAGCCGTAGCCGGGGTGCTGCTTGTCCAGCTCGTCCATCATCCGGTCGCGGGTGACCTTGGCGACGATCGAGGCCATGGCGATGCACAGGGAGCGGGCGTCGCCGCTCACCACGCCCTGGTGCGGATACGGGAAGTGCCGCAGCGGCAGACCGTCGATCAGGATGCGGCACGACACGGTGGGCTGGAAGGCCGCCTTCTCCTCCTCGCTGGCGAAGAGGTCGGGCTCCGTCTTCAGTTCGAAGGCCGACGGCGGGTAGATGCCGCCCAGTGCGCGTCGCATCGCCAGTTTGGTCGCGCCGAGGATGTTGACCGACTCGACCTCCGCCACGGTGGCGACACCGTAATTGGCGTGGATCGCCCCCTGCCCCACCAACTCCTCGAACTCGGCCCAAAGTTCCTCGCGCTCGGTCGCCGTGAGCTGCTTCGAGTCGTTGACCCGGCCGGATTTCGACACCGCCCAGCGACCCTCCAGAAATTCCTGCGTCACCAGCACCGCCCCCGCCACGACGGGACCGGCCAGCGCGCCGCGCCCGGCCTCGTCCACCCCGATCAAGCCGGAGAGGCCCTGAATCTGTTTGAGGTCGAACCCGCGGAGCTGGCGGCGCTTGGGCATGCGAAGGTTGTAAGGGCGGCCGGTTCGCAGGCAAGCGGGGACACGCCGCCCGGTTTCTCGCCCGGCCCGGGCTCGCCTTCGGACGGAGTCTGGATTTACTCGAAAGCATGAACCTCCTCGAAACCATGGAAATGCTCAGCTACGTGGTAACGGTCGTGGGTCTGCCGCTCGCGATCCTCACCTTCGTGTGGGAGCAGCGGAAGGAGCGCCGCAACGAGGAGGAGGAGATCTTCCAGCGCCTGTCCGACGAATACCGCGAGTTCCTCAAGCTCGTGCTCGACAACGCCGACCTGCACCTGCTCCGCCGCGAGGGCGCCCGCACCGAGCTCACCGAGGAGCAAAAGGAGCGCCGGCTGGCCATCTTCGGCATCCTGGTCTCGCTCTTCGAACGCGCCTACCTGCTGGTTTACGAGGACAAGATGGACAAGCAGACCCGGCGCATGTGGCAGTCGTGGGAGGACTACATGCGCGAGTGGGTGCGCCGCACGGATTTTCGCGATGCCCTGCCCGTCCTGCTCGAGGGCGAGGACGAGGAGTTCACCCACTACATCAGCGAGCTGATGAACGAGGAGCAGAAGGCGCCATAGGGGCGGGCCGGCGGATGGAGTGTGGGCGGGGCGCACCCACCGCGCGGGTTTTGATCGTCATTACCCGTTCTGCGGGGTGAGGGCCCCGACCCCCAAGGCCGATACCTACCGGTTCCACGCGGTCTTTTCCTTCGGCACGGGCAGCGGCAGCTCATCAAGCTTGCCGGCGGCCGAGACAACCTCGTAACTCGTGCGGAAGTGCAGCTTGGCGAAACGCCCGAGCGCGCGGGCGCCGAAGCGTTCCACGATCTGCGCCGCCTGCGCCTTGGCCTGGGCCCCGGCGCCGAAGTGCAATTTGTCGCCGAACTCGCGCGACAGTTCGCGCATCTGCCGCACGAACTCCGCCCGCGCCACCACCGAGGCGGCGGCGACGACCGGATCCTCCTCGGCCTTGGTCCGCATCGCGAGGTTGAACCGCTCCAGCCCGCGCTTTTTCAGCTCGCGCTGCACGAGCGGTTCCTTGGAAAACTGGTCGAGCAGGCCGCGGGCGACCCACTTCTTCTGCAAGGCCGCCTCCAGCGCCCGCGCATGCTGCCACGCCAGCAGCCGGTTGAGGTTGGCGTGCGGCTTGAGCATGAGCTCGTTGTATTTGTCCATGCCGCAGCAAACCGTCTCCACGACCGCACCGGGCGTGTCGCGGATGATCCCGTCGAGCTTCAGTATCTGCGCATCCTCGATGCTCTTGCTGTCACGCACGCCGGCCGCGCGCCAGGCCTCGATCGCCGGTTTTTCAGCGATGACCGTCGCCGCCACGACCGGCCCGAACAGGTCGCCCTTGCCGCTCTCGTCGAGCCCGGCATGCGGTTCGAACCATTCGGGGTGGTGCACCTCGTCGTAGCCGAGTTTGGCGGCGCCCGTGACCTGCGCCTCGATGACGTTCTGCACGAAATCCTCGGTCTCCTTGCCAGCCACGACGACCTTGCCGCTGGTGTAGGCGGTCACGTTGACCTTCGGCCCCTTGAAGGCGAAGCGCGCGTAGGGCACCTCGGCCTCCTCCCAATACTTGGACGCGACGACTTCCCGCAGCTTCTCCATCTGCGTGTCATCCAGCTTGAGCGTGTAGGTGGTGAGCGCCTTGGGTTTCTCGTCCCCGGCGTCGTCTCTCCGTTTGGGCATGCGGGGAATAGCCACAAAAAACCCCAAAAGCACAAAGAGAAAATCACGGCTTCCCAGCCCGGGGGTTTGCGCCTTTTGTGCTTTGGTGGCCAACACTCCGCCGCTTGTTTCCCACCGCACCGCCTTCCAGGCCGCCTTGCATGGCTGGTATCATGTCCACCACCGCAGGCTCCCCTGGCGCGAGGCCCCGTCGCTCTACAAGACCGTCGTTTCGGAGTTCATGCTGCAGCAGACCCAAGTCGGCACCGCCCTCCCCTACTTCGACCGCTGGCTGCGCGAATTGCCCGATTTCGCCGCGCTGGCCGCCGCCCCGGAGGCGAAGGTCATGAAGCTCTGGGAAGGGCTCGGCTACTACTCCCGCGCCCGCAACCTGCACAGGCTCGCCCGGATCTGGATCGCCGCCCCCGCCAAACCCCGCACGCCCGCCGAATGGCGCGCCTTGCCGGGCATCGGCCCCTACACGGCCGCCGCCATCACGAGCATTTCGTTCGACGAACCCGCCGCCGTGGTGGACGGCAACGTCGTGCGCATCCTTGCCCGGCTGACCGGGGAGCAACGGCAGTTTCGCGACGGCACCGAGGCGGTGAAGCATTTCACCCCGCTCGCCGACGCCCTCATCCCCGGCGCCCCTCCCGGCACGCACAACCAGGCGATGATGGAACTCGGCGCCACCGTCTGCCTGCGCCGGAAACCGGCCTGCCCCGCGTGTCCCGTCGCGCGGTTTTGCGCCGCCCGCCGCGCCGGCGATCCGGCAAGGCTGCCACGTTTCAAACCGAAACCCATCGAGCAACGATCCGTCTCCCGCATCTGGTGCGTGCAACGGGGCCGGCTTCTGCTCCGTCGCGGACACGCCCAGGCCGGGCGCCTCGCCGGCCTGCACGAACTGCCCGAGGCCGCCGACCTCGGCCTGAAACCGGCCGGTTCCTCGCTCCTCGCCACGAAACGCCGCACGATCACGCGGTTTCGGATCACCGAGGCCATCCATGCCGTGCCTGTCACCGCCGCGCTCCGCCGAGCGGCCGCCCGGTCCGCTTCCCTCGAATGGGTGCCGCTCGCGCAGCTCGACCGGGTGGCCCTTTCGGGTCCGCACCGACGCTGGATCGCCGAGCTGCGCGGATGCCACCGCGGGCAACCCGTGCGCGGGCTTGGGCAAGAAGTGCCGAGCCGGCGCCGCGGACTCCGGGCAGAATGAGCCTGCCGGCACCTGCCCGCGGGGTCCGGCTGCGCCACGCATGTCCGTCCCGACCGACCAACACTCGAAATACGCCTGGTCGCTGATCAACCGAGCGACCCCGCCCAAGCGTCCCGCTGCGGAACGGGTCGGCGATTTCCGGGAGATTTACAGCGAGTTCGACGAAGCCACGGCCCGCGCGCAGGCGGCGCGCTGCATCCAGTGCCCCGACCCGCTCTGCATGACCGGCTGCCCGCTGACCAACCGCATTCCCGAGTGGATGACCCTCACCGCCCAGGGGCTCTACCTGGAGGCGGCCGCGGTCTCGCGCGCGACAAGCAACCTGCCCGAGATCTGCTCGCGCGTCTGCCCGCAGGAGCGGCTGTGCGAGGGCGCCTGCATCCTCAATTCCCGCTCGGAGCCCGTCGCCATCGGCGCAATCGAGCGCTTCATCAACGAATACGCCTTTGCCCACGGGGGTGTCGAGATCGCGCAGGTTCGGCCCAACGGACGCAAGGTCGCCGTCATCGGCTCGGGACCGGGCGGCCTCGCCTGCGCCGACGAGCTGGCGCGGCTCGGCTACGGCGTCACGATCTTCGAGGCCCAGCCGGTGCCCGGCGGCCTGCTGGTCAACGGCATCCCGGCGTTCAAGCTGGAGAAGCACATCGTCGATCGCCGCATCGACCTGCTGGCCCGGCGCGGCGTGGAGTTCCGCCTCGGCGTCCGCGTGGGTTGGGACGTGTCGCTGGCCGGTCTGCGCGACAAATTCGATGCCGTTTTCCTCGGGATCGGCGCGCAGAAACCCAAACCGCTCGATGTTCCGGGAGCGGAGCTGGCGGGGATCGTCGAAGCGCTGCCCTTCCTCATCCAGAAGAACGTCGCTTCGCCGCTGATGGCCGGCGAGCCCATCGCCGTGACCGGCAAACGCGTCGCCGTGCTCGGCGGCGGCGACACGGCGATGGACTGCCTGCGCACGGCGCTGCGCTGCGGGGCGCGCGAGTCCGTGTGCCTCTACCGCCGCGACCTCGCGAACATGCCGGGCAGCCGCAAGGAATACGCCAACGCCCTCGAGGAGGGCGCGCAGTTCCGGTTTCTCACGAATCCCGTCGCCCTCGTCGGCGACGCCGCCGGCCGTGTCGCGGCCGTGCGCTGCGTGCGCATGGAGCTCGGCGCGCCCGACGCCTCCGGCCGGCGCTCCCCCAGACCCGTCGCCGGTTCCGCATTCGAGGTGCCCGCCGACCTGGTGATCGTGGCCTACGGCTTCGACCCGGTGCCCTTCCCGGCGGGCAGCGACCTCGCGCAGATCGCCACCGACAAGTGGGGCGGCTTCAAGGTGGATGCCCACCAGATGACCAGCGTGCCGGGTGTGTTCGCGGGCGGCGACGCGGTGCGCGGCCCGAGCCTGGTCGTCCACGCCGTGCGCGACGCGCGCAAGGCGGCGCAAGGCATCCACCGCTGGCTCAACGCCCGCCCCAAGCCGGCCGGATAGTCACCCGCCAAACCGCTTCTCCACGAGTTCGTCCACGCGCTCCTTGGAAGAAAGGACCTGTTCCGTGGTCAGGCGCGGGCTGAATTCCAGCACGAGCGTGTGCTCGGGGCGCCAGAAGCCGCTGACCATCCCGAAATCGATCCTGCCGGTGCCGATGGGCTGGTGGTCGTCGCCCTCGGCGCTCACGTCGTGCAGGTGGAAGCCGATGGCGTTGGGCGCGTTCTTCTCCAGGTGCCCGCGGTGGTCGAGCAGGCCCATGTCGTGCTTGATCTGCGCATGTCCCGTATCGTGCCAGTAACCGCAGGCGGCAGGCTTGGCGAGGGCCGTGATCAAGTCAGGGTGGTCGGCGTCGAGCGGCAGTTCGTCGAAGGCCTCGCGGTTCTCGAAACCGAGCAGAATGCCCTTCGATTCGGCGTAGGGCAGCAATTCGGTCACGCTGGCCTTGGTGTTGGCCCAGTATTCCGCCATGCGCGCCTTGAGCTTGGCGAGGGCCTGGGCCAGCAGCTTCTGGTAGGCGGCGTCGGCGGAGAGATCCTTGCCGACGTGCGCCGCGTAATAGGCGTCCACCTTGCGGGCGGGGTTGGACCAGAAGAACTCCACCGATCCGAGGTGCAGCACGACCTTCCGGGCCTTCACCTGCGCGGCGAAGTCGATGGTGCGCTTGCTCTGGCGCAGCCACTGGTCGCGTTCGCGGGCATCGCGCGACGACGGCAGGTAGAGGTTGGGCGCCGCGTGGTTCACTCCCGGGGGCAGCGGACAGAAATTGTGGCACGAGGCGACTTTGATCACGCCCTCCTCCAGCGCCCGCAGGATGCCGGGCACGAGGGTGATCCGGATGCCGTGGCTGAGCTCGACGTGGTCGAAACCGAGGCCGGCCATCTCCTTCAGCATGTCGTAGCCGTCGTGGTGGCGGTGCGAGCACCAGCAACTCGAAAGGGCGACGGTCGGCTTCATGCGGCGGGAAGAAACCAGTAGGGCATGGGAGCGGGTCTAAATCAAGCTGCAGGGCGGGACCTCCGGACCCCGTCTCGCATTCGTGCCCCCAGCAGTCAAAGGCGGGATTCGGGGATCCTGCCCTGCAATTTCCTCAGCCCGTCAGAAAGAAACCGGCCGGCGTCCGCGAGGGAGCCGGCCGGCGAAAAGGGAACGGAAGGGGAGGCTTACTCCGCGTATTTGCGGCGGAGCATGGCGGTGAAGGCCATGATCTTCTCCTTGCGGCGGCGGCGCTCGCAGGGCTTCTCGTTGTAGCGCTTCATGCGCACGTCCTTGATGATGTTCTCACGCTCGAGCTTCTTCTTCATGCGGCGCAGCGCACGGTCGATCGGCTCGTTCTTACGCATTTTGATCTCGATGGGCATGGTGACAGGAAAGGATTTGTCTTCGGGAAAGGTCAGAAGGAGCCAGCCGCCCCGCCGACCGTCAACCCCTATTTTCAAGGCGGCTTTCAAGCCGCCGCCGTCCGCCGCAGCCCGCAGGGCGACGGCGGATGTCTCCGCCCGACCACGCGCCTCCCGATTAGTTCTTGCCCGCGCCTAACCCGCTGATTCCCATACACGAACCTTGGCGTCGCCCGACTCAAATTTCGTCCACCTCCACGTCCACAGCGACTACTCCCTCCTGGACGGCGCGTGCCGGATCGACCGCCTCATGGACCGCGCCAACGCCCTCGGCATGAAGGCCCTGGCCCTCACCGACCACGGCAATCTCTACGGCATGGTCGAGTTCTACAACCAGGCCAAGGCGAAGGGCATCAAGCCCCTTCTCGGCTGCGAACTCTACCTCGCCCCCGGCTCACGCCTTGAACGCACCGGCCGCTCCGACGAGGGCAAGTCCATCTTTCACCTCGGCCTGCTCGCCCGCGACCTCACCGGTTACCAGAACCTCCTCAAGCTCGTCTCCGACGCCCACCTCAAGGGCTTCTACTACAAGCCGCGCACCGACCTCGAGACCCTCGCCCGGCACGCCAAGGGACTCATCGGCTTCACCGGCTGCCTCGCCTCCCTCGTCCCACAGCACCTGCTGGCCGACCACTACGCCGAGGCCCGCCTCGCCTGCGGCCGCTTCGTGGAGATCTTCGGCCGCGAAAACTACTTCGTCGAGATACAGGACCACGGCATCGCCGAACAACGCAAGGTCATCCCCGGTCTCCTCAAGCTCGCCGACGAGTTCCAGCTGAAGGTCATCTGCTCGAACGACGTCCACTACGTCCACGCCGCCGACGCCGGGCCGCACGACACGCTCCTCTGCATCCAGACCGGCGCGAAGCTCGCCGACGAGAACCGGATGAAGTTCGCCGGCACCCAGTTCTACCTCAAATCGCGCGACGAGATGGCCCGCGCCTTCGCCGAGGTGCCGGAGGCCGTCACCAACACCCAGCTCGTCGCCGAGATGTGCGACGTCGCCATCCCCTTCCCCAAGGGCTCCGAGCGCTACCCGAAGTATCCGCTGCCGCCCGAGGTGAAGACCGACCGCGCAGGTTACCTCAAGCAGCTCTGCATCGAGGGCCTCCGTCGCCGTTACGGCGTGGATTACGCGAAACCCGACCAAGCGAAGGACCAGGAGCAGGCCAGGATCCTCGCCGAACGCCTCGACTACGAGATCTCGATCATCTCCAAGACCGGTTTCATCGACTACTTCCTCGTCGTCTGGGATTTCATCCACTGGGCGCGCGAGCACGGCATCCCGGTCGGCCCGGGCCGCGGCTCCGGCGCCGGCTGCCTCGTCGCCTACCTGCTCGGCATCACCAACCTCGACCCGCTCCGCTTCAAGCTGCTCTTCGAGCGTTTCCTCAATCCCGAGCGCGTGTCCCCGCCCGACTTCGACATCGACTTCTGCATGCGCCGCCGCGGCGAGGTCATCGACTACGTCCGCCGGAAATACGGCAACGACTGCGTGGCCAACATCATCACCTACGGCACCCTCGGCGCCAAGATGGTCGTGCGCGACGTTGCGCGCGTCCACGACCTGCCCTACGCCGAAGCCGACCGTCTCGCCAAGATGATCCCCGACGAGCTCAACATCGAGCTCAAGACGGCCATCGAAAAGTCCGCCGAATTGCGCCACGAATACGAGAAGAACCCCGTCGCGAAGAAAATCCTCGACCAGGGCCTCGTCCTCGAGGGCATGGTGCGCAACACCGGCAAACACGCCGCCGGCATCATCATCACCGACCAGCCGCTCGAGAACTTCGTCCCCCTCACCCTGCAGGAAGGCGACGTCACCGTGCAGTTCGACATGAACGCCGTGAGCAAGCTCGGCCTGCTCAAGATGGACTTCCTCGGCCTCAAGACGCTCACCGTCATCGCCGACGCCGTGGACAACGTCCGCCGCACCGCCGACCCGAAGTTCGACATCGAGGCCGTCGGCTTCGACGACCCGAAGACCTACGCCCTGCTCAACTCGGGCCGCACCACCGGCGTGTTCCAGTTGGAATCCGGCGGCATGCAGGCGCTCTGCCGCCAGATCGGCCTCTCCTCCATCGACGAGATCGTCGCCCTCATCGCCCTCTACCGTCCCGGCCCGATGGAGTGGATCCCCGACTACATCCGCGGCAAGAAGGACCCCAGCACCGTCCAGTTTCCCCACAAGCTCCTCGAGGAGGTCTGCCACGAGACCTACGGCGTCATGGTCTATCAGGAGCAGGTCATGGAGGCCGCCAAGATCATCGCCGGCTACACGCTCGGCGGCGCCGACATGCTGCGCCGCGCCATGGGCAAGAAGGACGCCGAGGCCATGGCCAAGGAGCGCGCCAAGTTCGTCGAAGGCGCCGCCCGGGTGAATCAGATCGACGCCAAGACCGCCAACTCGATCTTCGACATCCTCAACAAGTTCGCCGGCTACGGCTTCAACAAGTCGCACTCCGCCGCCTACGCGGTGCTCAGCTACCAGACCGGCTACCTCAAGGCCAACTACCCGGTCCAGTTCATGGCGGCCATGCTCACCTCCGAGCTCGGCAACTCCGAGAAGGTCGCCCACTTCATCGCCGAGTGCGAGGCCATGGGCCTGCAGGTCCTCGGCCCCGACGTGAACGAGTCGCGCGCCGACTTCACCCCGGTCGGCGACAAGATCCGCTTCGGCCTCGCCGGCATCAAGGGCGTCGGCGAACAGGCCGCCCAGAAGATCATCGAGGAGCGCGAGCGCGGCGGCCCGTTCAAGGACTTCGCCGACTTCACCGCCCGCGTGGACGCCCGTGCCCTCAACAAGCGCGTCCTCGAGCACCTCGTGAAAACCGGCGCCTTCGACTTCAGCGGCGCGCCCCGCAAGCAGCTCTTCGACGGGATCGACGCCGCCATCGCCGGCGCCGCCGCCTCGGCCCGCGACAAGGCCGCCGGCCAGCACAGCTTCCTCGACATGTTCGCCGACGCGGCGCCGACACCTGAAAAGGGAACCGGGCGGCCCCCGCCCCGCAACGGCGACGGCTCCGCCGCGGGGGACTTCTCCGCCATGGAGCGCCTCCAGTTCGAGAAGGAGTTGCTCGGCTTCTACGTCTCCGGCCACCCGCTCGACGCCTACGCCGGCTTGGCCGAGGCGCTCTGCACACACACCGAGGAAACCGTCCTCCAGGAGGGCGACCGCGTGGAGTTCCGCCTCGCCGGCATCATGAGCGGCATCACCAAGAAG
This sequence comes from Verrucomicrobiota bacterium, assembly GCA_049322455.1. Classification (GTDB taxonomy): domain Bacteria; phylum Verrucomicrobiota; class Verrucomicrobiia; order Opitutales; family Opitutaceae; genus Lacunisphaera. The sequence continues at coordinate 53,444 of JBMOQY010000041.1, read as the reverse complement.
CTCTCGAAAAAAGACAACCGCCCCTGGGCTTTCTTCAACCTCGCCAGCAAGCGCGCGACCCTCTCGGTCAACATGTATGCCGACGCCTACGAGAACTACGGCAAGAACCTCGCCGAAAACACCCCCGTGGTGGTCCTCGGCACGGTGATGAAGGGCAACGACGGCACCCGCCTCAACGTCAAGGAACTCTACCCACTCGCCGCCTACCTGCAGAACAACATCCGCAAGGTCACCTGGCTGGTCACGCCCGACCACCCCGAACTGCCCGAGTGGCTGCGCCAGCTCCGCGCCGCCCTCGATGCCGCCAGCGGCGACACCAAGGTCGAACTCGCCTTCCTGTTCGAAGGCCGCGTCGCCCCCATCGCCGAGACTTCCCACGCCCTCAGGTGGCGCCTCATGCCCGACGCCTGCCAGCGCCTCCGCGCCCACCCCGCCTGCGCCGGCCTCCTCGCCGAAGCCCGCAGCCCCGAACTCAAGGAAGTCCGCCGCTGGGGAAAGAAGACCTTTTGAACCACAGATGAACACAAATGGTCACAGATCAGACCGATGCGCGACGACCGCCCGCATCGGTCCATGATTCGTGCTTCATCTGTGTGAATCTGTGTCCATCTGTGGTTAAAAAATTAATGTCCTCCCCCGTCCTCAACCAGGCCGCCCGCATCCTGCAGCTCGTGCAAACCGGCGTGCCCGCCGACCAGGCGCTGCGCGAGTCGCTCACGCAGGACCGGCACTTCACCGACCCGGCCGGCCGGCGCGCCGTCAGCCGCGCGGTCTTCGTCTATTTCCGCTGGCTGCGCTGGCTCGAGCCCAAGGACTCGCTGCAAAAACAGACGGAAGCGGCGCTGGCGCTTCAGGAACGCTTCGACAATAATCCTGCCTCGATCAAACCCGAGGCTCTCGCCGCCCGTGCCGTGCCCGACTGGTTGAAATCCGAAATGGATTCCGTGCCGGCCGAATGGCTGCGCCAGCTCCAACGCGACCCGGCCCTTTGGATCCGCACCCGCTCCGGCTCCGGCGATTCCGTCGCCCAACGCCTCGGCCACTGCCTTCCCCCCGATCTCCGGTCTCCGATCTCCGGTCTCCGATCCTCGTTCCGTTACGTCGGCACGAAGGATCTCTACCGCACTCCCGAATTCCAAGGCGGCGAATTTGAAATCCAGGACCTCGCCTCGCAGCTCGTCGGCCACGCCTGCGCCCCGCAGCCCGGCGAGACCTGGTGGGATGCCTGCGCCGGCGAGGGCGGCAAGACGATGCATCTCTCCGACCTCCTGCAGGGCAAGGGCCTGCTCTGGGCCAGCGACCGCTCGGTGCGCCGCCTCGCCAAGCTCAAGGAGCGCGCCGCCCGCGCCAAGGTCTTCAACTACCGCGCCGCCGAATGGGACGGCGGCGCGAGGCTGCCCACGAAAACCAAATTCGCCGGCATCCTCGTGGACGCCCCCTGCAGCGGTGTCGGCACCTGGCAGCGCAACCCGCATGCCCGCTGGACCACCACGCCCAAGGACGTGCACGAACTCGCCGCGGTGCAGGCGCGCCTGCTCGACCACGTCGCCCCCGCACTCAAGCCCGGCGGCCGCCTCGTCTATTCCGTCTGCACCCTCACCCGCGCCGAGACGACCGCCGTTGCCGCCGCCTTCACTGCCGCGCATCCTGATTTCGAGCCGATCCAGCCTTTCCCAGACCCCAAATCCCAGACCCCAGGGTCCACCACCCTCTGGCCGCACGAACTGAACGCCAACGGCATGTTCATCGCCGTCTGGAACAGGAAATGAACCCGGCCACCACCGCATCGGGCGTTTGGCTGCGCCGGGGTTTCGCCTTCGCGGTGCCCGCCTTTCTGTGGTGGCGCTTTTCGGAGAACACCGCCGACAACGACCTCTGGGGGCACGTGCTCTACGGTCAGCGGATGCTGCACCTCGGCGGTCTGGAGACCACCGAGACGCTCTCGTGGACCGCGGCGGGACAGCCGTGGATCAACCACGAGGTGCTGGCGGAACTCGCCCTGGGCGCGGCGCACCGCCTCGGCGGCGGCAGCGGCTTGTGGCTGCTGATGATCGGACTTGCCGCCTTGACGCTCGCCTGGGCCTGGCGCGCCGGCGCGGGATCCGATCCGGCCCGGCGGCTTGTGGCTCTCGCTCTGCTGGCGATCTGCGCCAACAGCATCGCCCTGGGCTACGCGGCTCGCCCGCAACTCTTCACCTACCTCCTCTTTGTCGTGCTGCTGACCGCCCTGCGTCGGTTCCTCGCAGGCGGAGTCGGCTGGGGCTTGGTCCCGCCCCTGTTGCTCGTCGTGTGGGCCAACACCCACGGCGGCTACCTGGCCGGGTGGGCGGTGCTGCTGGTCGCGCTGGGGACGGAAGTCACCGGACGCCTCTGCCCCGGCTGGCTGCGCCGCCTGCGCTGCGAGCCCACGCCGGTCCTTCCCGGCGTTCTGACGGTTGCCGCCATCGCCTCCACGTTGGCGCTCTGCGCCAACCCCTGGGGCTGGCGGCTGGTGCTCTGGACCATTGATACGCTGCGGCTGCCGCGTCCGGCCATCACCGAGTGGCAGCCCATGGGCTTCGCCGCCGCCACCCTGCCCTTCCATTTCACCATCGGACTCGGTCTGGCCGCCTGGGTCTGCTCGCGCCGGTCCCGCCGGCTCTGGGAGATGCTTGTCTGGGCGTTGCTCGCGGCCATGGCGGTCCGGCATCAGCGGCACGCACCCCTTTTCGGCCTGGCCACGGTGATGCTGCTGCCCGCCCATGTGCACGACCTGCTCGCGCGAATCGCACCCGCGACGCGCCATCTTCAGGCCGCCATCTCTCGGCCGGCCGCGGGCCGGATTCTGGCGGTGGCTCTGACCCTCGGGGGCGCATGGTGTCTGGCGGCCAGCGTCGTGCCGCGCCGGCAACCGTTCACCATGGCTGTGCCGCGCGACCTCTATCCGGTGGAGGCGATCCGGTTCATGCGCGAGCAAGGCCTCACGGGCAACACGGTCACGTTTTTCGACTGGGGCCAGCAGGTGTTGTGGGAGCTGCCCGACAATCCAGTGTCCTTCGACGGCCGCCTCGACACCGTCTATCCGGCGGCGGTCAGGGACGCCCACTGGCGGCTCTACGCGGGCGCGGCCCCCGGCCCGGCACTCGATCTGGAGCGGGCGCGCTACGCCCTCCTGCCCTCGGCCTCGGCCGGGATCGATGTCCTGCGCCGCCACGGCTGGAGCAGCGTTTACGCCGATCCGCTCGCCACCGTGCTGCAACGCGGCGGCGCGACCGGCCCGGCCCGACCCGGTGGCGCCGATGCCGTCAGCGGCTCGGAACCGTTTCCGGATTCCCCGCCCGTGCTGGCCACCCGCGCGCCGCGCACCGTCCATGAATGACACCGCCAAGATTTCCGGCGAAACCGTGCGCGAGGATTTCAACGCCATCAGCACGGTCATCCACTATGCGCGGGCGGCGCATTTTCTCGGCCTCTGGGAATCGGAGCGCCTGCTCATCACCCGGCACTTCCCGGACAGGAACTCCCGTCTCCTCGAAGCCGGCTGCGGGGCGGGCCGGGTCAGCGTCGGCCTGTGGCACCTCGGCTACCGGCACCTGACCGGCTTCGATTTCGCCGCCGAGATGATCGAGCAGGCGCAGAACCTCGCCGCCGAGCAGGGCATCACCGGCCTGGACTTCCACGTCGCCGACGCGACCCGTCTGCATGAATGTCACCTATTAGGTGACATGTCTTTCGATGGGGTCCTCTTCCTGTTCAACGGCCTCATGCAGATTCCGGGTCGCGCGAACCGCCGCGCGGCGATGCGCGGGCTGCACGCGCTGTGCCGGCCGGGCGGCACCTTCCTCTTCACCACCCACGACCGCGAGGATCCCGCGGAGCGAAAGGCCTGGGCCGACGAGGCCGCCCGCTGGGCGCGGGGCGAGCAGAATCCGCGGCTGCTGGAGTTCGGCGACCGCTACTTCGCCCACGAGCACGGCCAGACTTTCATGCACCTGCCGGACAAGAAGGAGGTTATCGCGGACCTGCTGGCCACCGGCTGGCGCTTCGAGCACAGCGCCCTGCGCGACGACCTCGCCACGGAGCGCCTGGCCGTGCGCGAATTCTCCGACAACTGCCGGTTCTGGGTGGCACGGAAGTAGGACCGATCTGCGCCCGGCCCCGGGCGGCCATAGACCGGCCTACCGCGGCCGCAGGATCTCGAGCTGGCCGAAGTCCGCGAGGCTGACGTCCTCCAGTCGGTTGCCCTGCACGAGCGAGTCCTCGAGCGTGTTCGGGTTGCAGGAGGCGTCGTTGATGCGGATGCCCTGCGTGCGGTTGCCGGTGACGGTGATGCCGGTGAAGCGGTTGTAGCGGCAGGCCGTGCCGGGCAGCGTGCGCGTCTCGCCCATGAAGACCCCCTGCTCGCCGTTGTTCCGGAGCGTCACGCGCTCGAAGACGTTCCAGACCGAATCGCGCATGAAGAGGCCCTGGCTGCCGTTGTCGCTGGCGCTGCAGTCGGCGATGCGGTTGCGGTTGAACCGCCAGTCGAAGGAGAAGCCCGCGCTGCGGTTGTGGCACAGGTTGAGGCCGGTGAACTCGCTCTCCTCGGTCTCGTAGGCGGCCACGCCGTCGAATTCGTTGTCGCAGGACTCGAGGCGGTGGATCCGCACGCGGCGGCAGTGTTTCTCCAGCACCACGCCGCCGGAGCGGGCGCGGCGGGTGACCACGTCCTCGATCAGGATGTCCTCCGCCCCGCGGACGGTGATGCCGTTGTTGCGGATCGCAGTGCGATCGCGCTCGTCGCAGGGACCGCCCCAGCATTCGAAGTCCTGCTCGGTGCGGTTGCCGTCGATCAGCAGCCCCCGCACCGTGATGCGGCGCACGAGCCCGGCGGGGCGCGTGCCAGGACGGCCGACGATCACGACGGGGCAATTGGCCCGCGCCGCCAGCAGCAGCCTGGTTTCCGGACCCTGCCCGCGCAGCTCCAGACCGTCGCGGTCGAGCATGACCGGCCGGGTGAGCGTGAAGGTGCCGGCGCCGAGTTCGACGAGGCCTCCTCCCGCCGACAGACCGGCCAGCGCCGCATGGATCGCGGCCTCGCCGTCCGCCGCCGTGACCGCCATCCGCGCCTGTTCCTGCCCGGACAGGTCAAGGGTGCCGAGCAAGATGGCGGCGGCCGGCAACAGGCGCCGGAGGGGTGCAGGGAAGCGGCTCATGTCTTGTCTTGGACCGAGCAAGAGGCAGCCGGAGCCGGACGGCCACCCTCAATTTACCGCGCCAGCTTCGCCTCGAGACCTGCCTTCACCGCCGGCCACTCGCGGTCGGTGATGCTGAACATCGCGGTGTTGCGCACGTAACCGTCGCAGGTGCGGGTCTGGTAGTTGCGCAGGATGCCCTCGAACACCGCCCCGAGCCGCGCGATGGCCGCCCGGGACTGGTGATTGCGCTCGTCGGTCTTGAGCTGCACGCGCACGGCGCCCCAGGTCTCGAAGGCCTGCCGCAGCATGAGGTATTTGGCCTCGGTGTTGATCGCGGTGCGCTGCGCCTCGGGTGCCAGCCAGGTGTTGCCGATCTCCAAGGTGCGGTGCGCCCGGCGAAGGTCCATGAAGCGCGTCGAACCCACCACGCGGCCGTCGGTCCGCCGCACGGTCGCGAAGGCCACCTCCGCGCCCCCCGCCTGGTTGCGCAGGGCTTCCTCGAACCATGCCGCCATCTCCGCGGGATCCGACAACGGCCTGGTGAGAAACCAGCGGAAGACCGCCGGATCGCCCGCCGCCGCGCACAGGGCCGGCAGGTGGCCGGGGGCCAGCGGTTCGAGCCGCACGTGGCGGCCCTCCAGCAAGACGGGCTGAGGCTCGAAGATCACACGCGCACACTAGGCGCGGTCACCGGCCGCCCAAGCATGAATAAGCCCGGTTCCGGCACAGCGCCGCCGTATTCTAATAAGACGCGGGCACGCTTGCCGGCCCGCGGCCCCGCTGCCAACGTGGCCGCCATGCTCCCGCTGCCCACCGACCGCGCCCTCCTGTGGCTCGGTGCCCTGCTTTACCTCGCCGGCTTCCTGGCCGGCTTGCTGGCGCTCGTGCGACGCTCCTCCGCTCCTCCGCCGCGCACCCTGCTCAATTCGCTGCTGGTCGCCGGCTGGCTTGCCCAGATGGCCGGTCTCTACGTGCGCGGCCTGGCCGTGGGCGGCTGCCCGTTGGGCAACACCTTCGAGCTGGTCCAGTTCGTCGCCTGGTCGGCCATGGTCGTGTATTTCTTCGTCGGCACGGCCTTCCGGGTGAGCCTGCTCGGCCTGTTCACCGCCGGCTATGCCGGCTCGCTCGCCCTCATCTCGCTGCTCATCCCGCCGTGGGACGCGACCCGCGGGCAGAAGATCTTCGGTGACAACCCCTGGATCGAGCTGCACGCCGCGCTCGCTGTGTTCAGCTACGGCGTGTTCGGCCTCCTCGCCCTCACCGCCGTGATGCACCTGCTGCAGAACTGGAGCCTCAAGCACAAGCGCCTCAACGGCCTCTTCTGGTTCCTGCCCTCCGTCGTCCAGCTCGACCAGATCAACACCCGCATGCTCGGCCTCGGGGTGCTGCTGCTGACCTTTTCGCTGGGCGTCGGCGCCTCGTGGTGGGTGCGCGACACCGCCTCGGTGGACTACGCGAAGCTCGTCGTGACCGTCGGCGTGTGGGCCGCCTACCTCGTCGTGCTGGTCCTGCGCTGGCGTGCCTGGCTGGTGTCGGTCCGCTTCTCCTGGGTGTGCCTGGCGATGTTCATGCTGGCAATGATGTCCCTCGGCCCGGTGAACTCCAGCCGCCACCACCAGGTCATCCTCACCCCTGCCGAACGCTGACGATGGAGCCCGCCACGCCCCTCCTCTTCTTCCTCGGCGCCAGCCACCACACCGCGCCGCTCGCCGTCCGCGAGAAGCTCGCGCTCGACGACGCCCGCGCCGCCGCCCTGGCGGCGAAGCTGCAGGCCTCACCCGGCGTGCGCGAGTTCGCCTTCGTCAACACCTGCAACCGCGTCGAACTCTACGGCGTGGCCCAAAGTCCGGACGCGCTGGCCGCCCTGCGTGCGGCCCTGGCCGAGACGACCGGCTGCACCCCGGCCGAGCTCGCCGCCGTGCTGCGCCAGCGGCAGAACCACGAGGCCATCGCCCATCTCTTCGCCGTCGCCTCGGGGCTCGACTCGCAGATCGTCGGCGAGACCGAGATCCTCGGCCAGGTCAAGGGCGCCTACGACACCGCCCTCGCCCGGCACTGGACCGGCCCGGTGCTCAACCGCGTCTTCCAGAAAGCCTTCCAGGCCGCCAAGCACGTCCGCACCCACACCCGCATCGGCGAGGGCCAGATCAGCGTGGCCAGCGTGGCCGTGGATCTGGCCGGCAAAATCTTCGGCGATCTCACGCCCGTGAAGGTGCTGGTCGTCGGCGCGGGCGACATCGGCCTGAAGACCGTGCAGGCCTTCCAGAGCCGCGGCGCGAAATCCATCACCGTGGCCAGCCGCACGCTCTCCAAGGCCGAGGAGGCCGCCGCGGCCGCCGGCGGTTGGGCCGCCAGCCTGGCCGACCTGCCGGAGGTGCTCGCCGCCACCGACATCGTGGCCAGTTCGACCTCGGCCCCCGGCTTGGTCATCACCCGCGACCTCGTCGCCACCGCGATGCGCAAGCGCGCCGGCCGGCCGCTCTTCCTCGTGGACCTTGCCCTGCCGCGCGACATCGACCCCGCCGCCGCGGAGCTGCCCAACGTCTTCCTCTACAACCTCGACGACCTCGCCAAGATCGCCGAGGAGAACCTGGCCCAGCGCGAGGCCGAGGTCAGTCGCTGCCATGCGATCCTCGCCGAGCGCACCGCCGCGCTCTGGCCCCAGGTGGCGCGGAGTCTGGGCGAGCCTTCTTGATGGAGGCGGGGTGCCCTCACTCCGCGGGATATCATGCATCTGCCGCACCGGCCCCCGTTCAGCCGCGGCATCCGCTCCTCTTCATCACCTGCTGCACGGCGGCACGCAGGCCCTTGCTTGCTGGCGAATCCGACGGCACGTTCCATTCTGGAAATAATCTGGCGCAAGTCTGTCACCGCGGAGGGATGGCACGCCGGACATTATCGCTTGATGCCCGACCACGTGCATTTCTTTGCGCGACCTGCCATCGAGGCCAAGCCGCTGTCCGGCTTGGATCAAAGCTGGAAGTCCCTTTCTTCCCGCCAGCTCATCGCCGAATGCCAATCGCCGCCCCCGGTGCGGCAGGCGGACTATTTCGACCATTTCGTCCGTGTCGCCGCCGCTTATCAGGCGCAAGGGCAGTATGTTCAGGAGAATCCGGTGCGGAAGGGGTTGAGCCGCGATCGTGCCGCCTGGCCTTTTCAGGGTTCCTTGCTTGATCTGAAATTTGCGCAAGCAGGGTGAGGGCACCCCGCCTCCATTCCAGATTCCGCCCCGTCATGCCTTTCCCCGGCGTCTTGCCACCATGCGGCGGCCGTATTCCAGCGCGGTCAGCAGCTCCGCCTTCTTGATCGGTTTCGTGAGGTAGTCATCCATGCCGGCGGAAAGACACTGTTCGCGGTCGCCGACCATGGCGTTGGCGGTCAGCGCGATCATCCACGGGCGGGTCTTGCTGCGCGGTTTCGCTTCCACCAACCGCCGGGCGGCCTCCAGGCCGTCCATCTCCGGCATCTGCATGTCGAGGAAGATGATGTCGTATTCCCGCTTCTCCACGGCCGCGAGCACCTCGAGCCCGTTCCAGGCGACGTCGCACTGATGGCCGAGGGTCTTCAGGAGACTCACGGCCACCTTCTGGTTCACGGCATTGTCCTCGGCGAGCAGCAGGCGGAGGTCGTGCACGGGCACGGTGACGGCCGCCACGGGCGCGGGCGCGGCCGCGGCCGGCCGGCCGAGCGCCGCCGCCAGCGTGTCGAAGAGCACGGTGGGTTTGAGCGGACGCGGCACGTTGGTCGCGGTGATCCCCTCCGGCACGCGCTGGCCGAGCGCCGAAAGCAGCAGCAGCGGCATCTCCGCCGCCGGCCGCAGGCTTTGCATTTCCCGGAGGAGCGCCAGGCCGTCAGTGCCGGGCATGAACAGGTCCACCGCCGCCACGTCGAAGGAGCGGCCGCTGCGCAGGAGCGCCAGCGCCTCTCCGCCCGAGCCGACGGCCTGCGGTTGCATGCCCCAGCGCAGGACCTGGTCGGTGAGCAGCATGCGGCTGGTGGCGTTGTCGTCCACCAGCAGGATGCTTTTGCCGCCCAGCAGTGCGCGGGCGGCCTGCGGGTCGGGCCGCGCCGTCCCGGGGAGTGCGGCGAGCTTGACCGTGAAATGGAAGACCGAGCCGACGCCCGTCTGGCTCTCGACCCACATCCGGCCGCCCATGAGTTCGGCGAGCTTTTTGCTGATGGCGAGGCCCAGGCCGGTGCCGCCGTATTTGCGCGTGGTCGAGGCGTCCACCTGGCTGAACGACTGGAACAGCCGGCCGATGGCCTCGGGCGGGATGCCGATGCCGGTGTCGCGCACCGACACGTGCAGGCCGACCGGCCCTTCCTCCACCATGCCGCCGTCCACCGGTTCGATGCGGACCACGATCTCGCCCTTGGCCGTGAACTTGATGGCGTTGCCGATGAGGTTGAGCACGATCTGGCGCAGGCGCGTGATGTCGCCCTTCACCCGCACCGGCGTGCCGTCGGCGATCTCGTAGAGCAGGTCGAGCTGCTTCTCGCCCGCGCGTGCGGCCATGAGGTCGAGCGCGCCCTCGATGCAGTCGCGCAGGACGAAATCGGCCTGCTCCAGCTCCAGCTTGCCTGCCTCGATCTTCGAGAAGTCGAGGATGTCGTTGATGATGGTGAGCAGCGCCTCGCCGCTGACGCGGATGGTCTCCGCGAAGTCGCGCTGCTCGCGGTTGAGCGGCGTGTCGAGCAGCAGGCCGGTCATGCCGATGATGCCGTTCATCGGCGTGCGGATCTCGTGCGACATGGTCGCGAGGAACTGGCTCTTGGCGACGTTGGCGAGGTTGGCCTCGACGGCGGCCTGCTGGGCGCGGTCGATCGCCGCCTCGATCTGCTGGTTGAGCGATTCCGCACCCTCGATGGCGAGGCGCATCTCCTCCTGGTGCTGCTTGCGCTCGCTGATGTCGGTCACGGTCAGCAACAGGTCGGCGTCCCCGGTGGTTGCGTCGTGGAAAACCTGGAGGGTCGCCTGCCGCCAGGCGCAGGAGCCGCCCGGGATACAACGCAGTTCGAGGCTGACTTCGTCGGCCTGGCCGGTGCGCACCTGGGCAAGCGCGGCGGCAAAGGGGACCGCATCGTCGGGGTGCAGGGCGGCCGTGAAATCGTCGGGCGCGCGGATGCTCTCGCGCGCGAGGCCGCTCAGGCGCACGAAAGCCGCGTTGAACCAGCAAGGCAGGCTGCCCCCGACCCGCACCCAGCAGACGCCCACCGGCAGCGTGTTCAGGATGGTGGGAAAAACGGAATCGCCGGCGGCCGTCCCCGCGGGAGCGCAGGACGGCGGCCAGCCTGGTGGCGGACAGGCTGTGGCGAGGGAATCCATGATTCTGCCTTCACATCGGCACCCCAATGCCCTGCCTGAGCGGTTTTTACGTCGCAGGGGCGCGTCTTGGTCGCCCCGATGGGTGCACCCCCCGCAAAGATTCCCCCATTTACGAGCCCAACTGCCGCAGCATCCAGTCCGCCGCAGAACCGGCCGTCGGCTGGGCCAGCAGGGCGCGCAATTTTGCGGCCAGGGCGGCGGTACGCTCGCGACGCGCGGGGTTTTCGAGGCAGTCTTTCAATTCGCGTGCAAAGACTTCGGGCTTCGCCGCGCCTTGGATGTATTCGGGATACATCGCCTCCTTGAGCAGCAGGTTGGCGATGCCAATGTGCTCAACCTTCACCAGCAACCGGCCGATGAGATAGGTCAGCGGGTCCGTCCGGTAGGTCACCACTCCCGGGATGCCCGCGAGCGCGCAGTGCATGGACATCGTGCCGCTCGTCGTCAGCACGGCCGCGGCGGCGACCGGGCCGCCCTCGCCCGTGCGGCGCAGTTCGACGCCCGCCGGCGGCCTGGCGGCCAGGAGCAGGGCGCGGATGTCGTCGCTCGGATAAAGCACCACCGCCGGGCGCGAGGCCCCCCACGCGGCGTAGCCCGCCAGCAGAACGGGAAAGATCCGCTTCACCACCCCGCGCCGGCTGCCGGGCAGCAGCAGGACCGGCCCGGCCGGCTCATGGCTCACCGGCGCCGCGTAGTCGGGCGCCATGAACGGATGCCCGACAAATTCGACCGGCAGCGAGGTGTCGGCATAGACCGCCGGCTCGAAGGGGAAGATCGCCGCGAGGCCGTCGAGGTGCCTCGCCATCTCGAAGCGCCGGCCCGCCCGCGAGGCCCAGATCTGCGGGCTGATGTAGTAAAGCGCCTTGGTCGGGCCGCCGGCCTTGGCCGAGTAGCTGCGCTCGAAAAGGCCCCTGGCGATCCGCAGGTTCAGACCGGAGGAATCCACGAAGCACACGGCCCGCGGCCGGTGCCGCCCGACCCAATCCACGACGGAGGCGATGAGCGCGCGGTAATACGCAATCTTCGCGATGACGGCGAAACCCATCGCCGACTGCCCCGTGAGATCCCGCAGCAACTGCGCCCCGGCCGCCGCCAGCCGGGCTCCGCCCAGCGCGCAGACCTTGAGGCCGGGCTGCATCGCCAGCAGGCCGCGGACCATGCGCGCGGCATGCTCGTCGCCCGAATGCTCGGCCGCGACGATCAGCAGGTCCACGGCGCCGTGCGCCGGCGCCGGCAGGCCGTCTTCAAGCAGGGGACTATTCATAACCCATGAAACCCGTCATCCTGAGCCATGCGAAGGATGACGCAACGGGAGCATTCCCTCTTTCGTGTGATTCGTGGTGACATCCTCACTGCTGTTTCCGGCGGATCTCCTCGGTGATCGCGATCGCCACCTCGAGGGCCGACCTGCCGAGCGCGCCGCCGACCTTGGGCTCCTTGGCCTCGCGCACGCTCTCGAGGAAATGCGCCAGCTCGATGGCCAGCGGCTCGCCCTTCTCAATGGGGATCTCGTGCACCGGCACCTTGTCCTCGCCGGCCTTGGCGAGACCGACCTTCAGCTTCAGGCCGTAGGCGATGATGTCGCTCTTCCTCACGAGGTGGCCCTTCTGGTTCATGAAATCGAGCGACAGGTAGGCGTTGTCCTGGAAGACGCGGATCTCGCGGTTCTTCTTCAGGCTCATGCGCGAGGCGCTGAGGTTGGCCACGCAGCCGTTCTCGAACTCGATGCGGGCGTTGGCGATGTCCTCGGTCCTGGAGAGCACGTTGATGCCGACGCTGTCGATCTTGCGGATGGGCGACTTCACCAGGGCCAGCACGATGCCGATGTCGTGGATCATGAGGTCGAGCACGACGCCGACTTCGGTGCCGCGCGTCTGGTAGGGGGCGAGGCGCTCGGTGGTGATGTATTGCGGCCGGCCGGCGTGCTTCTCGAGGTAGCTCATCACCGGGTTGAAATGCTCGATGTGGCCGACCTGCACGATGCGGCCGGCCTGCTGCGCGGCGGCCAGCACCCGCCCGGCCTCCTCCAGTGTCGCGCAGAGCGGCTTCTCGATCAGCAGATGGCAGCCCGCCGCCAGCAGCGGCAGCGCGACCTCGGCGTGGCGGTCGGTCGGCACCACGACGCTCACCGCCTCGCAGGCGCGGCCCAGCGCCTCCAGCGTGGGGAAGCGGCGGCAATTGTGCCTGCCGCAGATCTCGGCGGCGCGGGCGTCGCTGGTCTCGTAGATGCCGGCCAGCTCGGCGCCGGGCAGTGCGGCGTAGATGCGCGCATGATGCTGACCGAGGGAGCCGACGCCGACGACGCCGCACTTGATCTTGGGTTTGGCCATGGGGCGAGATTTCAGGATTAATCCCGGCGAGGCAATCCTCGGGTAGGGCGAGTCGTCCTCGACGAGCCGGGGTTCATCCGGAGGATTCGCCCTGCCCGGAACCGAAACCCCAGCTCACTTCAACTGCGACGGCAGGCGCGGCGAGGAGATCAGCTCGATGAACGCGGCCCAGCGGCGGTCGGCGTCGCCCCCGGCCTTCGCCTCGACGTAGTCGTGCACGAGTTGCTGGCCATGGTTGTAGTTGATGACGTAGCTGCGGTATTGCTCGATGAACTTCACCCGCTGCTGGGCGCGGGCGGGTTCCATCAACGCGTATTTTTCCAGCCAGGCGGCGGCCTCGGCGGCGGTGATCCGGCCGTCGAGGTAATTGCGCGCGGCCTCGTTGCCGGCGAAGCTCAGTTTCCTGGTCAGCTCCAGGACGCGGTAATACTCCGCCGCCTTGGCGGGATCGAGGCCGGCCAGCGGGAAGAGCACGGCGCGCTCGAAGGCGAGGCGTTCCCCGCCGGGGAAGGCGACGTCGATGCCGTAGTTGGCGCTGCCCTCGGCGATCAGACCGTTGGGCCCGAAGAGCGGGTTGACGGAGAACTCCACCCAGCCGCGCCCGCGCATCAGCTTCTCCTCGAGCAGCGTGCCATAGACGTGGTGGCCGGGATAACCCTCGTGCGCGGCCAGGTCCACCGCGCGGTCGATGAAGATCGGCAGGTCGGTGTTGATCTGGATGAGGCTGCGGGCGTTGCCCTGATACCAGTTGTAGCCGCTCCACGACCTGCCGGTGACGTATTCGAGCGTGAAGCTCTCCCCCGCGGGCAGCGGAATGCGCTGGAGCGTGCGGGCGCGCGCCTCGGCGATGGCGGCCCGGAACACGGCGTCGAGTTTCGCCGGCGGGATGATGAACTGGTTGCGGTAAGCCTGGTAGCGCGCGGCCACTGGGCCCTCGCCCGGCAGGGCCTGGTCGAGCTCGGCCAGCACCTCGTCGTAATGGGCGGCGGTGTGCGTCGGCGCGACGGTGTCGTAGATCAGGCGCGATTCCTCGTCGAAGGGGAGCTTCTCCCCCGCGACGATGGCCAGGCGGGTGCCGAGCGCCTGCACCTCCTTGGTCAGGTAGGCGTGGCGCAGGCGGCTCATCTCGTCGAAACCGGCGGCGTCCACCCTGGCGAGATCGGCGCCGAGCGCCTGCACCTGCGCGCGGACCCCGGCGAGCGGCAGCCTGGCGGCCTCGGCGGCGGTGCGCCATTCCGGCGGGCCGTAGTAGGCGTCCACGTAGTCGCCGTCGTGCACGCCCGCGGCGAGGGCGAGCTTCACGTAGGTTTCGGCGAGCGGATCGAGGGGGGATGTGGCTTCAGCCAGGGCAACGGTCGCGGCGGCCGCCACGCCGCACGCCAGGAGTCGGGTGATTTTCATGGGGCTAGGCAATCACGCCCAGAACGCCGTTGTGAAGAGTGAACTTCCGCGCCGTCCGCGCCGCGTGGGCCGGGTTGTGGGTCACAAGCACCAGCGCGGCTTTTTCCTCGGCGCAGACCTCGAGCAGCAGGCCGATGACCTCGTCGCCGGTGCGCTCGTCGAGGTTGCCGGTGGGCTCGTCGGCGAGGATGACCTGCGGACGGTTCATCAGGGCGCGGGCCACGGCCACGCGCTGGCGTTCGCCGCCGGAGAGGTGCGCCGGCAGGTGGTGGCCGCGTGCGGCGAGGCCGACGCGCCGCAGCAGCGCCGCCGCCCGCGAGCGCTCGGCCGCCCCCACCCCGCCGATCATACGGGCACCCATGAGCACATTGGCGAAGGCGTCGAGCTCGGGAATCAGGTAGTAGGCCTGGAACACCATGCCGAGGAACCGGCCGCGCCGGGCCGTGAGTTCGCCGAGGCCGAGCTGGTGCGCCGGCTCGGCGTTCCAGAAGAGCTCGCCCGAGTCCGGCCGGTCGAGCCCGGCCAGCAGGTTGAGCAGCGTGCTCTTGCCCGAGCCGGATTCGCCGCGGATGGACACGCTCTCGCCCGCCGCGACGGCGAGATCCACCCCGGCCAGCACGCCGAGCTTCCGGTCGCCGCTCGGGTAGGTCTTGGTCAGGCCACGGCAGGAAAGGACCGTTGATCCAAGGGCTGAAGGACTGAAGGACTGAAGGGCTGAAGCCATGAAGTGTGAGGGAGAAGGGTGAGGGCGGAGTTTCGGCTTTTCAGTCCTCCAGCCATTCAGCCTTTATTCCGACCGCAGCGCCTCCACGGGCTTGAGTTTCGCGGCGCGCCAGGCGGGGAGCAAGCCGGCCAGCGTCGCCGCCACGATGGAAAACACGACGATGATGACCACGTCCTTCGGCGCCGTGTGGGCCGGCAGGTCGCTGAACTGGTAGAACTTCACGAAGGCCTCGCGGCCCATCGTCATCCTCGCGATGAAACCGACGAGCGCGTTGCGCCAGTGCAGGAGTGCGAAACCGAGCGCCAGGCCCGCCGCCGTGCCGGCGACGCCGATGAAGCAGCCTTGCACGCAGAAGCTGGCGGCCACGTCGCGGGCCTTGCCGCCCATGGCGCCGAGCAGGCCGATCTCGCGGGTCTTGCGCACGACTGTCACCAGCAGCGAACTCGTGATGGAGAACGCCGCCACGATGATGATGAACGTGAGCAGGAAGAAGATCATGTTCCGCTCGAAGCTGAGCACGGCCTGGAAATCGGCGTTGGCCTCGAACCAGGTGAGCGCGCCCGCGCCGGCCGGCAGGGCGAGGTTCAGCCGCGCGGCGACCACGTCGGGATCGGCGCCGGGCTTGAGTCGGACGTTGTAGCCGTGGACCATGTGCTCCAGGCCGTAGAGATCCTGCATCAGGCGCAGCGGGCAGATGACGGTCGAGCTGTCGAGCTGCTGGTGCCCGATGTGGAAGATGCCGGCCACGCGCACCTCGCGCGGCAACAGCACCTCGTGGTTCTTCATGCGCTCCAGCATGAGCGGGGTATAGACGCTGACCTTGTCCCCCACCCGCACGCCGAGACCGCCGGCCAGCAGCGAACTGAGGATCACCGAGTCGTCGTCGAGGTCGTCGAGCGAGCCGGCCGTCAGGTAGCGCTGGAGCGGGATGACCTCGCGGATGCGCTCCAGATCGAAGCCCTGCACGGCGGGAAACGCCGGGCGCCGGCCGTATTCGAGCATGACCACACCCTGCGCATAGGGGGCGAAGGCCGCGACGCCGGGATCGGCGGCAAGCACCTTCTCCACGCCGGCGGCGGGGTCGATCAGACCGCGGGCCTTCACCTGCACCTCGCCCTGGGTGTCGATGATCATGCGTTTGATCTGGTGGCCGAAGCCGCCCATCACGCTTGTCGAGACCAGCATCAGGGCCACACCCAGCCCGACGCCCAGCGCCGAGACCAGCGTGAAAAACGACACCCGCCCGGTCGGGAAAAGCTGCTTGAGGGCGAGATAGATCGGCCAAGGCATGGGAATCAGCGGTAAGCTATCGGCGTTAAGCTGTAAGCCACGCTGCCAATGTGTTTCCCGGGCTTAAAGCTTATTGCTTATCGCCCGCTGCGCCCGACGGGCGCAGCGACGGGAACAGGATCACGTCGCGGATGCTCTCGGCGCCGGTGAGCAGGATGCAGAGGCGGTCGATGCCGACGCCCATGCCGCCGGCCGGCGGCATGCCGTGCTCGAGGGCGAGCAGGAAGTCGGTGTCCATCTTCTGCCGGTCCTCGCCGACCTGCTTCTCGAACATCTCGCGCTGCACGAAGGGATCGTTCTGCTCGGAGTAGGCCGGGGCGATCTCCATGCCGCCGATGATGCACTCGAACACATCGATCAGGCCGGGATCCCCGGCGTTGAGCTTGGCCAGCGGACAGAGTTCCTTCGGCAGGTGCGTGACGAAGGTCGGCTGGATGAGCGTGGGCTCGATCTTCTTGCCGAAGATCTCGTTGACGATTTCGTGCGTCTCCCAGCCGGGATGGATGTCGAGGCCGAGTTTCTGCGCGGCCTCGGCGGCCCTGGCGCGGTAGTCCGGCGTGTCGCGCAGGGCGCTGAGCTTGAAGCCGGCCGCTTCGTCGATGAGGTCGAAGTAGCGCACTTCGCGCCACTCGCCGGCGAAATTGATCATCTGGCCGCTGCCCGCGTGCTTGATCTCGGTCGCGCCGATCACATCGCGGCAGAGGTCGGCAAAGAGGGCCTTGAGCAGGTCCATCATGCCGCGGAAATCCGAGTAGGCCTGATAGACCTCGAGCATGGTGAACTCGGGGTTGTGCTTGGTGGAAACGCCCTCGTTGCGGAACACGCGGCCGATCTCGAACACGCGGTCGTAGCCGCCCACGAGCAGGCGCTTGAGGCGCAGTTCGAGGGCGATGCGCAGGTAGAAGTCGGCCCCGAGCGCGTTGTGGTGCGTGGTGAAGGGCCGCGCGGCGGCGCCGCCGGCCACGCCCTCGAGCACGGGCGTCTCGACCTCGAGGAACTTCCGGCCGGCGAGCGTCGCGCGGATGCTGGCGACGATGCGGCTGCGCAGCATGAGGCGCCGGCGCGACTCCTCGTTGACGATGAGGTCGAGGTAACGCTGGCGGTAGATCTGCTCCCGGTCGGTCAGGCCGTGCCACTTCTCGGGCAGCGGGCGCAGGGCCTTCGCGACGAGGGTGAACCGGTCCACGCGCACCGTGACCTCGCCGCTCTTGGATTTGAAGAGCGGGCCCTCGGCGCCGATGATGTCGCCGAGGTCGAGTTTCTTGAACGCCGCGTAGGCCGCCTCGCCCACCTGGTCCTTCTTCACGTAAAGCTGGATCTGGCCCTGCTGGTCGAGGATTTTGACGAACTGGCTCTTGCCCATGTCGCGGATGACGACAAGGCGGCCGGCGACCTTGACCGGCACCGTGTAGTCTTGGCCGTCCACGTAGGCTTTCAGCGCCTCGGCCGAGAAATGCGTCTGCTCGCAGTTGGCGCGGAAAGGATCCGTGCCCGCGGCGCGCAGCTCCTGCAGCTTCCTGAGCCGCACGGCATGCTGGTCGTGGGTGATGTCCTGGGGGATGTCGCTCATGGAGCCGGGCAGGCTTGGCAACCCGTCCGCCCGGGGCAATGGGAAATTGAAAGAGACTCAACCACAGATAGCCACAGATGATCAGGACCATGCGCAGCCCGGCTTCACGACAGTTCATCTCTGTTCATTTGTGTGCATCTGTGGTTCAACAGGTTTGGTTCTTATCGGAAAATTGTCTTTGCCTCCGTTATGCCTTTTGTGACCCCATCTTCCCGATGTCCGCCCAACGCAAACCCGACTGGCTCCGCGCCAAACTGCCCTCCGGCCCCGCCTACAACGCCACCCGCCGGATGGTGGAGGACAACAAGCTGCACACCGTCTGCCAGAGCGCCCAGTGCCCCAACCTCGGCGAGTGCTGGTCCCGCGGCACGGCCACGGTGATGATCCTGGGCAACATCTGCACGCGCTCCTGCAACTTCTGCGCGATTGCGAGCGGCCGCCCCACCGAGCACGACCTCGGCGAGCCCGCCCGCGTCGCCGACGCCGTCGCCAAAATGGGCCTGCGCCACTGCGTCATCACCTCCGTCGCCCGCGACGACCTCAAGGACGGCGGCGCGGGCGTCTGGGCCGCCACCATCCGCGCCATCCGCTACAAGAATCCACACTGCGCCATCGAGGTGCTCGTGCCCGACTTCGTCGGCAAGCTCGACCAGGTGGACATCGTGCTCGCGGCCAAACCCGACATCTTCAACCACAACCTCGAGACGGTGGAGCGTCTCCAGCGCCCGGTGCGCGTGCAGGCCCGCTACGACCGTTCCCGCGCCGTCGTGCGCCACGCGAAGTCCCGCGGCTTCACCACCAAGACCGGCATCATGCTCGGCCTCGGCGAGAAGCCCGAGGAGGTCGAGCAGACCCTGCGCGACATCGCCTCGGACAAGACCGACATCCTCACGCTCGGCCAGTATCTCCAGCCCACCCCGCAACACTGGCCGGTGGACCGCTGGGTGACGCCGGAGGAGTTCAAGCACTGGAAGGAAGTCGCCCTCGGCCTCGGCATCGGCGTCGTGGAGAGCGGCCCGCTCGTCCGTTCCAGCTACCACGCCGACGAGCAGTCCGCCAAATACGTCGGCGAGGAGCACCTGAACGTCCGCCCGGCGCTCGCGCAGGTCTGAGCCAGGGGAAGCCAGCGCGGAGCGCAGGTTCCCCCTATGCGCCTGGGCAACCCATCCCCCTGCGCTGCCGGTTTGCCTTTCGGGCGTGGGCCGGTTTGCTGCCCGGATGCGCGCCCCGACGCAATTCCACCCCGCCGCCGGCAAAATTCCCGGTCTGCTTCTGCTCGGGCTGCTCGGGCTGCTGGGGCTCGGCGTCGCCGGGGCCGTGTTTTTCCAGCTCGCAAGGCGGCCCGAGTCGTCTCCCGTCTCCCGCGGGGCGCAGCTCGCCGCGCAGGCCGGCTGCTTCGCCTGCCATGGCCGCAGCGAGGAGGAGCCGCGCTTCAACCTCCGCCAGGCTGCGCCCGGCAAGTGGCGCGGCAAGCACAACCCCTCGCTCTGGGAGGGTGAGATCACCGAGGTGAAGGTGCTCGTGGACTGGATCACCAACGGCGTGCCCGCCGCCGACGCCGAGCAGCACAAACAGCTCTTCATCCGCATGCCCGCCTACCGGGACCGGCTCACGCCCGGCGAGATCGAGGACATCGCCGCGTGGATCCTCGCCGAGGGCATCCGCCTGCGGCATGATCCGTCGAGCAAACTCCCTGGCGAGGAAACGGCAGCCGAGGCCGACATTTTGATTCTCAAAGGTGACCGCCTTTCGCGCCGGCTCGGCTGCTACCAATGCCACGGCGAACTCGGCCAGGGCGGGGTGGCCAATCCCGATTCGTTCAAGGGCTATATTCCCGGCTTCCAAGGCCAAGACTTCCTCGAGCTCACCGCCGACGGCGACCGCACCGAAATCCTCCACTGGATCGACCACGGTCGCGGCCGGGCGATCGAATCGGGCCCCCTCGGGCGCATCGCGAAGAAGTTCCTCGACCACCAAGCCATCCCCATGCCGGGCTACCGCGACCACCTGACTGCCGCCGAAAAAGAGCTGCTTGCCGATTACCTTTTGCTGCTTAACAAAACCGGACCGCTCTCCGCTCCGGAAATCGAGCGCCTCACCCAACTCCTCACCCCCTCATCATGATCGTCCGCCGCCTCCTGCTCTCCGCCGCCTTCGCCCTCACTGCCGCCGGCCTCACCGCCGACGATCCGGCCTTCGACACCCTGTTGCCGCTCAAGCCCGAGGTCCGCAAGGTCCTTGATGCAAGCTGCGTGATGTGCCACGGCGAGGTCATCGACGGCGAAAAGGAGACCCGCGACGACATCGATTTCAGCACCGACGAGGCGATCCGCGCCACTGTCGCCAAGGCCGGCAAGCTCAAACAGATGATCCTCGAGGACAAGATGCCCCACAAGCCCCGCCTTTCCCGCCGCCTGCGCAACAACCCCGCGCTGCAGGAACGCCTCACCACCCTCCGCGCCGACTACGACGCCAACGGCCACAAGGCCATCCTGCTCGAGTGGCTGAAGGATGTCACCGCCACGACCGGCGACGATCATCACAAGGAGTGAGCGGCCCCGGGGCGCGGGCGCCCCGGCTCCAAGCAGGGCCAGTCTTTGACCGGCCCCATCGGACATCTGAAAGGCCGGTCACAGACCGGCTCGACCCAAACCCGCCCGGGTTTGACGCAGTCCGACCGATGTGAGAGGGACTTTACGTCCCGACATGAAGCCCCACCCGCTCAGCCCCTCTCACACACCACCAAGAGATGGCCGGCCGACTGCATGAAAATGGAGCCGGAGCGCCCTCGCCCCGGTCTGCCCTCCTCTGGCTCGCCGCGCTCGCGGTCGTCGCCGTGCAGGCGATGGCGCTCGCCACGCGCTATTTCCAAGCCTGGCTCGACGGCGACTATCTCCTGCCGCAGCGCTTCGCCGCCGATGTGGCTGCCGGCGTCTATCCCCTCTCGGGCTGGACGCTCAGCTCCTCGCCCTACTTCTTCCCCGATTTCACCCTGAGCCTCGCCTGGCACGCCGTGCTCGGCGGGGCGCCGCTGCTCCCGTTCTACGTCGTGATGAGCTACGTGGCGCTGGCGCTGCTGTCCGGCTGGACGCTCCATCGGGTGCGCGGCACCGAGGGCCACGGTTGGTTGCTCGGCGCGCTGCTCGTCAACGCGCTGCTGGCGTGGCAGGGCATGGCGGATCATGCGCGCTGGCTCTGGTGGCTGGGCACGGCGACGTTCCATGGCGGCGCCGTGCTGCTGGGTCTGGCGCAATTCGGTCTCTGGCTCGGCCCGGCGGAAACCGCACCCTCCCGCGGCCGTCTGCTCACCGCGGGGGTGCTGCTCTTTCTCGGCCTGGCTTCCGACACGCTGCTGTTCACGCAATTCGTCGCCCCGCTCGGCGGCGCGCTTTTTGCCACCGCCCCGGCGCCGCGCTGGCAGGCCCGCCGCCTGCGCGTTTTCCTCGGCACCGCGGGCATCGCCTGCCTCCTGGTCTTGCTGCTGCGCGCCGGACTCCACGCGGCCCAATGGGGCAATTATCCGGCAGTGGTGCGCTACGCGCCGACCCCGTCCGCGGTCGCCGCTGCGGCCGGACAGATGGCGGCCGACCTGACGGGGTTCATCACCGCCGCCGCGCCCGGCTTCGTGGCTCTTTTTGTGCTCAGCCTGATTGGTGTGTTCGGGCTAACCCGGCGGCAAGCGCCGACCGGAGCACAACACCAGGCGGGCTGGTTCGCCGCCTTCTGCCTGCTGAGCACGCTCGCCCTGCCGGCCCTCGCCGCCTACTGGCGCAATCCTCAGCACGGCCGCTACCTGCTCCCGTGCCTGGTCATCCCGCTGTGGTGGCTGCTGACGGTCCTGCCGCCCGCGGGACTGCGCACGCCGCTCGTCGCCGGCATCGTCACCGCCTCGCTGCTGGGACTGGCATCCTGGCGGACGCCGCAAATCGATTTTGCGAAATGGGGCTGGCCGTATCCGGAACGCGTCGCGGAGCTGGAAAAATTCCTCCGCAAGGGCGAAGCCGCGCACGGTCTGGCCGACTTCTGGAACGCCAATTACCTGAATGCCGTCGCCCGCTCCGGATTGCGCCTGAACCAACTCCGCCCCGATGGTCGCGTGCAGTTCTGGGGCAACAACGCCTTCCGCCATTTCGACGCGACGTCGGGGGAGGGCCCGTTGCGGACGCCGCTTTATACTTTCATTCTGCCCAACGGACTCGATCCGGCCGCGCTGCGGGTGAAATTCGGCGAACCGGATCGCGAGGTCACCGTCGGTGCCTACGAGGTGTGGCTCTACGACGCGGCCGGCGCGCAGCGGATCAGCGCCCTGGTGGACGGCGAGGTGCGCGCCTTCCTGGGCGGCCGCCCGGGGACGGAGAGGATTGCGAAATAACGCGACCTTCGCGTTGTCGGAGGCAGGGCGGAGCGGACCGGTGCGCCCCACCCGTTCAGATGTTCCCCAGCCGGCCGGTGGAGTCGCCGAAGCGCTCGAGGCCGGTGATGCCGGCCTGGTCGGCGAGATCGAGGTAGAGATTGGTGAGCGGCTTCGAGCCGTGCTGCACATAGCGGCCGCCGCGCAGCAGGCCGCCGCCGCCGCCGGCGAGGACGAGCGGGAGGTTGTCGTGCGTGTGCCGGTTGCCATCGGCGTTGCCGCTGCCGTAGAGGATGCGCGAGTTGTGCAGGAGCGTGTTGCCGTCCACGTCCTTGATCTGGTTCATCCGGGCGAGGAACTTGGCGAACTGCTCGACATACCAGCGGTCGATCTGGGCGACCTTCTCGATGCGCTCGGCGTTGTTCTGGTGGTGCGAGAGGTCGTGGTGGCCCTCGGTGATGCCGATCTCGCTGAACGAGCGGTTGTCGCCGTCGTGCCCAAGCACGAAGGTGGCGACGCGGGTGGAGTCGGTCTGGAAGGCCAGCAGCAGCATGTCATACATGAGCTGGACGTATTCGACGTGGGTCGCGGGGATGCCGGCGGGCGTGGCGACGACGGGATCGGGACCGGGGCCGAAGCGCTCGGCCTTCTCGATGCGGGCCTCGATGTCGCGGATGCCGGTGAGGTATTGGTCGAGCTTTTCGCGGTCGCCGAAGTCGAGGCGGCCCTGCATGCGCTTGGCGTCGTCCATCACGAAATCGAGGACGGAGCGGCGTTCCTGCATGCGGCGGAGGGCGTTTTCCGCACGCGCGCCGTGTTCGCCGGCGCCGAACAGGCGCTCGAAGACGAGGCGGGGGTTGTTCTCGGGCGTCATCGGCGTGGTGGGCGACTGCCACGAGATGTTGTATTGGTAGGCGCAGGAGTAGCCGGAGTCGCAGTCGGCCGACTTGCGGTTGAGGTCGCAGGTGAGTTCGAGCGAGGGGAAGCGGGTGAGGTGGCCGATCTCGTTGGCAATGGCCTGGTCGATGGAGACGCCGGCGCGGACGTCGGTGGCGCTCTTGTTGATGCGCACGCCGGTGAGGAAGACGGCGTTGCCGCGGGCGTGGTCGCCGCCGCCGTCGTTGCCGGGGTTGGCGTTGGCCTGCTCGAGGCCGCCGAGCACCTGGATGTGCGCCCGCACCGCCTCGAGTGGCGCGAGCGTGCCCTGCAGGGCGAAGTCGGTGAGGCCGCCGCTGGGCCACCACTTTGCGGGGATGGCGCCGTTGGGGAAGAACACGAAGGCTGTGCGCAGCGGCGCACCCGTGGCGGTGGTGGCAAGCTGGGCGGCGGAGGCGGCCGCCAGCAGGCGCGAGGGCAGCAGGGAGCCCATGGCCGGCAGGGCGAGGCAGGCCCCGAGGCCCTTGAGAAAATGGCGGCGGCTCATGCCGGCGACTTGTTCGCGGAGGTGGGGAGTGCGGCGGCGGGTGGTCATGGGGGGGCGGGGGTCAGGGGTTGGCGGCGGTGTGCAGCGCGGACTCGGCACGGCGCTGCTGGAAGGGGGCGGATTCGATGATGCCGTGGATCAGGGCGGAGGGCCGGGCATCGGCGGCCTCGAGGCGGGCGACCAGCTGGTCGAGCGTCCCGGTGTCGGTGTAGTCGAGCCCGCGACCCAGGGCGTAGGTGAGGAGTTTCTCGGCCATGTTGTGCAGATAATCGCCACGGTGCCCGTTGGCGAGGATGCGTTTCAGCTCGCGGATGTCGGCGAACTTTTCGCCGGTGATGAGCTTGCCGGAGGTCTCGACGGGAAGGTTGCTGTCCACGTCGCGCCAGCGGCCCAGGGCGTTGAAGTTCTCGAGCGCGAGGCCGAGCGGATCCATGCGGTTGTGGCAGGAGCGGCACATGGCGTTGCGCGCGTGCAGGTCGAGCGTCTCGCGCAGGGTCATCCTGCTCAGCTCCTCCTTGGTGGCGACGTTCTCGAGTGGCGGGATGTTGGGCGGGGGCGGCGCGGGCGGCGTGCCGAGGATCTTTTCGAGGATGAACACGCCGCGCTTCACCGGCGAGGTGCGCGTGGGGTTGGAGGTCACGGCGAGCACGGTGCCCTGCGTGAGCACGCCGCCGCGCGGGCTGCCGGGCGGGAGCCGGACCTTGCGCATCTCGCGGCCGGTCACGCCCTCGATGCCGTAGTGCTGCGCCAGCTCCTCGTTGAGGAACGTGTAATCGGCGTCAATGAGCTCGGTGAGCGGGCGGTCCTCGCGGAGCACGTGGGCGAAGGTCAGCTCGGTCTCCTGCTGCATGGCCTGGCGGAGGCTGGGGGTGAGCTGCGGTTTCGGGGCGCGGAAGACCGGCACCACGATGTCGCGCAGTTTCTCCGCCTCGGCTTTCTGCTCTGGCGTGCGCCGCTCGGGCGGAATGCGGTTGACCACGCGGAAGCGCTCGAGCGCGGCGAGGAACTCGGGGTTCGGGTTTTCGCGCAGGAACACGTCGAGCGGGTTGATGACGACGGTCGTGATGTCGCGTGCCTGGAGCCACTGGCCGGTGAAGTTGCGCACGAACTCCATGGCCCTGGGGTCGGCCAGCATGCGGTCCACCTGTTGTCTCAGGTTGGCGCGCAGGCGGCCCTCTCCCGCCAGACGGAACAGCTCCTCGTCGGGCATCGAGGACCACAGGAAGTAGGACAGGCGCGAGGCCAGCGACCACTCGTCCACCCGCGGATGCGCCTCGCCCGGCGCGAGCGGCAGGGTGCGCTCCTCGCGGAAGATGAACCCCGGTGAGGCCAGCACGGCGACCATGGCCTGCGCGACGCCGGCCTCGAAGGTGCCGCCCTCCTGCGCGGCCGTGCGCTCGGCCAGCCGCGCCAGCTTTTCGACGGTCCCGGCGTCCACGGGGCGGCGATAAGCGCGGAAGGCAAAATTGCCGAGAATCTCGCGCAGGTAGGCGGCGCGGGCCGCCGGTGCCGCCGGCACCGGCCGCGGAAAGTAGCGCGCGTAGTTCTTCGGCTGCACCCAGTGCGCCGGATCCAAGGGACCGCGCACGGTGACGCCCTCGAGCCGCAGGCGCAGCATCCGTTTCTGGTCGCGGTCGGGGCCGACCGGACGGATCTCGACGGTCAGGCGGTGCTCGCCGGCCGTCCACTCACGGTCGAAGGCGAACCTGAAGGCCTTGTCGCCCTCGCGCACGAACTCCTCGTCGAGGAGCTGCTCGCCGTCCACGCTGAAGACGAGGCGGCAGCGGTTGTAGTCGAACTGGTCGTCCACGTAGCGCTCGAGGGCGCGGAGGGCGAGCTCCACCTGGTAGCGGCCGGCGTGCTCGACCCGGTGCACGGCCTCGACGGTGACCGGCGTGTAATAGGACAGGCCCAGCGCGCGGCCCTCGATGGCCGGCGCGGGCCGCTGGAAGACCGGCGCCGGGGCCGCCGGCGCCGGGGCGGAGGTGGTCGCGTCGGCGATGAGCGTGACGGGGCTCTCCAGGCGCAGGGTCATGAACTGCCGGCCCTCGACGTGCTGCTCGGCCACGACGAGCGGCCGGGTGGGCACGGCGCTGGCCACAACGGCCTGCGCGGCATCGAGATACTTCTCCATCAGCATCGGCGAGATGGTCAGCACGTCGCCGTTGTTGTCGAAGCCATGGCCGGTGTCGTCGGCGGGAAACTCCTTCTGCGTGTCGTAGTCCACGCCCATCAGCTCGCGCACGGTGTTGCGATAGTCCACGCGGTTCAGCCGGCGCACGGTCACGCGGCCGGGATCGGGCCGGGCCGGATCGAGCTCGAAGATGTCGCGCTTGATGAAGGCGGCGAGCTTGTCGATCTGCTCCGGCTCCAGATAATCCTCCTCCGCGGGCGGCATGATGCGCGCGCGGGTGTTCTTGAGCACGCGGTGCCAGAGTTTGGGGTCCTTGAGCGCTGCCTCGTCCTTGAACGCGTCGAGCCGCACGCCGCCCTCGCTCTCCCCGTCGCCGTGGCATTGGTAGCAATAGGTCTCCAGCATCGGCTGGATTTCCTTCTGGAAGGTCTCCAGGGCCGGCTGCGCCACCGCCACGACGGGCAGCAGCAAGGCGGGCCAGAGCCGGGCGGGTGGGAGGCGGCAGCGTGGAAGCATGAAAGCTGTCGGACTGAATCCCTTTGTCGCCCCGAATGCAAACACCGGTCTGGGTTTAGTCTTTAGATTTCTGCGCGAACATTTGACATTCTTTGCCCATCCCCGGGTTGCCCTGCACCCGGCCGCCCTGCACAGTCGCCGCATGAAGTTTCACCGTCTCGCCGCCGTTCTGCCGTGCTCTGTTCTCTGCCTTCTGTCCTCCGGCTTTGCCGCCGGTTCGATCGTCTCGGGCCCCATGCTCGGCTACCGCGCCCACCGCGAGGTGTTTCTGTGGCTGGAGACGAAGGACGCGCAGAAGGTGACGCTCGACTACTGGCTGGCCGGCCAGCCCGGGACGAGACGCACGATCGAGCAGCCCGCCCCCGCCCCCACGCCCGCCGGCGGCCAGATCTTCCACTTCCGGCCCGGCCTCCTCGAGATGGGCGCGAGCTACGAATACCGCCTCAGCCTCGACGGTGTGCCGCAGGACTTTCCCTTCCCCACCACGTTCAGGACGCAGGGCCTCTGGGAATGGCGCACGCCGCCCCCCGACTTCAAGTTCATCACCGGCTCCTGCGCCTACATCAACGACCCCGCCTACGACCGCCCCGGCGAGCCCTACGGCAGGACCATGCGCACCTTCGAGCTCATGACGCCGAGTTCATGGTCTGGCTCGGCGACAACTGGTATTACCGCGAGCCCGACTACGACTCGATCAGCGGCCTCTGGTATCGGGCGCAGCACGACCGCGCCCCCGCGGAGCTGCGCCGCCTCCTCGCCACCAAGCACCACTACGCCACCTGGGACGACCACGACTACGGCCCCAACGACTCCAACTGGTCCTACGAACTCAAGGACGAGACCCTGAAGATCTTCCGGGCCTACTGGGGCAACCCCAGCTACGGCGAGGCCGCCAACCCCGGTGTCTATACCAAGTTCTATTGGGGCGACGCCGCGTTCTTCCTCCTCGACAACCATTATCATCGCGACGCGGCCGCCGTGAACCAGGACCTCCACCCCGAGAAGACCCAGTGGGGCCGCCGCCAGCTCGAATGGCTCAAGCAGTCGCTCCTCCAGGCCAGGGAGCTGCGCCACTTTGCCTTCAAGTTCATCGCCACGGGCACGCAGGTGCTCCAGACCGAGCGGCGCGGCGAAGGCCACGAATTCTACCGCCGCGAGCGCGAGGAACTGCTCGATTTCATCCGCCAGCAGGAGATCACCGGCGTCGTCTTCCTCACCGGCGATGTGCACCACTCCGGCCTTTACCGCCGGCAGCTCACGAAGGACGGCCCCTGGGTCTATGAGATCACCGCCTCGCCCTTCTCCAGCGGCGCCTGGGATGTCGCGCAGAGCGCCAAAGCCGGCGACCCCACCCTCGTGAAAGGCACGCTCGTCAGCGATCAGAACTTCGTGACCGTCGAGGTCCGCGGCCCCAAGGACGCCCGCGAACTCGTCATCACCTGCATCGACAAGCAGGGCGCCGTGCGCTTCGCGCAGACCGTGCCGCTCTCCGACCTGCAATAGAGAGGCAGGGCGCGACCTCCACATGCGCACCGCCTCTGCCGGAACGGTCTAATTCGGCGCTGAAATGTTCCAGATCCGCATCGGACAACATGCCGTAACGCCGCATTATCAAGAGACTCTCGCAAAGTCGCGACCGGCGGGTGTCGTCGGGACAGTCCTGCAATATTCCCGCCTGGCGCCTGATCTCCTCCTCGGCTTTCCAAAACCGCTCGGTCGCGGTCTTGCCCGGCGCGGCCAGCAACGCCGCGATTTCCCGGTTCCGCTGCGCGAGATACGGCTCGCGCAACTCCGGAATCCGCCTTCGGAACGGTTTCCCCATCCGACTCCTCCACACGCGCACCCTGCTCGCACAATCCACCCAGCCAAACCCCAATCCAGACGTCCCGACATCACAATCCGCAGCCTGATCCTTTTTTCCGGTCTCATTTTCCGGTCCGCCGCGTCAGCGGCGTTGCCTGTGACGGCTGGGCTCTTTCTTGTTTCCGAAGATCTGCTTCACAGTCGCTATGCGCCACTCGCTTCCGTGGAGTCGATAGATCTGCAAGTGCGTGCCTTTCTTCCATTCGGCCAAGACGACAGCCTTGGCGTGATATAGTCGAGCCAGCCGCGAAAGCCTCTCGACATCCGCTTTCTTCGGTCGTGGCGCACTTCCGCCTTTCGTCTGAATAAAAATCATCTCGAACCAGTCGCCGCGCTTCAGGCCTTCTTCTTCTCGCGCGTGATCCTTTCTTACCGCGAGAATATCCACGATTCCTCGGGATTCAGAGCCGGTCGGTCCGCCGAACTCGACGAACTTCCACTTGGTTTTTGCGGCGCCACCAAAAGTGATAAGCCACTTCGTCATGATGCGCGCCCACCGCGCGGTCTTCTGCGCTTTTCGCCCCGGAGAAAGCTCTTTGGAGTCGATCATCTTTCTTTGCCCAGACATCATAGCTGCGTGCGCGACGCGGCTGGAATAATAGGAGTGTGCTTGTCCCCGGGACGCGGGTTACGCGGTGAGGCGCGGAGCCGCAGCGTCGTGGCTGAAGTGCGAGCGACTCAGCTCAGCCACGCCCGGCGGGCGCGGTGCCGCCTCTTTGGAAATACGGGGCCGGGTTGAACGGAGATATCATTGATACGTGGCACGAAAGACCGAGGGCTTGCGGTTGGCAACAGTGCAAAGATCAACGCCAGATCCAACGACTACTCCCGCAGACAGGTTGATTGCCGGACTCAAGCTGGGGTCGAGCACCCTCCCCTTCGTGTCCTTCGGGTCTTTCGTGGTGCCCACCTGCAATCAATCCGTGGGGCGTGAAACCCCTCCCGCATTCCCTGTCACACCAAACCCGAGGCTTGCGCTTTTTGGTCCGGGGGCTCCCATTCGGCGGTTCCGACATGAACAGCCCGTCCCTCCGCCTCCTCCTCGCACTTCCCCTGTTAACCACCTTGTCCGCCGACGAGGTCCAGAAACTGCCCGACATGCAGGTCGAGCGGCCCGTCACCAAGGACGTCACCATCTCCCTGGTGGACGCCCCCGCCGCGCCCGACGGCGCGGCCGGCCTGGCCGACCTCGCCCGCCACACGGCCGGTTTCACCGTGAGCGACGCCGGCGCCCGCGGCTTCGGGCAGATCACGACCCTGCGCGGGCTCGCCAACACCCCGTTCTTCGGCGACTCCTCGGCCCCGGTCTATCTCGACGACATCCCGCTCGCCAGCGCGTTCACCTTTCCGACCGGCCTGTTCGACTTCACCTCGGCCGCCGTGCACCGCGGCCCGCAAGCCGGCACGCTCTTCGGCCGCGCAGCCGACGCCGGCGTGATCCAGTTCACCGCCGCCCGACCGCTGGCGGGCACGCAATCGCGCGCCAGCGTCTCGGCCGGCAACCACGGCCTGTTCGCCGCCCGCGCCACGGTGTCGAGCGCACCCACGGCCGACACCGACGTCACCGCCGCCGTCGGCCACAGCCGGCGCGACGGCTACATCCGCAACACCCAGCTCAACCAAACCGTGGACGACCGCGAGTCCTTCTCCGGCCGGCTCAAGCTCACGCATCGCCCCGCCGCCGGCACGGAGATTTCCCTGCAGCTGCTCGGTTCGCGTTCCCGTGACGGCGCCCAGGCGCTCGTGCCGCTCGGCGGTCCGCTCTTCGAGGTGCAGCGCGGCCAGGAGGGCGAGGCCGACACCGATTTCGCCGCGGCGGCCTTCGGTGTCAGCCGCGACATGGCCGGCGGCACGCTCAGCTCCACCACGAGCTGGTCCAAGTGGGAGCTGTCGCCCTACTCCAACCGCCTCGTCGTCTTCGGCGGTTTCGATTTCGACTCGGCCATGAGCCAGTCGCAACGCACCTTCACCGAGGAACTGCGCTTCGTCAGCGCGCAGTGGTCCGCCGGCGCGTTCTGGTCCGCCTCGCGCACGCGCGGCACCACCGACCGCGTGTTCGGCGGCTGGCCCATCGAGCAGTCCGCCTACACGACCGACGCCGACACGCTGGCGGTGTTCGGCCGCGCAAGCTTCACGCCGGCCGCCGGCTGGACCCTCACGCCCGGCCTCCGCGCCGAGCGCGCCGCCAGGGAATTCGCGCGCGTCGAGACCATTCCGGGCATCTCGCCGCTCATCCGCGGTGACAACGACTGGTCGGCTCTCCTGCCGAGCTTGTCGGCCACGCGCAAGCTGGACGAAACCACCGACCTGACCTTCTCCCTCGCCCGCGGTTTCAAGGCCGGCGGTTACTCGGCCTTCACCGGCCGCGCCGACCTCGCCGGCTTCGGCCCGCAGCGCGCGTGGACCGCCGAGGCCGCCTACCGCACCACTTTCAAGGAAGCCAACCTCGCCTGCACGGCCCGGGCCTACGCCTCGCGCGTCACCGGCTACCAGATCGAGCGCTCCTTCGCCGTGCCGGACTCCTTCGCCGACGAATATCTCGTGGTGAACGCCGACGAGGCCCGCGTGCTGGGCTTCGAGCTGGAGTCCGCCTGGACGCCCGCGGCCGACTGGACCGTGACGCTCGCCGCGTCGGTCAGCCGCGCCGAGCTGGAGGATTTCACCGATCCCTTCACGGGCATCAGCCACTCCGGCAACCAGGCCCCCTACGCCCCTACCGGCAACGGCTCGCTGCGCGTGGACTACCGGCCCGCGCGCGGCTTCTTCGCCGGCGCCGGCGTCATCTGGACCGGCACGACCTACTACGACGAACAGGAGACGGCCATGTTCAGCCAGCGCTCCTACACGCTCATCGAGGCCGACGCCGGCTACGCCTTCGCGCGCGGCGCGGTGCGGATCTTCGGCCGCAACCTCGGCAACGGGGAGTATTACAGCGCCATCACGCCGGGTGTCGGCCACGCGACCCCCGGCGCTCCGCTCACCTGGGGCGTGGAGCTGAGCGTGGGGTGGTGATCGCTGCGCGATAGTGGTCGGCGCGCACCCAGAATTCATTGGCCCGGCTGACTGCTGATCGCTGAAAGCTGTCCGGCTTTTTATTAGCCTCGCCAACCCGGCTGGCGGCGTTAATTTTTTGCGGGCAAAACGACCCATGGAGACCAAGCAACAAATCGTCGCCGACTGGCTGCCGCGTTACACCGGAGTGCCGCTCAAGCAGTTCGGCCGCTACATCCTGCTCACCAACTTCGACCGCTACGTCGAGCTCTTCGCCCAGTGGCACCGCGTGCCGGTGCACGGCCGCCACAAGCCGATGCTCAGCGCCACCGCCGGCAACATCACCATCATCAACTTCGGCATGGGCAGCGCCACCGCCGCCACGGTCATGGACCTGCTCAGCGCCATCAACCCCAAGGCCGTGCTCTTCCTCGGCAAGTGCGGCGGCATCAAGCACCGTGCCAAGATCGGCGACCTCATCCTCCCCATCGCCGCCATCCGCGGCGAGGGCACGAGCAACGACTACTTCCCGCCCGAGGTGCCCGCCCTGCCCGCCTTCGCGCTGCAGAAGGCCATCTCCACCACCATCCGGGACCACAAGCGCGACTACTGGACCGGCACCGTCTATACCACCAACCGCCGCGTCTGGGAGCACGACAAGACCTTCAAGGCCTACCTGAAGAGGATCCGCGTCATGGCCGTGGACATGGAGACCGCCACCATCTTCACCACGGGCTTTGCCAACGAGACGCCGACCGGCGCGCTGCTGCTCGTCTCCGACGAGCCGATGACCCCGCAGGGCGTGAAGACCGCCGCCAGCGACAAGCAGGTGGACGAGAAGCACGTCACCATCCACCTCCGCATCGGCCTCGATTCCCTGAAACAGCTCATCAACAAGGGCCTCACGGTGAAGCACCTGAAGTTCTGAACCCGGAAAACGCCGTTGGACACAGAGCGCACGGAGACAAACCTGGGAAACCCAGAGGTTGGGCCAAGATTACTCTGCACCACGACCTTCACCTGGGAGGTGAACGGCACATCTGGCAAAGGCTTCTCCGTGAACTCTGTGCCACAACTCAACTGCGGTATTTAGGCCGAATTGTGCGATTGAGCCCTCCGCGGCAGGGCGGGACCGCTGGGCCCGCCGTCGGCGAAATGCCCCACCTCCCGGACGAATTTCCCACAAGGCGCAAACTGCCGCACGGCACACCTCCGTGGATTCGGCATGACGCCACTTTCCTCGCGACCATTGGCTGCACGCCACGCGGCGTCAACCAGCTCGGCCACGACGCGCCAGCCTCCACCATTTGGGAGTCGCTCGAATTTCGGCAGATTCGCAGCGATTGGTTTGTCCAGCTCTGGCTCCTGATGCCCGACCACCTCCTCTCCAGTTGGAAGGAAATCATCGCCAAAAAGACCGCCATTCCATGGCAGAGAGATTACTTCGATCACCGTTTGCGCACCGGACAAAGCCTGCGGGAAAAAGAGGCCTATATCCGGGAGAATCCGGTCAGGAAAGGTCTTGTGCGTGGGGCCGCCGACTGGAAATTTCTCCGGGAACCATGATAACAGCGGACCGGGCCGGTCCGCCCTGCCTACCAAACCCTCCCCATGCTGCACCGCATCAAGGGCGCCATTTCCAACTGCTACCTGCTGCTCGCCGACAAGCAGGCCGTGCTGGTGGACACCGGCGCGCCGGGCGACCTCAAGCGCATCCTGGCCGGCCTGAAGGGCGCCGGGCTGGAGCCCAAGGACCTCTCGCTCATCCTGCTCACCCACGGCCATAGCGACCACGCCGGCTGCGCTGCCGAGCTGAAGCGCCGCAGCGGCGCGCACATCGCCATGCACACGGGCGACGCCCCGCTCGTGCGCCAGGGCCGCAACGGCGTCCTCGCCGCGCAGGACACGATCGGCCGGCTGCTCCGCCCGTTCGTGGACGAGGTGTTCGAGCCCTTTGAGCCGGATGTGCTCTTTCGCGACGGCTTTTCGCTCGAGCCGCACGGCGTGAAGGGCAAGGTGCTCGCGACGCCGGGCCACACGCCAGGCTCGGCCGCGGTGATCCTCGCGTCGGGCGAGGCGATCATCGGCGACGTGCTCCGCGGCAGCCTCGTGTGGCCCAACAAGTCACGCCCGCACTGGTTCTGCAACGATCCCGAGTCCAACACCCGCAGCCTCGTGCGGCTGGCGCGCGAGGGGCTGCTGCGCTGCCACCCGGGCGTCTTCGGCAGCTTCCCGGGCACCGAACTCGGCCGCTACCTCAGCACCGACGGCGGCGAGGTCATGGCGCTCTCGGGCGAGCCGGTGTGAATCAGGGGTGAAGCCCGAGGTGCGCGGTTTGCAGGGAAACCCAAACCGCTTTCCTCGGACCCCATACCTCAGTCCGCCAACCTGCGGTGGCCGCCGTCGCCGCTACGGCAGCACGTCCACCCAGAAGGGCGTGAAGACCTCCTTCCCGGCGAGGTCCACCTGCGCCCAGATGACGTAACGGCCGGGCTGCGGGATGGTGACCTTGAAATTCAACTCGGGGCGCAGCGGGTCGGGCGGCTGCGTCAGGTCGGTCTCCATCGGGTGCAGATGGGCGAAACCGCTGCGCGCCTCGTCGAAGGCCACGAGGTGGGCGAAGGCTCCCATGACGGGCCGCAGCGGCACCGGCTCCTTCTTCACGCCGGGGCTCTCGATGCGCAACTTGAGATCGGCGGGTTTGCCGGCGTTGAAGACGGGCGGGAGCCCGAGCTCGAACTTGCAGCCGTAATCCTGCCACGTGGTGTTGGGCGTGTTGATGACGCTCGCCGCGGTGCCGGGCACGGTGAACTCGGCGGAGGCGTAGAGCCCGCGCTGCGTGGCGGCGGGCGTGAAGTCGGCGAACACCCGGTAGGCGCCCGCGCGGTTGGGCGTGAGCGCGAACTCCCACTCGCCGGCGCGGCGGCCCGGCTCGGGATGCACGTGCTGGTAGTCGGACAACGTCGGATCCACCACGAGCAGATGCAGCTTGCGAGTGTGGGCGACGACCAGGTCGGCCGGGCCGATGGGCTTGCCGCTGGCCGTGCGCAGCGTGAGCGTGAACTCCACCGGCTCGCCGCGCGCGGGCGCGCGGTCCGGCTTCAGCGTCATCACCACGGGCGAGCGCACCGCCACCACGGGGATGAACTGCGGATTCGCCGGGTCGCAGAACTCGATCGCCCCCTTCCCCTCCACCCGGAAGTCCATGTGGCTCACGTTGGAGCCGGCCGGCAGCAGGCGGATCAAGAGGTAGAGCGCCAGCGCGACGGCGGTGATGAGGGCGATCTGGCGATGCTTGCTCATGAAAGTGCTGCAGGGCGGGGCCGCCGAACTCCGCCTCGGGGTTCGATTGGCGGGGTTCGGCGACCCCGCCCTGCAGCTCCAAACCGTCCAGCTCCGCTCATGTCTTCTTCAGCCTCCGCACGAAGTCCTCGATCTGCCACGTGCTGCCGTCGGCGCGGTAAATGATGCGGCCCTGCTCGTCGATGAGCACGGTCGCGAGCGTGTGCTTGATGGTGGCGCCCTCGAACTCGCGGATCACGCCGAGCTGCGCGAGCAGGTGGCGCACGGCGGCGTCGGGTCCGGTGAGGAACGACCAGTTGGCGGTGTCCAGTCCGCGCGCCTCGGCGTAGTCGCGCAGCACGCCGGGCGTGTCGTATTCCGGATCGAGCGAGATGGACACCAGCTCGAAGTCCGTGGCGCCGGCCTCGCGCGCGGCCTTCTGCAACTGGGACATCCGCAGCGTGGCCGCCGGGCACATGGTGGCAATGGGACAACGGGTGAAGATGAAATTGAGCACGACGCGCTTCCCGCGGAAGCGGCTCGCCGAGACCGTGCGCCCCTCCTGGTCGAGGAGCGTGAACGCCGGCAGCGCCTCGCCGATCTCGCGGTAGGCCTCCTTGCCGCGGATGGCCGTGTCCTGCGCGAGCGCCTTGGCCGCCGCATCGAGGGAGGACACCGTCACCGTGTCGTCGGGCCAGATTTTCTCGAGCAAGTAGTCGCCGTTGCGCTCGACCAGCTCGGCACGGATGCGCTGGCCGGGCCGGGCATTGGCCACGTCCGGCTTGGCCGCCTTGAACTCCATCGTCATGCCCGGCATGTAGCCCTTGATCTCGTCGTGGGTGACGATGAGCACCTGGCGCCCGATGTCGGCCTGCAGGATCTCGCCCTTCAGCGGATGGCGCACCTCGCCCGGTTCCGTCACCGGGGCGGGCGCGCTCGCGACGGAGGCCGGCGTCGCCGGCTCCTTCTTCGCACAGCCGGCCTGGGCCATAAGGAGACAGACGACGGCTCCGACGGCGGGCGAATACCTTGGCTTCATCCTCCCAACCCATTTGCCAACCGGGGCAATTGTCAAAAGGTTTGCTCCGGCCGGGTCCGGACTATCACCTGCCCGGCTTCACGTCATCATCCCGCCTGATGTCCCGCACCGCCGCCTACAAGCCCGCCCTCGCCTGGTTTGCCGCCATCGGCAGCATCTGGGTGTTTCTCCTCGTGGCGTTGGGCGCGCTCACGACCACCATCGGCGCCGGCATGGCCTTCCCCGACTGGCCCTTGTCCAACGGCTCGGTCAATCCGCCCGGCTGGCTCACCGAGATCGACAAGTTCGCCGAACATTCGCACCGGCTGTCGGGTGCCGTGATGGGGCTGGTCACCATCGTGCTCGCGGTGTGGCTGCACCTGCGGGAGGAGCGTCCGTGGCTGCGCCGGCTCGGCTGGTGGTCGCTCGGCATCGTGCTTTTCCAGGGCGTGATCGGCGGCAAGCGGGTGTTGCTCGATTCCCTCGCCGTGCCCGGCTTCGACATGACGCTCGGCCAGATGCTGCGCATCCCCCACGGCATGCTGGCGCAGATCTACGTGTGCCTGCTGTTCGCCATCGTGGCCGGACTCTCGCATCCGTGGACCGGCAATGCCGTGGGCCACGCCAGCCGCCGGGTGCGCTGGCTGGGCGGCCTGTGCCTGCTGCTGCTTTTCACCCAGCTCGGCGTGGCCGTGACCATGCGCCACAACTACGCCGGCATGGCCATCCCGACCTTCCCGTTCTCGACCCCCGACGGCGCGCTGCTGCCCGCCCATTGGGATTACCGCGTGGCGCTGCAGTTCGCCCACCGCGTGCTCGCCGGCCTCATCGCGCTCGCCATCCTCGGCTACGGCCACCGGCTGTGGCGCGAACCATCCCTGCCGCGATGGCTGCGCGGCGCCAGTTTCGGGCTCGTCGCGCTCGTCGGCGGCCAGATTCTCCTCGGCGCGCAGATCATCTGGACCGGCCGCAGCGTGACCATGACCGTCGGCCATGTGGTGCTCGGCGCCCTGACGCTCGCCGCCACCTTCCTGGTGGTGTTCCTGACTCAACGCGACATGGTGGAAAGGACGGCACCATGACCCAGGCCGAAACGGGGACCGCGGCGGCGCCTGCCGCCGTCCGCGCCAACTGGCGCCACTACCTTGAGCTGACCAAGCCGCGGCTGAGCCTCATGTCGGTCATCACCGCGATGGTCGGCTATCTCGCGGCCGTGCCCTACAGTTACCGGGATTTGCAGCGCACGCTCTTCGTGGTGCTCGGCACGGCGCTCTGCGCGGGCGGCGTGGCCGCGCTGAACATGTGGCTGGAGGGCGACACCGACGCCAGGATGCAGCGCACGGCCGGCCGGCCGATCCCCGCCGGCATCATCGCGCCCGGCTCGGCGTTCGTGATGGGTTGGGTGCTCTGCCTCGCGGGCCTCGCCGTGCTCTTCAAACTGGTCAACGGCCTCTCCGCCTTCCTCGCGCTCGGCACCATCGTCGCCTACCTCGCCATCTACACGCCCGCCAAGCGCTGGTCGCGCTGGAACACCGAGCTCGGCGCCATCAGCGGCGCGCTGCCGCCGCTCATCGGCTGGGCCGCCGCCGGCCGCTCCAACCCCGGGCTGGGCTGGTCGCTGTTCGCCATCCTGTTCGCCTGGCAGATGCCGCACTTCTTCGCCCTGGCCTGGACCTACCGCAAGGACTACGCCGCCGCGGGCATGCCGATGCGCTCAGTGGTGGACCCGAGCGGGGACGGGCTCGCCCGCTGGGCCTTTTTCTGGACCGTGCTGCTCACGGCCGCCAGCGTGATGCCCACGCTGCTCGGCTACTGCTCGTGGTATTGCTTCGCCGGCACGGCGGCGCTCGACCTGTGGTTCCTGCGCTCGGCCTTCGTGTTTTTGGATCCCGCTCGCCGCGACCCCGAGGCCCGCCGGCTGTTCCGGATCTCCATCACCTACCTCCCGCTGCTGCTCGCGCTGCTGGTGGCCGACCGGATGATTTTCAAACTCTGAAGCCTTACACAGAGGAAGCAAAGATCGCCAAGGAGTCGCTGCTTCGTTTCCTTCGTGCAGAACCACTTCTCCTTCATGACCGCCCAGGACATCCCCACCCTCAACGCCGCGCTCAACGCCACGGCCACCGTGCTGATCCTCACCGGCTTCGTGCTCATCAAGCAGGGCAGGCGCGACGCCCACCGCGCCGCGATGCTGACCGCCGGCGTGGTGTCGGCGCTGTTCCTCGTCGGCTACGTGACGCACAAGATCCTCGTGCGCGGGGTGCACACGCCCTTCGGCGGCGAGAGCCCGGCCCTGCGCGCCGTCTATTACACGATGCTTTTCTCGCACATCACGCTGGCCATCGCCATCGCGTGGCTCGTGCCCAAGACCTTCGCCATCGCCCTCAAGGGTGACTACGCGCGCCACCAGCGCTGGGCGCGGGTCACGTTCCCCCTCTGGCTCTACGTGTCGGTGACGGGCGTGCTGGTGTATTTCTTCCTCTACGTGTGGTGGCCGGCGGCCTGATGGGCAAGGCCGGTCACAGACCGGCCTTGCACAAAAAAGCCGGGCGTGGAGAGCCCGGCTTGAAATCAGTCGCGGCATAAAGCCGCTCCCACTGCCGACGACTCATTTCACCACCATCACACCCTTCATG
Organism: Verrucomicrobiota bacterium; assembly: GCA_049322455.1. GTDB lineage: Bacteria > Verrucomicrobiota > Verrucomicrobiia > Opitutales > Opitutaceae > Lacunisphaera. Next base: position 15,433 of record JBMOQY010000041.1, on the reverse strand, counting down.
CCCGAGAGGAAGTGGGCCGGGAAGGTGCAGAGGAAGGGATACTCGCCGGCCTCGGCGGGGGCCTTGAAGGTGATCTCCTCGCTCTGCTTGGGTCCGAGCAGCTTGGTGTGGGCGATGACCTGGTCGGCCTTGGCGGCGGGGATGTAGTCGGTGGCCATGGCCATCACGGCGGCATCGGCGTAGGCCTTGGCGTCGGCACCGTGCTTGAGGATGACGAGGTTGTGCCCCATCGCCTGCTTGGGCATGGTGCCGAGGTTGGTGAAGATGATCTTCACGTCCTGGCCGGCGGCGACCTCGAAGCGGGTGAGGTTGAACTTCATGGCGTCGTTGGCCGTGATCTCGACCGTGGCGATCGCCGGAGCGGCGGGCGCAGCCGTGGTGGCCGCCGCCGGAGCCGTGGCGGACTCCTCTTTTTTGCCGCAACCGGTGAGCACAAGCCCGCAAAGGAGCAGGGATAGCGTGAATTTGGATTTCATGGGGCGCGGAACCTGCCACAGACCCGTGCCTCGCGCAACCGCAGAGAAAAAATCCCTCGCAGCGCTAATGCCGGGCGCAGCGGGATTAATACCCCGCGTGAGTGGGATTTGCGGGTGGTTGGCTACGCATAAATTGCTCTTTTTTTGCGGTTGAAATGCCCGATAATTTCCGAAGCCTGCCCCGATACTTTCGGCCCGGCGCACTCCGCTGTCGCCGCCATCGCCACACATGATCCGCACATCGTCCGCCCTACGTCATTTTTCGCGTCTGGCCACCGCCGTGGCCGCCGGTCTCGCCCTCCTGGCCCTGTCAGGCTGCAAACTGGCCGAGGTCTTCAACCTGAGCGGGCCGCAATCCACCATGGTGACCGCCGGCCCGGTCGCCGCCAAACAGTGGGACCTCTTCATGGTCACGGTCTATGTGACCACGTTCATTTTCATCGTGACCGGCGCCGTCCTTGCCTACGCGCAGATCAAGTTCCGCGCCCGGTCCGAGGCCGACGAGCACGCCGCCCCCCCCGCCGAGGCCGGCCACGGCAATCCGCTCGTCGAGATCGGCCTCATCGCCGGCTCAGTCGCGCTGCTGGTCATCATCGCCATCCCGACCGTGCAGGGCATCTGGTATGGCTACGACGTGCCCGAGGAGGAGAAGGCCAACGCCATCGAGGTCAACGCGACCGGCTACCAGTGGTGGTTCAAGTTCGAGTATCCCGCCGAGCTCGTGCAACTCCCCGGCGGCGGCGAGGCCCCGCTGGTCACCGGCAACGAGCTGGTGGTGCCCGCCGGCACGCCGGTGCGCGTCAACCTCCGCACCGTGGACGTGATCCACAGCTTCTGGCTCCCCAAGCTGGCCGGCAAGGTGGACATGATGCCCAACCGCGCCAACCACCTCTGGTTCAAGGCCGAGAAACCCGGCTATTTCTACGGCCAGTGCGCCGAGTATTGCGGCGAATCGCACGCGATCATGAAGTTCCGGGTCGTCGCCCTGTCGCCCTCCGACTACGCCAGGTGGCTCGCGAACCAGAAACAGCCTGCGCGCACCGTCACCGCCCAGTCGCTGGCCGCCGAGGCCGCCACACCCCGCGTGCAGTTCGCCAGCCTGAAGGACACCGCCCCCGGCAGCACCTTCAGCAGCTCGCCCGAGTTCGACGCCGATCCCTTCGCCGGCTGGCAGGCCAAGCAGCAGCCCGAGGCGGGCGAGAACGCCTCGCTCATCAACGAGGGTCGCAAGCTCTTCGCGGCCAAGCAGTGTGTGAACTGCCACACCGTGCGCGGCCATGAAGGCGCCGGCGTCACGGCGCCGGACCTCACCCACATCGGCGCCCGCACCTCCATCGCGGCCGGCGTCCTGGAAAACTCCGCCGAGCGCCTGCACCAGTGGCTTACCAATCCCGAATATTTCAAACCGGGCAACAAAATGTATCACGGCGTCGGACGCATGCAGGGCTACCTGAAGCTCGATGAGGAAGGCCGGCCCGTGAAGGATGCCGATGGCAACCTCGTCCGCAACATCACCCTCACCGGCGCCGAGATCGACGCTCTCGTCGCCTACCTGCAGAGCTTGAAGTAAGCACCAACCCTTTCCTCCCCATGGCCCAAGCCATTGCCAAAACCGACTACTCCGGCACCGCCCACGCGCCCGCCGCCGACCCGCAGACCTTCCAGTTGTTCGCCCGACCGACCGCCAAGACCGGCCTCGTCGGCTGGCTGACCACCGTGGACCACAAGAAGATCGGCATGATGTATGGCGGCTTCGCCATCCTCTTCTTCCTCATCGGCGGCCTCGAGGCCCTGCTGATCCGCACCCAGCTCATGGTGCCGAACAACCGCTTCATCAGCGCCCAGCTCTACAACGAGCTGTTCACCATGCACGGCACCACGATGATCTTCCTCGCGGTGATGCCGCTCAACGCCGCGTTCTTCAACCTGCTCATCCCGCTCCAGATCGGCGCGCGCGACGTGGCCTTCCCCCGGCTCAACACCTTCTCACTCTGGGTGTGGGTGGTCGGCGCCATCCTGCTGAACGTCGGCTGGCTCTCGCATTTCAGCGATGCCCTGCAGGGTTTCGGCGGCGCGCCCGACGTGGGCTGGTTCGGCTACGCCCCGCTCACCTCCAAGGTCTTCACGCCCGACATCTCGACCGACCTGTGGGTGCTCGGCCTCCAGATCCTCGGCCTCTCCTCGATCGTCGCCTCCCTGAACTTCATCGTCACGATCATCAACATGCGCGCGCCGGGCCTCACGATGATGCGCCTGCCCGTGTTCTGCTGGATGGCCCTGGTCACGAGCTTCCTGCTCATCCTCGCCCTGCCCGCCATCGCCATCGCCCTCGTCGAGGTGATGATGGACCGCAACTTCGGCACCAGCTTCTTCGAGGTGTCCGGCGGCGGCCAGCCCATCCTCTGGCAGCACCTCTTCTGGGTGTTCGGCCACCCCGAGGTTTACATCCTGATCCTCCCCCCGATGGGTTACGTCTCCGAGATCCTCCCGACCTTCTCGCGCAAACCGCTCTTCGGCTATCCCATCGTGGTCTTCTCCGGCGCGGCCATCGGCTTCATCGGCTTCGGCGTGTGGAGCCACCACATGTTCACCACCGGCATGGGCACGATCGCCACCGCCGCCTTCGCACTGGCCACCATGGCCATCGCCGTCCCGACCGGCGTCAAAATCTTCAACTGGATCGGCACCCTCTGGGGCGGCCGCATCGTCACCCGCACGCCCATGATGTTCGCCCTCGGCTTCATCTGGATGTTCATGCTCGGCGGCTTCTCGGGCATCATGCACTCCGCCGCCCCGGCCGACGCCCAGCAGCAGGACAGCTACTTCGTCATCGCCCACTTCCACTACGTGCTGATCGGCGGCGCCACCTTCGCCCTGCTGGCCGCCATCCACTACTGGTTCCCGAAGTTCTTCGGCCGCCTCGTCCCCGAGTTCTGGGGCAAGCTCTCATTCTGGATCATCTTCGTCGGTTTCAACTGCACGTTCTTCCCGATGCACTTCCTCGGCCTGAACGGCATGCCCCGCCGCACCTGGACCTACGACGGCAACATGGGCTGGAACGAGGGCAACTTCTTCGCGACCATGGGCGCCTACCTGCTCGGCATCGGCATCTTCACCTACTTCGCGGTGCTCGTCTGGACCTACTTCAAGGGCCAGAAGTGCGGCAACGATCCGTGGGATGCCCGCACCCTCGAATGGTCCATCCCCTCACCCCCGCCGGAGCACAACTTCGCCGTGATTCCCACCGTCCATGCCCGCGACGCCTGGTGGTATGAGAAGACCCACCAGGAGGAGATCGCCAAGGAAAAGGCCGACCACATGAAGGCCGAGGAATCCCACGGCGGCATCCACATGCCCGACCAGTCGTGGTATCCGCTCTTCGCCTCCGTCGGCCTGCTCATCGCCACCTACAACTTCGCCCAGCTCTGGCACCCGGTCATGTTGGGCGACAAGCAGGTGCTCGCCAACCACCTCCCGCTCGCCCTCGCCGGCGGTGTGATCATGGCCCTCTCCTTCTACCTCTGGTCCCTCGAGGGCCCGGGCGGCTACCACCTCCACATCGGCAAGGACGGCAAGATCACCGAATCCCGCGGCGGCGCCCACTGAGCGCTCCCGATCTCCGAGCTCCCATCTCCCAACTCCGACCTTACATGAGCAGTCACGCGGCCACTGGCGCCATCGACCATCACCACGACCACACGACGTCAACCGGCATTCCGAACAAGAAGCTCCTCTGGTGGGCGTTCCTGGCCTCGGACTGCATGTTCTTCGGCGCGCTCATCTCGACGCACCTCGTCTATCGCCTCAACCCGCCCCCGGGCAACGCGATCCCGACCCAGGTCTTCAACATCGAGCTCACGTCGTTCTCGACCTTCATCCTGCTCATGTCGTCGCTCCTCATGGCGCTCGCCGTGAACGCCATCCAGCGCGGCAACGTGAAGAGCACCCGCCTCATGCTGCTCGGGACCATGTTCTTCGGCTGCATCTTCCTCGGCGGCCAGGTGTATGAGTTCGCGCACTTCGTGCACGAGAAGAAGATGACCCTCTCCAACAGCATCTTCGGCTCCACCTTCTACACGCTCACCGGCACCCACGGCACCCACGTCGCCATCGGCGTGCTGCTGCTCGGCATGATGTATGTCCGCACCTTCAAGCCGACGCACGGCAACGGCCTGCTGAAGAACTTCCTCCACCTTGCCGCCGTCTGCACGGTGATGGGCGTCTCCTTCATCGTGTTCGTCCCCGGCATGATCGAGGTCGTCTATGGCCACAGCCTCGCCGGCTTCCTCAGCCATCACGCCCTGCCGCTGGGTATCGGCGCCGCCGCCCTGGTCGCCACCTTCATGCTCGGCCGCACCTCCCACGACGTCGAGTTCGGCGAGAAAAACGCCGGCGACGTCGAAGCCATCGGCCTCTACTGGCACTTCGTCGATATCGTCTGGATCATCATCTTCACTGCCGTCTATCTGCTGGAATACCTCTGAGTCCCAAATGGGGGGTGAAAGTGCCCGTGGCCCAGTCCACCGATCTCTGAGCCCTCCGCCAGCCCCCCACCCACCCTCGCTTTCACCGCCGCCTCCCGCCATGTCCGCTCCCGCCACCACCCATTCCGACGCCGGCCACCACGAGCCGAGCAAGTTCCACGTCTATATCCAGATCGCCATGATCCTTTCCGTGATCACCGGCATCGAGGTCGTACTGGTTTACATGCCGCTGGCCAGGTGGTTTGTCGTCACGGCGCTCTGCCTGCTCTCCGCGGTGAAGTTCCTGTTCGTCATCTTCTACTTCATGCACCTGCGGTGGGACAAAGTATTCTGCACGATCCTGTTCTTCATCGGCCTGGTGCTGGCCGGCGGCACGATGTGGGCGCTGCTGCACCTCTTCGGTGCCGACGCCAGCGTGCCGCTCACGGCCACCCCGGCCCTGCTCCGGTTCTGAGTCGGAGCCCCCCTCCCTTCCAAGCCGCGACTCGAGTCGCGGCTTTTTTGTCGCCCGGAAGGCGCGAGGCAAAACACTTTTTGTGGCCATTCGCCGGCTCCTGTCTTTGCTGACATCCATGATCGACTGGACCCACTGGCACAATGAGCCCTTCCTCATCGGCGGGCTCATCTTCCTCGGCTGGCTCTACGCCATCCTGACGGGTCCGCTGCGCGAAAAGCTCGCGCCTGGCTCCCCTTACCCCAAGGCGCCCGCCCTCCGTTTCTATGCCGCGCTGTTCATCTTCTACCTCGCCGTGGGCTCCCCCCTCGACCAGCTCGGCGAGCGCTTCCTGCTCAGCGCGCACATGCTGCAGCACCAGCTCATCATCTACCCGGCGGCCATCCTGCTGCTGCTTGGCCTGCCCGACTGGCTGGTGCGCCCCGTCACCGGCCGGCCCGGCCTGCGCCCGCTCCTGCGCTTCCTGACGCACCCCGTCGTGTGCGGCGTGGCCTATACCGCGACCATCACCGGCTGGCACTTCCCGCTGCTCTACGATCTGGCGCTGCAAAACCGCCCCATCCACATCCTCGAGCACTTCACGATGTTCGGCGCAGCGCTCTTCTATTGGTGGCCGATCCTCAGCCCTTCGCGGGAACTGCCGCCGATCTCCTACGGCTGGCAGATGCTCTATCTGACCGCGGTGCTGATCGGCATGACGCCGGTCTTCGCCTACATCACCTTCTCGTCCGACGTGCTCTACCCCACCTACGAGTTCGCCCCGCGCATCAGCAGCCTGAGCCCGGCCGGCGACCAGCTCCTCGCCGGCGCGATGATGAAGCTCGTCGGCATGAGCGTGGCCGGCGCCACCTTTGCCGTCAGCTTCTACCGCTGGTATCAGGCGGACAGCAAAACGGGCGGCCCGCAGGCCGCCCGTTGAGAGGGAGGGAAGTGTCCGTTCAGGCCCTGGCGGCCGGGACGAGGTCGTCGATCGAGTCGCTCTCGACATTCACGTCGGCGAACAGCCAGGTGGAGAGGTAGCGCTCGGTGCTCGACGGGATGATGGCGACGATCTGCTTGCCCTTGTTCTCAGGGCGCTTCGCGAGCTGGAGGGCCGCCCAGGTGATGGCACCCGAGGAGATGCCGATCGGGATGCCGTCGAGCTGGTTGACCTGCTTGGAGACTGGGCCGGCGTCGGCCTCCTTCACGCGGATGACCTCGTCGTAGATCTTGGTGTTGAGCACGGCGGGCACGAAGCCGGCGCCGATGCCCTGCAGCTTGTGCGGACCAGGGGCGCCGCCGGAAAGGACCGGGGAGGCGTCGGGCTCGACCACGACGATCTTCACGCCGGGCTTGCGCTGCTTGAGCACCTCGCCGACGCCGGTGACCGTGCCGCCGGTGCCGACGCCCGCGACGACGATGTCCACCTTGCCGTCGGTGTCCTTCCAGATCTCCTCGGCCGTGGTCTTGCGGTGGATGGCGGGATTGGCGGGATTGGCGAACTGCTGGAGAATGACGGAGCCGGGAATCTTGGCCTGCAGCTCCTCGGCCTTGGCGATGGCGCCCTTCATGCCCTTCGGACCCTCGGTGAGGACGAGGCGGGCGCCGAGGATCTTGAGGAGCTTGCGGCGCTCGGTGCTCATCGTCTCGGGCATGGTGAGGATGAGCTTGAGACCCTTGGCGGCGGCCACGAAGGCCAGGGCGATGCCGGTGTTGCCCGAGGTCGGCTCGATGAGGACGGTGTCCTTGGTGATCTTGCCGGACTTGAGGGCGTCATCAATCATCGAGAACCCGATGCGGTCCTTGACGCTGGAAAGGGGGTTGAAGAATTCGAGCTTGAGGAGGACCTCGGCCTGCGCCTCGTGGGCGGCGGCGGTCCGGTTGAGGCGGACAAGCGGGGTGTTGCCGATGGTTTCGGTGATGTCGTTGTATATCTTGGCCATGGGATCGTGGGTTCTAGGCGGCAGACTATTGAGCAGGCTGTCCGTGAGTGCAACACCGGTTCTGTCCTTATGACCGGCTGCCCGGTTGCATCCGGCGGTGTGGAAAGCCTGTCACCGCCTCCAGTTTCCGCTGGGCGGCGGCAGGCCAGCCGCTAAGGTCCTTGGTCGCATGACCTGGGAAATCGCCTTCGTTTTGGGACTGCTCCTGCTGGCCCTGCTGGCCTTCATGTGGGAGAAGTATCCGCCCGATGTCGTGGCCTTGGGCATCTTCTGCATTCTGCTTCTGAGCGGAACGCTCCCCCAGGCCAAGGCCATGGCCGTCTTTGCCAACCCGGCGCCCATCACCGTGGCCGCCATGTTCGTGCTCAGCGCGGCGCTGGTCCGCTGCGGCGCGCTGGAATACCTGTCGTCGTGGTTCGAGAAGGCCGCGGTCCTGCCCTATCAGGTCGTGCTTTTCCTGCTCGTCGCGCTGGTGGCCTTCATCTCGGCCTGGATCAACAACACGCCCGTCGTCGTGGTGTTCGTGCCGGTGGTGCTGAGCCTGGCCCGCAAGATGAGCCTGCCGGCCTCCAAGTTCCTCATCCCGCTTTCCTACGCCTCGGTGCTCGGCGGCACCTGCACCCTCATCGGAACCTCCACCAACCTCGTCGTCAACGGCATCCTCGTGGACCGCGGCGAGCCGGCGATGACCATGCTGGAAATCTCGTCCGTCGGCGTGCCCGCCGCCGTGATCGGCGGACTCTATCTCGCGATCGCGGGCAAATATCTGCTCCCCGCCCGCGAATCGCTCACCTCCATCCTGACCGACGCGGAGCGCCGGGAATACCTCACCGAGGCTTTCGTGCCGCCGGGTTCGCCCCTGATCGGCAAGAGCCTGAAAACCGCCGGACTGGTCTCCGCCCGCGGCTTCCGCGTGATCGAGGTGGTGCGCGACGGCGTGGCGATCACGGTGGATCCCGACGTCACGCCCCTGAGCGACGGAGACCGCCTCGTGCTCGCGTGCCGGCCCTCCGGCATCGCCCGCGCCCGCGCCATGCCGGGCTTCGATTTCACGGCCGAGGCCGGCTTGGAGCAGATCGCCGCGCACGAGGGCGTGGTGTTCGAGGGCGCCGTGGCCCCCAACTCCGAAATCATCGGCCGCAGCATCAGCGAACTGAATTTCCGCCAGCGCTACCGCGTCGTCGTGCTGGCCGTCCATCGCGGCGGCGAAAACGTCCGCGAAAAACTGGAGACCCTGCCCCTGCAGATGGGCGACATCCTGCTCATGATGGGCACGCCCCAGGCCGTCAACGCCCTGCGCCAAGGCGACGACATCATCCTCTTCGACCGTCCGCCCCTGCCCTCCTTTTCGCTCCATACCAAGATTCCGCTCGTGCTGGCCACCATCGCCGCCGTCGTGCTGGCCGAGACCTTCGACCTCGTGCCCATCGAGATCGGCGCCATCGCCGGCTCGGTGTTTGTCTGCGTCACCGGCTGCCTCAAGCCCAAGGACGCCTACGACTCCATCGAGTGGAACCTGCTGTTCGTGATCTTCGGCATGCTGGCGCTCGGCGCCGCCATGCAGCACACCGGCGCAGCCGCCTGGGTGGCCCACAACCTCGTGGAAGGCGTCAACCTTTTCGTCAGCGGCCCGCACAAGCCCCTGGTGATGCTCGCCTGCATTTATCTCGTGACGATGGGTCTGACCGAAGTCCTCTCCAACAATGCCGTGGCCGCGCTCATGACCCCCATCGCGCTGGGCATCGCGGGGGTCGCCGGGGTCGATCCGCGCCCCTTCGTCATCGCCGTCTGCGTCGCCGCCTCGGCGGCCTTCGCCACCCCGATCGGCTACCAGACCAACACCTACGTCTATGGCGTGGGCGGTTACCGCTTCAAGGACTTCGTCAAGATCGGTGTGCCGCTCAACCTGATCTGCTTCGCCGTGGCGATGTATGTGATCCCGCGCGTCTGGCCGTTCTGAAAAACCCGACCGGCAGAGCTGGGCGGGGGCTCCGAACCCCGCTTGCCTGATTTGGCGGCACTCCGATATGCCACCCTACAATCTCAGCCTCATGCCGTCGTGGGCGAGCTGCACGCCCTGCGAGGCGAGCTTCCGGCTCCAGGTCTCGTGGTCGATGCCGTGGGTCAGGTGCGTGAGCCAGGTCGCCTTGCCGCCGATCTCGGCGGCGGCGGCGCAGGCCTCCGCGATGTTCATGTGCGACGGGTGCGGCTCGACCCGCAGGCCGTCGAGCACGACCGCGTCGGCACCCCTGGCCAGCGCCACCGCCTCGCGGGGGATGCGCTTGCAGTCGTTGTAGTAGGCGAAACGCCTGCCGGACGACTTCTCCTCGAAGACCAGCCCGAGCGTGTTGATGCCGCCGTGCGGGAGCAGCGTGGCCCGGATCGTGCCCTGCGGCAGCTCGAGCACCGCGGGCATTTCCAGGAGCTTGAAAGCCGCATAACCCTTCGACACCGGCCGCTCGGCGATCGCATAGGGGAAAATGGACAGCACGCGCGCCATGCCTTCGTCGGTCGTATAAACCGTGAGCGCGTTGCCGCCGAGCAGGTCGCAGAACCGCCGCAGGTCGTCCATGCCGACGACATGGTCGGCATGCCCGTGCGTGAGGATGAAAAAATCCAGCTTCCGGATGTCCTCGCGCAGGCACTGGAGCCGGAACTCGGGTGCGGCGTCCACCTGCACGTGCAGTCCGTCCATCACGACATGGATGCAGGCGCGGGTGCGTCGGTTGCGGGGATCGGACGACGTGCAGACCGGACAATCGCAGGCGATCATCGGCACGCCCTGCGACGTGCCCGTGCCGAGAAAGATGACTTCCATGGTGAAACCACGGAACACGCTCCCCCTCCCGCTGGCAAGAGTTACGGCGGACCCAGCAGGGTCTCGAACTCCTGCGCGGTGAGAATCCTCACGCCCATCCTCTGCGCTTCGGCGAGCTTTGCCCCCGCGCCCTCGCCGGCCGCCTCTTGCGCCGCGTGAATTCGGCCGAGTCGCAGTAGATCTCCCCACGCAACTCCGCCAAGTCGGGAATCCCGGCTCCCTTCATTCTTTCGGGCAGGCCGGTGATCGCGCGCACATTGGGCCGTGACGTCGTCTCCCTCGGCGCCGTTGCCGCGCGTGACCGCGCGCACCAGCACGCCGTGTGCATGGGTGAGGCTGATGGCCATACCGCCGTATTTCGGTTCGACGACGAATCCGAGGTCGGGCCGCCCGCGCGGCTTCGCCAACTGCGCATGGAACGCCCGCCATTCCGCCTCGGTGTAGGCTTTGTCCAGGCGGGCATCCGCACGCGACGCGGGCGCGTCGGAAAGCGGCCGCTGCGGTCGTCGCCGATATGCGCCTCGCCGGTCCCCGCCTCCGGTTGCGCCTGCCCGAAGGCGCGCAATTCCCGCTTCAGCGCGTCGCATTCGGCATCGGTGATCTCCGGCGCGGCTTTTTTGAAATACAACTCGTCGTGCCGGGCGATTTCCGTCCGCAACTCGCGGATGCGTTGGCGGGCTGAAGGCGCCGGCTCCTGCGCCCGGCCAGACAACACACCCAGTCCGACGAGCAATCCGCCAAGAAGCAGCCCCCAGGCTGCGCGCAAAATTCCGTTTCCGGGGCCGGTCATCTCCATGGAGTCCTTTTCGCCGGCCCGGCCCTCGGACGGCTTGGTTGTTGCGCCCCAGGCTGTGCAACGGCGCGCAGGCGTCAAGGTCGGGCATTTTGCAGGCGGGGTCCCCGGCACCCCGCCGTCAAACAGGCGGCATTCGGAGATGCCGTGCTACAGCCCACAATCCCGACGGCTCACCGCCGGCCGATACCGCGAACCACCAGCAGCACGACCAGCGCGCCCGCAAACCACACCGACGGTGCGCCGCCCCCTCCTCCTCTCCCGCCGCCTCCGCCACCCGAGCTGGGCGGGGTTGTCGGCGTCGTGGGTGTGGTCGGCGTGGAACTCGCCTGCGTCAGGGCGATCACGCTCATCGAATACGAGGCGAAGGTCGCCGTGAAGCTCGTCCCTGTGTTGCTCAGGGTGGAGCTGGCGAGGTCGGGCGAGCCGCTGCCACCCGGTTTGGCGGCATCGTCCTGCGGCTTGCCATAGGAATACAGCGTCGCCGACGAGGCGGGCGTGAAACCGTTCACCGTGATGCTGGCCGTGAGCGGGTTGGCGGGGTCTTTGTTGATCACGAGCAGGTTCACCCCGCCCGCAAGGGGCTTGACGGCGAACACCGAGAGCAGGCTGTTGTTGCTGGTGGCCGACACGACCGTGTCGCCGTGGCGGGCGAACCGCGAGAGCAGCTTGAGCGCGTAGTAGGTGGGATAGGGCTCGAAATACGTGGACGGACCGCCCGTCGCCGGCGACGACAGCACGCCGTAATCGCCGTAGTTGCGCCAGCCGTAGAGGGAAGCGCTGTTGTTGTTGGTGAAGTCGGTGCCGTTGCGCGTGTCCCACCACATGAGAGCATTGATCTCGGTCTGCAGGATGTTGCCGATGCTGTCGGCGAGGAAGAGCCCGTTGACGAGGCTGGTGGTCTGCTTGCCCGGGTTGGAATAGACGGAGTTGTTCTCTGTGACTACGATCTCAACCTTCGCGCCTTCGGTGGCACCAAGGTAATCGTTGACCATTCGGCGGATGGCCGCCGCGTCGTCGGGCCAGGTCTTGGCCTTCTGCAACAGGCCGGCGTCATTCTCGCCGTTGCTGGGCTGGAGCGCGGCTGGCCCCTGCTCGTAGCGGTGGTAGATCACCATGTCGGGTGTGACGCCGAGCTCACTGAGTCGGGTCAGCATCACCGGAGTCCAACCGCGGAAGGAAACGCCCGTGCGCTGATTGCGAACGGAACGGGTGTAGCCGTTGCTGTAGTCGTCTTCGCGGGCCGTCACGACGACGCCGATCCTGATGGTCGGGTCCACGGCCTTCATCTTCTCGATGTAGAGCTTGGCCCGCTCGGCATACTGCTGGGGATCATGAGGGCGGGAATTGAGGTCCACCTCCCATGGCTGGCCGTAGCACTCGTTGCCGATTTCCCAGTATTTGAGACCGTAGGGCGAGGTCCGCCCGACCCGCAGGAAGTTCATGTCGTCGTCGGGCATGACTGGCGAGGATGAGGCCCGCAGGCGCGCCCAGAAACCGGCATCTTGCCAGTCGTAATTGGTGCTATCGGTGCCGATCGCGGTCGTGCTGGTGGTGGCCGCGTTGGCGTAGGCGACCCAGGCAGCGGCCTCCTCGGGTGTGCCCGAGCCGTAGTTCACGGTGACGAAGGCCTGCGCCTCGAGGCCGGTGATGAGGCTGGCGAATTTGTGCATGCCCGACCACCAGACCCAAGGGTTGAGCTGGTTGCCATTAGCGGTGTCGATGCTCTTGTTGAGGCGCCAGTGATAGACGTCGGACAGCGAACCGCCCGGGATGCGGATGGTGCGGATGCCGGCCTGCTGGAGGAGCGCGACGGTCTGGCTGCTCCCAGCCTCGCGGTCCCAGATGACGGCATTGATGCCGAACACACGCTCGTCCACGGTGCGCACCGCGGTGCCGGTGTTGACGGTGACCGTGACGTTCTGGGTCTGGGCGGACGCCAGAACCGGCCAGGTGGCGATGACGAGAAGGCAGGCAAGCCTGCGACGGGAAGCGAACAGCAAGGACATGGGGTAAATTGGCCCGGAGCGGACCACCCCGAAATTACCCTATTCCGCGAACGCCGCCATGAGTTCGTTGGTCGAATGATTGAGCAGTTTTGCCGGAGGCGGAGAGGCCGGGTTTTTTTGCCACGGATTTCACGGATGGCACGGATCGGAGTATGCCACAAATGGGCACGAATTTTCACAAAAAGCAGAGCGAGTCTGCCTGCCAAGCGACAGCTGGTCCCGACGAACCGTGCCAAGCGGCCAAGGCAGTTTCGACACGGAGAAAGGCAGAAGGATGCACCGAGAGCACGGAGCAATTCCCCGTGGACTCGCGCCACCTCGGTGCGCTTTGTGCCGGGATCGGTCCGAGGAGAAACCACGGAACACACCGAAGACACGGAATGAGTGAGACCGATAGGTGCCCGCTCGGCGAGATCCGGGCACGCCGCTCCAAAACTTGGGTTCGCTCCGGCCGGACCCGACAAGGCTTTGATATCGGGAGCCGTCGCCAGACCATTATTCAGTCCCGTCGGAACCTCCGACCCGTAATCGTGAAGAGCAACGCAGCCCACCCGATCAGCACCCCGGTGAGCATGTGGATCAGTCCCATGTCCAGCGCGCCGCGCATCTCCTCCACCGGGACTCCGTAAAGCGGCGCCACCCATACGTCCACGCGCACGTTCACGACCAGAAGCAACCCGACACAAAGCGCCGCATGACAGGCAAATGTCAGCTGCTGCGCGGGCCAGCCGACCCGGCCTCCCAGCTCCCGGAGGTGCCAGGCTGCCAGCATGCCCGTGAGGAGAAGGACGAGCAAAGCTGCGCCGCCATCACCCAGGAGCCAGGCCAGTCCGATGATCCACGCGGTGCTGGCGACATAGGTGGCGATGATCGTCCACCTTCCGTCCACGACCGCGGCTACGGGCTCGCCCCGGAAAGCCGCCTCCATCCGGCGATACATGAACACAAACAACGAGGCCAGGATCATCAGGTAGCAGAACCAGATCCCGATGCTGGCCTCGAGCAGGCTCTCCAGTCGCCAACGCCGGTGCTCAGCCAGGGCGGCCACTCCCCGCAAGGCCAGCAACAGCAGCCCGATCGAGATCCAAAGGGCCGCATGCCACCGCCGGGCAAAGCGTCTCTGCTGCGGGTTCCGTGCCTGCCTGATGTCATGCCAACTAAGCCCCAACGCGGCAAACATTCCCACCAACGGAAGTGCGAAAGCCCACAATCCCCCGCCCCCCTTGAGGACCATGCCCTTGGTGGAGGTCATGCCCGCTCCCGGCCCGATGATCGGCAGCGCCATCTGCACGTTCACGCTGAACTGCCGGCCGGGTTTCGTGCGGGTCAGCGCCTCTTCGACGAAGACCAGCATGCGTTCATGCAGCAGGCGCCGTCCCCGCGACAGCCGTTGCATGACGGCCTCCTCGCTCAGGTTGAGGTCGGCTGCCACGCTCGCGACCGACTGTTCCTGCCGGTAATAAAGCACGAGGACCTCCCGGAGGCTTTCCGGCAACTGTCCGACCTCGCGCCAGAGCAGCGCCTGTTCCTCCGCCGAAACCGCCTGTGCCGACGGCATGTCCCCGCCCGCCGGCAGTTCGTCAACCAGGGTGCCGGCCTGGTGCGCGAGCTCCCGACCCAACCGGCGCCGCTCGGCGCTGATGAGGTTGCGCGCAATGCCGCAAAGCCAGCCGCGCAGCTTGCCCGGCTCCCGCAAGTTCCCCAGTTGCTGCCAGGCAGTCACGAAGGTTTCCTGGGCGAGATCTTCGCTGCGGCTCACGCTGCCGGTCGCGCTATACGCCAGTCCGCAGACCGTCGCCTGGTAGCGCTGCACGATCCTGCCAAATGCCTCGCGACTGCCAGCCAGGCTGCGGGCGACCAATTCGGCATCGTCCATCGAAGGGGCTGAAGTATTCATGTCACCGGACAAGTGGTGGAAACGGCCCGGAACCTGACAGGAAATCCCCGGTTTGCCTACTTTTCCGTGACCTTGACGCAGGACGAATCGTCTCCGCCGAATCGAAACAGACACCTCCGGGCGTTCCGGCCCGGAAAAAGGCAGGAGGGCCGCGGAGGATGGCGATCCGCTCTCCCTGCGCACCCGTCATGTCAATTTCCGCAGCCTGACCAGTTTCAGGCTTTGACGATCACGGCTTCGCCCTTTCTGACATCTGGCAGTTTGGCGAGCAATGCCGGCACCAGCTTCTTGAGATCGTTGATATCGTTGGTCGGACAACGGAGGACAACCACCGCGATGGCATAGGCCGCCAGCTTTTGCTGAATGGGCAGGTTCTTGTCCACCGTCAGGAAGACATCAAATTGAGCAGCGACTGCGCGAGCCAGTAGCGCGCCGTTCTTGAGTCCGGCCCTTTGCCTCGGCGCACCAACTCCCGGAAGCGGCGCGGGCCGCGTTTCCAGTGCTGCCAGATGAGGCAGCACAGCCGGCGGCGCGTCCACGCTTCCAAGTCCCGCAGGACGCTGGGCGTCTCGCAGAACCG
>JBMOQY010000040.1:0-70437 GCA_049322455.1 Verrucomicrobiota bacterium | reverse complement strand
GTCTTCTCCGCCGTCAAACGCAAGGCCCGCGGCTTCCGCACCACCGAGAACCTTATCACCATGCTTTACTTCACCGCCGGGCACCTCGACCTACCCGCTACCCATTGAAAACAGCGAGGAACCACAAATGAACACGGATGGATAGGGGCTTGGGGAACCCGAGACCGAAACCATTCCGTGCTTCGATGCTCTCCTTGGTTGGTTGCTCTGTCCGGGCGATCTGTGTGTATTTGTGTGCACCTGTGGTTTTTCAACTGCATGAGGCCGGCTGAGACCGCAAAGAGAGGCGCGCGCAGAGCCGCGCGATGGGTGACTAAAACGGCCGGCGGGCGATAGGCTCAGTCAAGAGGCAAGACGGGACATCTTTGCTGCGCGTTCGGGCGGGTTGGCATGGTCGCTTATTGACGGTAGATGTCGCGACGGTGGCCGACGGCGAGCAGGTGGATTTCGTTCCGGGCGGCATCGAAGGTGTAGATGATGCGGTAGTCGCCCACCCGCAGCCGGTAGTGGCTGCTGCCAGTCATGCGGTAGTGTGGATACGCACCAAGGCGAAGCCCCATGTCGTCGATGGCGGCTTCGATCCGGCGGCGGACATCGTCCGGCAGTTTCAGGAAGACTGCATCGAATCCGGAATAGTAGATCTGCAACGCGCGACTCAAGGGGGCGGATCAGCGCGTGCGGGGGCGCTGACCTGAGATCATCTCGCGCTCCGAACGGTTGATCTGGCCCTTGACCTCGTCCGTCAGGGGCAGTTGGTCTTCCAACTGCTGCTCGAGCCAGTCGCGCACCTGGCGCATTTCCTCGGGGGAAAGGCGGCTGAGGGCGGACTCGATCTCCTGCACGGTGCTCATGCGTGCAACCTAGTCCGGCTAAGGATGGATTCAACCCCGGATTTGGCACCCGCGACCTGCCTCGGCACCGTCGCGGCGATGGCATCTCCATCGCCGGCCAGAGGGAATAATGAAACCACGGAACACACTGAACACACGGAATGGGTCGCTTAAGGCGTGGGCTTGGCCCATGACATCTTTTGGCCGGGCCTTTGCAGCGCCGGGTCAGCGGGCGCGGCGGTAGTGCAGGGCGAGGGCGCCGTTGCGGAGGGGGTTGGCCGAGACCCATTCGAGCGTCGAGTGCCGGGCAACCCGCCCTGGTAGAGGGTGGGGCCGTGGCCGGCGATCCGGGGATGGACGAGGAACCTGTATTCGTCGATCAGATCGAGCCGGTCCAGCTCGGTCGCGAGTTTGCCGCTGCCGAGCAGCACGCCGGCCGGGGTCGCGTCCTTGAGGTATTTCATCCCGATGCACTTCAAGTTCACGAAGGTCGCTTTTGTAGTGCGCGAAAAAGAGCTGCTCAATGATCTTCTCGTATCGGTTGGGTTTTTTCTTGGGCTTAGCCACGACGGGTTCCTCCTTTCCATTGCAATACGACGACTTCCTCGCGGAGCTGCTCTCGGATAGCACGAAGCGATACCAGTCGTGCACCGAACGATCCTCGGACGCCAAGCGATTCAACTCGAGGGCGGCATGTCTCCGGGAGGCCGGCACGCGCTTCGGTGTAACCTTAGGCGATGAAATTAGGGCATCTCTGACCATAAAGAAAAACCGGAAGCACGGGTTTAACCCATGCTTCCGGCCCGTTTTAGTTCAATCTGATTATTGGCAGGCTTCGCATTCCTCGCCGCGTTTCATGGCTTCGATGGAGCAGACGCGCTTTTCCTCGGCGGTGTAGGTCTTCTTCGGCGCAGTCGCCGAAGCGGAAACCTGAGAGCTGAGACTTGAAACCTGAATCTCAGTCGGAGCAGCGGCGGCGGCCGTTGCGGCTGCGGCGGTGTCGCGGGCGGCGGTGTCGGCTTTGGATTCGCCGGCGATGCCGCGGACTTCCTTCTTCACCGTGACCGTGGCTTTCTCGATGTTCGAGGCGCCGAGGGTGCGGAGGTAGTAGGTGGTCTTGAGGCCGGCGTGCCAGGCGGAGCGATACATGTGGCTGAGGGTCTTCAGGTCGGGGGTCTTGAGCCAGAGGTTCACGGACTGGGCCTGGTCGATCCACTTCTGGCGGCGGGCGGCGGCGTCGATCACCCACTTGAACTCGACGTCGAAGGCGGTGAGGTAGCGGGCCTTGAGGTCGGCGGGGATCTGCTCGATGTCCTTCAGCTCGCCGTCGAAATACTTGAGGGCGTCGATCATCTCCTGGTTCCAGAGGCCGCGGGCCTTGAGGTCCTTCACGAGGAAGGGATTCAGCACCACGAATTCGCCCGAGAGGTTCGATTTCACATACAGGTTCTTGTAGGTGGGCTCGATGCAGGGGGAGGTGTTGGTGATGTTGGAGATCGTGGCCGTGGGGGCGATGGCGAGGACGTTGCTGTTGCGCATGCCCTGCTTGGCGATCTTTTTGCGGAGGGGCTCCCAGTTCATGCGGCCGCCGCGCGGGACCTGGATGGGGAGGCCGCGCTCCTGCTCGAGGAGGTCCACGGTGTCGGGGGGCAGGAGGCCGCGGTCCCACTTCGAGCCCTTGTAGGTGGAGTAGGTGCCGCGCTCGGCGGCGAGGTCGGAGGAGGCCTCGTAGGCGTAGAAGGCGATGGCCTCCATGAACTCGTCGTTGAACTCGACGGCTTCCGGTGAGGCGAAGGCGACGCCTTTCATGTAAAGGGCGTTGGCGAGGCCCATGACGCCCAAGCCGATGGGGCGGTGGCGCAGGTTGGAGCGCTTGGCGGCCTCGGTGGGGTAGAAGTTGATGTCGATGACGTTATCGAGGGCGCGGACGGCGACGCGGATGGTCTCGCGCAGTTTCTCGAGGTCGAGGGAGCCGTCGGGCTTGAGGTGGGAGTCGAGGATGACGGAGCCGAGGTTGCAGACGGCGGTCTCGTCGTTGGAGGTGTTGAGCGTGATCTCCGTGCAGAGGTTGGACGAGTGGATGACGCCGACGTGGTCCTGCGGGGAGCGGACGTTGCAGGGGTCCTTGAAGGTGATCCAGGGGTGGCCGGTCTCGAAGAGCATCGAGAGCATCTTCTTCCAGAGCTCGAGGGCCTCGATCTTGTGGCCCTGGATCCTGCCCTCCTCGGCGAGCTTCTCGTAGCGGAGGTAGGCTTCCTCGAACTTGCGGCCGTAGAGGTGGTGGAGGTCGGGGGTTTCGTTGGCGCGGAAGAGGGTCCAGTGGCTGCGGGCCTCCATGCGCTTCATGAACAGGTCGGGGATCCAGTTGGCCGTGTTCATGTCGTGGGTGCGGCGGCGGTCGTCACCGGTGTTGCGGCGGAGTTCGAGGAACTCGAAGATGTCGTTGTGCCAGGATTCGAGGTAGGCGCAGCCGGAGCCCTTGCGCTTGCCGCCCTGGTTGACGGCGACGAGCTGGTCGTTGTGGAGCTTGAGGAAGGGGATGACGCCCTGGGATTCGCCGTTGGTGCCGGCGATGTGGGCGCCGGTGCCGCGGACGGAGGTCCAGGAGCCGCCGAGGCCGCCGGCCCACTTGGAGAGGTAGGCGTTGTCGGCGATGCCGCGCTGGAAGATGCCCTCGATGGTGTCGTCCACGTAGTAGAGGTAGCAGGACGAGAGCTGGCTGTGGAGGGTGCCGGAGTTGAAGAGGGTGGGGGTGGAGCTGCAGAAGCGGCGGCTCTTGTAGAGGTCGTAGAGGCGGATGGCCCAGTCCTCGCGGGTCTTCTTCTTCTCGTCGAGGAAGAGGCCGAGGGCGACGCGCATCCAGAAGAACTGGGGCGTCTCGAGGCGGCGGGAGCGCTTGCCGGTCTTGTCGATGATGAGGTAGCGGTCGTAGAGGGTTTGGATGCCGAGGAAGTCGAATTCGAGGTCGGCGGAGGGGTCGAGGGCGGCGGCGACCTTGGCGAGGTCGTATTCCTTGAGGCGGGGGGAGAGGCGTTTGATCTCGATGCCGCGCTCGATGTAGCGGGCGAAGGCCTGCTGGTGGAAGCGCTTGAGGGCGCCGATGCCGTCCTTGACGATGTCCCAGCCGAGGACCTCCTCGTAGATGTAGGTGAGCTGGATGCGGCCGGCGAACTTGGCGAAGTCGGCGTCCTTCTCGATGAGGGTCTTGGCGTTGAGGACGATGGTGTTGTTGAGGTCGCCGAGGGCGATGTTGTCGAAGAGGGCGCGGCGGAGTTCGGTCTCGATCTCGTCGGGGGAGAGGCAGAGGTCGAGGCCGATGGAGGCGAACTCGATGCGCTTCTTGAGGTCCTCGCCGTTCCAGAAGAAGGTGGAGCCGTCGGGCTTGGTGACGACGACCAGGGAGCTCTGCTGCTGCGGGGCGGGGGCGGCGGTCTCGTCGGTCTGGCCGGCGGCGGCGCGGACGGCGGCGCGGTGGGCGCGGTAGAGGATGTAGTCCTCGGCGACCTTGTAGTGGCCGGACTTCATGAGTTCCTCCTGGACCATGTCCTGGACCTCCTCGATGTGGAGGAAGGCCTGTTTCACCTGGCGGGCGCGCTCGCTGACGGCGCGGGCGATGGCGGTGGCGGGGGTGGGGTCCTTCTGGAGGGAGAGGAAGGCCTTGCGGATGGCGATCTCGATCTTGGCCTCGTTCCAGGGGACGACCTGGTTGTTGCGGCGGATGAGACGGACAGTGACGCCGTGGGTGTCGCGGGCGCCGTTGAGTTTGGAGGCGCGCTTGAGCAGGAGGCTCTTGGCGACGTCGTGGGCGTTGTTGTCAACGAGGGTCTTTTCGATGAGCACGTAGAGATCGTGGAGGGAGACGCGGAGCGGGCCGCGCTCGAGGGCTTTCTTGGTGAGGTTGGAGGCGACTTCGCGCGTGACGTCGGCGACGAAGCGCTGGTTCTTGTCGTTGAAGATGTCCTTTTCGCCCTTGGCGAGCAGGAGGTTGGCGAGGGAGCGGCCGACGGTGTCGGCGACCTCGCAGAGGTCGAAACGCTCCTCGCCGTGCGGGCAGAGGACCTGGACCTCGGGGACGGCGACCTCCTCGTCGCGGAGGATGTCGCGCCAGTTGTAGTTGGGTTTCTGATCCTGGGGGGCTACGGTAAGTTTTTTGAGGGCAAGGTCTTGGGCGACGTGGTTGCTCATGGGAGGAAGGAGGGAGAGGAGAAGGGAGAACGGAAGACGGTGATTCCGGGAGGCGGGGTGCGGAGACCCCGCCGGACAGCAGCGGATCAAAGTTCGTCGTCGCTGGCGACGGCGAGGGCGGAGGATTTCTGATACTCGGTGACGCGGCCCTCGAAGAAGTTCTGCTCCTTTTTGATGTCCATCATCTCGGCGAGCCAGGGGAGGGGGTTCTTGATGCCGGGATTGAGCGGGGTGAGGCCGCAACCCTCGAGGCGGCGGTCCGCGATGTAGTCGATATAGGTCGTGAAGTCGTCGATGGAGAGGCCGACCGAGTTCACGGGCAGGCAATCCTTGATGAAATCCTTTTCGAGCTGCACGCCCTCGGCCATGGTCGCACGGAGTTCCTCCTTGTAGTCGGCGGTCCAGATCTCGGGGTTCTCGCTGACGAGGTCCATGAACAGGTTGCGGAAGAGTTCGATGTGGTTGGACTCGTCGCGGAGGGTGTAGCGGAACATCTGGCCGATGCCGGGGAACTTGTTCTGGCGGTAGAGCGAGAGGATCATGCCGAAGAGGCCGTAGAACTGGGTGCCCTCCATGCACTGGCCGAAGACGAAGATGTTTTTCGCCAGGAGCTTCTTGTTGGCCGGTTGGGTCATGTCGAGGTCGCGGCGGAGGTCGCGGCTGACCTTGTTGACGAACTCGTTCTTGCGCTCGATGGACTTGATGTCCTCGAACATGGCCTCGCACTCGTGCGGGTTGATGCCGAGCGAGGAGATCATGTAGAGGAGCGAGTCGGCGTGGATGTTTTCCTCGTGGGCGTGGCGGCCGAGCACGAGCTTCAGCTCGGGGGCGGTGACGATCTCGCGGACGACGTGCTGGATGTTGTCGCCGACGATGCCCTCGGCGGCGGAGAAGTAGCCGATGCCCATGCGGATGATCCAGCGTTCGATGTCGTTGACGGTCTTGGGATCGCGCCACTGCTCGATGTCCTTGCCCATCGGGATGTCCTCGGGCTCCCAGTGGTTCGCCTTCATCGTCTTGTAGAGGTCGTAGGCCCACTGGAACTTGAGCGGGAGGATGTTGAAGTAGGGGACTTGGCGGCCGTTGATGACCTTCTTGGCCGCGAACGCGGCCTCGGCCTTGTCGTGATCGAGGACGAATGTCTTGGTGCCGACGGTGAATGATTTTTGCATGGCAGTAGCCTTGTGCTGTTGAGCGGAGAGTCGGAGAGACGGATCTTTTGGGGGAAAAGCAGCGTGTGTCCCGTGGTCTAGCGACGGCCGAAAAGCGCTGGCGAGCAGAAGTTGCCAGAATTTCCCGACACGTTATCGACCACCACAGGATGTGGATGCCCGGAACCTTGACCACAACTAATGGGATTGGCCTCCGGCACCGTCAACTGGAATCCCGACGGGTTTCGCAAATTTTCCGTCACTTTTTTTGTGGACAACGAAAACGCGGCTTCGCGCCCGCCGTCGCCGCGTCGGAGAACGGTGCGGGTGCGTGGTTTTCCCTCGGGAAACCGTTTTGCGCGATGGCGACGCGCACCGCGCGAAATTTTTCTTGACGGAAAATTTCCGGGTTCGCGCAAAATTCTCCGAGGGGAAATCGCGCCGCGGGATTTTCGCGGTGGCGCGGAAAATTTTTTTGCGCGGAGGGTGTCGGTTCCGCGCAGGGATCTCCAGGGGAAAGGCGGGCTTCAGCCGTCGCCAAGCCGTCATCCTTTGCCAAGACTACGACGACAGGGTGGCTGACGAGTCGGCGACAGGTCGGTGCGGTTGATCCGCCTTCGCCTTGCGGCTCGGCGCGAATGTTTGCCCCGTTTTACGGGCAAACAAAAAGGCGCTCCGCGGTGAGCGGAGCGCCTCGGGAAGGGGCGAGGAATCAGGTCCGAAGCGGTTCTCAGAAGATCAGCTTCGCACCAACCTGGATGCGCCAGCGGGACATGCCGTTATCAATGCCGATCGCCCCGGGAGCCGAGGTGAAGGTCGGGCGGATGCGGCCATCCGAGCCGTAGGCCGTCGAGTTGGTCGCGTTCCGGGTGCGGAACACACCGTTGGGACCGGAGACGATCTCGTAGTAGCCGAAGGTGTCGCGGCTGAGGAAGGCGCCGAAGTTGATGAAGTCGAGGAAGAGCTGCATCTTGGCGGAACCGCGGATCGGGATATCCTGGATGAACTTCAGATCCAGGCGGTTGACCCACGGCTCGGTGAAGGAGTTCTTCGGGGCGTAGCCGCCGGCGTAGGCGGAGAGACCGCTGGATTGCAGGAAGGCGAACCAGGCGTCGCGCTGGGCGGTGGTCATGCCCGAGAAGTCGAAACGCGAGTCGTTGGCGTCGGTCGGCACCGCCACCAAGTCGTTGCCGGAGATGCCGTCGCCGTTGAGATCGCTGCCAAAGACCCAGCTGTAGGGATTGCCGCTGCGGCCCTCGTAGTAGAGGGAGACGGTGGTCCGGTAGTTCCTAAAGAACTCGAACTGGCGGATGAGATTGAGCTGGATGCGGTCCTTGATCTCGAAGTCGGAGGTGCCTTCCTCGACGGTGTTCTGGTTGAAGATGGCGTTGCGGAACCACTGGCCGCCGGCGGTCGTCTGGCCGATGGGCTGGGCCTCGGTGGATTTGCCTCGGGCGTAGGAGAGGTCGAAGCCCCACTTGTTCTTCACTGGGCGGGACCATTGGAGGGTGAAGTAAGTGGACTCGCCCACGTCGGTGTTCTGCACCCGGATCAGGTTGGTGTAGCCGGCGAATTTCGCGTTGGCCAGGGTGGAGGGGTTGCCGGCGAAGCGCTGGCGGCCGTCGGCGCCGACGGTGGTCGGGCGGAGGTTCTCGTTGGTGAGGAACAAGGCCTGATCCACGATGCTATGCACGACCTCGGCGGTGAGCACGGAGTCAAGGAACGGCAGCTTGCGCTCGATGGCGAGGTTGCCGCGCCAAGATTGGGGAAACTCGGTGCCGTCGTCCACCCAGTCCACCTCGCGGCGGAGGCTCGGGTTGTCCGTGCCCGTGCCGATCGGGTTGGCCGGGTCGAAGTGGTCGCGCAGGTAGGCGGTCAGGCTGGTCGGGAGCTGGCCCTGGCTGGAAAGAAGGGTGAAGCTGCCGACGCCGGGGGCGTTCCACGAGTTGGAGAAGATTACCCAAGGGGCGCGGCCGAAGAAGTGGCCGAGGCCGCCGCGGATCTGGGTGGTGCGATCATCGTCCAGCGCCAGGTTGAAGCCGACGCGCGGGGAGAGGGCACTTGTGCCATCCACCATGCCGTCGTTCCGGAATCCGGTGGCGGTGACGAAGGCCTGGTTGAGCGGCGGCGTGGCGCTGTCCACGAATTCGTAGCGGAGGCCGCCGGTCATCGACAGCCGGGAGTTCACGTCCCATTTTGCTTGGGCAAAGACGCCGGTGGTGGCGAAGTCGGAGACGTCGGCGACGTTGCGCACATTGGGATCATAAACATTGCGTTGGATGACTGCATTGGTGTCGTTCAGGAAGTCGGTGAGGCTGCGGTAGGCCACCAGACCGTAGGAGCCGTTACGGAAGAGGTTGTAAACATCGGTCTGCTCGCGCTCGACGCCGGCGGTGAAGACGAAATTCCTCCAGAAGTAGTCGCCGGCAGCGCTCATTTGTTTGCTGTCCACCTGGATCACGTTGCCGTGGCGGAATTGCTCGGTGCCGGCGACGAAGGCAGCGTTGGTCGTGGTCGCCCCGGTGTTCAGATCGATGGCGGTGAGGCCGCCGGCCAGGACCATCGGCGCGATCGTGTTCAAGGGGGTCAGTTGGTCTTGGGAGGTCTGCGAGTATCGGATCTCGGTTTTGAAGTTAGGGGTCCACTGACTGTTGAGATGGCCGGCGATCGTCTTTTCCTCGCGAGTCTGGGTGTAGAAATGTCCGTCGGGGGTGATGGTGATGCCGGCGTTGACGCCGTTGAGGCTGGAGGTGGAGTTGGCAAAATTGCCGAACTGCGGCAGCACGCCCTCGGTGGAAGTGTAACGCAGGGTCATCCGGTGGTTGCTGTTGATCTGCCAGTCGAGCTTGGCGGTGATTTTCTCGTCAGTGGAGGTGTTGGAGGTTTGGGAGGTGACAGGTTTGCCCCAATCGATGTCCTTGCCCGCGGCCGTGCTGATCTGGGTGAGGCGGTCGACAAGCTGCTGCTCCGCCGTTGTGCTTGCACGGGGGTCGCGGCCGGCGATAACGCTTTCAAAGTCCTCGTAGGAAACGAAGAAGAAGAGTTTGTCCTTGATGATGGGGCCGCCAAAGTTGGCATAAAGGGTCTGGCGCTCCATGCGCGGGAGCAGCTTGGTGCCGGTAAGGAACTCCTCGCGAGGATTGTAGCCCTGCATTTGGAGGCCGAAGAGTTCGTCGCCACGGAAGATATACTGAAGCATACCGTGAAACTGGTTGGTTCCGGACTTGGTGACGGCATTGATCGAGGCGCCGGTGAAACCGGCCTGGCGGACGTCGTAGGGGGAGATCTGGACGGCCAGTTGCTCGAGGTTGTCCAAGGAAAGGGGGTTGAAGAAGGAAGCCAGGCCGGTGGCGTTGAGGCCGAAGAGATCGTTGATGCGGGAACCGTCGATCTGGATGGAGTTGTAGCGGTTGTTCTGGCCGACGGCGGTGAGCTGGGATTCCTCGCGGTCGCCGAAAGTGTCGCGGAGGGTGACCAAGGGAGAGGCGCTGATCATGTCGGCGAGCGAGCGCTCGGAGGTCGGCTTGGCCGCGAGTTTTTCGGCGGTGATGGTCATGCCCGAACCGGTGGCGGAGGCATCCAAGTCGCTCTGGTCGCCGCCCACCACGAGTTTCTCGAGCTGGAGCACATCGGATTTGAGCACCAGATTCACCTCCGCGTCGATGCCGAGCACGGAGTAAATCTCCTCGACCCTGCCCTCGTTGTAACCGGTGGCACTGGCGGTGATGGTGTAGGGGCCGCCCACCGGGATGCCGCGGAAATTGTACCGGCCGGCAGGGTTGGTGATGGCGGTGAATGTCGCGTTGGTCGGCGTGTGGACGGCGGTGACCGTGGCGCCAGCCACCGGAGAGCCGTCATTGCCGCGGATGGTGCCGGTCAGGCCCGAGGATACGAGCTGGGCCAAGGCGCTGGGTGCAAGCGCCAAGGCGAGCGTCATGAGCACTGTGAGGACGAACGATTGAAGGAACGATTTTTGCATGGTGCGATGCAGTTGTATTTTTGCGTTTCAGGTAGGTGACCCGATACTTGAACGGCGCGGAGCGAACGCCTCGTCCGTGTCATAGTCAAGCTCCCAACCCCCGGCAGTTGTTCACAACCGGCGGAAGTTGCGTGGCTGTAACTTTTGTGCGGTGCGAAAGCATATCATCTGCCAAGCGTGTCCGGCATTTCGGCCGCGGAGTCGCCAGAAAACAGTTTTCATCAGGGGCATTCACGTTTCCTATCGGCCTTCGTGAGTGCGACACCTTTGCCGCCAATCCCCTTCGTTCGCGGGAGCCGGTTGGCTGCCCTCGGATTGATCCTGCTGCTGCTCGCTGCGTATCATAATAGCTTCCGGGTTCCATTCGTCTTCGACGACGAGCCGGCCATCGTGCGCAACCCCGGCATCCGGCAATTGTGGCCCCTGACCGATGTGCTGTGGCCGAAACTGGCGGATGGCGGAGTCACGACGAGCGGGCGGCCGCTCGTGAATCTGAGCCTGGCGGTGAACTACGCGCTGGGCGGCGGGGCAGTTGCCGGTTACCACGCGGTGAATCTGCTCATCCATGCGGTTGCCGGCCTGTTGCTGTTCGGCATTGTGCAGCGGACCCTGCTCCTGCCGGCGCTGGCGACGCGGTTTGGCCCGGCGGCTCTGCCGCTGTCCTGGACGGTGGCGGCATTGTGGGCGGCGCATCCGCTCCAAACGGCGGCGGTGACCTACATCGTGCAACGTGCCGAGACGCTGATGGGGCTGTGCTACCTGCTGACTCTCTACGCCTTCATCCGGGCGATGGAGTGGCAACCTGTAGCAAGACGGGATCGCCCGAGCAGCCTGCCCGGGAATAATTCCGTGGAGCCGGGGCATCCTCGCCCCGGAAGGCGGAATGACCGGCCCGAGGCCAGGCCGGCTCCCGAATCATGCCGCGGGGTTCGGAGACACCGTCCAGCGGTGATTTCTTGGCTGGCCCTGTCCGTCGCCGCCTGCTTTGCCGGCATGGCCTGCAAGGAGGTGATGGTCACGGCGCCGTTCATGGTGCTGCTTTACGACCGGACCTTCGTGGCGGGCGGCTTCCGCGAGGCTTGGCGGCTGCGCTGGAGATATTACCTGGCATTGGCGGGAAGCTGGGTGCTCCTGGCCTGGCTGGTGGGCGGCACGGCGGGGCGGGGCGGCACGGCGGGTTTTGCAGTCGAGGTGTCACCGTGGATCTATGCCCTGACCCAATGCGACGCCATCGTCCGCTACCTGTGCCTGGTGTTCTGGCCGCATCCGTTGGTCTTTGACTACGGCGTCGCGACGGTCGGGGGGCCGGCGGAGGTCTGGTGGCAGGCCCTGTTGCTGGTCGCCTTGGCGGCGGGTGCGGGATTCGCGCTGTTCCGGCGGCCGGTGTTGGGTTTTGTCGGGGCCTGGTTTTTCGCCCTGCTCGCGCCGAGTTCCAGTATCGTGCCCGTGGTCACCCAGACGATGGCCGAGCACCGCATGTATCTCGCGCTCGCCGCGCCCGTGGTCCTGTTTGTCCTCGCGCTCCATCGGGGGCTCGGCCGGTGGACCTGGCCGGTGGCCGGTCTGCTGGCCGTTGTCTGTGGGGGCGTGACGTTCGCCCGCAATAACGACTATGCCACCGCGCACAGCCTCTGGGCTGACACCGTGGCGAAGCGTCCCGCCAACGCCCGGGCACACCACAACCTTGGTCTGGCCGAGCAGGAGCGCGGACGCTTCGCCGAGGCCGAGCGTCATCTGCGTGCCGCCCTCGCCCTCGCTCCCGGCAAGCCCGAACCGCTCTACAACCTGGCGCTCGTGCTCACGCGGCAGCATCGGCCGGCCGAGGCCATCACCGCGTATCAGGAGGCGATCCGAGCCGAGCCGGACTACGCCGCCGCGCATAACAACCTCGCCAATCTTCTCCTCGCTGCCGGGCGTTCCGCCGAGGCGGGGCGGCACTACGCCGAGGCCGTGCGCGCCCAGCCGGATTTCGCCGGGGCGCGCAACAGCTACGGGGTCTGGCTCATTGACGCCGGGCAGCCGGCCGCGGCGCTGGCGCAGCTCGAAGAGGCGATCCGGCTCCAGCCCGAGGTGCCCGAGATGCACTTCAACGCCGGCAACGCCTGTGCCGCGCTCGGGCGCCTGGCAGATGCGGCGGCGCACTACCGCGCCGCCTTGCGGCTCCAGCCCGGGCACGCCGCGGCGCATAACAACTTGGGCAACGTTCTGCTCGAACTCGACCAGTTGCCCGAGGCGCTCGGCGAATTCGAAGCGGCGGTGCGGCTGCAGCCGGACTATTTCGCTCCCCGGCGGGCGCTGGCGCTCCTGCTGCTGATGCACCTGAACCGACCGGCCGAGGCCCGCGCGCACCTCGAAATCCTCGCACAGTTGCGGCCCGCCGACGCGGAAATCGCCCAAGCGCTGACCCGGGCGCGCGCCAGCGGACGTTGAAGGCTAAAACATTCCCCGCAGCTAGCCGCAGGGTTTCGCGAATGGAATCAGGACGCCGCCCGGCCAGCCCCGTGGCAGCGGGGCTGTGCCAGCCGCGCGGAGAATTCCCGGGGAAGGAGCGCTGGCGAAAGGGCGACAGGCAATTCAGGGAGGGAGGATGCGCAGTCTTTGCGCTCGTGTGCCGGCGGCGGCGGCGGCACGTTGCGGGCATGCCCGCCACCGCCTCTCCGCGAACCGAGGAGATTGCCAACCGCCTGACCCACGGGGTGGGCGCCCTGCTGGGCGTGGCGGGGTTGGTGCTGCTGGTCGTGGCCTCGGCGCGGCATGGCGACGCCTGGCACATGGTGAGCGCGGCGATCTTCGGGGCGTCGCTGGTGCTGCTCTACACGGCGTCCACCCTGTATCATAGTTTCAGCGGGGAAAAAGCCCGCCTGCTGCTGCGGAAATTCGACCACGCGGCCATTTTCCTGCTGATCGCGGGCACCTACACGCCGTTCGTGCTGGTCACGCTGCGGGGGGTGTGGGGCTGGAGCCTGTTCGGCGTGGTCTGGGGGCTGGCTGCGGCCGGCGTGGCGCTGAAGTTCCGGTTTGCCGGCCGTTTCCGGGTGGTCTCGACGCTGATCTACATCGCGATGGGCTGGCTGGTGATGATCGCCATCAAGCCGCTCATGGCGGCGCTGCCCGCGGGCGGCCTGAAGCTGCTCGTGGCGGGCGGCCTGTGCTACACGGGCGGGGTCGTCTTCTACCTCTGGAAACGCCTGCCGTATCACCACGCCATCTGGCATCTCTTCGTGCTCGCCGGCAGCATCTGCCACTGGGCGGCGGTGTTCTTCCACGTGGTGCCCTGAGCCGGTTGGCGTTTGCGTTCAGCGCCGCGAGGCCGCAATCTAGGGGTCCGCCCGAAACCGGGCTGTCATGGATGCCCCGACCGACAATTTTCTGCGCCGTCTGCCCGTGCTGGCGGGCGTGGACGAGGAGGCGCTGCGGTTTCTCAGCCGGCTGGCGGTCGAGGAGCGCCACGCCGCGGGGGACGTGATCGTGCGCGAGGGTGAGCGGGGCGACCGGGTGTATTTCGTGCGCAGCGGCCGGGTGCGCGTGCTCAAGGAGCGGACGGTGCAGCTCGCGGAATTCGGCCCGGGCGACTTCTTCGGGGAGATGAGCCTGGTCGAGAGCGTGGTGCGCTCGGCCAATGTCGTGGCCACGGAGCCGACCTGCGTGAGCACGCTCCGGGGGGTGGACTTCTACAAGCTCTACCGGCACCGGCCCGACCAATACGGCATCGTGATGCTGAACATCGCGCGCGACCTCGCGCGGCGGCTGCGCTCGCTCGACGAGAACTTCTGCCACGTGGCGCATTGAGGGGCGGGTGTGCAGGGATGCAGCCCTGGTTGCCGCCGGCGCCGCCATGGCGGGTGAATCTGCGGCGCTTTCCGGAGGGCGGATCGGAGTCCGCCCCTGCGGGGAACGGTTCACCCCTGCGCCGGCAGGGCGACTTCGCCCGCGGCCACGCGGTGCAGGAACAGGGCGGCCACCTGGGCGCGCCGGGCCAAGCTCGGCAGGTGGCAGAATTCGTCGGGGCTGTGCAGGTGGTCGCCCACGCAGCCGAGCCCGTCGAGGTTGGGCAGGCCGGCCGCGGAGAGGATGTTGCCGTCGGAGCCGCCGCCCACGTGCTGCCAGTCGAAATCCAGGCCGACCTGGCGCGCGCCCTTGCGCCATTCGCCGAAGAGCGCGGTCTCGGCCGGGGTTTCGACCTTGGGGCCGCGGTTGAAGCCGCCGCCGATCTCCAGCCGGTAGCCCTCGCGGGCGTGCCACGGAGCGCAGATCTCGTGCAGCCGCCGCAAAAACGCGGCGTCGTCGCCGAGGCGGGTCACACGGGCGTTGATCACGGCCTCGGCGTGGTCGGGCACGATGTTGGCCGCGCCGCCGCCGCGGATGGCGCCGACGTTGACCATGAGGCCCGGCACCTCCTGGGTGAGGGCTTCGGCCTGGGGAAGGATGTCGCAGAGGGCGAGGATGGCGTTGCGCCCCTCCTGCGGCGCGCGGCCGGCGTGGGCGGCGCGACCGTGGCAGGTGACCGTGAAGATGCCCGTGCCCTTGCGCGATTTGACGAGGTCGCCGTTGGCGCGCGCGGGTTCGAACACGAGGGCGAGCCGGTGGCGCTTCGCGGCCTCCTCCAGCAGCGGGGCGGTGCCCTGCGAGCCGGTTTCCTCGTCGGGACCGAGCAGGATTTCGTAACCGAGGCGCGCAGCGTGCGGGGTCTTTTCGAAGGCCTGCAGCGCGGCAAGCATCACGACGAGCCCGCCCTTCATGTCGGCCACGCCCGGTCCGCGCAACGTGTCCGGCGAAAGGAGGGTGCAGACCTGGAACGGATGGTCGGCGTCATAGACCGTGTCGTAGTGGCCGCAGAGGAGGATCTGCAACGGGGCGGCGGGGCGCACACGGAGGCGGAGCGCCGGCGCAGGGTTGCCCTCCAGCGGCACGGCTTCGACCGGGCCGAGACGGCCGAACCCGGCCTGCAACAGTCTGGCCATGGCGGCGAGGCCGGCGGGGCTGGCGCTGCCGGAATTCTGGTTGGCCCACCTGATGAGCAAATCACGCAGCTCGGCGGCGCGATCCGGCAGGGCGGAGATGGCGGGAGGAACGGGCATGCAAAGAGCAAGGCTATGGACGCCGCCCGGGGCAGGGGAATCCTGTTTTTGGCCGGCGGAAGCGGCACGCCTGCCTGTGAACGGAAACTGAAAACCGGCGGTCGCAGTCCCGGAGCTTGCCCTTGGCGGGGGAACCCGCAAACTCCCGGCCACCATGAAAATCGCGATCATCGGGGCCGGTCACGTCGGCGGCGCGTTGGGCAAGGCCTGGGCGAAGGCGGGGCACACGATCATCTTCGGCGTGCGCGATCCCGCGGGCGGCAAGACCAAGCCGCCCCTCGCCGAGATCGGCGGGGCCGCTTCCTCGGTCGTGGTGCCCGATGCCGTGCGCTCCGGCGAGGTCGTGGTGCTCGCCACGCCGTGGGACGCGGTGCCGAGCGTCGTCACCGCGATGGGCGACGTCCGCAACAAGATCATCATCGACTGCACCAATCCGCTCTACCTCAACGCCGAGGGCAGCCTGAGCCTGTCGCTCGGCTCCTCGACTTCGGGTGCCGAGGAGCTCGCCCGCCTTGCGAAAGGCGCACGCGTGGCCAAGGCCTTCAACACCTACGGCTGGGAGAATTTCGCGGATTCCCGCTACCCGGGCTACGGCGACCTCAAGCCGGTGATGTTCCATTGCAGCGACGACGACGAGGCCAAGGAGGTTGTCGAGCAGCTCGCGAGGGACATCGGCTTCGAGCCCGTGGACACGGGCGGTCTCGGCATGGCGCGCAGCCTGGAGCCGCTCGCGCTGCTGTGGATCCGCCTGAGCATCCGCAACGGCCGGAATCCGAATTTCACTTGGGCGCGGCTGAAGCGTTGAGCGGCGGTGCTCCTCGCGCTGCACAAGCCCTACGGCGTCCTTTCGCAGTTCACCCCCGAGCCGGGTTCGCGCTGGCGGACGCTGGCGGAGTTCGGCCTGCCGCCGGGGGTCTACGCGCTCGGCCGGCTCGATGCGGACTCCGAGGGGTTGCTGCTCCTGTCCGACGAGCCCGGACTCAATTCACGCCTGCTCGACCCCGCGGCCGGCCATCGGCGGGAATACTGGGTGCAGGTCGAGGGTGTGCCGGACGACGCGGCCCTGGCGAGGCTGGCTCGCGGCGTGACCATCGGCGGCCACCGCACGCAGCCCTGCGTGGCGCGCCGCCTGGAACCGCCGCCGGGGGTGCCGCCGCGCGATCCGCCGATCCGCGTGCGGAAGACCGTGCCCGACTCCTGGCTCTCGCTGGAGCTGACCGAGGGCAAGAACCGGCAGGTGCGGCGCATGACGGCCGCGATCGGCCATCCGACGCTGCGGCTGCTGCGCGTGCGGATCGGGCGGTTTTCGCCGGGCGATCTCCTGCCCGGCCGGTGGCGGGAGCTCACGCGGGCCGAGCGCGCGGCGGTGTTCGGGTGAGGGAACGGCCCGGCGCCGTGCTTGGCATGAGAGGCCTCATGTTGGCCGATCTGCCGACCGGATTCATCGCTGCGCCCGGAATGGCCGGCAGGGGGGAAGTTCCCCGATTCGTGTCATTCCGGGCGGAGAGCCTCCGCGCCTGGCGCTGGGTCGGTTGCACCGGTGGCGCCGAGGTCACCGGGTTTCCGGCTTCCCCTCCGCCAGCAGGCGCGCGACCAGCTCGTCCACGATTCCGGCGGGCGACTGCCGGCCGGGGATTTTCGCGCTGAAGGTGGCCGCGGCGATGGGCTGCGGCGAGCGGGTGTCGCGGACCGAGATCTGCAGATACACGAGCCGCTCGCCGAAATCCCAGGCCCAGCGATCCTGGTAAACGACGATGGCCTGCGCGGTCCCGGGCAGCATCGTGTGCGGACCGGCCGCAGCCTCCAGACCCCGGGCCCTGAGCGCGGCGACGATGCGGTGCTCGATGCCGCGGCTGTCGTTGGCGTTGCCGATGACGAAGAAACTCCGCAGGCCGGCGAGGTTGCGGCCGCGCTCGACCCGGGCCTCGTAGGAGGTGCAGCCGCCGAGCAAAGACAGGACGAGGAGGCACGGCAGGAGCAGGCCGGGTTTCCAAACGCGATGACGGGGACAAGCCAGCAAGGTGGAAGCGTTTTCGTGACCGATTGTTCTCATGGCCGTTGGCCTTCTCCTGTATGCACCCGGACAGGGGAGAACGAGAACGATTCGAGCCCGCCCGGGGGCTCGGGCTCGAGCCAAAGGAGCCCCTCACAACGTCGCGAAGATGGCGCGCAGGTCGGAGGGGAAGATGGGCTTTGGGAGGATATGGTCCACCTGATGGCGGCGGTAAGCGGCGTCCACCTCGGTGCTGAGCTCGGAGCTGAACACGATGATCTTGCCCGGGAATCTGATCGCGCGCAGCTGCGCGACGAGCTCCAGTCCGCTGATGGTCGGCATATGGTGGTCGGTGATGATGACATCGTAGGCGGTGAGGTCCTTTTTGATCATTTCCAACGCCACCTTGCCGTCGTGCACCGAGTCCACCTTGTGGCCGTCGCGCCCGAGGACGATCTCCAGCAACTGCCGCAGTTCGCGCATGTCGTCGGCGTAAAGCACCCGGAGTGACTTGCGGGGCCTCGGCGTACTGCTGGCGGTGGAAAGCGGCGAAGTCATCGGGAACGACGGAACCGGTAGCAGATAATATGCGTTTTGTCGCGTGGAGTTCTGTCAAAAACGTAAGAATCGGGCGCTCACTCGGGTGCGAGGCCGCGGCGCACGAAGAGCGGGCGGATGTCGGGCTCGGCGCCGATGAAGTCGCGGAACAGATCCAGGGCTTCCTTGCTGCCGCCGCGCGACAATAGGGCCGAACGGAACCGGTCGCCGTTGGCGCGGGTCAGGCCGCCGTGGTGCTTGATCCATTCGACGGTCTGGGCGTCGAGCACCTCGCTCCAGAAGTAGGAGTAGTAGCCGGCCGAGTAGCCGCCGGCGAAAATGTGGGAGAAGTAGGTGCTGCGGTAACGGGGTGGCACGGGGGCGAAGTCCAGGCCGGCCCTGCGCAGAGCGGCGGCCTCGAAATCCAGCACAGCGTCGGCGCCGGGCACCTCGCCGGCCTTGAGCTGGTGCCAGGCCTGGTCGAGGAGGGCGGCGCCGAGATACTCGGTGGTCTTGAAGCCCTGGTCGAACTTGGCGGCGGCCGCGATCTTGTCGAGGAGGGCCTGGGGGATGGGTTCGCCGGTCTGGTGGTGTCTGGCGTAGTTTTTGAGGATCTCCGGCCAGGTGGCCCACATCTCGTTCACCTGCGAGGGGAATTCGACGAAGTCGCGCGGGACGGTCGTGCCGGAGAAACGCGGGTATTTCACCGCGGAGAACATGCCGTGCAGGGCGTGGCCGAACTCATGGAACATCGTGTTGACCTCGTCGTGGGTCAGGAGCGTGGGCTGGCCTGCGGGCGGTTTGGGGATGTTCAGATGGATGCCGACGACGGGTTTCCGGCCGGTGAGACCGTTCTGGGGCACGTAGGCGTTCATCCAGGCGCCGCCGCGCTTGCTGGGCCGGGCGTAGAAATCGCCGAGCAGCAGGGCCAGGGGCGAGCCGTCGGTGTCGAAGACCTCATGGACGAACATGTCGTCGGTGTAGCCCTTGAGGTCGGGTCGGGGCTTGAAGGTGATGCCGTAGAGGCGGGTGGCCGCGTAAAGGACGCCGTCCTCATACACGCGCCTGAGCTCGTAGTAGGGCTTGAGTTCGTTCTCGTCGAAGGCGTAGCGCTCCTGCCGGACCTTTTCGGCGTAGAACGCCCAGTCACAGGCGGCGACGGGGTGGCCGGCGCCGGCGGCGTCGATCACCTTCTGCATGTCGGCGGCCTCGCGGCGGGCGTTGGCCACTGCGAGCGGGGCGGCCTCGGCGAGCAGGCGGTTGAGCCGGTCCACCCGGCCGATGGTCTGCTCTTCCAACTGGTAGGCGGCGTGGTTCGGGTAACCGAGCAGGGCGGCGCGCTCGGCGCGGAGCTTGGCCGTTTTCGCCACGATCTCGCGGTTGTCGAATTCGCCGCCGCGATTGCCGCGGGCAAGCGAGGCGGCCATGATCTTCTCGCGCACGGCGCGGTTGGTGAGCGAGCTGAGCGGCGGCTGGCCCGTGGTGTTCTGCAGGCGGATGAGGAATTTGCCCTCGTGGCCGGCGGCCTTGGCGGCGGCGGCCGCGGCGGCGATGGCGGTCTCGTCCAGGCCGGCGAGCTCCTCGCGGGTGTCAACCAGGACGGCGGAGGCGTTGATTTCCTTCAGGACGTTCTGGCTGAACTGCGTGGAGAGCGTGGCGAGCTCGGCGTTGAGTGCCTTGAGCACGGTCTTGTCGGCCTCGGAGAGCAGGGCGCCGGCGCGGACGAAGTCCTTGTAGTAGCGTTCTAGCAGGCGGAGCGACTCGGGGTCGAGGCCGAGCGTGGCGCGGCGGTCATGGAGGTCCTTCACGCGGGCGAAGAGCGCGTGGTTGAGCGAGATGGCGTCCGCATGCGCGGCAAACCTGGGCGAGATCTCGGCCTCGATCTTCTGCAAGGCGGGGTTGGTGAGCGCGCCGGTGAGGATGCCGAAGGCGCGGCGGGCGCGGGCCAGGGTCTCGCCGCTGCGCTCGAGGGCGACGATCGTGTTGTCGAAGGTGGGGGCGGCGGGGTTGGTGGCGATGGCGTCCACCTCGCGGAGTTCCTCGGCCATGCCCAGCTCGAAGGCGGGGACGAAATGCTCGTCCTTGATGAGTTCGAACGGCGGCAGTTGATAGGGCAGGGTGCTGGGCGCGAGCAGCGGGTTGGACGGCATGGTCTGGGAGTCGGCCGCCGGGAGCAAACCGGCCGCCGGGAGCGCGACCGTCGCCAGGGCGATGACACGAAGCAGGGAGGGGGAAGGCATGGGGATGTTTTTCCGGACAAAAGACCTGCTCCGTCCCGACTTGGCAAGTGTCATAAGGCGCGGGTGCGCCGCGTCATGCCACGGGTGCGGCCGGGAAAAGCTCGTTCACCGTCCGGCGCAGCTCCATCGGCAAAACGGGCTTGGACAGCACGCGGTCCACCTTGAGCGCTTCGTAGGCCTCCTGCACGGCCGGATCCAACTCGGAGCTGAACACGACGATGCGGCCGGCATAAGCCGTCTGCCGGACGCGGCGCACGAGTTCGAGCCCGTTCATGACGGGCATGTGATGATCGGTGAGGAGCAGGTCGAAATCCTGCGGACCGTGCAGCAGCCGCGCGTAGGCGAGGCTGCCGTCCTCGCAGGATTCGAGCGTGTGGCCGTCGCGCCGGAGCACCAGGCGCATCAGTTCGCGCAGCTCGGGCAGGTCTTCGGCGTAGAGCACCCGCAGGGTGCGCGCAGCCGGGTTCGCATTTGGCGTGAAAGACGTCGGCATCGGGGATGGGAAGGAGGTGAGTGAGAACTGACCCGGTTGCTTGTTTGTCCCCGATCCGCGCCGGATGTTTTGCGAAAAAGATCCTATAATCGCGCGGCTGGCCGGCTCCAGGCGAATGGCCCTGGGAAGGGTGAACCTGTGGCCGCAACGGGGGTCGAACCCGACCGAATCTCCACACCATGAAAAAATCAGTCTTCATCTTCGTCGTCGGTCTTGCGCTCGGTGCCTTGGGGTGGCACTTTTACCAGCGGAAGTTCCCGCCCACCATGGGTCAGCGCGCCGGCGACATGGCCGAGCGCACGCGCGAAGCCGCCGCCGGGGCCAAGGAGCAGGCCGCCAGTTCGGCACGCGAGTTGGGCGAGGACCTCAGCGACGCAGGCATCATCGCCCGCATCAAGGGCAAGTATCTCGTGGAGCGGGACATCTCGGCGCTGGCCATCAGCGTCGAGTGCACCAACGGCCACGTGACCCTCAACGGCGTCGTCAAAACCCCTGAACTCATCGAACGGGCCGGGCGCATCGCGCGCGAGACCAGCGGAGTGTCCGGCGTGACGGTCAACCTGATCGTGAAGAAGTGAATCACTTCGCCGTGTCGAGCAGCCGCATCATCTGTTCCGGGTAGCGCGAGCCGGCCACGGCGGCGGCGGGGAACACCTGCTCGATTTCTGCGAGATCGGCAGGGGTCAGCTTCACGTCGAGCGCCCCGAGGTTTTCTTCGAGGTTCCGGATGCGGCGCGTGCCGGGGATCGGGAGGATGAAGTCGCCCTGCGCGAGCACCCAGGCGAGCGCGAGCTGGCCGGCGGTGCAGCCCTTGCGCGCGGCGAGCTGCTGGACCTTGGCGACGAGCCCGAGGTTGCGCGCGAAGTTCTCCCCTTGGAACCGCGGCTGGGTGCGGCGCTGGTCGTCGGGGGCGAAGTCGTCGATGCTCTTGAACCGGCCGGTGAGGAAGCCGCGGCCGAGCGGGCTGTAGGGCACGAGGGCGATGCCGAGTTCCCGGCAGGCGCCGAGCACCTTCTCCTCCACGTCGCGCGACCACAGCGAATACTCGCTCTGCACGGCGGCGATCGGATGCACGGCGCTGGCGCGGCGCAGGGTGGGGGCGCCGGCTTCGGAAAGGCCGAGGTAACGCACCTTGCCGGCCTGCACCAGTTCCGCCATCGCGCCGACGGTCTCCTCGATGGGCACGGTGGCGTCCACGCGGTGGGCGTAATAAAGGTCGATCACGTCGGTGCCGAGGCGCCTGAGGCTGGCGTCGCAGGCGGCGCGCACGTAGTCGGGCCGGCCGCTGACCACGCGCTTGCCGGGCTCGGCGCGGTCGCGGACGAAGCCGAACTTCGTGGCGAGGAACACCTCAGGGCGGCGCGTCTTCAGCAGCTTGCCGAGCAGCAGCTCGTTGTCGCCGTAGCCATACATGTCGGCGGTGTCGAGATGGGTGACGCCGCGGTCGAGCGCATGGTTGAGCGTGGCGAGCGATTCCGCCTCGTCGCGCGGTCCGTAGAATTCCGACATGCCCATGCAGCCGAGACCGAGGGCGGGGAGGAGCGGGCCGTTTTTTCCGAGCTGGCGCTTTTGCATGGGCGCAGAGGCTAGCCAGCGGACGGCGAAAGTAAAACGGGCGTTCCGTCCTATGGCCGGATTTTTTGCAGCCGCTCGCGCAGGCCGGGGAAATCGGGCTGCAGGCGGAGCGCCTCCTCCCAATGTCGCGCGGCCTCCTCGCGCCGGCCGGTCAGCACCAGCATGTAGCCGAGTCCGGCGTGGGCCTCGGCATGGTCGGGCCGCAGGGCGACGACCTTTTCGTAGGCGGCGGCGGCCTCGGGGAACTTCCGCTGGCGCGCCCGGACCTCGGCGAGCGCCAGCCACGGCATGGGCGCGTCGGCCAGCAGCTCCGCCGCCCGGGCCAGGTCGGCCTCGGCTTCCGCCAACCGGCCGAGCTGCTGCTGCAACAGGCCGCGCAGATAGTGGCCGCGACCGTAACGCGGGTTCATGTCCGTCAGCCGCCGGTAGGCGGCGACCGCTTCCTCCAGGCGCCCGGTCTGGCCCTGGACGTTGGCGAGGGTGAGCCAGGCCCAGTGGTTGTCGGGCGAAAGTTCCAGAGCCCGGCGGGCATGACGCTCGGCGCCGGCGAGGTCGCCGGCTTCATGGAGGGTGTAGCCGAGAAAGGCCTCGGCGTTGGCGCTGGCCGGATCCATTGCGATGGCGCGGCGGTAAAGGGTTTCGGAGTCGCGCCAGAATCCCTGCTGCCACCAGGTCAGGCCGGCGCAGGCTGCGACGGCGAGCACGGCAGCCGCGGTCTTCAGCCTGGCGGGCCCTGGCATGTGCCGCAGGGTCCAGAGCGCCGCCAGGTGCAGTCCGAGGACCGGCAGGTAGGTGTAGCGGTCGGCCATGGCCTGCCGGCCGACCTGCAGCAGGCCCAAGGCGGGCAGGAGCATGGCGAGGAACCACAGCCAGCCGGCCAGCAGCCAAGGTTCGCGCCCGCGCCGCCACCAGGCGAGCGCGGTCAGCGCCAGCAGGAGCGCCAGGGCGCCCGCCACCGCCGGGGCCGGCCAGGCGCCAGGATGTTCGTAGAAGAAGGCCAGGTCGAGCGGCCAGGCGACGTTGCCGAGATAGCGCGCCACCGACACGACCGCGTTGCCGAGCCGGTCGGCCAGCGGCACGGCGAGCGAGAAGGCGTTGCTTGCGGCCTGCATCCTGACCGTCACCACGGCGATCACCGCCGACAGGAGAAAAAACGGCAGCTTCTCCCTCACCGCGCAGCGGTGCTCGCGCCACCAGCCGGCGGCCGGTTTCCACGACAGCCGGCCCAGCGGCCAGAAATCGAGCGCCAGCAGCACGAGCGGCAGCGGCACCAGCGAGGGCTTGCACATCAGTCCGCCGAGAAACAGCGCCAGCGTGAGCACGTAGGCGCGGCCGGCGGGGTGTCCGGCCTTGCAGCGCTCCGCGTAGCGCGCGTAGGCGAGCAGTGTGAGCAGGAAGAAGCACCCGCTCATCACGTCCTTGCGCTCGGTCACCCACACGACCGATTCCACGCGCAGCGGATGCCAGGCGAAGAGCGCCGCCGAGCAGAGCGCGGTCCACCACGCGCCGGTCAGGCGCCGGCAGAGCAGGAAGGCCAGCACGGCGTTGACGGCGTGCCAGAGCACGCTGACGGCCCGGTGGCCGGTGGCGTCGGCGCCGAAGAGCCGCCAGTCGAGCATGTGCGACAGCCACGTCAGCGGATGCCAGTAGTCGGCCTTTCCCGTGAAGGCCCAGACGATGCCGTCCCACGTGAGCCCCGCCTGCACGCGCGGATTGCTGGTCAGATAGGCCGGGTCGTCGTGGTTGATGAAGCCGTAGCCGAGCGAACGCGCG
Source organism: Verrucomicrobiota bacterium (assembly GCA_049322455.1). Classification (GTDB taxonomy): domain Bacteria; phylum Verrucomicrobiota; class Verrucomicrobiia; order Opitutales; family Opitutaceae; genus Lacunisphaera. The sequence goes on along the minus strand of JBMOQY010000040.1, from coordinate 46,603 downwards.
AAGACCAGTCCGGTGCCGGCGGCCAGCAAGGCGCACGCGATCCAGGTGGGCGACGTCGGTCGGGGAGTCTCGGCGGGGCGGGGCGGCACGCCTCCCTGCCTGCCGCGCGCCTCTCCGCTTGGCAAGCGCGCGCCGCGCTGCTCAACTCGCGCCATGCGGTTACCCCACTTCGCCCTCCTTGCGGCCGGCGGCTGCGCGTCCCTCCATGCCTCGGCCGGCCGTGACTGGCCGGTCTATCTCGGGGACAAGGCCGCGAGCCACCACTCGACGCTGGCGCAGATCACGCCGGAGAACGTGACGCAACTCGAGGTGGCCTGGGTTTTCAATGCCGGCGACGCACGCGAGAACGCCACACAGATCCAGTGCAATCCGCTCGTGATCGACGGCGTGCTCTACGCCACCACGCCGCAGTCCAAGGTCGTCGCGCTCGACGCCGCCACCGGGGGCGAGCTCTGGCGCTTCGCCCCGCCCGCGCCCAACGGCCTCAACCGCGGCCTCGCCGCGTGGACCGACGGCACGGAGCGCCGCATCCTCTTCGGCAACGGCCAGTGGCTGCACGCGCTCGACGCGAAGACCGGCCGGCTCATCGAGACCTTCGGCGCTGGCGGTCGCGTGGACCTCTCGCAGGGCCTCGACCGCGACGCCACCGGCCTCGCCATCCAGGCCAACACGCCCGGCGTCGTCTTCCGTGATCTCCTCATCATGGGCATGCGCGTGGGCGAGGGACCGGCCCCGGCCGCGCCGGGGCACATCCGCGCCTACGACGTGCGCACCGGCGGGCTGGTCTGGGCGTTCCGCACGATCCCGCACCCGGGCGAGCCGGGCCACGAGACCTGGCCGGCCGACGCCTGGCAGCGCGCGGGCGGGGCCAACGTGTGGACCGGCATGACCCTCGACGAGGAGCGCGGCATCGTGTTCTGCCCGGTGGGCTCCGCGACCTTCGATTTCTGGGGAGGCGACCGGCACGGCGACAACCTCTACGCCGACTGCCTGGTCGCGCTCGACGCCGCCACGGGACGCCGGCGCTGGCACTACCAGTTCGTCCGCCACGACCTGTGGGACCGCGATCCGCCCGCGCCGCCCAACCTGCTCACGGTCCGCCGCGACGGCCGCGACATCCCCGCCGTGGCGCAGACGACGAAATCCGGCCACGTCTTCGTGTTCCACCGCGAGACGGGCGAGCCGCTGTTTCCGATCCGGGAGATCGCCGTGCCGAGCTCGGACCTCGCGGGCGAGCTGACCGCCGCGACCCAGCCCGTGCCGGAGAAGCCCGCGCCGTTTGCGCGGCAGCATTTCACGGTGCACGAGATCACCGACCGCACGCCCGAGGCGCACCGCGCCGTGCTGCAGCAGTTCGCGCGGCTGCGTCCGCACGCGCCGTTCATGCCGCCGAGTCGCGAGGGCACGATCATCTTCCCCGGCTACGACGGCGGGGCGGAGTGGGGCGGCGCGGCCGTGGACCCGGCCGGCGTGCTCTACGTGAACAGCAACGAGATGGCCTGGATCCTCACGATGGTCGAGACGGGCGGCGCCGCCACGCCGGGCGAGCAGGTTTACCGGCAGAACTGCATCGGCTGCCACGGCGTGAACCGCGAGGGCAACGCCGCGGCGAACATCCCGCCCCTGCTCGACGTGGGCAAGCGCCTCAATCGCGAGCAGGTGCTGGAAGTCATCACCAAGGGCCGCGGCGTGATGCCGCCTTGGGGTTTCCTTGCCCAGGCGCAGCGCGAGGCCGTGACCGGTTTCCTGCTGGGCGAGGCGCCGCCCGTGCGCACGGGCGAGGCCAAGGCGCCGGAGTGGGTGACGTGGATGCCCGACCGGGCACCCGGCGAGTTCCGGCCGCCGCCCTACACGCACACCGGCTACAACCGCTGGCTCGATCCCGACGGCTATCCGGCCGTGAAGCCGCCTTGGGGCACGCTCAACGCGATCGACCTCAACACCGGCGAATATCTCTGGCGCGTGCCGCTGGGCGAATATCCCGAGCTGGCCGCGCAAGGCGTGCCGCCGACCGGCACGGAGAATTACGGCGGCCCGCTCGTCACGGCCGGCGGCGTGCTCTTCATCGGCGCGAGCAAGGACGAGCATTTCCGCGCCTTCGACCCGAAGACCGGCCGCGAGTTGTGGAAGGTGAAGCTGCCCGCGGGCGGCTATGCCACCCCCGCCACCTACGAGGCGGGCGGACGGCAGTTCGTCGTCATCGCCTGCGGCGGCGGCAAGATGGGCACGAAGAGCGGCGACGCCTACGTGGCCTTCGCGCTGCCCAAATAGAACAGAAACATATTTCTCCAGGCTGCGCGGCGACGAGACACTGGATTCTTCGCCACGCTCAGAATGGCACGCTTTGGATGATGATCTCCTATCCGCTCATCCTGAGCGCAGCGAAGCGGCCGGGGATAAAGCCCGACAGGCAGGACGGACAGGGCTCCGGAAGCATCTCGCCGCGCGCCTTGCAAGACCGATGGTTCTGCCTCCAGTTTGCGATGCCGCGGGCAGGGCTCCGCGCCTCACCCCGCTGGCACGGGGTTGATCCGGCCGTCAGGGGCATAGGTGAGCTCCTTGACCTTCACGCAGCGCAGGTGGTTCTTGCCGCCGGAGAGCGAGGCGTCGTGGTGGAACAGCCACCACTTGCCGGCGTGCTCGACGATGGAGTGGTGGGTGGTCCAGCCGATGACCGGCTCGAGGAAGCGGCCGCGGTAGGTGAAGGGACCGCGGGGATTGTCGCCCGTGGCATAGACCAGGTAGTGCGTGTTGCCGGTGGAGTAGGAGAGGTAGTAGGTGCCCCGGTATTTGTGCATCCACGGGCCCTCGAAGTAGCGCCGGTCGTGGTCGCCCGCCAGCAGGGGCCGGCCCTGTTCGTCGAGAATGCGGATTTCGCTGACCGGACCCTTGAAGGACTTCATGTCGTCGGCGAGTTCGGCAATGCGCGGGCCGAGGGCGGGTTCGTGGCCGGCGGGTTCGCGTCCGTCGGGATCGAAGTGACTGTTGCGCCAGTTCTGGAGCTGGCCGCCCCAGATGCCGCCCCACACGAGCCAGGCGCGGCCGTCGTCGTCACTCAGGCAGCAGGGATCGATGCTGTAGGTGCCCTTGATCGGCTCGGGCTCGGCTTTGAACGGACCCTCGGGCTGGTCGCCGATGGCGACGCCGATGCGGAACTTCCCCTCCCTGTCGCGAGCGGGGAAATAGAGATAGTATTGGCCGTTCCTGAACGCCGCGTCGGGCGCCCACAGTTGCTTGCCAGCCCAGGGGATGTCCTTGAGGTGGAGCGCCACGCCGTGGTCGGTGACCGGTCCGCCCACGTGGTCCATGGAGAAGACATGGTAGTCCACCATGTCGTATTGGTCACCCAGGTCGTTGTCCGGGATGTTCGCTTCCCGGTCGTGCGACGGGTAGAGATAGATCCGGCCGTTGAAAACGTGCGCGGACGGATCAGCCGTGTAGAGATGCGAGATCAGGGGAAGGTCGGACATCGCGGGAAGCTGACCCCCTGCCGATGGAGCTGGCTAGGAACATTTTGCTCACTTGTTAGAGCAGGGACCGGCCGGGAGGTCCGGCACCGGCAACCGGCCGGGAGACGCAAAAAAGCCGCCCGGGAGGGGGCGGCTGGCGAGTGAAGCAGGAATTCGGACGGCAGGTTCAGTTCGTGATGTCGTGCGAGTTGCTGCGTTCGCGGATGGGCAGATAGGCCTTATACCACTCCTTCTGGGCGGCGCTGTCGGCGTAGTCCTTCAAGGCCTGCGCGTCCTTGAATTCCATCACGAAGACGTGCGACCAGTCGCCCTGCTTCTTGATGACGTTGGTCCAGACGCGGGTGATGCCGGGATAGGCCTTCGGCAGGGCCTGCACGCCGTCGAGCGCGGCCTTGATCTGCTCGGGGGTGGCTTCGGCCTTCCATTTGACCGACACGACGTGGATGACGGACTTGGGGGCGGTTTCGCCAGCGGTGGCGGTCGCCGTGCCGAGCGTGAGCATGGCGGCTGCGGCGAGGAGGGTGAGGAGGGCTTTCTTCATGGGGAGGTTTGTTTTTGAAGGATCGGTCCGACGCAGGGCGTCGTCCGGTCCCACAGGGGAACCGCGAATTCCGAATCCGCAAGGGTGTTCTGCGCCGAGTGTCAGGAGCGCAGGACGGCGAGGTCCGCGCGTCAGGTCTGCCGGGTGCCGAGTTGAACGCCGTCCCGGGGGACGGCGTCCTAATTGGCTGAAAAGAAGGCCCGCAGATTACTGCGGGAGAAGGTTGCCCATTCGAAGGTGGCGCGGCGGCCGAAGGCGAGGCGGTTGAGCGCCAGCGCGAAGCCCACGCAGGCCCAGACGGTGACGAACATCAGGTGGAGGAAGTGCGGCGGTTTCGGCCCGATGATCCCGGCCTGGTGCCAGGCCGGCCAGCCGAACGACAGCACCGCGTAGAAAACGGCGCCGAAGACCAGCGTCGCGATCACGGCGCGGGCATCCACATTGCGGAAAAGCAGGCCGGTGATGAAGGCGGCGAGGATCGGCATGCTGAACAGGCCGAGGAGCTGCTGGATGAGCTGGATGATGCTCTCCGCGCCGGCATAGACGGGCACCATCGCCACCGAGAAGGCTGCGAAGCCGACCTGCAGCCAGATGCTGAGCCGCCGGATGGGCTTCCTGTCGTCGATGTATTTCTGGTGCAGGTCGCACACGTAGAGCGACGCGGCGGAGTTGAGCGTGGCGTTGTAGCTCGTCATCACCGCGCCGAACATCGCCGCCGCGAAGGCGCCGAGCAGCCAGGTCGGCAGCACGTGGCCGACCATGGTGCCGTAGGTGGCGTCGCCAAGGGGACCGAAGAGCTTGTAGGCGCAGAGGCCGGGCAGCACCACCATCGGCGGCACGATGAGCAGGCGGACGACGGCCGCGCCGTAGGCCCCCTTCTGGGCCTCGCGGATGTCCGGCGCGGCGAGGATGCGCTGGGTGATCGTCTGGTTGGTGCTCCAGTAATAGAGCTGCGTGAAGATCATGCCCGTGAGCAGGGTCGGCCACGGCAGCACCGAGTCGGGCCCGCCGAGCAGCGTCAGGCGCTCGGGCGGCAAGCCGCCGAGATCCCAGCCGACGGCGTGCAGCGACAGGAATGCCACGAGCAACGCCATGCCGAGCACGACGATGCCGCTGTAGGTGTCGGAGATGGCCACCGCGCGCAGGCCGCCGCCGATGGCGTAGGCCGCGCCGACCAGCGCCGTGCCGCCGGCGATGACCACCAGCGGCAGGTGCAGGCCGAACATGGACCGCAGCAGCAGCGAACTCGTGTAGAGCATCGTCGGCAGGAAGATGAACACGTCGCCCAGCAGGAAGATCGAGCCGACGGTGGCGCGCACGTGCTTGTTGCCGTAGCGGCGCTCCAGCAGTTCCGTGACGGTCGTGCAGTTGTATTTGTAGTAGAGCGGCACAAAGACCTTCGCCAGCAGGATGAGCCCCGGCACGCCGGCCAGCTCCCAGCAGACGACGAGCAGCATCTGGTTGCCGTTCCAGCCCACCAGCGTGTCGGTGCTGATGTTGGTGAGGGTGAGGGAGCCGGCGATGAACACCCAGTGCAGGCCGCGGTTGGCGAGGAAGTATTCCCTCGCCTCGTTGCCACTGCGGTCGGCGTGGCGGCAATGCCACCAGGTGACGACGCCGACGCCGGCGGTGAGGGCGAGAAAGACGCAGAACTGGACCAGCGCGGCGGGGGACATGCGGGGTGGGGGTGGCGACGTCAGTGCCGGGGCGGGGGATGCGCCTCAACAACGCCCGAGCGGGACAGTCCGGATGGCTGCGGCAGGGCGGGATCCGGCGATCCCGCCCTGCCGCACAATATGCTCAAAACCGCACGGTCGCCGTCACCGGGAAATGATCGCTGGGGAACAGCGCGAGTCCCGCGTAATCCACGATGCCGGCCGCTTCGACCGCCGCCGGCCGGCGCGCGAGAATCCAGTCAATGCGCTCACCGTCGCGCTTGGCGGGCTGGAAATTGTTGAAGGTGTTCAGGTCCGCGTTGGCGCGGGCGGGCGCGGCGTCCCAGGTGTCCGTCAGGCCGGCCTCGCGGGTCAGGATCTCGTGGGCCCGGCTGTGGCCCGCGAGGCAGTTGAAGTCACCCACGAGCAGCAGTGGCACCGTCGGATCGGTCTGGCCGATGCGGTCGCGGATGAGCGCGGCGGATTTCTGCCGCGCCTCCTCGACCTGGTGGTCGAAGTGGGTGTTCCAGACTTCAAATTCTCGGCCGGTGGCGCGCTCGCGCAGCCGCACCCACGAGGCCATGCGGCGGTAGGTGTGGCCCCAGGTGATGGAGCCGATGGTTTCCGGCGTGTCCGACAGCCAGAAGTGGTCGAAGGCCACCGGCTCGAACCGGTCGCGCCGATAGAAGATGGCGGTGAACTCGTCCTGGCTGCCACCCGCGCGGCCGAGGCCGATCCAGTCGTAGCCGGGCAGCCCGGCGGCCAGCTCGCGCAACTGCAGGTAGAGGCCCTCCTGCGTGCCGATCACGTCGGGCGCTGCGCGGGCGATGAGCGCCTGCATCACCGGGCGGCGGTCCGGCCAGGCGTTGGGCGGCTGCTGGCTCGCGAAGCGCAGGTTGTAGGTCATCACCCGCAGCACGAGCGGCGACTCCGCCGCGGCGCCGACGGCAGCGGTCGCGAGCAACAGGAACAAACGCAGCGTGCTCACAGATCCACCAGGGCTTTGAAGCCGCCGTAGGCCATGCGGCGGAAATCGAACGGGGAATTTTTCGGATCGCACAGGCTCAGGAGCAGCGGGTCCTTCATGACCTGCTTGTTCACGGCGTCGCGGTGTGACCGCGACCTGTAAACGATGAAGGAGAACAGGACCGTCTCGCCGCCCTTGGCCTTTGCGATCTTGGGAAACGAGTTGACCATGCCCTTGATCTTCAGGTCGTCACCCACGGCCTCGAGGTAGCCGAGCGCGCCGTATTTCTTCCAGATCTTGCCGGCCTGGGCGGCCAGGCGGCGGTAGGCCGCGAGATGCTTCCTTTTGAGCGGGATCACGAATCCGTCCACATAGCGGGGCATGACATCCACCGTGGGTTGAGGGTTGAGGGGCGCGATGATTCTTGTGCGGCACGTGCGCTGCGGGCGAGCCCAAATGCACGCGCAGGCTTGTCAGGCGGCAGGGTGTGCTGGCATCCTCGCTCCATGTCGCCCCTGCGTTTTTGCGGCCTGGCCGTGATCGGGTTGCTCGGAATCATCGTTCCTGCCGCCCGCGCCTCGTTGAGCGGTCTGCCCGAGCCGGCACCCGGGCTGCTCACGCACCGCTGGACCGCGCGCTGGATCACGCATCCGGCGGCGCCCAAGGCCGACTACGGGGTCTGGCTGTTCCGTCGCTCCTTCGAGCTGGCCGAAAAGCCGGCCCGCTTCGTCGTGCACGTGACGGCCGATGCGCGTTACCAACTCTGGGTGAACGGCCGCGCCGTGTGCCGCGGCCCGCAGGCGAGCGATCCGGCCGAGTGGCGCTACGAGAGCGTGGACCTCGCGCCGTGGTTGCAGACCGGCGCCAACGTCATCGCCGCCCAGGTGCGCGGCTACGGCGACGTTGCGCCCTACGCGAGCATGGGCCAGCGGACGGCATTCCTCCTGCAAGGCGACACCGCTGCCGAACGCATCGCCGACACCGGCCCGGCGTGGAAGGTGCAGCGCGCGGAGGCCTACGCACCGTTCCAGGCCGACCGGGCGGCGCTGCGCACGTTCATCGTCGTCGGTCCGGGCGACCGGTTCGATGCCGCGCGGCATCCGTGGGGCTGGCAGCAGCCGGGTTTCGACGACGGCGCGTGGTCCGCCCCGCGCGTGCACGGGCAGGGCCTGCCGCACGGGTGGGGCACCGACGTGGATTACTGGCTCAAGCCCCGCTCGATCCCGCTGCTGGAGGAAACGCCCGAGCGGCTCGCGCGTGTGGTCCGCGCCGGCGGCGTGACGCCACCGGCGGGATTTCCGGCGCGGCCCGCGCCCTTCACCGTGCCGGCCGGCACGAAAGCCGCGATCCTGCTCGACCAGGGACACCTCACCAACGCCTACCCGCAGCTCACCGTCAGCGGCGGCCGCGGCGCGCGCGTGACGCTGCGCTATGCCGAGGGCCTGTTCGATGCCAACCGGCAGAAAGGCCACCGCCACGAGCACGCGGGCCGCGACCTGCTCGGGCTCGGCGACGAGTTCCTGCCCGACGGCGGCGCACTGCGGCTTTTCGCGCCGATGGATTTCCGCACCTACCGCTATCTGCAGCTCGACATCGAGACCGGCGCCGAACCGCTCACCATCGGGGACCTCAGCGGGGTGTTCACCGGCTACCCGTTCAAGGAGAACGCTGCGTTCAGCAGTGACGACCCGGCGCTGGCGCGGATCTGGGAGGTCGGCTGGCGCACGGCGCGGCTGTGCGCGATCGATACCTACGTGGACTGCCCCTACTACGAGCAGCTCCAATACATCGGCGACACGCGCCTGCAGGCGCTCATTTCGCTCTACGTGTCGGGCGACGACCGCCTGATGCGCAACGCGATCGAACTCTTCGACCGCTCGCGCATCCCGGAAGGCCTCACGCAGAGCCGCTACCCGTCGCTCAGCCCGCAGCTCATCAACACCTTCTCGCTCTTCTGGGTGGACATGCTGCACGACTACTGGCGGCACCGGAGCGACGACGCCTTCCTGCGCGCGCGCCTGCCCGGCCTGCAAAGCGTGCTCGCCTGGTTCGAGGCGAAGCTCGATCCGGCCACCGGCCTGCTCGGGCCGCTGCCCTACTGGACCTTCGTGGACTGGGCGGCGGAGTGGCATTGGAACGAGGAGATGGGCATCGGCGGAGAGCCGGCCGGCGCGCATACCGGCGGCTCCAGCATCGTGACGCTCCAATACGCCGGCACGCTCCGCCGCGCGGCCGAGCTCTGCCGCGCGCTCGGGCGCGCGGACCTGGCCCCGCACTACGAGCAGGTCGCGGCCGGCCTGCTCGCCGCGGTCAACCGCCATTGCTGGGATGAGAAACGCCAGCTTTATGCCGACACCCCGGCCCGCGACGTCTTCAGCCAGCACGCGAACGTCTTCGCGGTGCTTTCCGGCGCCGTCACCGGCGCCGCCGCCCGCGACCTCATCCGGCGCACGGCCGACGACGACACGCTCATCCAGGCGACGACCTATTTCCGTTTCTACCTGTTGCGGGCCCTCAAGGAGGCCGGGTTGGGCGACCAATACCTCGCGCGCCTCGGGCCCTGGCGCGACATGCTCGCGCAGGGACTCACGACCTTCGCGGAGAAACCCGACCCGACGCGCTCCGACTGCCACGCGTGGAGCGCCACGCCGGTCTATGAGCTGCTGGCTACGGTGGGCGGCATCGAGCCGGCGTCGCCCGGCTTCGCCACGGTGCGCATCGCGCCACACCCCGGCCACCTGAAGCAGGTGTCCGCGCGGATGCCGCACCCGCGCGGCGAGATCGTCGTGTCGCTGCAACGCGAAGGCGCCGCCCTCCGCGCCGAGGTCACGCTTCCGGAGGGGGTCACGGGCGATTTCGTCTGGGCCGGAAAAACGGTCGCCCTGCGCTCCGGCACGCAGACGCTGCACGTGCCCTGAAGCGGCGGGGCGGTCGCAGGACCGGCGCCCCGGCGGGGCGGGCCTCCGGCCTTGCAAAGGAGGGGGGCGGGCCGATGAGCCTGGCGAGCGTGCCCGGGACATTTCCCCGTGCGGGACGGAAGACCAAGACCGCGCTTCAAGCCGGGCTGGAGCCGTCGCGGGTTGCCGGCCACGGGCCGTAAATCGCGGCTTGGCGCGCCGGCGCCGGCGGGTAGCTTTTCGCGCATGAAGTCCGGCCCGTCTTTCCTTCTGTCCTTCGCGGTGTTGGTGTGGACCGGCTGCGCGCCGAAGGAGCCCCCGCCGCCGCCCGCCCCGGTGAAGTCGGACGTGGAGCTGAAGCGGGAAAAATTTTTCGGGGCGGCGGCCGCGACCGATCCGGCGATCGACTGGCGCAGTTCCGGCTTGGGCGTGAAGATTCTCGTGCCGGGCGAGGGGATTTCGCCGACGGCCTCCGACAAGGTCCGCGTGCACTACACGGGGACGCTGGTGGACGGCACGGTGTTCGACGACACGCGGGCCAAGGGCAAGCCGGCCGTGTTTTCTGTCAGCCAGTTGTTGCGCGGCATGGCCGAGGGACTCGGTTTCATGAAGCCCGGCGGCCGGGCGATCCTCTACATTCCGCCGAGCCTCGGTTACGGCAGCATGCGGGCCGGCAACATCCCGCCGGTGTCGGGCCTGGTCTTCGACATCGAGCTGCTCGAAGTGCTGCCGAGGGAGTGAACCGGCAGGACCTCCGAAGGGGAGGGTTTCCTGGCGCGGCGCTGTCTGAGCGCCGTTGCGGCCTGCCCGGCGGTCCTCGGCCGCCGCTAATAAATTGGCCGTTTCGGACAGCTCCCTCAGCGCAGTTCCGGTGCGACTGTGCGGATCGTCGCCGCAAACGCGGCCTGTATGGCGGGGTCCACGGGCCGGTGCTTCACCGTCGTGGAGGCCGGATCGGCGCCGAGGAAGTTGTTGCCCTTCCAGTTCCGCGCCGGGCGCACGGGTCGCGGCGTGAGCCCGCCGCCGCAGTTCGGGCACACGTTGAAGAGCACGCGCTCGGCGCCGTCCGCGCAGAACGTGCATTCGTAGGAGCAGATGCGCGCCCCGGTGGAGGCCGGCGGCAGGGGTTTGTTGCAGTTTTCGCCGGTCGGGCGGAGTTCGAGCATGACGGCAGTCAACCGCCGCCCGACGGTGTCGCGACGTCCGAATCGGATCGCGGCGGCACAGCCGCGCGGAAGGCGTGCCGGACCAGTCCAACGCCGGCCACCGCGCCCGTCTGCGATCATCCCGGCACGCCCGGGGCCCGGACGCGTGGACGGTGATTGACCCGCCGCGCTGCAGCGGACCTGCTGGCGGCATGGGACGCAGCCTGGTGACCAGCCGGACCGCCCGGTGTGCACAATGCCGGTTCCCCCCGCGCTGGTGCATCTGCGCGGCGCACACCGTCGTGGCCTGTCCGCTCCAGGTGGACGTGCTCATGCATCACCGCGAGTTCTGGCGGCCGACGAGCACGGGCCGCCTGGTCAACCGGGTGATGGCCGGTGCCCGCCTCCACCTTTACCGGCACGAGCAGCCGCCCACGCGCGGGGCGGTGGCCCGGCCGGACCGGGAACTCTGGATCCTGCACCCGCGCGGCGAGGCGGTGCCGGCCGGCGCCGCCCCGGCGAGAGCACAGGTGCTGCTGCTCGACGGCAGTTGGGGCGAGGCGGCGCGCATGGCGACGCACGTGGCCGGTTGGGGCCGGCTGATCCGGCTGCCCGATGCGGGCGAGAGTCGCAACAGCCTGCGCCGGCAGGAACAGCCGGGCCAGTATTCCACCGTCGAGTCGCTGCTGTTCCTGCTTGGAGCCTTGGGGCTGGGCGAGGCCGCGGCGCAACTGCGGCTCCAGTTCGAGCTGCACGTCTATGCCGGCCTGCGCACGCGCGGAGCCCGCGTGCAGGCGGAGGCGTTTCTCGCGGACTCGCCGGTCCGCGCGGCGTTTCCGGAGTTGTTGGCGGAAATGCACCGGCCGCGCCCGCTCATCTAAGGCTTGTCGCGGGGGCGTTGTGTCATAACGATGGGGCGGCCCCGCGTTCCGTCACCTTCCAACGCTCTCCGCATGTCCGACCCCGTTGCTGCCGTCGTTCCGCCCGCTCCTTCAACCCCCGTCTCCGCGCGCGAAGCCGACTGGCTGCAGAACACCTACCGGCCGCAGGAGGCCAACCTCACCGTCCGCGCCGTCGTCGTCGGCGTGTTCGTCGGCGCGGCGATGTGCCTCTCGAATCTCTACGTGTTCTTCAAGACGGGCTGGAGCATGGGCGTCACGCTCACGGCGTGCATCCTGGCCTTCGGCGCGTTCCAGCTCCTCCAGGCGGCGCGCCTCGTGAAGCGGCCGCTCGGGGCGCTGGAGAACAACGCGCTGACGACCGTCGCCTCGGGCGCGGGTTACATGACCGGCGGCGGCAACATGGCGGCCTTCGGCGCGCTCTTCATGATCACCACCGTGCGGCCCGACACGCTGCCGATGGTCGCGTGGTTCGGCGTCATCGCCGCGATGGGTGTGTTTGCCGCCATCCCGATCAAGCGCCAGCTCATCAACCAGGAAGGCCTGGCCTTTCCGACCGGCACCGCCACGGCCGAGACGATCCAGTCCATCCACCTCGCGGCGGCCGGCGGCGGTGTAGGCAAGGCCGCCTGGCTGGCCGGCTCGGCGGGCTTCGCCGCCGTGCTCACGTGGGTGCGCGACGCGTGGCACTGGATCCCGGCCGCCATTCCGCTGCCGTTCCAACTGGCCGGACACAGCCTCGCCCAATGGACCATCTCTCTGAAGGCAGAGGTGGTGCTGCTCGGCGCCGGGGCATTGATGAGTTTTCGCACGGGCTGGTCGCTCCTGCTCGGCGGCCTGCTCACCTACGTCGTGCTCGGTCCGGCGCTGGTTGAGCGCGGCATCGTCACCACCGTCAGTTACAAGGCCATCGTGGCCTGGACGCTCTGGCCGGGCGCCGCGATCCTGCTCGCGTCCGGGCTCACCTCGTTCGCGCTGGACTACAGGAGCATCGCCCGCTCCTTCACCGGTCTCGCCGGCGCCTTCCGGAAAAAGACCGCCGCGGAGGACACCGGCCTCGCCGCCGTCGAGTGCCCGGAATGGTGGTTTCCCGCGGGCTTCGTCGTGCTCGCGCCGGTGGTCGTCACGCTCATGGTCTGGCTTTTCCAGATTCCGTTCTGGGCGGGGCTCATCGCCGTGCCGCTGGCCGTGGCCATGGGTTTCGTGGCGGCCCGCGTCACCGGCGAGACCGACGTGACGCCGACCAAGGCGCTCGGCCCGGTCACGCAGATGATCTACGGCGTGCTCACGCCCGGCAACGTGGCGGGCAACATCATGTCGGCCAACGTCACGGGCGGCATCGGCCTCCACGCGGCGGACCTGCTCACCACGCTCAAGACCGGCTGGCTGCTCGGCGCGAAGCCCCGGCACCAGTTCTACGCGCAGCTCTTCGGCGTGATCATCGGCGCCAGCGTGGTCGTGCCGGCGTTCAACGTCATCCTGCCCGATCCGACCGTGCTCGGCGGCGAGGCCTGGCCGGCGCCCTCGTGCGTCGTCTGGGCGGGGGTGTCGCAGTCCTTCGCCCACGGTCTCGGCGCGCTGCATCCGACGTCGAAGACGGCCATTGCCGTCGGCCTGGCGCTCGGCGTGGCGCTGGCGTTGCTGGAGAAATTCGCGCCGCACCGGCTCCGGCCGTGGCTGCCGTCGCCCTCCGGGCTCGGCATCGCGCTGGTGCTGCCGGCCAGCAACTGCATCGCGATGTTCCTGGGCGCCGGAGCCGGCGAGTGGATGCGCCGCACCCGGCCCGTGCTCGCCGAGAAGACCGTGGTGCCCGTCGCCTCGGGCCTGATCGCCGGCGAGAGCCTCATGGGCATCCTCATCGCCTTCCTGCTGGTGTCCGGTGTGCTGGCGGGGTGAGTTCGATGGCCCCTTGCCGGCGCTCGATCCGCATTTTTCCCATGAACCCGAAACCGCTGCTGGCCTTTCTCCTCCCGATGGCCGCCTGTGTCGCCGGTCTGTCGTCCGCACCCTACGAGCCGAGATGGGCCTCGCTCGACCGGCGGCCGATGCCCGCGTGGTTTGCCGACGCGAAGTTCGGCATCTTCATCCACTGGGGCGTCTATTCCGTGCCGGCCTGGGCGCCGGTGGGCGAATATGCCGAGTGGTATTGGGAGGGCATCCGCAGCTCCGATCCGAAGAAGGCGGCGTGGCGATCCCAGCACGAGGCGACCTGCGGCGCCGGCTTCGACTACCGGGATTTCGCGCCGCAGTTCCGCGCCGGGCTTTTCCAGCCGGAGCAATGGGCCGACCTCTTCATGCGCTCCGGCGCGAAATACGTCGTGCTCACCTCGAAGCACCACGACGGCTTCGCGCTCTGGCCGAGCGCCGAGGCGAGCCGCACCTGGGGCCGCCCGTGGAACGCCGTCGAAACCGGACCGCGGCGCGACCTCGTGGGCGACCTCGCCGCCGCCACCCGGGCGCGCGGGCTCACCTTCGGCCTCTATTTCTCGTTCTACGAATGGTTCAACCCGCTGTGGCTGTCGGACAAGCGCCGCTTCGTGGACGAGCACATGATCCCGCAGTTCAAGGACGTCGTCACCCGCTACCGGCCGTCGCTCATCTTCAACGACGGCGAGTGGGACCTGCCCTCGGCCGGCTGGCGCAGCGAGGAGCTGCTGGCGTGGCTGTTCAACGAGTCGCCCGTGCGCGCCGAGGTGGTGGTCAACGACCGCTGGGGCCGGGAAACGCGCCACAAGCACGGCGGCTACTGGACCACCGAATATGCCGCCGGCCTGCCCGACGCCGCGCACGCGTGGGAGGAGAACCGCGGCATGGGACATTCCTACGGGCTCAACCGCGCCGAGCGCGCCGGCGACTACAAGACCGCGCGCGAACTCATCCTCCTGCTCGCCGACACCGTAAGCCGCGGCGGCAACCTGCTCCTCGACATCGGTCCGGCGGCCGACGGCACCATCCCGCCGCTGATGGAGGAGCGGCTCCGCGAGATTGGCGACTGGCTGCGCGTCAACAGCGAAGCCATCCATGGCACGCGACCGGCCGCGCGTTCCTGCCAGTGGACGGAGGGCCGGCGCCCGGATCAGGCCTACGGCGACTACAAGGTGCGCTATGAACTGCTCGCACAGGTCGGCCAGCAGCCGCGCGAAGGCCTGGCGGTGAAGCAGGTGTTCTTCACGCAGAAGCCCGGTGCGCTCTACGCCATCACGGCCGGCTGGCCGGGCCGCACACTGACGCTCCACGGCGTGAACCTGCCCGCCGGCGCGGGTGTCACGATGTTGGGCGTGTCTGGCGAACTGGGGGTGGAGCGCGCCGGCGACCGCCTCGTCATCACCTTGCCGGACATCGGTCCCGACGAAGCGCCCTGCCGCCACGCCTATGTGCTCAAGCTGCCCGGCGCGACCGTGCAACCCTGACGGAGGAGGACGGCGTCACTTCGGCAGCGTGAAACCTTCGATCAGGCCCTTCACGTCGTGGAGGAAGGCGGCGGCGCCCACGCCGTTCACGACCCGGTGGTCGAAGGCAAGTGAGAGCGTCACGACCTCGACGGGCGCGACGACGCCCCCGGCGGAGAGCATGCGCACATGGGCCTGGCCGATGGCGAGGGTGCTCATCGCCGGCGGCACCACGATGGGTGTGGCCACCTCGATGCCGTGGGCACCGAGGCTCGTGAGGATGAGCGGCGCCTGCACGTTCTCCTGCCGGCCGGCGCGCACATCGGCCACGGCCCGGGCGTAGGCGGCGGCGAAGCCGGGCCAGTCGAGCCGGTTGGCGGCGGGAATGACCGCCGTGGCCACCCGGTCGCCGCCGAGGGCGACGGACACACCCAGCTCGAAATCGGCCCGCACTGCGATGCTGCCGTTTTCCTGCACGTGGCCGCGGAAGGCGGGATGTTTTTCCATCGCGCGCGTGATGCACCAGGCGAGCATGAGCGAGGGCGAAGGGCTTGGGGCGGTTTGCCTGGCGGCGTCACGCGCGGCCCGGATCGCAGTCCACGCGGCGTCGAGGTGCAGGTTGGCCGGCACCACACCGGCGAGACGACGGGCGAGGGCGGGCGAAAGGGCGGGTTCGGCGGTGGAGGGCATGGAATTGGGGGTGGGGCGGAGCGGCCCGCTCCGCCGTGAATCGGGCATCAAGTCAGCGGTGCCCCCGCCGTCGCCGAGGCCATGGCCGGCGCACCGGACCGGTGCGCCCTGCCTGCCAGGAGGCCGGCGTTCCGGGCGTAGCGCAGCAGGCCGCCGCGGAAGGCCGGGAAGCCGGCGCCGGTCAGCAGCGCATAATCCACGTCATCGGCCGAGCGCACAATTCCCTCGTCGAGGCAGCGGCGGGCTTCATCAATCATCACGCCCATGAGGTGACCGGTGATGGCCTCGGGGCTGAGGTCGCGTCGGTCCGGTCCGGCCGCCGCGGGCCGCGGCGCGGCCTCGTTCACGGTTTCCCGGCCGTCCTGATACGTGTAGAAGCCGGAGCCCGCGCCGTTCTTCCGTCCGTGCAGGCCGGCGGCCAGCAGCGCGCCGCAAGCCGAGGTGGCGGTGAAGCGCTCTGGAAAATAACGGGCCATCTCGCGGATGATGAAGTCGCTCACGTCCACGCCGATCTCGTCGATCAGCCGCAACGGCCCCATGGGCCAGCCGAAGTCCCGCAAGGCGGTATCGAGCACGGCGGCGGGCACGCCCTGCTCCCACAGCCGCACGGCCTCGTTGAGGTAGAAGAACAGGACGCGCGTCATGAGGAAGCCCGGCGACGAGCGGGCGATGACGGGCGACTTGCCGAGGCTGCGGACGAGCGCGAGGGCACGGGCGGCGGCCGGCGCCGACGTGGTGCGCCCGAGGATCAGCTCGATGAGCGGCATGCGGCTCACCGGGTTGAAGAAATGCAGGCCCAGGGTCCGTTCCGGGTGCGGGAGATGGCCGGCGATTTCCTCGATCGGCAGCGCCGAGGTGTTTGAGGCCAGCACGGTATCGGGTCGCACCACGCAGGCGAGTTCGGTGAAAAGCCGCCGCTTGGCCTCCACCTCCTCGACGATCGCCTCGACCACCAGGTCGCAGGTGGCGAATCCGTCCCAGGCGGTCGTGGTCCGTATCCGGTTCAGGCAGACGGTCGCGGCCTTGGGCGACAGTTTTCCGCGGCGCACGGTGTCGGCGAAAAGTTCGCGCACGACGCCGAGGCCGCGCTCGACCAGCTCGGGGCGGACGTCGCGGAGCGCCACCTCGTAGCCGGCGGCGGCGAGCGCGTGCGCGATGCCCGAGCCCATGACGCCCGCGCCGACGACGCCGACCCGCCTGACGGGCGGCGGCGTGTCCGGGACGACCGGGAACCAGCCGTCGAGGGTGCGCTTCCTGGCGGTGGCGCGCAGGAAAAATACGGAGACCAGGTTTTTGCAGACCTCGCCGGCGGTGACCTGGCCGAAGGCGCGGGCCTCGATCGCGAGCGCGGCGGCGAGGTCCAGCCCCGCCGTTTGCTCGACGACGTCAATCAACAGCAGGGGCGCCGGTTGCTGGCCGCGCAATTTCCGCCGGGTGCTCCGGCGCAGTTCCTCGAGGTGGCCGGGAGCCGGCGCCGGCGGCGGCGGGCGGACCGGAGGGCGCGTCGCGGCCAGCCGCAGCGCGGCGGCCTTGGCCCGGGCTTTCAGATCCGCCGCCGGCACGACTTCGTCCACGAGCCCCGCGGCGAGCGCCTGGCCGGAGGACAACAGTTTCGCCTGCAGCATGTGGCCGAGGGCCGCGACGGCGCCGATCAGGCGCGGCAACCGCACGGAGCCGCCCCAGCCGGGGATCGTGCCCAGTCCGATCTCCGGCAGGCCGATCTGCGTGGCCTCCGCATCGCTGGCCACGCGCCAGGAGCAGGCGAGGGCGAGCTCGTAGCCGCCGCCGGCGCAGGCGCCGTGGATGGCGCAGACGACGGGAATCTTCAGGGCGGCGAGCTGCTGGAACAGTGACTGGCCGGAGCGGGAAAAGTCCGTTGCGGTCGCTTCATCGGGCAGCGCGCCCAGCCATTGCAGGTCGGCTCCGGCGATGAAGATCCGCTCCTTGGCACTCTGCACCACCACGGCCTTCGCGGCGGAAGCGGCGGCCGACGCGATGGCCGTGGCCAGCGCCGCCTGCGTGGCGGGGTTGAAGACGTTCACCCGGGAGTCCGGGTGGTCGAACACGATCCAACCCACGCCATCGGCATCGAGGGAGAAGGTGACGGGGGCGTTCATCGGGTGGCGGCTTCCATGAACGAATCAGCCACCGCGAAGGAGCAGCCGGTCTTGGCGCGGACATCGTCGAGCGCGACGCCCGGATGCAACTCGGCGAGCACCAGGCCGCCGCCGTCGGGCCTGACCTCGAACACGCAGAGATCCGTGATGATGAGGTTGACCACGCCCTGGCCGGTGAGGGGCAGCGTGCAGCGGCGGAGGATCTTCGGGCTGCCGTCCTTCGCGCAGTGCTCCAGCACGGCGACGACCCGCTGCACGCCGGCGACGAGGTCCATGGCACCGCCGGGGCCCTTGACCATTTTGCCCGGCACCATCCAGTTGGCGAGGTCGCCGTTTTCGGCCACCTCGAGGGCGCCGAGGACCGTGAGATCGATGTGCCCGCCGCGGATCATCGCGAAGGAGTCGGCGCTGGAGAAGAACGCCGAGCCGGGGAGCGTGGAGATGGTCTGTTTGCCGGCGTTGATGAGGTCGGGGTCCACCTGATCCTCGGGCGGGAACGGACCGACGCCGAGCAGGCCGTTCTCGGACTGGAGGGTGACCTCCATGCCCGGCGGGATGAAGTTGGCCACGAGGGTGGGGATGCCGATGCCGAGGTTCACCGTGTAGCCCTCGCGCAGCTCCCGCGCGGCGCGGCGGGCCATGAGCTCGCGGACGGGCGACTCCTGCCGCGACACGGCGGCGCCGCGCACGGTGCGGAATTCGATGCGCTTCTCGTAGCGGGCGCCCTGGATGATGCGGTCCACATAGACGCCGGGCGTGTGGATCTGGTCGGGGTCGAGCGCGCCGGCCTCGACGAGCTGCTCGACCTCGGCGACGCAGACGCGGCCGCAGGTGGCGATCAGAGGATTGAAATTCCGCGCGGTCTTCCGGAAGACGAGGTTGCCGGCCGTGTCGCCCTTCCAGGCCTTCACGAGCGAGACATCGGCGCGGATGGCGGGCTCGAGCACGTATTCGCGGCCGGCGAAGGTCTTGGTTTCCTTGCCCGCGGCGAGCTTCGTGCCGAATCCGGTGCGCGTGTAGAAGCCCGGGATGCCTGCGCCACCCGCGCGCAACCGCTCGGCGAGGGTGCCCTGCGGGACGAGTTCCAGTTCGAGTTCGCCGGCGAGAACCTGGCGCTCGAACTCCTTGTTTTCGCCGACGTAGGAGGCCACCACCTTCCGCACCTGCCGGGTGGCGAGAAGCAGGCCCATGCCGAAACCGTCCACCCCGGCGTTGTTGCCGACGATGGTCAGCCCTTTCACGCCGCTGTCGCGCAGGGCCGCGATGAGGTTCTCCGGAATGCCGCACAGGCCGAAGCCCCCGGCGGCGACGGTCATGCCGTCGTGCAGCAGGCCGCGCAAGGCGGCCGTGGCGTGGGGGTGGACTTTGCTCATGGGGGAGAAATTTTGCTCACGGACTTCACGGATCGGCACGGATGGATGGCCCATGCGTGTCATCCTTCGCTGCGCTCAGAATGACAGGTTTCGTGGAGTTGGCTTCTATCCGTGTCCATCTGTGTTCATCTGTGGTTTAATTCACAAAAGCTCCACACATACAGCCAGGCCTTCGCCGCCGCCGATGCAGATGGCGGCGACGCCGCGCTTGCGGCCGCGCTCCCTGAGCGCGGCGAGGAGCGTCACGAGAATGCGCGCGCCCGAGCAGCCGATCGGATGGCCGAGGGAGATGGCGCCGCCGTGGACGTTCAGCCGGTCGTGCGGCACGCCGAGCTCCTGCATGAAGGCCAGCGGCACGACTGCGAAGGCCTCGTTCACCTCCCAGAGATCGACATCCTGCACCGACCAGCCGGCGGACTGCAGCGCCCGCTGCGCGGCCGTCACCGGGGCGGTCGTGAACCACACCGGGTCCTGCGCGTGGGCGCCGAAGGCCGCGAGCCGGGCGAGGGCCTTCAGCCCTTTGGCTTTCGCCTGGTCGGCGGTCGTCACGACGAGCGCGGCGGCGCCGTCGTTGATGCTGGAGGCGTTGGCGGGTGTGATCGTGCCGTCCTTCTGGAAGGAGGGCTTCAAGGCGGGAATCTTGTCGTATTTCACCTTGGCCGGACCCTCGTCGTGCTCGATGCGGATGACGTTGCCCTTGGCGTCGGTGATCTCGACGGGCGTGATCTCGGCGGCGAACCGACCGTCCTTCTGCGCGGCGTTGGCGCGCTTGAAACTCTCGATGGCGTAGGCGTCCTGCTGCTCGCGGGTGAATTTGTATTTCGCCGCGCACTGCTCGGCGCAATTGCCCATGTGGAGGTTGTTGTAGGGGTCCCAGAGGCCGTCGGAGATCATCGAGTCCACGACCTGCTGGTGGCCGAGCCGGTAGCCGTCGCGGGCCTTGGGCAGGAGGTAGGGTGCGAGCGACATGTTCTCCATGCCGCCGGCGACGACGAAGGCGCCCAGGCCGCCGGCGAGGAAATGGGCCGCGCCGATGACGGTCTGCAGGCCGGAGCCGCAAACCTTGTGGACGGTCGTGCAGCGGACGGAGGCCGGCAGCCCCGCGTAGAGGGCGGCCTGGCGCGCCGGCGCCTGGCCCTGGCCCGCCTGCAGCACGTTGCCCATGAGACAGTCGGTGACATCCGCGGGCGCAATCCCGGCCTGCGCCACGGCGCCCCTGATGGCGGCCGCGCCGAGCCGCGGAGCGGGGACGTTGGCGAAGGCGCCCTGGAAGGCGCCGAGCGGCGTGCGGGTGGCGGAAAGGATGACGATGGGGGTCATGCAGAAGTGGAAAGTATCAAGGAACAGGTGTCAGGGAGGAAGACTGGCAGCCCGGTTTGGTTTCTTGGCACTTGTTACTTGATTGAAACCTGGTGCGCGGGATCAGGCTGGCGCTCACGCCAGCCACGAGAGCGGGTAGTGGGGATCGTCGAGCGCGAGCGCCTCGGCGGTGAGCTGAAGCGGATACTGGGTGTCGAACATCACGGCGAGCTCCTCGGTGCGCGTGGCGGTCAGGCTCGGCAGCGTCGTGCCCGGGTGCGGACCGTGCGGGATGCCCTGCGGGTGGAGCGTGCAGGAGCCGGGCTCGACGCCCTTGCGCGAACCGAACTGGCCGCGCACGTAGAACAGCACCTCGTCGGCCTCGGTGTTGTCGTGCGCCCACGGCACGCGGACGGCCTCGGGGTGGAGGTCGAGGTGGCGCGGGGCGAACGTGCAGATGACAAAGCCGTTGATCTCGAAGGTCTGGTGGATCGGCGGTGGCAGGTGGACCGTGCCGGTGATCGGTTCAAAATCGTTCGCGTTGAACGTGAACGGGTAGATGTAGCCGTCCCAACCCACGACGTCGTGCGGGTGTCCGGCCAGGATGTTGCGGGTGTAGCGGTCGCCGTCCTTCGTCAGCACGGCGAACTCGCCCTCCTCGTCGTGTGCGGCGATCTCGGTCGGACCGTGGAAGTCGCGCTCGCTGTAGGGCGCGCCCATGCGGATCTGACCCTCGGGATGCAGGTAGCGCGCGGGGATGCGGACCGGATGCGCCGATTCGAGGATGAGGTAGTCCTCCTTCGTGATGTCGTCGGGCACGAGCCGGTAGATGGTGCCGCGCGGGATGACGACGTAGTCGTCCTGCCGGTAGCGGAGGCGGCCGTATTGCGATTCGAGCCAGCCGCCGCCGGCCCAGATGAAGATCACGTCGTCGCTGCGGCCGTTGCGGTAGAAATCATAATCCTTGGCCATCGCGGTGGCGGGCCGGCAGCGGTGGCAGGTGATGTCGGCGTTGAACATCAGCGGCACGCGGCCGGTGTAGGGATCGCCTGCGCGCGCGATGCCGGCGGTCTTGAGGTGATGGTGGCGCAGCGGGGACGGCGCGGCGGGCCGCAGCGGCGCCGCGCGCCAGAGTTCCACCTGCCGGACGCGGGTCGGCGGCTTGAGGTGGTAGGCGATGCTGTAGGCGCGGTCGAAGCCCTCGGTCGTGATGACGTGCTCGTAGTGCAGCCCTTCGCCGCGGTAACTCGCCGCTTTCTCCCGGGGCAGCCGGATATGGTGCTTGCGGGGAAGCTGGCCGAGTTTGCGGTAATGGGGCATGGCCGGGCGGGGCGGAGGCGGGGCGAGAGTGAGAGGGGTGCTTGGCGTGTGTGCGGGGTGGTGTCGGGTCGGGGTTCTGTCCCCCTCTCACTCTCGGTTGAAAATCACAGGGTGCCGCGCTTCTCCTGCTCGCGTTCGATGGCCTCGAAGAGGGCGCGGAAATTGCCCTCGCCGAAACCCTTCGCGCCGCCGTGGCGCTGGATGACCTCGAAGAAGAGGGTCGGGCGGGCGAAGACGCACTTGGTGAAGAGCTGCAGCAGGTAGCCGTCGTGGTCGCGGTCCACGAGGATGCGGAGACGCCGGAGCACGTCCTTGTCCTCCTCGATCTCGCCGACGCGCCTGTCGAACGCGGCGTCGTAGTAGGTGTCGGGCACGTCGAGGAAATCCTGGCCCATGCGGCGCATCTCCGCGACGGTGGCGACGATGTCGGGCGTGAGGAGCGCGATGTGCTGGACGCCGGGGCCGTTGTAGCGGTCGAGGAACTCCTGGATCTGCGAGTTCCGCGACGACGGCTCGTTGATCGGCATCTTCACCCAGCCGTCGGTCGAGCTCATCACCTTCGACATGAGGGCGCTGCGGCCGGTGTTGATGTCGAAGTGCATGAACAGGTCGAAGCCGAAGACGTCGGCGTAGTATTTCACCCACTCGTCCATGTGCTCCACGTTGGCGACGACGTGGTCGATCATGGCGAAATGGATGTCGCCCTCCTCGACGCCGCCGGACACGGGCTGGTAGCCGGGCGCGAAACCGGTGTGCGGCTTGCGTTCGATGAAGGTGTGGATCGTGTCGCCGTAGGTGGCGATGGAGCCGCCGTTGAACTCCGCGTGCTCGTCCAGCGCGCGGACGACCCTGGCGCCGCGGCGCCCGGCCTCCGCCAGCGCGTGCCGGGCGTCCTTCACGCGGAAGGCCACGTCGCGCACGCCGCAGCCGTGCCGGTCGAGGTGCCAGCGCAGGAAATCGGCCTCCGGCCCCGTGCCCGCCGGCTCGGCGAGCAGGAAGTTGATGCGGCCCTGGCCGACGACGTGCGCCCGCCGGCCCTGCACGCCGGTCTTTTCATCGGCGTAGAAGCGGCAGGTCATGCCGTATTTGCCGACGAAGAAGTCGCGCCACCGGTCGGCATCGTCCACGATGAACTCGATGTGATCGATGCCTTTCAGGCCGAGCGGATTCAGACTGGGCTTCCGGTCCGCAGCCGGTTCGAAGTAGGTGGTGCTCATGACGGGCGTGGGGTGGGGGTGAGCCGCCCCACTGTAGCCCCGATGGGGTTTTGCCGCCATACGCCATAGGGAGTAATTCCCGGACAGCGGGATTGCATCCTGCGGCCAGGTCGCTTGGATGGCCGCGTGCCCACCTCCGCCTTTCCCCCGGGTCATGCGAAGCTCCGGCCCCGCGTCTATGCGGTGCTGCGCCATGCGCTCGCCCGCGAGGAGGCGGGTTCGCTGGCGGCCCATTTCGCCACCATGCTGGAGGACATGCCCATTGGGCTCATGCTGCTCGACCTGGACCTGCGGACGATCTGGTATAACGGCGAGGCGGCGAACGCCTGCGCGGTGTGGAACCACGGCGAACGCAAGGCCGCGGCGCTCAATCCGCGCCGCAATTTCCGCGTGCCGGCGGCGCTGACCGAGGCTTGCGCCCGGCTGAAGGCGCAGTGGGAGCAGTCGCTGGAGCGCAACCAGGCCTTCACCTCCCGTCCGGTGATCGTGAGCGACCACGCGCACGGGCTGCACGCGCAGATCGTGCTGCGGGCGATGGGCGACGAGGCGCAGCACCGGCCGGCGTTCGGCATCCAGCTCGACTACCGCCGGCCGCGGGGCGACCGCAACCGCCCGCTGTCCCCCGGCGCCGTGGCCGCGCTGGGCCGGCTGTCGGCGCGCGAGCGCGAGGTCGTGATGGGCGTGCGCGAGGGCCTGCCGACGCGGCAGATCGCCGCCGAACAGCGGCGCAGCCCGCTGACGATCAAGACGCAGTTGTCGGCGATCTACGCGAAGCTCGGCGTGCGCGGGCGCACCCAGGTGGCGGCGTTGCTCAACCGGTAACGGCCGGCCGCGGCGCGATGCGGGTGCGCAACACGCCGAGGCGCTCGATTTCCAGTTCGACGGTGTCGCCGGGCTCCAGCCAGCCGCCGGTGTGCTCCGGTCCGAGTTCGAGGATGCAGCCCGTGCCGACGGTGCCGGTGCCGAGCAGGTCGCCGGGAAACAGCTCCGCATCGCGCGAAGCCTGCGCGACCAGCCGGGGGATGGGGTGGTGGAGGTCGGCCGTGTTGCCGCGGGAGAGTTCGCGGCCGTTCACGCGGGCGCTCATGGCCAGGGTGAGGCGCTCGCCCTCGATGCGGTCGGCAAACTCGTCGCGCGTCGCCAGCCACGGACCGACGGCCGTGGCGAAGTCCTTGCCCTTGGCCGGGCCGAGGCCGACGGTCATTTCCCGGCGCTGGAGGTCGCGCGCGCTCAGGTCGTTCAGGATCGTGAAGCCCGCCACGTGCTCCCAAGCCCGCTCCGGCGGAATGTCCCGGCCGCCACGGCCGATCACAACGCCCAGCTCCAGTTCGTAATCCAGCTCCTGGCAGCCGGCCGGTGCGAAGATCGCGGCGTCGTGGCCCACGAGGGCGTTGTGGTTGGAAAAATAAAACACCGGCAGCTCATACCAGGCGGCGGGCACCTCGAGGCCGCGCTTGGCCCGGGCGGTTCTCACGTGCGCCTCAAAGGCGTAGAAATCACGGAAGGCGGGCGGACGCAGGATCGGTGGCAAAAAGCCGATTTCGCCCGGGTGCAGGCGCGGTCCCGTCCAGACGGCCGTGCGCTCCGCGAGCCGGGTGGCGTGCTCCAACACCCCGGGCAGGTGCTCCGCGAGCGGGTGGGGGCCGGTGCCGCGGATCTCCGCCAGCGGAATCCAGGTGCCGTCGGGCGCGGCGACGGCGGGCACCGCTTCCTTTTGCGCGGAGGGCTGGAGCGTGGCGAGGCGCATGACAGGTCGTCCGGAAGATGCCGCCGGAAACCCGCGCCGTCGAATCCTTTCCCGGCGCGGACGGCCGGTCCCCCCCGCGCCACCGGGTGTTTTACGCCGTTCGCCGTATGGTCATTTGCTCGCGGTCGGACTACATTCTGCACATGACGCCGCCCCCGTCATCCGCGCGTCCCGAGACCCCCACGCAGGACGGCACCGACCCCCGGTGCATCCCGATCAAGCTGACCGGCCCGATCCCCATCGGCGACGAATGTGTCTATCCCGACTACACGCCGGAGGAGCAGTCCGTCTGGCAGACGCTCTACGCGCGGCAGGAGGCGCTGCTGCCCGGTCGCGCCGCGGACGAGTTTCTCGAGGGGCTGCGCCGCCTCGGGCTCGACCGCGACCGGATTCCGGCGCTGGCGGAGGTCTCGCGCAAGCTCGACCGGCTCACCGGCTGGAAGATCGCCCGCACGCCCGGCCTGCTCGACGCGGGGGACTTCTTCGGGCACCTCGCGCGCCGGATCTTCCCCTGCACCGACTACATCCGGAGCCGCGGCGAACTCGACTACACGCCGGCGCCGGACTGCTTTCATGACATCTTCGGCCACACGCCGATGATCGTGCATCCGCGCTTCGCGGACTTCTACCAGATGATCGGCCAGGCGGCGCTGGCGTGCCGTGATCCGGGCGTGATGGAGGGGCTCACGCGCATCTACTGGTTCACGGTGGAGTTCGGCCTGATCCGCAATCCCGGCGGCCTGCGCATCTACGGCAACGGCATCATCTCCTCCTTCGGCGAGACCCGGCACAGCCTGACGGAGAAGGTGAAGAAGCTGCCCTGCCAGGCCGAGCGCCTCGCGGCCCAGCCCTACGACATCTGGCATTTTCAGGACACGCTGTTCGTCATCGACAGCTTCGACGCCCTCGAGGCGGATTTCGGCCGCTGGGCGCGCGAGCACGGCCTGCTGGCGTAAACGACGAAACGAGACCGGCGCGCCGGCCTCACGCGCGTTGGAGCAGCTCCAGCAGCGCGCGGTCGAGCTTATGGCCGTGCCAGTCCTCGTAGGCGACGTCGCTGCGCTCGGAATCAAGGATGCCGAACTTGCTCTGGCCGAGAAAATCCCAGAGGGCCCAGCCGATGCCGAGGTCGCGGCACACGCCGAGCACGTCGCCGAGCCAGGCGCGGATGACCGGCGCCGGCACGCGGTGCGAGCCGCCCGTCTCGCCCATGTGCACGCCGACACCCTGCGCGAGCAGGTCGCGCCACGACGAGTAGTAGAGCGCGAGCCGGTCGCGGTCCCAGCGGCAGTCGCCATCGCCGAGTGCGCCCGGCCACTGCGGCTCCGGCCAGTCGGTGCGGTCCTGCATCCAGTCCACCTTGTAGTGGCTCAGCGCGCCGGGAATGTAGCAGTGGACGCTCTGGTGCACCCCGAGCGGAATGAGCTCGGGCACGGCCAGGTTGCCCGCGCCGGCGCCGTCGGCGATGATCAGGCGGTCGGCGCGGTGCCGGCGGATCGCGGCCACCGCGGGTGCCACGACGTGACGATAGATGGCACCGTTGAAATTGTCGTTCGGCCACGGCGCTTCGTTGAAGAGGTTGAAGCTGAGCCGGTCCGCCCGGATGTCGCGGTAACGGCGGGCAAACATGTCCCAGTGAAATGTGAACGCCTCGATTGCCGCGGTGTCGCGCCAAAGCACGAAGGGTTCGCGGACGTTCTTGCCGACGCGGTAGCCGGGCGCGTGGTGAAAACACAGGCACACATGCACCCCGTGCCGCCCGCCGAACTCGACGGCCTGGTCCACGAGCGCGAGCACGCTTTCGTCCACGGCGAAGGCGTCCTCGGGCGTGATCCGCTCGTTGGCCGGTGCCTTGTGTTTCAGCCACGTGCGGTAGTTGAGGGGCAGGCGTGCGAAATCGAAGCCCCAGCCGGCGATCCAGCGGAAGTGGTCCTCGTCGGGCTTCAGCATGGCCGGCCCGGTGCGGTAGAGATACTGGAGGTTGAAACCGCGCCAGCGGGGCAGTGGATTGCGCGGAAGCACGGGGCTGGCCGGTGCGGCGGAGATCCCGGCCGGCAGGCTGGCGGCGAGGCCGGCTGTGGCGGCCAGCCGGAGGAAGTCGCGACGGTTGGTTTTCATGGGATGGCGGTCCAGGAGATCTCCACCCGGCCGACCGCCTGGCCGGCGGGGGCTTCGGCCGGCAGTCCGATCACAAGCACGCCCGAAGGCAGGTCATCGCCGGCGCTGAATTCGTAGCGTGTGCGCCTGCCTTCCTGATAGGCGGTGGCGCGGGGGTGGAGTTCGGTGCGCCGGCCGGCGGCGTCAACCAGGTGAAAGCGCAACGGCACCTGCGTCTCGAACGCGGTCAGCGTGAAGCTGCGCAGCGCGCCGGGCACGCGGTAGCACAGCCGGCCGGGTTGCGCCGGGTCGCGGCGTTGCGCGAGGGCGATGTCCTCGAGGTAGGCGTCGTGGGCGTAGGCGCGCTTGAGCTGGAGATTGACGGAGGCGGCCTCGAGGAGGGACTCGTCGAGCAGGTCGTCCACGAGCCAGTGCCGGCCGGATTGGACGGGACCGACGACGTTGGACGGCGCGGAGTCGCCCGCGGAATTGCGGGCGATGACGCGGTAATACCAGGGCGTGCCGGTCCCGGCGGTGGCGTCGCAGAAGAGGGCGGTGTAGGTGGCGAGGTGATCGCCGAAGTTGTCGGCGAGCCGCGTCCACGGTCCGCCGGGTGCGGGGGCGCGCTCGATGGCGTAGGCGCTGGCGCCGGTGGAGCCCTGCCATGCAATGTGGCCGGGATCGGCAATGGGCAGCATCACTGGCGCGGCGGGCACGGTCACCGGTACGGGCGGGCGGTCGCTGATCCGGGCGGCGTAGTCGTGCAGGATGCCGAGCAGCTCGCGCTCGCGGGCGACCTCGGGCAGGTCAAGACGCGGATCGGTGAAGCCGGGCCAGTTGAGGTCCTCGAACTGGGAACCGCGGTCGCTGTGTTTGTAGAAGCCGCCGTCGCGATTGTGGAAGCGGACGCCCCAAAACTGCGCGCCGGCGGTGCCGTTGGCGATGACCTCGTCGAGCAGCTCCCGCAGCGCCTGCGGCGGCGTATACATGGCGACTTCCGTCACGATCAGCGGGATGCGCCCGCGCAATTGCCCGCGGATCAGGCGCAGCGTGCCGGCCGGGGAGTCGGCCTGCGGCAGATTGACGTAGGTGTGGTAGGAGACGGCATCGATGTTGGGGTCGGCGGCGAACTCGTCGTAGAGGTCGAAGACGTCGTTGGGCTTGTTGCGTCCGTCAATGAGCAGGTGGTTCGGGGCGAGTTTCTTGATGCAGGCGGCGATGTCATGCAGCCAGCGGCGGCGCACGGGATCGGCGCCGATGACGAGTTCGTTGCCGGTCTGCCAGCCGAAGACCGTGGGGTCGTCGCGGTAGGGGATGCCGGTGAGCGGGTTGGTGCGGCCGAGCACCTGCGCGAGCAGGTTCTTGAACTTCAGGTTGGCCTCGCTGCCGACGATCCAGAAATCCGGACCGTAGGTGTCGGGATCGCCCCGGAGCGGGCTGCGGTAGGCGACGAGCGGGATGAGCAGGCGCACGCCCTCCTCGCGGCCGATCTGCAGCAGTCGGTCGAGGGCAAGCAACGCGGACTCGTTGGCCACGACGGGATTCTTCGACACGTCGAACATCACGGCCGGATGCGGACCCCGCCGCGTGGTGATCATGAACGTCCGCAGCACACGGCCGCCCATCTGGCGGACCGTGCGGATGGCGTCGCGCTGCTCGAATTCGTCGGGCACGCGCAGGCGCCTCTCGGGGGTCTCGCCGTCGAAGCGGTAGTTGGTGATGATCTGCAGCGCGTCGGGCATGTTGACCGACACGAAACGGTATTCGCGACCGCCGTCGAAGAGCCGGTCGCCCCTGCGGGTGATGAAATGATCGAGCCGTTCGGGCGGCGGCAGCGCCGGCTGCGCGACCGCGGAGAGCGCGGTCAGCGCGAAGGCCAGGCCGGGCAGGCGGCAGACGGAAAGGCAATTTTTGGAAGGGGGAATCATGGCAGGCCAGTCAGCGAATCCGAGTGCACTTTCATCGGTTGGAAGGTGAGAGGGCTTCATGCCTTTGCCTCGACAGGCGGCGGACGGGAGACGGGCGTGGTTTGCCTGGCCAGGCCGCGCCTGGCTGCGAGAGCAATGGCCCCGCCCACCGCGCCCATAAAGCCGGCGCAGGAGAGCAGGCCAAGGCGGGCGGCAAGTCCTCCGGCGAACAGGGCCAGCACAAGGATGAATCCGCCGTAGATGAAACACATGCGGGCGATGCCGAGGTGGC
This sequence comes from Verrucomicrobiota bacterium, assembly GCA_049322455.1. Classification (GTDB taxonomy): domain Bacteria; phylum Verrucomicrobiota; class Verrucomicrobiia; order Opitutales; family Opitutaceae; genus Lacunisphaera. The sequence continues at coordinate 17,581 of JBMOQY010000040.1, read as the reverse complement.
GGCGATGGTCGGGGGGAAGGGTTTCGTCCGGCCGGATGTCGGTGCGCAGCGTCGCGTGGAATTCCCGCATCTCGGCCTGCCGCCGGGCGGAGGCGGCGTGCCCGCGCCAGAGGCTGGCGCCGAGGAACCACGCCGACCCGACGCCGGCGTTGGCCAGGGTGATCGCGATGTAGGAATTGGCCCTGGCCCACGCGAGCCACGCTCCGAGGCCGTCGGGAGGCAGGCCGGCGGCCCAGGCGGAACCGGGCAACAGGCTGACCGCCAGCCCGACCATGCAGCAGATCGCGACGGTGGACCAGGCGGCCCAGTCGGGCGAGCGGCGCACCAACAGGCACCAGAACAGCGGCACCGCGTAGGGCGTCGCGACCAGCGCGCTGAAGTTCATCATGAGCTGGAACACGCCGAGCTCGCGCCAGGAGCTGTAGAAGAGCGCCATGAGGATGGCCGCGGCGCCGAAGCCCCAGGTGGTGAGCCGGCCGACCAGCACGAGTTCGCCCTCGTCCGCCCGGGGGCGCAGCACGGGCAGGTAGAAACTGCGCACGAAGATGCCCGCGTTGCGGTTCAGGCCGCTGTCCATCGAGGACATGGTGGAGGAGATGATGCCGGTCACCAGCAGCCCCAGCAGCCCGGCCGGCAGGGTTTGCGCCGCGATGGTGATGTAGGACATCTCGGCGGAATCCACGACGCCCGCGCCCGCGTCCATGGCCAGGCCCTTCGCCCGGGCGACAAGCGGCGGGATGAACCACACGAGCGAGCCGACCAAAAAAAGCACGGCACTCAGCAGCGCGGCCTTCTTCGCCTCGGTGCCGTTCACGGCGCAGAGGTAGCGCGAGGAGCTGTGCAGGCCGTTGATGTGAAGGGTCTTTTCCAGCACCACGGCGAGCACCCACCAAGGGCCGAAGCCCTCGGCGGCGCGCACGAGCTGCCAGTGCGTGTCGGGCAGCGCCGCGGCGAAAGGCCCGAGCCCGCCGGCGAAGCGCATCGCGGTGAAGGCGGCCACGATGGTGATCGGCACGAGAACGAGCGCCTGGATGAAATCGCCCGCCACCACGGCCCAGGAGCCGCCCGCGGCCGAGAGGAACACCACGACCACGCCGCACACGATGATGGTGAGATGCAGGTCGAGGCCGAAGACCGGCGTGCAGAAGATGCCGAGGCCGTAGAGCCAGATGCCGGCCTGCAGGATCTGGAACGGCACCTGCAGCCAGGTGAAGGTCTGCTCGTTGACGGGGCCGAGCCGGCGGCGCACCGCCTCGAGCGCGGTGACGGCACGGGTGTTGCGCGCGAAGCGGGCGAAGTAGCCCCAGTTCAGCAAGAAGCCGAGGGCGTTGCACCAGAAGAGCACGAGCACCACGAGACCGTGGTTGTAGGCGAGACCGGCCGCCCCGGTGAAGGTCCATGCGCTGAAGGCGCTCATGAAGCTGGAGGCGCCGACCATCCACCACGCCATCTTGCCGCCGCCGCGGAAATACTCGCTGCTGTTCTGGCCGGCGCGCCGGAAATACCAGCCGATGCCGAGCAGGAACAGCAGATAGAAGGCCACTACGCCGTAATCGAAGGAGGAGAGCATGGGTCAGGTGGCGCGGTCGTAGGCGGCAAGGCTGAGGGCGGAACCGAGCGGACGTCCATCCAGGAAGCGGCCGAGGTTGTCGAGGGCGCGGGCGCCGCAGTCCGCGTAGCGGTCCGCCGTGGGGCCGCCGATGTGCGGGGAGAGGATGACGCGGCCGCTGCGCACCACGGGCGAATCCGGCGTGAGCGGCTCGGCGGCGCTCACGTCGAGCGCGATGCGCAGCCGGCCCGACTCCGCCTCGCGCAGCAATGCCGCCTCGTCCACGACCGCGCCCCGGCCGATGTTCACGAACACGGCGTCGTCGGGCAGTAGGGCGAGCAGCTCGCCGGTCACGGTGCCGGCCGTGGCCGGGGTCAGCGATTCGCACTCGACAAGCACGTCGGCGCCGGCGAACAGGACCGGCAGCGATGCGGCGGCGCGCACCCCGTGCTGGGCGTAATGTTCCGCGGGCACACCCGCGGACCAGGCGGTCAAGGACACGCCGAACGGCTTCAACAGCGGGACCAGGGCACGAGCCACGCTGCCGAAACCATGGAGCGCCACCCGCAGTCCGAAGAGCGTGCGGGTGCGCAGGTCGGTGATCTGCCGGCCGTTGACAGGTCGGGCGATGAAGTCCGCCCACCCGGCCTGGCTGCGCAGCGCCGCGAGCATGAGCAGCAGGCCGTGCTCCGCGACCTGACCGCTGATGCTCTCGCCCCAGTTGGTCACGCAGCCGCCGCGCTCGATGAACGTGCGCGGCACAATCTGGCGCACGGAGCCGGTCACATGGCAGAGGTAGCGCAACGGGCAGTCGGGGCGCGCCAGCCAGGCTCCGGGCAGCGGCGGCGTGTGCCAGGCACTGATCAGCACCTCGGGCTGCCACTCTTCGAGCCGTGCCGGCCACACCGCAGGCGACAAATCCCGGTCGTCGGCGAAGCGGATGCGCGGAGCGAAGGCATGCCGGGCAAGCGCGCCTTGCAGGAAAAGCTCCCGCTCGCGCGCAGTCAGCGCGGCGACGATGCGGGTGACAGGCAGGCGCGCGGCGGAGGCGGCCGGGGAGGGGACGGTGACGTTCATGCCGGCAAATCGGGCAGAAAGGCGTGACGGAGATTCCAGTCGCCGAGATGGGGGTGCGTGAGCTGCCAGGCGCCGGCCCCGGTGCGGACCAGCTGCCAAGGTTGCGCCTCCAGAGCGTCGTGGCCGGTCCAGACCAGCGCAGCCAGCCAGCCGGCGCCGTTGACACGTTCGCTCACGGCGACCGGCGTGGCGTGATAAGGGGCGGCGAGATGCGTGCGGGGCCCGCGGTCGTCAAGCCGCTCGTCCCACTCCCGGCGGGACAGGCCCACGAGCGGCTGCACCAGGCTGCCGCCGGCGGTCCCGTGCCAGACCCCGAAGGCCGGACCATCGTCGGCGCGGCGCAGGCCGTCGGGCGTGCGGAACGGCAGCGCATAGCCGCCGACGCGCAGCACCACGGGCTGCCAGGCCTCGTAACGGTGCACTTGCAGCAACCAGCCGCGGTTCCACCAAAGGCCGGTCTCGACGCCGACGTTGTTCTGCTCGGGCGCGCCATCGGCCCGCCACGCGAAGCCCAGCGCCCAACTGTAGCGGACGTGCGTGCCGGTCATTTCCAACGCGACGGTCGAGTGACGGCCGAAGACGCGGCCGTCGTCGAGGCGCATGGTCAGCGCGGAGTCCGGCGACCACGTGGTCTGCGCCGGGAAGGAGCAGGTGAAGGCCCGGCCGGTGCGATAGGCCGTCTTGCTCCATTTCCATGCGCCGTAACGGAGGTTGGTGTGCGAGACCTGCGAGCCGGCGTTAAGGATCTCGACCTCGCCGCCGGTGTGGCGCAGCAGCAGCCCGGCCGCCGGGATGGCGTGGGCGCCGTCGCCACGCTCGCCGGGCAAGGGCTCCTCCGGGGCGTGCCAGAACGGATGCTCCGGCGGCACGAGCAGCGGCGAGAACCCCTTGCCCGCCCAGTAGGGAGAGCCCGCGCCGGTGTAGAGTTCGGCGGATTCCTCGAAGCGGTCGGTCCAGCCGACGGTGAGCGTGCCCTGCCCGTTGAGCACCGGCTGCGACAGGAAGAAGTCGAGGTTGCGAGTGCAGAGCCGGCGCACGAGTCCGGGCGGCAGGTCGGTGCAGTCCAGCAGCATGGCCAGGCCGAACGGCGCGATGGCGTTGAAGCGGTAGGTGATGGAGCGGCCGAAGGCGGGATGTTCGCCGCTCGCCGCGAAGAAGTGCTGGTAGTTCCGGAGAAATTGCCCCGCCCAACTGCGCCAGCGTTGCGCGCGCGCGGGATCGCGTCCGCCATGCAGCCGCGCCCACCAGAGACCGTAGAAATTGAAGGCGTAGGCGTTGTAGTAGTCGAAGGCCTGGTTGATGCCGTCCTGGAACCAGCCCTGGCCGCTGTGCATGCGCTCCAGGCGGGCGAAGTATTCGTCGATCAACGCCCGGTCCCCGGGCCGGCCGTGGCCTTGGTGTTCGAGGAACTCCAGGGTGTGGATGCCCATGAAGTAGTGGTTGTTGTCCACGTAGCCCGAGCGACGCGCGCTCGCGAGCCAGCCGGCAATCTGGTCCTGCTCGGCCCGGGTCAGCGGCGCCCAGAGCTGGGCGGGTGCGATCTGCAGCGTGAGCGCCACGAGACCCATTTCGACGTGCAACTGGTGGTAGTTGGCATCCGGTCCCCAAGCGTGCGCCCCGCCCGGCGTGGTGCCGGCGACGAGTCCCTCGCGGAACCAGCACGCGAGCCGCTCGCGCAGGATCGCATCAGTCGGGTCGGCGGGGTCGGGTTGCGACTGGAGAAAATGCGCCGCCAGCAGCATCGGCCGCGCGAAGGATTCGAGGCGATCGGCGGGCGCGCCGTTGGCCGAGGCCGGCCCCGCGAGCGGAAGCGAGGCGTGGCCCGGCCGGAACAGCCTGGCGAGGGGTTCGAGCAACCGCCGCGCCTGCGCCTGCCAGTGCCGATAGGCGGCCGGTGGTTCACCGGCCGGCGTCGCAGGCGCGAGGGCGGCGAGACTGCGGCTGAAGAGGGTGCCAGTGCCGGCGACGGCGGCCAGATGCAGAAAATCGCGACGGACGAGCGGAAAGGGCATGGGGCAGGGACCGCACCGGCCGGGGCCGGTTGGCGGAATCCCGAGCGTGCGCGCGGTCCCGACCGCCGCCAAACGCCCGCGCCGTCACACAGGTGACGGTCGGGAGGCTATTCGTCCTGCTGGCGGAGGGTCCTGCCGGCCAGCCAGCGGCCCTCGACATGGATCCGCTGCGGGTTGCCGGGCACGCCGCGTTCCTGGCGGTGGATCATGCCGATGAGAAAATCCACGGCCACGCTGCCGATCTCGGGGGAGTTCTCGATCACGCCGGCCAGCTCCGTGTCGGCCGAGGGCAGCAGCGGGCAGGCCACGCCGAGATCCTCGGGCACGCGTTTGCCGAGCGAGCGGAGCACGTCGAGGAAGTGGTAGTTGCCCGTGACGACGGCGTCGGGCCGGTGGGCGCGCAGCCAGCGGGTGACGGCGCCGTGGTCGGGGTAGGGCGAGGAAAGGACGGGCAGGGCGGTGGCGCGGGGCGTGCCGGCGAGGTGTTCCTCCACGAGGTAGCCGGCGAGGTAGTTGTGGTCGGTGCGCAGGTCGTGGTCGCCGTCGAGTGCGAGGCCGATGCGGCGGTAGCCGAGCTGGCGGAGCCGGTGCACCGTGAGGCGCATGGCGCGGTATTGCGTGGCGCTGACGGTGTGCAGGCGCGGCGTGGCGAGCGTGTAACCGAAGGTCACCGCGGAGAATTTCTGCCAGGGAAAATCGAGGTTGGTGTCGGGCCGCGGCTGCGGGCAGAGCAGGATGCCCTGGATGCCGCGCGCGGTGAGGATGGAAGCCAGGCGCGCGGGGGTCATGCCCGGCGTGTTGAAGTCGAAGATCTCGAGGCGGAACCCGTAGCGCCGCGCCTGCGCCGCCGCACCCTCGAAGTAGTCGCTGAAATGGGGCCGGAGCGTGCGGTCGCGCCAGTCGAAGCCGTAGGCGGTGTTCACGAGCCAGGCCAGTGTGCCGTGGAACGTGGCGGGGCGCCGGCGGTTGCGGTAGGCGGCCAGCGCGGAGAGCATGGGGTCCGGCTCGTAACCGAGTGCGGCGGCGATTTCGAGGATGCGCTCGCGCGTCTCCCTGGGGATGTTGGGGTGGCCCTTGAAGGCCATCGAGACCGTCGCGCGGTGCACGCCGGCCTTGCGGGCGATGTCCTGCTGGGTGACGCGGCGCGCTTCCATGCGCGCTTCCCTATTTGCACGTCCCGGACGAAAGCGAGAACCTTTTGCGTCCGCGGCCGGACGGCGGATTTGTCACCTGTGCTACAAGCGGCGGAATTGTGCGCCGGTGCGGGTGTGGTGTGAATGCGGACGTTCGCCCCGGCCCGTTGATCCCCATCCAGCGTCACCGGGCCGGTGGCCGGGCTCCCTGGCCGCGCAGTCCACCTCCTGTGCGGCGGTTCCTACCCCCAAGCCTCATCATGAAGACCATTACCCCGCTCCGTCGCCCCGGGATGCCGTTGCGTCCCGTTGTCTCGTTTTCCGCCCTGCTGGCGTGCGTCCTGGCCGCCACCGCGCAAACCACCCAACCGCCGGCCGCGCCGCCCGCCGAGGAGGAAGTCCTTCATCTGTCCCCCTTCGAGGTGCAGGCCAGCTCGAACGAGGGCTACCTCGCCACCTCGTCGCTGGCCGGCAGCCGCCTCAAGACCGACCTGAAGGACATCGCCTCGCCGATCTCCGTCATCACGCCCCAGTTCATGCAGGATACCGGCGCACGCAACGTCAACGACCTGCTGATCTACACCACGAACACCGAGGTGAACGGCATCAGCGGCAACTATACCGGCGTGGACCTCGGGAAAAACGGCAACGAGAGCCAGAACGGCAACCTGCGCAATCCGCAATCGGGCAACCGCATCCGCGGGCTCGGTGCGGCGGACGTCACGCGCAACTTCTTCGCCACCGACATCCCGCTGGACGCCTACAACACGGAGAACATCGAGATCCAGCGCGGGCCCAACTCCATCCTTTTCGGCCTCGGCAGCCCGGCCGGCATCATCAACGGCACGATGAAAACGCCCATCCTCGGCAAGCCAAGGTTCAAGACGGAGCTGCGCGTGAACAACTACGGCGGCACCCGCGAGGCGCTCGACGCCAACATCCCGCTGGTGACCAACACACTCGGCCTGCGCGTCAACCTCCTCAACGAGAACGAACGCTTCCGCCAGAAGAACACCTACGCCGACACCACGCGCGGAACAGGCTCGCTGCGCTGGGAGCCGAAGCTGGCGAAATCCGTCTTCACGCAGTTCACCGTCCACTACGAAGCGGGCAAGACCGACTCCAGCCGCCCGCGCTTCTCGCTGCCGCTCGACATGTTCAGCAACTGGTTCGAGCCGTCCCGCCTGAACAAGCTCACGACGTCCGTGCCGGTCAACCGCGCGACGGTCGCGCCCGGCGGCCCCTGGTATCAATACGGCCCCTACCTCAACCGCGACATCGGCGGCGTGGGCGAATGGTTCGACCAGGAGGGCATGGTCTGGTTCAACCCCAACTCCAGCGAGACGGGTGATCCCAACAATCCCGCGTTCCCCGACGCCTACCACCAGCGAGGCGGCGCCCACATGAGCACCACCCGCATCGGGAACTGGGGCATGATTGCGCCGGTCAACTTCCACGACAACTTCCACATGGTGCTGAATCCCGGCGTGCATCCGCTGACCCGCAAGGAGACCTTCGCCGCCGACGCCGACCTGCTGGCGCGCATCAACCAGATGGAATCCCTCTCCGGCCGGTCCTTCACCACCCAGCCGTGGAACACCTGGCAGCAGGAGCAAATCACCGACCCGAGCGTGTTCGACTTCTGGAACCACGACCTGGTCGGTCCCAACAACACGCAGTATGTCAGATACCGCTTGCTGAACCTGAGCGCCGCGCAGACTTGGTTCGACGGCCGCGCGGGCATCGAGGTCGCCCACGACCGCCAGACCTACCGCAACGGACACATCAACTGGATCAACAACCCGAACAACATCAACATCGACATCAACCAGAACATCCGCCGCGCGACAGAATACGCGAACCCCGCCGACTACGGCCCCGAAATCCCCAATCCCGGCTTCCAGCGCCTTGTGGTCGTCAGCGGCACAGACGGTTTGCGCAACATCTCCGAGCGCTCGGCCTCGCGTCTCACCACCTTCTACCACCTCGACCTCGGCGGCTACGTGAAGCGGCCTTGGCTGGCCGGCCTGCTCGGCGAGCACGTGCTCACCGGCAACCTCTCGCGCCAGACCTACGAGAGCAAATCACGCAGCTTCAGCCTGCAGACACTCGGCACGGAGCGCGAACTCTCACAGTATATCTCGACCAACGAGGATTTCCTCGGCCTGCACTACCTCGACACGACGGCCAACGTCGCCACCAGCCCCGGCATCGCGGGTCTCGGCATCCAGCCGATCACCGTCATCCAGGCAGCCCCGGTCGGACCGGGCGCCATCAACGACCTCTACCTCGACACGCAGTCGGTGCCACGCGTGCCCGGCTACTCGCGCCAGCAGGCGACCGGCATCAACGATTACCGCACCAACGAGGCCAACATGTATCGCAATGGCCCGTCGCACCAGAAGACCAAGGTGGATAACCGCGTCTTCATCATCCAGAGCAAATTTTTCAGCGACAAGCTGGTCGGCCTGTGGTCGGTGCGCCGCGACGACTTCTTCCAGCAGAGCAAAGGCGCGACCAGCCGCTTCACCACCCTGACCGATGCAAACGGCCGCCCGACGGGCGCCACGCCCTACAACCTCGGCACCCAGGTCCAGGCGCCCAACGGCTCCTATCACTCGCTGCCCGACTCGCCCAACTGGCTGTTCGACCCGGCGAATGACAAGCGCGCCATCCAGACCACGCGCGCCTGGGGTCTCGTCGTGCACTCGCCCGACTTCATCAACCGGCGCCTGCCCTGGGGCACGCAGCTCAGCTACGGCCTCAACGTCGCGAGCAACTTCCGCCCGGAAAGCCTGAGTTTCGACATGTATCACAAGCCGAACGGCACCCCGTCGGGCGTCTCGCGCGACCACTCGTTCCGCATCAACACCCTCGACGGGCGCCTCGACCTGCGCGTGACCTGGTTCAAGACCATCCAGAAGAACGCTCCGTATGGCGGCGGCCCCTCCGGCCAGCAGGTGAAGCAGCAGCTCGCCCGCACGCTCAACGGCCTGATGATCGACGCCACCTCCAGCACCGGCGTGCAGAACACCACCCCCGAGTGGCTCATCAACAAATGGTTCTTCGGCGACAATTACGACAAGGACATCGCCGCCCAGCCCATCCCGCAGGACTGGACCAAGGAGAACGGCGCCGCGTTGCTGAGCCAGCCGCTGCGCATCCGCAGCCGCGCCGTGCCCGGCCAGCCCGGCTACGTGGCGGAGGGCACGCCCCGGCCCACCGGCGGCGGCGTCTATTCCGAGCCGCCCATCACCGAAGCCGAGCTGCGTTACCGCCGCGAGTGGTTCGCCGCCCGCACCGACGCGGAATGGTTCCGCCCCTTCAACATCTACCTCGACCAGGGCTTGGACCTGAACGACGGCTTCGGACTCGTCCGCACGCCCGTCGGCAGCGCCTCCGCCGCGCCGGCCTTCAGTTGGAACGCCGATGGCGGTCCGGTCGGTTACGGCAACACCTCCGACAAGACCTCCAAGGGCGTCGAGGTCGAGCTCACCGCCAACCTCAGCCAGAACTGGCGCGTCGTGCTCAACGCCAGCAAGACGTCCGCGAGCGACACCAACATCCTCAACGTCGCCGGCGGCGGCAACATCGTGAAATACTATGAGGCCGTGAAGCCGGTCGCGCAGGACGGTTACTCGCCCGCCGACGCCACCGCCACCTACAACTACTGGCAGAAAAAGGGCTTCGCGCACATCGCACCCTTCGGCGACAACAGCCGCGAGTATCTCGGCTACATCTGGACTGACGGCTTCGAGCGCGCCTACCTGCAGGCGCTCGCCGCCGAGGGCAAGGACGTCGGCGAGCTGCGCAGCCATCGCGTCAACCTGGTCACGAGTTACGACTTCAACGAAGGCCGGTTCAAGGGCTTCGGCATCGGCGGCTCGGTGCGCTGGCAGGACAAACCCCTGCTCGGTTTCAAGAAGGTCTATCTCGCGGCGCCGGTGCTCAACTGGGTGGACGACCTCTCATCGCCCATCTACGGCGATTCGGAGATCCGCTACGACGCGTGGATCTCCTACCGGCGCCAGCTCAACAAGAAGGTAAAGATGTCGGTTCAGCTGAATGTGCGGAACCTCTTCGGCGAAAAGGAACTCGTCGCCGTCGCAGCGAACCCCGACGGCAGCGTGGGCTCATACCGCATGGCCGATGGCATGACCTGGGAGCTGACCAACCGTTTCGAATTCTGATGCGCCTTCCGGGCTGTCCAGGGTAACGAAAGGCCCAGGGTGCGGGAGCCGTGCGCTGCACGGCTCCCTTTTTCTCCACTGCACCACTATGTTCCGACGCGCCCTCTCCACCCTCGGCTGCGGCACGCTTTCCCTCGAAGAGGCCCGGCAACTGGCCCGGCGTCACGGCCTCGACGCGATCGAACTCCGCGCCCTTGACCGCTCCTTGGACCTGCCCGCGCGCCTGGCGCACCGCTACGGCTCGCCGGCGGAACTGGCGGATCGCACGGGCGACCCCGCCGCGCGCGTCGTGTTGCTCGGCAGTTCCGTGAGTCTGGTCGGAGCCACTCCCGCGGATTTGGAGCAACTGCTGCTTTATGCGCCGTGGGCCGAGGCTTTCGGGGCGCGGTGGATCCGGGTGTTCGATGGCGGCGCGGGCGGCCATACCGGCGCCGAACTGGCCGAAGCGCTCGCCACGATGGCTTGGTGGCGCACCTGGCGTCAGCAGCACGGCTGGAAGGTGGACCTTGCGGTCGAGACCCACGATTCCCTCCTGACCGGCGACCGGATCGGACGCTTTGCGAGAGCCTGCCCCGGCGTGCAGATCCTCTGGGACGCGCATCACACCTGGCGCAAAGGACACGAGCATCCCTTGATGACATGGGCGAAGGCCGCTCCGCATGTGGTGCACATTCACGTGAAAGACAGCCGGTCCGCCGCTTCGCCGGCGGGTTTCGAGTATGTGCTGCCCGGAACAGGCGAGTTTCCGATACGGGCGCTGCTGCCGGTGCTCCGGGTTGAGTTCGCCGGATGCGTCAGCCTCGAGTGGGAACGCTGGTGGCACCCACCCGGAACTGCCACCCTTGGAGGAGGCCCTTGCCTCCGCGGAAAACTGCCATTGGTGGTGACCCGCGCGGATAAATCCGCAGATCCACAGTCAGATCTGCCCTCCGAAAACCGGCTCTGCGCTGCGCCGCCCTTTCGGGGCTGCCACAGTTGTGAAACCCGTTCTGGCTGAAGTGCCTTCCGTCGTGGCATCCGACCCCAGCGTCACGCGGGTAAATGGCTGCCCGGGCTGGGATCGAACCAGTGACCAAGTGATTAACAGTTACTCGTTAGGCGGAAAAATTCTGTCCGCATTTGTCTGCTTCTGTCTGCACTTACTGGTTTGTTTTCAGAGGAGAAATGCGGCATAAGTTGATCAGAAAAACGGACACATGAAAAATTTTGAGGACACGCAAAACCGGACAGTAACCGGACAGTGGAACGCGGACCAACCGGCCCCACGAGCAGCCAAGACGCATCAGGACTATTGGAAAAAGCGCATCAAGCGCCGGCCGTTCCGCGACGCGCGCGGCGTGGTCGTCACGCCGCCCGAGTTCTCTGTGCGCATGTTTCACCTCGGGCGTGAGGCGTGGTTTAACCTGGAGACGGCGAATCAGTCAGCGGCCGCCACGAAGGCTCGGGACATTTATCTTTCACTCGTTGCCGCCGGTTGGGATGCGACGCTGGCAAAACACAAGCCGAGCCCGATGGTTCGAGCCGACGTTTGCACCGTCGGCGAGTTCCTGGCCGAGGTCGGCACGCGCAGTCACCTCAAGGCCATGACCGTCCGCCGGTATGCGGTGAAGTTGCGCAAGCTGGTCTCCGATGTGGCGAAACTGGAAGCCGGCCTGCGCGGCAAAGCGAAGCGCGCGAAGTTCGATTACATGAACGGCGGTCGCAAGGCGTGGCTCGCCAAGGTCGACGGCCAACGGTTGGACTTGCTCACCCCGGAAGCGGTGAATGCGTGGCGCAACCAATACGTGGCCCGCGCGGGTTCCGATCCGGTCGCCCGGAAATCGGCCGAGCGTTCGGCCGCGTCCTATCTCCGGTGCGCGCGATCGCTGTTCACGCCGGATGTCCTCTCCATGCTGCGGGTGAAATTGCCGCCCAATCCTTTTGCTGGCGTGAAGCTGAAAGACCCGGGGCCGCAGCGGTATCATTCAGAAATCAACCCGGAATGGTTGCTGGCGTGCGCCGGGAGCGAGCTGCGCGAACAGAAACCTCAGCTCTATCTGGCGCTCTTTCTCTGCCTCTGGGCCGGCCTGCGGCGCAAGGAAGCGGACCTGCTGATGTGGGCGCAGGTTGACCTCGAACAGGGGCAAATCCACGTCCGGCGCACGGCCTATTTCGAGCCCAAGACCGAGGAAAGCCAGCGTGTCGTCGATCTCGCGCCTGACGCGGTGGAGATCCTTCGATCGTTCAAGCAGGGCAATGACTCGGAATTTCTGCTCGCCGGCGCCGCGCCCAATCCATCGGCAACCTACGATTATTACCGCTGCGATTGCACTTGGCGCGAGCTGAACGCCTGGCTTCGGACCAAAGGCGTGCGCCAGCAAAAGGCGATTCACTCGCTGCGGAAGGAAAGCGGTTCGCTCATCGCCTCAACGTTCGGCATCGAAGCCGCCCGCCAGCATCTTGGTCACCGCGACATCCGCACCACATCGGCGCACTACGTCGACAAGAAGAAGCGGATCGAGGTGAAGCTGGCGATTAGCCCAAGCGCCGCGCCGTATTCGAGAGCGAGCTAGACTATGACGTTGTCGAGCCCGTGTTCGAAGACACCGGTTCCATGGACCGGCCGTCGAATTTGCCATCTGGCGTAATGAGAAAAGTCCACCCGCCGGAACGAATTCCCTTAATCACCTCGTCCTCGTTTTTGGCGAGATAGCCCTTCACCAAAGGCACACACGTATGCTCCATCAGTTTTCCGAGTAGAAGAGGATCGCCCGGATCAGTTTCGAATTGGTCGGGATGAGTGACCGAAATGTAGGGCTGCCCCTTTTCAAAGGTCGTATGGAATTCTGGGCGGGTGCGAATAGCGGCATTGGCGTGCGCAAACCGCGCCAGAATCTCACGCAACTGAACAGGCGAGAGTGGTCCGCCCAGCTTGGGTGCGAACCAATCCTTCAGAAGCGAGTAGGTTGCGCAGGCATCATCCAGCACGCAGACGACTGCCGTTTCCCCGAGGCGAATCATCATCGTCATGTGATGAGAAAAATCGGCGTAATCGAAACGCTCGAACCATTCGCGATTTTTGGCCGGCAAAATGAAAACTGAGCCCATCAGTCGCGGGTCGAGTTTTGCACCTGTGTAGTAGGCGCGGACGATGCAATGGATGTGATGCATCGGTGACCAATCGTAGAAATCCGCGATCTTCTCCGTGCCCTGGCGGGCGTCCAAGGAATACCTCAGCGTGCGATCCTTGAGATGCGTCTTAAGGAACAGCAGGTTCATCCATGCGAAGAGCGGCCATGGCGTCTCTTTCTGGATGAATTCAATCACCGCAGGATAGCCGCCCTTGAATATTTGGCTGATGGGCTGCTCGACGGACTGCCCCAGCAAGGAATTGCACGCCGTGCAGCACGGCACTCGATATTGTGAATAAGGTAACGTGGCTCCATTGGACAGAGTTACCTTGCGCTTATGCAGCGAGAACTCTCGCAGCACCCAGTCAGGGATTATGTGTTCGTCCGTGAATTCATTGCCGGAGGGCGCATTGCCGCAGAGGAAACAGCAATTTCCTTCCACGATGTCCCGGCGAAAACGTTCGCCGCTGATGTAAACCAAGCGCCCATTCTCATCCACCACTGAGCCATCCGGGGTTCGAAGAAGAGCTTTCTGAGACATTGGGCGACAACACAGTTGGTTTTCGCGCTAAGCGCTTCCGCCCTTACAGGCCGAATACCTTGTCCAAGTTCGACTGAACCAAAGCATGAACGGGTTCAGCCAGCGGTTTCTCTTTCTGAAGCAATGCTATCTTGTCCCTTAACTCAGCCACGACGTCCGGCCGGGCCTTGTTCATGTGGGTCAGCGTTTGCACGAGAAGAAGGCGCGTCGTCGCGTTGCGCGGGTGGTTCACGCAAAGCTGTAGATTCCCGAGGATAATTTCCCGCTCTCCGCTGAGAAAACCGCCCTTGAGTCCGTCTGTGGCGGCAAACGATACGGCAAGCTCCTGTTCGAGCCGAAGCTGGTAGACGGCAAAATCGCTCCCGGCCGGAACCTGATAGAAGCCCGGCGAAATGGACGGATGAACCTGTGCATGCGCGACGACCAGCTTTTGCAGCTCCCCGGACAGGTGATTGAAAGCGTGCTCCGATGTTTCCGGCGTCACTGCGGTTGAGGCCGTTCCGAGCAATGAACCATCGATGGTGCGAAGCAGTCGGAGCGAAGCCGTCCATGGCGTGGTGCCTCCGTCAATGTGAAGCACGGCGACATAGTCGGCCGGCTCGTTGCTACCGCGTGCTTGGGCTGCCGCTTGTTCATCGCTCCACGGCGCGCCGCAGAGAACGAAACCGCCGCTCCCCTCCTGTATCCATGGCTGCAGAACCCGGCCAACCGCATCCGTTTTTAAGTGCAGTTGCTCGGCCAGAAAAATCGGGAGGGCGCGACTCATGCGGCCGGGAACGTCGCTCATCTGCATCCGTATGCCACCAGTGGAAACGTCGGGCCGGGAAAAGCTGCTTCCGAGACAGGCGACCACAACCGCTCCCTGCGCCTTGGGTGAGGGCAGCAGCGACGCGGCCGCCGGAGCGCGAAGCCATAGCGGACCATCAATCACCACCGTCGTTGTCTTGGTAATGGCCGGCATCGTCGCACCGGCCACCGCGGTGCGAGCTTTGGCAATTTCGGTGTCCCAAAACGAAAGGGTCTCCTGCCAGTCCGGGCGCTTTAGCGAGTAGAGCCGGTCCACAAGCGTCCGGGCTGCGTCAAGCTGGCCGAGATCGAGATGGGCTTTGATGAGATTGTTTCCAACCGCGAGCCCGTGGGAGTTGAGATCGAATTGAGGCTCCACCAGCGAAAGAATCTCGGGCAAATGACCGTTATTCCCGAGGTCGCCGCTCACCTGCTGCAACATGTCGGTAGGGGCGGGACGGGGGACCAAAGCGAAGGCTTCGTTGTAGAAAGCCAGCGCCGCCGGCAGGTCCCGGCGCACCAAGGCGTCGCGCGCCAACCAGAGTCGAGCCCGCCATGCGCCGGGCAATGCGGCGATCCGGCGCAACGCTTCAATGCCGGCCGCCGGACCGTCTTTTTCTCGATGGATAACCTCATACCAACCGAGGCCATTGTCCTGATTGGGATCGAGCTGGAGGCCACGCCACAACGCTTCCACCACGCGAGCCTGATCGCCGCGATCAGCGTAAACCTTGGCCAGATTGGTAAGCACGACGCCAGACTCGCCATGGCGTTCTATATGCCGGCTCAGGACCTTCTCAGAATCGGCGAGCCGTTTCTGTTCTCTATAGACAATTGCCAACACCACTGCGCCGCGTTCCGCGCTAGGGTCGATCTCGGCCAATCGTTCGGCCGGCTTCACCATATCCGACCCGAACCCATCCTGGAGGGACTGAACGATCGTTGAATAAAGCGCGTCCGGCTCATTCCAGACCTTTTTGATGTGACCCAAGAGCACGGAATCCCGCCATGCCTGTTTGGTGATGAACATTTCCCGGCCATAGGCATCGTGGACCCGAATCATATTCGGATCTTTTGAAGGATCGCTTGGCGTAGCGCTTGCCGTCGTTGGCGTCGGCGCCGGCTTGGGTTCGGCGCTTTTCCCACCGAACAGTTTTTTGAGAAAGCTCATGGTGAATTAGCGCTGCCTTGGGGAGCGCGTGCCATGTGCTGCAGGTCGCGCACGATCTCGGGGGCGAGCATCCGCGCATTTTTCGCCACCAAGCTGCCTAGTTTGGCCAATTGGTCGGGTTGCGGCTCAGTCCAGCTTCGGTTGTATCGGGAGAGCCAACGCCGCACCTCTTCGACAACAACGTCATTGAATTCCGGGGCGGATTGCAGCGCCTCCAGAAACGCGAGGATTTGTTCCCACTTGGAAAGGGATCGGGTCAATAGAAGTCCCGACCTCCGGACACACAGCGGCTTTTCCTCAGCGAGTAGCTCCCGGACGAAAGCGGGAGAAATAAGCGATGGGTGTTTTTCGAGGACCAATCGCGCGGTCTTGCTCACGCCGGGTGAGGGATCGAACAGCGCTTTCCGTATTTCCGCGGCAAAGCGGTCGGCATTTAGACTGCCGATTGCTGCGACTGCGGCCTTGCGCAGTGACACCTTGGTGCTCTGCAAATAGCCGGCGAGCAGCTCCGCGTCGTCCTTGTTCCCCATCTCGGAAAGCCCGAAAATTGCCGCGGCGGACGGGGTGCCGGAGCCTTTTAATTTCTCGCGATACAGGTCCGCGATATTGGTCGTCCCCAGCTTCTCCAAGAAATATCGCGCGGTAGCCCTCACCATGGCCGAGCCGTCGAACAATGCTGTAGCGAGCACTCCCCGCCGTGATTCGGTCAAAGGCTCGCAAAGCAACTCGAGGCAACGACGGCGGATTGCCGCCCATGAGTCGTTGAGGCCGCTTAGCAGATTCGCTTCCGGGACAGATGTGCTCCAAAAGAAATTCCATGCCGTGATCCGCACAAGCGGGTCCGGATCGTCCCGGAGAAGCCGCGCCAACGACTCCGCTTCCGGCCGTTGGGACGCGATGGAAACAATCAGCCCCAGAATCCACCGTCGCGCGCCACGCCCTGGGATTTCCGCGGTAAAAGCCTGAAGATAGTCGAGGTCTTCCTCCTTGCAGACGCGGCGCAGTATCCCCGCTTGAACGTCGCTGAGGAGGCCGCGCTGCCGGGCGCGCAGCCGATAAAGAACCGGCAGAATCGCGGTAAACTGCCGCACGGGCCGACCTTCCAGACGTGATCGAAGCTCCGCAGCCGCTTTACTGGAAATCACCGAAACCCAGTCGGTGGAGCGATGGAGTAGGAAAGGAAGCTCGCGCCCGTCGGCGACTTTGCTGAGCCGGTCCAGGGCTGCTTCGCGAATCCAGCCATTGCCATGAAAAGAAATGAGTCCGAACACCGCCCATTCGGATTCCGCCGGAACTTTCAGCGACCAAACCGCGTCGCGCTTGAGCTGATTCAGGGCGTTGGTTGCGGCGACATGCTCGTAGTCAAGCAGCCGATGAAGGCCCAGACTCACGAACGAAGTAGCCTTATCGACATCGAACGAGAAGAGCGTGGCGATGGTGTCGGCTGCATTTGATCGCACTTTCTCGCTACCGGCGGCAAAAAGCCCAGCCATATACGGGAGGGCACCGAGCAGCTGCTGCGAACGGATTTCCGCCAACGCAGCCAATTGCTGTTCTTCTGGGGCACGCTTCCAGACCTGCCATGAAGACGTCGCCGGATATAGCTTTTGCAGCAAATCCTGGGGCACTCGCTCGGGGTCTGAGGCTGACGACGCCATGTGTGATTCCTTGTATCAGAGCCGATGACACGGGATCGGCCAAGCCTCGTTCTCGGGGAAATCGAGGCCAGTTTCACTATGAAATCAGGTCGATCTGTGGCGGGGGAGGCGCACGGCTTGGGCCTGTGGCACTTGTTTGGCTCTACCGTGAATACGGTAGGCCGGACGCTCCCGACCGGCGCGAATAGAGGGCTCGTTTCCATCGGCTCCTAACCCAACGAACTCGTTAGCCCGACTTCCGCTACTGGGGCTTGGCGGTCGCGCAAGGGGTTGATTCATCGTGCGGGCGCGCCAAAGGTCGGGACTACACGGGCTGTTGGCCGGTGCGGAGGCGGATCTTGGGCGGGGGTTGCG
>JBMOQY010000039.1:49330-73624 GCA_049322455.1 Verrucomicrobiota bacterium | reverse complement strand
GCGGCGGCGCGGTCACGGTCGGGAGCGTAATCGAATCCGTGCGCCGGACGACGTGACCGAGACTGGCACCGCCGTTGAGCGTGACCTTGTGGTTGGTCGGCGTGGGTGCGCCGGTGCCGTCGAGCGTGCCGCCGTAGGTCGGGCTGCCGTTCAACTGCACCGTCGGCGTGCCGGGCAGGAGCAGATCACCCGTGACGCTCGCCCCGCCGTTGAGCGTCACGTTTTCCGCCGTCATCACCTGCACCGAGCCCGCGACGGTTCCGTTCAGCGTCGGCGCATGGCGCACCAATCCCGTTCCAGTCTGGGCGAAGACCAATCCACCAGAGATAGCCGCCATGAAAGCGGCCCGAGCCGGTATTCTGATCATGGGCGAAGGAGCGCTCCCAACGATTGGCCCCTCGTCGATGATTCGCGGGCGGGAAACCAACTTCTCCCCCACCCTTGGCAATCCCAAACAGCGTCACCGATATTACAAACCCGTCAAATCCGGCTGAGATTGCCGATCCCAGGGACCATCCTCATCCATCGGCGTTACTCCCGGTGGATCGCCGCACCATGAATCGACCACGGAAGCGAGCTGGAATACCGCTCCACCGAGTAGATCCGAAAGACCGCGTTGACCATGCCCGGGAAAGCCGCACGGGGAGAATGCTTCACTTTTTACCTCCATCTGTTTCCACGGCAGCAGCCAGCGTGTGAGGGGTTCCTGGTAGATGCCGAGAAGGCCGTGGGGACGGCGCTGCTGACCTGCGAGCCGGCGGCGGGCGCGGAGCGATGTCGGGATTGGGCAACCAAGTCCCCGAAGACGGCAGGCAGCCTTGGCCGCGAGCGCTTCATCGGTCCGGCAGACGGGCCAAGTCACTTCCCCTCGGATTTACCGGCGGCCGGGAGAGGAGGCGGCGGGTCGGCCACGCCGAGGAACTTCAGGTCCTCGAGGTTCACCTTGTATTCGGGCTGGGCCTTGCGCTCGAGGCCGTCGGTGTTCTGGCCGAAGCGCGAGGCGGAATAGGCCACCATCGCGGCGGCCTGCTCGGCGAAGCTGTTGCCCGGCGCGCGCATGCTCATGCGGGTCACCCATTGGAGCTTGGGCTTCTTCTCGCGCACGGTCTTTTTGAAATCGTAGGCCGAGACGATGATGTAGTAGCGCGCCTCCTCGATGTCGGCGAGCAGCTCGTCGTAACGGTTGCCGCCGCCGGCGAAACGCTGGATGCCGTCGGACTTGTTGATGTCGCCCATGTAGCCGAGCAGGCGGGCGTTCCGGGCGTTGGCCTCGTCGCGGGCGCGGTTGAACATCTGCTGGGTGAGCATGGCGCCCTCGAACTGGCTCTCGGCCGCCTGCCGCTGCATGTCGTCCACCGAGCCGGTGGCGGTCACTTCCGCCTGGGGCGCGTTGCCGGCATCGGTGGCGGCCGGCTGCGGCTGGGCATCGGCCGCGCGGCTCAGACCCGACAGGTTGTTGATGGAAGCGAGCACGCTGTCCGCCCCGCTGCGGTAGGTGGTGTCGTTGAAGGGAATGGTGCGACCCCAGTTGACGACGATGAGCAGGTCCACCTTCTGCGGATCGGTGGCGGGGAAATAGCCCTGGCGGGCGAGATGCTCGGCGAGCACGGCCGCCAGCGCGACAAAACGCACGCGGTCCTGGGCGTTGTCCTGGATGGTGCCCTCGGCGGGACCGCCGTTGGTCATGGCGTAGTATTCGCGCACCCAGCGGCCGTCGGGCTCCTTCCGGCGCTGGTAGCCCTTGTCGGCCTTGGAAAAGACCGAGGTCAGCACGGCGCTCTCGTCGGCGGCAAGCCCGGCGCCGGCGAGCAGCGCCAAGGCGGCCAGCCAGCGCCCGGCCGGAATTTTCGGGAAGGAAAACCACATGCGCCTAAATTGCGCACGAAAGCGCGGCGCTGCAAACCGGCTGATGGTCGC
This sequence comes from Verrucomicrobiota bacterium, assembly GCA_049322455.1. GTDB lineage: Bacteria > Verrucomicrobiota > Verrucomicrobiia > Opitutales > Opitutaceae > Lacunisphaera. The sequence goes on along the minus strand of JBMOQY010000039.1, from coordinate 71,707 downwards.
CCAATAGAGCGGCGGTTTCCCGCTTTAACTCCGCCGGTTTCGGGTCTTTCGTGGAGCGCGATGAAGCTTTTGGTCACCAACGATGACGGCATCAACTCGGTCTTCCTGCACGAACTGGTCCTCGCGCTGAAATCGGCGGGCCACGAACTGTTCGTCGTGGCGCCGCTGACCGAGCAGAGCTGGACCGGCGCCTCGAAGACCCGCGCCCGGCCCGTGCAGTCCACGCGCGCCGAGCAGGATTTCGGCTGCCCGACCTGGACCGTGGACGGGACGCCGTCGGACTGCGTGAACATCGCCCTCGCGCACCTGCTTTCCCAGCCCGTGGACGCGGTGGTGAGCGGCATGAACGTGGGCTTCAACTGCTCGCTCGGCTTCATCATCGCCAGCGGCACGGTCGCCGGCGCCTGGGAGGGCGCCTTGCACGGCCTGCCGGCGATGGCGGTGTCGCAGGACGTGCCGGAAGAAACCTACTTCGCCCTCAAGGAGCAGGGCGGCCAGCCCGGCCCGGAACTGCTGGCCACGCTCAAGATCTCCGCCGCGCACGCCGCGCGGCTTGCCGGCGACGTGCTGGCGGCGACGGCGCCGCGCAGCTTCACGGTGCACAACCTCAACCTCCCCTGCCCCTGCCGCCCCGACACGCCGGTGAAACGCACCGTGCCGGCGCAGTTCTTCGCCCCCGGGCTTTTCACCCCGCCCGACGCCGACGGCCGCCACCGGCTCATCTGGACCCAGGGCGAGGATGTGTCGCCCGCCGAGCCGCTCACGGACCTGAAGTGCCTCGAGGCCGGCTGCATCAGCCACAGCGTGCTCGATTACCGCAAGCTCGGGCACGGGTGAAGCCCCGTCAAACGTCCGCCCATCTCAATCTCACGGCCGGCGCGCTGCTTCCACCGCCCGCATGAGGTCGGGAATGTCGTAGGGTTTGGGCAGGCTGACCTTGAACCCGTAGGTGCGCGGGTTGGCCATGATCGGGTCGCTCGAATAGCCGCTGGAGGCGATGGCGCGGATGTCGGGATCGAGCCTGAGCAGCTCCTGCAGCGCGTCCTTGCCACCCATGCCGCCGGGCACGGTGAGGTCGAAGATCACCACGTCGAACGGCCGGCCCGACTGGCGGGCCGCCGCGTAGGCGCGGACCGCTTCGGCGCCGTCGGCGGTGAACACGGTCTCGTGTCCGGCCAGCGCGAGCATGCGGCCGGCCACGCGGCGGATCACCTCCTCGTCGTCCATCACCAGGATGCGGGCGGGCAGGTGGGCGGAGGAACGCTGCGCCGCGGAGGCGGCGGACGGCAGCTCGTGCGGCGCGGCCGGCAGCCAGACCCGGAAGGTGGTGCCCTGCCCGACGCGCGACTCCACCTCGATGTGGCCGTTGTGCTTCCTGACGATGGAGCGCACGGTCGCGAGCCCGAGGCCGCTGTTGCCGGCCCTGACCTTGGTCGAGAAATAGGGATCGAAGATGCGCGGCAGCGCCTCGGCCGGGATGCCCTTGCCGGTGTCGGCGATGGTCAGTCGCAGGTAGGAGCCCGCGGCCAGCGCGTCCACCTCCCCCGCCGCGAGGTCCACGGCGGCGAGCGCGATGCTCACCACGCCGCCGTCGGGCATGGCCTGCACGGCATTGATCACGAGGTTGTGGACCACGCGGGAGATCTGCCCGGCGTCCACGTCGCCCGGGGGCAGGTTGGAGGGCAGGTCGAAGTCGAAGCGCACCTTGGAGCCGTGGCGCGCAAAGTTCGCGGCCTCGGTCACGATCTCGGGGAGCGGCACGGCGGTGCGCACGGGATCGCCGCCCTTGGCGAAGGTGAGGAGCTGCTGCGTGATGTCGCGGGCGCGCCGGGCGCCGCGCTCCGCCTCGGCGATGCAGTCGCCGGCGGCCTCCATCACGCGCTTGTCCATGGCGGCGAGGCCGAGGTTGCCGAGGATGGCGGTGAGCAGGTTGTTGAAATCGTGGGCGATGCCGCCGGCGAGCACGCCGAGCGACTCGAGGCGCGAGGAGCGCTCCAGCTCGGTCTGCAGCCGCGCCTCCTTTTCCATCTGCAGGCGGATCTGCTCGGTCTGCCGCTGCACGCGCCGCCGCAACGCGACCACCCACATGAATCCCAGCAGCACGAGGAGCAGCAGCAGGCCGGTCGCCGCGAGGGTCCGGCGCACGTTCCACCACGGCGGCGTGGCGAGCACCCGCAGGTCGGCGGGTGAGCGCAACTCCAGCCGGAACCCGTGCGGACGGCGGTATTCGTCGTATTCCAGCACATAGACTCCGGTCAGCTCGAGCAGGCTGCCGATCCCGGGCGAAAGCCAGCCCGCCGCGTCGTGCAGGACCGCCTCGAACACCGTGTCGCCGGTCTGCAGGGTCAGATTGATCTGCGCGCCTTCGGGCGTTGCCTGGCGCAGCCCCGCCGTCAGGCGCACCAGCCGGGCGTCGGCTTCGGGCAGGGGCTCGGCCACGTCGGCCAGCATCTGCGGCACGACCGTCTGCCCCGCTTCCGGCGGCGCGGCCCGCCAGACGGCTTCGCGCAGCACCAGCCGGTTGCCCGCACGCCCCGGAAAACCCACCACTTCCACCCGGTCGCCCGGGTGGAGCCGGCCGGGTTCGCGCGAGAGCACGAAAAAGCCGCCACTTCCGTCCTGCAGATATAGATACCGGCCGGGCTCGTGCAGCAGCACCGTGCCGCCCAGCCGCACCCGGTGGTTGACCAGTTGGGCGGCGTTGAGCTGCCGCAGGCCGGCGATCGTCTCCAAGGGCGCCGTGAACGGGTCGGCCGGACTGGCCTCGTCCACCAGCACGGCCTCGCGGTTCACCATCCAGAGGCGGATGTCGGTGATTTCGCGGTTCGGGTTGATCAGGGCGGAGCACACGCCCCGCACGCGCACCAGGGCGCCGCGCAACCGGCCGAGCGAGGTGTCGCGCGGCAGGTAGGCGGCGAATTCGCCGGTGAACGTGGTGAGGTCGAGCCGCGTCCAACCCTGTTCCTCCGAGACTTGGCGGACGAACCCGCGCATTTCCACGCGCTGCCCTTCCTCGGCCCCGGAAAGCGCCTGCTCGAGGGTGACGCCCCGCACGGGCGGCAGCGCCTGGGTGCCGAGATAAGTGGCCTCCAGCAGCTCGACCTCGGGCAGATACGATCCGCGCACGGTCACGCCGTTCAGCACGAGGGACGAGCCCACCGGCAGACTGGCGCCCCGGCCGGCCGGCCGCCTGATCCGCACGCCGCCGCTGGCATCCTGCAGATAGAAGAATTCGGCCCGTTCGTCCGACCAGGTCACCACGCCGCGCAACGTGACCGGGTAGCGTTTTTCCGCGAGATCGGGCGGCAGTTCAAGCACCTGCTCCGCCAGCCGCAAGCGCAGCGGCGCCTGCCCCGGGCTTTGCACGGTGAGCAGCGACCTCGCGAGGGGGCCGGTTTGCCGGAAGATCGCCTCGACCAGGGTCACGCCGAACTCCGCGGGAGCCGGCCGGCCCACGATTTCGACGGCCACTCCCTCCGGCATGATATCCGGCTGGGCGGTCTTGATGACGATCTGGCCCGTTTCGTCGCGCAGGGTGAGCGATTTGCCGGGGTCTTGCGCCCGCACCTCGCCGACCACGCGCACCCAGGGTTGCTCCGCGGCGGCGGCCAGTTGCTCGATCGTGGTGCGCGGGAGCTTGAAACGCTCGTCGTCGGCCAGCCAGCCGAGCAACTCGAGGTCGCCGCGGCGCGAGGTCCAGGCGTCGATCTGCTGGAGGTTGCCCGCCGGATCGCGTGTCGCCACATAGACGCATCGGGCCCGGATGCGGGCGCCCAGGAGCTGGGGAATGGGATCGGTTCCGCTGAGCTGGAGGCGGAGATTGATCAGCCGGTCTTCGCACAGCACGAGGAAGAGCACGTGCGTGAGGTCGGGATCGCTCTGGCCGACCACGTAGCCCTCGATCTCCACCCAGCGCGTGTCGAGATTGGCGAAGTCGCCGACATGCCCGGCGGTGGGTCGCGGCACCGGCATGGCATCGGATGCAAGGACGACGACCTTCACCAGCTCGCCGTCGAACCCCTCGGCGGGCACCACCGTGCCCTCGAAGCGCACCCGCTGGCCGCTTTGCATCGGCAGCTCCCTCCCCCGCATCGGCAGGTAGGCGCCCTGGCCCGCGCTTTCGCCCCAAAACAGCTTCCAATACGGGTCGTAGTAATAGGCGATCAGCTCCATCCTCACCGGATGCGGCTTGTGCCGCTCGGTCTCGGGGATGTTCCAGAATTCGCCGGCCGTGGTGATGACCTTGGCGGTCGCCTCGCCGGATTGCGGTTGCGCCGTCAGCGGGCCGGCCAGAAGCAGCAGCAACATCCAGCCGCGCGGAAGCCGGGGCGACCACGGGGATCTTCGCAGAAACTGGCCGAGGGGTGACAAGAGGTATGTGCGGACTGGGGCGGGGGTGTGCGTGCCGATACCGAGAATATCGGTGGGCCGGGCGGAGCACTTGAGCCCTCCCTGACAGAAAACCGGCTTTCTGCCGGCGTGCAACGGCACATTGCACAACGACTAGGGCCGGGCGGCCCTACGCTGGCAGCCTCATCGCAACCGCCGCCTCTTGACCGCCCGAACGGCGCCCCCACCCGCCGGGCCGCACTGCAGCGCCGGCACAGCGCGGTTGCCTTCATCCGCTAACCATGTTCAGTCGGCTGTTTCCATGATCGAGGTTGAAAATCTCACGCGCATCTTCCGCACCTACAAGAAGCAGCCCGGTTTCTGGGGCGGGGTAAAGGGCCTGTTCCGCCGGGAATTCGAGGAAACCCGCGCCGCCGACGGCATCACTTTCTCGATCCGGGAGGGCGAGTTTGTCGGCTTCCTCGGTCCGAACGGCGCCGGCAAGACGACCACGCTCAAGATGCTCTCCGGTCTCATCTATCCGACCAGCGGCACGGCCCGCGTGGCCGGCTTCGACCCCTCGAAACGCGAAAATGCCTACCGCCGGCTCTTCGCCCTCGTGCTCGGCCAGAAAAACCAGCTCTGGTGGGACCTGCCCGCCATCGAGTCCTTCCACCTCCTGCGCGCCATCTACGGCCTGCCGCCGGACGCTTTCAAGGCCACCCTCGACGAACTCGTCGGCCTGCTCAACGTCGGCCACAAGCTCAACGTGCAGGTGCGCGAGCTTTCGCTCGGCGAGCGCATGAAGATGGAGCTCATCGCCGCCCTGCTCCACCGCCCCCGCGTGCTGTTCCTCGACGAGCCCACCATCGGCCTCGACGTCGTCTCGCAGAAGGCCGTGCGCGAGTTCCTCCGCGACTACAACCGCCGCTACCGCACCACCATCCTGCTCACCAGCCACTACATGGCCGACATCTCCTCGCTCTGCGCGCGGGTCATCGTCATCGACCACGGCCGGAAGATCTACGACGGCGACCTCGACCGCATCGCCGGGGCCGGCAGCGGCCGGCGCATCATCAAGTTCAAGCCCCGCGACGGCGCCTTCCCCGCCGGGTGGAAGCCCGCCCACGGCGAATGCAAGGTCTGCGAGGACGGCGAGATCCTGCTCCACGTGCCCAGCGAGCACGTCACCGCCGTGTGCTCCCAGATCCTCGCCGAGGGCGCCGTGGACGACATCACGATCCAGGACGTGCCCCTCGAGGACATCATCGGGGAGCTGTTCTCCCGCCAGGTGGCCGCCGCCCGCTGAACCCGGCCAACCTTCGGATTGCCAAACGGGCAAGCAGCCTTCAGTTTGCGCGGTGGAACCGCCCGCCATGACCGCCATCGCCTCGCCCGTCCTGTCCGCCCCCCCCGCCACCCGCCCGAAAGTGCTCGTGGTTGATGACGAGCTCGGCCCGCGCGAGAGCATCAGCTACCTGCTGCAGGACGAGTTCGAAATCGTCGCCGTGGACCGCGTGGACCACGGCTTGGAGCAGATCAAGCAGGGCGACTTCGCCTGCGTCATCATGGACATCCGCATGCCGCAGAAAAACGGCATCCAGGGCCTCGAGGCCATGCGCAAGCTCGATCCCGAGGTCTCCATCATCATGATGACCGGCTACGGCGCCCTCGCCACCGCGCAGGCCGCGATCAGCCTCGGCGCCAACGAATATCTCAAGAAACCCTTCGACGTGGACGTGCTCCAGCAGTGCGTGCGCCGGCACGCCGCCGAGGGCCTCGAGCGCAAGAAGCGCGCCGGCATGCTCAAGCAGCTCGAGAGCATGTATGAGTCGGTCAAGAGCGAGCAGAAGAAGCAGCAGTTGAACACCGGCTTCAACCAGGCCGCCGCCGAGATGGTGCACGACATCTGCAACCCGCTCGTCGTCGCCATCGGCTACACCAACATGCTGCTCGAGGAGGTGCGCCACCTGCCCCCCGGCCCGCCCTCCGTCGGCCGCATCATCCAATACGCCCAGACGCTCGAGAAGTGCTCCTCGTTCTGCCTCCACCTCGCCGAATCCTGGCGGCAGACCACCAAGCACGCGGGCGAGGTGGAGACCGTGGACCTCTTCGCCACCGCCGAGGAGACCAAGACTGTGCTCTTCTTCGGCACCAACCGCCTGGAGGTGCACGGCACCCGGGGCATGAACATCAGCGGCATCCGTTACGAGATCGTGCGCCTGCTGCAGAACCTCGTGAAAAACGCCCTCGAAGCCGGCGCCTCGCAGGTGGCGGTCACCGTGGCCCGGCAGGACGGGCGCATCGTGCTCTCCATCGCCGACAACGGCAGCGGCCTGCCCCCGGCGCTGCTGGAGAGCATCCTCAAGAAGCCGGTCGAATCCACCAAGGCGCACGGCACCGGCCTCGGCATGACGATCTGCCGGCACATCGTGTCGGCCCACCGGGGCGAGATGAAGGTCGCCACCCGCCCCGGCGGCGGCACGGTGTTCACCATCTCCTTCCCCGCCGCCTGAGCCGCTCAGGGACGGCCCAGGATCTTGCCCAGCTCGGCCCGCAGCCAGGCCGCGACCGCCGAATGGTCGGCCAGGGCAAAACCGCGCGCCTGCGCCACGCTCCGGCTCACCTCCTCGAACAGCTCGATCTCCGCCAGGAGCGCCCGCGCGAGGACCTTTTGCTCCAGGCTGGTGGTGATGTCCGTCTGCCGCAGCCGCCGGGCATCGAGCCATTGCTCGGCCTTCCGCGCCTCCGGCCGCGCCGGCCGGCCGGCCAGCCGCGCCTCCTCGGCCAGAAGGGCATACAGGTGCTCCATCGCCTCGACCTGATTCCATCGCAGCGCCGCCCGGGATTCCCCTCGCGCAACCTTCTTGCACACCCAGACCGCATGTCTCCAGAAAGCCCCGGTGCAAAATTCAAAGTCTGTCGCAGCAAGAACCGTTTCTGGCCACTGCACCTTGAGCGCAGCCAGGCGGCGCTCCCACGCCTCGCCACCCAAGATGACCCTGTAGCCTGGTCCCGCCACCAGCCGCGTATTTGCGATGCCGCGCTGCAGCACTGCTGGATAGAGGCGACGCCAAGCCGGTCTCGCCATGAGCCAATACACCAGCTTCATCTGCCAGGCCGCCAGCGGCACGATATCCACCTCGAAGCCGCCGGCGAAGACCGCACTGAGTTTGGCCACACCGCGCTCCGTTGTTTCGACATGGGCGCTCCAACAAGGAGCAATCTGTAGCAACCAACCGACATCGAGATAACGCCGAGGATCGGTGCTGATGAGGTGAAAATCCCAGTCGGACCATTCATCAACGTGTCCATCAATTTGGACCCGTGACCCGATCTGCACCAGCGCCTCGACATCGGGTTGGCGTCGCACCCACTCCACGATGCGGCTTTCGAATTCCTGGGCGGTCATGCGCGTTGCTTTTGGGCGCGCCCCCTGCGCAGCGCAAATCTCTTTTGCATCGCCGGGCTTGCCGTCGCCACGCTTGTCCACCTAGTTTGATGCCTGTCGTTCACCGACCACGGGAGTCGCCCCGCTTCCGTCTGCCATTGCTCCGGCTCCCCTCCATCCTGTGACACCCATCTCCGCGACCGCCTCCGCCCATGCGCCGACGCGTTAAGATCACCGGCATCGGCCCCGTCACGCCCGCCGGCATCGGCCGCGAGGCCTTCTTCAAAGGCATCAACGAGCCGGTCAGCCGCGTGCGGGCCATCAAGCGCTTCGATCCGGAAGCCGGCCAATTCATGGGGGCAGAAATTACCGATTTCGACATTTCTGAATTCGCTCCTTTGGAAAACCCCAGGCGCCTTTCAAGGCACACCCAGTTTGGCCTGGCTGCGGCCATATTGGCACTGAACGACGCCGGCCTCGGTTCAACTGACTTGAATCGCATGAATCCCGCAGTGGTAACAGGAACTTCGATCATGGATATTGACCGCATTGGCCGCACTGTCCGGGCAGTCGCACTGAAGGGACCGCGGCATGCGATCGCCTCGGCCATATACGAAACATCCGTGCTGAATGTCGCGGGGAAGATCGCTTCGCACCTAGAACTCTCCGCCCGTATGATTTCCGTGCAAACCTCATGTTGCTCGGGCTTGGATGCTATCGGCCAGGCTTACGACCTTATAGCCGACGGCGAGTGTGACCTGGCCATTGCCGGTGGAAGCGAGGCCCCGCTGTCATTGCATCCCATGTTGGAGTTCAACGCTGCGGACCTGAGCCCATCCAACAGTGAAGAAATCCCCCGCTCTTGCCGGCCTTTCGACCTTTGGAGGTCTACCGGTGTGCTGGGGGAAGGCGCCAGCATGCTGATTCTCGAGCCCGAGACGAGTCCCCGTCCTGCCTACGCCTGGATTTCCGGCTACGGCTATTCCAACGACGGCACCGGGCTGCCGGGTGAAGGCATAGCGAATGCCGCCAAAATCGCTTTGGCCAATTCAAGCCACCCTACCGCTGATGTCGATTTCATCAACGCCTGGGCTCCCGGACACCGCACCATCGACACGAACGAAGCTGCTGCGTTGAAGGCAATTTTCGGCAGCCGTCTGTCGGAGATTTGCGCAGTTTCCATCAAAGGAGCAATCGGAACGCCTCTGGCCGCATCGGGCGCCATCCAGGTCTCAAGCACCGCCCTGAGCATGCAGAAGGGGATTGTGCCACCCACAGTAAACTGGGAATTCCCCGACCCGCGCTGTCCGCTGAATCTCAGCAACAGCCCGCGATATTTCACTCCGCAGATCGCCATCGTCAATTCCCATGGCCTGTCGGGCAGTAATTCGGTGCTCGTGATGGAAAAAGCATGTCCGCGCTAATCATCATCTCCGCCCTCCTGACGCTGGCTATTGGAGCTGTGGCCTATTGGGCCAACCCGCACAGGACAATTAATCGTTCATTCCTAACTTTCTCGATAGTGAGTGCGGGTTGGTTGGTTTGTGTGTTCATGGCAATGCGCGCTGGCGCGCAACTTTTTCAAGGCACGCTGGCCAATCCAGTCCCTTGGCTCAGGGCTGCATCTGCGGTAGGTGCATATCTGCCATTTATTGTGTGGTTGATGAAGGAGTCGATTCTTGATCCCACTAGCTCGACTGTCCGCCTGATTCGACGCGGATCAGTTTGGTTCCTGATTGGATGTATTCTCGCCACACTATGCTACACGGATTATTTTATCCCCCCCGAGTCTCGACCAGGATCCGAGCAACGTGGACCGGCTTACACTTTCTACACCATCGTCAGTCTGAGCTGCTATTTATTGCTTATCTCGCAAACTTACCGCCAGTGGCGGAAGCAGACAGGCATTCGCAGACTTGAGATGCAATTCCTAACATTGAATGCAGGTGTCGCCTGCTTACTTGCCATATTGATAACATCGATAGGAAATTTCTTAAATCTTCGTTTTCTCACACGATTGGGCCCTATTACAGTGCTGGTTTTATACGCTCTCACTGCATGGGCCGTTACGATCCATCGAATTTTCGACGCCCGGCAGGTTTTCCTCGCTGTGGCGCAGCGCTTGGGCATGATGGTGACGCTCACCGTTGGCATCTACGGACTCTGGCGGTTGCTGGGCACCAGCCTGCCGGCCCCGGCCGATCTCATCCTGAGCATAGCCGCCTGCGGCCTCTTCGCCTTCTGGCTCGATCGCCAAACCCGCGATTGGCTCCGGCTCAGCCCTTGGCAGAACACCATCGCTCTGCGCCAGACCGCCCTCGACATGGCTCGCAAGGAACTCGACCCCAACCGGCTCGTCGCCGAGTTCGAGGCCCTCCTCCGCTCCGCCTGCCAGACCAACTACGCCGTGCTCCTCTTCGACAGCGGCGAGGTCTTCGTGTCCGGCGACATCGAATTTCCCAAGGACCGCACCGGCTACGCCGCCCTGTGCAAGATGGGCTGGAGCACGCCCGAGAGCCTCCAGCGCCTGCGTCCCGAGCCCGGCCTCGTGGACCTCCGGCAGTTCCTCACCGAGTTCAACCTCGGGGTCATCGTCACCGCCCCGCGCGGCACCCCCACCCCCTCGCTGCTCCTCGCCCTGGGCGTGAAGACCAACCAGCGCCCCTTCACCTACCCCGAGGTCCAGCAGGTGCAGGAAATCGCCGAGTTCATGGACAACATCCTCGCGCGCTCCCGCCTCTCGCTCCAGGCGCGCCAGTCCGAGCAGCTCGCCACCATCGGCCTCATCGGGGCCAGTCTCGCCCACGAGATCCGCAACCCGCTCGTCTCCATCAAGACCTTCTCCCACCTCCTGCCCACGCGCTTCGACGACCCGGAGTTTCGCCGCCGCTTCGCCCTGCTCATCCCCGCCGAGGTGGACCGCATCGACACCCTCACCCAGCAGCTCCTCGACCTTTCCAACCCCCGCCGGCACCAGATGGAACTGGTCTCGCTCCATGCCATCATGCAGGAGACCAACGACCTCATGCTCACGCGCGCCAACGAGGCCCGCGTGCTCATCACCTCCGAGCTCAACGCCGCCGCCGACACCATCTGGGCCGACGCCGGCGCCATCCGGCAGGTTTTGATAAACCTTTTAATCAACGCCTTTCAGGCCATGGACGGCCAGGAGGGCGCCCGCCGCGTCCACCTCCGCTCCCGCAATTCCCCCAACGGCAGCGTCATTCTCGAAGTGAGCGACAACGGCCCCGGCATCCCCCCGGAGCAACGCTCCCGCCTCTTCCACCCCTTCGTCTCCACCAAGACCAAGGGCATGGGCCTGGGGCTGGCCGTCTGCGCAGATATCTTGCACGAGCACCGTGCAACCATCATCGTCCCCGACACCGGCAAGGCCGGCGCGACCTTTCGCATCACGTTTCCATGCCCGCCACACTCATCCTGACCACCCCCGACCCCGCCCTCGAGGCCGCATGGAAGAAGCTTCTCCACCCGCGCGAACCCGCCGTCTTCGCCCGCCCCGCCGACCTCCAGCGCGAACTTCTCCGCCCCGGCGCCCGCGTCTGGATCTCCGACATCAACGACCCCCGCGCCCGTTTCGCCACCGGCAGCGGCACGCTCGTGGTGATCGTCGGCGAGCCGCACAGCCACCCCTTTGAACAGGCGCGCCAGAGCCGCGCCGCCCGCCTCTTTCTCAGCTACGCGGAAAGCCGCGAGCGCCTCGCCGAGTGCGTCAACCTCCTCGAGGAGATCGCCGACAAGAACTCCCAGCTCCAGTCCGCCCTCGAACGCACCCGCCGCAGCGAGTCGCCCTTCCCGCGCGAGGTCACCGCGCCCGCCGGCGCCGCCGAGCCGCCCGAATCGTGGGACTTCCTCGAAAGCGCCCTCGCCCACCTCGACGACCGCCCGCGCCTGCTCGACGAGTTCCGCCGCGCCGCCCGCTACATCCTGAAGTCCGGCAAGGTCCGCTACTTTTTCCGCCAGCTCGACGCCTATGTCTCCGACGACGGCGACCACCGCTGCGAAGCCGGCCACCCGCTCGTGCTCTGGCTGGAGGAACACCCCGCCGCCCTCGACGTCAACCAGTGGGCCAACATCGAGGACCCCGCCTTCGACGCCCCCATCCGCCAGCAGCTCGTCGCCTGGGGCGCGCGGTTCGTGATCCCCCTGCACGCCCACGGCCAGTTGCTCGGCTGGATGGCCCTCGGCCCCCGCGCCGACGGCGCCCCCTACCGCGAGACCGACAAGTTCCGCGCCGTGCTCCACGGCCGCCTGCTCGAGCGCTGCCTCGAACGCTCCGCCCAGTTGCAGGATTACCACCAGGCGCTCCACCACGCCGCCCTCCGCTCCAAATACCTCTCCGGCTCCCGCCTGCTCACCCGCGCCGAGCTGGCCACCACCGAACTCCCCGTCGAGGTGCGCGCCGTCGCCAGCGAGGCCCTGCACACCGGCAAGCCGGTCACCCAGCCCGCCCGCGTGCCCTACCGCTACCGCGTGCAGGCCGGCCCGGTGCCCGAGATCGACGGCGTCTGGGCCGTGTGGGAGGAATCCGCCCCCGAGATCGAGCGCGTCAACGCCCTGCTCGAGCAGCACCGCCGCGAACTCTTCCGCAACCTCGGCCTCACCCTCAGCCACGAGCTCTCCAACCCGCTCGTCTCGCTCGTCACCTTCATCCAGTTGCTCGCCCGCGGCAGCAACCCGCCCATGCCCGTCGCCCCGGCCGACGGCAGCGCCCCGCCGGTCGGCACCTCCGTTTCCGTCGGCAGCAACCCGCCCATAGCCGGCCTCGCCCTCGCCCAACAGGTCGCCCTCACCAACGAGATCGCCAAGCTCAAGCTCCTCAACGAGCACGCCACCCTCCTCGGCGAGATCGCCACGCCCGCCCCCGCCGCCGTCAACCTCAACTCCATTCTCGCCGACCTCGCCACGCCCCGCGGCCTCACCACCCGTTTCATCGAGGAGTCGGTCGTCCTGCACGCCGACCCCAACCTCGTGAAGTTCGCCTTCGGCGCGCTGTTCGACGCCATCGCCGCCAACCGCCCCGACGAGGGCCTGCAGCATCTCATCCTGACGATGCGCGCCGTCGGCGCCGGCCCCGCCCGCATGGCCGTCATCACCATCGAGGGCAAGCGCCTCGAACTCGACGGCACCCTCCCCGCGCCCGCCCCCGGCACCACGCCCAACCAGGGCCGCCTCTCCGTCTTCCTCGCCCGCGAAATCCTCCGCCTCCACGGCGGCACCCTCCAGGCCGGCCCCGGCCTCAAGGGCACCGACATCCAGATCTCCCTCGGCTCGCTGCGCACGTGAATGCCGCAGGGCGGGATCGCTGATCCCGCCTATCCGGCGAATATGGGAGCAGGGGGGCCACCGCCCCGGGCCTTCCCCTGTGGGAGCGAGCTTGCTCGCGACAGGTTCCAAGTCATAGCTGAAGGAGATGGATGTCGCGATCATCGCCCTTCTCCTCGCCCTGCTTGCACTGCAGCTCTACCTGCACCGTCTCAAGGGCACGACGGTCAGTGCGGACTTCACCCCAATTATCACGCGCCTCGATACGCTCGAGAAAATCCAAGAGCACACCGAACGCAGCCTCAAGGACGAGTTTAGCCACAATCGCCAGGAATCGGAGGAGCAGGCGCGCGGCCTGCGGACCGAAGTGCAGAATTCGCTCAAGACCTCAACGGAGGCGCTGATTCAGAGCCTGGATCGCATCTCGTCAGCACAACAGTCGAGACTGGAAGATTTCTCCAGGCAACTTGCCGCTCTCAAGCAGGCCAACGAGCAAAGCGCCGCCCAACAGCGAACCGAGCTGACCGACGCCCTGTCACGCTTCAAGGAGGCGCAGGACAAACGCCTTGCCGAAACTTCAGCCCAGCTCCAACAGCAAATCGAGTCGTTCGGCCGCAGGTTAACGGAATTTGGACAGAACAACCAGGAAAGCTCCCAGCAAACTCGCAAGGACCTCGCCGCCGCGCTCAAGGATTTCCGTGACTCACTTCAAAAGCAGATGAGCGATTCCGCCGGGATGCAAAAGCAGCAACTCGACTCGTTTGCCACACAACTCGCGGGTCTGACTGAAAAGAATGAGAAGAAGTTCGACGAACTCCGTGCCGCGGTCGAGGGCAAGCTCGCTCAACTCCAAGCGGACAATGCCACGAAATTGGAAGAGATGCGCCGCACCGTGGACGAGAAACTCCAAGGCACGCTGGAGAAGCGGCTCGGGGAGTCCTTCAAACTGGTGAGCGACCGCTTGGAACAGGTGCACAAAGGGCTTGGCGAGATGCAAACACTGGCCACCGGCGTCGGTGACCTGAAGCGCGTCCTGACCAACGTCAAAACGCGAGGCACCTGGGGCGAAATGCAACTCGGCAACCTTCTGGAGCAGATTCTCACCGCAGAACAATACGCCGCCAATGTACGAACCAAGCCATCCGGCCGGGAGACCGTTGAGTTTGCCATCAAACTGCCCGGACGCGATGCCACCGACACCCAACCCGTTTGGCTGCCTATCGACGCCAAGTTTCCCAAAGAGGATTACGAGCGCTTGGTCGATGCCTCGGAAAAGAGCGATGCGTCGGGAGTCGAACAGGCGGCAAAAGACCTTGAGCTGAGGCTTCGCTCCCAAGCCCGCGACATTCGCGATAAATACCTGTCACCACCCCACACCACGGATTTCGGGCTGCTCTATCTGCCGGTTGAAGGACTTTATGCCGAAGTTATCCGCCGCCCCGGCCTGGTTGACGGACTCCAACGGGAGTATCGGGTTGTCGTGGTAGGGCCGACCACGCTCGCCGCGTTGCTGAATAGTCTGCATATGGGCTTCCGCACGCTCGCGATCCAAAAGCAATCAAGCGAAGTCTGGAAAGTTCTGGGGGCCGTGAAGACCGACTTCGGCAAATTTGGCGACTTACTAGACAAGGTGAAAAGGAAGCTCGATGAAACCGGCTCTACCATCGAGCAAGCGGCTCATCGCAGTCGCCAGCTAGAGAAAAAACTCAAGAAGGTCGAAGCTCTGCCTGCCACAGAAGCGCAGGCTCTGCTAGCTGATGCCGATACTCCCGATGCCGATTTGGACACGGATGAAAGGCCGGATGTATCCTGATCATTTTGCGATTTTTGCGCCTTTTTGTGGCCAACAACTCTTCCATGAATTCCCTCACCGGCCGCTGGGCAATGATCAAGGCCGAGCTGGCGGGCGAGGACGCCCCCGACATGCTCGCCCTGCGCGTCGAACTGGAGCTGACCGCCGTCACCTACGTCGTGCGCTTCGCCGGGCAGGTCGCCGACCGCGGCACCTACGTGCTCGCCGGCCAGACCCTCACGCTCACGGGCACCGAGGGCCCGAACCGGGGCCGCACCATCCCCTGCATCCTGCAGCAGGCCGGCGACCGCCTGCGCGTCTGCTACGGACTCGACGGCAACACTCCGACCGGATTCCGCACCCAACCCGGCGTCCAGCACTACCTCGCCACCTACCGGCGAAAGAGCTGAACCACAGATTAACACGGATACACACAGATGATGGTCCGATGTATCGGTCTGTTGTCCGGTGTGGTTTGCCTGCCACGGGAATTTATCTGTGTTCATTTGTGTCCATCTGTGGTTTCCCCTGGATTGTCTCCTCCATGTACGTCGCCGGCCTGTTCCTCTACCCCGTGAAATCCCTGCGCGGCTGCGCCGTGCCCGCCGTGGAGCTCGACGCCCTCGGCTTCGCCGGCGACCGCCGCTTCCTCGTGGTGGACGACGCCGGCAAATTCCTCACCCAGCGCACGCACCCGCGCATGGCGTTGATCGAGGCCCGCCTCGCCGCCGGCATGCTCCTGCTCACGGCCGACGGCGCCGGCCCCCTCCCGGTCGCCGTCGCCCCCGATCCCGCCGCCCCCCGGCGATCCGTCGCGATCTGGAAGCACGAGGGCCTGATCGCCGAGGACTGCGGCACGGACGCCTCCCGCTGGCTGAGCGACTTTCTCGGACAATCCGTCCAACTCGTCCGCATCGGCCCGCAGTTTCACCGCCATGTCCTGAAAAAGGCCGCGCTGCCCGGCGACCTTTACGCCTTCCAGGACGGCTCGCCGGTGCTCGTCGTCAGCGAGGCCTCGCTTGCCGCGCTCAACGACCGCATCCAGGAGAACGGCGGCGAGGCCGTGCCGCTGGACCGCTTCCGGCCCAGCCTCGTGCTGGCCGGGTGCGACGCCTTCGCCGAGGACACCTTCCCCCGCCTCCGCATCGGCGCCGTCACCCTGCGCAACGCCGGCAAGAGCGACCGCTGCATCGTCACGGCCACCGACCAGCGCACCGGCGAGCGCGGCAAGGAGCCGCTCCGGACCCTCGCCGCCTTCCGGCGCGACCCGGCGCTCGATCCCACCGCCGTCTATTTCGGCGCCAACTTCATCAACGAATCCAAGCTGGGCGCCCTCCGCGTCGGCGACGCGGTGACTGTCGCGCCATGAACCGCGGGACGCTCATCGCCCTCGGCGCCTGCCTCGTGATCGTCGGCGTCGTGCTGCGCGGCCTGGCGCGCAGCAACCGCCGCGACCAGGCTTTCCGCAAACAGCACGACCTGGCCGCCGCCGAGCCCGACGCCGGGAACCAGCCCGACGCTTTCGACCGGCATCTCGAAAAATGGCTGCCGCGCTACGCCGCGTTCTGCATCGCGGCCGGTTTTCTGGCCATGCTCGCCGCCCTCTGGCTCGGCTGAGCTGAGAAGTCCCGGCTCGCCAACCGGGCGGGGTGCCTGCATAGGTTTTGCGCCCCGCCCAACCCTCCCCCGGCATGCCGGAAAACGCCTTCACCCAACCGGTCACCCCCAGGATCGACCGTGCCCTCGTCGCCCAGTCCGACCCGCAGATCATCAGCGGTGCCCGCTGGTTCTGGTGGATCGCCGGTCTCTCGCTCGTCAACTCCGTGCTCATCCACGGCGGCAGCGACACCAGCTTTGTCATCGGCCTGGGCTTCACGCTCATCGCCGATTCGGTGTTCCACGAGCTGCAGGCGGTCGCCTTCGCCATCGACGCCGTGGCCATCGGCGCCATCTTCGGCCTCGGCTGGTTCGCCGGCAAGGGCCGCGTGTGGGCCTTCATCACCGGCATCGTGCTCTACTCGCTCGACGCCCTCATCTACCTCCCGCTGGAGGCCTGGATGCCGGTCGGCTTCCACGTCTTCGCCCTCGTCTTCATCTTCAAGGGCCTGTTCGCGCTGCGCGCCGCGCTCAAGGCCGCGGCCGAGGCTCCGCCCGTGGGCGCGCCTCCGCCGGTCGCCAGCGTCTGAGGCTCACTCGTCGCCGCCGACCCGCCCGCGCGCGGCCTTGCGCTTCGCCCGGTGTTTCTTGGCCTCGATCATCCGCACCTTCTGGCCGCGGGATTTCTGGCGTTTCCGGCGCCGGGCCAGTTCGCGCGCCGCCGTGGCGGCCTGCGCCGCCATCTGCCGCCGCCACTCCAGCTTGTAGGCCAGCTCCGTCCACGCCAGCAGCCGGTTGACCGACTGGTTGCGCTCGCGCTGGCAGCGCACCTCGACCCCGGTGGGCAGGTGCCGCAGCCGCACGGTCGAGGAGGTCTTGTTGATCTTCTGGCCGCCGGCTCCCGCCCCGCGGATGAACACCTCCTCCACCTCGTCCGGCCTCACGCCCAGGGAGACAAATCGCGCCCGCAGCGACGCTTCCACAATGTCGGGAAAATCGGCCATTTGAGAGTGGCGGATGAAACCATCGTCCGCCCACGGAGTCAAACGTCCGCCCGTCCCGGCTCCCGGCCGGAATAGGATCGGCACTTGTCTCTCCCCGCCTCTGGCTGCTTACTGCTCGCCGCCCACCGCGCCCCTTTTTACCATGATCAACGGTCCCACCTGGTCCCAGAAACTCCGCGCAGAAATCGGTCAGGCCGTCATCGGCCAGGATGCCGTCATCGAGCGCATGCTCGTCGCCCTGCTGGCCAATGGCCACGTCCTCCTCGAGGGCATGCCCGGCCTCGCCAAGACCCTGCTCATCAAGTCCCTCGGCACCGCCCTCGGCGTCCAGTTCGAGCGCATCCAGTTCACGCCCGACCTGCTGCCCAGCGACGTCGTCGGCACCATGATCTTCTCACCCAAGGACGGCGGCTTCACGACCCACAAGGGGCCGATCTTCGCCAACCTCGTCCTCGCCGACGAAATCAACCGCGCCCCCGCCAAGGTCCAGTCCGCCCTTCTCGAGGCCATGCAGGAGCGCCAGGTCACCATCGGCGGCGGTTCGCACATCCTGCCCAAGCCCTTTTTCGTCATGGCCACGCAGAATCCGGTCGAGCAGGAGGGCACCTACCCGCTCCCCGAGGCGCAGACGGATCGCTTCCTCTTCAAGCTCCTCGTGGACTACCCGTCTGCCCCCGAGGAGGCGCAGATGATGGAGCGCTGGGGACAGGTCACCAAACAGCCCGAGCTCCAGGCTGTTTCCAGCGGCGAGGAGCTGCTTTCGCTCCGCGCGCAGGTGGACCAGATCCACGTCTCCCCCTCCGTGCAGGCCTACATCCTCGCGCTCGTGCGCAGCTCCCGCGACCTCGCCGCCCAGGCCGAGGGCAATGGCGCCGGCGGCGGCGCCCGCCGCCTCCTCAACTTCGGCGCCTCCCCCCGCGCTTCGCTCGCCCTCTTCCAGGCCGGTCGCGCCCTCGCCTGGCTCCGCGGCGCCGACTATCTCTCGCCCGCCCTCGTGCAGGAAATCTTCCACGACGCCCTCCGCCACCGCGTCGGCCTCACCTACGAAGCCGAGGCCGAGGGCCTCACCACCGACAAGGTGCTCGACCAGGTCCTCATCCGCACGCCGGTGCCCGCGAAAGTATAAATCGTCCGCTTTCTCCTGATCGTAATCGGTCCCTCTTCTGCCCACGAAAGAGCCGGGAACGGGAAAGATTGCGATTAGGAGAACGATTGGAAATGCCCTCCCCCGTCCAGGAACACACCTCCCTCGTCACCTCCCAGCTCGCGCTGCTGAAGCAGCTCGAGTGGCGCGTGCGCCACGCGGTGGAGAACGTGCTCAGCGGCGAATACCGCTCCGCCTTCCGCGGCCGCGGCATGGAGTTCGACCAGGTCGTCAAATACACCTACGGCGACGACATCCGCGACATCGACTGGAACGTCACCGCCCGGCTCGGCGAGCCCTACCGCAAGAAGTTCATCGAGGAACGCGAGGTCTCGCTCCTGCTCCTCTTCGAGGACAGCGTCAGCCTGCAGTTCGGCTCCGGTGCGCAGTCCAAACGCGAGGCCCTGCTCGAGCTGGCTGGCCTCGTGATGATGCTCGGCGCCGTCAACCGCGACCGCGTCGGCTTCCTCCACGCCTCGCCCGCCGGCTACACTCTCAAGGAACCCGTCCGGGGCCGCGGCCAGATCCTGCACGCCGCCGCCCAGCTCCTCGGCCAGCCCGTCCCCGCGCTGGAATCCCCTGGACCCCAGATCCCGGATCCCAGACCCAATTTCGTCCCCTGGCGGCTGCTGGCCAAGGCCGCGCCGCGCCACAGCATCCTGATCTGGCTCGGCGACTTCCCGCCGCGCACCGAGCCCGAGGGCTGGACCGTGCTCACACGCCGCTACCAGACGATGGGTTTCCGCGTGGACGATCCGTGGGATCGCGAACTGCCGGCCGGGCGTGTGCTCACCACCTACGATCCCGTGGCGGGACGCCTGGTGAACCTCAACGGCGCCTCGTCCGCCCAGCGGGCCGCCCATGCCGAGTGGGTGGCCCAGCGCGATGCCTCGTTCCGCACGCTCTTTCCCGACCCGCTGAGCCGCCTCACGGTCCGCACCGATCAGGAGCGCCTCGAGGCCCTCGTCCGCTTCTTCCACGCCCGCATGTTCGCCGGCCACCGCAGGTGATGACACCCAGCCCAGCCCATGTCTTTTTGGCGGAGCGCGCTGACCCCACGCGCTTGTTCCGCCGCCTTTTCAGCAAACCTCCTGCGGGCAAGCCGCTCCACCCCGCTGCAACATGAATTTTGGCAACTACACCCTGCACGACCCCCTCTGGCTGCTCGCCCTGCTGGCCCTGCCGCTGGTCATGTGGGTGCGCGGCCGCCGCGGGGCTCCCGTGCTCGTGGTGCCTTTCGCCGCGGCGTGGCACCGGCCGTCACTCATCCCGACTTCCCGCTGGCCGGCTTCCCTCGCCTCCGCCGGGCTGGTCCTGCTCGTCGTCGCCCTCGCCCGCCCGCAGATCGTCGAGGACAAGCGCGAGGTGAAGCAGCAGGGCTACGACCTCATGCTGGCCATCGACCTCTCCGGCTCGATGCTGGCGGAGGACTACGAGCGCGGCGGCGAGCGCATCAACCGCCTGCAGGCCATCAAGCCCATCATCCAGGCCTTCATCCGGCAGCGCACCTCCGACCGCATCGGCATGGTCGTGTTCTCCGGCCGCGCCTACACGCTCGCACCGCTGACCTTCGACCACGAATGGCTCGAGCGCCAGGTCGAGCGCCTCAAGCTCGGCATGATCGAGGACGGCACCGCCATCGGCGACGGCCTCGGCGTCGCCCTCACCCGGCTGGAGCAGGCCAAGCGCGAGGACGGCGGCAAGCGCAAGGGCGCCTTCGTCGTGCTCATGACCGACGGCGCCAACAACCGCGGCGTGCTCACGCCCGAGCAGGCCACCGACATCGCCAAGGCCCGCGGCATCCCCGTCTATACCATCGGCGCCGGCCGCGACGGCCTCGTGCCCATGCCCGTCTTCGACGACAACGGCAACAAGATCGGCTACCGCCGCGCCATCTCCGACCTCGACGAGGGCCAGCTCCGCAGCATGGCCGACGCCACCGGCGGCAGGTTCTTCCGCGCCTTCGACCTCGACACCACCGCGAAGGCCTTCGCGGCCATCGATGCTGCGCAAAAGATCGAGTTCCAGGCCAAGTCCTACCTGCTCACGACCGAGCTCTTCCATTGGCTCGCCATTCCGGGCGCCGCGCTGCTCTTCCTCGGCGCGCTCACCGCCCTGCCGCCGCAACTGCCTTTCCGGCGGAAACAAACGGCGACGATCTAACCAGATGACAAGCACCCCTACACACCCCGCCCTGTCGGGCACCCCTCTTCATAGAGGGGACTTCGGCTGCGCGGGCTTGATTCCCCTCTATCCAGAGGGGTGGCGCGACCTGTCGGCCATAGGCTTGGCGACGGCCGAAGCGCCGGGGTGTGTTGCCTTGGAGGTTTGTTGCGCCGCCCCATGAGCTTCCACTCGCCGCACCTCCTCTGGCTGCTCGTGCCGCTCCTGCTCCTCTTCTCCTGGGAGCTGGCGCGCCACGCCACCCGCGCCGTCACCGCCTGGCCCAAGATCGCCCGCGCCTGGGCCGGGGCCTTCGAGGTGTCGCTCGGCGCCCGGCACACCACCGCCGAGGACCGGCCGCGCCTCTGGCTCTGGTTCGGCCTGGCCTGCTGCATCGTCGCCCTCGCCCGCCCGCAATGGGGTGTGGTCGAGGAACAGGTCTTCGACCAGTCCCGCGAGGTCATCATCGCCGTGGACCTCTCGCGCTCGATGCTCGCCCAGGACGTGAAACCCTCGCGCCTCGACCGCAGCAAGCTCCTCATCCAGTCGCTCCTCGACAGCCTCAAGGGCGAGCGCGTCGGCCTCGTGCTCTTCGCCGGCACCGCCTTCCTCCAAAGCCCGCTCAGTTCCGATTACGAGGTGCTGCGCGAATTCCTGCCCGCGCTCGACCCCGACTACCTCCCAGAGGGCGGCTCCGACTACCAGGCCATGCTCGAAACCTCCATGCAGGCCTTCGGCACCTCCACGGCCGACCGCTACCTCATCGTCCTGAGCGACGGCGAAAGCACCGTGGACGGCTGGAAAAACCTGACCGGCGCGCTCAAGGCCAAGGGCATCCGCGTCATCGGCCTCGGTGTCGGCACCGCCCAGGGCTCGTTCATCCCCGATGCCTCCGGCGGTTTCGTGAAGGACGAGCGCGGCGCCGTCGTCATGTCGCGCCTCAACAGCGCGACCCTGCAGGAGCTCGCCCAGGTCACGGGCGGCGCCTACACCGACGCCAGCGCGTGGGTGGACCTGCCCGGCCTGCTCAACGCCACCGTCGAGGCGGGCAAAAAGGGCGAGTTCTCCGAGAAGAACACCGCCCGCCTCATCGAACGCTTCCAGTGGTTCCTCGCCCCCGGCCTGCTCCTGCTGCTCATCAGCTTCTGGGCCGAATTCCCCGTCCGCCCGCGGGAACGGGCTTTGCCGCTGGCCGCACGCGGTGTGCGGAATGCGGAACGCGCAGCGCCGAAAGCCGCAGCCGCCTCGCTATTGATCGGCCTTCTCTGGCTCTCCGCCCTCAGCACTCCGCGCTCCGCCCCGGCTGCGTCCGAGCCGCAGCCGGGCGACACCCTCGCCAAACCCCTCAGCACGCTCGTCGGCCGGCTGGCCGCCCAGGCCGCCCTCGCCGCCAAGGACTGCGCGGAGATGGCCCAGACCACGATCACTTACGGCGAGCGCGTGAAGTCCGCCCAGCAGCATCCGCCAGAGCCGGTCATCCGCGACGCCCTGCAGGCCGTGGACCTTGGCGAAAAGCTCGACCCTAAGGCCGCCGACTGGTCCAAGCTGCGCCAGCAGCTCGAAGACCTGCTCAAGCGCGAGGAACAGCAGAAGAAGGAAGACCGGAAGCAGGATCAGAAAAAAGAAGAGCCAAAGCAGCAGGAGCAGCCAAACCAGGACCAGAACCAGCAGCAGT
>JBMOQY010000039.1:0-49320 GCA_049322455.1 Verrucomicrobiota bacterium | reverse complement strand
AGCAAAACCAGGACGCCTTCGGCGACATGAAGGACCAGCAGGAGCAGCAACCCCGGACCCCGGACCCCAAATCCCAGACCCCGCCTCCCAAGCCCGACACCCAGAAGGTCGGCGGACAGAAGGAGGAGAAATCCCCCGAGCAGGTGGACCCCGAACTCGCCATGCCGCTCCAGAAGCTCGAACAGGTCCGCAACCAGGATTCCCCGGCGAAGCTCCAGCAACTCATGCAAGGCCGGCAGCAAAAACCCAAGACCCCCGGCAAGGATTGGTGATTCCCAGCAAAATGACGAACCTACGCATCCTTTCTACTCTTGTCATCGCGAGCCCGCGCAGCGGGCGTGGCGATCCGGCTGGATTGCTTCGTCGCTTCGCTTTTCGCAATGACATGCTGCGGTCTGTCCTCAGGGTCTTTGTTTTTGTCCTTCTTCCCCTCCCAGCCCTCGCTCAGTCCGTGCGCTGGGATCCGCCGGGCGGCCAGCTCGGCTTCAACCAGGTGAGCCAGGTTTCGCTGGTGTTCGAGGACTGCGAACCCGACGACGAACCGAGCTTGCCAAAAATCGATGGCCTCCAGGTTGGAGGCCCCCCAGCTAGGTCAGTGAACCAAAGCTTTCAACTGGGAGCCACTGGAGCGCGCTCGACAAAAACCTTCTCCTACATCTACCCGGTCCGGCCGACGAAACGCGCCCCCGTCATCATCCCGGCCTTCGATGTGAAGACCGACAAGGGCGTGCTGCGCGTGCCGCCCGCCCGTTACACCGTGGGCGACGCGCCCGTCGGCAACTCCGGCCTCACGATCAACGACGTCGCCTCCGCCACGCTCGAGACCCCCAACCGGTCCGTCTGGGCCGGCGAGGTCTTCCCCGTCACCTACAACCTCGACGTCATCCGCCGCTACTTCCACTCGCTCGGCAGCAACGTAACTTGGGAGAGCGCCCCCGCCGTCGCCGACGACTGGACCAAACCCGACCCGGGCGAGGCGCTCGTGCGCGGCGAGCGCCATGTGGTCGCGACGCAGACGACCCGCGCCGCCATCAAGCAGCCGGGCATCTACACGCTCAAGCCCGCCGCCCAGATGATCAACCTGATGGTCGGCACCACCGGCTTCGGGCTCTTCACCCAGCCCAACGTCGAGCAGCGCCAGCTCGAGACGAACCCGCTCGAAATCACGGTCAAGCCGTTGCCGCCCGCGCCGCCCGGGTTCACCGGCGCCGTCGGCGAGTTTGCCTTCGTTTCCAAGGTCGTGCCCCTCACCGCCGCCGTCGGCGAACCGGTCACCTGGACGCTCGAGCTCGCCGGCACGGGCAACTGGCCCGACATCGCCGGCCTGCCGCAACGCGAGGTGTCCAACGATTTCCAAGTCGTCCAGCCCAAGTCCAAGCGCACGATGAAGGACGGCACGCTCTTCGAAGGCACGCTCACTGAGGACGTCGTGCTCGTCCCCACCAAGCCCGGCACCTACCGCCTGCCGCCCGTGCGCTTCAGCTACTTCGACCCGGCTTCCGGCGCCTACCAGACCATCGCCAGCGAAGCCGTCACCGTGACCGTCACCGGCGGTCCCGCACCCGTGGTGCCGCCCGCCTCCTCGGGTGCGCCCGTCCAGTTCACGCTCACCCCCGCGCCCTCCGCTACCGCCACCCCGGCATTGCCCCCGGCCGTCGCACCCGCGCCGCCGGAAAACCTGCCGCGCGATCCGCTCACCGGACCGGCCGCCGGCTTCGCCCCCATAGGCGTGTCCCGCCTGGTCTGGCTCTGCGTTCTGTCCTCCGTTCTCTGTCCTCTGCTCCTCTGGCTCATGCTCGCCGCCCAGCGCTCGCGCGCCCTCGACCCGCAGCGCCGCCGCCGCGAGGCCTGCCGGACACTGGTGACGGTTCTCGCCGAGATCCGTTCCGGGAAATCCGCCGCCGAAGCGCTCCGTCGCTGGCAGGAACAGACCGCCCTGCTCTGGGAAATCCCCCACGCCGCGCCCGGCGCCCCGCTCGTGCAGGCCAGCATCCAGCGCCGTTCGCTCAACGCCACCGCGTGGACGAAACTCTGGGAAGAGGCCGACCGCGCCCTCCACGGCCGCGACGCCACGTTGCCGCAGGACTGGCTCCTCCGCGCGGAAGGCGCGCTCCAAGCCGTGAAAGTCCCCGGCTGGAATCCCTTGTCGCTCTTCGCCGGCCGCCACCTGCTGCCGTTCCTCTTCTCCCTGTTGGTCCTGTCCACCCTCCTCACGCCCCTGCCCGCACGTGCCGATGCGGCCGCCGACGCCTACAAACGCGGCGATTTTGCCGCCGCCGAAATATCCTGGCGGACCGCGGTCAAAGCCGCGCCAAGCGACTGGACCGCCCGCCACAACCTCGGCCTCGCCCTCGCGCAACAGGACCGTTGGGCCGAGGCCGCCGCGCACTGGACCGGCGCCTTCCTGCTCAACGCCCGGGCCGACGCCACCCGCTACGACCTCACCCTCGGCCTCCAGCGCTCCGGCTTGGCCAACCCCGCGCTCGTCGAACTCTCGCGCGGCGAGGGTCGCTTCAAGCTCGCCCGCCTCGCCTCGCCCGGCGAATGGCAGCTCATCCTCGTCGGCTCCGCGTTGCTGCTGGCCGTCGCGCTGATCCTGCTGCTCCTGCAGGGCTACCGGCGCATCGGTGGCTGGGGCAAGCCCACCGCCCTCACCGCCAGCCTCCTCGCCGTGGCGCTCGCCGGCGCGGCCACGTTCAGCCTGCACACCTACGGCCAGCTCGCCCATCCCGGCGCCGTCTTCGTCTGGCGCGCCTCCGTGCTGCGCAGCATCCCGACCGAGGCCGACACTTCCCAGAAAACCTCCCCGCTCTCCGCCGGCTCCATCGCCGTCGTCGAGAAAACCTTCCTCGGCTGGACCAAACTCACCTTCGCCGGCGGCCAGTCCGGCTGGGTCCGCACGGAGGATTTGATCGGGCTGTATCGGTAGGACTCTCTTGTGGGAGCGAGCTTGCTCGCGACTGTCTTGCCCGGTTTTCATGTGGGAGCGACCTCGGTCGCGACTGGCATGGCCCTCGATCCCCACAAAGGCTATCGATCATTGCTCCGCGGCCGAACCTCGCAGGCCGGCTCGGAGTATTTCCTCACCTTTTGCACCGAGCACCGCCATGGCAATCTGGCTGTTCCAGAACTCGCTCCGTCCATTCTCGCCGAGATTCACGACATGGAAACCGACGGCGTTTGGTCCTGTCGCTGTATCGTGATCATGCCAGATCATGTTCATCTGCTGATCCGGCTCGCCGACAAGCTGTCCCTTGGCAAGGCCGTTGCCCGCTTGAAAGGCAAGTCAGGCAGCATCCTGAAGGCGGCAGGCATTCGATGGCAGGATGGCTATTACGATCATCCCATGCGGCCCAAGGAAGACCGGCTTCCTGTGTTTCTCTACCTTTATCTCAATCCCTACCGGGCAGGTCTGCTTCCTCTTGAAAAGACCTGGCCGTGGTTCGTCTGTAGCGAAGAAGACCGCTCTTGGTTTATGCCCATGCTGGATCAGGGACTGCCTGAACCCGCCTGGCTGGCCAGGCTGCCATAACAGTCGGGTGCAAGCCCCCTCCCACAAAGAAACGCCTCGCTACCCCGTCTTCCGCACCATCCGCACGAGCGACTCGGCGGGATTGAGCCGGGCGACCTCCTCCAGCCGCACCCAGGCGAGATCCCTGGACTCGCTGCTGATGACCAGCGGCTCGGTCGGATCGGCCTCGATCAGGAAACGCACGTCGTAGTGCCAGTGCTCCGGTTCGCTCCCGTGTGCCGGGATGCGGTGCCGGTCCACGTCGAGGATCTCCGGCGACACCAGCCGCAGCCGCAGGAGGCCCGATTCCTCGCGCGCCTCGCGCAGCGCGGCCGCCGCCAGGTCCGGTTCGCCATCCACATGCCCGCCGGGCTGGAGCCAGCGGTCGAGCTTGCGGTGATGCGTGAGCAGCGTGCGCGTCCGCGCGGCATCCACGATCCACGCCGAGGCGGTGAGGTGCCCCTCCCGGCAGGTCCGCTCCAGGCAGTCGGGGTGCGCGGCGATGAACGGAAGGTATTCCGCCAGCATCGCCGCCTCGATGCCCGGTTCGGCCTGGCTGGCGTATCGGCGCAGCAGCGCAACCGTGTCGGCCAGGGTCATTTGGTCTGATACCACTTCGCATCCCCGGGCTGGTGCCGCCAGCCTTCGAGCAGCGGGAAGACCTCGTCCACGGTCCGCGCCACCAGGTATTTCAACCGGATCGAGTCGCGCATGAAATTCTCGGCGATGAGCTTTTCGTTGAAACGCAGCAGGTCGTCGTAGAAACCGTCTTGGTTGAGGAGCACGATGGGCTTCCGCAGCACCTCCAGATGCGCCAGCGTCAGCACCTCCAGCAGCTCCTCCAGGGTGCCCCAGCCGCCGGGCAGGGCGAGGAAGGCGTCGGCCCGCGTCTCCATGAGCAGCTTGCGCTCGCGCATCGTGAGCACCGAGATGAGCTCGTCCGCCTCGGTGAACTCGAGCTCGCGCGCCTTCATGAAATCGGGGATCACGCCGATCACACGGCCGCCGCCGGCCTTCACCCCGCGCGCCACCGCGCCCATCAGCCCGGTCTTGCCCCCGCCGTAGACGAGCTGCCAGCCCCGCCGGGCGATCTCCGCCCCCGCCGCCGTCGCCGTCGCGTGATACCGGGCATCGAGCCGGTCGCTGGAAGCGCAATAGACGCAGAGTGATTTCATCGCTGGAACCACAGATGAACACAGATGCCCACGGATTAAATCCCAAAATCCCCTTGGTCGGCTCCCTTCATCGGTGTTTATCTGTGTCCTGTGGTTGAGAAACCTCCACCTTACCGCGGCCGGCTGGCCCCCTCGCCCACGGGGCTCCTGCACCTCGGCCACGCGCGGACCTTCTGGACCGCGCAGGAACGCGCCCGCGCGGCCGGCGGCGAACTGCTCCTGCGCAACGACGACCTCGACCGGGCGCGCTGCCGGCCGGAGTTCGTGACCGCGATGCTCGAGGACCTGCGCTGGTTCGGCCTGGGGTGGAGCGGGCCCGTGGTGTCGCAAAGCCGGCGCATCCCGCTCTACCGCGCGGCCCTCGCCCGCCTGCACGCCGGCGGCTTCATCTACCCGTGCCGCCGCTCGCGCAAGGATGTGCTCGCCGCCGCCGCCGCACCCCATGACGGCGACGAAAACGACGAGCCCCTCTATCCGCCGGAATTTCGTCCGCCCGCCGATGCGCCGCTGCCTCCGCTCACCGAACCCGTCTCCGTCAACTGGCGCTTCCGCGTGCCCGACGGCGAAACCCTGACCTTCCGCGACGGCCATTTCGGCGAACACCACGCGGTCGCCGGCCGCGACTTCGGCGATTTTCTGGTCTGGCGGAAGGACGACGTGCCCAGCTACCAACTGGCCAGCGTGGTGGACGACGCCGACCTCGCCATCACCGAGGTCGTGCGCGGGGCCGACCTCATCAGGTCCACCTTCCGGCAGCTCCTCCTCTTCCGCGCGCTGGACCTGCCCGCACCCGCGTTTTATCATTGTCCGCTCGTCACCGACGAGGCCGGCCGGCGCCTGGCGAAGCGCCACGACGCCCTCGCCCTGCGCACCCTCCGCGAGCAGGGACGCACCCCGGAGGATATTCGCACGGCCTGGTTGTAGCGGCGCTCTGTGAACGCCGGATGGCGGTCATGGACCGCCGCTACATGTGCAGCCCGTTCCGCCATGCCGCGGGCAGGATCGCCTCCGTGCCGTGGATGTAGTTGCGGTAGTAGAGCCAGAAGATCAGCAGGCCGAGGCCGAGCAGGAAGGCGATCTCGCCCGCACTGCCCGCCGCCGACCGGCTGCCGCGCCGCAGCGACTGCACCGTCCAGACGATGCCCGGCGCGACCGCAAACGCGACGAGCGAGGCGCCGCCCAGCACCATGCCCATGATGAAGAGCGTGCGCAGGAAATCATCGCCGATCAGGCGCGCCTTGTAGGCGATGATCTCGTTGCAGAGGTTGAGCAGCAGCAGGCAGCACGGCAGCACGTAGTGGCGTTCGAGGGTCGCGCGGACTTTCATGGGATGGATTCCGGAGTGACACACCCGCACGGCGCTGGCAAACTCGCAGCCGAAAAGGAGGCCGTCATGCCCTACCTGAAGATCCAGACCAACCTGCCCCTGTCCAAGAAGGCCGAGCGCACCGTCCTCAAGACCGCCTCGACCCTCATCGCCGAAGAACTCGACAAGCCCGAGGACTTCGTGATGCTCGCCGTCCAGGCCAACACGCCCATGCTGTTCGCCGGGAGCGACGAGCCCGTCGCCTTCCTCGAACTCAAGGCCATCGGCCTGCCGGCCAGGAAAACCAAGCGCCTGTGCGAGGCCCTCTGCCAGTTGGTCGAGACCCACCTCGGCATTCCGTCGAGCCGCGTGTATGTGAAATTCATCGACGTGCGCCGCGGCATGTGGGGCTGGCAGGGGGACATGTTCTAGGAAAGTGCCAGGGGAAAAGGCCCCAGTGACAAGCAGTTGTCGCGGTCGGGCTGCGCTTGCGAAACGCGGCTCTTGATACTTGTTACCTGCCACTTGTTGCATTCCGCCCCATGCCCACCTACGTCTATGAGACCATCCCGCAGCGCGACGGCGAGGCCTCCCGCCGCTTCGAAGTCGTGCAGAGCATGAAGGACGCGCCGCTCACGCGCCACCCCGACACCGGCGAGCCGGTGCGCCGGGTGATCAGCGGCGGCTACGGCTATATGGAAAAGGCCGGGCCGAAGGCCGCGCCCGCCCTCGCCGCGTCCGCGCCGTGCATGCCCGGCTGCGCCTGCCACAGCGGTCCGCGCGTCCCCGCCCCCTGAATTTGCCCGGCCCATGATCAACTACCACGCGCCCGACCTCACCCGGCATCCCCCGCGCAGCCCGCGCGTCCGCCTCGGCGGCTTCGTCCATCTGCCCCGCCTCATTGACAAGGCCCGCGCCACCCTCGCCGGCACCAACGGGGATTATCACTACGACTGCGCGACCGACGCCCTGTTCTGGGAATTCACCGGACTCAGCGCCGCCGCCTTCCTCGCCGAGGTGCAGTCCGGCAAGTGCGACTACGACCTGCTCAACTGGGTCATGAACCGCCTCTCGCCGAAGCGCAGCAAATGCGAGATCGCCGCCTGGTCGGCCTGGATGGAGGCGCGCGTTCCCACGACGACCGGGGGCCGCGCCTATTTCAACGAATTGCACGCCGCCGTCGGCCCGCGCCGCGAGGACGTCGCCACCTGGTTCGACCTGCTCGACCTCGAGGACTTCGTCTGCTTCGGCGGAAAGTCCTGAGGTGTTTCCGCTTTTCGATTGGGGGACACACGCCGTCGGAAGACGCCGGCATCCTCACCAGCGTGTCATTCCGCGCGGAGCGAAGAATCCAGCTCGATCACACACGTTTGGCCCGCAGGAACCCCCTGGATCCTTCGCTTCGCTCAGGGTGGCAGAATGCCAAAGCCATGCCCGCGCAGGGGCGAGGCACGGTTGCCCCCACCGGAAATCCTACAGCTCCGTATATTTCGCCGAGCGGCCGCGCGCCTTCTCCACCGGATATTTCGCGGCGTTCTTCGCCAGCTTGGCCCCGATGGCCTTCGCCAGGTCGATGCCGCCGACATTGGCGAACTCCAGGGCGTAGATCACCACGTCGGCGATCTCGTCCTCGATCTGCTCGCGCTTCTTCGGATCGGCCAGCGGCGCGGCCGAGTCGCGCGACTCGGCCCACAGAAAATGCTCCAGCAGCTCGCCCGCCTCGGCGGCGAGCGCCATGCTGAGGTTCTTCGGCGAGTGGAACTGCTCCCACTCGCGCTCCCGGGCGAAGGCCAGCACCCGTTCGCGCAGCGCGGCCACGGTCGCCGTGGCATCGGTCAGAGGTTTCATGCCGCGCAGCCTGCGGCCCAAACTGTTCCGGTGCAAGATTCGCCGTGATGACACGGTTGGCACGGTTCCGGCTAAAGTTGCCTCTTGAGGAACCGATACACTTGTGCATCCTCCTCCCTTGAAACCGATGGCCAACGCCACTCCAGTCAAACGCACCGATGCCGGCGCTTCGCTCACGAAGGCCGCCATGTGCTTTGGCCTGCGCCCGTCGCAGCAGCAGTGCGCCCGTGTGTCCATCTGGGTCCACAAACACACCGCCCCGGGCTGCCTGGCCTGACGCGACACCCAACCAAGGTAATCGCCCTCTTCCAGGAGACCCGCCGGTGAAAACCGCCGAGCCCGCCCGCGCGCGTCCATCCCCTTACCTCCCAGCCAATTTTCCGTCCCATGCATACGATCATCCACCGCAACCAGCACCGGAGATTCTCCGCCACCGCCCCGGTGCCGGAGTTCCGTTCGCCGCACTACGAGTGCCTGGATCTGCCCCAGTCGCTCAAGCTCGCCGTCTATGTCCCCGGCGTGAACGCCCATGGCGTGGAGCTGACGACGCAAGGCACCGACCTGATCGTCACCGCCCGCAAGGCGCAGCATGTGCGCGCCAACTGGCAGGCGTTGCACCTGGAGACGGTGCAGCGCGACTACCAGCTCCGGCTGCGGCTGGGCTCGGGCTACGACTTCGGCTCCCTCCGCGCCTTTATCGCCAAGGGCGTGCTCACCATCGTGCTGCCGAAGCGCCGGCCGGCCATCGCCGGCCCTCCCGCCCGGCAGCGCCAGGTGGCATAGTCCCGCGGCGATCCCGCCCGTGCGCCGCGTCCCGGCGCACGGGCTTGTTTTCCTGAAGATTTCCGGAACTCTTTCGCGGGTTCCGGGTTCTTAAATCACAGGGAGCGCGCCCCGACCCGGCCGCGCCCGACAAACCATGACCTACTTCCCGCACAGTTTCGCTCCGCGCCCCGCCTCCACGGCGGTGAAGTCGCTGGTGCCCGTGCGGCAGACGCTCACCCGCGACATCCTGTGGGGCCGGCCCGTCTTCAAGGCGCCGGCCCTGCCCAATCCGCGCATCGTGTTCGATCCCCTGCCGTTCACGGCCACCCGGCCTGCCCGGATCACCCGCCGCGGTTGAGCGGCCGGGCTGAATCGCTGATTCCGCCGCTCCTCATTTCTCCGGCACCAGCCAGTCGCAGGTGGCCCGCGCCGCTTCGTCCGCGCGCAGCTTGTCGGCCAGCGCCGGCAGCACCGCGCGGACCTCCGCCTCGATCCGCCACGGCGGGTTCAGCACGAGCAGGCCGCAGCCTTTCATGCGCAACTGCGAGCCGTCGCCCGCGATGTTGAGCTCCGCACAGAGCGATGGCACGGCGAGCGCCTGCAAGGCGTGCTGGAATTCCTCCGTCCGCGCCCGCTCGGTGATCGGATGCCAGATGGCAACCACGGCCGATGGCATCCTCCGCAGCGCTTCGGCCACCCCGCGCGCGATGTCGTCGAACTCGCCTTTGCTCTCGAAGGGCGGGTCGATGAGCACCAGCGCGCGCTTCTCCGGCGGCGGCAGTAGCGCCTTCAGGCCGGTGTAGCCGTCCATCACGTGGACTTTGACCCGAGGCTCGCGCGCGAACTCCCTCGCGAGCGCCTCGGCGTCGTCCGGCCGCAGCTCGCACAGCGCCATCCGGTCCTGCGGTCGCAGCAGCAGCCGCGCGAGCCAGGGCGAACCGGGGTAGAACTGCAGTCCCCCGGCGGCTCCACCCCGCCGTTCGTTGAAACGCCGCACCAAGGCGAGGTAGTCGCCGACCGCGGCCGGGAGACCCGGCGCGTCCCAGAGCCGGCCGATGCCGGCCGGGTGCTCGGGCGCGCGCGCGCGTCCGTCGGGCAGCACCGACGGCCTGTTCAGGTCGTAGCCGCCGCGCCCGGCGTGCGTGTCAAGGTAGAGAAAGCCCTTCTCCTTGCGCTGCATCGCCCGGAGCAGGAGCAGCAGCAGCACATGCTTGAACACGTCGGCGTAGTTGCCGGCGTGGTAGTGATGCCGGTAGTTCATCCGACCGGCACTTTCACCACGGTCTTGCGCACGAGGCCCGCACCCCGCCAGCGCAGCGACGGCATGTGGCCGTCCTCCGGGAAGAACACCGCCATGTCGCCGCTCCGCATGCGCAGCACCGAGGCGGCGGTGGTGTCGGCGTATTTGATGAAGTCGCGCTCCTCCAGGTAGGGCTGGCTCACGGTGAGCCGCGCGATGTCCTCCACCTCCATCAGCTCTTCGCCCTCCACCAGGACCTGCACGTCAATGTATTTCCGGTGCGACTCGAAGAAACCGTCCGGACGGGCCTTGGGCTCGTAAACCTGGTCGATGGCGAAGGAACCCGCCGTCAGCTCGACACGCTCCGCCGTGCCGGCCGCCATTCCACGGATGCGGTGGTGCACCGCGGAACCGGCTCGCAGCGCCTCCTCCACATAGGCCAGTGCCGCCGCGAAGCGGGGACCGACCACCTGCGCCTTCACCTGATGAAAGGGTCCGAAGATTGCCATGGCGCCAGCACAGGCCGGCGCCGGATCCAAGGCAAGCTCTCAACCCGGCGGGCGCCGGCGGCCAGCGTCACGGCATCAGCGCCTGCGCCTTTTCGACCAGACCGAGGAATTCGCCGCGCTGGCCGCCGGCGTCGCTGCCCAGGCCGGCCCGGCCCCAGGCCGACACGTCGGCCAGCGTCAGCGATCCCTTGTGCGGCGAGTCGCGCAGCGCCATGCCGAAGGCGGCCACGGCGGCGGCGAACTTGAAATCCTGGCTCGCCTCCTCAAAGCGCGCGCCGGTGTCGCTCAGCGCAAACTCCAGCTTGCTGCTGACGTCGCCGGCCGGCTCCTTGTATCGGATCTTCACCGTCAGCAGCTCGCCGCTGTTTGAGATTTGGCGTTTGGCGTTTGGCGTTTCCACCTGCTGGTATTTCAGCTCGTCCACCGCCGGCGTCTCCACCGGCAGCTCCGCGCCGGCGGGCACGACCTCGTAGAGCGCGGTCACGGTGTGCCCGGCGCCGATCTCGCCGGCGTCCACGGCGTCGTTGTTGAAATCCTCCTTCGCCAGCAGCCGGTTCTCGTAGCCGATGAGCCGGTAGGCCGCCACCTGCGCGGGGTTGAACTCGACCTGGATCTTCACGTCCTTGGCGATGGTCACGAGCGTGCCGCCGGCCTGCTCGACGAGCGCCTTCCGCGCCTCCGCCAGCGAGTCAATGTAGGCGTAGTTGCCGTTGCCCTTGTCGGCGAGCTGTTCGAGGGTGCCGTCCTTCAGGTTGCCCATGCCGTAGCCGAGCACGCTGAGGAACACGCCGCTCTTCGCCTTCTCGCCGACCAGCCGCACGAGCTCGCCCTCGCTGGTGGTGCCGACGTTGAAGTCGCCGTCGGTGGCGAGGATCACGCGGTTCACGCCACCGGCGATGAAATTGGCCTTGGCGATGTCATAGGCGAGGTGGATGCCCAGCGCACCGTTGGTCGAGCCGCCGGCTTCCAGCCGGTCGATCGCCTCGAGGATGTCGGCCTTGCGGCTGACGGGCGTGGACGGCAGCGCGAGGCCCGACGAACCGGCATACACGGCGAGGGCCACGCGGTCGTCCGGCCGCAGCTTGTCCACCAGCAGGCGGAGCGACTGCCGCACGAGCGGCAGTTTGTGGGGCGATTGCATCGAGCCCGACACGTCCACGAGGAAGACGAGGTTGGCCGCCGGCCGTGCCGCGTCGCTCACCTCGCGACCCTTCAGGCCGATGCGCACCAGCCGGTGCTCCGGCGCCCACGGGGCCGAAGCCACCTCAAGGTGCGCCGCGAACGGCGCCGGGCCGGCGGGCGGCGTGTAATGATAGGAGAAATAGTTCACCAGCTCCTCGATCCGCACGGCGTCGGCCGGCGGTCGCTGGCCCTGGTTGAGGAACCGCCGCACGTTGGCGTAGGCCGCCGTGTCCACGTCCACGGAGAAGGTGGACAGCGGCTGGTCTTTCACGCGCTGGTAGTCGTTGTCCTTCCGGTAACCGTAGGTCTCGGTGGAAAACTCGCTCTCCGCCATGGGCGCGACCAAGGCCATCTTCATGGCCGCAACCGGGGCCGGGGCGGGATACGACTGCCGCTCCCGTTCTGTCCGGGCGTTTGCATAATAGGCGTCGGATCGGGCCATGCTGTCGGCCTGGATGGTGACGTTGCTCATATTCCGCCCCTCCGTCGGCATGCGGCCGCCGGCCAGCGTGGTAGCCGCCGCGTAACCGTCGGGCGAGGGCGCGGCGGCGGTGTCGAACTGGCCGAGCACCAACGCCGCTTCCTCCTTCGGCTGCGCCTCCACCGGAGGCAGGCCCAGCGTCACCGCCGGCTGTAGCGCCGCCGACTGCCGGGCCAGGGTTCCCGTGCCGCCGCCGCTGGCCGCCGTCGCCGGCCCCTTGGCCTTGGCTTCCGCCGCGCTGAACTTCGTCAGGTCCACCTCGACATAGGATTTCGGCGGCGGCTGGTTGCGCTGCCAGTGGATGAAGAACAGCGCGAAGCACGCCGCGGCCAGGCCGCTGACGATGTAGTAGAACTGCGGGAAACGGATGGGCCGGTTCAGCCTCTCCTTCAGCGGGCCGCCCCCGGCAACGATCGCCGCTTCTTTCTTTGTAGTCGGAATGGCCGCCAAGGGTTCGGCTTCCAGGGCGGTCGCCAGCAGTGTGCCCGCGGCGCGGATCTCCTCCACGGCCTGCCGGGCGGCGGTGTCCTGCTGGAGCAGTTTTTCGAATTCCGCGCGCTCCGCCGCCGCCATCTCGTTCAGGGCGTAGGCGGTCAGGCGGGGATCATCGGGTGAAATCGTGTTCTCGTTCATGGTGTTCCTCATTCGGCCTGCGCGGCCATCTGGCGGCGCAGGGTCTTGATGGCGGTGTGCAGGATGAAGCCGACGTTCGTCACCGAGAGCGACGTGATGCGGCTGATTTCCTGGTAGCTGAAACCATTCTGGAATTTCAGCCGGACGACCTCCTGCTGGTTGGGCGGGAGCTTGTCGATGAGCTGGAGCACGGCGGCGTGCTGCTCGGTGCGTTCCAGGCCGGAACCCGGACGCGGTTCGGCGCCTACAAGGCGTTCCGCCTGGCCTTCGCCGAAGAAGCTCATGCGGCCCTCCTTGCGCAGCAGGTCTGTGGCGCGGTTGCGGCAGACGGTGAACAGCCATTCCGCCACGTGCCCGTCCACCTCGGCCGGCGGCTGGGCCATGAGCCGGACGAAGGTGTCCTGCACCACGTCGCGCGCGCGGTCGGCGTCGCCATGGAGGAGACGGGTGGCGTAGCGGAGCAGCGGCGCCTGGTGGCGTGCGACCGCGGCGGACACAAAGGAGCTGGCATCGGCACTGTCATGGGACTGGTGGGTTTCGTTGTTCACGCGACCTGCTCCTTCCACGGATGGATGCCGGGTTTATTAGGCCTTGGACACAGTATTTTGTTATCCGCTCCCGTTGGCCCCCGGCGGCGCCGGGGGCCGGCCCCTACCGGCCGCGGATCCATTGGATGCGCTCGGGCGTCGGCGGGTGCGAGCTCACGTAATCGAGGACCTTCGTCTCGAGGCCGGTCTTGGGCCTTTTCTCCTCCAGCCGGCGGAGGATGTCGGCCAGGTGGTCGGGCGCCAGCCCGGCCCGGCGCAACACCGCGACGGCGTGGGCGTCGGCCTCCTCCTCGAAGGTGCGCGAGAACTTGCTTTCGAGCAGCAGCGTCGGCAGCGCCCCGCCCAGCGCGCTCACGCTGGAGACGTCGCCCGTGAGCAGGGCGAACAGGATGACGACCGCGGAATTCTGCAGCACCGTGCGCAGCCCGTGCCGCCCTTGGATATGACCGCATTCGTGCGCCAGCACGGCCAGGATCTGGCGGTCGTCCTCCGCCAGCTCGACGAGCTCGTCGGTCACCACGATCACCCCCGAGGGGAAGGCCAGGGCGTTGGGACCGAGCTTCTTCGCGGACCGGAATTCCAGCCGGTAGGGATAGGGGTCGCCGTTCTTCGCCAGCAGCTCCGCGAACTGCCTCCGCAGCTCCGCCTGGCGGGCCGAGGAAAAATCCGAGGGGGTGAAAACCAGACGGTCGAGGGTCCGCAGGGCGTCGCCGCCGATCTGCTCGTTGACCTCGATGGGCAGCTTGCGGGCGATGCTCTCGGCCGCGGCGGGCAGGCCGTGGCGCACCGCCACCCAGGTCGCGGCGGACACGACCACGAGCCCCGCCACCACGGCGCGCCAGTTGTTCTCCAGCCGGTGCAGCCAGGCGGCGCCGCACTCGCGGCCGAGCGCCGCGAGGGCGGCATCCACGGCCTCGTTGTCCTCCGTTTCGCAATGTCGGTCCCCCGGCAGTTGGATGAGCCGCGGCGCGCGGCCCAGCCGCGCGGTCACCTGCACCTCCGCCGGCCCGAAGGTTTCGACGGCCCCGTCCGGACCCGTCAGCTCCAACCCGCCCCCGGCGGTGAAGCGCGCGCGGACGGGATGCGGCCGTGCGGACCGGCCGTCGAAGAGGACGGCGTCGAATCCGTTCATAGGCCGAGGCCGATGTCGAAGTCGAAGAAATCGGCCGCCGATTCGCCCACGGCCGATTCGTCGGCCGCCGGCCCGGCGCCGGCCAGGTCGTCGATCCTGCCCGCGGGCACGAACCGCAGGCTCTTCAGCATGAACTCCACCAGGCGCACCTTCGCCCAGGGGTAGAGCAGGCCCAGCGTGAACGTCACCGCCAGCGCGTTGACGATCTGCAGGCCCAGCAGCCCGGGGAAGCTCATGTTCGCCTCGAACCGGTGCCCGCCCAGGGTGGTGCCGCCCCAGACGTAGTTGAACACCCGGGCGCGGTAGAAATAGCTGCCGATCAGCGCGGAGATCATGGCCGGGAAAAGCAGCAGGCCCCACACCCCGATCATCGCGGGCGGCGGCGCGCCCGGCGTGCGCGGTCCCTGCGCGATCAGCAGCCCGATGATGCCGCCGTAGGCGATCAGCAGCGGGAGAAAAAACAGCAGGGTCACGCCGAAGATCTTGTAGATACCCTCCGTCGAGCCGTGGAAGTGGAAGCGCGTCGCCCCGTAACGGTGGTGGCCCACGGTGAACTTCTTCTGCTCCCGCTGCACCCACGGGAACAGCAGATACAGCGTGAACACGGCCGCGACCGGCAGCAACAGGTAGTTGAGCGCCGCACCGCCGTATTTGCCGTCGAAGCCGAAGCGCAGGCCGCGGTAGGCCGAGTTGCGCGCGTTGAACGACAGCGATTTCACGATCAGCCACGGCGTCACCGCCATGAACAGCAGCAGCACCAGCACCACCAGGATCGGCGAGACCGCCCCCGACGTGAAATACACGACCGCCATGCCGAGCACGATCAGGTTGCCGATCAGGATGCGCACCGGGTCGCCGGTGTAGTCGAAGGCGTGGCCCAGCAGCCGGGTGTTGGCGTAGAAGTAGCGCCGGTTGCGCACCTTCGCCCACGCGGCGTAGATGCCGAGCGTCACGATCGTCAGCAGCAGGTTGACGATCCAGATCTTGAAATATTCGCCCGCCTTGCCCGTGAACTCGAAGCCCACCGGCTCGGCCGGCGCCGCCGGCGGCTGCCCCGGCACGGCCGGCGGCAGCGGCCCGAGCTCCGCCTTCACCTCGGCGAAGGGCCGCCATTCGGCCAGGCCCTCGCGCCAGACCAGCGTGGTTTCCGTGATCACCCCGGTCCCGACGATCCGGATGAACTCATCCGAGCGAAACGGGCCATGCCGTTGTCCTCCGACAGCCTAATACCAGTTCATAAAATTGTGGCCCGCGCGAACCATGACGGCGCCCCGCGTCCTGACAAACCCAAATCCTCGTCCTCCGCCGGTGTGACACGCAAGGCCGCCGCCCGCACCCCACCGGCTCAGCGGACGGCCGCGGCCTCGCGGGCCGCGACAATCGTCGCCAACAGTTCCTGGCGGTATCCTCCCGCGTCGTCCGGCAGATTTTCCCCGGTCCAGACCTCGAGCCGCTCCAGCGCCGGTGCGGCCTCCCCGGGCCCGGCCTGCAAAATGCGTTCCAACTCCGCGAGCGCCACGGCAAACCTGAAGCCCGGCCCCGTCTTATCCCAGGCCGCGCCCGGCGCCTCCAGTCTCCGCTGGAGCCGGCCCGGCTCCGGTCCGGCAGCACGGAGAAAATCCACCCTCACCTCGCCCAATCCGCCCGGCGCGGCCGCCGCCCCGTCGTGCAAGGTCAGCTCGTAGAGCGCCGTCAGGCTGCGTCCGGGCAACAGCTCCGCCACCGGGCCGTCATCCGTCCCGGCCAGCGGACGGACCTCCGCGACCCGCTCCGGATCGAAGTCCACCCGCCACGCGACGTCCCGCGCCACGGGCTCGAGCAGCCCCTCGATCTGGCCGGCCAGCAGCCGCTCGGCCTCCTCGCTGGTGTTCACGTAGCAGCTCCCGCCGCCACCCTGCTGCGCGAGCAGCTCGAGCCGCAGGTCGTTGCGGTCGCTCCGGCCGAAGCCGAACACGCTCAGCCGGATGCCCTCCGCCGCGAACCGCGCGGCCAGGGCGGCCAGCGTCCCGCTGTCGGTCTCGCCGAGGTTGAAATTGCCGTCGGTGCAGAGGATCACGGCGTTCAATCCCGTTTCCGTCCGGGTCCGGAGCGCCGCCGCGTAGGCCAGGACGAGCCCTTCGTAACCGTTGGTGCGCCCCTCCGCCGGCAGGCCGGCGAGGGCATCCCGCAACCCGCGGCCGCCCTCCCCGATCGGTTCGCCCGTCCGCACCTCGCGCGCCTCCGCCGCGTAGGTCACGATGGCGACGCGGTCATCGGGCCGCAACCGCTCTGCCAGCAGCCGCACACCCGCCTGGACGAGGGGCAGCCGGTTGGGCGCGCGCATGGATTCGGAGACATCAATGGCCAGCACCAGGTTGGCCGGGGCGCGCGCCGGCGGCGGCACCGGCCGGGCCTGCACCACCACCCGCACCACGTGACGCTCCGGGGCGAACGGCGAGGGCGCCGACTCCATCCGCACGGCCAGCGGCTCCGGTTGCCCGTCCGGCTCCATCCGTTCGGGCGGCGCCAGCCGGAGCAATGCACCAGGCACCACCTGCCCGGACCGAGGCCATTGGCGCCGGCCGAGCGCGTGCCGCAGATCCTGCAGGCCGGAAACCTTTGGTGGGACCGGGACACGGCTTGCCGGAGCGGCGCTGCCGGCCGGTGCCGGCACCGGGGCGGCCGCAACCGCACTCGCGGCTTGGCCGCTCACATCCGTGCCCGCCACCGAGGCAACCCCACCCGCACCGCTGCCGGCGGTCCCCGCAGCGCCGCTGGCCGGCGGCCGGATCACGACCGGTGGATTGTCACCCTCTTCGCGGCTGAACCACCCGGGATCGGATGCACCCGACGGTCCGCCCGAACCGCCGCCCGTCATCGGGGAAAATCCTCCCGCCGCCACCGCGGCGCCACCGCCGGTCTGCCCGGCCGCGAGGCCGGTGCCCCGGCCGAAGGGCTTGCGCTCCCATTCGGCTTCCCCGGGCCGCAATCCCTTCTTGCGCTCCGGCCGGCGAACGGCCGCCGCCTCCGTTTCCCGGTCGCCGTCTTCGGGCCGGTCGGCCGCATCTGCCCGTGTCGGCCGGGATTCCGTCCTTTCCAGCGTCCCCGCCGACGGCCCGACGGGTTGCCCGGGGTTCCGGATCCACCACCAAGCCGCGCCGGCAACCAGCAGCAGGACGCCGCCCGCCGCCACCCACCGGCGCCACCACCCTCCGCCGCGGCGCGCCCGCTGGCGCCGGGGCGGCGGCGCGCCGTTCTGCAGAATCTGCGTGAGTTCGCGCGCGGCCCGCCGGATCAGCTCGACCGTTTCCAGCAGCACCTTGCCGTCGGGCATGCTCTCGACAAAGGCCTTTTTTTCGCCCGGACGCATCTCATCGAGGGCATAGGCGATGACCCGAGGATCCTCCGGCCTGACGACCGTCCTGCCCGGGCCCGCCGGCATCGCCTGCACCACCCGGCTCATCGCATGCTGCAGCAGGCCGGCCGCGCCCGCCGGGGTGAGTCCCGTGATGCGCGCCAGTTCTTCGGTGCTGAAGCCGAACTGGATCTTCAGCCGCAGCGCCTCCTGCTGCTTGCTCGTCAACCGCCCGAAGGCCCGGTGCACCGCGACCCGGCTGTCCTGGATGTCCCCCGCCTCCTCGTCCTCGGCCGCGTCGGCGGTTCCCGCCCGCAGCACCTCGGCCCGCTGCCCGGTGCCGGTCACCCGCAGCCGGGCGCGCGCAAACAATCCCACCACCGGGTCCTCCCCGGGCTCCTCCGGCCCCCCGCCCTCCGTGCCGAGCTGCTGGAGCACGCGTTCGATGCGCGCGGCGTCGGCCCCGGGCAGTTGCCCGAGATACAGCCGCAACGCCGCCCCGTGCCGCTCCAGCAGGGCCGAGGCGGCCGGCGGCGGACTCCGGCCGGCGGAAGGTGACGCGAGACTGCTCACTGAACCCCTCCATATCGGCGCAAACCGCCAAAACTTGCCTGGCCGCCGGGAGCCGACTCGTCACTTGCACCGGCCCCCGCAAGCCGCAACGTGGACCCCATGTTGCGTTGCCTGATCCTGGCCCTTGCCGCCGCCCTGCTGGCCGGCTGCGCCCGTCGCGAAACCCCCGCCGCCGCGGGCCTCCGCACGGGCACGCTGCTCGTCGGCAACCTCGCGGAGCCCCAGGAACTCGATCCGCAGCTCGTCGCCGCCTACACGGACCAGAACATCGCCGTCGCGCTCTTCGAGGGCCTCTGCGCGCTCGACGAGCGCACCTCCCAACCCGTGCCCGCCACGGCCGAGCGCTGGGAAGTTTCGCCCGACGGCCTGACCTGGACCTTCCACCTGCGCGCGACGGCCAAATGGTCCAACGGCGAAGCGCTCACCGCCCACGACTTCGTCGCCTCCTGGCGCCGCGCCCTTGCGCCCGCCCTCGCCGCCGAATACGCCTACCTCCTCCATCCGCTCAAAAACGCCGCCGCGCTCAACACTGGCAAACTGCCCGACCCCTCCCTGCTGGGCGCCGAGGCCCTCGACGACCGCACGCTCCGCGTCACGCTCGAGCGCCCCACGCCCTACCTGCCCGCGCTCACGGCCCAGCCGGTGTGGTTCCCGGTCAATCTCCGCGTGCTGGCGAAATTCGGCGACCCCGGCCAACGCCTACCCGCTTGGACGCGCCCGGGCAACCTCGTCGGCAACGGTCCGTTCACCCTGTCCGATTGGCGGCCCAACTCAGAACTCACTGTGGTGAAAAACCCCGCCTACTGGGACGCGGCGAAGGTCCGCCTGGGCCGGATCCTCTTCTTTCCCACGGAGAGCCCGGACGTTGAGGAACGCAGCTTCCGCGCCGGCAACCGGCACATCACCTACGGCCTCCCGACCACGAAGATCGGTCCCTATCGGCAGGAGAATCCCGCCGCGCTCCGGCTCGACCCGTTCCTGCAGACCGTCTTCCTGCGCTTCAACACCACGCGCCCGCCCTTCACCGACGCGCGCATCCGCCGCGCACTGTCGCTCGCGGTGGACCGCGACGCCATCGCCGCCAGCGTGCTGCGCGGCGCGGGCACGCCGGCCCGCACCTTCACCCCCCCGGACTGCGCCGGCTACACCGCCCGCGCCACCGTGCCGACCGACTTCGAAGCCGCCCGCCGCCTGCTCGCGGAGGCCGGCTTCCCCGGGGGCCGCGGCCTGCCCGCGCTCGACCTCCAGGTGCGCAACGACGAGCACCAGCCGCGCGTGGCCGAGGTGTTGCAGGCCCAATGGCAGAAGGAACTGGGCGTAAGCATCACGATCACCCCGCTGGAACAGAAGACCTGGGTGCAGAATCAGCAGACGCTCAACTACACCCTGTCCGGCGCCGGCTGGATCGGCGACTTCGTGGATCCCGTCACCTTCCTCGATCTCTTCGTCTCCGGCGGCGGCAACAACTGGACCGGCTGGGCCGACACCGCTTACGACCGGCTCATCACGGCGGCCGCGGCCACGCCCGACGCGGCGGCCCGCCACGAGCTGTTCCAACAGGCCGAGGCCCGCCTGCTCGAGCAGGCGCCCGTCGCCCCGGTCTTCTTCGGTGTCCGCGCCTATTTGATCCACCCCGCCGTCAAAGGCTGGGAACCTTCCCTCCTCGGCCTGCACCAATACAAAAAGGTTTACCTAGAACCCTAACGCTCTCTTGCGTGTCATTCCGCGCGCAGCGAAGAATCCAACCCCATGCCCGTCCGCCCTCTGTTTCTCCTTATCAGCCTGCTTCTGGCGCCGGCGCTTGCCGCTTCCGATCTCACCCTCGTCCGCATCTACACCGGCTGGCGCGACGCCGCATCCTTCAAGCGCATCTCCGAATACTTCAACGGCAGGGAGAACACCGGCGGCGAGGCCGTCCTGCGCACGCATCCCGATCAGCGCGGTGGCTATTATTTCCTCGTGCGCATCGCCAACCCCGGCGCCCCGCGCGCCGTCACCGCCCGGCTGCAGGTCATCACCGACGCCGGCGCCAAGCCGCGCGCGTTCACCTTCACGCCGGAGCTGCGCACCGGCGACACCGTCTTCCATCTCGGCCTGACCGGTCCCGACTGGCCTGACGCCAAGGCGGACCCTGTGGCGTGGAAACTCGACCTGACCGGCCCCGACGGCACGGTGCTCGCCTCCGAAAAGAGCTACCTGTGGGAAAAGCCGGCGGCAAAATGACCGCGCCCCGCGTCGGCTGGTCCGGCTGGCGGCCTTTGCCGGGCTGGATTCCCGCTCCCGACGTCCTGCGCGAGACGCTCGATGGCGGACAGAGTTTTCGTTGGCACGGAAGCGACGGCGTTTGGACCGGTGTCTGGTCGGATCAGCTCGTCCAACTTCGCCTCGGCTCGAATATCCTGGAGTGGCGCGGGGGCAACGAGACCGGCGAATCCTCCCTGCGCCGCTACCTCGCCCTCGACACCGACTGGACCGCCCTGACCGACTCCCTGCCGTGG
The DNA here is from genome assembly GCA_049322455.1 of Verrucomicrobiota bacterium. GTDB lineage: Bacteria > Verrucomicrobiota > Verrucomicrobiia > Opitutales > Opitutaceae > Lacunisphaera. Next base: position 28,585 of record JBMOQY010000039.1, on the reverse strand, counting down.
CGCAGCGACCCGCATCTCGCCCGCTGCATCGCCGCCTTTCCCGGCCTGCGCATCCTGCGCCAGCCCTTCGGCGAGACGCTGCTCGGCTTCCTGTGCAGCGCCACCAAGCAGATCGTGCAGATCAAACAGATGCTCGCCCTGCTGGCCGAGCGGCATGGAGCGCCAATTTGCAGGGCGGGGCCTCCGACGGAGGCTTGGCGGAGATGGCGAAGCAACCCCGCCTCGGCGGCATTCGGAGATGCCGCCCTGCAGTTCCACCGCCTCCCCGCCTGGCCCGAACTCGCCGCCATCCCCGAGAAGGAGCTGCGCGCCTGCCTGCTCGGTTTCCGTGCCCGCTACATTGCCGAAACGGCGGCATTCCTCGTCCGCCGCCCCGGTTGGCTCGACGAGACCGAGGCCCTGCCCTATGCCGCCGCCAAGGCCCGCCTCATGGAGCTGCCCGGCGTCGGCGAGAAGGTCGCCGACTGCGTGCTGCTCTTCGGCGCGGGCCGGCTCGAGGCCTTCCCCGTGGACACCTGGGTGCTCAAGGCGCTCGCGCACCGCTACGGGCTGGACGGCTGGAAACCCGCCCAGGTCGCGCATTTCGGCCGCGCGCACTTCGGTCCCCTCGCCGGCCTCGCCCAGCAATATCTCTTCAGTTGGGAACGAAAACACGGCGGCCGTTAACCGGCCTGCCTTGGCGCCCATCGCGTCCTTTGTGCGAGGCATGCCACACAACCGGCATTCCGAAGCCTCACGCCACGGACGCCAGGGGGCGCCAGGCAGATCACGGCCAAGGGATGGCGGACACCGGGCGGGGCCTTGCCGCGCCGTGGTCCGAGGGCGGAGGCGGGTCACTTCCCCTTCTGGATCAGCTCCACCTCGTAGCCCTCGGGGGCGTCGATGAAGGCGATGACGGAGCCGCTGCCCGTTTTCGTGGGGCCGTCGCTCAGGGCATAGCCTTTCTTCGCCGCCTCCGCGGCAAATGCCGCAAGGTCGTCCACCTCGAAGGCCAGGTGCATCAGGTCGGGCTGCACCTTCACCGGCTCGGCACCCGGCGGCATCTGGCAGAGTTCGATCTCCTCGTCGCTGTTCGGCGTGGTCAGGAACACCAGCTGCGCCCCGCGCGGCGAGGTGTGCCGCCGCGAGGCGGTCAGGCCGAGGGCCTCGGTGTAGAACTTCACGGAACGCTCGAGGTCGTTCACGCGCATGCGGGTGTGGAGCAGCTTTTTGACGGTCATGCGGGCACCCTAGCCAGCTTTGCCCGCGAATCACGCGAATTTCCACGAATGACACGCCCTCAACCCCGTCACTCCGCCCCGGCCAGCGGTCCCGATCATTCGCGCCCATTCGCGTGATTCGCGGGCCAACCCCGTCTTTTCTTTTCGTGTCTTTCATGTGTATCGTGTTTAACCCTCCGCGTCATCCGATGGCCGAATCCCTCACCCTCGCCGACATCCGCGCCGCCCACGAGCGCATCCACCCCTTCATCAAGCGCACCCCGGTGCTCACGAGCGAGCGGCTCGACACTGCCACCGGCGCGCAATTGTTCTTCAAATGCGAGAACTTCCAGGAGGCCGGCGCCTTCAAGTCGCGCGGTGCCTGCCACGCCGTGTTCTCCCTCACCGACGCCGAGGCCGCCACCGGCGTGGTCACGCACTCCTCGGGCAACCACGCCGCCGCCCTCGCGCGCGCCGCGCAACTCCGCGGCATCACCGCCCACATCATCATGCCCGCCAACGCCGCCCAGTCGAAGGTCCGCAACGTGGGCCAATACGGCGGCTGGATCACCTTCTGCGAACCCAACCTCGCCGCCCGCGAGGAGGCCTGCGCCCGCGTGGCGCGGCACACCGGCGCGACCATCATCCATCCGTTCGACGACCTGCGTGTCGCCGCCGGCCAGGGCACGGCCGCCATCGAGCTGCTGGAGGACGTGCCCGACCTCGACGCCATCCTCTGCCCGGTCGGCGGCGGCGGGCTGCTGAGCGGCACCGCCGTGGCCGCCAAGGCGCTCAAGCGCGGCCTCCAGGTCTTCGGGGTCGAGCCGGCGCTGGCCAACGACGTCCAGCAATCCTTCCGCGCCGGCCGGCGCATCTCCATCCCCACCCCGGCCACCCTCGCCGACGGCCTGCGCACCAACTGCCCCGGCGAGAAAAACTTCCCGGTCATCCAGCGGCACGTGGACGACATCGTGACCGTCTCCGAGGAAGCCATCGTCGCCGCCATGCGCGCCGTCTGGGAGGCCCTGCACATGGTGATCGAACCTTCCGCCGCCGTGCCCTACGCGGCCCTGCTCGAAAAACGCCTGCCCGCGGCCGGCCGGCGCCTCGGCCTGCTCGTCACCGGCGGCAACGCCGACCTCGACAAGCTGCCCTGGCTGAAGGCGTGAGGGCGGAGCCCGGCCTCCGGATGGCCGGGCGACATTCGAACGGAAACCCTGCCCGGAGGTCGGGTTCCGCCTTGCCTGCTCACACCCCGTCGTCGCCGATGGAGTTCGTGGCGCAGTTCGCGGCCACCTGTTGCACGAGCTCGACTTCCTCCGCGGTGAGGGGCTGGCGTTTCACGTAGGAGGTGCCGCTGTCGGCATCGCGGTCGAAAATATCGGGCGCTTCGGTGCGGCATTGGTCGCAATCGATGCAGGACGAGTCCACGTAGAAACGTCCGGCGACGTTGCGGGGGAGTTTTTCGGCAAGGGTGGCCATGGTGGTGGGGGAGTGCTTGGGCGGGATTGTGCCATGCTTCGCCCCGGCCCACTCCCCGGAGTTTGACCAGAATTCCGCATATCTTGGCGAGTTGCCCCGGACTCCGGAACCCCTTGTCCGCTCCTGCTCATGGCCGGCCACCGCAAGAGATGCCCAGCTTCTGGCAACCGACGAAGCCGCTTCACCGTTGAATCTCCGCGAAATCATTTGCACAACTATGCCTGCTGTGAGCGATCACCCCCACGCGTTCCTAGCCCTCTTTCTCGGCGCTGCCCTCGCCTTTCCGCTGCTGTTGCTGGCGGGCGCCCGGCTCTGGGCGAAATTCTTCCAGCCGGCCCGCCCCGGTCCGGTCAAGAACGCCACCTACGAATGCGGCCTTGCCCCCACGGGCGACTCTTGGATCCAGTTCAAGGCCCACTATTACCTCTACGCCATCCTCTTCCTGATCTTCGACGTCGAAGTGCTGTTTCTCCTCCCCTTTGCCGTCGCCCTCACCGGCCTGCCATCAGGCGCGCTGATTGCCATGCTGGTATTCATCCTGCTTCTGGCGGAAGGTCTGGTCTGGGCCTGGGCCCGCGGTCATCTGGAGTGGAAATAAGCATGAGCGAGCCCCCTTCCACGCCCCCACCCAGCCCTGCCGGTGCCGCACCGGTTCCGTTTCCCGCCGCGGGCAACCTTGCCGACTCGGAACGCGAGGACCTGCGCCGCCACGGCATTCTGCTCACCAGCCTCGAGGAACTCTACAACTGGGGCCGCAGCAATTCCATCTGGCCGCTCCAGTTCGGCCTCGCCTGCTGCGCCATCGAGATGATCGCCGCCGCCACCGCCCGCTTCGACATCGCCCGTTTCGGCGCCGAGATCTTCCGCCCTTCGCCCCGCCAGGCCGACCTCATGATCGTCTCCGGCACCGTCACCAAGAAGATGGCCCCGCTCGTCGTCCGCCTCTGGAACCAGATGCCCGAGCCGAAATACTGCATCGCCATGGGCGCCTGCGCCATCTCCGGCGGCCCCTTCAAGCAGGGCTACAATGTCCTCAAGGGCATCGACCGCTACATCCCGGTGGACATCTACATCCCCGGCTGCCCGCCGCGCCCCGAGGCCCTGCTGCACGGGCTCACGCAGCTCCAGGAAAAGATCAAGGCCGAGCGCATCGCCGGCCCCGGCGCCGCCCGCCACCTGCGGCCGGAGAATCCCGGCGAGTTCCCCATCCCCGACTACGGCGCCCACGACCTCGACCCGCCCAACAACCCCGCCCTCTTCCGCCCGCCCTCCCTCCCGCGCAAGGCCTAGCATCGTTCTCTTCTTCTTTATCGTTCTCGCTCTCCCCTTCCCCTTGGAAACCCTCGAACAGCTCCGCGACCGCCTCCTCGCCCGCTTCCCCGCGGCCAAGGTCGAGATCGTGCCGAACCCCGGCGCGTCCCCGGAGCATTCGCTGCTGCTCGACCCGGCCCACGCGCGCGACATCGCCCTCTTCCTCCGCGACGACCCCTTCGTCAGACTCGACTACTGCTCCAACGTCACCGGCGTGGACTGGCCAGACAAGGAGCTCGTCGAGACGAAGAAAACCTCCGTCCCCGACCCCGCCGGCGGTCCGGCCAAGATCATCGAGGAAAAGACCAAGCGGATCCAGCCCGGCTATCTGGAAGCCGTCTATCACCTCTACTCGATGGCGCTGAAGAGCACCGCGCCCGTCATCCTCCGCCTTCGCACCGGCAACCGCTCCGACCGGGTCGCCCTGCCTTCGCTCACGCCGGTCTGGCGCTCCTGCGATTTTCAGGAGCGCGAGATCTACGACCTTTTCGGCATCGTCTTCGAGGGGCACCCCGACCTGCGCCGCCTGCTCATGTGGGACGGCTTCAAGGACCACCCGATGCGCAAGGATTACGTCGCCCCCGACGACTTCGAGTGGGAGCCCACCCCGCACGGCAGCGTGCACGAGCGGGCCAAGGTTCACTACCCTCCCGCGGACGGGCCTTCCGCAGCCTCCACGAAGGAGGGGCCCAAGCCATGAGCTGCTCCGACCAAACCGGCCTCGATGCCGAGAGGCGCGACGCCCTCGGCGCCGCAGCGGCGCCCTCCCCCTTCGGCCGTCCCGGCGGACCTTCCGTCCGCGCCGTGCACGACGAGTTCCACGGTGACCTGCTCGAGGTCTCGATGGGCCCGCAGCACCCGTCCACCCACGGCGTGTTCCGCATGGTCGTCACGCTCGACGGCGAGCGCATCGTGAAGCTCAAGCCCGTCTTCGGCTACCTCCACCGCAACCACGAGAAGATCGCCGAATCCACCAGCTACCTCGGGTCGATGCCCTACACCGACCGGCTCGACTACCTCTGCTCGATGACGAACAACTGGGCCTACGCCCTCGCGGTCGAGAAGCTCGGCGGCCTCACGGCGCCCGACCGCGCCCAATACCTGCGCGTCATCATGGCCGAACTCACGCGCCTGGTGAACCACTCCTGCCTCGTCGGCTTCCTCTTCAACGACCTCGGCACCTCGTTCACCCCGCTCCTCTACGCCTTCCGCGAACGCGAGAAAATCCTCGACCTCTTCGAGTCCCTCAGCGGCTCGCGCATGATGTGCAACTACCAGCGCTTCGGCGGCTGCCGCGTGGACCCCTCGCCCGAATGGCTCGCCGCCGCCAAGGCGCTCGTGGACAACTTCCCGCGCTTCCTCGACGAATACGAGACGATGCTCACGGGCAACGAGATCATGCTCGCCCGCACCCAGGGCGTCGGCTGCATCGCCCCCGCGCAGGCGGTCAACGCCGGCCTCACCGGCCCCGTGCTCCGCGCCTGCGGCGTGGATTACGACCTGCGCAAGGTGGATGGCTACGGCTTCTATCCGCGCTTTGACTTCCGCGTGCCGCTCGGCGCCCACGGCGACACCTACGACCGCTACATGATGCGCATCCTCGAAATGCGCGAGTCCGTGAAAATCCTCCAGCAGGCCTTCCGCGACCTGCCCGCCGGCCCGATCATGGACCCCAAGGCCAAGCTCCGCGGCTTCCGCCCCAAGCCCGGCGAGGCCTACGGCCGCATCGAGGGCCCCAAGGGCGAACTCGGCTTCTACCTCATCAGCGACGGCGGCCCGAATCCCTGGCGCTACCGCGTCCGCCCGCCCTCCCTCGTCAACCTCACCCTCCTCGAGGAGATGTGCCTCGGCCACACCATCGCCGACGCCGTCGTCATCCTCGGCTCCATCGACATCGTCCTGGGAGAAGTCGATCGATGAACTCATTTCCGATTTTTGATTCTCGATTTTCGATTCCCGGCACATCGCCGGCGAACAGATCAACCGCACTCTCGCATCCCACCGGCTGAGCGCCTCCCTCGTTCAATCGAAAATCGAGAATCCAAAATCAAAAATTCTCCCATGCTCGGCACCGGCATCCTCCAAGGCCTCGCAGTCACCGCGAAGAACTTCGTGGGGAGCTACCATGACCCGGCCCGGATGGTCACCCAGGAATATCCCGACGTCCCCGTCAAGGTCCCGCCGGCCTACCGCAACTTCCCCTTCCTCGTCAGTGAGAACGCCGAGGACCCGATGGGCACGCTCCGCTGCGTGGCCTGCCAGATCTGCGAGAAGGAGTGCCCGCCGCAGTGCATCTACATCGAAAAGAGCAAGGACAAGAAGCCCGACGCCGCCGGCAAGATGCAGATCTACCCCGCAATCTTCGCCATCGACACGGCGGTGTGCATGAGCTGCCAGATCTGCGTCGAGGTCTGCCCCTTCGACGCGATCAAGATGGACCAGGTCTTCGAGATCGCCGCCACCGACCGCTTCACCGGCCTGCTCCTCGACCGCGAGCAGCTCGCCAAGCCCAACAGCTACTTCCATCGGATCCACCCCGAGGAAGCCGCCGAGGTGGACGCCCGGCTCGGCGCCGAGCGCAAGGCCGCCGAGGAAAAAGCCCGGGCTGCCGCCGCGGCCAGGACGGTTGCACCGAAACCCGCCCCGGCGCCCGGCGCCGAAGCCCCCAAGCCGCCGCCCGCCGCATGAACGACTCCTTCCTCGAATTCCTGCCGCTCATCGTGCGCGACGAGATCGTGGACCTGTTCCCGGCTTCCCTCCAGTGGCTCGTCCACCATCTGATCACCATCGCGGCCATCCTCACCGTCTTCGGCCTGTTCTTCGCCTTCACCACCATCGCCGAGCGCAAGCTCCTCGCCCGCCTCCAGAACCGCCTCGGCCCCAACCGCGCCGGCCTGCCCTGGTGGAAAGGCGGCCCCCGGCTCTGGGGCCTCACCCAGCCCTTCGCCGACGCCGTGAAGGCGCTGACCAAGGAGGACGTCGTCCCCGCCGCCGCCGACAAGGCCCTGCACTTTCTCGCCCCGGTCGTCGTCGTCGCCTTCTCCCTGCTCGGCTTCGCCGTCCTGCCCTTCGGACGCCACCTCGTCCCCGTCGAGCTCGACGCCGCCCTGCTCTACTTCTTCGCCGCCGGCACCGCCACCGAGCTCGCCATCTTCATGGCCGGCTGGGGCAGCCGGAACAAATACTCGCTGCTCGCCGCCATGCGCGCCCTCGCCCAGCTCATCAGCTACGAGCTGCCGCTCATCCTCTCCGTCGTCCCCGTCGTCCTCGTCGCCGGCACGCTCTCCCTGTCGGAGATCGCCCTCGCCCAGGGCGGCTGGACCCTCGGCGTCCTCCCGCACTGGCACGTGTTCACCCCGTGGGGTTTCGCGGGCTTCATCATCTTCCTCATCGCCGCCCTCGCCGAGAGCAACCGTTCGCCCTTTGACCTGCCCGAGGCCGAGAGCGAGCTCATCGCCGGCCACCTCACCGAATACTCCGGCTTCAAATACGCCCTCTTCTTCATGGCCGAGTATTTCGGCCTGACCGCGCTGAGCGGCCTCGGCGTCACCGTCTTCCTCGGCGGCTGGCAGGCGCCGTTCGCCTTCCTCGGGTTCATCCCGTCCTGGCTCTGGTTCATGATCAAGCTGGCCGGCATGATCGCCTTCTTCATCTGGGTGCGCGGCACGCTGCTCCGCCTGCGCATCGACCAGCTCACGCGCCTCTCCTGGCAATTCCTCGTGCCGCTGGCGCTCCTCAACCTCGTCAACGGCGCCTTCTGGGCGCTCACCCCCGGCTGGACCGGGCCGATGCTCGCCGTCCGCTGGAGCGTCTCCGCCGCCCTGATCGTCGTGCCCTTCCTCCTCCTCGCCCGCCGCCTCAACCCCGGCCGCGGCCCGCGCACCTACCGTTATGCATAATTACGCAGGACGATTTGCGAATTACGAATTGATGCCCGCCGCTTCCAGCACCGGTTCGGCCCAAATCGTAATTCGTGAATCGTAAATCTGAAATTTCCCGTGCTTCCGCTGCTTCTCATCGCCTTCCTCACCATCAGCGCAGCCTGCGCGGCCTTCCTGCTGCGCAACCTGATCCACAGCGCGCTGCTGCTGGTGGGCGCGTGGGCCGGCATCGCGGGCTTCTACCTGTGGGCCGGGGCCGAGTTTGTCGCCTTTGCCCAGGCGCTGGTCTATGTCGGCGCCGTCTCGATGGTCGTGCTCTTTGCCGTGCTGCTTACACGCCAGGGCGCGACCTCCGCGCCGGTGGAGTTCGATTCCCTGCGGCGCGCGGTGCTCGGCCTCATCGTGGCCGGCGGCGTGGGCGGCATCCTGGGCGGGGCCATCCTCGGCAGCCCGCTCGACGTGCGCCTCCCCTCGCCTGTGCCGGCCGTTCCGGTCAGGGAACTCGGCACGCTGCTCATGGGCCCGCATGCCGCGGCCCTGCTGATCGTGGGCGTGCTGCTGACCGTCGCCCTGCTCGGCGCCGTCGTCATCGCCGCCGTGGACAAACCGGAGGATGCCCCGTGAGCCCGCTGCAACTCTGCCTCCTTTTCTCCAGCCTGCTCTTCTGCGTCGGGCTTGCCGGCGCGTTGTCCCGCAGCAACACCATCCTCGTGCTCCTCGGCATCGAGCTGATGCTCAACGCCGCCAACCTCAACTTCATCGCCTTCTGGCGCCATGGCCCCCACCCCGAGGCCGGCACCGGCCTGCTCTTCGTCCTCTTCGCCATCGCGGTCGCCGCCGCCGAGGCCGCCGTCGGCCTCGCGCTCATCATCGCCATCCACCGCCACCGGAAAACCATCCGCCTGCAGGAGGCCGACAGCCTCAAAGGCTGATTTTTCAACCACAGATGAACACAGCTTCACACAGATGGAACGATCCAGAGCAAGACCGCTGCCTCGTTGGTCAGGATCTGTGCCCATCTGTGTCCATCTGTGGTTAAACCCATGGCTCTTTCTGTCCAACTCCTCTGGCTCATCCCCGCCCTGCCGCTCGCCGCGGCGGCGGTCGGCGCGCTGACGCCCCGGAGCGGGCGCTCCCTCGCGGCCGGCGTCGCGATCGGCGCGATGGGCCTCTCCTTCCTGCTCTCGTGCCTCGCCCTGGCCGGCACCCTGGCCGACCCGGCGGCCCGTCAGGTCTTCAACTTCGCGTGGTTCGACCTCGGCCACGGCGCGCTGCGCCTCGGTCTCCTCCTCGATCCCCTCACCGCCTTCATGTGCGTGATGGTCAGCTTCGTCAGCCTGTTGATCTTCGTCTTCAGCACGGGCTACATGCAGGAGGACGCCAATTTCAAACAGTTCTTCTGCTACCTCAGCCTCTTCGCCGCCGCGATGCTCGGCCTGATCGTCGCCAACAGCCTCCTCCTGCTCTTCGTCTGTTGGGAACTCGTCGGCCTCGCCTCCTACCTGCTCATCGGCTTCTGGTTCCACAAGCCCTCCGCCGCCGCAGCGGCCAAGAAGGCCTTCATCACCACGCGCATCGGCGACCTCGGCTTTTTGCTCGGCCTCCTCTGGCTCCAAGATGCCCAAGGCACGCTCCTGCTCTACGACGGCGGCGCAGGCCTGCTCGAGGCGGCCGCCCTGGCCAACCTCGCCCATCTGCTCCCCGGCGGCCTCGCCGTCTCGACCGCCATCGGCCTGCTGATCTTCTGCGGCGCCGTGGGCAAGTCCGGCCAGTTCCCGCTCCACGTGTGGCTGCCCGACGCGATGGAGGGTCCGACGCCCGTCTCCGCCCTCATCCACGCCGCGACGATGGTCGCGGCCGGCGTCTTCCTGATCGCCCGCGTCTATCCGCTGATGTCCGCCGACCAGGAGTTGATGGACGTGCCGGTGCACGCTCTGACCGTCGTCGCCTTCATCGGCGCGATCACCGCCCTCATGGGCGCGCTGATCGCCGTCGCCCAGAACGACATCAAGCGCGTCCTCGCCTTCTCCACCGTCTCGCAGCTCGGCTACATGATGCTGGCCCTCGGCGTCGGCTCCTGGGTCGCCGCCATCTTCCACCTGCTCACGCACGCCTTCTTCAAGGCCCTGCTCTTCCTCGGCGCCGGCTCGGTCATCCATGCCGCCCACCACGAGCAGGACATCCGCCGCCTCGGCGGCCTGCGCGGGCCGATGAAGACCACCTTCCTCACCTTCGCCGTCGGCATGATGGCGCTCGCCGGCGTGCCCTTCCTGTTCTCCGGCTTTTGGTCCAAGGAGGCCATCCTCCATGCCGCAGTCGGGTGGGAGGTTTCCGGCCTGCCGCTCTACGCCGGCCTCGCCGCCGTCGTGCTCACCGCCTTCTACATGACCCGCCTCGTCGCCGAGACTTTCTTCGGCCGCCCGCGTTCGCCCGAGGCGGAACACGCCCGCGAGAACAGCCCGGCCATGACGCTGCCGCTGGTGATCCTCGCCGTCTGCGCCGTGCTGCTTGGCTTCCTCGGCACGCCAGCCTTCCCCTGGTTGCAGGCCCGCCTCCTCGGCGAACACGAGGTCCACGGCCATCCCCTTTTCGAGGGCGGCAGCCTGATGATGCTCTCCATCGTGCTGGTCGCCACCGGCCTTGGCGCCGGCTGGGCTCTCTACCTGCGTCACCCGCGGTCCTCGGCCGGAGCACCCGATCCCCTGCAAACCCGCGCGCCCGGCGTCATCGCCGCGCTGGCCAACCGCCTCGGCTGCGACGAACTCTACGCCGCCACGGTCATCCGCCTCGCCGACGGCTTCGCCGCCCTCAGCGCCTTCCTGGAAAAATGGGTGTGGGACGGCGCCGTGCGCTTCCTCGCCGCGCTGGGTGAGTTCACCGGCGGCACCGGGCGCGACACCGACGAACAGATCCTCAACGGCGGCTTCGACGCCGCCAGCGGCAAGCTCCGCGGCGCCGGCACGGCCTACTCCCAGGCCCAGACCGGCGACGCCCACGGCTACCTCCGCACCCTCGCCCTCGGCTTCGTGCTGCTCCTCATCCTCGTGATCCTGGGAGGTGCCCGATGAATCTGCTTTCCTGGATCATCTTCACTCCCTGGTTCGGCGCCCTGCTGGTTTTCGTGCTGCGCCGGCGGCTCTCCCCGCAGCTCGGCCGCATCCTGCCGGTCGCCATCAGCCTCTCCACCCTGGTTCTCGGCCTGGTCGCCCTCACGCGCTTCGACCCCGCGATCCCCGGCCTGCAACTGGTCGAGAAGCATCCGTGGATCACGGCGTTGAACGTCCGCTACCACCTCGGTCTCGACGGCCTCAGCCTCGTGCTCGTGCTGCTCACCGGCGTGCTCTCGCCGCTGGCGCTCCACGGCACCACGCGCGCGATCCGCTGTCCGGCCATCCACGGCGCGCTCTTCCTCCTGCTGCAGGGCAGCGCGCTCGGCGTCTTCCTCGCGCTGGATTTCTTCCCCTGGTTCATCTTCTGGGAGCTGAGCCTCGTGCCGGCCTTCTTCCTCATCAAGCTCTGGGGCGGCGGTTCGGCTGAGGGCGGCCAAGCCGCCGCCGCGCGCGCGGCCTACCAGTTCGTCATCTACACCATCGGCGGCAGCGCGTTCATGCTGCTGGGCTTCGCGGCCCTCTACGCGGCGACCGGCACCTTCGACTTCACGGAGCTCGCCGCCCTCGCTCGCAGCGGTCTGCTCACGCAGAAACTCGCGGCGCTCGGCGGCTTCTGGCCGCAGGCGGTGTTCCTCGGCGTCCTGCTCGGTCTCGCGGTCAAGGTCCCCCTTTTCCCCTTCCACGCCTGGCTGCCCCCGGCCTATGCCGAGGCGCCGACCGGCACCTCGATGTTCCTCACTGGCGTGATGTCGAAGATGGGCGTCTATGGCTTCCTGCGCATCCTCTGGCCCATCTTCCCCGCGCCGTTGCAGGCCGCCGCCCAACCCCTGCTCTGGCTCGCCCTCGGCGGCGTGGTGCTCGGCGCCTTCGCCGCCATGCGCCAGACGGACCTCAAGCGCATGGTCGCCTACTCCTCGATCAACCACCTCGGCTACTGCCTGCTCGCCCTGTTCGCGGTCGCAGCCGCCGGCCCGGCCAACCAGGCCGCGGCGGTGTCGGCCCTGAGCGGCACGATCCTGCAGCTCTTCAACCACGGCCTCTCCGCCGCCGCGCTCTTCTTCTGCGTCGGCGTGCTGGAGGACCGCTCCCGCGGCCGGCGCAGTCTGGATGGCTTCGGCGGCGTGCGCACCGCCGCGCCGGTCTTCGCCGGCTTCGGCGGCATCGCGATGTTCTCCTCGCTCGGCCTGCCCGGCCTCAACGGTTTCGTCGGCGAGTTCCTCATCTTCCGCGGGGTCTTCGGCCTCGCGCCCTGGGCCGCCGCCGTCGCCACTCTCGGTCTGCTCGCCACCGCGCTGTTCCTGCTGACCTTCTGGCAGCGCGTCTTCCACGGGCCGGCCGCCGGCGCCGGCGTGAACTTCCGCGATCTCGACGCCACCGAGCAAGGCACCCTGCTGCCGCTCACCGTCCTCATGTTCCTCCTCGGCGTCTGGCCGCAACTGCTCGCCGGCCTCGTCAACCCGCTCGTCACCGCCTGGGCGGCCACCCTGCCATGAAAAGCCCTAAGCTCACAGCTTTAAGCTCAAAGCCCCCTGGCTCCGTCACCGATCTGCCCGAGCTTACCGCTTACCGCTTACTGCTTACTGCTCACTCGTGAACGCCCTGCCCTGCACCATTTACGTCTCCTTCCTGGGCGCGGCCCTCGCGCTGGCGGCCGGGACGCGCTCGGCCGCGGCCGCCCGGATCGTGGCGCTGGTCACGGCCGTGAGCGCGTGGGGCATCACGCTGGCCGCCGCCCGCAACTTCGTGCCGGCGGCCGGGCTGCAGGATCTCGTCAACGCCGCGTGGATTCCCGAGCTGGGCATCCGCTACCATCTCGCGGCCGACGGCATCAGCCTGACCCTCCTCGTGCTCACCGGTCTCGCGGCCACGGCGGGCGTGCTCTTCTCCTGGAACATCACCGAGCGCACCGGCGAGTTCTTCGCGCTCTACCTGGCGCTCATCGGCGGCGTCTATGGCGTGTTCCTCAGCGCCGACGCCTTCGTGCTCTTCGTCTTCTACGAGATCGCCATCGTCCCGAAGTACTTCCTCATCGCGAACTGGGGTTCCACCAACCGCGAATACGGCGCGATGAAGCTCGTGCTCTACTCCTTCGCGGGCAGCGCCCTGGTCCTCGCGGGCCTGCTCTGGGCCTACGCCGCCGGCCATGGCGCCGGCTTCGGCCTGCCGGAACTCGTCGCCGCCACCGGCCGGCTCGGCCCCGCGTCGCAGGTCGGCGTCGTGGCGCTGGTCTTCACGGGCTTCGCCACCCTGGCCGGCATGTTCCCGCTGCACACCTGGGCGCCCACCGGCCACGTCGCGGCGCCCACCGCCGCCTCCATGCTGCTGGCCGGCGTGGTCATGAAGCTCGGCGCCTACGGCTGCCTGCGTGTGGCCATGCCGCTCGCGCCCGCGGCCTTCGCCCTGCTCCAGCCCTGGATCGCCTGGCTGGCGATCATCGGCATCGTCTATGCCGGCCTCGTCGCCCTCGTGCAGGAGGATTTCAAGTTCGTCATCGGCTACTCGAGCGTGAGCCACATGGGCTTCGTCCTGCTCGGCCTCGCCGCCGCCAACCCGGCCGCCGTGGGCGGCGCGGTGTTCCAGATGTTCTCGCACGGCGTCGTCGCCGGCCTGCTCTTCGCCGTCGTCGGCCGCATGGTCTATGACCGCACGCACACCCGGCGGCTGGCCGACCTGCGCGCGATGCCGCTGCACCGGCTGCTGCCCTTCCCTGCCGTCGTCTTCGTGCTCGCCGGGCTCGCCTCGATGGGCCTGCCGGGCTTCAGCGGCTTCCCGGCCGAACTGACCATCCTCGTCGGCTCGTGGCAGACCGAGCCCGTCTGGGCGCTGGCCGCCGCCACCGGCGTGCTCGTGGCCGCGGCCTTCACCCTCCGCGCCATCCAGACGGCTTTCTTCGGGCGCACCGGCCCGGATGTCTGCACGACCCCGGTCGAGGCCCTGCCCCCTCTCACCTGGCCGGAGAAACTCGGTGCGCTCCTCCTGCTGGGCGCGACGATCTATCTCGGACTCAGTCCGGACACCCTGTTCGACTGGATCCGGCCGGCGCTGCAGTCGCCCGTCTTCCAGTCCATCCTGACCGGAGGTGCCTCATGACCGCCGACTACGCCGGACTCTTCCATGCCCTGCGGCCCGAACTGCACCTCGTGGTCGGCGCCCTGCTCGTGCTAACCTTCGACCTTGCCTGGGCCCGCCACCGCCAGGCCAACCGCCATCACGTCGCCCTCGCGCTCGGCCTGATCGCCCTGTTCACGGCCGGCCTCGCCGCCGCCACGCCGGGCCTCGGGGGCAGGGTCTTCGGCGGCGCGTTCATGCTCGACCAGCTCGCGGTCCTCACCCGCACGGGCGTCATCGGCCTGGCCGTGCTCGCGCTCGCCCTGCTGCCGCATCCGGCCCGGCTGCGCCATCCGGCCGAGTTCACGGCGATCCTGCTCTTCGCCACGACCGGTTTCACCCTGATGGCCGCGGCCAACAACCTGCTCGTCGCGTTCCTCGCCCTCGAACTGGCCAGCCTCTCGCTCTACATCCTCGCCGGCTTCGACAAGACCAGCCCGCAGTCCGCCGAGGCGGCGCTGAAGTATTTCCTCTTCGGCGGCATGTCCGCCGCGTTCCTCCTCTTCGGCTTCAGCCTGCTCTACGGCCTGACCGGTTCGATCAACCTGAACTACATCGCCAGCCACCTGGCGCAGGCCCAGTCGCCGCTGCTGATCGTGGCGCTCGTGATGGTCCTCGCCGCCTTCGGCTTCAAGGCCGCCGCCGCGCCGTTCCACCTCTGGGCGCCCGACGTCTATCAGGGCGCCCCGGCCCCGGCCGCCGCGCTCATCGCCTCGGCCTCGAAGCTCGCCGGCCTCGTGCTCTTCACCCGCCTGCTCTGGCCCGGACTCGGCGCCGCCGCCGGCACCGTCGCCCACACGCCCGTCACCGTCGGCTGGGCCCCGGTGGTCGCCCTGCTCTCCCTCGCCTCGCTCCTGCTCGGCAACCTCGGCGCCCTGGCCCAGTCCAACGTCCGCCGCCTGCTCGCCTACTCCGCCATCGCCCACGCCGGCGCCCTGCTGCTCGGCGTGCTCGCCGCGGGACGCATCGGGACCGGACCGCTCTTCTACTACGCCGCCACCTACGGCCTCGCGACGGTCGGCGCTTTCGGCGTCATCGCCGCGCTGGAATCATCCGGACGCGTCCAGTCGCTCACCGACCTCGCCGGCCTGCACAAGCGCTCGCCCTTCCTCGCGGGCTGTCTCGCGGTCTTCGTGCTCTCGCTGGCGGGCATCCCGCCGCTGGCCGGCTTCTTCGGCAAGTTCGCGGTCTTCGCCTCCGTGTTGAGGCTCGGCGGTGTGCAGGGTCCGGCCGGCTGGCTCGCGGTGCTGGCCATCGCCCTCAGCGCCGTGGCGCTCTACTATTACCTGCTCATCCTCAAGCAGGCGCTGGTGGCCGCGCCGGCGGCCGCCGCCCCGGTGCGCGCCCCCCTGCCGGCGCGCATCGCCCTGCTGGCCGCCGCCGCCCTGATCGTGCTGCTGGGCGTGTGGCCCTCGCTGCTGCTGGGGCTGTTTTAATCTCCCCTACCAAATTTCCCACGAAGGGAGCGAAGCCCGCCAAGGGCAGGCGCCGGCACTTCGCTTCCTTTGCTGCCTCTGGGTAAACTCTGAGGATTGGGCTCACGCCGGCCGGCTCTGCAGCATCTTGATGTAGTTGGCGCGCTCGTGCGCCTCGGGGTGCGGACAGCGCCTCAGGTTCAGGACGCCGCGCAGCTCGTCGAGGTTGGCGTAGCCGCGCGTCTCCATCCAGTGCCGCATGCCGGCCAGCAGTTGCGTCAGCACCCGGGGACCCTCCTTGAGCAGCACCGACACGATCTGCACGGTGTGCGCGCCGGCCAGCAGGGCCTTGACGATGTCCACCGTGCTGTGCACGCCGCCGGTGCAGCCGAGCGAGGCCTTGAGGTGCGGCGAGATCACCGCCAGCCAGCGCAGGCGCAGCAGCAGTTCGGACGAATCCGAGAGCTTCAACTGCGGCAGCACCTCCAGCTCCTGCAGGTCGAAATCGGGCTGGTAGAAACGGTTGAAGAGCACGACGCCCTTGGCGCCGGCCTTCTCCAGTTCGAGCGCGAATTGCACGGGCGCGGCGTGGAACGGGGAAATCTTCGCCGCCACGGGGATTTTCACGACGCTGCTGATGTTGCGCACGGTCTCCAACATCTCATCCTCCACCTGCCGCCCGCTCACGCGCGGATCGGTGACCAAGTGGTAGAGGTTCAGCTCGATGGCGTCGGCCCCGGCCTGCTCGAGCTTGTGCGCGTAGTCGGTCCACGCGCCGGGGCGGTGGCCGTTGAGCGAGGCGATGACGGGAATCTTCAGCGTGTTCTTCAGGTGGTTGACCTGGTCGAGATAGGTGTTGGGCGTGAGCGGGTAATCGGAATAGGCCGGGAAAAACTCGCGCACGCCGGACAGGATTTCACCCGGGCTCGTGTCGAGCAGGTAGGACAGCGAGCGCTGCTGGTGATCGATCTGCTCCTCGAAGAGGGAGCGCATGACGATGGCGGCGGCGCCGGCGTCCTGGAGGCGCTGGGCGCCGTCCACCTCGTCGCAGAACGGCGATGCGCCGACGATGAGCGGGTTCCTGAGAGAGAGGCCGAGGTAGTTGGTCGCGAGGTTCATGGGGCGTGGCTCCGGGGGTTGGCCCGCGCGCAGGCCCGGCCCAGAAGGAGTCGGGAAGCCTGAAGCGTGGAGGACATGGGACTCGGGGAACGACCCCATCATCGCACAACGGCGCCATCCGGACTGCGCAGATTTTGCCATTGGCCGTCTGTTGGTTGGCGGACCTCCGACCGGCTCATTGCCGCAAGCTTGCTCGGGGTGGGACTCGAACCCACACGCCTTGCGGCACGGGCTTCTAAGACCCGCATGTCTGCCATTCCATCACCCGAGCGTGGGCATTTTCGATTCTGGATTCTCGATTTTCGATTTGCCGAGGCAAGCGCCGTTTCCCTCCGCCCGACCGAAAATCAGGAATCAAAAACCGAAGATCACGGAGCTTCCCCCAGCCGTTCGCCCATGCGCGCGTAGGTCTCGAGGCCGGCGGCGGTCTGCTGGAGCAGGTCGGCGTCGAGGCGGATGCGACCGGGCGGGAAGAGCGTGATCACGCACGAGCCGCCGAACTTGAAGAGCCCCTTCTCCTCGCCCTTCGCGACCGCCCGGCCGGGGATGAAGGACTGGAAGATGCTGCCGACCATCGTGGCGCCGATCTCGCACACCGCCACGGTGCCGAACACCGGCGACTCCAGCAGCGTCACCATGCGCTTGTTCTCCCACAGATAGGCCAGGTTCCGCCGCAGCGCGAGGGGTGACACGGAATACAAAAAGCCGTTGATCAGCCGCGGCTCGCCGGGCGTGCCCGCCACGGGGAAATGGAAGCGGTGGTAATCCACCGGACACAGCCGCGAGATGAGCATCGCCCCGCCGGCGAACTGTTCCGCCAGCGCGGCGTCGCCGAGGAAGCTCCGCAGGTCGAACCGCTGGCCCTTGGCGTAGAAGCCGTCCGCCGCGTCCACGTTCTGGAACGCCAGATGCCGGCCGTCCGCCGGCAGCACGGCCACACGGTCCCCCGGTGCGACCGGCCGGGCCCCGGGCTTGAGCGCCCGGTAGAAGAACTCGTTGAAGGTTTTGAACGCGAGCGGCTTCTTCGCGAACTCATCCACGTCGATCTCGTAGTCCACGATGAAGGGCAGGATCTTGTTCGCGCTGTCGCGCAAGCTCATGCGCCAGCCGTAGTAGTGCGACAGCAGCGAACGCTTCACCAGCAGGTGCAGCGCAAGGCGTCCGACCGGATTGCCGTAGATCCAGCGCAGCCAGTCCCCGCCATAGACCTGCTCGGTCTCGACAGTCTTCTTCGCGCGGTGGAAATAGCGGATGGGCTCGGCGGACATGCGGCCCCACGTTCAGGCAAACCCACTGGCGGCGCAAAGGAGAAAAGTTGCCGGTTCATGCCCCGGCGCATCACCGCTGATCAGCGGGAAACCCTCGTCCCGCCAACCCGTGATGCCGCCAAGCATGAGCTTCACCGGCCGGTTGAGCCCCGCGAGACGGGCCGCGGCCCCGTGCGCTCCGTTGCAATGCGGTCCGGCGCAATAGACGACGAACACCGTTTCCTTCGGCACCTGGCCATGTCGCCCTCCACGTTTTCCGGTGCGCCACACTGCGCGCGCCGGCGACGTGGCCCTCGCGGTGGAGCTCAGGACTGCGCACATCCAGCAGCACGAAGCCGGGCCGGTCGCCGCGGAGCGAGGCATGGACGTCCCACCCGTCGGTTTCGTGGCGGAAAGCACCGGCGAAGTGGGCCAGGGCCGACGCGGAGTCAGCGGGCGGGGTTTCGGTCACAGGGGTGGTTGGGCGTGGCGTGGTCATGGGTTGATGGCCTAATGGCCGATGTGCCGGCTCAGCGAAAGTCCTCGCGCGGCGGCGTGAACACCTGGACCTCCTCCGCAGCCTCCAGGATCTCGATGCTGTGCTCGACATTCGCCGGGATCGAGTAGGAGTCTCCGGGATGGAGTTCGACTTGCGCATCCCGTGTGCGAACACGGATGCGGCCGGAGAGCAGGTAGCCGATCTGCTCGTTTGGGTGGGAGTGAAACGGAATGATGTTGTCCACCCGGTAGCGCATCTTGGTCATCATCGATTGGGGGCCCGTGGCCAGGACATCGAACAATACGCCGAACGATGTGCGCTGTTGGGCTGCGGTGGAGGCGACGAAGTGTATCATGGGTTGCGTTGCTGGGAGGGTTGTCCGGTGGGTTGAGAGGCAGGTCGGCCGTAATTTAGCTTGCGCGGTCCCAACGCGGAAGTGTCGCATACGACAATGAGCGGCAAAAAAGCGTCAATCCGCCCGCGCCTCGTCGCCGTCGTCGCCTACGACGGCCTGTGCACCTTCGAGTTCGGGTGCGCCGTGGAGCTGTTCTCGCTGGAACGGCCGGAGCTGCAGGTCCCTTGGTATCGCTTCGGCGTCTGCGCGACGGAGCGCGGACCGTTGCGCGCCACCGGCGGTGTGCGCTTCACCGTCCCTCATTCGCTCAGCCTGCTCGACCGGGCCGACACGATCATCATCCCCGGCTGGCGCGGCGCCGACGAGCCGGCCCCGCCCCTCCTGTTGCGCAAACTGCGCGCGGCGCATACCCGGGGTGCGCGGCTCTGCTCGATCTGCTCGGGCGCATTCGTGCTCGCCGCGACCGGCCTGCTCGACGGCAAGGCCGCCACCACCCACTGGCGCCACGCCGAGAAGCTCCGCACGCGATTTCCGGCCATCGACGTCCGTCCCAACGAGCTTTACGTGGACGAGGGCTCGCTGATCACGGCGGCAGGGTCGGCGGCGGGGCTCGACATGATGCTGCATCTCGTGCGGTGCGATTACGGTGCGCGGATCGCCAATCTCGTCGCGCAACGCCTGGTGATTTCCCCTCATCGCGAGGGCGGCCAAGCCCAGTATCTGCCGCGCCCCCTGCCCCGCGACGAACAAAGCCCGCTCGCCCCCTTGATGGAGTGGATCCGCGCCAATCTGAAAAACGACCATGCGCTGCCGGCCCTGGCCAGGCGCGCCGGCATGAGCCCCCGCACCTTGCAGCGGCATTTTCGCGATGCCACCGGCCTGTCGCCTCGGCAATGGCTGGTGCGCGAACGCGTGGCACTGGCGAAGGAGGCTCTCGAAGCGACGAACGCGCCGCTCTGGAAGGTTGCCGAAAGCGCCGGCTTCGGCACCGAGGAATCCTTTCGGCGCCATTTCCGGCTCGTGACGGGCACCAGCCCCACCCGCTACCGTCAGCAGTTTGGAGCGCACCCCAACCGTTTCACCCCATCACCAGTTCGTCGGCCTTCACCTTGAAGGTGACGGTGGAATCCTCGGCCACCTCGCCGGCGATGAGGGCGCGCGCCAGCCGCGTCTCGAGGTGCCGCTGGAGGAAACGCTTCAGCGGGCGGGCGCCGAAGACCGGGTCGTAGCCCTTCTCCGCCACCCACTCCTTCGCCTTCGGCTCGAGCGCGACCGTGACACGCCGCTCGGCCAGCCGCTTGTTCACGTCGGCGACGAGCAGGTCCACGATGCGCTCGATCTCCTCCAGCGCGAGCGGCTTGAAGAGGATCGTCTCGTCGATGCGGTTGAGGAATTCCGGACGGAACGCCTGGCGCAGGTCGGCCATGACGGCTTCGCGGGTGCTTTCGGGGATTTCATCACCCTTTACCCCCTCGAGCAGGTGGCGGGAGCCGAGGTTCGAGGTCATGATGATGACGGTGTTCTTGAAGTCCACCGTGCGGCCCTGGGAGTCGGTGATGCGGCCGTCGTCGAGCACCTGGAGCAGGACGTTGAACACATCCGGGTGCGCCTTCTCGACCTCGTCGAAGAGGACCACGGCGTAGGGCTTGCGCCGCACGGCTTCGGTGAGCTGGCCGCCCTCGTCGTAACCGACGTAGCCCGGGGGCGCGCCGATCATGCGGGCGACGCTGTGCTTCTCCATGTATTCCGACATGTCGAGGCGGATCATGTTGGCCTCGGTGTCGAAGAGCTGCTCGGCGAGCGTCTTGGCCAGCTCGGTCTTGCCCACCCCCGTCGGGCCGAGGAAGAGGAAGCTGCCGATGGGCCGCCGCGGATCCTTGATGCCGGCGCGGGCGCGCAGGATGGCCTCGGTGACGAGGCGCACGCCCTCGTCCTGGCCGATGACGCGCCGGTGCAGCTCGTCCTCGAGCTTCAAAAGCTTCTCCTTCTCGCCTTCGAGCAGCTTGGACAGCGGGATGTGCGTCCACTTCGAGATGATCTCGGCGATCTCCTCGGCGGACACCTCCTCCTTCACCAGCGTGGTCTTGGCCGGGCCGGTTTTCTCGGCCTTGGCCAGCTCGCGTTCGAGCTGCGGGATGCGGCCGTGCTTCAGTTCGGCGATCCTGTTCAGGTCGTAGGCGCGCTCGGCCTTGGCCATCTCGAGGCGCGCGGCCTCCAGCTCCTCGCGCACCTTCTGCACGCGGCCGAGGGATTCCTTCTCCTTCTGCCAGAGGGCCCGGAGCGCCGTGGCCTTCTCCTTGGCGTCGGCCAGATCCTTGCGCAGTTCGGCGAGGCGGCGCTTGGAGGCGTCGTCCTTCTCCTTCTGCAGGGCGGTCTCCTCGATTTCGAGCTGCATGACCCGGCGCTGGAGTTCGTCGAGCTCGGTCGGGAGCGAGTCGATCTCGGTGCGGATCATGGCGCAGGCCTCATCCACGAGGTCGATGGCCTTGTCGGGCAGGAAACGGTCGGAGATGTAGCGGTGCGAGAGCGTGGCGGCGGAGACGAGCGCGTTGTCCTGGATGCGCACGCCGTGGTGCAGCTCGAAGCGCTCCCGCAGGCCGCGGAGGATGGAAATCGCGTCCTCGACCGTGGGTTCCTCGACCAGGATCGGCTGGAAACGGCGCTCCAGGGCGGGGTCCTTCTCGATGTATTTGCGGTATTCGTCGAGGGTGGTCGCGCCGATGCAGTGCAGCTCGCCGCGCGCGAGCATGGGCTTGAGCAGGTTGCCGGCGTCCATCGCGCCGTCGGTCTTGCCGGCGCCGACGATGTTGTGGAGCTCGTCGATGAAGAGGATGATGCGGCCCTCGGCCTGCTTGATCTCGTTGAGCACGGCCTTCAGGCGCTCCTCGAACTCGCCGCGGTATTTCGCGCCGGCCACGAGCGCGCCGAGGTCGAGCGCGAAGATCGTCTTCTCCTTCAGCCCTTCGGGCACGTCGCCGCGCACGATGCGCTGGGCGAGACCCTCGACGATGGCGGTCTTGCCCACGCCGGGCTCGCCGATGAGCACGGGGTTGTTCTTGGTCTTGCGGGAAAGGATGCGGATGGCGCGGCGAATCTCGGCGTCGCGGCCGATGACCGGGTCGATCTTGCCCTTCTTGGCCTGCTGCACGAGGTCCACGCCGTATTTCTCCAGGGCGTTGTAGGTGGACTCGGGCGTTTCGGTCGTCACGCGCTGGCTGCCGCGGAGCTGCTGGAGGGCCTTCAGGACCTTCGCGCGGTCGAAGCCGAAGCTGGCGAAGAACTTCTTCAGCGCCTCGGGCTTGCCGGTGTGCAGAAGCGCGAGGAACAGGTGCTCGACGCTCATGAACTCGTCCTTGAGCTTGGCGGCCTCCTCCTCGGCGCGCGTCAACACCTCGTTGAGCGCCTGGGTGACGTAGATTTTGGACACGTCCACGCTGCCCGTGACCTTGGGCAGGCGGTCGAGCTCGCGGTTGGCGGCGAGCTGCAGGGCGCTGACGGTCAGGCCGAGCTTCTCGACCAGCGACGGCACGATGCCGCCCTCCTGGGCGAGGAGCGCGGCGAGCAGGTGCCACGTCTCCACCTCGTTGTGCGAGCGGCGGCGGGCTTCGTTCTGCGCCTCTTGCACGGCCTGGCGCGACATGACGGTCATCTTCTCGGGATTCATGCGGTGGTCCCTTGCAGCCGCCGGGCCACCGCCGGGCCACCGGTTTCCCACGGGGATTTACACTCACCCGTTCTGCCTTGCGCCAAAGCGCGCCGGGCCTGTCTCACCCGCGCGTCAGAGTGGCCGGGGGCTCCAGCATCACCGGGAACCGACTTAAGGCCGGTCGGCTTGTCGCGCCGCAGCCTTGGCGAAGGCCGAAGCCCGGCCCTGCTTCCGCTTCGGGCGGTTCTTCTTGTCCAAGAGCACGACGACGGGCTCGTGCCGGGCCGCCTCCTCGGGCTCGAACTCGGCGTAGGCGGCGATGATGACCTCGTCGCCCGGCTGCACGAGGCGGGCGGCGGCGCCGTTGACCATGATCTCGCCGCGCTTGCGGCCGCCGATGACGTAGGTCGCGAAACGCTCACCGTTGTTGCAGTTGTAGATCTCCACGCGCTCGTGCAGCAGGAGGCCGGCGGCGCGCCGCAACTCGGGCGCGATGGCCACCGAGCCCTCGTAGTCGAGGTCGGCGGCCGTGACGGTGGCGCGGTGGAGCTTGGATTTCAGCAGGGTCAGGCGCATGGGAAAGTCACTTGGGAGCCTCGCGGTTGAGCAGCTCGGCGTGCTTCAAGCCGAACAGCACCAGCTCGGGCACGATCTCGTCGAACAGGCCCTCGCCCTCGAACATGCGGGCGAAGCCGCCCGTGCCGATGATGGCGGGTTGCGCCCCGGCGAAGGCCTCCTTGCTCAGTTGGGCGAGGAGCTGCCGGATGGCGCCGACGTGCCCGTGGTAAAGCCCCGCCTGGATGCTCTCGACCGTGCTGCGGCCGAGCGCGGCCTCGGGCCGGGAGATCTCCACGGCGGGCAGGCGCGCGGTGCGGCTGGACAGCATCTCGGCCGAGATGCCGAGCCCGGGCAAAATCGCGCCGCCGAGGTAGTCGCCGTCGGCGGTCACGACGTCGAAGGTCGTGGCCGTGCCGCAATCCACGACGAGGCAGTTGCTCTTCGGCCGGCGTTGGGTGGCGGCGATCGCATTGGCCACGCGATCGGCGCCCACTTCGGCCGGATTGCGGTATTTGATCCTCAGTCCGGTTTTCACGCCGGCCTGGAGCAGGAACGGCTCGCAGTGGAAATATTTCACGCAGGCCGCGCGCAGCGGATAGGCCACCGGCGGCACCACCGAGCAGATGGCCGCGCGCCGCACCCCCGCGGGATCAAGCCGGTTCTCGCGCAGCACGGCGCGCAGGAACACGCCGATCTCGTCCGACGAACCGATCGGGTGCGTGGTCCGGCGGAACTGCAGCCGGAGCGTGTCGCCGTCGAACACGCCGCCGTGGATCTGGGAATTGCCGACATCAAGGGCCAGGAGCATGGGGAGAATCCTCGGTTTTGGATTTACGGTTTCTGGTCGGAGCCATCCTCCAGCAGCCGGGCCAGCTCGACCGCGAGCGCGCCGCGGTCGGCGCAGCGGGCGGCGATGGAGCCGTCGGGCCGCAGGATGTCCGCCGGAAAAGTCCCGTCGGCGCGGCGGGCGGAGAGGTCGTTGTGAACGACGTAATCGGCGCCGGAATGGGCGAAAAGCTTCTTCACCGCCTCGCCGGCCTGCGCGGCCTCGGCGCCGTGCGTGAGCTTGAAGGCCACGAGGGTGAACGGCCGGCGGCTCCAGCCGCGCAGACCGTCCACCAGGCGGGGATTGGGTTTCAGTCTGATCACCGGCGCGCCGCCCGAGGCGAGCTTGCCGCCGGTTCCGGCCGGCAACGGCACCCCGTCGGCCATGACGACCATGTCCACGCTGTAATCACTGACGGCCGCCGCATGGATTACGGCATCAAACGATTCCTCCGCCAAGAGGCGGCGCAGTGCCGCCTCCAACTGCGCAAAGGTCACGAAGGTCTCCTCCCGGCAGGGCCCGTCCGCCGCGAACGCGCCCTGCGCCCGCAGCAGCACCACGTCGTGCCCGGCGCGGGCGAGGTGCGTGGCGATCCGCGCGCCGGTGGCGCCCGTGCTGGTGTTGGTCAGCACGCGCACGCCGTCCACCGGCTCGGCCGTGCCTCCGGCCGTGACGAGCACGCGCAGCTTCCGCGCCGGGGGCGCCAAGGCGGCCTCCACGGCGGCCACGATCGTGTCGGGGTCGGCCAGCCGGCCCTCGCCGGTCTCGCCGCAAGCCGTGCGGCCGGCCGCCGGATTGATGAAGCGCACGCCCCAGCCGCACAGCCTTTCCACCGCGGCGACGGTCGCCGGATGGCTCCACATCGCCGGGTTCATCGCCGGGGCGGCGAGCCAGGGCTTGGCTCGGTCGTGGGCGAGGAACAGCGCGCCGGCCAGATCGTCGCCGAGCCCGGCCGCGAACCGGTTGAGCGTGTTGGCCGTCGCCGGACACACCAGCACGGCGTCGGCCCAGCGGGTGAGATTGATGTGCTCCAGCGCCGCCCCCGGCGCGAAGGCGTCGCTCAGGATCGCCGAACCGGTCAGCCCCTCGAGCGTGGCCGGACCGATGAACTTCAGCGCCGCCGGCGTCGCCACGCAGCGCACGCGGTGCCCGCGCTGCACGAGACGCGACACCACCTCGCAGCCCTTGTAGGCCGCGACGGAGCCGGTGAAAATGACGAGGACGTTAGAGCCGGACATTGTCGATGAGCCTCACGTTTTCGAGGCGGACCGCGCCGAGGCGCACGCCGTCACGGTCCTCCACATAATCCACGCCGAAGCCGGCGCCCCGGAGGGTGTCGGCCGCCACCACCGCGGAACGGGCCGAGCGCAGGATCAGGGGAAACTGCGCCGCCCGCACCCGGGCCGCGGGCGAGAGCCGGCGGTTGCGCGAACTGAGCGCCAGCCCGTCGGCCTCGCGCTCCGTCGGGCACGGCACGATCTCCACCGGCAGGAACAGCGCGCGGACCATGCCCTCGACGA
The DNA here is from genome assembly GCA_049322455.1 of Verrucomicrobiota bacterium. Taxonomy (GTDB): domain Bacteria; phylum Verrucomicrobiota; class Verrucomicrobiia; order Opitutales; family Opitutaceae; genus Lacunisphaera. The sequence continues at coordinate 3,309 of JBMOQY010000039.1, read as the reverse complement.
GGCGGAGCTGCTGCCAGTCCTTCTCGCCGAAATAGGCCCGCTGCGGGGCGACGACGTTGAGCAGCTTGAGCACGACGGTGAGCACGCCGTCGAAATGCCCGGGCCGATGCGCGCCCTCCAGCTCCCGGCTGAGCTTCTCCTCGGTCACGCGGTAGGTGTAGTCGTCGGGATAAAGCTCGGCGGCCGGCGGCACGATCACGTCGTCCACGAGTCCGGCCGCGAGCTTGAGGTCGGCCTCGAGGGTGCGCGGGTATTTCTCGAGGTCGGCCGGGTCGTTGAACTGCGTGGGGTTGACGAAAATGCTGAGCACGACGCGCTCGTTCTCGGCGCGGGCCCGGGCCAGCAGCGCCCGGTGCCCGGCGTGCAAGGCCCCCATCGTCGGCACAAACCCGACGGATCGCCCGGCGTAGTCCGGACCTGTGCGCACGGCGCGCCAGGCGGCGAGGGTTTCGTGCACCCTCATGCCAGCACCTCCTCGCGGGCCGGAAAACGGGCCGCGCGGACGTCGCGCGCGTAGGCGTTGAGGGCCGCCAGGATCTCGCCGCGCCCGTCGAGGTAACGACGCGCAAACCGCGGCCGGAATTCCGCGTCGAGGCCGAGCAGGTCGTTCAACACGAGCACCTGGCCCGTGGTGCCGCCGCCGGCCCCGATGCCGATGGCGGGGATCGTGAGTCGCTTGGTCGTCTCCGCCGCGAGCGCGGCGGGCACGCACTCCAGCACGAGCGCAAAGGCGCCGAGCTCCTCCAGCCGCCGGGCGTCGGCCTGCAGGCGCGCGGCGTCGGCCTCGGAGCGGCCCTGCAGGCGGTAGCCGCCGAGCTGGTTGACCGACTGCGGCGTCAGGCCGAGGTGCCCCATCACGGGAATCCCGCTGCCGACGAGATGCGCGACCACGTCCTCGTGGCCGGCCACACCCTCCAGCTTCACGGCGGTGGCACCGGCCTGCATCAGGGCGCCCGCGGCGCGCACGGCGACTTCACGGCCCTGGCGGAAACTCAGGAACGGCAGGTCGGCCACGATCACGCGGTCCGGCGCGCCGCGGCGCACGGCCGCCGTGTGCAGCACCATCATGTCGAGCGTGGCGTGGACGGTGGACGGCAGGCCGTGCACGACCATCGCAGCGCTGTCGCCCACGAGGATCGCATCGGCCTCCGATTCGGCCACAAGCCGCGCCATGGCCGCGTCGTAGGCCGTGACCATCACGATGGGCCTCCCTTCCTGGCGCGCCCGGTTGAAATCGAGGATGCTTTTCATTCCGCCCCGGCGGTGGTCCGTATGCGGAGAACCTGCGGGCGGCGGAGGCGGTTGGACTGGAGTGCTTGTCGCATGGCGATCAGGCCTTGGGGTGTCCGGAGACGGTGGTTGAACGGTGCTGTCCGGTCGCGCACGAGTTCGCGCCAGACGCCCTCCAAGGTTGCCATGCCGCGCGGCGGTGCAACGCAAATGTGCGTCAAGCCCCGGTTGACTCCCCCGCCCGCCCGGGTTGGATTGGCCCTTCATGGCAGATTTCCTTACCGACCAGAAAGTTGTCTCCCGCGCCTTCCTCGTGGGCGTGCAGGCCCCCGGCATGGAGGCCGGCGAGGGCGCCGAGCTGCTCGGCGAACTCAAGGAGCTGGTCGAGAACCTCCGCCTGACCGTCACCCGCGCCACTCTCGTCACCCTCCGCGACCGCCAGCAGCCCAAGTTCCTCATCGGCTCCGGCAAGGCCGCCGAACTCATCGCCCAGGCCAAGGCCGACGGCGCCGACGTCATCGTGATCGACGAGGAGCTCTCCCCCGCCCAGCAGCGCAACTGGGAGGAGGAGTCGGGCCTCGCCGTCATCGACCGCCAGGAGGTCATTTTGGAGATCTTCGCCGACCGCGCCCAGACCCGCGAGGCCGTGCTGCAGGTGGCGCTGGCCCGCATGGAGTATTCGCTGCCGCGCCTGACGCGCGCGTGGACCCACCTCTCGCGCCAGCGCGGCAGGGGCGCCCTCGGCGGCGAGGGCGAGACCCAGCTCGAACAGGACCGCCGCATTGTGCGCGACCGCATCGCCCACCTGAAGGCCGAAATCGCCAGGGTCATCTCCCACCGCGCCACGCAGCGCCGCAAACGCATGCGCACACCCGTCCCCGGCGTCGCCATCGTCGGCTACACCAACGCTGGCAAATCCTCCCTCCTCAACAAACTCACCGGCGCGCAGGTGCTCGCGGCCGACAAGCTCTTCGCCACACTCGACCCGACCACGCGCCAGCTCACGCTGCCCGACGGCCGCACCCTGCTCGCCACCGACACGGTCGGCTTCATCCGCCGCCTGCCCCACCGCCTCGTCGAGGCCTTCAAGGCCACGCTCGAGGAGGTCGTCGTCGCCGACTTCATCATCCACGTGCTCGATGTCGCCAACCCCAACGTCGCCCACCATTTCGCCACGACGATGGAGGTGCTCGGCGAACTCGGGGCCGCGGATAAGCCCGTCATCACCGTCTTCAACAAGGTGGACGCCGCCGACCCGCACACGCTGAAGCTCATCCGCGCCCAACATCCGGAGGCGCTGTTCATCAGCGTCCACACCGGCGAGGGCCTCGACCGGCTGCTGGCCCGCTGCGAGGAACTCACGGTGGACGACAAGGAGGCCGTCGAGCTCCTCATCCCCCACCATCGCTACGACCTTGTCTCCAAGCTGCGCGCCGGCGGCCAGGTGCGCACCCAGGAATCGCGCGACGACGGCGTGTTTCTCGCCGGCCGCTTCCCGCTCAAACAGAAGTCACTCTACGAACCCTTCCGCCACGTCGCGCCGCCACCCAGGCGCAAAGCCGCGGGCGGGCACGCGAAGAAGGCCTGAACTGCACCCCGCGGTGCCGGCCGTGCCCCGGCCATTGCACCAGGCCGGTTCTTCCCGATTTCGGGACGCCCCTTCGGCCTGCCCGAGTGACGGATTTTACTCATTTGGCGCTTTGACCGCACCACGGTGTTGGCTATCCCTGCTGCACCCCCCCATGCCTTCCTACACTCTGAAAGTAAACGGGCAGGCCCACACGATCAACGTGGCGGCGGATACGCCGCTTCTCTGGGCGCTGCGTGACAACCTCGGCCTCGTCGGCACCAAATACGGTTGCGGTATGGGCCTCTGCGGCGCCTGCACCGTCCATCTCAACGGCGTGCCGGTGCGCTCCTGCCAGACCCCCGTCTCCGCGGTCGGCAACACCCCCGTCACCACCATCGAGGGCCTCGACCCCGCCGGGGCGCACCCCCTGCAAAAGGCCTGGTGCGACCACGACGTGCCCCAATGCGGCTACTGCCAGGCCGGCCAGATCATGACCGCCGCCGCCCTGC
>JBMOQY010000038.1:0-77294 GCA_049322455.1 Verrucomicrobiota bacterium | reverse complement strand
GAAGGTGATAGCTGCGTATGTGCAGGGACAGGGTGGAAAGGGGGAGTATCGTCAATTGCACAAGGGGCAGTTGGATTTCGAGCTGTCTTGATCAAATGCCCCGGAGCTTGCTCCGGGGATCTTTACTTGACCACGGATGGACACGGATTGGCACAGATGGAATCACGGGCGGGTATCTGTGCTCATCCGGGTGAACCTGCGGTTCAAGTTTCCGGCAGGCTTTCAATCGCCACGGCGCAGGCCTTGTAGGCGGGCTGGCGTGAATGGGGATCGAACGCCGGAAAGGTCAACCGGTTCACCTCGGGAAAGTGCATCGGCATGAAGACCTGACCCGGTTGCACGATGGGGGTGACGATCGCGAGGGCCGCGGTCTCGCCGCGGCGGGAGCGCACGGCCACGCGACGGCCGGTGACGACGCCGAGCGTGGCCGCGTCGGCGGGGTTGAGTTCGATCCAGGGCACGGTGGGGGCGAGTTTGCGCAGCACGGCGCTTTTGTCGGTGCGCGAACCGGTGTGCCACTGGGCCGAAGAGCCGCGTCCGGTGTTGAGCAGGAAGGGGTAGGCGGCGTCCGGGGGCTCGGGCAGGGGAACGGGTTCGTCGAAGAGGAATTTGGCGCGGCCGTCGGCGGTGAAGAATTTGCCGTCGGCGAAGAGCCGGCGCTCGCGCGCGGGCATGGGGGCGGGCCGCGCTCCGCCCGCGGAAGGGGAAACGGGCGGGCTTTGGTCCGCTCCTGCGGAGTTCTCCGGGAACGGCCACTGGATGCCGCCGCAGGCTTCGATGTGGGCGTGGTCGCGGATGCCGGTGAAGTCGCAGGGCTGGCCGCGCGACAGTTCCTTGAGAATCTGGAAGGCGGCGGCGGGTGACGACCAGCGCGCGAACATCGGCCCGCAGCCCCAGGCCTCGGCGACGAGGCGGAAGATGGCGAAATCGCTCAGCGCCGTGCCGGGCGCGCGGGCGACCTTGCGGACGTAGCCGAGCCGGCGCTCGCTGTTGATGAACACGCCCTCCTTCTCGCCCCAGCCGGCGGCGGGCAGCACGAGGTCGGCCTGGCGCGCCGTCTCGGTCGTGGCATACATGTCCTGGACGACGAGAAAATCGAGCTTGTCGCGGAGCCGGGCGAACTTGCCCTGGTTGATCCAAGAATGCGCGGTGTTGGTGGCGATGATCCACAGCGCGCGGATCTCGCCGGCCTCGACGGCGTCGAGGATGCGGTCGTAGGCCCGGCTGGCCTGTTGCGGGACGAGCGTCTCGTTGATGCCGAGGATGCCGGCGACGTGGCGGCGGTGTTCGGGTTTGGCGAAATCGTAGCCGCCGACCAGGGAAGTGGCGTTGCCGAAGAGGCGGGAGCCCATCGCATTGCACTGGCCGGTGATGGAGTTGGCGCCGGTGCCGGGCTTGCCGATCTGGCCGGTCATGAGCGCGAGGTTGATGATCGCCTGCGCCGTGCGCGTGGCCTGGTGGCTCTGGTTGACGCCCATCGTCCACCAGTAGGACACCCGTGCACCCGGCCGGGTGAGGAGTGTGACGGCGCGGTCGAAGTCACCCGGAGGGAGGCCGGTTTCCTTCAGCACACGCTCCCGGGTGAACGCGTTGACGAAGCCGGCGAACTCGGCGAAGCCGGTCGTGCTTGCCGCGACGAAGGCCGCATCCACCGCGCCGCGCCTGATGACCTCGCGCGCAAGGCCGTAGAGCAGCGTGGAGTCGCTCTTGGGCATCGCCGGCAGGTGCAGCGTGGCGGCCATGGCGGTCTCGGTGCGGCGGGGGTCCACCACGATGATGGCGGGGTGGCGGCGGTTGCGCATGACGCGCTGCCACATGATGGGGTGGGCGATGCAGGGGTTGGCGCCCACGAAGACCAGCACGTCGCTCTCCTCGAAATCGGCGTAGGTGAACGGTGGGGCGTCGAAACCGAACGACTGTTTGTAGGCCACGTGCGACGTGGCCATGCACTGCCGTGTGTTGCTGTCGAGGTCGGCGACACCCATGCCGAACTTCGTGAGCGCCCCGAGCAGCGCCATTTCCTCTGTCATGATCTGGCCGGTGCTGAGCACGGCGACAGCGCCCCGGCCGTGTGCGGCCTGGACGGCCTTGAGGCGGCTGGTGAAGACGGTGAGCGCCTGCGTCCAGTCCACCGGCCGCAAGTCACCCTGCGCATCGCGCAGCAGCGGGGTCGTGGCGCGGTCGGGGGCAGCGAGCGGGGTGAGCGCCTCCCAGCCCTTGGGGCAGGCCATGCCGAGATTGACCGGGTAATCGGGGTCGGGGGTGAGGTTGATGGCCTGGCCCTCGGCGTTCAGGTGGATGGTGAGCGAGCAACCGGTGCTGCAGAAACCGCAGATGGCCTTGGCCGTGCCGGCGGGGGCGAGGCGGGCCGGCAGTTTGCCGAGTCCGAAATCGGCGGGGTGTTGCACGAGCTCGCTGGTCATCGGACCGGTGCGGGCGAGCAGCAGGTCGTCGAGGGCGCTCAAGCGTGTGCTCCTTTCGTGGGGTCGGGTTGACCGGGCATTTTCGGCGCGTCCACCGCGCGGAAGAAAAGATAGCGCTCCGCCAGCTCGCCGCCAAGGCAGAAGGCCAGTGCCGGCCAGGCGGCGGCCACCGGGGTGGCACCCAGGGCGACCGTCAGCGGCAGCAGGATGCCACCGAGGAGCGCGGCGCCGACCCGCAGGGCATTGGTGTCGCGCAAGGGTCCGGCGAGCAGGCGGGCGGTCTGGCGCGCGGGGGCGTGCCGGCCGTCGTCCTCCTCCTGCAGCGGGGCGAGGGCCCGTGCCTCGAAGGCGAGTTTGAGGATGGTGGCGACGACCAGCGCGTGGCCCAGCCAGACCGGAGCGCCGGGCGCGGTGAGCGCGGCGGCGAGGCCGAGGATGACGGCGCTGCCGAAGAAGCGCGGGGCGGTGTTGGCGAAGCGCCAGAATGCGCGGCGGGTGTCCACGTAGATCATCACGGAGCAGAAAAGCGCGGCGACCCCAGCCGTCGCGGTTGCCGCACCCAGCAGCGGTTGCCCGGCGGCGGCGCCCGGCAGCCAGCCGAGCCGGCCGGCGACGTAGGCGGTGGCGAGCGGGAACCACGCGCCGAAGAGGACGGCTTCACGACTGAACCAGGACTGGCGCAGGCCGAGGAAAACGCGCCAGGCGCGGAGCGGGCGCCCGAGATGCAGCCCGGCGAGCGCCAGGCCAGCCGCGCCGGCGAGCCAGCCGGTGACGGCGAGGGCGTTGGTGCGGAGATCGAGAAGCTTGTCGGCCACGCCGCAGCCGACGGCCATCGGCATCAGCATCAGCAGCGCGACCAGCGGCCAGTGCGGCGGCTGCAGGCGCAGCACGGCGGCGTCGGCCGCCTGGGTGCCGGCCGGCGGCGGGCGCGTCGTGACGTAGCGCGTCGTCGGGAACGTGTAGGACGGATCCGGGGCGGCGGGGAGAAAAGCGGAGACCGGGGCCCGGAGGCCGGAGTTCGGGACCTTGGTGATCCGGATGGCGTGGGTGGGGCAGGCCTGCGCGCAGGCGGGCGCCTCGCCGGCGCCGAGGCGCTGGTGGCACATGTCGCACTTCCGCACGATGCCGAGGCGGTCGTTGTATTTCGGCACGTCGTAGGGGCACTTCAGGATGCAATACTGGCAGCCGATGCACTGATCGTCGAGGTGGCGGACGATGCCGGTGAGCGGATCCTTCTCGTAGGCGAGCACAGGGCAGCCGTTGAGGCAGCCCGGATCGGCGCAGTGGTGGCAGGCGGTGGTGACGGTCTGCTGGTAGGGCGCCGCGCGCGAGCCGCCGGTGATGAGGCCGACATCGCGCCAGGCCTCGGTCTCGTCGAGACCGTTGAGCGAGTGGCAGGCGGTCACGCAGGCCTTGCAGCCGGAGCAGGCGTCGAGATCCACCTCGAAGGCGTATTGCTCACCGGGACCGGGGGCGGTGAGAGGAATGAGCTGGGTGCTGAGGGCGGGGCGCGGAGCGCCGGCGACATGCTGGCCGTGCGCGATGCTGGCGCGGATCACGGGCGTCTGGAGCCGGCCCTGCTCGGCGAGAAGTTCGTCCACGAGGGCGAGCAACGGAGGCTGATTGCGCGGGGCGACCATGGTCAGGAACAAGGCCTGTGGCCCCATAGGGTCCGATGGGGCCTACAGAGCGTGAGTTCAGTAAACATCGCGTTGGTAGCGCTTCGCGGCCTTGAGCGCCTGCACGTAGGCGGCGGCCTGTTCGGGGGATTTGCCGCCGGCCTTTTCGATCACTTGGTGGAGCGCGGCATCCACGTCCTTGGCCATGCGGGAGGCGTCGCCGCAGACGTAGAAGTGGGCGCCGGCCTCGAGCCAGGCGTAGAGTTCCGCGGCGTTTTCCAGCATGCGGTGCTGCACGTAGATTTTCGCCGTCTGGTCGCGCGAGAAGGCGAGGTCGAGGCGCGTGAGCAGTCCGGACGCCTGCATGCCCTCCAGTTCCTCGCGGTAGAGGAAATCGCTGGCGGCCTTCTGGTCGCCGAAAAAGAGCCAGTTCCTGCCCCGGGCGCCGGTCGCGCGGCGCTCCTCGAGAAACGCACGGAACGGGGCGATGCCGGTGCCGGGACCGACCATGATCATCGGCACGTCGCCGCTCGCGGGCGGCCGGAAGGCCTTGTTCGAGTGGACGAACACGCCGACCTTGCCCGCGGCGAGGGCGCGCTCGGCAAGGAAAGTGGAACACACGCCCTTGCGCGCGCGGCCGTCCTTCTCGTAGCGCACGGCGCCGACGGTCAGGTGAACCTGCCCGGGGTGGGCCTTGGGCGAGGAGGAAATCGAATACAGGCGCGGCTGGAGTTTCTTCAGCCTGGTGACGAAGTCCGCGGGGGCGGGCTTGGCGGGGGCGGCCAGAAGCACGTCGAGGACGTGGTGGGGTGAAGGCGTCGGGCTGGCGGCACCCACGAGAGCGGGGACGAGGGCCAGCATCTCGGGTGCCGGCTTGCCGAGGTCGAAGCACTCGGTGAGCGCCCGGCGCAGCGGCAGCTCGCCGGCGGGGGTGGACACGGCTTCCTCGCCGTCGCAGCCGAGGGCGGCAAGGATGTCGTTCACGAGTTCGGGGCAGTTCTGCGGGACGACGCCGAGCGCATCGCCGGCCTCATAGACGAGACCGGAACCTTCGAGGGAAAACTCGACGTGGTTGACCTCCTTGGCCGAGCCGGGGCCGTTGAGATTGCGGACGGCGAGGACCGCGGCCGGGAAGGGGTGCTTCCTGGAGTAGCCTTCCTCCGCATCGGCGGGCGGGGGCTTGGGCCCGGAAGTTGCGCTCGGGTCGGGAGACAGGCTCGCTCCCGCGTTCAGCGACAGCGCGCTCAGCGCCGCATCCAGCCACTTGGTGAACGGGGCGTCGCAGTCGAGGTCGCAATCGGCGCGCGGGGTGATGCGCGTGGCGCCGAGCTTTTCGAGCCAGGCGTCGAGGTCCTTGCCGCACTGGCAGAACCGGGCGTAATTGGTGTCGCCGAGGGCGCAGACGGCGAAGCGGACGGAAGCGAGCGGCGTGCCGGTGGCTCCCTTGAGGGCGGTGTGCAGGGCCCTGGCGTTGTCGGGCGGCTCGCCGTCGCCGTAGGTACTGGTGATGACGAGCAGGTTCTTCTCGTGGGCGAGCTTCGCGGGGTCGGTCTGCGCCATGTCGAGCACGGTGGCGGCGAAGCCGCGCTTGCCGGCCTCCTTGGCGGCCTTCTTGGCGAGGCCCTCGGCGGTGCCGGTCTGGGAACCGAAGAGGACCGTCAACGGGGCGAGCGCCGCTGCGGCAGAATCGGGGCGCAAAGCCCCGCCGGCCGCCGGAGAGCGCGAGAAGACCCCGGCGAGGAAGCCGTTGAGCCAGGCGCGCTGCGCGGGCGAAAAGGGCGCGTTGTCGGGAATGAGCGGAACGGGGGCGTTCATGTGGAGAGCATTTCCTGGATTTCCTTCACGCTGTGACGGCGGGACCACTGCACGAAGGTTTCGCCGGCGGCGCGCCGGTCGCGATAGGCGATGAGAATCTTCTCGACGAGCGCGGGCAGCTCGTCGGCCGCGACACCGCGGAAGATCTCGCGCGCGATGCCCTGCTCCTGGTCCATGCCGCCGCCGAGGACGATGTGATAGCCCTCACGGCCGTCGGCGAGCTTGGCCGCCACGCCGCCGATGTCGCCGCAGTAGTGCTGGGCGCAGGAGTGCGGGCAGCCGGTGAGGTGGATGTTGACGGCCTGGTCGAGTCCCGGGTCGCGGTGGCGGAGGTGGGCCATGACCGCGCGGGCGTGGCCCTTCGTGTCGGCAGCGGCGTATTTGCAGCCCTTGTTGCCGGTGCAGGCGATGACGCAGCCGGCGGCGGTGTGCGCCGCGGTGAAGAAGCCGAGGCTCTGCACGGCTCGGGCGACGGTCGCGGCGAAGGCGTCGGACACGTGCGGGATGAGCAGGCTCTGCCAGACGGTGAGGCGCAGTTCGCCCTTGCCGTAGTGGTCGGCGAGGTCGGCGAGGCGGCGCATCTGCCGCGAGGTCATGCGGCCGACCGGCACGCCGACGCCGACGTAGTTGAGGCCGGGCTGGCTCTGCTTATAGACGCCTATGTGCCCGTGTTTGAGAACCGGACGGCGGGGCTCGGCGCAGCCGCGCGGGGCGCGGACGAGGGGGAAGGCGAGCTTCTTCTGTGTCTCCTCAAGGAAGCGCGGGAAGCCGCCCCACTTTTCAAGGAGATACTTGAGACGGGCCTTCTTGCGGTCGGTGCGGTCGCCGTTCTCGCGGAAGACGCGGACCATGGCGGCGGCGACCGGGACGAGTTCGGCGGGCTTGAGCAGCAGGCCGGTGTCGCGCGCGAAGTCCTTGTGACCGGTGATGCCGCCGAGTTCGCAGCGGAAATGGATGCCGGGCTCGACGCCGGGTGTCGGCGCGGCGGCGAGGGACTGCTCCGTCACACGGACGGCGAAGAAGCCGATGTCGTTGGTGTCGGCGGCGGCGGAGATGGCGCCGCCGGAGTCGAAGGCGATGTTGAACTTCCGCGGCAGGCCGTAGAGGTCGCGGTGGTTGAGGATGTAGTGGTGGAGCGCGTGCGCGTAGGGGCGGACGTCGATCAGTTCGTCGCGGTCGAAGCCGCTGGTGGGCGTGGCCGTGATGTTGCGGATGTTGTCGGCGCCAGAGCCGCGGGAGGTGAGGCCGAGTTCCTGCACACGGGTGAGGGCGCGGATGATGGAGCGGGGCTTGAGTTCGCGGAGCTGGAGGTTGGCGCGGGTGGTGATGTCGGCGCAGCCGTTGCCGATCTCGTCCACGAGGCCGGCGAGGCCGCGGAGCTGGTGGGAGCTGATCTCGCCCGCCGGGATGCGGAGGCGCATCATGAAGCTGTCCTGCGCCGGGGCCACGTAGAAGAGGCCATGGAATTTGAAGCGGAAGGTGTCGGCCTCGTCGGGAAACTTGCCGGCCTCGGCGTGGGCGACCATCTTTTCCCAGACGTCGAGGCCGTGCTGCTCGTGCTTCCAGCGCTCGGGCTTGGAGAGGTCGGCGAGCGGCGTGCCGAAGACCGAGTCCATCGCCGCGGGCGCGGCAAGGTTGCTGGTCATGGCGGCGCCGGGGGCGCCCGTGAGCCGGCCGGCGGCGTCGGCGCCGACGCAGGCATACTGGCCGCTGGCGAGGACGCCGGCCATGAAGCCCTGGAGGTATTCCTTCTGGTCGTTCGAGAAGGAGCCCGAAGGCGCGGCGGGAGGCTGGGTGGAGGCAGAATTCATTTCCGGAGGAAGAGCTGCAGCAGGTTCAGGGCCGCCAGGGCGGTAGCGAGGAGCTGCCAGAAGAGAAGGGGGTTGCGCTCCAGGAGGGGCGTGTCGGGAGCGAAGAAAGGCTCGACCTTGTCGGGGTGTTCGAGCTCGTAGCCGAGCTGGGAATAGTTCTGGTAACGGCGGGCCGGCTCGGCGGCGACACAGCGAAGCAGCACGGCTTCGAGCCAGTCGGGCAGGGCGGGGTTGAGTTTCGCCGGACGGCGGGGTGTGGTAAAACGCGGGTTTTGAAAACGCTCGATCTCGCCGTAGGGATAGGCGCGGGTGGCGGCCTCGAACAGGGTGACGCCGATGCCAAAAATCTCGGTGCGCTCGGAGTGCGGCGCGCCCTGGAAGCGCTCCGGCGCGAGGTAACTGGCCGTGCCCGCGCGGGAGGGCGGGGCGAAGAGCGGCGCCACGCTGCCGAAGTCGAGCAGGATGAACTCCGCGGAGATGCCGCGCCGGAGGACGAGGATGTTCTCGGGCTTCAGGTCGCCGTGCACGAGATCGTGGGAAAGCAGGAACTGCGCGGCTTCGGCGAGGAAGCGGCCCAAGGCTATGACCTCCTCGGTGATGAGCGGACGGTCGCGGAGGCACTCGCGGAGGGTCGGCGCGGCGAAGTATTCGAGGCTGTAGCAGGAAACGGGATCGCCCGGCGGAATCTCGACCGCGGGGAAATACGGCGACTGCAAGCGGCGGGCCTGGGCAATCTCGGTGCTGAACAGCGCACGCAGGCGTTCGTCGTGGCGGGCGTCGCGCGGGGCGAACTTGAGCACGCGGCTGGCGCCGTCGCTGAAGCGACGGGCGAGCCACACGCGGGCGTCGGGGTCGAGCGGCTTCAGCAGCGCGTGTCCCGCCCATTCCTGGCCGGCCAGGAGTTCCTCGGGCACGAGGAGGGCGGGCAGCGCGTTGCGGGCGTTGATGACCGGGCTGGCGATGTCGATGACGAGCGCGGTGGCGTCGTCCTCGGGCCCCTCGACGCAGCGCACCAGCGCGGTGGCGTCGGCATGGCGGGCGAGCTGGGCGGCGATCCGCTCGCGGGGCAGGGGGCGGGTGAGGCCGTCGGTGCAGATGAGGACGCGGTCGCCGGCGGCAAGGCGCCAACTGAACAGGTGAGGGGTGATGGTGGCCTCGATCCCAAGTCCCTGGGTGATGACATTGGACTGGCCGGCGCCGGTCATGACATGACGCTCGGAAAGCGGCCGGAGCTCGCCGCCGCGCAGCAGGAACACCTCGGTGTCGCCGAGGTTGACCCCCCACATCATGTCGTCCGCGATGGCCACGGCCGCCAGCGTGCAGGCGAGCGCCCCTTCGGCGCCGTAGCGGTGCATGGCTTCCTCACAAAGCTGCCGGTTGATCTGGTGGGTGAACTCCAGCAGCGCGCGGTCCACGCTCCAGGTGGACGGGCGCGCCTCGAAATTGTCCACGAGCCGCCGGGTGGCACGGAGCGCGGCCTCGCCACCGGCCCGGGCGCTGCCCACGCCGTCGGCCACTGCCGCGACAAGCACGTCGGCATACTGGCGATGCGCGCAGGCATCGTCGGACTGCGCGTGCCCGGCGCCGGGGACCGAGTGGGAGGTGAGGTGAAGACCCATGGTCAGATGCGCGCCTGGGCGGTCGCGCCCCAGGTGGTGCGCCAGCGTTTTTTGACGAGGAGGAGGCCCGAGAGCGCGACGAGTGCCAGCCCGGCGAAGAAGACGATGCCGGTGGTGTAGCTGCCGGTGTATTCCCTGGAGAGGCCGAAGAGCCGGCCGAGGATGAACCCGCCGATGCCGCCGCCGCAGCCGACGAGGCCGGTCATGAGGCTGATGTCGCGGGCGAAGCGCTGCGGGAGGAGCTGGAACACCGAGCCGTTGCACATGCCGAAGGCGCCCGAGGCGATGAAGAAGGCGCCGCCGCAGATCCAGAGGTTGTCGAACAGCGCGGCGGCGACCATCGCGGCGGCGGCCACGCTGTAGAACACGCTGAGGGCGCGGATGCCGCCGAGCTTGTCCGCGAGCGCGCCGCCGAAGGGCCGGCCCAGCGCGCCGACGAGCGTGCAGCAGGCCGCCATCTCGCCCGCATGCACGGGCTTCAGGTGGAATTGGTCGCTGAAATAGATCGCGAAGGCGGTCGCCAGGCCGACAAAGCCGCCGAAGCTGATCGTGTAGAAGAAGCAGAACCAGTGGGCGTCCTTCTCGCCGAGCACGCGCGCGTAGTCGGAGAGTTTCTTCCGCTTGAACTCGCCGGGCGGCTCCTTGGAGAAGAGCGCGTAGAGGACGAAGGCGAGCGCCAGCGGGATGAGCGCCGCGCCGAAGACGGCCTGCCAGCCCCAGACCGCCGCGATGCGCGGAGCGGCGAGATGGTCGATCACCACGCCGATGTTGCCCGCGCCCGCGAGGCCGAGCACTACGCCCTGCATGCGCGGAGGATACCAGCGGCCGGACTGGGGCAGCGCGACGGCGAAGCTCGCGCCCGCCAGACCGAGGGCGATGCCGAGCCACAGGGCCTCGGCCAGCGAGGAGATGCCGAATTTCCAGGCGACGGCGAGGCTGGCCATGACGACGAGTTGCGCAAGGATGCCGGTCGTCTTGGTGCCGATGCGGTCCACCAGGAGGCTGAGCGCGATGCGCAGGAAGGCGCCGGCGAGGATCGGCGTGGAGACCATGAGGAATTTCTGGTCGGCGCTGAGCTTCAGGTCGGGCGCGATCATGGCGCCGAGCGCGCCGAGGAGCGTCCAGACCATGAAGCTGACGTCGAAGTAGAGGAACGACGTGGCCAGCGTGGGCCAGTGGCCGTTGTTGCGGATCTCGCGCCAGTTCATGCGCGGGGGGCCGCGCAGGCGGCGGTGGTGGCGGCGAAGGCGGGATTCGCGACGGTGTTGAAGGAAATCTTGGGCATGAGCGCCTGCCTATCAGCGCGCGACATGCCAGATTTGAATTTTTACGAATGAACAGACCTCAAAGAATTCATGGCATGGATTAAAGCCACTCATGAAAAAAACAGGCCGGATTGCTCAGAGGCAACCGGCCGGTTGAGGAGAAGTGACTTGGGACTGTTAGAGATTCAGCGTGAGCTGCAAGTAGAAGTAATTGGCGTCGGTGGAGCCGACGGCGGCGAGGGACTGCTTGATGTAGTCGCCGCGGAAGTAGCGGGCGACGGCGGCTTCGATCTGCGCGGACGGGTGGAAGGTCCAGGCGGCGATCAGGTCCACCTCGGTGCCGAGGTATTGGCCGTAGCTGGGATTGATGCGGTAACCGCGGCCACTGCCGACGGCGGCGGTGGTGAAATTGCGCGGCACACCGGCGACGTTATACCAGAAGTCGGTGGTGCGGGCCAGTTGCTGGAAGTGGATCTCGGCAGCGAGGCTGATGTTGTTGCGCGGCTTGGCCGAAAGCACGAAGCGCAGGTCGTGCAGGTTCTGCAGGCTGTTGAGATCCATGTAGCCGTAGTGCAGGTGAGTGGTGGCAAAGAGATTCTGGAAGGTCTCGCTGGAGCCGTCGGCGGCGTTCTTGTCGCCCGAGGCGTAGCTGTAGAGCACGCCGACGCGGGGCTGCCAGGGATGCTCGTTCCAGGTGTAGCCGCCCTGGAGGACGGCGGCCCAGGCGTCCTGGTCGAGCCGCGGGGCGGCGAGGGCGGCGGCGACGGTGGCGGCCGGGGCGACGGCGGTGCGGTCGCCGAACTGGTGCATCAGCTCGACGCCGTAGTCCCAGTTGCCGTAGGCGAGCGGCTTGGAGCGGATGCGCACGGCCGCGGTGTAGAGATCCTGGGCGCCGGGGAAGCGGAAGGGCGCAGGGATGCCCGACCAGTTGTCGGTGGCGATGCCGCGGGCGACGCTGCGGTGGTAGAGGTAGGCCTCGACGATCTCGTTCTTGGCGACGGTCGGAAAGTTGAAGTAGAGGCCCGAGAACACGTCCTGGGAGTTGGCCTGGTTGAAGTTGTTGTTGTCGTTGTAAACGAGGCCGCCGGTGAAGGCGTCCACGCCGAAGTATTTGTTCTGCCAGCGGAGCTTCACGGCGTCGAAGGTGCGGGCGTTGTTGTTCCAACGGAGGTGTCCCAGCAGGCGCTGATCGCCATAGACGAGTTCCTGCCGGCCGACCTTCAGGGAGACCGGGAATTCCTTGTGATTGCCGATGAACACGCAGGCTTGGTGGAGGTCGATCGGGCCATCGCGCTCGGCGAGGCCCTGGCCGGGGCCGGTGGGCACGAACCGCTCGTCGCCGTAGGTGTAGCTGGAGCGGCCCTCGACGAGGAAGTTCCACCACTTGCCGGTGTAGCCGACGCGGGGCATCACGCGCAGGAGATGGTAGGCGTTGTTGTTGTCGTCCTGCGGGCGCAGCGAGAAGTCCCAGTTCGAGCCGGCGTCGGTGAAGCCGGCGTCGTCCTTGGCCTCGAAACGGTAGCGGACGTTCACGGCGATGTCCCAGGCGCTGGCGTAGACGTTGTCGGCGCGCAGCTGCTCGTTGACGAAGCCGGGGAAGGGCCGGGCGGGGGGCGGGGGCGCGTATTGGGCGCGGAGCGCCGGGAGGACGGCGCCCGCCAGCGCGAGAAGCGCGATCAGGCGCGTCGAGGAACGCAGGAAGGATGGGAGGAGGGAGTTCATGGTGCGGTGGGTCGGTGCGGGCGAAAGGTTCAGGCGGGAGAAAAGGCGCTGAGGAGGCGCTGGAAGGCGGAGCGATCGGGAGCGCGCACGCCTCCGGCCGGCGGCGGGGCGGAAGGCGCGGCCGGCGGGGCGGGGCGGTGGTGCGAGCGCTCGTTGAGGAAGCCGATGAGCTCCTCGCGGAGGCGGTAATACTCGGGGTCCTCGAGCAACTGCTTGCGGTGGCGCGGGCGCGGAAACTTCACCTCGAGGATCTCGCCGACGGTGGCCGCGGGGCCGCTGGTCATCATGACCACGCGGTCGGAGAGGAAGAGCGCCTCGTCCACGTCGTGCGTGACCATCAGTGCGGTCTTGCGGTCCTTCTGCCAGAGGTCGATGAGCACCTGCTGCAGCTCGGCGCGGGTGAGGGAGTCGAGCATGCCGAAGGGCTCGTCGAGGAGAAGCATCTTGGGCGAGAGCGCGAAGGCGCGGGCGATGCCGCAGCGCTGGCGCATGCCCTGGGAGAGCTCGGCGGGCTTCTTGTGCAGGGCGTCGCCCAGGCCGACGACGGTGAGGTAATATTCGACGATCTGGCGGCGTTCCTCGGCCGAGGCGGTGTAATAGACCTGGTCCACGCCGAGCATCACGTTTTCGAAGGCGGTCAGCCACGGGAGCAGGCAGGGCGCCTGGAAGACGACACCGCGGTCGGGGCCGGCACCGGTGACCTCCTTGCCGGCGAGCACGATGCCGCCGCTGGTGACGTCGGTGAGGCCGGCGAGCATGGAGAGCACGGTGGATTTGCCGCAGCCGGAGTGGCCGATGAGGGTGATGAACTCGCCTTGGCGGATCCGCAGGTCGAAGTTCTCGACGATGACGGCCGGACCCCTGGGCGTGTCGTAAACTTTGCCGAGCTGGGAGATTTCGAGGAAGGAGGGCATGGGATAGTAGCGAGTAGTGAGTAGCGGGTAGTGAGTAGGCTTGGTGGATGGTATGCTCGCTACTCGCTACTCGATGCCCGCTACCTCGATTTTCTCCTCTTTCATCTCGCTCGGGCGGAGAGGGCGGCGGCTGACGCGCGGGAGGTCCAGGTTTTCCGGGAGGATGTCGGGGAGGATGAGCTTCTGCTTCACGGTGGCCTTGCGGCGCTCGCCGTAGCCGAGGAGCTCGTTGGTGACGAGGGCGCGGAGGCGCTTGAACTCGGGATCGTGGTTCAGGGTCTTGCGGTCGCGGGGGCGGGCGAGCTTGACCGGAAAGGAGGGGCCGAGGGTCGCGCCCGGGCCGATCGTGAGCGGAATGATGCGGTCGGCGAGGAGCAGGGCCTCGTCCACGTCGTTGGTGATGAGGACGACGGTCTTCCTGTCCTTTTCCCAGATGCGCTCGAACTCGTCCTGCAGCGTGGCGCGGGTGAGCGCGTCGAGGGCGGAGAGCGGCTCGTCGAGGAGGAGGATCTGCGGGTCCATCGCGAGCGCACGGGCCACGGACACACGCTGGCGCTGGCCGCCGGAGAGCTCGCGCGGGAGCTTGTGGGCGTGTGGCGTGAGATTGACAGTGGCGATGGCGGCGGCGGCGAGCTGCGCGCGTTTCTCGGCCGAGTGGTTCGGGAAGACCTGGTCCACGGCGAGGGCGATGTTGTCGGTGACCGTGAGCCAGGGGAGCAGCGAGTAGTTCTGGAAAACGATGCCGCGGTCGGGACCGGGCGCGGTGATCTCGAGGTCGTTGAGCTTGACCGTGCCGGCGTCGGGACGCGTGAGGCCCGCGATGAGCGAGATGAGCGTGGTCTTGCCGGAACCGGAGTAGCCGACGACGGCGACGAACTCGCCCTTGTTGATGCTGAGGTTGACGTTGCGCAGCACCGGCGGCCCGCCGAAGGCCTTGGTGACGTTGGTCAATTCAAGAAAAGCCATAAATTCAAGCCTCGCGCAAAGGACGCGAAGGGCGCAAAGGTTGGTTGGAGCGGCCCATGCCGTCGGACGAAAATGCCGGGGCATGAAAACAGAGAACGAAATCACCAAAATTATTCTGGACACAGCCTTCAAGGTTCACACGAACCTGGGGCCGGGTTTGCTCGAATCGGTTTACGAAGCGGTGCTCGCCTACGAATTGACCAAGCATGGGCTCCCGACACGCCGGCAGGTGCCGATTCCCATCTGCTATGAAGGATTGAGTTTTGAAGAAGGCTTTCGCGCCGATCTGCTGGTGGAAGAAAAGGAGATCATTGAACTGAAGTCGGTTGAGGCGCTGGCACCGATCCATGCCAAGCAGGTTATCACGCAGCTTCGGCTCAGTGGGCTCCGCCTTGGTTTGCTGATCAACTTCGGCGAAATTCACCTGAAGGACGGAATCAAGCGACTCGTCAACGGCCTGGAAAGCTGACCTTGGCGACCTCTGCGTCCTTTGCGCGAGGCATTTCGAGCTCTTTCCCGAAATCATAAATCGCAGATTATAAATCATAAATTGATCCGTATTCAGTTTAAGGTTTTTCGGCTGTCCGCGCCTTGATGCGCATCAAGCACTCTTGAAGCGCCTTTCCAGCAGGCTCATGAGGCGGTCGAGGACGAAGCCGACGAGGCCGATGGTGATGATCGAGAGGATGATGTGCTCGTAGATGAGCGCGTTGTATTCCTGCCAGAGGAAGCCGCCGGCGCCGGGGCGGCCGGTGAGCATCTCGGCGGCGACGATGGCCAGCCAGGCGATGCCGAGCGAGAGGCGGAAGCCCGTGAACATGTAGGGCAGGGTCGCCGGGATGAGGATCTTCGTGAGCGTCTTCCAGCGGGAGAGCTTCAGGACCCTGCCGACGTTGAGGAAATCCTGCGGCACGGCGCGCACGCCGACGGCGGTGTTGAGCACGGTCGGCCACATCGCGCAGACGGCGATGGTGAAGAGCGCGCCGTAGGTGCCGGCCTCCTTGCCGGCGTTCATGAAGAGCACAAGGCCGAGCGGCAGCCACGCGAGCGGCGACACCGGGCGCAGGATCTGGATGATCGGATCCATGATCTTGGCAAAGGTCTTGGAGAGGCCGAGGCAGAAGCCGAGCGGCGTGCCGACGAGGAGCGCGATGCCGTAGCCCTGGGCGACGAGGATCAGCGAATACCAGGTGAAGCGCAGGATGCCCTGGTCCATCTCGCCGCGCTTGGCGAAGGGCTCGAGCACGTAGTCGCGGCTGGCGATCCAGGTCTGGGTCGGCGAGGGCAGGTTGGTGGCCCAGGTGCGGCTGGAGAAGGACCAGAGCGCGAGCACGGCGGCGAAGCCGACGAGCGGGAGCACGAGCCAGTCGAGTTTGAAGGATTTCATGGTGCGGAGCGGGGGAGGTTTTCCGCCTGCGTCGCCGCGGCGGAGGCGAAGGCGATGCCGAAGGAGAGGAGCGGGGAGAGGATGGATTTGACGATGACGCCGGTCGTGACGTGGCCCGTGAGCCAGTGGTCGCCCTGATTGAGGGAGACCTGGATGAGCCCGACCACGAGCCCGAGCCGCGCGGCGCGCTGCCAGACCGCCGGGTGACGGCAGGCCTGCCAGTAGGCGTCGGGGCGCGGGCCCGTGGGGGTGCTGCTCATGACACGAAGCGGGTTCAGCCCTTGAGGTTCTTGACGGCGGCGCCGGTGGCGTAGGCCTCGGGGTTGCTCGGGTCGAAGGCGATGCCGTCGAAGAGCGTCTCGGGCGAGTTGTCGAGGCCGCCGTGGGCGTAGCCGATCTCCTTCATGGCCTCCTCGTAGAGGTCGGTGCGCATGACGCGCTGGGCGACGCCCTCGTAGTCGGGCGTGCCGGTGACCATGCCCCAGCGGCGGTATTGGGACATGAACCACTTGGCATACTTCGGCTGCGGGTAGTTGCAGTTGCGCTTGCTGAAGTGCATGCAGAACTCGTCCTGCGTCGTGCGGCCGTCGCCGTAGTCGAGCCTGCCCAGGAGGCGGCCGAGGATGACTTCTTTCTGGCAGTTGATGTAGGTGGGTTTGGAGACGATGTCGCACTGTTCGGAGCGATTGGCCATGTCGTCGAGCCACACGCTGGCCTCGTGGAGGGCCTTGAGGACGGCCTTGACGGTCTTGGGGTTCTTTTCGGCGAATTCCTCGGTGAAGGCGCAGACCTTCTCGGGGTGGTCCTTCCACATGTCCTGCGTGGTGACGGAGGTGAAACCGATGTTGTCGGCGATGGCGCGGGCGTTCCAAGGCTCGCCGACACAGAAGCCGTCCATCTTGCCGATCTTCATGTTGGCGACCATCTGCGGCGGCGGGATGGTGATGAGGGAGATGTCCTTGTCGGGATTGATGCCGCCGGCGGCGAGATAGTAGCGCATCCACATGGCGTGGGTGCCGGGAGGGAAGGTCATCGCGAAGGTGAGCGGCTCGCCGAGCTTGTTGGCCTGGTCCACGAAGGGCTTGAGGGCCTTGGGGTCGGCGCCGACCTTGCCTTTCCACTCGGCCTTGAGGGTGACGGCCTGGCCGTTGCGGTTGAGCAGCCACGGAATGACCATCGGCTTCTTGGGCGAACCGGCGAGGCCCATGGTGGAAGCGAGCGGCATGCCGATGAGCATGTGCGTGGCCTGGATGGAACCGGTGGAGAGGTTGTCGCGGATGGCGGCCCAGTTGGCGCCCTTCGTGATCTTGGAATTGATGCCGTATTTCCTGAAGAAGCCCTTCTCGTGCGCGATGACGATGGGCGAGCAGTCGGTCAGCGCAATGATGCCGAAGTTGAGGTCGGGTGTCTCCGGCGAGTCGGAGGCGGAGCCGGCCGTGGCGGCCCAGCTCTTGGAGCCGAGGGCGGCCCAGAGGGCGGCCGCGCCGGTCAGTTTGGCGCTGTCGGCGATGAATTTGCGGCGGTCAAGCGGTGACGACTGTCCCGCTATGGAGCTTGAGTTGCTGGTGTGCATGAGGGTCGAGGTTGGCGGTGGCTTCGCGATGGAGGTCCTCGCGAAAAAGTCGGCGGGGCAGGCTGGGGCCGGGCAGCGAGCGCGGCAGGAGGCCGGAGGCGACCAGCTCGTTCTGGAGCGTGGCGGCGCGATCGGCGGTGGGGACGTTGGCGTGGCCCTGGCTGAAGACATGGAAATCCGGCACGGACTCGACGACGCCGGGACGGGTGGCGAAACGGCCGAGCAGGGTCGGCTCGATGGTCGCGGCGTCGAGATTGAGGTAGGCCGGGGCGGCGAGCATCCGGGCGAGGGCGGCGCGGTTGGCCGGCTGGTCGCACCAGGCTGCGGCCTCGGTGAGCGCGGCGATGAGCGCGGCGTGCTCGGCGGCGCGGCGTTCGGCGAAGGCGTTGCGCACCATCAGGACCTTTTCGACATGACCCGGGGCCAGGGCGGCGCTCCACGCGGGGCACCAGCCCTGGTTTTGCTGCACGGCAAGGGTGTTCCAGGGCTCGCCCGCGCAGTAACCGTCGAGCGTGCCGGCGACGAGATTGCGGAACATCTGGGCGGGAGGCACGACCGCGATGCGCACGTCGCGCTCGGGGTCGAGGCGGGCGTCGCGCAGCCACTGGCGGAGCAGCACGTGGTGCATCGAGTGCGGAAACACGATGCCGAACATGAGCTTGGTCTCGCCGCGGCGCCGCAGCGCGTCCTCACGGAGCGTGGCGGCGTCGCGCACGCCCGCTTCCCACAAGCGCACGGAGAGGGTGAGGGCATTGCCGTGCAGGTTGAAGATGAAGCCGGTGCAAACGTCGGCGGGTGCGCATCCCAGTCCGAGCATGGTGGACCACAGCATCGGTGCGGGCGCATGTGCGGCGTCGAGTTCCCCGTAGGCGATCTTGTCGCGGATGGTGGCCCAGCCGACCTCGCGGCAGAGCTCGACGCTCAGGCCGCGGCGCGCGAAGCAGCCCAGTTCGTGCGCGGCGACGAGCGGCGCGGCGTCCGTCAGGGCCAAAAAGCCCAGGCGGAGCAAGCGACCGGAAGATGGGAGATGCGTGGCCATGGAATGCCTGCCTCTCAGCGCGTGACATGCCAGCCGGCGGAATTGGCCCGATTACTGCTCAGCAAAGAATTCATGGCCGACATGAGCCCGGCTCATGCCTGCCGCTAAAGCCCACGACATGAAGCACAACGTATTCGACACACGACAGCTTCTGGCCTTTGCCACCCTCGCGAGGCTGGGCAGCTTTACGCGTGCCGCGCAGGAACTTTATCTCACCCAAGGCGCCATCAGCCATGCCATCAAGGCGCTGGAGGAGCAGGCCGGCTGCCGGCTCTTCGAGCGCGCCGGCCGGCGCGTCGCGCTCACGCAGTCTGGCGAGCAATTTCTGCGACACGTGGACAAGATTCTGGCGGAAATGAAGACCGCGCGCCGCGGTCTCGACGAACTCACCCGCTGGGGTCACGGACGGCTGCGGCTCGGCGCGAGCACCACCGCCTGCCAGTACATCCTGCCGACCGTGCTGCGTGAATTCAAGCAGAGCTTCCCGAAATGCGTCATCTCGATCGATCCGGGCGACCACGCGCGGCAGGTGGAGCAGTTGCTGAACAACCGCATCGACCTGGCCATCATGCTGGAGCCTGAGGGCATGAAGGAGCTGGCGTTCGTGCCGCTCTTCGAGGACGAGATGCGTTTCCTCGTCGCGCCCGGCCACGCCTGGGCGCGCGAGGGCAGGGTGCAGCCCGGCGGGTTCGAGAACGAGACGCTCATCGTTTACAACCACACGAGCTACACGTTCCGGCTGGTGCAGGAGTATTTCCGCGCCGAGGAGCTGCCGCTCACCAACATCCTCGAACTCGGCAGCATGGAGGCGATCAAGGAACTCGTGAAGATCGGTCTCGGCGTCGGCGTGCTCGCGCCGTGGGTGGCGCGCAACGAACTCGTGTCGGGCGCGCTCGTGTCGCTCCCGCTCGGGCGCCGCAGGCTGCGCCGCAAGTGGGGCGTGGGCCACCTGCGCGGCCGCCGGCTCTCGCTCGGCGAGGAGACCTTCGTCGGTCTCTGTCAGAGCGTGACCGCCGAGCTCGCGGGCAAGTCCGTGGCCGTGGCGTGAGGCCGGCGGGGCTGCGACCGGCTTGCGCAAGGGGGCGCGGCGCGCAGGTTGAACGGGGGCCGCTCTCGCCGACCGGCCCTGGATTCTTCACCACGCTGAGCATGACGGGAATGCAGATGCCTTCTCGAAGCGAGCCATTCCGGGCGCGCGAAGAATCCAGCGGGGACTTTCGGCCGCGGTCGTGCTTTTGCCTGATCCGCTCTGGAGGACACCCCGGCGCCCAACAAAAAGCCCGCGCCGGTCGGTCGCGGGCTGAAAGCGGTGTCGCGGGCGGGTGCGTCTCAGGCCCGCAGCGCAATCTTCACGCTGATCAGTTCGACACGGTCGAGCGGAGTGCTCTTTTCGCCCCCGCCGCCGTTTTTGGTCGGCACGTTGGCGATGCGCTCCAGCACGTCGTAGCCGTCGCTGAGCTGGCCGAAGGCCGTGTATTGGCGGTCGAGGAACTTCGCATCGCCGTGGCAGATGAAGAACTGCGATCCGGCCGAGTCGGGATGCGCCGAGCGGGCCATCGAGATGACGCCGCGCAGGTGTGATTTGGCGTTGAACTCGGCCTTGATCTTGTAGCCGGGGCCACCGGTGCCCGGGATGCCCGTCTCGCCGGCCTTGGTGTTGGGGCAGCCGCCCTGGATCATGAAATCCTTGATGATGCGGTGGAAGGCCGTGCCGTCGTAGAACCCGTCGCGGGCGAGTTTCTTGAAGTTTTCGACGGTCTTGGGGGCCACGTCGGGCCAGAAGGAAACGGTCATGTCGCCATAGTTCGTGTGCAGCACGGCGACTTCGGCTTGAGGAGGAGTTGTGCTCATGAATCCGCCAACAAGCCCGACGCGGCACGCCGCGGCAAGAGCAAATTCTCATCGGCGCGCGCTCGGGTGCTTGAGGAATTTGGTGGGGAAACATTTCGCGACCGGTGAAGCGTTTGCATGCGACGTGCTTACGTGGGCTCGCCATGTGGCGGAAGGCCCTCACCGCCGCCACCGCCGTCGTCAATCCCCCGCGTCGCCTTCCGATGCGGGACGGACTCTGTGCTCGCGGCACCGCCACCGTCTGCCCCGGCGGACCCGGACGGACGGCGGATAGCGACGATGGCGCGCTCCGCGGTGCACCTGGCGACCCGTATCCGTATGGCGGCACAGGCCGCCCGCGCAGGCGAGCACGGCCGTGCCTTCAACATCGGGGCGCAGGGGTCCCCGGCAACTGGCCGACCAGGTGCGAAATCCCTCCGGGCACTCGGCGTGCAAGGCAGCCGGTTGACGGAGGAGTGGCTGCGCGAAGTCGGGAGGTTCCGCCTGTCGGCGCATCAATGCGCCGAGCGCGAGTTTCGGGGAGTGCAGCCGGCTTTGCCCGGGTGAGCGATGCTGGCGACTGCGCAGCCGCGGCTGGCGAGCCTCTGGCGAAAGGATGGTATTCGTAACTTCGCAGAAGGTCGGTTCCGCGGGCGCCGGATTTTGTTTGTCGGCGGCGTTCCGGCACCTCTGTGTTTGCCGGTCCCATGCGTTTCGCCTCGGTCACCCTGCAGGGCTTCCGCAACCTGGCGCTCGTCGAGGTCCGCCTCGCCGGGCGACGCACCTTCCTGTCCGGCGCCAACGCCCAGGGTAAGACCAATTTCCTCGAGGCGCTGGGCTACGTCACGGCGCTGCGCTCGTTCCGCGGAGCCGAGGCGCGCGCGCTCATCGGGCTCGGCCAGCCGCAGGCGGGGCTGGCGTTCGGACTGGAGCACGAAAAATTCGGCGCGAGCCGCGTGACGGTCAGGCTCATGCCCGACGGCCGTGAGGTGCTGTGGGAGCAGGGCCGGGTCGCACGGCTGGCGGATTTTATCGGCCGTTTCCCGACCGTGGCGTTCTGGTCGCAGGACAGCCAGTTCCTCCGCGGCGCACCCGCGCTGCGCCGGCGCTGGCTCGACCTCACGCTGGCGGCGATGGACCCCGCGTATCTGCTCGCGCTCCAGTCCTACACCAGGGCCGTGGCCGAGCGGAACCTCCTCCTCAAGCGCGGCGCGCGCGACGCCGGCGCCATCGGGGCCTTCGAGCATGAACTCGGCGTGCACGCGGCCTTGCTCGTGGCGGCCCGTGCGGCCGGCGTGCAGAAGCTCAGCGGGCGGTTCCGCACGGCCCATGCGCGGCTCGTGCCCGAGGGCGAAACGGCCGGACTGGCCTATGCCCCCGATGCTGCGGCAGCCACGCCGGCGGAATTCGCCGCGTTGCAGGCGAAGAACCGTCCGCGCGACATGCTTTTGAAGTCCACCGAGCGCGGCCCGCACCGCGACGACCTGGAGGTGCTTCTCAACGGGCGCCCGGCGAAGCAGTATGCCTCCGAGGGGCAGCAGCGCTGTCTCGTCCTCGCGCTGCGCCTCGCCCAAGCGGCCTATTTCAAGGAGCAGGGAGGTGTGACGCCCGTGCTCCTGTGCGACGACGTGCTGGGGGAACTCGATCCGGTGCGTCGCGAACGCTTCTGGGCCTCGCTGGACCACGATCCGCAGGTGATCGCGACCGGCACGAGCCTGCCGGCCGATGCCGCTGGCTGGCAGGTGCTGAGAGTGGAAAGCGGAGCGGTGCGGGAGGAGGGGCCGCGCTCATGACCTTTGAACCCGGGCAATGGGCGTTGCTGGCGCTGGCGGCGGTGCTCTTCGGTTTCTCCAAGACGGGCATTCCCGGGATATCGATCCTGTCGGTCGGCATCCTTGCCAACCTGATGCCGGCGAAGCTCGCCACCGGCGTCGTGCTGCCGCTGCTTATCTTCGCCGACATCTTCGCCTTCTACACCTACCGCAAGAACCTCGAATGGCGCCGGGTCGGCGGGCTGCTGCCGTGGGCGGTGGGCGGCGTGGCGCTGGGCTGGCTGGCCCTGGGGCGCATCGACGACCGGCAGACGGCGCGGCTGGTGGGAGCCATCATCGCCCTGATGCTGGCGTTGCAGGTGTGGCGGCGCTGGAGGAATCCCGACGAGGCCGCCGCCCGCGCGCCGGCCTGGTTCGGTCCGGTGATGGGGCTGTTCGCGGGCGTGACGACGATGATCGCCAACGCCGCGGGCCCGGTGATGACGCTCTATCTGCTCGCGATGCGCCTGGGCAAGCTGGAGCTCCTGGGCACGGGTGCGGCGTTTTTCCTGCTCATCAACTGGATCAAGGTGCCTTTCGCGGCCCAGCTCGGCATCATCAACGGATCCAGCCTCACCCTCAACCTGTGGCTGCTGCCCGCCGTCGCGCTGGGCGCGCTGCTCGGCCGGCCGGTCGTCGAACGGGTGAACCAGCGCCTGTTCGAGAGCCTGGCGCTGTGCTTCGCGGCCCTGGCCGCGGGGAAGCTGTTGCTCTCCTGATGCCACCGCCGAGGTGCCTGCCTCGCGCGCATTGGACGCCAAGGGCGCAACGGCCCCGGGTCAGGCTGGGGCGGCCGTTGCAACCGGAGCGCGATGCCGCTTGCGCCTTTTTGTGCCTTTCCTGTATTTCGTGGCTTCCCCCATGGCGCGCGCATCCGTCCGACAACTCTGGAAGGCGAAATTCGAGGGGCGGCTTGCGCCCAAGCAATGGTCGGACGCCCCCGCGCCGCGCCGCGGCGCGTATCACGGGCGCGTGCTGGGCATCGATCCCAGCCTGCGCGGAACCGGTCTGGCCCTGATCGAGTTCGCGCCCGGCCGCCAACCGGTGCTGCTGCGCTGCCAGACGGTGAAGATCGCGGCCCGGCAGCCGATGGCACACTGCCTGGCGGAGATCCACCGCGCGGTAACGGCCTTCATGGCGGATTTCGCGCCGCGGCACGTGGCGCTGGAGCAGACGATCTACGTGCAGAATTTCCAGACGGCGCAGATCCTCGGCGCGGCCCGCGGCGCGGCGATCGCCGCGGCGGCGCTGCGCGACACCGCGGTATTCGAATACGCCCCGCTGCGCGTGAAACAGGCGGTGGTTGGCGCCGGGCGGGCCAGCAAGGTGCAGATGGCGCGAACCGTCATGTCCATGCTCGGGCACGGCCGCACACTGGCCTTCGACGAGGCCGACGCCGCCGGCGTGGCCCTCTGCCACGCCCTGACGTGGGCGGGGTTGGAAGCACGCTTATGACCGGCCCGGCCCGCGCTGCTAATCCGGCCCGGAGCCCGCAGGCAGCTTGAACCGCGGGCTCAACCGGGCATGCTCGCGCCATGAATCAGCCGGAAGTCTCCCTGGCCTTGCCAGGATTCCAGTTCCGCCCGTGCCTGCTCGATGCGCTGCAGGGCTATACGCGGGCGGACTTCCGGCGCGATTTCCTGGCCGGGCTGAACGTGATGATCTTGGCGTTCCCGCTGTCCATCGCCTTCGCAATCGCGTCGGGTGTCCGGCCGGAGCAGGGGCTGTTCACCGCCATCATCGGCGGCGGCATCATCGCGGCGCTCGGCGGCTCGCGGGTGCAGATCGGCGGTCCGACCGGAGCCTTCGTCATCATCACCTACAGCGTGCTGCAGGGTTACGGGACCAACGGCCTGATGCTTTGCACCATCATGGCCGGGGCGATGCTCTGCGTGATGGGATTTGCCCGGATGGGCTCGATCATCCGCTACATTCCTTATCCGGTCTCCCGGGCCTTCACCAAGGGCATCGCGATCCTCATCCTCGGCTCGCAGATCAAGAACTTCCTCGGACTGGCCGTGGAACGGATGCCGGTGGATTTCCCGGGCAAACTCAAGGTGTTCGCCTCGCATCTCGACGCCATCCACTGGCCCACCGCCGGACTGGGGGTGGCCGTGGTGGTGCTGATCGCGCTGTGGCCGGCGAGGTTCTCGCGCCTGCTGCCGGGACCGATGGTCGGCCTGGTCGCCGCCACGGTGGCCGTGGCCGCCTTCGGTTTGCATGACCGCTGGCAGATCCCGACCATCGCGTCGGAGTTCGGCGAATTCTCCCGGAGCCTGCCGGCGCTGCAATGGCCGCGCGCCGACTGGGACACGGCCAGCAACCTGCTCCAGCCGGCGTTCACGATCGCGCTGCTCGTCGCCATGCAGGCGCTGCTGTGCGCCGTGGTGACCGACGGCCTGCTGGACGAGCGGCACGACTCGAACCAGGAACTGATCGGCCAGGGCGTGGCGAACATGGCCGGCCCCCTCTTCGGCTGCATCCCCGTCACCGGCGCCGTGGCGCGCTCCGTGATGAACGTCCGGGCCGGCGCCCGCACGCCGGTCGCCGGCCTCGTCCATGCCGGACTGCTGCTCGTGCTGCTGCTCGCCGCGGCCCCGCTTGTCGGCTGCATTCCGCTTTCGGCGCTGAGCGCCATCCTGGTCGTGGCGGCGTTCCGCATGGTCTCGTGGAAGCAGTTCGCGCGGCTGCGCAACTGGCCGCTCAGCGACTCCTCGGTGTTTGTTGCCACCTTCGCGCTGACCGTGCTGACGAACCTCACGCTGGCCGTCGAGGTCGGCGTGGTGCTCGCCGCGTTGCTGCTGGTCAAACGCATCTCCGAGACCTCCCAGATCACGGCGGTGGACGAGTCCACCGAGACCGAGGGCTCGCACCATTCGCTTGTCGGCAAGGAAATACCGGAGGGCGTGCTCGTGTTCCGGGTGTTCGGCGCGTTCTTTTTCGGCGTCGTGGACAAGCTCGACGACGAGCTGAAGCGGGTGAAGCAGGAGCCCGAGGTCCTCATCCTGCGCGTGCGCAAGGTGCTCGCGATGGACGCCACCGGCCTGCGCGCGCTGGAGGACCTGCACCTGAAGCTCCGCGCCAAGGGCAAGCACCTCATCCTGAGCGCGCCCCACACCCAGCCGCTGGCCGTCATGGAAAACGCCGGCTTCATCGACCGGCTCGGCCGCGAGAACGTTTGCCCGCACATCACGGCCGCGCTGGCGCGGGCGCGCGAGATCCTCGGGTTGCCGCCGGTGGACGAGCCGCCCGAGCCGCATGAAACCCTCCACACCGAGCGGCAGGCGGTGGAGGCCGCGCGCAAGGAGCTCGCCGAGTCGCTCGCGCGGGCCGAGAAGATCCTCAACCGCCTCGACCGGTCCGCGCGCGAACCGCCCGCGACGAGAGCCTCATGAATCCGGGTCCGCTGCTGCTGGTCGCCTTGGTCGGGACGCTTTCGGGCGCCCTCTCCTGGCGGACTGCGCCGCGGGTCTGGCTGGCGGGAACCCTGCTCGGTTGCGTGGCCGCTTTGGTGGCGGCGGCCGGCACGCTGACGGGAGGGGGCGAGTGGGACTGGTCTGCCGGTTTCCGGGTGGGCGGCGAACCCGTGCACCTGCGCTTCGATGCGATCAGCGCGTTGTTTCTCGCCCTCACGTGCGTGGTCGGCGGGGCCGCCACCGTGTATGCCTGCGAATACCGGACCGATGCGGCGCACCCGAGGTCGGCCGGGGTGGGGCGCCTGTGGTGGAGCCTGATGCTCGCCAGCATCGGGCTCGTGCTGGTGACGGTCAACGGACTGCACTTTCTCATCGCGTGGGAGGTTTTTACGCTGGCCGCCTATTTTCTGGTGACACTCGACCGGACGCGCGCCGAGATCCGGGCCGCGGGCTGGCTCTATCTCGGAGCGTCGCATGTGGCGGTGCTCGCGCTGTTTGCCTTCTTCACCGTGCTGGCGGTGGAGACCGGGGGCTGGGAACTCGGCCCGTTACCCGGCCGTCCTGAACTCGCGCCCCTGTTCTGGCTGGCGCTGTTCGGTTTCGGTTTGAAGGCCGGCCTGTTCCCCCTGCACATCTGGCTGCCCTCCGCCCATGCCAACGCCCCGAGCCACGTCTCCGCAATCCTTTCGGGCGTGACCATCAAGCTCGGCATCTACGGGCTCGTGCGTTTCAGCGGCTGGATGCCGCTGCCCGGCGGCGCGGGCTGGATGATTGCGGCGCTGGGCGTGGCGAGCGCCGTGCTCGGCGTGGCGTTCGCGCTGGGGCAGCACGACCTGAAGCGGCTGCTGGCCTACCACAGCGTCGAGAACATCGGCATCATTCTCATCGGGCTCGGGTTCGCCATCGTGGCGGCGGAGCAAGGCCGGCCGGAGTGGGGCGCGCTGGC
The DNA here is from genome assembly GCA_049322455.1 of Verrucomicrobiota bacterium. Classification (GTDB taxonomy): domain Bacteria; phylum Verrucomicrobiota; class Verrucomicrobiia; order Opitutales; family Opitutaceae; genus Lacunisphaera. The sequence goes on along the minus strand of JBMOQY010000038.1, from coordinate 51,138 downwards.
GCTGGCCGGCGGACTCCTGCACGTGTGGAATCACGGCCTGTTCAAGGCGCTGCTGTTCCTCGGCGCCGGTTCGGTGCTCCATGCCACCGGCACGCGCGAGATGAGCCGGCTCGGCGGCCTGTGGCGCCTGATGCCGTGGACGGCCGCCCTGTTCGCGCTCGGCGCGTCGGCGATTGCCGGCCTTCCGCCGCTGAACGGTTTCGTCAGCGAATGGCTGGTGTATCTCGGTCTTTTCGACGCCGTGCTTGCGTCCGGCGCGGCGGCGTGGGCGGCGATTGCGGCCGCGATCCTGCTGGCCCTGACGGGGGCCTTGGCCCTGGCCTGCTTCGCGAAAGTGTGCGGCGTGGTCTTCCTGGGCGCCCCGCGTTCCGCGGAGGCGGCGCACGCGCACGAGAGCGGGCCCGCCATGCGCGGAGCCATGGTGCTGCTCGCGGCGTTCTGCGTGGCGATCGGTCTCGCCCCGGTGCTGTTCTGGCCCGCCGTGGCGCGCGCCGTGGGCGTGTGGAGCCCGGCCTGGGCGGGCACGGCCGCGCCCTGTTCGCGCTCAGCCTGCTGCACGTCGCGCTGGCACTCGGCGCGGGCGGGGCTGCGTGGGGGCTGTGGTCCCGCGTGCGCCGCGGCGGCCCGGTCCGTGCCGTGACCTGGGACTGCGGCTACGCGGCGCCCACGCCGCGGATGCAATATACCGCGGCCTCCTTTGCCAGCATCATCACCGGGTGGTTCGCCTGGATTTTGCGGCCCGTGCGCCATGAACAGCGGCCGGCGGCGGTGTTGCCCGCGCAGGCGAGCTTCACGGAGCACACGCCGGAGACCGTGCTCGAGCACGTGGTCGAACCGGCGGCCGGGGCGGTCCTGCGCGCGGCGGCGATGGCGCGCCACCTGCAGCACGGCCGGCTGCAATCCTACCTGCTGTATCTGCTGCTGGGCATCGCCGCCCTCGCCTTGCTGGTCCTGGGCGGAGATGCCTCATGACAAGCCATGAAGACTAGCCGGCAACAAAATTGAGGTGACGTGTCCGCTCCATCGGCCTAAAAAAACTTCAGCCATGTATCTGAACCTGGTGCAGATTGCGGAGTCCTTCGGCGTCTCGGAGAGAGTCGTCGAGGATTGGATGCGGACCGAGGCCCTGCCGCACACCCTCGATCGCGGCCGGCCGTTGTTCGACCGGGCGCAGGTGGCGGAATGGGCGGCGGCGCGCGGGCTCGCCGCTCAGGCGGGCTTTCTGGCGCCCGAAACGCGGGCGCCCTTCGCGACGGACATCCGCCTCGAGCAACTGCTGCGCACCGGTGGCATCTGGCGCGACGTGCCCGCCGCGGACATCCCCGCGGTGTTCGGCAAGATCGCCGCGGCGATGCCGGGCGCATCCCCCGCCGTGCGGCAGATGCTGGCGCGGCGGCTCACGGCCAAGGGCGGGGTGACGCTCGCGCCCGTGGGGCATGGCTTTGCCCTGCCGCATCCGAGCACGCGCATCGCGCTGGGGCGGGATTCCGGCACACTGGCGCTGTTGCTGCTGCGCGAAGCGCTGCCCGAGGCCGAACCGCTCGACGGTGTGCCGGTCACGCGCCTGCTGTTCTTCATCGCGCCGTCGCCCCGCGCGCACCTCGACCTGCTCGGGCGTCTCAGCCGCGCGCTCAAGCGCGAAGACTGGCGCGCAACCATCTCCGCCGGGGCAGGGGACGCCGACATCTACCTGGCGGCCGCGGCTTGCGACGAGGCCGCGGCGGGAGGCGGCAGGTCATGAGCCCGGGCGTGCTGCTGCTGGTGGCAGCCCTGGGCCAGGCGGCGGGCGTCATGGCCGGCCCGCGCTGGCCGCGGGTCTGGCTGGGATGCGCCGTGGGGAGCGCGGTCGCGGCGCTGGCGGCGGCGGCGCAGGTGCTGGGTGGCGCGCCCGATTGGGAATGGCGGAGCGCCTTCGCGGTTGACGGTGAGCCGCTGCATCTGCGGCTGGACGGATTGAGCGCGTGGTTTCTCGCCCTGCTTGGCGTCGTGGTCGCCGCGGGTGCGGCCTATGCACACGAATACTGGCCGGACCGGCACCACCCGGATGCCGCGCCGCGCAACCGGATCTGGTGGAGCGCCCTTGCACTGAGCCTCGGCAGCGTGCTGGTGTCCGCCAACGGCCTGCACTTTCTCATCGCATGGGAACTGTTCGCCGTGTGCGCGTATTTTCTGGTCACGCTGGACCACGCCAAGCGCGAGGCGCGGGCGGCCGGCTGGCTCTACCTCGCGGCGTCGCACGCGGGGACGGCCTGCCTGTTCGCCTTCTTCGCCGCGCTGGCGGCCCGCACCGGCGGCTGGGATCTCGGTCCGATGCGGGAGCGGACCGAGCTGGAGCCGTTGTTCTGGGTGGTGCTGGCGGGCTTTGGCGTGAAGGCCGGCCTGTTTCCCCTGCATGTCTGGCTGCCCTCGGCGCATGCCAACGCCCCGAGCCACGTGTCGGCGATCATGTCGGGCGTGTCGGTCAAAATGGGTCTCTACGGTCTGCTGCGTTTCAGCGGCTGGCTGCCCGTGCCGGAGGCGGCGGGCTGGGTCGTGCTGGGGCTGGGCGCGACCGGTGCGCTGCTGGGCATCGCCTTCGCCGTGGCGCAGAACGATCTCAAGCGGCTGCTGGCCTACTGCACGGTGGAGAACGTCGGCATCATTCTCACCGGCTTCGGCGGCGCGTTGCTCGCCGCCCGCACCGGCGGTCCGGCGACGGGTTGGGGGCCGTTGGTGCTGACTGGCGCGCTGCTGCACGTGTGGAACCACGGGGTGTTCAAATCGCTGCTGTTCCTGGGCGCCGGCTCGGTGCTGCATGCCACGGGCACGCGGGAGATGAGCCGCCTCGGCGGATTGTGGCGCCCGATGCCGTGGACGGCCGGGCTGTTCACGCTGGGCGCGCTCGCCGTGGCCGGGTTGCCGCCCTTGAACGGTTTTGTCAGCGAGTGGCTGGTGTATCTCGGGCTGTTCGAAGCCGTGGCCGGCCGCGGGCCGGCCGCGTGGGCGGCACTGCCCGCGGTGCTGTTGCTGGTCTCGGCCGGGGCGCTGGCGCTGGCCGGATTCGTCAAGGCCGGGACGGTGGTTTTCCTGGGCGCGGCGCGAACGAAGGCGGCGAAGCATGCGCACGAATGCGGTCCGTGGATGCGCGCGCCGATGCTGGTGCTGGCGGGTCTCTGCATCGTGCTGGGGCTTGCGCCGGTGCTGTTCTGGCCGGCGTTGGCCCGGGCGGCGGAAGCATGGAACCCCGCGTGGGCGGGCCGGTCCATGCCGGCATCGTTGCGCGCACTGAGCGTGGCCCAACCCGTGCTCGCCCTGCTGGCGGTGGCCGCGGCGAGCTGGCTGTGGCGCCGGGTGCGCGGGGCCGGGGCGCGTCGCGGCCCGACCTGGGATTGCGGTTACGCGGCGCCGGCGGCGAGCATGCAATACACCGCAGGTTCGTTCGGCGGCATCGCCGCGGGCTGGTTCGGCTGGATCTTGCGGCCTGAGTTGAAGCTGCGCCGGCCGCGCGGTCCGCTGCCGGAGAGCGCGCTGCGGGTGGAGCGCGTGCCCGAGACGGTGCTGGAGCGCGTGCTCGGGCCCGTGGGCGCCGTCGTGCTGCAGGCTTCGCTGGCGGCGCGCCGCTTGCAGCACGGCCGGCTGCAAGCCTACGTGCTCTACATCGTGGCCGGGCTTGCGGCGATCGGCGCACTGGTGTTGATGGGAGGGCGGTCATGATCCTGACGTTCCTCGATTTTCTGTGCCGGCTGGCCTTGTGGCTGTGCCTGGCGCCGCTGCTGCCCGGTGTGATCAACCGCGTGAAGGCCTGGGTGGCGGGGCGGCGGGGTCCGCCGGTGCTGCAGCTCTACTACGACCTGGCGCGGCTGTGGCAGAAGGGCGTGGTGCTGAGCACGCTGGTTTCGCCGGGCTTTGTGGCCGGGCCGGCGGTGGCCTGGGTGGCAGTGACGGGCGCGGCAATGCTGCTGCCGCTGGGGCCCGCCGGGGCAATGTTCAGTTTTCGCGGCGATGTGATCCTGCTGGTTTATCTGCTCGCGCTCGCGCGATTCGCCACGACCTGGGCGGCGATGGAGACCGGCTCGGCCTTCGAGGGCATGGGCGCGGCCCGCGAGGTGAGCTATGCCGTGCTGGCCGAGGCGGCGCTGATCGCCGCGGTGCTGGCCCTGGCCGTCCAGAGCGGCGGCCTCGCGCTGTCCTCCATGCTCGCGCCGGCGGTGGGCGCGGGCGGCGTGCTGCTGGCGGCCGGGCTCTTCACCGTGCTGCTGGCGGAGAACTGCCGCGTGCCCTTCGACGATCCGAACACCCACCTCGAGCTGACCATGATCCACGAGGTCATGGTCCTCGACCACAGCGGGCCGCCGCTGGCGGTCGTCCTGCACGGGGCGGCGATGAAGCTGCTGCTGTTCGCCGTGCTGCTCACCGAGGCGGTGCTGCCGCTGGGCGACCTCGGTCCGTATGCGGGCGCGGGGGCGCTGGCGGGCGGGGTGCTGGCGGTCGCGGTGGGGGTGGGGTTGGTCGAGTCGCTCATGGCCCGCCTGGCGTTCCGGAAGGTGCCGCTGCTGCTGACGACGGCGTTCCTGCTCTGCCTGTTCGCGCTGCTCGTGGCGTGGAAAGGAGGCGGGGCATGAATCACGCCGACTACGGCACGCTGAACCTGCTGATCGGCCTCGCGATGGGCCTGAACCTGCTCGCGCTGGGCAGCAGCCGGCTGCCCGCGCTGATCCAGACCGTGTCGGTGCAGGGCATGGTGCTCGGCATCATGCCACTCGTGCTGGAATCGCATTTCGAATGGCTGGCCGGGCTGGTGGCGCTGGTCACGGTCGCAGGCAAGGGGTTCCTCATCCCGCTTCTGCTGCGTCGCGCGATGCGCACCGCGCACATCGACCGCGAGGTCGAGCCGTTCATCGGCTTCGTGCCGTCGCTGCTGCTCGGTGCGGGCGGGACGATCGCCGCCGTGGCCCTGGCGCGCAACCTGCCGCTGCTGCCGGCGCACACCGGCTCGCTGCTGGTGCCGGGCGCGGGCGCGTCGGTGCTGACCGGGTTCATCCTGCTGATCGGGCGCGCCAAGGCCATTTCGCAGGTCTGCGGTTACCTGATCCTGGAAAACGGCATCTACCTCTTCGGCCTGCTGCTCATCGGATCCACGCCGCTGCTGGTCGAGGCCGGCATCCTGCTGGACCTGACCGTGGGCGTGTTCGTCATCGGCATCATCGTGGATCGCATCCAGCGTGCCTTCGACTCGCTGGACACCCGCAAACTGACCGTGCTGCGCGAATGAAAGAGCTGCTTCTCGTCATCCTGCCCCTGGCGGGCGCGCTGCTCGCCGCCGTCTGGCCGTCCAACCGGACACGGCCCTGGTTGCTGCCGGTCGTGGGGCTGCTGCACACCGGTCTTTGCCTGTGGATGCTGTTCGCTCCTCCGGCCCTGGATCCGGGCGCGTGGCTGGCCTTTGATCCGCTGGCCCGGGCGTTGCTGCCGGCGGTGTCGCTCCTGTTCCTGCTCTGCGCCGCCTATGCGGTGCCCTACCTGACGCTGCGGACCGAGCGGCCCAACCGCGTGTTCGTGGCCCTGATGCTGGTGGTGCCGGGACTGTTGAGCGCCGGGCACCAGGCGCGGCATCTCGGCCTGCTGTGGATCGCCACCGAGGCGGTCACGCTCGCGGCCGTGCCGCTGCTGCACTTCAACGCCACGGCGCGCGCCTACGAGGCGACCTGGAAATACCTGCTCGTCGGCGGCACCGGCATCGCGCTGTCGCTGCTGGGCTCGTTCTGCCTCGGTTACGCGTCGCTGCAGGGTGGCGGCGCCGGGGACCTGACGTTCGTGGCGCTGATGGCGCAGGGTCCGGACCTCTCCCGTCCCTGGGTGCTGGCGGCCTGGGTGCTGCTGCTGGCGGGTTACGGCACCAAAATGGGCCTGGCGCCGATGCACACGTGGAAGCCCGACGCCTACGGCGAGGCCCCGGGGATCGTGGGCGCGGTGCTGGCGGGCGGGGTCACCACCGTGGCGTTCACCGCCATCCTGCGCGTGCGTGCCGTGCTCGATGCCGCCGGGGAGGCGGCCGCGGCCGACCGCACGCTGCTGGCGATCGGTTTGTTCTCGGTGCTGGTGGCGGCGCTGTTCCTTCTCGGCACGCGCGATTTCAAGCGGATGCTGGCGTATTCCAGCGTCGAGCACATGGGCATCCTGGCGCTCGGGGCGGCGTTGGGCGGCGCCGGCGCGTGGGCGGCCCTGTTCCACGTCTGGGGCAACAGCCTGACCAAGGGCGCGCTTTTCCTGAGCGCCGGCAACATCCGCCGCGCCGCGGGGGCGCGCACGCTCGACGAGGTTCGGGGCATGTCCGCGCTCATGCCCTGGTCGGCGGGGATCTTCGTGACCGGCATGTTCGTCGTCACGGCGCTGCCGCCGTTCGGCCCCTTCTTCAGCGAGCTCGGCATTGTGCGCGCGGCCTTTGCGACCGGCCGCGGGGGCGCGGCCGCGGTGTTTCTCGGCTGCCTCGTCTTCGCCTTCTTCGGCCTGACCCGCGTGGTGTTCGGCGTCGTGGACGGACGCCCGCGGGCGGCAGCCCGGGTGGAGGCGCGACGGTTTCCGGAGACGGTTGGCCTGATCATGCCGCCGCTCGTTCTGCTCGGCTTTTCGCTGTGGCTGGGCGTGAGCACCCCGGAGGTGCTGCGCGAGGCCTGGACGGCGGCCGTCCAGCAACTTTATCCCCACCCATGAGCACGCCGGCCTCCTTCCTGCTGCTGGCCAACGCCACCGCGGTGCCTTGGGCGAAGGTGCCGGTGTGGCCGGTGGCGGACTTCGTCGAGGCCACCGCGACCGAGCTGGAGGGCGGCGCGCGCCTGTGCGCCTGGTTTGGCGTGCCGGAGGGGCGGGCGGGCGTCCGCCTGGTCGCCGTGCTGGCTTACGATGCCGACAACACGCTTGCGGTCGGACGCAGCGCAGTGGTCGAACCGGAGAGCAGCATGCCCTTTGCGGTGGCCAACTGCTATCCCTCGCTGACCGTGCGGCAGGTCCAGGCCCACCTGTTCGAGCGCGAAGTGTGGGAGCAGCACGGGCTGGTGCCGCAGGGCCACCCCTGGCTCAAACCCGTGCGCCGGACCGGCGACCTCGCGGCGCCGGCCAACGGCGAGTTTTTCCGCGTGGACGGGCGCGAGGTGCACGAGGTCGCGGTCGGACCGGTGCACGCCGGCATCATCGAACCCGGGCATTTCCGGTTTCAATGCGCCGGCGAGGAGGTGCTGCACCTGGAAATCGCCCTCGGCTACCAGCATCGCGGCGTGGAGACGGCGCTGTGCGGCGGGCCGCACCGTTCGACGCTCAGCCAGATCGAGACGGTCGCGGGCGACACGACCATTGCACACGCCACGGCCTATGCCTCGTTGCTGGAGGCTCTGGCCGGCACTGAGGCGCCCTTGCGGGCGCAGTGGCTGCGCGCCATCGCCCTGGAGCTGGAGAGGCTGGCCAATCACACGGGCGACCTGGGCGCGCTGGCCAACGACGTGGCGTTTCTGCCCACCGCGGCGGCCTGCGGCAAGACGCGCGGCGATTTTCTCAACCTCACGGCGCTGTTGTGCGGAAACCGCTTCGGACGCGGCCTGGTGCGGCCCGGCGGCTGCCGTCACGACCTGGAGCCGGCGCGCGCCGCGCAGATGCTGGAGCGGCTCGGTCCCGCCCTGGCCGAGGTCGAACAGGCGGCGGGCTGGCTGTGGGAGTCCGCCAGCGTGCGTGCGCGCTTCGAGAACACCGGCCCGGTCTTTCCGCAACAGGCGGCGGAGATCGGCCTCGTCGGCCCGGCGGCGCGGGCCAGCGGACTTGTGCGCGACGTGCGCTACGATCACCCGGCGGGATGGCACCGGTTCGCCCAGGCGCCCGTGGCGGTGTGGTCGGGCGGAGATGTGCTCGCCCGGGCGCGGGTGCGCTGGCTCGAGGTGCAGCGCTCCGGCCAGTTCCTGCGCGAACAGCTCGCGGCCGCGCCCGAAGGCGGGATTTTTGAAGAGTTGCCTGCGCCGGCGCCCGACACCCTGGCGGTCGCGCTGACCGAGGGCTGGCGCGGCGAGGTCTGCCATGTGGCGCTGACGGACGGCGCAGGACGCTTCCGCCGCTACAAGATCACCGATCCGTCGTTCCACAACTGGACCGGCCTGGCGCTGGCCCTGCGCGGGCAGGCGATCTCGGATTTTCCGCTCTGCAACAAGAGCTTCAACCTTTCCTACTGCGGTTTCGATCTCTGACGCCGCCCCAACCGCCATGCTCGTCCCTGACATCCTCACAAACCGGCTCAAGCGCGGCTGCGAAACGATGGCCTATCCGCAGGGTCCGGCGCCGGCGCTGCCCGACCGGCACGGGGGCGCGTTGCGGGTGGAGGCGGCGAAGTGCGCCGACGGTTGCAACGCCTGCGTGCCGGTGTGCCCGACGCAGGCGATAACGCGTTCTGGTGGGGCACCGGTGGCGCTCGATCTCGGGCGTTGCATCTTCTGCGCGGAATGCGTGGCGGCCTGTCCGACGAAGGCTATCACCCAGACAGGCGACCACCGCATGGCGGTGCGCCGGCGCGAGGACCTTATGTTGGGCGGGGCAGGAGGGGAGGTCCGCCTTGCCGCGGCGCTGGATGAAAAATTGCGGCGGATGTTCGGCCGGTCGCTCCGCCTGCGGCAGGTCAGCGCCGGCGGCTGCAACGCCTGTGAAGCCGACACCAACGTGCTCGGCACCATCGGCTGGGACCTCGGACGCTTCGGCATCCAGTTCGTGGCGTCGCCGCGCCATGCCGACGGCCTGCTCATCACCGGTCCCGTCAGCCGCAACATGGAGCTGGCGCTGCGCAAGACCTGGGAGGCGGTGCCGGAGCCGAAGATCGTCGTCGCGGTCGGCGCCTGCGCGATTGCGGGCGGCCCCTTCGTGGGCAATCCTGAGCACCTTGCCGGCGCGGCTGCGGTCGTGCCGGTGGACCTCTTCATCCCGGGTTGCCCGCCGCACCCGCTCACGATCCTCGACGGCCTGTTGCGACTGCTGGACCGGCTGGAGGAACGGGCGCAGCGCTGAACAGGCAGGCTGCCTTCAGCAAACCGGGTGGCGGGGCGCCGAGGTCAGATCATCATGCCCGCGACACAGGCAGAGAGGTAGCAGGCGATGGTGCCGCCGAAGACGGCCTTCACGCCGAGCGCGGCGAGGTTTTCACGCTGGTTGGGGGCGAGCGTGCCGATGCCGCCGATCTGGATGCCGATGGAGACGATGTTGGCGAAACCGCACATCGCGTAGGTGAGGATGATGATCGTGCGCTGGTCGGTGAACGCGCCGCCGGCCTTCATGGTGCCGAGCTGGAGAAAGGACACGAATTCGTTGAGCACGGTGCGGGTGCCGAGAAGCTGGCCGGATTGCAGGAGGTGGCCGTAGTCGATGCCGATGAGCCAGGCGACCGGGGCGTAGAGCAGGCCGAGCACGAACTCCAGGGAGAACGACTTGAAGGTGCCGCCCGTGACCTGCTCGATCCAGCCGTTGAAACCGGGGTAGGCGAACAGTTCGTGGCCGGCGATCGTCAGGGTGTGCGGGGCGCCGACCCAGCCGAAGAGGGCGTTGAAAAGCGCCACGAGCGCGGTGAAGGCGATGAGCATGGCGCCGACGTTGGCGGCGAGCTTGAGGCCGTCGGTGGTGCCGAGGCAGACGGCGTCCACGAGGTTGGAGCCGATCTTCTCCTTCGAGACCTCCAGGTTGGTGTTCACGGCCTCGGTCTGGGGCAGGATGATTTTGGAGACCATGAGGCCGGCCGGGGCGTTGATCACCGAGGCGGTGATGAGGTGCGTGGCGAAGAGGACCTGCTGCTCCACGCTGCTGCCGCCGAGGAAGCTGATGTAGGCGATCATCACGGCGCCGGCGATCGTGGCCATGCCACCCACCATGACCGTGAAGATCTCCGAGCGGGTCATCGCCGGCAGATAAGGCTTGATGAGGAAGGGCGCCTCGGTCTGGCCCAGGAAGATGTTGGCGGAGGCGCTCAGGGTCTCGGCGCCGGACAGCGGCATGACCTTCGAGATGACCCAGGCGTAGGCATAGACCACCTTCTGCAGGATGCCGAGATAGTAGAGCAACGAGGTGAAGGCGGAAAAGAAAATGATGGAAGGGAGGATGCCGATGGCGAAGACCACCCCGTGCTTGTCCTGGTCGGCCAGCGAGCCGAAGACGAAGCGCACGCCCTCGCCGGTGAAGCCCATAAGGCTCACGAAGATGCCGCCGACCCATTCCACGGCGTCGCGGATCGGGCCGACGAACAGCACGCAGGTGGCGAAAACAAGCTGGAGCAGGATCCCGGCGGCGACGATGCGCCACGGGATGGCCTTGCGGTTGTAACTGAGGGCGACGGCGAGACCGAGCAGGGCGGCATATCCGACAACGCCGCGTAAAACGTGGGTGAGTTGCTCCATGCGAGGGGCGAGTTGCCGGAATTGCTAACAGTCCCTGGACCGGGCGCGAGATTCTTTTCCCGGCAGGAAACCTTATTCGGGCTGCGGCGTCTCAGCGGGCAGATTCTTCATGGGCAAACTCGACCTGATCCTTCTGCTCGCAGGGTTGCTCGCCGCGATGGCGGTGGCCGCCGGTTGCGCCGTCGTCCTTGTCGTCTGGCTGGCCGGCGGCAGTCCGGGACGCGCAGGCGGGAGTTGCCCTCCAGCGGACAAGTCCTAGCCTCCGGGCATGGACATCAAGCAAAGGCTCGCCCAACACCTGACGAAAACCCCGGATATCCGGCCGGCGGCGTTCGTGGCCCCCAACGCCACCGTGCTTGGCGACGTGAAGCTGGGACTGCTGAGCAGCGTGTGGTATGGCTGCGTGCTGCGGGGCGACATCAACTCCATCGAAATTGGCGAGGGCACGAACATCCAGGATCTGAGCATGGTGCACCTGGCCGACGACTACGGCGTGAAGATCGGCCGTTACACGACCATCGGCCACAGTGCCATCATCCACGCCTGCACCATCGGGGACGAGTGCCTGATCGGCATGGGGGCCACCATCCTCGACGGCGCCGTCATCGGCGACCATTGCATCGTGGGTGCCAACGCGCTCGTCACGCAGCGTTTTGTCGCTCCACCCGGCTCGATGGTCCTCGGCGCGCCCGCCAAGGTGGTGCGTCCGCTCAGGGAGCCCGAGCTGTTGGGGCTCCGCGCCTGGGCCGAGAAATACGTCGAGGTCGCCAAGGCGCACGCCGCCCGGAAATAGGAGCCGGAACCGGCCCCTCTTCGCCAAAATATGCGGAGCCGGCCCGGTTCCCGCCGCATAAGCTCTGGGCGACAACAAAGGAATCGCCATGAAAACCAACATCGGATCGCTCGACAGCGGGGTGCGGTTCGTCAGCGGATGCCTGATCGGACTGTGGGGCATTCACCGCGAGACCTGGTGGGGGCTCGTCGGCCTATTGCCCTTCCTCACGGCGCTTGCCGGCTTCTGCCCCCTCTACGCGCTCTTCCACATCGACACGACGGCACGCGATCACTGAGTGTCAAAGCCTGGTCGAGTCATTTGGTCTCGCGCAAGAAGACTGCTAATCGCGCGGAATGATCATGTCGAAGACCGGGATGCGGACGAAAATTCGGCGGCCGTCTTCGTCGAGGCCGTGGAAGCTGCCGTGCGCCCGCGCGTCGCAATGGCCGACGTGATAGCTGTTGTAGGAAAAGTGCGCGCCGGGGGCGAGGGTGGGGGTCTTGCCGACGATCTTGTCGCCCTCGACGACCAGTCGCGTGCCGTCGGCGTGTTCGATCACCCATTTGCGGCCCAGCAGGGTGACCGTGCGATCGGAGCCGTTGCGGATGGTCAGAAAGTAGATGAATGCGTGCGGCTTGTCGGCCGGCAACTGCTCCCCGCCGTGGCGATACACGAGGTTGTCCAGCTGGACCGTCAGACCGGGAAGTTCGAGGGAATCAGGCATGGACAGCTGGTAACCACGAAACGCAGGAAAGGCACGAAAGAATCCCAAGACCGGCAGCCCTCCCAACCTGTCATACTCAACAAAGCGAATCGAGCGCTTGTGGACGCCATGCTCATGCGCGCCGATTCTTCGCCGGGCACAGAATGGCGCACCGGGAAGGGGCGGTGCCGGGCTTTCGGCTTGCCGGGGGTTTGCGCGGCGCGCACAAAGGCTGCCTTTATGGAAAAGCTCGCGCTGCTCTCGGTCAGTGACAAACGCGGCCTCGTGGAGTTCGCCACGGCCCTCGTCAAACGGCACGGCTACCGCCTGCTCTCGACCGGCGGCACGGCCAGACTGCTCGCGGGGGCCGGCCTGCCGGTGACCGAGGTCGGCGAGCACACGGGCTTCCCGGAGATGATGGAGGGCCGCGTCAAGACCCTGCACCCCAAGATCCACGGCGGCTTGCTCTGCCGGCGCGACAAGGCCGACCACCTCGCCGCGGCCAAGCAGCACGGCATCGCGCTCATCGACCTCGTGGTGGTGAACCTATACCCCTTCGAACAAACGGTTGCGAAGCCGCATGTCGGCTTCGAGGAGGCCATCGAGAACATCGACATCGGCGGCCCTTCGATGCTGCGCAGCGCGGCCAAGAACCACGAGAGCGTCACGGTGGTGTGCGACCCGGCGGACTACAACGCGGTGCTGGAGGGACTGGCCAAGCCTGAAGCCATGGGGGCGTTGCGCCGCAAGCTGGCGCTGAAGGTCTTCCAGCGCACGGGCGCCTACGACACCGCCATCGCCAAATACCTCGAAAGCCAGCAGCCCGAGCCCGACCTCGAGGCCTTGGGCGGATTCCCGGCGAACTACTCCTTGACCGCCAGGAAGGCCCAGAGCCTGCGCTACGGCGAGAACCCGCACCAGAAGGCGGCGCTTTACGGCACGTTTCACGACCATTTCCAGCAGCTTCAGGGCAAGGAACTCAGCTACAACAACATTCTCGACATCACCTCGGCCACCTACCTGATCGGCGAGTTCGAGCGGCCGACAGTGGCCATCCTCAAGCACACCAATCCCTGCGGTGTCGCGAGCGCCGATTCGCTGGTCGAGGCCTGGCACAAAGCCTACGCGACCGACCGGCAGGCCCCGTTCGGCGGCATCATCGTCGTGAACCAGACCCTCGGCGTGGACGTTGCCGAGCAAATCAAGGACATCTTCACCGAGGTCATCATCGCCCCGCGCTTCAGTGAGGAGGCGTTGGGAATCTTCTCCAAGAAAAAGAACCTGCGCCTGATGATCGCCAAAGAGGGCATCGGCGCCGACGCCCTCCAGGAAGTGCGCTCCGTGGTCGGTGGCGTGCTCGTGCAGGACCGCGACCGCTCGATGGAGAATCCTGTTGCCTGCAAGGTCGTGACCAGGCGTCAACCCACGCCCGACGAGTGGACCTCGATGCTCTTCGGCTGGAAGGTCTGCAAGCACGTCAAGTCGAACGCCATCGTCTATTGTCGCGGAGAGCAGACACTCGGCATCGGCGCCGGGCAGATGGCCCGGGTGGACAGCTCGCGCATCGCCGTCTGGAAGGCCGGCGAGGCCAAGCTCGATCTGAAAGGCTCGGTCGTCGCCAGCGAGGCGCTGTTCCCGTTCGCGGACGGACTGATCGCCGCGGCCGACGCCGGCGCGACCTGCGCCATCCAGCCGGGCGGCTCGGTGCGCGACGAGGAGGTCATCAAGGCCGCCGACGAGCGCGGCATGGCGATGGTCTTCACCGGCGTGCGGCATTTTAAGCACTGAGGAGGTTGTCCGTTGGCGCGGCGCTCTCAGCGCGCCGCTGGGGTCGGCGGCGGCCGCCGACCGCCGCGCCGAAACTTCCGCTTGGCGGGGAGGGCTCGGCTGGCTAATTTTCCGACCATGAAGAGGCCTTTTATCTGGATGCCGGCCCTCGCGCTGCTCGCGCTGGCCGGCTGCTACACGGTGCCGGAGACCGGGCGTTCGTCGCTGATCCTCGTCCCGCCCAATGAGGAGCTGCAGATGGGCGCGGCGGCCTTCACCGACATCAAGGCCAGGGAAAAGGTCTCCACTGACGTCGTGGCCACTGGCCGGGTGAAGCGGATCGGCCAGCGCATTGCCGAGGCAGTGGGGAACGCTCTGCCGGGGGCCAAGTGGGAGTTCGTCGTCTTCGACGATCCCAAGACGGTGAACGCCTTCGCCCTGCCGGGAGGCAAGGTCGGCGTCTATACGGGTCTGCTGAACCTGGCCGAATCCGACGACGAGGTCGCGATCGTGATGGGGCATGAGATCGCCCATGTCACCGCCCGGCACGGCGCCGAACGCATGTCGCAAGGTTTCGTCGCCGGACTGATCGGTGCAGGCGTCGAGGCGGCGTCGCAAGACAGCCGGCATGGCGAACTGATGCGCGCAGCCTATGGCATCGGGGCCACAGGCGCGACCCTGGCCTTTTCGCGTGGAAACGAAAGCGAGGCCGACTACATCGGCCTCCGTTACGCGGCCAAGGCGGGCTACGACCCCAGGGCGGCGGTGTCTTTCTGGCTGAAGATGGCGAAGGAGAAGGAGGGGAAGCAGCCGATCAAGTGGCTGTCCACGCACCCGCCACACGCCGAGCGGATCGCCGAGCTGCGCCGTTGGATGCCCGAGGTGCTGCCGCTCTACGAGAAGGCGAAGGAGCGGTATTGAGCTGGCGAAGGCTGGCGCGGCGACCGCAGACCGCCGCGCCAGGCATCCGCACTTCGGGCTAGCCCTATGACACAAGCTGCCTCAACGTGCGGCATGTTTGACCCCGTCGAAAAACTGAAGGAATACGTGCGGCACGCCAGCGTCTCGGCGGACCCGCAGTTCAAGGCCGGCATGGCCGGCGCGCAGCAGTTCGTGTCCGGTTTGCTCAAGGACATGGGCTTCGCCGTGGAGGCGGTGCCGACCGCACTGCATCCGGTGATCGTCGCCAAGCGCGGCACGAACCCGGCCTGGCCGCATGTCATCATCTACGGTCACTACGACGTGCAACCGCCGGACCCTCTCGACAAATGGCAAACGCCGCCGTTCGAACCCGTGGTCAAGGGCGAGCGCATGTATGGTCGCGGCACGGCCGACAACAAGGGGCCGCTCATGGCGCATTTCGCGGCCGTGGCCCGGTTGTTGGAGAAGAACCCGAACCTGCCGCTGCAGCTCACCTTCGTCGTCGAGGGCGAGGAGGAGATTGGCAGCAAGAACTTCAAGACCTTCCTCCTGGCGAACAAGGAGAAGCTGCGCGGCGACTTCGTGTTCCTCTCCGACACGGCGATCCCCAATCCCGATCAGATGGTGGTGACGGTCGGCCTGCGCGGTCTGCTCGCCTTCGAGGTGGAACTGACCGGTCCGAGCTGCGATCTGCACTCAGGCCTGCATGGCGGCGTGCTGATGAATCCGCTGCAGGCACTGGCCGAGCTGTGCGCCTCGCTGCACACGCCGGACGGTCGCGTGAACATCCCCGGCTTCTACGACGTGGTCGCCGGGCCGGAACCGTGGGAGCGCGAGCAGCTCGCCAAGCTCGGCCTGAAGGAGAAGGACTACGCGGCGTTCCTCGGCATCCGGGAATTCCACACCCCGCCCGGCTACTCGCCGTTCGAGGCGATCCGTTTCCTGCCGACGCTCGAGTTCAACGGATTCAGCGGCGGCTACCAGGGGGAGGGGACCAAGACGGTCATCCCGAGCAAGGCCAAGGCGAAGGTCACCTGCCGGCTCGTGCCGCACCAGACTCCGGAGAGCATGAGGAGGGTCATCTTCGACGCCATCCGTGCGCGCTGCCCCAAGGGCGTGACAATGACGATCACCGAGCAGCATCACGCCGCGCCCTACGTGGCGATCCCGCCGGACCGCTCGAACACGCCCAAGGACCAGTCGCCCGTGCTGGCGCGCGGCTTTCGCGCCTTGGAAAGGGCTGTCAGCGAGACCTGGGGCCGGCCGCCGCTTTTCCTGCGCGAAGGGGGGAGCGTGGGCTTGATCGCCGACCTCAAGGAAGTGCTCGGTATCGACGCCGTGATGCCCGGACTCTTCCTGCCCGAGGACAACCTGCACGCGCCCAACGAGAGCTTTCATCTCGGCGTGATGAAGAAGGGCATCGCGATGTCCGAGCGCACGCTCGAGCTTCTGGCGCAAGGGTAGGGCGCTTTTGCGAAGCGCCATGCCGGGCGCAGCGCAGAATCCCGCGGCGCAATTGCGGAGGCGGGATGCTGGCCTCCGCGCTGCGCCTGGCAGGGCAGTCGGGAAGTATTGTTGCCATCTCGCCAAACAAAAGGCCGCGGGAAAAACCGCGGCCCAAGTCTTGAAACGGGAGCGAGCGATTACTGCTTCTTCAGCTCGATGAAGTCCACGCGACGGTCCTTGGCCCACTCGGCTTCGCCGCCGGTCTGCTTGGCCTCGGTCGAGCCCTTCGAAAGGGTTTCGAGTCGGGTTGCATCGGCGCCGAGGGAGACGAGGTAGCGCTTCACGGAATTGGCGCGGTTCTCGCCAAGACCGAGGTTGTATTCGGCCGTGCCGCGCCAGTCGCAATGGCCGACGAGCACGAGATTCTTGCCGGGGTTGTCCTGGAGCCATTTCAGTGCGTTCTGCAGTTTCGGCCGCTCGGCGGGGGCGACCGCGAAACGGTCGAAGGCGAAGTAGATGGGCTCGACGACACTCTGGTTGGCGGCGTCGGGCGTGAGGGAAAGATCGCGGGATTCGAGGTTGATGTTCTCGCCGGGGACAGCCAGATCCTCGGGATTGACCGTCGGGCCACCCAGCTGCTGGGTATCCTGCGGAGCGCGGATGGGTTTCTTTGCGCAGGCGCTGAGGAGCAGGGCAGCGACGGCGAGCGTGAGGCCGAGGAGTTTGGAAACAGGCTTCATTTGTAAGTCGAAAGAGTGCCGTGGTTATTGGGTAAACCCCATTGACGCGCAAGAACTAAACAGTTGCGGGGCAACGGGCCGGGTCAGGCCTGCGCCCGGTGGTCGATCAAGCCGATCTCCAGGGAATAACGGGTGAGGCTGGCGACGTCGTGCAGGTCGAGCTTGCGCATCAGATTGGTGCGATGGTTGTCCACGGTCTTGACGCTGATGCCCAGTTTCTGGGCGATCTCCTTGGTGCTGTAACTCTCGGCCACCAGCTTGAGGATTTCGCGTTCACGATCCGTGAGAGTTTCGATGCCGGAACTCGGATTCTTGTTGGCTACGACGGTGCGGAGGAGGGCGGCGACGCCCGGGCCGAAATAGGTGCCTCCTTTGGCGATGGTTTCCAGGCCCTTTTTGAATTCACCGAGGCCGGCTGTCTTTTCAACGAAACCATGGGCCCCGGCTTCGAGCATCTCGCGGACAAGGGCGGGGCTCTCGTAGGCGGAGAAAACCATGACCCGCGTGGACTTAAGCTGCTTGCTGATCCGGCGGAGAATGTCCACGCCGCTGAGACCGGGCAGACGGGCATCAAGCACGATCAGATCGGGCTTGAGGTCGAGACAGAGCTGACAGGCCTGCTGGCCTTCGCCGCTTTCGCCCACGATTTTGTAGGCGGGATCCACCCGCAGTATCTCCGCGAGCATCTCGCGGATGGCGGTGTGGTCTTCGACGATGACGATGCGTTTGGGTGATTGGACGGAGGACACGGAGCGCTGGAATGGGTGTTTTGCCCTAAGCAAACTGGTGCCCGGACTCTCCATCAGGCTGGGGCGAATTACAACCCCAGATTGGGATGGCTCCCGGTCAAGCCTGGGGTGGTGGGTCGACTGGGACTCGAACCCAGAACCAACGACTTAAAAGGACGCTGCTCTACCATTGAGCTATCGACCCGTTCCGGCCAAGGGAGGGAGGATATTTTTTCGCCGATGCGGCATGGCAAGAATTAATTGCAGCTCGGGTCGAAGCCACGCAACCACGGCATTGACCACGGCGTCAATCCGGGTGCAAGCTGCGGTTTTCTCAAAGACTTTCGTGGGAACAATCCTCAAATTTCCGGATCAGAACGAGCCTGAGCATATGACTGCAAAGGCCCAGGAAGTCGCCCTCGATCGCATGCTGGTTGACCGCTTCAAAGGCGGCGACAGCACGGCATTTGATCAGTTGGTAAGCCGTTATTGGGACCGCATCTACGCGATGACCAACCAGCTCCTGCGCAACCAGCAGGACGCCGAGGAGGTCACCCAGGACGCCTTCATCCGTGCCCACCGCGGTCTGGCCAATTTCCGGGGCGATTCCGCTTTCTCGACCTGGCTCTACCAGATCGCCACCAACTTGGCGCGCAACCGCTACTGGTATTGGTGGCGTCGCAAGCGCGACAAGTCCGTGTCCTTCGACGCTCCGTTGGGTGATGAAAACGAAACGACGCTCGCCGAACTCATCCCTGCCGAACAGGAGACCCCCGAGAACGCGACGGTCACACAGGAGTTTGTCGGCCGGGTGGCCGAGTGCATGGAAAGCCTGAATGAGAAGCACCGCGAAATCCTGATTCTGCGCAACGTCCAGAACCTCGCCTACGAGGAGATCGCCGAGATCCTCGGCATCAGCGTGGGCACGGTCAAAAGCCGCATCGCCCGGGCCCGCGAAAGCCTGCGCGAAAAACTTGGGGAGGAATTCCAGCCATGAAAGAAAACCGATTCATCGAACTGTTGAATCTCTACATTGACCGGCAGATCACGGCCGCGGAAACCGCCGAGCTGGAGGCCGAGTTGCAGGGAAACCCGAAGCGCCAGGCCGTCTATCGCCAGTATTGCCGGATTCACACGGCGACGAAGCAGGTGTATGAAAGCTTCCGCGCCGTCGCCGCCGACCAGCCTTTGCCCCAGGCGAACCGCAGCGGTGTCATCGAGCTTTTTGAAACGCGCCGCCGGCGCATGCAATGGGCCTACTACGCCGCCGGTTTCGCCGCCGCCTGTCTTGCGATGGTTTTCGTGATGAACCGGATCGCCGCACCGCCGGCGGCTCCCGCCGAGGTGGCCGTCCGGCCTCTGCCCGCGAAGCCGGCCGCAATCGCGGCCGTGACCCCGGGTGCTTCCGTCATCGCGGAGCCCGCCGAAGAAGCCGCGCCCAGCCTGGCGACCCTGCAAAACGCCATGGTCACCGTGCCGTCCGACTACGCCGCCATGCTGGCCGCGCTGCGCGAACAGGATGAGGAGCGCGCCTCCCTCAACGAGAGCCTGCGGATCGGCCGCGTCCAACCCCTGTTCGACGACAACCTGTTCGAGCCGGTCCGCCTGATTACCACCCAGGAGCAGCGGGTCTTCCGCAGCCCGCAGGCCACGCCGGCCTCCGCGCAACAGTCCGAATTCTCAGCGTTCCAATTCCAACGCTGATCTACGCCAAAAGCCGCCCGCCTTTATGGGCGGCTTTTTTGCGGCCGTCTGGCGCCGGCCTTTCTCAGCCCAGCGCCTTCTTGATGAGCGCCTCCGTCGTCGCCAAGGGGCCGAGAGCGATCCGCGCCTGGCGCACGGCCCTGTCGGCGTCGGCGGCCTTGTAGCCGAGCGCGGTCAAAGCCAGCACGGCATCGTTGACGCGGCTGTCGCCGGGCGCCGTCGCGTGGACGCCCTCCGCCGGGTCGGACGAAACGCGGCCGAGTTCGGCGGGACTCAGTTTATCGCGCAATTCGATCACCAGGCGCTCGGCGGTCTTCTTGCCGATGCCCGGACACTTGGCCAGCAGGCCGACATCGCCCGCGGCAATGGCCGCTTTCAGCGTGGCGAGCGATAGCTTGCTCATGAGGCTCAGCGCCATCTTGGGGCCGACGCCGGTGACCTTTTCAACGAGCAGACGGAAAAAGTCGCGCTCCTCGATCGTGGCGAAGCCGTAGAGGGTGGCGGAATCCTCGCGATAGACCGCAAGGGTGTGCAGCCTGGCGGCATGGCCGGGCGCCGGGAGCCGTTCGGCGGTCGTGACCGGGACATGGATCTCGTAGCCCAGGCCGCCGGTCTCGATGAC
This sequence comes from Verrucomicrobiota bacterium, assembly GCA_049322455.1. Classification (GTDB taxonomy): domain Bacteria; phylum Verrucomicrobiota; class Verrucomicrobiia; order Opitutales; family Opitutaceae; genus Lacunisphaera. Next base: position 31,344 of record JBMOQY010000038.1, on the reverse strand, counting down.
TGCGGAGAGGGGCGTGGCGGAGACGAGGGTGCCGGAGACGCTCGTGATCATCTGAGGCCGAGCACGTCCTGCATGTCGTAAACGCCGGCGGGACGGCCGACGACCCAATGCGCGGCCCGGACGGCTCCACGGGCGAAGATGCCCCGGTCGGAGGCCTTGTGCGTGAGCTCGAGGCGCTCGCCGAGGGCGGCGAAGAGTACCGTGTGGTCGCCCACGACGTCTCCGCCGCGCAAGGCGTGCACGCCGACCTCGGCGGACGTGCGTTCGCCGGTGATGCCGGAGCGGCCATGGCGCACCGCATCGGTGGTGAGCTTGCGCTGCTCCAGGATGATCTCGAGCAGGCGTGCGGCGGTGCCGCTCGGCGCATCCTTCTTGAAGCGGTGGTGCATCTCGATCACCTCAGCGTCGTAGTCGGCGCCGAGGACCGCGGCGGCGCGGCGGGTGAGCGCGAAGAGCAGGTTGACGCCCACGGAAAAATTGCCGGCCCAGACACAGGGTGCCTTCCCCGCGAGGGCGAGCAGGCGGTGCTTCTCGTCGGCGGAGTGTCCGGTCGTGCCGATGACGATGGGCTTGCGGTGCGCGACGGCGAGTTCCAGCAGCTTGCCCGTGGCGTGAGGCGAACTGAAATCGATGACCACATCGCAGGCGGTCAGGTGCGGGGCGGGATCGTCGCCCGCATCCACGGCAGCGGCGATGGAGGCGTCCATTTCGCCGGCGGCGGCGACGACGGCCTGTCCCATGCGGCCCTTGGCGCCATTGAGAAGAATTCTGAGGCTCATGGGTCAGCGGTCGAAAGTCTTGAGGGCGGCGAGCAGGATTTGGCGGCTGGCGTCGCTCAGGGGGCAGAGCGGCGGGCGGACTTCCTCGGAACCGATGATGCCGGCGCGGGTCAGGGCGAGTTTGATCGGCGCAGGGTTGGATTCGACGAAAACGGCCTTGAAGACCGGGTAGAGGCGGCGATGCAGGGTGCGGGCCCTGGCGTAATCGCCGGCCAGGGCGAGGGCGACGAGTTTGCCGACCTCGCGCGGATAGAGGTTGCTGGCGACGCTGACCACGCCCTTGGCGCCGACGGCCATGAAGGGCAGGGTGAGGGAATCGTCACCGCTGAGCACTGTGATGTCGTTGCCGAGGGCGGAGATGATCTGATCCACGCGGTCCACGCTGCCGCCGGCCTCCTTGATGTGCGCGACGTGGGGATACCTTGCGCGGAGGCGCTCGATGACCGGCACCCCGATCTCGATGCCGCAGCGGCCGGGGATGGAGTAGAGCACGATGGGCTTGGCGGTGACCTCGGCGATGGCGGCGAAATGCCGGAACAAGCCCTCCTGGGTCGGCCGGTTGTAGTAGGGGGCGACGAGCAGAAAGGCGTCGGCCCCGGCCGCGTCGGCGGCCTTGGTCATGTCGATCGCCTCGCGGGTGGAGTTCGAGCCGGTGCCGGCGATGACCGGCACGCGACCGCGGGCGGTCTCGATGGTGCAGCGGATGACCTCGAGGTGCTCCTCGGGCGACACGGTCGGCGATTCGCCGGTGGTGCCGACGGGCACGAGGCCGCTGATGCCGGCCTTGATCTGGAAGCTCACCAGTTTCCTCAGCTCATCGAAGGCGACGGCCCCGTCCCGGAAGGGCGTGACGATGGCGGTGTAGGTGCCGGTGAAGGTGCGGGAACGATTCATGGGAAAGTTACCTTGAACGGAGCAAAGTTAGGCTGTAGGCAAAGCACAGGTTCAAGGGCGGTTCACGCATAAAATTCCATGAGCACCACACTTCATACCGAAATTGTTAACGATCTGCTTAAGCTCGCCGTGGAAAGCGGTGCCAGCGACATCGTGATCAAGTCCGAAAAACCCGGCTACCTGCGCCTTGGCGGCCGGCTCCGCCCGGTGGAGATGGACCCGATCAGCTGCGAGCAAGCGCAGGCCTTCGTGGACGAGAAGGTGCCCCGCATTTTCAAGGACAAGTGGGACAAGGACGGCCAGGTGGACTTCGCCTACGCCGCCGACGACATCGGCCGCTTCCGTGTGAACGCCTTCCATCAGCGCGGGCTGGTGAGCATCGTATTCCGCCACATCAAGAGCCGCCCGCCCACCTTTGAGGAACTGAAGATCGAAGCCGAGACCCTGATCAAGCTGGCCCAGTCCAAGGATGGCATCCTCCTGGTCTGCGGCGCCACGGGCTCGGGCAAGAGCTCCACCATGGCCGCCATGCTGAACTGGGTGAACCAGAACATGGACAAGCACATCGTGAGCATCGAGGACCCGATCGAATACACGTTCAGCGACGACAAGTCCCTGTTTCAGCAGCGCGAGATCGGGCTCGATGTGCCGAGCTTCGAGCTGGCGATCAAATCGGTGCTGCGCCAGAATCCCGACATCATCCTGATCGGAGAAATGCGCGACAAGGAGACGTTCGAGACCGCCATCTCCGCCGCCGAAACGGGCCACCTGGTCTTCTCGACCATGCACGCCGCCACCGTGGCCCAGTCGCTCACGCGCCTATTTGAATTCTTCCCCCCGGAGCAAATCGCCCAGGCCCGCCGCCAGATCGCCGGCTCCCTGCGCGGTTTCATCTGCCAGAAGCTCATCCCCGCGCTCGAAGGCGGCGGCCGTTTCGCCGCACACGAGATCCTCGTGGCCGACGCCACCGTCCGCAACCTGATCCTCGACGGTCAGAACGACAAGATCCAGCAGCTCCTCGATTCGGGCGCGGATGGCATGTCCAAATCCTTCAACAAGGACCTCTACCGTCTCATCAAGGAAGGCAAGATCAGCAAGGCCGACGGGCTCCGCTTCTCGCCGAACCCCGCGGCGCTGGAGATGAACCTCAAGGGCATCTTCTTCAAGACCTGATGCTTCCCGTGCTGCCCGGAACGGCGCCCCGGCCGGCGGATTGCCGCCCCGGCGGCGGTGATTTTTAGGACTTGGTTTTTGGCCGGGGGGTGGGTTTAACCGGCCCTTCATCTATGTCATTGGCACTCCTTTTTGCAGGTCAGGGCGCCCAGAAGGTCGGCATGGGCAAGTCGCTCTACGAAGGCTCCCCCGCCGCGCGGTCGCTTTACGACGAGGCCGATCGCGTGCTCGGCTGGAGCCTGACCAAGGTCAGCTTTGAGGGCCCCGATGCCGAACTCACCCAGACCAAAGTCTGCCAGCCGGCGCTCTATGTGCACGGTCTGGCAATGCTGGCGACGCTCCGGGAGAAAGGCGTGGTGCCCGCGGTCACGATGGCTTTCGGGCTCAGCCTCGGGGAAGTCACCGCACTGGCGGCCGCCGGAGTGTTCGACTTCGCCACCGGACTGGCGGTCGTGGCCGAGCGCGGCCGGCTCATGCAAGCAGCCTGCGAAAAATCCACAGGCGGCATGGCCGCCATCATCGGCGAGGAGCGCGCGACGATCGAGGCGCTGTGCCGTGAATTCGACATTCAAGCCGCCAACTTCAACGCCCCCGGCCAGATCATCGTTTCGGGGGAGAAATCCAGGGTGGACGCGCTCGTCGCCGCCGCCAAGCACAAGGGCCTGAAACGCGTCATCGCGCTCAATGTCGCCGGCGCCTATCACAGCCGCCTGATGGAGCCGGCCCGCGAGGAGTTCGCCCGCTATCTGGCCGGTGTGGCGTTCAAGGCCCCGCGCTTCACGGTCTTCACCAACACCACCGGGCAGGCTGTCCGCGAACCTGCCGCCATTCGCGAGGCACTCGTGCGGCAGATTGTCTCGTCTGTCCTCTGGGAGGACTGCATGCGCAGCGCGGTCGCCGCCGGCGCCACCGAGTTCTGGGAATGCGGCCCCGGCGCCGTGCTTGCCGGTCTGGCCAAGCGCACGGACAGGAACTGGGTGGTCAAATCCTTCGCCGAATACGCGGACACCCCCGCCTGAACCATCATGTCGTCGGCGCCACTCACGCGTAATTTCTGCATCATCGCCCACGTCGATCACGGCAAGACGACGCTGTCCGACCGGCTGCTCGAATACACCAGCACCGTCGCGCAGCGGGTGATGACCGACCAGCACCTCGATTCGATGGATCTCGAGAAGGAGCGGGGCATCACCATCAAGATGCACCCGGTGGTCATGCACTATCCGGCCAAGGACGGGCAGACCTACAAGCTGCACCTGACCGACACACCCGGCCACGTGGATTTCTCCTACGAGGTGTCGCGTTCGCTCGCGGCCTGCGAGGGCGCGCTGCTCCTGATTGATGCCGCGCAGGGCGTCGAGGCCCAGACCGTGGCCAACGCCCACCTGGCGTTCGCCCAGGGGCTCAAGATCATTCCGGTCATCAACAAGATCGACCTGCCCAGCGCCAACCTCGAACTCTGCCTCAGGCAGCTCGAGGACATCCTCACCATCCCCGCCGAGGAGGCCATCCTTGCCAGCGGCAAGGCCGGCATCGGCATCGAGGACATCCTGGAGGCAGTGGTGAAGCGCGTGCCGCCGCCGCGCTGGACCGATAATCCCGCGCTCCGCGCGCTGGTCTTCGATTCCAAATACGACGCCTATCGCGGCGTGATCTCCTACGTCCGCGTCTTCTCCGGCACCGTCAAGGCCGGCGAGATGATGCTGCTCATGAGCAACGGCCAGCGTTCCGAGGTGAAGGAGGTCGGGGTGTTCCGGCCCGGCATGGAGAAAATCGGCCATCTCGGGCCCGGTGACGTCGGCTACATTGTCTGCAACATCAAGAGCACCGACGAGATCAAGATCGGCGACACCATCACGCACGCCAACAAGGCGGCCACCGAGATGCTGCCCGGCTACAAGGAAGTGCGGCCGATGGTGTATTGCGGCCTGTATCCGCTCGAGTCCAGCGACTATGAGAAGCTCAAGGTCGCGCTCGGCAAACTGCGGCTCAACGACTCAGCGCTGGTCTATTCCTCGGAGACCTCGGTGGCGCTGGGCTTCGGTTTCCGTTGCGGCTTCCTCGGGCTTCTGCACATGGAGGTCATTCAGGAGCGCATCCGTCGCGAATACGACGTCGAGATCATCTCCACGTATCCGAGCGTCGTCTATAAGGTCAAAAAGCACGGCGGCGGGATCATCGAAGTGGACAACCCGATCAACCTGCCGGATCCTGCTTCGATCGAGGAGATCCTCGAGCCCACCATCAAGGCCTCGATTCACCTGCCCAACGAATTCCTCGGCGACATCCTTGCGCTTGTGATGGAAAAACGCGGCACCTGCGACCACACCGACACCCTCGACGCCAGCCGCGTGATGCTCACCTGCACGCTGCCGCTCAACGAAATCCTGGTGGACTTCAACGACCGGTTGAAGAGCATCACCCGCGGCTATGGCTCCATGGACTACGAACTCGGCGAATACCGCGCCTCGGACCTCGTGAAGATGGAAATCCTCGTCAACAGCGACCCGGTGGACGCGTTTGCCAGCATCGTGCACCGGACCAAGGCCGAGACCCAGGGCCGGGCCCTCTGCGAAAAGCTGGCCGACATCATCCCGCCGCAGATGTTCAAGATCGCCGTGCAGGCCGCCATCGGCGGCAAGATCATCGCCCGGGACAACGTCCGCGAGATGCGCAAGGATGTGACCGCGAAATGCTACGGCGGCGACATCACCCGCAAACGGAAGCTTCTCGAAAAGCAGAAAGAGGGCAAAAAGAAGATGAAGCAGATCGGCCGGGTCTCGATCCCTCCCGATGCCTTCATCCAGGTGCTGAAGACCAACAGCTAAATCCACCGACGCCGTGTTCGACTTCCTGCGCTCCGAGTCCTCCAAACTCCGCCACAGTGCCGCCCACTGGCTCGAACTGGCGCAACGGATCCACGACTACCGGCGCGACCAGCTCACGGCCGAGCAGAGCGGGGGACTGCTCACGGCCATGGCGGAGCTGAAGGGACTGCTCCGCGAGAAGGCGGATGCCACGGCCCTGAAACCCGCCATTGAGCGCCTGGAAGGCGTGATGCGGGCTTGCGGCGGCCGCCAGTATCCGACCACGTCGCTGGTCGAAAACGTCGAGTTTTTCCTGGTCGCGGCGATCGTGATCCTCGGGTTGCGCGCGTATTTCGTCCAGCCGTTCAAGATTCCCACGAATTCGATGTGGCCGACCTATTACGGAATGACCTCCGAGGTCTTTCCCGAAGGCGAGAAGCCCGGGCTCCTGCGCCGGGCGGCGCGCCTGGTCGGCCTGGGCGCGGTCAATTACGCGCTGCAAGCACCGGCGGACGGCGAGGTGCTGGTGCCGGTCTTCCGCCATGGCGCGCCCGCCTACACGGAAAAACCGGGCCGCAGCATGTTCGTTTTCCCGACGCTGATGCGCGAATACACGGTCATGGTGGCCGGGCAGCCGGTGAAGCTCACCGTGCCAGCCGACTGGGCGCAGTCCGACCAGTTCGGCTACGACGAGGTGCTCGAGCAGACGCTCTTCAAAGGCGCAAAAAACGGTCTCTTGCGGGCGGCCCAGACCGCCAACGGCGCCAGTCAACTGGAGTCCTCGATGATGGAAGTGGTGAGCGGGGGGCGGCACATCGATGCCCGGGTCTATTGGGTGCCGACCGGCAAGATGGTCCGCAAGGGCGAGGAGATACTCTCCTTCGACATTCTGACCGGCGACCTGCTGTTCGTGGACCGGCTGAGCTACAATTTCGTCCGGCCCAAGGTCGGTTCGGGTTTCGTGTTCAAAACCGAGAACATCAACAGCCCGGAGATGCAGGATTACGCGGGCCGGCAGATCCGGCAGTATTACGTAAAGCGGCTGGTCGGTTCGCCAGGAGACACACTGGAGGTCCGGGCGCCGGCCTTGTATCGCAACGGCCGGCCGATCGACGGCGCCGATGCTTTCAGCCGGAACGCCCGGCGCGATGGGCTGTATCCGGGTTACACGAACGCCGGCAGCTATCTGCCCATCGGACAAACTCTGACCGTGCCCGATCACTCATATTTCGCGATGGGCGACAATTCGCCGCGCAGCAAGGACAGCCGCATGTGGGGCTTCGTGCCCGAGAAGGACGTCGTCGGACGCCCGCTGTTCATCTATTACCCGCTGACCAAGCGTTGGGGCCTGGCACAGTAAGGTTTGCCTATTCTTAAGGGCACCGCGCCCAGCTCATGGCACAATATAGATTATGTCTATAATACTATTAACGAGATATTGATGAGTTACGGCAGAATGTGCTGCTCTATCAGGCTGACTACGGTTTCAGGGGCGTCCTCGATCAGGTAGTGCCCTGCTTCGGTCAGGTAATCGCCGGCGGCGTTGGGAAGAATCAGCTTCCAGCGGTCGAAATAGTGCCGGTTGAAACAGAAATCCTGCCCGCCCCAAATGAGACGGACGGGGTTTGAGCGCAGTCTGGGCAGCGTCTCCTCGATTTTCGCCAGGGCGCGATCATTTGAGGCTCCCACCCCTCGTGGAATATCGCGGACAAAGCGGTGCGTGGCGATGCGGTTGGCCCAGGAATCGTAGGGAAACAGGAATCCGCGTTTGACGGAGTTCGGCAGGGGTTTGGTCACTGCCATCCAGGTGGCCGGCCAGGCAAAGGCGTTGAAACCGCGCACGGCGACCTCCCCGACCACCGGAATGCGGCAAAACCGGATGCGCCAAGGGACCACGGTGTCGGCGAAGGCGGCTGTGTTCAGAATGACCGCGCGCCCGAGTTTTTCGTGCCGTGGCAGACATGCTCCCAGTCCAATGGGGCCGCCCCAGTCGTGCACGATCAGGTGGATCTTGCGCAGGTTCAGGGAATCCAGCAGTCGCCCCAGATTCGCCACATGGTTGGCCAGCGTGTAGTCGTAATCCTGCGGCTTGTCCGAGAGACCACAGCCGAGGTGGTCCGGCGCGATGCACCGGATGCGTCCTCGCAGGGCCAGCATCACGTTGCGGTAGAAAAACGACCAGGTCGGATTGCCATGGACCATCAGCACGGCTTCATCGCCCGAGCCTTCGTCCAGATAGCTCATCGCGCCGGAACCTGTCTCGAAGCGCTTCGGTTCGAACGGATACAGCTCCTTGAGCCAGCCGGGAAGCTGTGCGTTTCTCACCATTCGACCGCCAGCATCAGGCTGTTCAATCCGCTGCCTATGCCCAGCAACGCCACCTTCTGTCCGGCGCGCAGCGCACCCTGTTCCGCGGCCAGCGCCAGAGTCGCCGGCAAGGCGGCCGACCCGGTGTTGCCGAGAAACTCCACCGAGGCGTAATCCCTGGCCGGGTCCATCTGGAGCGTTTCGTAGAGTTTCCGACGATGCGCGGAGCCGACCTGATGTGTGATGACGCGCTCGGGCGTGCCAACGGCCCAGCCGGACTCGGCGGCGAATTTGGCCCAGGTCGTCTTGGCCACCTCCATGCCGGCGTGGAGCAACTGCTCCGAGTCGGTTTCCATCACCAACGCGTCACCCGCGCTGTCGCCCTGGCAGAGCTCGCTGTGCTTCGTCTCGGCATGGACGCTGCCGCAAACCAGCCGATGCTTCGGCCGGCCGGCCGGGACAAGGTCTTCGTGGCAGACGACCGCCGCCACCGCGGCCGATCCGATGGTGAGATTGGCGAAGAAGGGCTTGATGGCGTTGCGGTCCAGGGGCGTCTCCAACAGGTGCTTGATCGTGCGCGCCACCAACGGGCGCCCGTTCTCCCCCGAGGCCACCATGCCGCACCGGATCTGCCCGGCGTCAATCATGGCGGCGAGCGTCACCAGCCCGTTGAGAAACCCGAGGCAGGCGTTGGAGATGTCGAAGACCTGGCAGCCGGTTCCAAGGCCGATCTTGCGGTGCGCGAACGACGCCGTGGCCGGCTCCAGCATGTCGCGGCAGACCGCCGAATGGATGAAAACCTCCATCTGCTCCGCGCGCAGCGCCGATGCCTTGAGCGCGTTGCGGCCTGCGGCGGCGCTGGCGTCGGACGGTTTGGTCCCCGCAGGCCACATGCGCCGCTCCTTGATGCCGGTCATCAGCTCCAGCCGTCCGACGGGTAGTCGCAGGCGGTCGTAGAGCGGTTTCAGCCGCTCCTCAATGGCGGCGGAGGTCCAGACCTCGTCCGGCAGCGCCACGGCCAGCGATTCGATGCAGGCGTGTTTGAAGCGCATGGCTTATTTCTCCGGCCGCATCGCCAGCCGGATGATCTCCTTGTCGAAATAATTGCTCCCGAGCCCGGCGTCCACGACGACCGTCGTGCCGTTCAGGCCGCTGCTGCGCTCGCTCAGAAGAAAGGCCGCGACGTTCGCCACCTCCTGGGTCTCGAGATTCCGCTTCCGGAAGGTCAGCTTCTCGGCGTAGAGGTAGCTCTCCAGGTAGCCGGGAATGCCGGCCGAGGCGCTGGTCTTGAGGGGGCCGGACCCCACGACGTTGAAGCGCACCCCGCTGCCCGATGCGCCGAAGGACTTGGCCAGGAACCGCGAGCACGACTCCAAGGCGGCTTTGATCGGGCCCATGTAACCGTAGTTGTCGGGGGTTACCAGCAGCGAAGAGATGCCGATGGAGATGACGGAGGCGTTCTTGGCGAGATGCGGCCTGAAGGCCTGCGCCAGCTCCACCAACGAGAACGCCGAGATGGCCGTGGCCTGCAGGAAGTCCTGCCGCTTGGTCTCGGCGAAGGTCTTGAAGCCCTCGCGATAGTTGGCGAAGGCGATGGAATGCACCAGGCCATGCAGCGGGGTCAGGCCGGCTGCCGCGACCGCGGCGGCGAGCTGCTCCGCTGCGCCCTCTTGCTCGACATCGCAGATGAACACGGGCCGGCCGGCCAGCAGGGCTTCGAGCGACTTCTTCCGCGCTTCGGAGCGCACGGCATAGACGACGCGCGCGCCCTGTTCCTCCAGCGTCTTCGCGATGAACCACGCGACGCTTTTTTTGTTCGCAACGCCCTGCACCAGGAAGGCTTTCCCGGAAAGCTGGAGAAAATCGCTCATCTCAGGCGGTGACCTGTCCCTCGGGTTTCTTCCAGGCGACGGCGAACTCCACGTTCATGACCTTCCTGCCCTCGGCGTTCTTCATCACGCCGGTGAGAAAATGAAACTCTCCGGCGGTCTCCTTGCGTTTGACCTCGATGGTGACGGTGTCGCCCGGATAAACCGGCAGGCGGAAGCGGATGTCGGACACCTTGCTCAGCAGCGGCACGCCCCCGCCCTGCCCGGCGGCGCCGGCCATGAGCCGGGCCATCAGGCAGGCGCCGGTCTGAAACACGGATTCGCTCAGCAGCACACCCGGGGTGATCGGGGCGCCGGGATAGTGGCCCTTGTAGAATTCCTCGTCGGCGCGCCAGGTGCGTCTGGCCACGAGGGTCTCGCCATCGTGGGAGATGATTTCGTCCACGAACAGGAACGGCGGACGGTGCGGGATGAGTTTTTCGACTTCAGTCACGGGATAATCAGGCGTGGGCCGGCTCGGCGGCGCGTTTCTTTGCGGCGATGAACTTGTCCACCTGGTTGGCGACGATCACGCCGTAATTGATGGTGCCGAGCCAGCCCGACATGATGATGCCGACGGAGCCGGCGTGGTAGAGGCCGGGCACTTGGTTGGGCAGATCCATCGAGACCTTGAGACCCTCGAACTTGGTGCCGAACGACGTGCCGCTCCAGTGGCGGGTGTAGTATTCGATGGTCCTCGGTGTGGCGGCCTCCATCCAGTCGATCTTGGCACGCACATCCGGGATGAACCTCTCCAACGCGGCGATGGACTCGTCGATGAGACGCTGCTTCTGCTTCGCGTATTCCTCCTCCCCCATGCGCTTCCAGTCATCATAGCGGGCGTTGATGGAGACGACGACGGTGTAGCGGTCGCTGCCCGGCCGGGTGTCCGGGTAATACATCGAGAAGGTCCGGCTGGTCGTGTAGAGATCCACGAGCTTTTCGCTGGAAAATTTCGGCTCCTCGGAGGTGAAGACGAGGTCGCCGATGTGGGGGAGCGTCTCGCCCTTGCGGATGCCGAGATAGACCTGGCAGGAACTGCTGTTGACGCGCACGGCCTTGGTCTGGGCGACAAAATCAGGCGAAAAGTTCTCCTCGCCGGCCAGGCGCAGAACCGTGTTCTTGATGTTGGAATTCGAGACCACCGCATCGCAGCGGATGGTGCGGCCGTTGGCCACGATGCCCGTGACAACTTTGCGTCCGTCGCGCTCCTCGGTCAGGATTTTTTCGACGAGCACGTGCTTGCGCAGCTCGGCGCCGTTCCTCTTCAGCTCGGCGGCCATCTTCTTCACGAGCACATCGGTGCCGCCCCGGAAGGTATAGACCCCCTTGCTCATGAAGTTGGAGAACACGATGCCGAAAGTGATGGCCGGGTCGTCCATGGTGGAGCCGTTGGCATAGGCGATGGGCTCCATCAGCAGGCGTTTCACGTCGTCGCGGCCCGGAAAGTAGCGCTCGAACATCTGTCCCGTGGTCTCGGCGTTGTTGTCATAGAAGTTCATCGCCCGCAGGTCGGTGAAGAACCGCTCCACGGTCTCGGCCGGCACCCGGAACTTTTCGACGAGCTGGCGGGTGAAATCCTCGCGGTCGAAGGTCGTGTTGACCTCGAACTGCGGGTTGATGAACCGCACCCCCTTGAGTTGCACGATCGAGTCGGCAATGTCCTGCCCCCAGTATTTGCGGCAGGATTTGATCATGCCGATCGGAAAACCGTGCAGGGAGATGTCGAAGATATGCCCGCCCTTGCGGGTGAACCACGTGGCGAGGCCGCCGAGCTGGTAATGGTGCTCGAGCAGCAGCACCCTGTGGCCGCACTTCGCGAGCACATTGGCGGCGGTCAGGCCGCCGAGTCCGCTGCCGATGACCACCACGTCGTAGTGGTCGTCGGTGCCTTTGAGCCAGTCGTAAGCCATGAAAAAGGGCCCCATGTGAGTGGGGCCCCGGGAAAAGCGCAACTCAGAGTTTGAGCGCCCGCAAATACTTCAGGCTGTCGGGAATGCACACGAGTGGCGTGGGCGTCTCGTCCTCGATGAAATAGTGCTGCACGCCGATCTCCTGGGCGGCCCCGAGGACGGCGGGCCAGTCGATCTGGCCGGTGCCGACGGCGACGTTGTCGATCGGCGGGGCGCCACCCGTGGACAGGCCCGTGACCGCGCCCTTGCGGATGTCCTTCACGTGCAGCAGCGACCAGCGGTCGGCATGGCGTTTGAGCAGGGCCGCCGGATCCACGCCCGCATGGAAGACCCAGAACACGTCCATCTCGAAGCTGACGAATTCCGGTTTCGTGCCGGCCACGATGATGTCGAAGGGCGTCTTGCCACCCTCTTCGGGCAGGGGGACAAACTCGTAGCCGTGCGGGTGGTAACCGTAGGTGATGCCCTCCTTGCGGAAAGCCTCGCCCCATTTGTTGAAATCGGCCGCAGCGGCCCGGGCCATCTCGGCGGTGAAGGGGCCCTTGTGGGGAATCCACGCGGTCATCACGTATTTCGCCCCGAGCGCCTTGGCGGCCGCGATCGCTCCGGGCAGGTCCTTGGCGAGGGCGTCGTAGCTGATGTGGGCGCTGACGGCCTTCAGTCCGCGTTCATCGAGAAGTTTCCGAAACTCCCCGGCTGAGCGCTCGCCGGTGCCGGCGGTCTCGACCTCGGTGAAACCCTGAGCCTTGACCCAGTCGAGGGCGGCGGGCACGTCGGCTTTGACCTGGTCGCGCAGGCTCCAAAGCTGCAGACCGAGGTGCTGCTTGTAGGCCTCGCCGGCGAAGACGCCGGTCGCGAGGGCAACGCTCATGGCAAGAACGGGGAACAGGCGGGATGTTTTCATAGGGGGTAAGCGGGAATCTTAGCCGGGGCCGCCCTTTTGCAAGATGTGATAATTGGCCATCGAGATGCCGCTGAGCATCGCGCCGATGATGCCCAGGAACCCTTGATCCGTGCCGCAGAGGTAAAGGTTGCTCAGGTGGGTGCGGCCGTCCTTCACCTTGCGGGGAGCGCCATAGATCGCTCCGTTGAGGTGGCCGGTGAACTTCCGCACCGTGCGCGGCGTGAACATGTCGGTGGCGACCAGGTTTTCCATGAGCACGGCGTCGGACACCGGCGGCAGGAACCGCCGCGCGCTGCGTTGCATCGCACCCAGCCAGTGCGTCTTGGCCGCCTGGTAATCGGGCTCCGCCAACGCCGTCCATTTCCCGTAATCGGCCAGGCAGGTCACGCGGAACAAGCCCTCGGGCAGCTCCCCGTCGGCGTAGTCGAAATTGTTGGGAAAACAGACGACGCCGCTGCGCGGATCCACCAGGTCCTTCGCCCGCGAATAGTCGAAGCGGTCGGAGTCGTTGAAGAAGACGATCGTGTCGTCACCCCAGCCCCACGTCGCGGGCGGTTGCCTGAACACCGAGATCGTCTCGACGAATGAGAGTGCGCCGGTGTTCGCCTCGGCCTCGGCGGCATGTGCCGGCTCGCAGGCGCGCATCGTTTCGGGGTAACCGATGGACGAGATGACGTGGTCGGCCGTGACCTCGGAGCCGTCATCGAGCCGGAGCGCCGCCGCCCTGCCCGCGCGCTCGATGATCCTCGCCACGCCACACTTCATGCGGCGCTCGCCGCCGGCCTGACGGTATTTCTCCAGCAGCACGCGGATGATCACGCGCACGCCCTCCAGCGGCCGGGCGAATCCTTCGAGAAAGAGCGCCTTGAACATGATGACGAACTGCCCGAACTCCATGTCGCGCTCCTGCGCGCTGCCGTAATACATGACCGGGCAGAAGATCATGTCGGTCAGCAGCGGATCGGTGATGTGGCGGGCCACGACCTCGCGGGCCGACAGCGGCTTCGCGTCGAGCGCCACGTCGTCGTAGGACTTCACGAGTTGCACGAGCGACCGCCAGCCGTCGGCCTGCGCCGGGAATTTTTCCCGCACTTCGGCGTCGAGCACGGCGAAGTCGTTGGTGAACTTCAGCTCGCGGTCGCGGAAGGCGATGCGCGAGCGTTTTTGCGGGCAGAGGGCGAAATCCTCGCGCTCGATGCGGAGCTGCCGCAGGAGCTTGCCCAGCGGCGTGCCTTTCACGCCCGGCGGCACGTAATTGGTCATCGCATGCAGGCCGACGTCGAACTTGCGGCCGGCGATGCTGTAGAAGCTGTTGAGGCCGCCCGGCGCGTTGTGGCGCTCGAAAATGCAGACCTTCTTGCCGAAATGGGCCAGCCGGATGCCGGCGGCGAGTCCGGACATGCCGGCGCCGATGATGGCCACGTCGTAATGGGAGTCTTTCATCAACAAAAAGGCGGGGTTCCGAGACCCCGCCCTACACCATCGTGCTGGCTGAAATCAACTTCAGGCCTTGGCCTGGAACTTGGGCGTCAGGTATTCCGCGCAGCTGTCGAGCGAGGCGAGCTGCATGTAATCGGCCTCGGGCACCTCGATGCCGTGGCGCTTGCGCAGTTCCATGACGATGTCGAGGAAGTCCATCGAATCGAGCTGGAGCTGGTCGCGGAGCCGGACGTCCGGCTTCACGCTGCTCAGGTCCTCATCGGGCGCGATGTCGGAGATGATGTCGATGACCAGCTTGCGGCATTCTTCTTTCGTCATGATTGCGGAGGTGTCAGGTGCGGAAACGCTTGATGATGAGGGTGGAATTGATTCCAAGCATACCAAAGGAATTATTCAGGATTGCGTCAACCCGTTTAACGGCCCGCGGCCGGTTGATAACGAGGCCCGGGATATCGCACTGGGGATCAAGCTCATCCACGTTGATCGTCGGATGCACCACAAGGTCGTCGAAACTCGGGATGTTGCCCGCCAGCTCCAGAGCGCCCGCGGCGCCCATGGCGTGGCCGATGAAGCTCTTGGTGTTGTTGATGGCGGCCGGTTCCTTGCGCCGGCCGAAAACCTTGGCCAGCGCCTGACACTCCTGGATGTCGCCCTGTGGGGTCGAGGTGGCGTGGGTGTTGACGATATCGATGTCGTCCACGGTCAGGCCGGCGTTGCCGAGCGCCTTTTCGACGCACTCGGCCTGGCGCTCGGGGTTGGGCAGCACGTAATCGGTGGCGTCGGAGTTCACGCAATAGCCGGCGATCTCGGCGTAGATCCTTGCGCTGCGGGCCCGGGCGTCTTCCAGGCGCTCCAGCGTGTAGATGGCGCCGCCCTCGGAGATGACGATGCCGTTGCGGGCCTTGTCGAAAGGGCGGCTGGCCTTGGTGGGATCGGCGTGCGTGGCGAGGGCGTTCTGGCTCTTGAAACCGGCGAAGATGCCGAAGGTCTGCGGACTCTCGCTCACGCCGCCGCAGATGGCGAGATCCACCTCGCCCAGACGCAGCATCTGGGTGGCGTGGATGAGGCCCATGTTGCCCGCGGCGCAGGCGGCGCCGATCGTGTAGGCGGGGCCGGTCGTGCCGAGGTTGAGCGACACCTCGCCCGCGGGGCTGTTGGCCACGGTTCGGGGGTTGTGGTGGTGCGTCCAGAACTTCGTGTCGTATTTGAACTGCGAGATGTTATAGACCTCGTTCTCGGTCTCGACATTCCCGTGCTCGGTGATGCCGAGAAAGACCCCGATGCGGCTCTTGTCGCAGGCGTCCGGGTTGATGCCGGCATCGGCCACGGCCTCGCGGGCGCAGTAGATGCTGATGCTGCCGGCACGCGTGCCGATGCGCACATCCTTCTTCTTCTGGTATCTCAGCGGGTCGAACTTGCAGAGGCCGGCCGGCCACCGGCCCATGTAGCGCACGTCCATCCAGCCGATGCCCGAGACGCCCTGCAGGAGGTTGGCGCGGAACTCGGCCAGGTTGTTGCCGTTCGGGGCGGTGAGGCCGATGCCGGTGATGACGATGCGGGGGTGCTTCATGTCGCAAGTTTGGGACAGTGGGAGCAGATTTGCCTAGCCATCGGAAGGTTAAAATCAAAAACTCCCGCGCTTATGAAAGTTCTCGTCGCCGGCGGCGCCGGCTACATCGGCAGTCACTGCGTGCGGCAACTGGTCGCGGCGGGGCACGAACCCGTGGTGGTGGACAACCTTGTCTATGGCCACCGGGCGGCCGTGGCCCCCTCGGTCCGGTTTCACGACGCGAGCCTCGGCGATCCGACCGCGATCGACCGGGTGCTCGCCGCCGAAAAGCCCGACGTGGTGATGCACTTCGCCGCCTTCGCCTACGTGGGCGAGTCGGTCGGCAGCCCACTCAAATACTATCAGAACAACGTCGCCGCCACGCTGACGCTGCTCGAGGCCATGCTGCGCCACGGTGTGAGGAAGTTCGTCTTCTCCTCGACCTGCGCGACCTACGGCATTCCCGAGAGGATGCCGATCACCGAGGATCTGCCCCAGCGCCCCATCAACCCTTACGGTCAGACCAAACTCGACGTGGAGAACATGCTCAAGGCGCTCGCCCCCGCCACCGGCCTGAGCTTCGCCGCCTTCCGCTACTTCAATGCCGCCGGCGCCGCCGAGGACGGGACCATCGGCGAGGATCACGATCCCGAGACGCACCTCATCCCGCTCGCCATCTGGGCCGCCATGGGCACGGGCAAGCCGCTCCAGATCTTCGGCAACGACTACCCCACCCCGGACGGCACCTGCCTGCGGGACTACGTGCACGTGGACGACCTGAGTCGCGCGCACATCGCCGCCTTCAAACTGCTCGAAAAGCCGGGCTCGCAGAATTTCTTCAACCTCGGCACGGGCACGCCGACCTCGGTGCTGGAGGTGGTTCGCGCCGTCGAGAAGGTGTCGGGTCTCGGGGTCCCGCGCAACTTCGCGCCGCGCCGCGCCGGCGACCCGCCCGCGCTCTACGCCGACGCCTCCAAGGCCCGCCGCGAACTCGGCTGGACGCCCAAGTTCACGACCATCGAACCCATCGTCGAAACCGCCTGGCGCTGGCACCGCGCGAAACCCAAGGGATACGGAGATCGGAGGTAGGCCGGGTCTGCGGCCGGTCGATGGCGTCGTTGCGCCGCGAAGCCGGGCTCGGTCACAAACCGGTCCTACTTTTTGATGCGCTTCCTGCTGGCAACCTTCCCCTCGCCTTCCGGCAGCCGCGGTTCCATGGCTTCGAGCAGGGCGGCCATCTCCTCGCCTGGATGCTGGGCCCGCAGCGCCTTGGCCAGGCGGTCATAGAGATTTTCGAGCGACTCGCCGCCGCCTGCCACCGGTGAGACCGCGGACTTCCGGGCGCGCACCTCGTCGGGCAGGTCCTTGGGCAGGATCGTGTCGCCGGTGGCGGCGACGGCGCTGCGATAGACGACGTTCTCCAGCTCGCGCACGTTGCCCGGCCACGGGTAGGCGGTGAGCAGCGCCATCGCTTCGGGCGAGACCTTGCGCGCCTTCACCTTTTTGGCCTTGGCGAGGTTCTGCACGAAGAAGTCCACGATCAGCGGCACATCCTCGGTGCGCTCACGCAGCGGGGGGAGCCGCACGCGCACGACGTTGAGCCGGTAGTAGAGATCCTCGCGGAATTTCTTTTCCCGCACGAGGGCTTCGAGGTCCTTGTTGGTTGCGGCGACCACGCGCACGTTGACCTTGATGGTCTCCACACCGCCGACGCGCTGGATGTCGCCCTCCTGGAGCACGCGCAGGATCTTGGTCTGCGTGGCCGGCGTCATGTCGCCGATCTCGTCGAGGAAGATGGTGCCGCCGTCGCATTGCTCGAACTTGCCCAGGCGCTGCGCCGTGGCGCCGGTGAAGGAACCGCGCTCGTGCCCGAAGAGCTCGCTCTCGATGAGATTCTCGGGGATGGCGGCGCAGTTGACGGCGACGTAGGGCCTGGCGGAGCGGTGGCTGTGCCGGTGCAGGCTGCGGGCGACGAGCTCCTTGCCCGTGCCGCTCTCGCCGGTGATCATGACCGAGGCGTCGCTGGCGGCAAACTGGCCGATGACCTTGAAGACCTGCTGCATGGCGGAAGAGGCGCCGACGATGCCCTCCTTGTGCTCCTCCGTGTTGATGACGGGTTTGTAGCCGGCGGCGGACTTGCTGTCGGCTTGTGTGCGCAAGGCGCTTTCGACCATCGCCAGCAGCTTCGGCGGGTCAAAGGGCTTCACCACGTAGTCGTAGGCGCCGAATTTCATCGCCTCGATGGCGGTCTGGGCCGTGCCGTAGGCCGTCATGAAGATCACCATCTGCTTCGGATTGGCGGCGCGAATGTGCTGGAGGGTCTCGAGACCCGACATGCCGGTCATGCGGTTGTCGAGCAGCACCACGTCGGGGGCCTGCTTCCTGACCGCGGCCACCCCTTCCTCGCCGTTGGGTGCCTCCGCCACCTCGTAGCGCTGCGACGAGAGCACGCGGTTCAGCGAGTAACGGACCTCGGCGTCGTCATCGATGACGAGGATGCGCGGAACTGCGGTGGCTTCGGGCATGATGGAGGGCGCGGAAATGATTAGTGCTTTGGCGAAAGTCGGTTCTACTTACCGCCCATGTCTGGCTGGTCAATTAACTTGTTTCGCCTCTTCGGCATCCAACTCGCGGTTCACGCCAGCTTTCTGCTGCTGCTCGTTTACGCCGCCGTCCGGGGCTGGAGCGGCGGCGGCGGATGGATGGGCGTGCTGGTGAGTGTCTTGCTCACGATCGCGTTCTTCATCTGCGTCGTGCTGCACGAGCTCGGGCACTCGCTCATGGCGCGGCGTTATGGCGTGCAGGTGCCGCGCATTCTGTTGATGCCCATCGGCGGCATGGCGGAATTTGACCGGATACCTCGCCGGCCCTCTGCGGAGCTGCTGATCACCATCGCAGGACCCGCCGTCAACTTCGTCATCTTCGGCGTACTGGCCGCTGGCCTCGGCCTGCCGCCGGGATTCCCCTGGGACGCGGAATTCGAGGATTCGTTCACGGGCTTGGGGCAACTGCTGCTCTATTGGAATGCCCTCATGGGCTGCTTCAATCTCCTGCCGGTCTTTCCGATGGACGGGGGACGCATCCTGCGGGCCCTGCTGGCGCGCAAGCTGCCCTACCTGCGCGCAACCTATTGGGCGGCGACGGTCGGCAAAGTGCTGGCCCTCGTCCTCGGGGCCCTGGCAGTGTTTTATTTCCAGCATCTGATGCTGGCCGTGCTGTTTGCCTTCATCTACTTCGCCGGCGATACCGAATACCGGATGCTGCTCCGCCGCGAGCAGGAGGCGGCCTATTGGGCCGAGGTCGCACGGCGCGTGCCGGGGGGAGACGACCGTTCCGGCGACGGCCCGCAGCCGCCGCTGCTCTTTCACGGACCTAATTGACCAAGCTCGAGGGTCATGCAGGGAGCGCTGGCCGCCTTGGAAAACAGAAAGCCACCCTTCGCGGGTGGCCTCTTAAATTGGTGGACCCTAGCGGGTTCGAACCGCTGACCTCCTCAATGCCATTGAGGCGCTCTACCAACTGAGCTAAGAGCCCGTGCGAAGGGCCTAAAAGTAGCTTTTGGGTAATGAACGCAAGGACTTTTTCGCGACCGCTTGCCGGCCGCGAAAAACTAGTCCTCTTCCCGCATCTTGAACGTGACCTTCCAGGTGTCGGACCGGCGGTTCGGAGTCGGCCCGATGGAGCGCATCCGCAGAAACGCTTCGATGACGGATTCGTCGAAGGCGTTGTCGCCCGAAGATTTGGTGATGCGCGGATTCAGGATCGCCCCGCTGGCGGTGATGTCGAAGGTCACCTCGGTCTGCAAGCGGTCGCTCACACCCGGAGGCGGCTCATGGGCCTTTTTGAGTTCCTGCAGGAGCAGTGAAATATAGGTGTTCAACAGGTCCTGCTGTTCGCGGGCCAGGGCACGCCCGCCCCCTCCGCCCCGGGTGTTGGCAGTGGAACCGCCTTTCACGCCTTGGGCGATGCCTGTGGCGTCGATCCGCGGCACCTTGGCGGCGGATTTGCCCGTCTGCTTGGAGGCGGTCTGCTTTGGCGTGGGGTGTTTCTTGAGATACTCCTGGTAGGACATCCGCTGGGCCTTCTTCACCTCCTTGGCCATCGAGGTGTCGGCCTTGGGTTTTTCGGGTTCCTTCGGTCTGGCTTTTTCCACGGGTGCCGGCTTGACCGCTGCCGGCTCGGGCTGTGTCTGCACCACCGGCTCCGGTTCGGGCTCCTCAACCGTCGGGACGAGTTCGACCTTGGGCACCTCCAGCTTGATGGGCTTCGTGGTGTTGCCCAGCGCCGGAGCAACCAGCTCGTCGGGCGCGGTGGGCGGCCCGGCCACAAGCTCGAAGATCACCGGCGCCTCCCGGGGGCGCAGCGCGGTGAACCAGGTCGCCACGAGGATCAGCCCCACCACGAACCCGTGCAGGGTCAGCGAGAGGAGCAGCGAACTGGACGACGTCGCGCGCATGGCGGGCTCATCGGGCCTCGGTGTCGAAGGTGATCTTTGTGAGGTTGTGCCGCCGGATCTCGTCCATCACACGCACGACCTGCTGCCACTGGAGCGTGAGGTCGGCGCGGATGCGGATGACGGGCTGCCGCGACTTCGCGGCCTCGCCCATCAGAAGGCGGGACAGTTCGGGCAGCGAAACGCGCTGGCTGCCGAAGTAGTAGTTGCCCGCGCGGTCCACCGAGACGGCGACAAACTCCGTGTCGGGCGGCGCTTTCTGCTGGTCGCGCCGGGACTCGCCGGGCAAGTTGACCGGGATGGTCTGCTCCTGCTGGATCAGCGGGGTCGCGATCATGAAGATGATCAGCAGCGTGAACCCGAGGTCCACGAGGTTGGTGATGTTCAGCTCCGCGACGGGATGCAGGTGGCGGGGGCGGCGGTAGATGCGGGCCATGGCGCGTCAGTCTAGTTTGGCCTCGAGTTCGATGCGGTCGGCGAGGCTGCTGGCGTAGTTTTCCAGTTCGGTGATCATCGTCTTCACGTGGCCGATGAGGATATTGTAGCCGAAGACCGACGGAATCGCCACCACGAGACCGGCGATGGTGGTGAGCAGCGCGGCCGAGACGCCGGGGGCGAGCGTTTGGATGCTCGCCGTCTGCATGACCGACACCGAGACGAACGCCTCCATCACGCCCCACACCGTGCCGAACAGGCCCATGAACGGCGCACCCGAAACGAGCGAAGCGAGGATGATCATGCTCGCCTCGTAACGGAGCGACTGGCGGGCGAGCGCGCGCTGGATGGCGTTCTCCGCATGCTCGATGCGGGAGCGCACGGAATCGTCGCCCTTTTCCTTGCCGATGGCGGCGGCGCGCCAGTAGGCTTCGAGCGCGTCGGCCAACAGGTCGGCATAGGGAATGTCGCGCCGGTGGCGCATGTTCTCCGGCAGGCTGAGGATGTGTTTTTCCTGGCCGAGGAGGCGCTCGAAGCGGAAGTTGAGCTCTCGCAGTTTTTTCAGCTCCGAGTGTTTGCCGAGCATCACCGCCCATGCGAAGATGCTGAACACCGCGAGGAGTGCGATGACAACCTGGCCCACCCGGTCGGTGGTGAGGAAGACCTGCCAGACGTTGACGACGGAAACGAGGGCGGGAGGCGCGAGGAGGCTGGGCATGTAAGTGGCGGCAGTGTTGGCCCGTTTGCGCGGCGCAATCAACGGCATTTTCGATGGGCCGCGCCGCTGAATCTGGTTGCGCGAAACCGGGCCCGTTGGTTCGCTGTCGGCCACCCGTTCCCATGCCCCCCAAGAAGTCCACACCTGCCGGCAGGCTCATCTCCTTCGAGGGCTCCGAAGGCAGCGGCAAGTCCACCCAGATCATCCGCCTGGCGGAGCGCCTGCAAAAGGCCGGCCGCGAGGTCGTCGCCACCCGCGAACCCGGCGGCACCGAGATCGGTGAGCAGATCCGCAACATCATCGTCCACAACTCCCGCGGCGACGAGATGTGCCCCGAGACCGAGCTGCTGCTCTTCACCGCCGCCCGCGCCCAGGTCGTGCGCGAGGTCATCGCTCCCGCCCTCGAGCGCGGTGCCGTCGTCCTCAGCGACCGTTTCCTCGACTCTTCGACCGTCTATCAGGGCATCGCCCGCAACCTCGCCCCAGGTCCGGTCAGCGCGATCAACCGTTTCGCCGTCGGCAACGTCATGCCCGATCTCACCATCGTCATCGACGTGCCCACCGAGATCAGCCTCCAGCGCGTGCGCCAGCGCGCCTCCGACCTGCCCGACCGCATGGAGCGCGAGAACATCTCCTTCTACAAAAAGGTCCGCGAGGGCTATCTGCTGCTCGCCAAGGAATGGCCCGACCGCGTCGTCGTCTTCGACGGCACCCTCGCCCCCGCGGCCCTGGAGAAAAAGGTCTGGTCCGTCGTGCGGAAGCGGCTGGGTTGAGTTTCCGCCCTCCGTCCTCTGCCCCATGTCCGCCGCCGCCGAACCGCTGCCTTGGCCCCCTGCCCTTGCCGGCACGCCCACGGTCGCCGTGCTCGAACGCGCCATCGAGCGCCGCCGCCTCGCCCACAGCCTTCTGCTGCACGGTGAAAACCTCAGCACCCTGGCCAGCGTCGCCCACGCCATCGCCGACCGCCTCCTCAACGATCCGCGCCAGCCCACCCAGTATTTCCCGCCCAAGCAACACCCCGACTTCCTCGCCCTGCGTCCCGCCGACAAGTCGCGCCAGATCAAAGTCGAGCCCATGCGCGAGGTCATCGGCCGCATGCAGGTCTCGCCCCAAATCTCGATGCGCAAGGTGCTCGTGGTCTATGAGGCCGACCGGATGAACCCGAACACGGCCAACGTCTTTCTCAAGACCCTCGAGGAACCGACCGCCAGCACCACCATCCTGCTGCTCACCACCCGCCCCTACTCCCTCCTGCCCACCATCCGCAGCCGCTGCCTGCATTTCCGGTTCACCGACGCCGGCCACGAGGCCCTCGCCGATGCCGACGAGACGCTGCGAAAAACCTGGAAGGAGACCCTCGCCGACTACACCGCATGGCTCGGGCAGGTCGCCGCCGGCCAGGCCGACAAGCGCGCCGTCGCCGACCAGGTCATGGCCATCTACGGCCTCGTCACGCGCTTCAATGCCGTCCTCGCCGCCGCCACCGGCCAGATCTGGAAACAGCAGAAGGAGAAGCTGCCCGAGGACATCCCCGACGACGAACAGGCCGCCATCGAGACCGGCATCGCCAACGGCGTCCGCTCCAAACTCTTCGCCGAGATCGAGCACGCCACCCGCGCCTTCGCCCAGCAGCGCCTGGTCGCGGGCGACGAAAGCGCCCGCCGCGCTGTCGTCGCCGCCATCGCCCGGCTCGAGCATGACACCGGCCTGCTCCGCCTGAACCTCAACGAGTCCGCCGCGCTAGAGAATTTCCTGCTCTCGTCCCTGCGGATCTGGGCGCGACGTTAAGCAACGCACCCCGGCGCTTCGCCCCGCCGCTCGCCAGGGGGCCGCTCCCGGAAGTTTGCTCCCTGAATGCTGAAACGTTTCCCGTCGCTTCCGCAATCGGCATCGGGACGCGGCACGGCCGGGAGTGGCGCCGGCGGGAGGACGGCGTGCAATCCCTTCTGCGAGGGGGTGTCCGCCAAGGCCCGGTGTGCAGCCCTCGCCTGTGTCGCCGTGCGAGAAACGCGCCTCCCTCCGTCAAATCACGCCGCCCCTGCTTCGTGTGCCTGCACTGCCCGGCGTAAATCGGCTTTACTCGCCGGGGCGCAGGCTGTGTTTGGTCCGGTTGCGGGAAATGAGCCACCAGCCCAACCAGACCACCAAGACGCCGACCCTCCTCTCGATCGCCTGGCCGATCTTTGTCGAGCAGAGCTTGCGCATCCTCATCGGCACGGTGGACACCTTCATGGTGGCGCACGTCTCCGATGGCGCGGTGGCGGCGCTCGGCGTCTCCCACCGGCTGATCATGCTGGCGATCATCTGCTTCAATTTCATCGGCATCGGCACCAGCGTGGTCATCACCCACCACCTCGGCGCGGACGACCGCAAGGGCGCGGAGAACATTGCCTCGACCGCCCTTGGCGTGAACCTCTGGATGGGGCTTCTCGCCAGCGCGGTCATCTTCGCCTTCAACGAAGAGCTGCTCCGCCTGATGCAGCTTCCCGCCAGCTTGATGGTCTATGCCCTGCCTTTCATGGGACTGATGGGCGGCACGCTCTTCCTTGAGGCGATCAACACCTCCGTCGGCGCCATCCTGCGCGCCCACGGCAACACGCGCGACGTGATGTTTGTCACCGTCGGGCAGAACATCCTCAACGTCATCGGCGTGTCACTGGTCCTGTTCGGCTGGTTCGGCCTGCCGAAGCTCGGCGTCGAGGGCGTGGCCGCGGCCAGCGTCTTCAGCCGGCTCGTGGCGACCACCACGCTGCTCATCCTGCTCAGCCGGCGCCTGGGCATCCGCATGCATTGGCGGACGCCGTTCGACCTGCCGATGGCGCGGCTCCGCCGCATCCTCCACATCGGGCTGCCGGCGGCCGGCGAGCACCTGTCTTACTGGCTGGCGCTGCTGCTGGTCACGGGCTTCATCGGCCGGATGGGCGCCGGGAGCCTCTCCATCATGGCCTACTCCCAGACCGTGCAGTCGCTCGTGATTCTCTTCAGCCTGTCGCTCGGCCTCGGCACCGAGATCGTCGTGGGCCGGCTCGTCGGCGCGGGCGACTTCGAGGGTGCTTACCGCCAGCTGCTGGGCAGCCTGAAACTCTGCCTGATGCTGACGGCCGGCGGCATGGTGATCATCGCCCTCGTCGCGCCGCACCTCATCGCCCTCTTTTCCCACGACCCGGAAATCATCGCCGGCGGCACGCTGCTGCTGCGCATCGCCTTCATTTTGGAGATCGGCCGCGTCTTCAACATCGTCGTCATCAATTCGCTCCGCGCCACCGGCGATGCGCGTTTCCCCGTCCAGATCGGCGCCGTGTGCATGTGGACGCTCTGGGTGCCCAACTCCTGGTTTCTCGGCCTGCACCTCGGCTGGGGCCTCGTCGGCATCTGGATCGCCATGACCTGCGACGAGTGGTTGCGCGGCGTCATCATGTATCACCGCTGGGTGAAGCGGAAATGGCTGCCCGCCGCCGAACGCAGCCGCGCCGCCGTCATGCGCGACCACGTGCCGATCGTGAACGAGACGTAAGGCCGCCTACGTTCCGGCCACCAGTTCCACGAACTTCTCGCGCGCGTCCATGTGCGGATTGTGGCCGGAGCCGGCAAGGACCTCGATGCGCGCAGACGGGAAATGCCGGCGGATCAGGTCGTGGTCGCGGCTCTCGGCGTAGCGCGAGCGCCCGCCGAGGACGAACAGCGTCGGTCCCGCAAAACGGTCCGTCGGATCCAGGCTGTTCTTCTCCAGCACCGGCAGTGCCTGCCCCAGCACGGGGAGGTTGACGATCCAACGCCAACCACCCGCGGCGGTCCGTTCAAGATTGGTCGCCAGGAATTTTCTCATCCCGAGATCGGGCACCCGCGCCTCGAAACGCATCTCGGCCTCCTGGCGCGACTGCAGGCTGGCGAGATCGAGCTCGAGCATGGCCAGGAATTCCGCCCGGTGCGCCGCCCACGAATAGTCCTTGGGCGCGATGTCCACCACCACCAGCCGTTCCACCCGTTCCGGGTGCCGGCAGGCCAGCAGCATCGCGGTCTTCCCGCCCATGCTGTGTCCGACGACGGTGGCCCGCGCCAGGCCGTGCGCATCCATCCAGCGGATGAGGTCGAGCATCATCACCTCGTAGTTCATGGCGGCCGCATGCGGCGACTTGCCATGGTTGCGGGCATCCGGGGCGTGGACATGGAAATGCCTCGCAAGGTCGCGCCCCGTGCTCAGCCAGTTGCGCGACGACCCGAGCAAGCCGTGCAGCAGGATCATGGGTGGATGACCCGCGCCTCCCAGATCGACATGATGAAGTTTGGCCACGACGGCACGAAGAACACGAAGTCCGGCCCAGACCAAGGCGAAAGTCCTCCCGGGGTCGGGATTTTCCCCATGCCCTCCGTGTCATCGTGGTGCAAACAGGCCGCCCATGTCCGGAAAAAACCCGCGCCGATGATGCGGCAGTGTTTCGAGGGCGATAGGGAGAAATGGGCGCGAGGTCTTTGAATGCCGAAAGCTTCCCCGCAGCTTGCCGCGGGGTTTCGCAAATGGAATTCGGATGCCGCCCGGCCGGCCCCGTGGCCGCGGGGCTGTGGAAGCTCGTGCGGAGAATCCCGGGGCAACCCCTGGAGAGTTGCCAGGCGAAAGGGCGCGCGCAATCGTCCGCCGATGTTGCCCGTCCGTGCCGGTTTGCCGGAATGCGCCCAGACATACCGGGGCGGGAGGCAAAGCGGATAGCCGCGATCCCGGCGCGGCTTCGGCCGGCAAAATCTGTCCCAATGCGCCGCTTGCCAAGGGCCGAGGAAAAGGCTTCAAAGATTATGAGCGCGCGCGCCAAGCGTTTCTCGAACCATTTTCTAATGACCAAAGCCTCCCCTCTCCGTCTGGCATGCCTGGCGATTGTCCTGGCGGCCGCCAGCGCCACCCCGCCAAGGCTGCCCGCACAAACCCCTGCCGGGAGCGAAGCCCGGCCGCCCGGAGCCACCGACCAGATCGGGCCGCTGCTGTTGCGCGATGAAAGCATCGATCAGGTGCTGGCCCTGATCGAACGCTGGACCGGCAAAACCGTCTTGCGCCCCCAGGCGTTGCCCACCGCCACCGTCACCCTGACCCTCAAGGGCGGCGTCACCCGCGAGGAGGCCATCCGCGCTCTGGAAACCGTGCTCGCCCTCAATGGCGTGGCCGTCAGTCCCCTCGACGACAAATTCCTGAAGGTCACCCCGCTGGCCTCCGCCAAGTCGGAGGCTCCCGAATTGATCGACGGCTCCACCCTCCCGCTCCCGCCCAGCGGACGGATCGCCAGCAAGATCTTTCAACTGGATTTCCTGCGCGTGGCGGAACTCATTCCGCAAATCGCGCCCCTGCTCAATCCCGCCGCCGGCAGCCCGCCGGTCATCTTCGAGAAAGCCAACGCCGCGCTGGTCACCGACTCTTTGACCACGCTCCAACGCATCGAGACCCTCATCGCCAAACTCGACCGCCCCGTCCTTACAGGCCTGCAGCCAAAGTTCTACCCCCTCCACTTCGCCAAGGCCAGCGAGGTGGTGAACAGGATCCGCACCATTTTCAGCGGCCCCCTGCAAAATCAGATCGGCACCGCCACCACCTACAACGCCGACGACCGCACCAACCAGCTCATCCTCGTCTCCGACCCCCGCCAGCACGCCTTCTTCGACGAACTGATCGCCAAACTCGACGTCAAATCCGACCCCAACACCCGCAACGAGGTCATCTACCTCAAACACGCCGCCGCCAAGGACGTCGCCACCATCCTCAGCCAGCTCGTCTCCGGCCAGAACAACGCCGCCAAGACACTCGGCACCGAGAGCGCCCGCCCCTACGGCCAGACCGCCCCCGCCAATGCCCCCGCTTCCGGGCCGTCTGGCCAGCCTGCTCCAACCCCGCCACCCCCTGCCGTGGCGGTCGCTCCTTTGCTGAACTCGCTCGGTCTCGCCCCCGAATCCTCCAACCAGTTCAGCCAGATGCTCACAATCCTGCCGGAAGAGCGCAGCAACTCGATCGTCATCTCGGGCACGGTGGACGACGTGCGTCTCATCAACGAACTCGTCGCCAAGCTCGACGTGCTCCTCGCGCAGGTGCGCATCGAGGTCGTCATCGCCGAGGTCACGCTGGGAAACAACGCCACCTCGGGCATCAGTGAACTCGGGCTGACCATCACGGGTGACAAGCTCGTGGGCGGCTCCGCTCTTCTCGCCGGAGCCGAAGTTAAGGATGTCGTCGTCACCACCCCCGGTGTTGTCGGGACCGGTCCGTATGATCTGGCCGCCGTGGTCAACCTTGCTACCACCCCGCGCAAGACCAACGCCACCATCCTCTCCCAGCCCAACATCATCACGACACACAACAAGGAGGGCAAAATCTTCGTCGGCGAGTCGCGCCCCGTCATCAGCAGCTACCTCAACGACAGCACCGGCACCACCGCCGGCCTTGGCGGCTACCGCAGCACCGTCCAACCCCAGAAGATCGGCATCGAGCTGACCGTCAAACCCCTCATCGGCACCGACGGTTCCGTCCAGCTGGAGATCAAGCAGAAGGTGGATGATATCCTCGGGGAGATCACCATCGACGGCAACCCGCAGCCCCGCATCGGCAACCGCGAAACCGAGTCGTTCGTCAGCGTCCGCAGCGGGGAGATCATCGTGCTCGGCGGCCTGCAGCGCACTTCAAAGTCCCGCAGCACCAGCCGCCTCGGCCCCATTCCCATCATCGGCGATCTGCTCGGCACTCGCTCGCGCGAGGATACCCGCACCGACCTCGTCTTTTTCCTCCGCCCCACGGTGCTCACCAACACCCCGGCGGACAACGTTGCCGCCCTCAAGCAGGTCGAGGAGTTTCCGAAGAAGCAACGGGAGAAGGTCAAGGAGGCGCTTGGACTCGCCCCGGCGAAAGAGTGACCCTCATGACCGCGGAATCGGACACGCTGCCCGCCGCGCTGCGGACACGGCTCAAGGAGGACCAGCTCCGCACGCTTGCGGAATCGGCCCGCGACCGCCGCCTCGCCGCCCTCGCCACCGCCCTCGGCGTGGACGAGCAGGCAGCACTCCGTGAGCTTGCCGTCGCCACCGGCCTGCCCGTGGTGCGAGAACTGAAGGCCGATCCCGGTGGCGTGGCGCTGCTCCCGGCGCGCCTCGCGCGGGATTTCCTCGTTGTGCCCGTCGAGTCCATGGGGAACACCGGCGCGCTGACCCTCGCCACGACCTGGCCGCCCGACGATGTCGTCACCGACTGGCTTGCCACTTTCACGTCGCGCCCGCTGCGCTGGGTGCTCGCTCCGGCCGACCGCATCACCCAGCTCATCGTCGAGCGCTACGGCGTCGGCGCCGGCAGCCTGGAAAACGACGACGACCTGCCTGAACTCGCCGCCAGCACCGCGGCCGCCGACACCGAGGCCGACGACGAGGCCGCCGTCGTGCGCTTCGTCACCGAGGTGATCTCCCAGGCCATCGAGGACAGCGCGACCGACATCCATTTCGAACCGCAGGAGGGTCAGCTCCGCATCCGCTACCGCGTGGACGGTCTGCTCGTGCCCGTCCCGCTGCCCGAAAACCTCATCCGCTACCAGGACGCCATTATCTCGCGCCTCAAGATCATGGCGCGCCTCAACATCTCCGAGAAGCGCCTGCCGCAGGACGGCCGCATCAACTTCAAGGCCAACGGCAACACCCTCGACATCCGCGTTTCCACCATCCCCACCATCTACGCCGAGAGCGTCAGCCTGCGCCTCCTCAACCTCCGCCGCGAGGCCTACACCATGGACCGTCTCGGCATGGACGCCGGCGAGCAGGCCGCCGTCCGCCGTGTGCTCGGTTTCCCCCACGGCATCATCCTCGTCACCGGTCCCACCGGCTCCGGCAAGTCCACCTCGCTCAACGCGTTTCTCCGCGAAATCAACTCCACCGACCTCCGCATCGTCACCGTCGAGGACCCCATCGAATACGAGGTGCCCGGCGCCAATCAGATCCAGGTGCGCCCGGAGATCAACCTCACCTTCGCCAGCGCCCTGCGCCACATCCTGCGCCAGGATCCCGATGTCATCATGGTCGGCGAGGTGCGCGACCGCGAGACGGCCGACATCGCCATCCGCGCCTCGCTTACCGGCCACCTGGTCTTCTCGACCCTCCACACCAACGACGCACCCGGCGCCATCACCCGCCTGATCGACATGGGCATCGAGCCCTTCCTCATCACCTCGGCGGTCGAGCTGGTCATCGCCCAGCGCCTCGTGCGCCGGCTCTGCGAACACTGCGCCCGGCCCGCGCCGGCCGATCCGGTCAAGCTGCGCGACTCCCTCTCCATTCTCGGCCTCGACCACGCCGAGGCCGATGGCGTCACCCAGCTCATGGCCCCGGTCGGCTGCGACCGCTGCCGTCAGAGCGGCTACCGCGGACGCATCGGCCTGTTCGAGATCCTCGAGCCCGGCTCCGAGCTGCACGACCTCGTCATCCGGCGCGAATCCACCCGCACGCTCGCCAAGTGCGCGCGCGAGCACGGCATGCGCACGCTCCAGCAATCCGGCTGGCAGAAGGTCCGCTCCGGCCTCACGACCATGGACGAGGTGCTCCGCGTCATCACGGTCTCGGACCACTGAGCGGCATGCCCAGCTTCCGTTACACCGCCTGCGACTCCGCCGGCCAGTTGGTCGAGGCCAGTCTGGATGCACCCAACCGGCGTGACGCGCTGCGCCAGCTGGCCGCCCGCGGGCTCAAGCCGGTGAAGATCGAGGATGCGGCCGGCGCACGCCCCGGTCGCACCGAGGCGGCTGCGGGCGGCACGGATCTGTCCACCCTCTCCCGACGCGAGCATCTGCCGTTTCTGGAGGCGCTGCACGAGCTCACCGCCGGCGGTCTGTCGGCCGGCGAGGCCGTGCGCCTGCTCAGCGCCCGCCTGAAGGAGAAGAACCTCCGCCTGCTCAGCTCCGCCCTGTGGGAACGCCTGAGCGGCGGCCTCACCCTTTCGCAGGCGATGGAGCAGATCCCCGCCGTCTTCGACCGGCAGACCGTGTCGCTCGTCCGCGCCGCCGAGGCCACCGGCAACCTCACCGAGGTCCTCCAGCGCCTCATCGATCATTTCACGCAGCAGAAGGAGATGCGGCAGCGCCTCGCCACCGCGATGGTCTATCCGGTTTTCGTGTGCGTGCTGGCCTTCGGCGTCATCCTGTTCTTCGTGTTCTTCCTGCTGCCGCGTCTGCAAGGCCTGCTGGCTTCGCTGGGGGGCAAGCTCCCGCTCACCACCCAGCTCGTGGTCGGCGGCGCCCAGTTCATGGTGCGCTACGGCGTCCTGGTGGTGCCGTTGATCGCGGTCGCGCTCATCGCGTTCTGGCGCTGGCGGACGACCGAGGCCGGCCGGCGGGTCACCGACGCCTGGCTCGTGAAGGCGTTTTTTGTGCGCGGTTTCGTTCTCGAAACCACCCTGCTTAATTTCACGCAGGTCCTCGCCGTGCTGCTGGAGAACGGCATCCCGACCGTGGAAGCCCTGCGCCTCACCGAGCGCACCGTCGCCAACCGCACGTTGCAGGCCGAGCTGCACAACGCCACCGACCGTGTGCTCGAGGGCGCGAGCCTCTCGGCCGCACTCGGCCAGACCGGCTTCTTCCCCGACCTGCTGCTCGACCGCCTCGCCGTCGGCGAGAGCACCGGCAAGCTCGCGCCCTGCCTGCGAGACATCTCGCGCAACTACGCCGCCCGCCACACCCGGCGGCTCCATGCCCTGACCAACGTCATCTCCACCGTCGTGCTGCTCTTCGCCTTCTCCTTCGTCGGCCTGATCGCCTACGCCATCGTCTCCGCCGTCCTCGAAGTCAGCGCCAGCTTCAAGTTCTGATTCCCCTGGCTTTCGCCGGCAGGGCTGGGGCGCCGACCCCCGCCTGATTCGAAGCGGGATCACCGATCCCGCCCTGCAGCTCCGACGCGATAAGGTCTATGGCGAAGGGGCATTGGAATCGGCGGCAACCCACGCCCAAGGAGTGGAGTAGAGCGACCGGGATGGCCGGTCCCTCTACTCCACTTGTTAGTCCTGTGCTGGCGCGCATGCGCGAAAGAAAAGAGCCCGCCGTGCGGCGGGCTCTTGGAGAGGCGTGAACTGGACCCGGGGATCAGTTCTTCCCCTGGCTCTTGGGA
>JBMOQY010000037.1:0-79873 GCA_049322455.1 Verrucomicrobiota bacterium | reverse complement strand
ACCCCGCCGGGGCGCACCCCCTGCAAAAGGCCTGGTGCGACCACGACGTGCCCCAATGCGGCTACTGCCAGGCCGGCCAGATCATGACCGCCGCCGCCCTGCTCAGGCAGACCCCCAATCCCACCGATGCCGACATCGACGCCGCCATGGCCGGCAACCTCTGCCGCTGCGGCACCTACGTGCGCATCCGCGCCGCCATCAAGGACGCCGCCGTCCTCGCGGCGAAAGGAGGTGCGCAATGATCCCGCACAACCACCCTGTAGCGGCGCTCTGTGAGCGCCGGGAGCCGGCACCGGATTCGGACGGCGGTCACAGACCGCCGCTACAGAATCTCCCCCGCCGCGACTTCCTTCGCATCACCGCCCTTGCCGGCGGCGGCTTCGCGCTCTGCTGGGCCCTGCCCGGCACCGTCCTCGCGCAGGCCCCCGGCCTCGACAACACCGCGCGCGCCTTCACGCCGAATCCCTTCATCAAGATCACGCCCGACGGCATCGTGATCCTCGTCGCCAAGAACCCCGACGCCGGCCAGGGCGTGAAGACCGCCCTGCCCATGATCCTCGCCGAGGAACTCGGCGCCGACTTCAGCAAGGTCACCATCGAATACGGCGGCCTCGACCCGCAGCTCGGCGCCCAGTTCGCCGGCGGCAGCCTGTCGGTGCCGATGAACTACCAGACGCTCCGCCGCGCCGGCGCCGTCGCGCGCACTGTCCTCGTGCAGGCCGCTGCCGACACCTGGGGCGTGCCCGCCGCCGAGTGCGAGGCCGAGAACAGCACCGTCATCCACCGGCCCACCGGCCGCGTCCTCGGCTTCGGCGACCTCGCCACCAAGGCCGCCTCCATGCCGCTGCCCGACGAAAAATCCGTCGTCCTCAAACGCCCGAAGGAAAACAAGCTCATCGGCAACCGCGTCGGCGGCGTGGACAATCCCGCCATCGTCACCGGCCAGCCCCTGTTCGGCATCGACCAGACCGTCCCCGGCATGGTCCACGCGGTTTACGTGAAGTGCCCCGTCTTCGGCGGCAAACCCGTCTCCGCCAACCTCGACCGCCTCAAGCGCCTGCCCGGCGTGCTCGACGCCTTCCTCGTCGAGGGCACCAACGACTACTACGGCCTCATGCCCGGCGTCGCCATCGTCGCCGACTCGACCTGGTCCGCCTTCAAGGCCCGCCGCGCGCTCGACGTCACCTGGGACGAAGGTCCCGGCGCCGCGCAGAGCTCCGCCGCCTACGAGGCCGCCGCCAAGGCCGCGACCGCCGGCGGCAAGGTAATGCGCAACGACGGCGACGTCGCCGCCGCCTTCGCCGGCACGGCCAAGGTCGTCGAGGCCGCCTACCATTATCCCTACCTGCACCACGCGACGCTCGAACCGATGAACGCGCTCGCCATCCCCACCGCCGACGGCGGCCTGGAGGTGCTCGCGCCGACGCAGACGCCCGACGACGCCCGCAACGTCGCCGCCAAGGCCGCCGGCCTGCCGCCCGAGAGAGTGAAACTGCGCTTCACGCGCATCGGCGGCGGCTTCGGCCGGCGCCTCACCAACGACTTCGTCGCCGAGGCCGTCGCCATCGCGAAACGCGTCGGCCGCCCCGTGAAACTCACCTGGACCCGCGAGGACGACACGCAGCACGGCCAATATCGCCCGCCCGCGTGGCATTACCTCAAGGGCGCGGTGGACGCCGCCGGCAAACTCAGCGCGTGGCAGAACCACTTCGTCACCGTCGGCCTCAACAGCGACACCGAGCCCGCGCGCGCCGCCGAACTCGGCAACAACGAGCTGCCCGCGCGCTTCCTCGCCCACTACCGCCTCGAGCGCTCCATCACCAACACCAACGTCCCCACCAGCTGGCTCCGCGCCCCCGGCAGCAACGGCCTCGCGTTCGTCTTCCAGAGCTTCATTGACGAACTCGCCCACGCCGCCGGCCGCGACCCGCTCGAGTTCCGCCTCGAATTGCTCGGCGAGGACCGCGTGCTCCCAGGCAACGGCCAGTGGGAGCCGCCCTACAACACGGGCCGCATGAAGGGTGTGCTCCGCCTCGCCGCCGAGAAGGCCGGCTGGGGCAAAAAACTCCCCAAGGGCTCCGGTCAGGGCATCGCGTTTCACTTCAGCCACTCCGGCTACGTCGCCGAGGTGGCCGACGTCACCGTCTCGCCCGACGGCGCGCTCACCGTGGACAAGGTCGTCGCCGCCGTGGACGTCGGCCCGATCATCAACCTGAGCGGCGCCGAAAACCAGATCCAGGGCTCGATCATCGACGGCCTGGGCGGCGCCTGGCTGCAGGAACTCACCATCGAGAACGGCGCGGTCGTGCAGAGCAATTTCCACGACTACCCGCTCCTGCGCATCAACGCCTCGCCGAAGATCGAGATCCACTTCATCGAGAGCGACAACCCGCCCACCGGCCTCGGCGAGCCCGCGCTGCCCCCGCTGCCCCCGGCGGTCTGCAACGCCATCTTCGCCGCCACCGGCAAACGCGTCCGCCGCCTGCCGCTCGTGCGCACCGACCTCGCATGGAGCTGACGCCGGTCCCCGCCGCCCTCCGCGAAGTTCTCGCCCGCGCGCCCCGGCTCGCACCCGAGCGCGTGCCGCTGGCCGCCGCGCTCGGCCGCGTGCTGGGCGAGCCCGCGCGCGCCGACCTCGATTCACCGCCCTTCGACGCCTCCGCGATGGACGGCTACGCCTTGCGCGCCGCCGACGCCGCGCAACCGCGCCGCCTCGTCGGCGAATCCGCCGCCGGCGCCGCTTTTGCCGGCACGGTCGGCCCGGGCGAATGCGTCCGCATCTTCACCGGCGCCCCGGTCCCCGCCGGCGCCGATTGCGTCGTCAAACAGGAGGACACCACGCGCGACGGACCCAATGTTCGCATGACGAACTCTCCGCGGGCAGGTTCCTTCATCCGCCGCCGCGGAGAAAACCGCCGCGCCGGCGACATCGTCGTCCCATCGGGCACGCGGCTCGGCCCGCCGGAACTCGCGGCCCTGGCCTCCGCCGGTGTCACGTTGCCGCTCGTCACCCGCCGCCCGCGCGTGGCGCACGTCGTCACCGGCAACGAGCTCGTCCCGCCCGACCGCACACCCGTCGGTGCGCAGATCCGCGACAGCAATTCCGCGCTCATCGCTGCGCTCGTCGCCCGGCACGGCGGCGAACTCACCGCCCACCGACAGGTGTCCGACGACCTCGCCGCCGCGCAAACCGCGCTCGCCGCCCTGCCCGACCACGACGTGCTGTTGATTTCCGGCGGCGCCAGCGTCGGCGACCACGACTGCGCCCGCCCGGCGCTGACCGCCCTCGGCTACACGCTGCACTTCCAGCAGATCAACCTCCGTCCCGGCAAGCCGCTCGTCTTCGCCAGCAAGGGCGACCAACTCGCCTTCGCCCTGCCCGGCAACCCGGTCTCCCACTGGGTGACGTTCCATCTCTTCGTCGCCCCGCTCCTGCTGAAGCTCGTCACCGGCCTCGACGCCGCCCCGCCACGCCTGCGCGGACGTCTCTCCCCCGGCGGTCCGTTGCCCGCGCCGGATGCGCGCCAGACCATCTGGCCCGCGCGCGCCGCCCTTGTGGACGGTGAACATCTCCTCACCCTGCTCACCCTCGCCAGCTCCGGCGACAGCAGCGGCCTTGTCGGCGCCAACGCCCTCGTCCCCCTTCCGTCCACCGGTTTGGACCCGGCGCAGCCGGTCGAATTCATCGACTGCACCTGATCCGGCGTTTTGCGCTTTTTGTGCTTTTTGTGGCTCATCCCTCCGTTTCTGATGCTTCCATGACCGACTTCTCCCATCTCGATCCCGCCGGCGGCGCCCGCATGGTGGACGTCGGCGCCAAGCCCGACCAGCAGCGCACGGCCGTGGCCGAGGGTCGCCTGACCTGCTCGCCCAAGACCATCGAGTTGCTGCGCGCCAAGGCCCTGCCCAAGGGCGACGTGCTCACCGTCGCCAAGATCGCCGGCATCCAGGCGGCCAAAAACACGGCCTCACTTATCCCCCTCTGCCACCCGCTCGCGCTCAGTCACGTGGACGTCGAGTTCACCGTCGCCGCCGACGGCATCGGCATCCGCGCCACCTGCCGCCTCACTGGCAAGACCGGCGTCGAGATGGAGGCCCTCACCGCCGTCTCCGTCGCCGCCCTCACCCTCTACGACATGTGCAAGGCCGTGGACAAATCCATGTCCATCGGCGGCATCCGGGTGGCGGAGAAAACCAAGGCCTGAGTTTTTCAACCACAGATGAACACAGATTCACACGAATCAGGAACCAACCCTCGCTTCCGTCATCCTGAGCCGTGCGAAGGGTCCAGGGGAATGACGCGCGTTCCGGCTCCCACGTGGATCCTTCGCTCCGCTCAGGATGACCGCCAAGACAGTCTGAATCCCATCAGTGTGAATCTGTGTTCATCTGTGGTTGACGGTTTCCCGTCATGAAAGTCGCCCGTGTCACCCTCAGCGATCGCGCCGCCAACGGCGTTTATGCCGACGAGAGCGGCCCGGAGATCGAGCGCGTCACCGCCAGCCATTTCACCGAGCCACTCGAGTGGGTGCGCGTGCTTCTGCCCGACGACCGCGCCCAGCTCGCGGCCGCGCTCATCCGCCTGGCCGACGTCGAGCAGTGCCCGCTTATCATCACCACCGGCGGCACCGGCCCCTCCGCCCGCGATGTGACCCCCGAGGCCACGCGGGCCGTGCTGGAGAAGGAGCTCCCCGGCTTCGGCGAGGTGATGCGCCTGCACAGCTACGAGAAGGTGAAGACCGCGATCCTCTCCCGCGCCACCGCCGGCGTGCGGGGTCGTTCGCTCATCGTCAACCTGCCCGGACGCCCGCGCGCCATCGGCGAGTGTCTGCCCCTCATTGTGCCCGCCATCGCCGAGGCCCTCGACCACATCGCCGGTTTCCGACCGGCCCTGGTCAACGAGGTCTTCAAGGCCCCATGCCGGCCCTGAACAGGCTGCGCTTCGACCGGCACGAACTGGCCGGCGCCTTCGGCGACATCGGCACCGACCTGCCGCTGATCGCCGGCATCCTCTTGGCAACGGGACTCGACCCGGCCGGCGTGTTCATCGCGTTCGGTCTCGCGCAGATCGCCTCCGGCATCCTCTACGGCCTGCCCATGCCCGTGCAGCCGCTCAAGGCCATGGCCGTGGTCGTCATCGCCGGCCAGGCCACCGGCGCCCAGCTCCAACTCGCCGGCCTCATAATTGGCGCGCTGATGCTCGTGCTCGCCTGGTCGGGCCTGCTCGACCGGCTGCAAAAACTCATCCCCGTCCTCGTCGTGCGCGGCATCCAGGCGGGGCTCGGGCTGGCTCTCGCGCGCACGTCGCTCGGCCTGACCGGCCGCGAGGGCGCCTGGGGCTGGATCGCCGCCGGCGCCGCCGTGGCGTTGCTCGTCTGGCTGCGCGGCCACCGCCATTTCCCCGGCGCGCTGGTCGTGGTCGGGGCGGGCGCACTCTGGGCGGCCTTCGCCCGCATTGACTGGACGGTGCTCGGCCAGGGTTTCGGCCTGGTGCTGCCCACGCCCACCGCGCTGCCCTGGGATCAATGGGCCGCGGCCCTCACCCTGCTCGTGCTGCCGCAGGTGCCGCTGTCGCTTTCCAATTCCGTCATCGCGACGCAACGCACCGTCTCCGACCTGTTCCCGGAAAAGCCGGTCACGCTGCGCGGCATCGGCCGCACCTACGGCGTGATGAACCTCCTTTCGCCGTGGCTGGGCGGCATCCCCATGTGCCACGGGTGTGGCGGGCTCGCCGGCTACTACGCCCTCGGCGCGCGGACCGGCGGGTCGGTCGTCATCTACGGTTCGCTCTACCTTGTGGTCGGGGCGCTCTTCAGCGGCGCATTCCAGGAGGTATTGCGCGCGTTCCCGGCTCCGGTGCTTGGTGCGGTCCTGCTCGTCGAAGCCGGTGTGCTGCTCCTGCTGCTGCGCGAGGTGCCGCGCACGCCGCTGGCCCTGGGTCTCGCAGCGCTGGTGGCCATCGTTTGCGTTTTCGCCCCGCAGGGCTACCTCACGGGAATGATCGTGGGTTGCATCCTCTTCCATTCCCTGCGTCGCTGGCTGCCCGCCCCGGCGCGTCCCGCCGGCTGAACGATGCCCCTCGACCAATACAACCGCGACATCGACTACCTGCGCATCTCGCTCACGGATGCCTGCAACCTGCGGTGCGTGTATTGCATGCCGGAGGACATGACCTTCCGGCCGCGGCACGAGCTGCTGAGCGACGACGAACTGCGCCGCCTCATCACGCTCTTCGGCGCGCTGGGGTTCAGGAAAATCCGCTTCACCGGCGGCGAGCCCACGCTCCGCGCCGGCCTCGTGGACCTCGTGCGCCACGCGACGGCCACCCCCGGCATCACCACAATCGGCCTGACCACCAACGGCGTGCTCCTCGACAAGCTCGCCCAGCCGCTCCGCGACGCCGGCCTCAAGACCGTCAACATCTCCATCGACAGCCTCGACGAGGACAAATTCCGCAAGCTCACCCGCTGGGGCAACCTGCGCGACGTCCGCGCCGGCCTCGACGCCGCCGCCCGCGCCGGCCTGCGCGTGAAGCTCAACGCCGTCGTGTGCCGCGGCGTCAACGACGGCGACGACGTGGTCGCGCTCGCCCGCCTCACCCTCGCCCACCCCTGGCAGGTGCGCTTCATCGAGCAGATGCCCTTCGGCAACAACGCCGACTTCCAGACCAAGGGCATGGTCAGCGAGGCCGAATTGCTGGCGCTGCTAGAGAGGACCTTCGGCCCCCTCGAACTCGTCAACGGCGGCAAGCTCGACGGCGAGGCGCGCCTCTACCGTCTGCCCGGCGCGCAGGGCGCGCTCGGTTTCATCAGCCCGGTTTCGCAGCCCTTCTGCGCCGCCTGCAACCGCATGCGCCTGACCGCCGACGGCGTGCTGCGCCTCTGCCTCCTCCGCGACAACGAGATCAACCTGCTCAACCTCCTGCGCGGCGGCGAAAGCGACGAGGCCATCAGCGCCTGCATCCGCCAGGCCGTCCACGAGAAACCCTGGGGCCACGGCCTCGCCCAGCATCTTATCCCCGCCGCGCGCGGCATGTCCGAGATCGGCGGATGAGTTTTTAACCACAGATGAACACCGATGGGCACAGATGCCAACCCACTCCCATGGCAGGTCATTCTGAGCGCAGCGAAGGATCCATCAGAACCAGCGCTGGCAATTTCAGCCACGCCCATGCCACTGGATGCTTCACTCCGTTCAGCATGACGGTTTCGGGTATTTGCCTCCATCTGTGTGTATCTGTGTCCAACTGTGGTTAGCCCATGTCTTCGGTCCGACAGATTCAGGTCCGGTTCTTCGCCATCCTGCGCGAGCAGGCCGGGGTCGCCACGCTTACCGCCGAGAGCGCCGCGCCCGATGCCGCCGCCCTCTATGCCGAACTGCAAACGCGCTTCCCGGGCCTGTCTTTCCCGGCCTCGCTCCTGAAGGTTTCCGTCAACGAGCGCTACGCCGAACTCACCACGCCTCTCGCTGCCGGCGATCGCGTGGTCTTCATCCCCCCCGTGGCCGGCGGCTGAGCATGTTTGAACTGACCTCCGCTCCCATCGACTCCGCCGCCCTGCAGGCGCGGCTGACCGCGCCCGAGGCCGGGGCGCTGACCATCTTTGAGGGCCGCGTGCGCAACCACCACCTCGGCAAACCGGTGACGAAACTCGAATACGAGGCCTTCGACGACATGGCGCGGCTCGAGGGCGAGGCCATCACGACCGAGACCGAACGCATCTACCCCGGCACGAAGGTGCTCTGCGTCCACCGCACCGGCTCGCTCGCCATCGGCGAGGCCGCGGTCTGGATCGGCGTCGCCTCGGCCCACCGTCAGGCGGGCTTCGCCGCCTGCCGCCACGTCATCGAGGAAATCAAGCTGCGCCTCCCCGTCTGGAAAAAGGAACATCACCCCGACGGCGCCGCCGAGTGGGTGAACTGCACCGTCGAGGCCGCCACCCTGCCCGCCAACGACGAACTCACCGCGCGGCAGACCGCCCTGCCCGAGGTCGGCGCCGCCGGCCAGGCCAGGCTCGCCGCCGCGCGCATGCTCATCGTCGGCATCGGCGGACTGGGCTGTCCGGCGGCCGTTTATCTCGCCGGGGCCGGCATCGGCCGACTGACCCTCGTGGACGGCGGCAAGGTCGAGCGCTCCAACCTCCAGCGCCAGATTCTCTTCACCACGGCCGAGCTCGGCGCGCCCAAGGCCCTCGCCGCCGCCGCCCGCCTGCGCCTGCACAACCCCGCCGTGCGTGTGACCAGCCACGAGGGTGAACTGACGCCGCAAAATGCGCGCACGCTTGTCGCCGGCCAGAGCGTCGTGCTCGACTGCACCGACAACTTCGCCACGCGCTTCCTGCTCCACGACACCTGTCTCGCCCTCGGCGTGCCGCTCGTGCAGGCGGCGGTGCACCGTTTCGAGGGCACCCTGGATGTCTTCCGCCGCGGCCATGGCGGCTGCCTCCACTGCCAGTGGCAGGGCCAGGGCGCCGCCGCGCTCGACACCGCCGGCAACTGTGCGGGCGGCCCGGTCTTCGGCCCCGCCGTCGGCGTGCTCGGCGTGATGCAGGCGGCGGAAGCCATCAAGCTCCTGCTCGGCCGCGAAGGCGACAGCCCGCGCCAGAGCCGGCTGGTGAACCTGCTCGACGGCTCGCAACTCACCATCGCCCGCGAGGCCCGCCCCGACTGCCCGGTCTGCTCGCGGCTCGACCAGCTCAAGGCCGCAAAACCGGTCGCCGTCGCCGACACCACGCTCTTTCTCAACGCCTCCGGCGTCGCCACCTTGGGGGCAACCGCGCGGACCGTTTATCTGACCGAGTCGGACGAAACCGCCCCGTCCGGCGTGACGGCCGTCCCTGCGCTTGACCTTGCCCGGCTGCGCGAGCTCGCCGCCGCCGGCCCGCTCGTGCTCACCTGCCGCCACGGCGTCCGCAGCGCCGCCCTCGCCCGCCTCCTCCGCGCCGAGGGATCGGCCAATGTCTTCGCCCTGAGTCATGCCTGAGATTTCCCGCATCCTCGCCGCCCTCGACTCCGCCGCCGGGCAACCCGCGGCGCTGGCGACCTTGGTGAAGGTCGAGGGCTCGTCCTACCGCCGGCCCGGCGCCCGCCTGCTCCTGCTGCCCGACGGCACGCGCCTCGGCTCGATCAGCGGCGGCTGCCTGGAGGAGGACGTCCTGGAGCGCGCCCGGCGCGTGCTGGCCACGGGCCAACCCGAGCTGGCCGTTTACGACACCACCGCCGAGAACGATCTCGTGTGGGGCGTGGGCCTTGGCTGCCAGGGCGTCGTGCGCATCCTCCTCGAGCGCATTCCCGCCGAGCGGCCGGCGTGGATCCCCGCGCTGCGCGCCAACCTGCATGAGCGCCGCGACACTTCACTAATCGTGAGCCAGGCCGGCACCCGGCTGGCCGGCGAAGCGACCGCCGCCAACGGTGATTTCCACGAAACCATTCCCGCCCCGCCCGCGCTGCTCCTCTGCGGCGCGGGTGACGACGCGCGTCCGCTCGCGCAGCTGGCCAAGGCCGCCGGCTGGCATGTGACCGTGGCCGACGCCCGGCCCGCCTACGCCAACAGGGCACGTTTCCCGGACGCCGCAGCGGTTCTCTCCGCCCCGATCCCGGAACTCGTGCCGCGACTCCGCTTCGACGCCCGCACCTTCGCCGTGGTGATGACGCACCGCTACGCCGATGACCGCGAGTTCCTGCGCGCGCTGCTGCCCCGTGATTTCGCCTACCTCGGCCAGCTCGGCCCGCGCGTGCGCACCGACCGGATCCTGAACGAGCTGAAAGCCGACGGCCTCGCGTTGACCGATGCCGCCCTCGCCAAGCTCCACGCCCCGGTCGGCCTCGACCTCGGCGGCAGCACGCCGGAGACGGTGGCGCTCGCGATCTTGGCGGAATTGGAAACCCGGCTGAACAACCGCACCCCCGGCCACCTCCGCGACCGCCCCGGGCCGATCCACGGGGAACCAGCGTGGCGGAGCGGTTGGTTTTTTAACACGAAACCCCGGAGCGGAGATTTCTTTGTAATCGAGATGCTTGAGGGGAATCAGCCGCAATAAAGCGATCACGGCAATGGCATCAGATCGACGGGCCAAACGCGAGCGCACCTCAGTCTCGCAGCCGGTTCCAGCGCCAGCAGACTGCCTCCAGCACACCGAACTGGTCTGTCAGCAGACCTTCGTAACCGCAGGGTCGGTCGTCCCAGTAGCGCCAGTCCACGCCGCTCTGGTTGCCGCCGAAAACCTCCGCCTTGGCCAGACCCGTGCACAGCCGCCTGAGCAGACGGTCGGTCTCGCGCTGCAGACAGCACTGGTCTGGGAGTGCCGGGAAGTGGCGGACTATTCCCCCAAAGGAATCGATAGCGGCAATTCAGCGAATTCGATCTCCCTCTCGCCAATGGCGCGCTGCAACCGTGCGGCAGAGACATTGTAGGCGTGCAGGGCGCTGATCTGGGCGGTTCGTGCCGTGGTCGCCTCCACTTGAGCCTTAAGCAAATCGAGCTGAGTCGCCGTGCCGGCGCTGTAACTCACCATAGCGATACGCAGGGCTTCCTCAGCTTGTGAGATCGATAGCCGGGCAGCGCGCACGAGTTCCGTGGCACTTTCCAGGGACGACAGCGCCCGCCTCACTTCGACTTGCACGGCCAAAGCCGTCTCCTCCTCCGCCAGCTTGGCCAAGGCAAACAGCGATTCAGCCTGTAGCACCTTCCCGGCGGTGTCGCGACCAGCGATGCTCCACTGGGCTTGCGAACCAAGCCGCCAGCCCGTCTGCGAGTCGCTGAAGCGATCGGTCGCACCTTTCCGCAAGTCTTCCGAAGCCAAGAGCGAAAGACTCGGATAATACCCGGCCCGGGCCGAGATCTCTCCCAGCTCCGCCGCCGCCTGCAATTTTCTCAACCGCAGGAGTTCAGGGCGATTGGCTGCCGCCGCCACGAGAGCCGCCCGTAAGTCGGCCGTGACTGGCACGAACTCCAGTTCGCCGACAAATTCCGGCAGCGCATCGTCTTTCCCCGTTCCAGCCGCCACGCCCAGCACGCGGCGCAGCTCTTCGATCGCGAGGCGGTGATTGTTGCGTGCCGTAATCAGCGGAACCTTGGCATTGGCCACAGCCACCTCGGCCCGCAAAGGATCGAAGTGTGATACCGTTCCGGCTTCATAGCGGATGGCGGCATGGTGCAGTTCGCTCTCCAGCAGTTGCACGTTCTGCTCCTGGACCTCGATCTGTTCACGAGCCAGCAGGACATCG
Source organism: Verrucomicrobiota bacterium (assembly GCA_049322455.1). Taxonomy (GTDB): domain Bacteria; phylum Verrucomicrobiota; class Verrucomicrobiia; order Opitutales; family Opitutaceae; genus Lacunisphaera. The sequence continues at coordinate 68,650 of JBMOQY010000037.1, read as the reverse complement.
TAAAAGCGGGTCTTCACGTCCAGCAGCGTCTGCTCAATCACTACCTGCAATTCATGGACGGCAGCGTCCCGGGTAAGGGTGGCGCCGCGTTTGGCCGCTTGCACACCGCCGCCAGCGTAGAGTGTTTGCCGAAAATCGAGGATGAGACGCCAGTATTGACCGGTCGAAACATAGACCGGCAATCCACCGCCCGCCCCCGAAGGGAACTGTAGGGTGAGAACATCGCTCTGTTGATAAAGCCCGGTAGCGGAAACGGTCGGTAGCCCGACCGCTGCAACTGTAGTGACCACGCCGTCCTGGGCACGAATCTTCTCACGAGCCTGACGAATGGCAAAGTTGTGCTCCAGGGCGAAGCGGATGGCCTCCGGCAAACCGATTTTGCCACCCGGCAGGGCTGCAGTGGGCGAAGCCGCGGTCTGGGCCAACGCCATAAATCCCGGAAGGAGCAAGACGACCAATACGGCGGCTTTGCGCATCGTCAGGGATATTTGAAAGTGTAGCTTTCGGATGCCTCCGCACTGTCACTGGCAAAGAGGCTCAGGATCACCAAGAAATTGTGCGGTGGGCGGATGGTCGCCGGCGTGGCGAGGGTGTCGCCCGCCGCCGTCAGCACGGCCTGCACGGGGTTTTTGCTGGAGTATTTCAGGCGCACGAGGCCGCGCGCAACGTCGGGCGCCATGGGCTTTTTCTCCTTGTCGAAGAATTTGACCACGAGCCGCGTGCCCTGCGGCTCAACGTTGATCCAGCCACCTTGCGGGCGCTCCCGGGTTATGCCGGTTTCGGGCAATTCGTAAACGGGTTCCTGGGCGGGGGTTTTGGCTGTTGCGCGCGAAGCCGGCTTGGTTGCAGCCAGGCTGACAACCGCAACCAAGGCGATGAACGAGTATTTGAGCATGGGGTTCATATCAGTGGACTCCTCTCGTATGCACACGAGGAACAGGGCCGCCGCGAAACCCGGGCCATTGGGACGGGCGTTGGGTGAAAAGACCTGTGTTCCCACGCAGTGGAGTGCCCAGCATATAATCGATGACAAGGTCCGAGACGCCGGCCGCGCGCAGTTCGTCAATTTGGGCCGTTTTGAGCGCATACACTGCGTTGCCTGAACGCAGATAGCCTACGGTCTCCTCGGCAGGGAATCCCGTTTGGGCGAGCGCGCCGATTTCTTCGAGGGAAAGGCGGCCACCGCCTTCCATCGTGCGAACAATCGAGGCGGGGGCACCGAAGCTGGCGGCCAGCTCCGCCGTTTGTGCCGCACGGTGCCGGGCAACGGTGTTGATGCAACCAGTCATGGCAACTATGCTCAACACGAACAGCAATGTGATGCTTGTTCTCATGGGGTATTTCGGGCGTGAAGAGGCGGCCGCCCATCGGGAACCGTAATAGGCATGGTCCAAAGCACGATCTCGGTGGTGATGAGCGGGGCCAGACGCATGGGATGGCTATCGCGAAACGTTTCGGTCGGCTCAGGAGTGGCTGCCCTCATGGGCGCGCACCTCGATATGGGTAGTTCCGGCTGGCAACGGATCCAGAGGCACATTGTAACTCGCGGAGCTGATCCAGCGATGACGCCGGGGAATCTGCCGCGGCTCGAAGTGTGCGACGGTGCGGCGTAGCACACGTCCCTCGGCGTCAAAGAGCGTCACGTCGAGATGCGTCTGGCTGGTGTCGGTCGCGCCCAGGCGTTTGATCACGTAACCGCGGACAACCAGCAATCCGTTTTCTCGCTCAAGCCACACCTTCTCAACCCGCACAACAGGCGAATCAACCAGGTCTAGCCTGATATAAGCGACATTCGGCGGCGCCCGAAAGGGTGTGACGCAGCCGGAAAACGCACTCACAGCGAGAACAAGCAACGCAGGTCGGAGGCTCATGATCGGCTTTTCAAGTTAAACGGACATAGCCGCTTCGATCCCTCAGCCCTTTCCTGCCATCGTGGCAGATCATCGCCTCCTGGTTGCCGTGGGTCACAGCCGACATCGGTGCGCCGCCTGCTTGCCACACCCCCCATTTCGATTCGCAGCCCTCCCTCCATCAAAACGATCAGCGCGCCACACCTTCTGGCAGATCGGTTCCAGAGGCAAAGTGCCCACTTGGGCGCGGCTCGGGCGCCGATTCGGACATCGCCGCGCGGCTGCGCCAAATCTCCAGCGGTAGCGCGCCTATCGCAAGCACCGCGAGTTGGCTCAATGCGAAAGCAATCAGCCAGAATGCCGCCGAATCGGTGAAGCCGTAGCTGTGCAGGCCGACGCCGAGCATGTTCACGCCAAACCAGCTCGCTGCCGTGACGACATTGCCGAATACCGCGAGGTTCATCAGCCCGCGCTGGCGCACCATGCCGCCCCACCGCGCGTGCAGGATCAGCGAATACCATAGCACAATGATGAGCGCACCATTCTCCTTCGGGTCCCAGCCCCAAAAGCGCCCCCAGGATTGATCCGCCCAGATGCCACCAAGCACCGTGCCGGCGAGGTTGAACAAGGTCGCGAAGCATACGATGCCATAAACCATCCTTGTCAGCGCATCGGCCGTGCTGCGGTCGAGCGATTTGGTGAGCGTGCCGCGCACGATGTAGATGATGGCCAGAAACCCGGCCAGGAACGCCGCACCGTAGCCCATCGCCATCGTGACCACATGCGTTGCCAGCCAGAAATTCGAGTCGAGCACGGCGCGCATCATTTCCATCGTGTCGCCGCCCATCGAGAGATGGTGCGCGATCACCAAAGTGCAGAAACCGATGACCGATGCCGCCACGCTCGCGACAGCATTCTTGTGGATGGCCTCGATGGCGAGGCACAGCGCCACCGCCACCCAGCCGACGAAAAGGGCCGACGAGTAAAGGTTGGTGACCGGGGGCCGGCCTTCGATCCACATCCGTGTAGCGATGCCCGCGGTGGTCAGCACGAACGCGAAGCTCACGAGACCGACCGCGACGTGCCGCAGCGTGTCGGGCCACACGAGCCACGAGACGAGCGCGACGAGCAAAGCCGCCACGAACAGCACCATGCTCGTGTAGAATGGCTGCGCGGCATTGAACCATGTCTCCACGCCCGTCTTCGCCAGGGCCGGCGCATACGATCGGCCAAGTCGTTCATGGAGGGTGGTGACCGCAAGATTGAACTCTGCGGCTCGCACCGCCGTCAGCCCCCTTCCCGTCCACGCCCGGCCTGCTTGCGCATACGCGAGCGCCGTGGGATGCAGCTCGCTGGCCTCGAATGAATCGAGGAGCGCCTGGCCGGGCGTCTTCCATTTGTTGAAGTCAGTCTCTGCCCCCAGCGGTGGAATCGCGATCAGATAACCCGCCGAATGCATAAAATCGAACTGCCGCACGAACTCCGCCATGCGGGCGAACAGCGCTTCGCTGTGCGGTTCGCCGCGCTGGCGCGCACGCACGACGGCAAGCCTGTCCGGCAGCGTGGTCCCGAGTTCCGTCAGATCAGCCAAGAAGCCCGGCACGCCATCGGGTTGCATCGTGTATTTCAACCGCAGGTAAAGGATCAGCCGATTGCGCAACTGGAGCACTTGATTTTGAAACGGCGTCCGCCGCGCCGGCTCGATCTCCTCGGCTGTCTTCGCCTGCCGCTCAAGTTCGGAAGCGCCGCTGGCGAGCTGCGCATAGGAAAACCGTTTCCCGCCGTCGCCATCCGCCGGTTGCAATTTGAACACGTCGAGCACCTCCGGATTTTCGATCAGGAAATGCCGGTAGGTGTCGGCGGCGGTTGGCGCATAGAGCACGTCGAGCAGCCACTCGATTGGTTGCAGGGCACGGCCCTCGGGTGTGGCCACCCGCTGCCGGCCTTGCAGCATCAAGAGCGATGTGCGCGCAACGGTGTCGAGCGGCTTCAGACGGCCGTTGAGCAGGACGGGCAGCCGGCCGAATGACGCGACATCGAAGTCGGATTTGGCGCGCGGTGGCAGCAAAGTGCTGACAACGCCGATCACCGCAACGAGCAGAACAGAGAGAGGAAGGATCTTTTTCATGTGACGAGCACCTCGTAACTCGCGGCCGGGCGGCGGCGAACAAAGCCGATGAGATGAGAACCAAAGTGAACCACCAGCCCGAGCCCCATCATCGCCGAAGAGACATACGGCAGCACCCAGCTCGGGTTGCGCACCACCTGAAGGCCGGTGAATCCCTCGGCCTTGTTCATCTGATGCTGGTAATACGTGAGGCCGCGGTAACGCAGCGGATTGTTCATGAAGATCGTCACCTCACGATCATCACGACCGTCATCGCTGCGCACGCGCACGCGGCTGGCGAAATTCTTCGGGATGTCCGAGCCGGGATAGACATCGTGCGTGACCCGTTGCAAAGTGACGCTGAACGGCACGTAGTAGCGCTTCGCTTGCATCGCGATCCGCCAGGTGCGGCCCTCATGCGTGAACGATTGCGGTTCCCCGAGGCCCGGCGAGACAAGCCAGGTGCCGAGCGAACGTTCAGCGGCGGATACCTCGATGAACGCGGCAGGCAGGTTGCGCTCGTCGGATTTGGAGACAGGATCAAGCCGTCGCACGGCAACGCGCCGCCCCGCACCTGCCGTCGCCGGGCTGGCGGGCGCATGCGGCGATTCGCTGCGTGCGCGCAGCTCTGCATTGACCAGGTAGTCCGTGACGCGAACCTGAAACGGCAGCGCCGGATCCTGAATGGCGTCGCGACTGGCGACTAGCGACTCGGGAATCGAGACGACGCGATCGGTCCTTTCGCCGCTGCTATCGATAAAGACGAGTTCGTTGCGGTAGAAGTCCTCGGTGTAGCGCCGCGTCTCGCCTTCGCGAAGCTGCAACGAGCTCTCCCGCTGCCAGAGGCCCGTCAGCAACTCCCCCACGAGCAGGAGAATCAGTCCGACATGCGTGAGCAACAGGCCGGCATTGCGCCATGTGAAACGAAAGCGATAGACGTGGGCCGCGATCAGATTGAGCAGCAGCAAGCCACCGACGAGGTAGCCGCCCGGGAATAGCGGCACGGCAAGGTGCGTGCCCGGCAACCGGGCAAACACGACGAATGCGCGCAGGTATTTCTCCTGCACGGCGAGCAGGCCGAGATTCGCCTGGTCGAGTGTCGCCGCAACCACCAGCACGATCGCCAGCAGGATGAGCATGACGGTGAAGCGGAGCGACACGAGCAGGCCGAGGATCGAGGTGAGGAACGGGCGCATGGCTCAAGGGGTCTTGATGGAACGAAGGAATGCGACGAACGCAGGCTTCTCGGTAGCAACACAGTGGTCGTGGCCCATCAATTTCACGAACCAGCTCTGCCCCTCGAACTCGGCCACGGCGGCGAGCATCCGGACCTCCGCTCCGCCGGGGTTGCCAGCGAGATCGAAGAGGGTGAACGTGACTCCGCCGGCGGGCACCTTCTCGGCTGCGCGCGGAATCTCGTCCGCGGCGAGTTCCGGCAGGCCGAGCTGGGCGCGCCACCGGTTCACGTTGGCCGCCAGTCCGCCCGCGGCACCGCCGAGCACGGAGACCGAAAGATCGGCCTCGGTGCCGTCGGCCAGCGGCACGCCGAAGCTCGCGCGCCGCATCGCAGACACCGGCTTCGGTTTCCAGTGAGGCGGGGCCTCCCAACTCAGGGAACCCGTCGTTTCGGTCGTGACGCCCGGTGGCGCAGCCGCCTGAGCGTGAGCCGCATGGTCCGCGGTTTCGATCGCCGCAGGCATAGATTCCTTTGCGATCTCGTAGGTCTCGATCTTTCGATCCTTGCAGCCCGTCAGAATCCCCATCGCCGACAGCGTGCCGACGCACACGCACATCAACAGGGTGGCCCGGCGCTTATCGCCTGCATCGCTGGTTCGTTTCATCACTCTCCAGCATCGCACAATGGGCCTGCGTCAATCTCCGCAATTTCCCAGAAAAACTGTGCATTCCCCGACTATGAACCGTTTACGCGGCACGGCACGAAAAGCGTCCGGTCACCGTTGCTGGTGGCCGGACGCACACTAACCTGGCACTCGCGTTTAACCTACTAACAACGCGAAATCCGTCTTTTGACGCTATCGTGCAGGTAGCGCCGATAAAGAAATAAGGCCGTATCGCAAACCGCGCCGACCAAGCCGCCGGCAATCCCGCCGCCGATCATCCACAGGGCGTTTCCATGCCATGTCACCTCAGCCAGGAATCCGAGCAGCATCCCGATGCCCATGGCCCAGGGAATGACCTCGATCTCCCATCGCAGAGTCCGCGACGCTTTGGACGATTTCTTCGTTTTCGGACGCGAGTGCATGACCGGCTAGAGCTTTGCCGGCTTGGGCGCGGCGAGCAGGCGCAGGGCGTTGGCGACGACAAGCAGGGTGGCACCGGTGTCCGCCATGATGGCCAGCCACAGGCTGGCGTGTCCCATCAGGGTAAGGAGGAGGAAGATGGCCTTCAGGCCGAGGGCGAAGGCGATGTTGAAATGGATGATGCCAAGGGTGCGCCGGCCGAGGCGGATCGTTTCGGCGATCTTGCCGAGCTCGTCCTGCATTAGGGCGATGTCGGCCGTCTCGATGGCGGCGTCGGTGCCGGCCGCGCCCATGGCGATGCCGACCGTGGCCGTTGCCATCGCCGGGGCGTCGTTCACGCCGTCACCGACCATGCCAACGATTTCGTGCTTTTCGCGGAGCGATTTCACGGCCTCCACCTTGTCGTCCGGTAGCAGGTCGCCCCGGGCTTCATCAATACCCACCTGCTGCGCGATGAAGGTCGCCGTGCGCTGATTGTCACCGCTCAGCATGACCACTTGTTCGACACCTGCCGCGTGCAATGCGGAGATCGCTGCCTTGGCGTGGGGTCTGAGCGTGTCCCCGATGGCGATGATGCCGAGGACCTCACCTTTGCATCCGTCGTGCGGACGATGGCCTACGACCACGACCGACTGCCCATGGGCCTCGATCGCAGACAACCGGTCCTCGACACTCTCCGAGCAGACTCCGAGTTCGTGCGCGAAACGGTGGTTGCCGACGAAGTAGGCGTGGCCGGCGATCACACCCTCGGCCCCGCGCCCGCTCCGGGCCTGGTAGCTGGATGCGCGCTCGTAGGGGATATTCTGCCCCCTGGCGTGGGCGACCACAGCCTGGGCCAGGGGATGAGAGGAATGTTCATCAATTGCAGCCGCAACTCCCAGCACCTGAGACATGGTAGCCGAATCCAGCAATTCAACGCCGAGCACCTGCGGTTTCCCCTCCGTGATAGTCCCGGTCTTGTCCACGGCGAGTGCCTTGAGGCGACCGATGGTTTCGAGGTGCGCACCGCCTTTGACCAGCACGCCGCGCCGCGCCAGCGCCGTCAGGCCGGCGACAATACTGACCGGGGTGGAAATCACCAAGGCGCACGGACAGGCGATGATGAGCAGCACACAAGCGCGATAGAGCCAGGTGCTCCAGTCACCGCCCAGCAGCAGCGGCGGCACGAGAAACACCAGAAGCGCCACGACAGTAACGGCGGGCGTGTAGTAGCGGGCGAACACATCCACGAAACGCTGCGTGGGCGCTTTCTGCTCCTGCGCTTCCGCAACCAGCCGGATGATCCGAGCCAGCGTCGTGTCGCCGGTTGTCTTGGTCACTTTGATTTCCAGCGCCCCTTCTCCATTGATGGTGCCGGCAAATACGGTGTCGCCCGGTTTCTTGTCCACCGGGACCGACTCGCCGGTGATCGGCGCCTGATTGACCGCTGATTCGCCGGTCAGCACCACGCCGTCGAGCGGGATGCTCATGCCCGACTTGGTGGCGACCGTGTCACCGACCGTCACCTGATCGACGGGCAGCTCAACAAAACCGCTTTCCCTCCTGACCAAAGCGACCTTTGGCGCCAGTTCCAGCAACGCCTCCGTCGCCCGACGCGCCCTCCGGTCGGCCCAGCCTTCCAGCCATTCGGCCACACCGAACAGGAATACGACCGCCGCGGCCTCAACCCATTCGCCGATGATGGAGGCTCCTACGGCAGCAATGACGACCAGCAGGTTGATGTCCGGACGCAGTCGGTGGAGGGCTCGCCACGCCTTGGGCAGCAAAATCCAACCGCCAGACAACATCGCGGTCGCAGAAAGTCCGGTGACGAGCAGGTCTGAGCCGAACTCTGCCGAATGGACGAGCAAAGCCGAGCCAGTCAAAACACCGGATGCGACCAGGCTGATTGTCTCCATCCGGCTCGCGGCCTCCCCGTGTTCATGGTCGCAGCAAGGTTCATGGTCGCTGTGGTTCATGGTGATATTGTGGTCGGCAGAGGTTCCGTAAACTCAACCTCCGTGGCCCCCGTCGCTCGCTGTAGTTGGGCCACCGAAACATTGTAGGCGTGCAACGCACTGATCTGGCTGGTCCGAGCGGTAGTCACCTCCACCTGAACCTTGAACAAGTCCAGTTGCGTCGCCGCGCCGGCGGTGTAGCGCACTTGGGCGATCCGCAGTGCCTCCTCAGCCTGCGCGACCGATTGCTTGGTGGAGCGCACGAGTTCCGTGGCCGCCTCCAGCGAGGACAGAGCGCGCCTCACCTCGACTTGCACGGCGAGTGCGGTTTCCTCCTCCGTCAGTTTGGCCAAAGCGGACTGCGATTCCGCCTGCCGCACCCGACCGGCGGCGTCGCGGCCGGCGACACGCCACTGGAATTGTGAACCAAGCCGCCAGCCCGTCCGTGAATCGCTGAAATGATCGGTCGCCCCTTTCCGCAACTCCTCGGAGCCTACCAGCGCCAGGCTGGGAAAATACTCCGCCCGGGCCGAGATCTCTCCTGCTGCGGCCGCTTCTTGGAGCTTTCTCAACCGCAGGAGTTCCGGACGGTCGCGGTCGGCTGCCGCCATCGCCGTCCTCAGGTCGGCCATGACCGGTTCAAACCCCAGTTCTCCGACAATATCCGGCGGCGGCGCATCCTTTCTGTCCGTGGGCGCAGCGCCGAGCACCCGGCGCAACTCCTCAATTGCGAGGCGGTGGTTGTTGCGCGCCGTGATCAAGGGCACCTTGGCGTTGGCCACGGCCACCTCGGCCCGCAGAAACTCGAACTGCGACACCGCCCCGGCTTCATACCGGTTCTTGGCGTCACGCAGTTCGCTTTCCAGCAATTGCAGGTTCTGCTCCTGAACCTTGATCTGCTCCCGGGCCAGCAGGACATCGTAGAAGCGGGTCTTTACGTCCAGCAAGGTCCCGTCAACCACCGTCCGTAGCTCATAGACGGCGGCATCCCGCGTCAGGGTGGCGCCCCGCTTGGCCGCCTGCACGCCACCGCCGGCGTAGAGTGTCTGCTGGAAGCCGAGGATGAGCCGCCAATATCTGCCAATCGGCACGAAAACCGGCAACCCGCCCCCCGCTCCCGATGGAAACTGCAAGGTGGGAGTGTTGCTGCGCTGATACAGACCAGTGGCGGAGACTGCCGGCAACCCGGCCGCTGTGACCGTCGTGATCACGCCTTCCTGGGCACGGATGCGTTCGCGGGCCTGCCGGATCGCGAAGTTGTGCTCCAAAGCGAAGCGGATGGCCTCCGCGAGGTCGATCTTCCCCTCAAGCGAAGCCGGCAACACCGCTCCGGTCTGGGCCAGCACGCTGGTCCCGGTAAGCAGCAGGCCGCCTAAAAATATGATTTTATGCATGTCAGGGATATTTGAAGGTGTAGCTTTCGGACGCCTCGTCACCGGCGCCGGCGAACAGGCTCAGGATCACCAGATAATTATGCGGCGGGCGGATGGTCGCCGGGGTGGCAAGGGTGTCGCCCGCCTGCGTCAGCACGGCCTGCACGGGGTTTTTGCTGGCGTATTTCAGGCGCACGAGGCCGCGCGCCACGTCGGGCGCCATGGGCTTTTTCTCCTTGTCGAAGAACTTGACCACCAGCCGCGTGCCCTGCGGCTCGACGTTGATCCAGCCGCGCTGCGGGCGCTCCCGGGTCACGCCGGTTTTTGGCAGTTCGTAAACGGGCTCCTGGGTGTCCTTCTTGGCGGTTGAGGACGACGGCTTGGTCGCGGCCAGGCTGAGAAACGCAGCCAAGGCGAGCAACGAGTATTTGAGCATCGGGTTCATGTTCATGTCAGTGGACTCCTCTGGTGTGGATGGGGCCGCGCAGCCCATGGTTGCCGCGCAACCCGGGCCAGTGCGGACGGTTTCGGCTGAAAAGACCGGGATTCCCGCGCAAGGGGGTGCCCAGCATGTAGTCAATGACGAGATCGGAGACGCCGGCCGCGCGCAGTTCATCTATCTGTGCGATCCTGAGCGAATACACCGCGCTGCCGGACTTCAGATAAAAGAGGGTTTCCTCGGCGGGAAATCCGGCTTGGGTGAGAGCGGCGATCTCGTCGAGGGACAGGCGTCCCCCGCGTTCCATCGCGCGGACGATGGACTCGGAAACGCCGAAGCTGGCGGCCAGCTCGGCCGATTGTCGCTGCCGCGCAGTGGCGCAGCCGCCGAGTGTGGCCAGGCCCAACGCGAGGAGCAGGGGTAGTTTTGGTTTCATGGGATGGCTGCACGGCAGTTGAACCGATGAAAACCGCCGTGCCTTTCAGGGTTGACGAAACGACCTGGCGCGAGCGCGCCGGGTCGGGGGTGGTTGTCGTGTCATGGAGTGAGTGGGTTCTTAAATGGCGGTGTCGCCGCTTTCGCCGGTGCTGATCCGCCGGGCGGTCCCCAGCGGCAGCACGTAGAGTTTTCCGTCCCCGCGCTGCCCGGTATGGGCGGCAGTGAGGATAGCCTTCTCGACCAAGGCGGCGGTGGCATCAGACACCATCACCTCGACCCTGACACGATGGAGCGCGCCCACGACGGCTTCGTCACGGGCTTCTTCCCGGTTCAATTCGCGGCCTCTGCCGAAGCCGCGCATATCCGAGAAGCTGGCGCCCGAGAGCCCGGGGATGCCGTGCAGCGCCTCGCGCACGGCTTCTTCTTTCGATGGGCGGATGAATGCAACAATGGCTTTCACGGGGTCTCAGTGGTCGTGTTTGTCGCCGCCAGCGTCGTCGCAGATGCAGGCATACTCCGCCCGCTTGCACTCGCCGCAGACTTCGTCGTGATATTCGACCCGATAGTTCTTGGGCTTGGCGGTGGCGGTGTCGCGCACCTGCACGACTACGCGGTAGCCATCGCCCTCGGGCAGCGGTGCCGTGGAAACCAGCGCTCCGTCTTTGGGAGAGAAACTGAGCGTGGCCTTGCCCGATTTCGCCTCCACGGTCGCGGTGACGATCTGGTCGGTGGCGGCGACGGGCTTGAGTTCCTGGTCGTAAAACGACACGAGAACGGTGCGGTCCGGCTGCACGAAGAACTCTGCATGAGGCGCTTCGGACGTGAGGATTCGCCCGCCTTTGGGGCCGGGGATCGGCTTGGCGAGGAGCGTGGTTGCGCTGGCGACTGCGGCGATCAACAGGAGGGAGAGACGACGGATGTTTTTCATGGGTATGAGGGTGGATGGTAGTTCAGGAGTGGTTGCCTTCGTGGGCGTGGACTTCGATACGCGCAGTGCCAGGTGGCAGTGGGTCCAGCACCACGCGGTAAGCGGCATCGTCCGGGCGACGATAACGCCGGGGTATCTGCCGGGGCTCAAAGTGCTCCACCGTGCTGCGCAGCACCCGGCCGCTGGCATCAAACAAGGTCACATCGAGGTGCGTTCCGCTCGTGTCTTCGGTTTCGAGTCGCCGAAGCACGTAGCCGGTGACCACCAGCGGACCATGCTTGCGCTCCAGCCAGATTTTCTCGACGCGGACGAGGGGTGAATCCACCCGGTCGAGCTTGATGTGCGCCACGTCGGATGGAGCCCGGAAGGGCGTGGTGCAGCCGGCGAGGCCGGCTGCGGCGAGAACGAGCAGCCAGGGTTTGGTTTTCATGCGTGGCCTCCAGTTGGGGGTGTGGGTTCTGCTGGCACCGGGGCGGGATCGCGCTCGAACCAGCAATAGAGCGTCGGCAGCAGCACCAGCGTGAGGAATGTGGCCGTGATGATCCCGCCAATGACGACGGTCGCCAACGGGCGCTGGACCTCGGCACCGGACCCATGCGCGAGAGCCATGGGCACGAAACCGAGAGACGCCACGAGGGCGGTCATCAAAACAGGGCGAAGCCGGGTGAGTGCGCCCTCTACGACCGCTTCGCGCACATTCTTACCTTCTTCGCGAAGCTGGTTGATGAAGGAGATCATCATGACGCCGTTGAGCACAGCGACGCCGGAAAGGGCGATGAAGCCGACGGCAGCGGAGATGGAAAACGGCAGGCCGCGCAGCCAGAGCGCAAAGATGCCGCCGGTGACGGCCAACGGAATGCCAGTATAGACGATGAAGGCCTGTCGCACGCTCCCGAAAGCCATGAAGATGAGCAGAAAGATCGCTCCCAAGGCCATCGGCACAACGATCATCAGCCGGGTGCGAGCTTCCTGCAGGTTCTTGAAGGCGCCGCCATATTCGACGAAGTAGCCGTCGGGCAGCTTGACCCCAGCGGCGATCTTCTCCTGCGCCTCCTGCACGAAGCTCTGCACATCCCGGCCGCGCAGATTCACTTGGATGGCCATGCGACGCTGGAACGCCTCGCGACTTATCGTGTTGACGCTTTCCGTGACGCTTACGTCGGCCACCTGGCCGAGCGTGATGACGCCACCGTCGGAAGTCCGGACCGGCAAATTGGCGACCCGGGCGAAGTCCCGGCGGGAGCGCTCCGGCAGGCGCGTGACGATGGGGAAGCGCCGGTTGCCGTCCACCACCACGCCGGACTCCGTGCCGGCAAACGCCGTCTCCACCACCTTGTTCACCTCGGCGGCATGCACGTTGTAGCGCGCCATGGCGGCGCGGTTCAGCACGACCTGGAGGACGGGGGCCTTGCCGGCCGCGTCGAATTCCACGTCGGCGGCACCGGGGATCTTCTCCACGACCTCACGGACCTCGCCCGCCACCTTCTCCAAAGTGTCGTAGTTATCGCCGAAAACTTTGATGGCGATGTCGGCGCGGCTGCCGGAGAGCAGTTCGTTGAACCGCAGCTCGATCGGCTGGGAGAACAGGTAGCTTTGGCCCGGGAAATGCGTAGTAAGCTCCCGCGCCATCAGGTTGGTCAACTCATCCTTCGTGATGGTCCGACCATCGACCCGGCGCCATTCCGCCGGCGGCTTGAGCAGGATGTAGCTGTCGCCGATGTTCACGCCCATCGGGTCGGTGGCGACCTCGGAAGTGCCTACACGCGCGAAAGTGTGGGTCACTTCCGGGAACTTTTCCAACATCAGCTTTTCGGCCGCCGTCTGCATTTCCAAGGAAGGCCCGAGACCAATGCTGGTGGTGCGGATCATCTGCGCAGCGAGCGCCCCCTCGTCGAGCTGGGGGATGAATTCCGCACCGAGGCGGGTGAACACCCCGAGCGACACGGCGAAGATGGCCACGGCCACCGCCGTCATGAGCCAGCGCATCCGCAGGCTGAATTGCAGGACGGGCGCGTAGAGGCGCTTGGCGGCGCGGATGAGCAGGTTATCCTCCTCGCTCACCTTCTTGGTCAGGAAGAACGAGCAGAGCACCGGCACGACGGTCAGGGCCAGGATGAGCGCACCGATCAGGGCGAACACGACGGTGAAGGCCATCGGTTGGAACATCTTTCCCTCGATGCCGGTGAGCGTGAACATCGGCAGATAGACGATGGTGATGATCGCGACGCCGAACACCGTGGGGGAGCCGACCTGCTTGCAGGCCGTCAGGATGCCGTGCATCCGTTCCTCCCGTGTGAGCAGCCGCCCGAGCTGGTGCTGCCGGTGCGCCAGCACCCGCACCACGTTCTCGGCCATGACGACCGCGCCGTCCACGATGAGGCCGAAATCCACCGCACCGAGGCTCATCAGGTTGCCCGACACCCCGTAGCGGACCATTCCGGTCATGGCAAAGAGCATCGAGAGCGGGATGGCTGAGGCGACGATGAGCGCCGCCCGCCAGTTGCCGAGCAGGCCTATCAGAACGGCGATGACGAGCAAGGCACCCTCGAACAGGTTCTTTTCGACCGTGCGGATGGTGGAATTCACCAGGTCGGTGCGATTGTAAACCGTCTCGACCACGATTCCCGGCGGCAGCTTGGGCTGGATCTCCTCGATCTTCTCATGCACGCGCTGTGACACGAGCCGGCTGTTTTCCCCGATGAGCATGAGGGCCGAGCCGAGCACGGCCTCCTGGCCGTCGTGTGTGGCCGAGCCCGTGCGCACGCCGGAGCCGATGGCCACCTCCGCCACGTCCTTCACGCGCAGGGCGGCGGGCCGGCCGGAGAACTTGAGCGGCAGGTCGGCAATCTCCTCCGTGGTCTGCACCCGGCCGACGGCGCGAACGGTCACGCTTTCACCGCCTTTCTCGACCACGGAACCACCGGCGTTGGTGACGTTCTCGGCGATCACGTCGGCGATCTCGCCGATGGTCAGGCCTACGCTGGTCAGCTTCACGGGATCGGGCATGATCACGAGCTGCTTTTCGTAGCCGCCGGAGGTGTTCACCTCGGTGACGCCTTTGACAGTGCGCAATGCTGGTTTGACCACATAGTCTTGCACGAGCTTGAGCTGACGCAGGCGCTCGACTGGATCCGACGGAGTGTCCTTGTGGTCCTTTTGGTAATGAACGGTGTAGTGATAGATTTCGCCGAGACCGGTGGTGATCGGAGCGAGCTTCGGCGTGACGCCGGGCGGCAATTCGTCGAGGACCGCTTGCAGACGCTCCCCGGCCAACTGGCGGGCGCGGTAGATGTCGGCGTCCTCCTCGAAAATCAGCGTCACCTGGGAGAGGCCGAATTTGGAGATGGAGCGCACCTCAAGGAGCTTCTCGATACCGCCCATTTCGACCTCAACCGGATAGGTCACGAGCTTCTCGATTTCCTCGGGCGCGAGGGCGGGCACGGAAGTGTTGATCTGCACCTGCACGTTGGTGATGTCGGGCACGGCGTCGATGGGCAGGCGGACGGCCGACCAGACGCCGACGGTGATGAGCGCCACCACGCCGAGGAGCACGAAAACGCGCTGACGGAGGGCAAACTCCAGAATTTTATCAATCATGGGAAAGGAAGGGGAAGATTAGTGGCTGTGGCCGCCGCCCTTGGTTAGGCGGAGTTCAGCGAGCCAGAGTTGTTCAACGGGAGCGGTAACGACCACGTCGCCGCCATAGAGTCCGTCGGTGATTTCGACGTAGTCCGAACTGCGGGCGCCTGTTTTCACGGGCGTGCGCAGGTAGTATTCGCCATTGACGACGTAAACGAAGGTGCCTGCGGCGCTATCGAGCAGCGCGGTGCTCGGCACGGCGAGAACCGTGGTGGGCTCGGCTGCGAAGATCACCTCGACGAATTCGCCAATGGCGGGGGTATCGGTCCGATCTAGGGCGACAATGAGGTCCACCAGCCGGGTGGCCGTCGCCGTGCTGCGGTCGATGCGCACCAGCTTCGCACCTTGGAAAGGATGCTGTTCAAAATGTTCGGCCTCTGCCGCCGGCACTGTCGCGCTTGCCAGCACGCGCGGCCCGGTCTCGAACACCTGCGCGATCAGGCGGATGTTGTCGGCCAGAGGACGCTCCTCGGCCTCGGCGGTGCGGAGCCCGAGCGCCTGGATGACCTCGGGGTTGAGCGACAGCCCCCGGCCTTCCTTAAATAAAACCCCGCCGCCTTCGCCTTCCTCGCTTTCCGATCGGTCGTGCTCTGCGACGGAATCCTTCCTGCCGCAGCCGCCGAGCAACAGGCCCAGGCAGGCTACGGTCAATCCCAGCCAATGGAATCTGCGCTTCATGGCGCGATCTCCACGGGGTTGAAGTCTAGGCCCGTGAGCTGTTTGAGCTGCAAGCCGGCTTCGAGGGCTTCCAGCTTCGTATCCAGCAGGGCTTCGACGGCTTCAAGGTAGGAGTTTTGCAGCTCGACGTAGGTGGCGATGGGCACGGCTCCGAGCCGGTAGTGCCGGTCGGCGAGTTCCGCAGCTTCGCGGAATCGCTGGACCGACTCGGGCGACCACCGCTGCGACTCCCGGACCTTGGCCAGGAAGGCCTGGGCCGCGGTCAAAACGGCGCGGTCCAGTTCACGCTGGGCAACCAGCACGGCCACCTCGGCCTGACGCTGCCGGGCCTCGGCGACATCCACGGCGGCGCGGTTGCGTGAACTCAACGGAAGCGGGATGGACAGTCCGATGCCGTAGTTCTGCTCCTTGTCACCGGCCTTGGCCTGCGAATAGTAGGGGCTCACGCTGAAGCTCGGATAGCGGTCGTTGCGCGCGAGCTGGACGGCGTAACCTTGCTGTTCGAGTTCTACCTTGCGAGCGCGGAAATCGAAATTGTTCTCGCGGGCAGCGCCGAGCAGGGCCGAGGTCTCCGGGGAGGCATTGAACACCAGGTTGGTCGCGGCGGCGCGCAGCGGCGTGGCCGGCGACATGCCGCGCAACTGGTTCAGTTCGATCAACGCCGCCTGCGCGACCAGCTCCGCCTCGGTGGCGCGACGCTGGAGCGCTAGTTCCTGGGCTTCGATCACCCGGGTTTCCAGCAGGGGCGTGATGCCGGCCGGATCGCGCGCGAGGAACGTCGCCTTGAGCGCGGCGAAACGGTCGGCCACTTCACGGACGGCCGCGCCCTTTTCGGCCGAGGCATACAATCCGAAAGCCAGGGCACTGGCCCGGGCCTCAAGGGCGGCGCGGAAGCGGGCAAGGCCGAGTTCGGCCAATTCGACCTGTCGGTTGGCAACGGCCTTGCGCAGAGCAAGCCGGCCGGGCCATTCAAAGGTTTGGGTGACCGATACGCCCCAGGAGGTCCCTTCGCCCGCGAGGGTGCCCGTCGGATCGGTGAGTTTGCGCCGGCCGAGGTCGAGCGAAAGTTCGGGGTTGTTGTAGGTGCCGGCGGCGCGGAGGCCGGCCTTGGAGGCGGCGATCTCAGCCTCGTAGAACTTGAGTTCGGGATTGCCTGAGGTGATTTCGCTGACAATGGCGGGCAAGGAGACGGCCGAGGTCTCACTCGGAACGGTTTCTTGCGCGCGGGCTTGGGCCAAGAGGCCTAGCCCGCAAAGGGGGAAGATGAGGGTGGTGGGATGGAATTGCTTCATGGAATCGTGGAAAAGGAGGGTGGAAAACGTCCGGACACAGCACGGCCCGGAGAGGACGCAGCGCGCCTACACGCGAGCGTGGAATAGGAAAACCCGTCAGCCCGCGCAGGGACCGATCAGGCGAGGATCACAGCCGGCGCACCGGGTGCCGCGACCGTGCGTCGTTCAAAATGCCATGCAGGCACCCACGGCTTGATTCGCTCAACCGCAACCCTGACCTTCACCGCGAGCGTGACTTCCGTGGGGGGGGCGACCAAGACATTGCAGAGATAGCAGCAGCATTCCAGGGTAGCGGGAAGTGCGACCAGGGCCGTCGAGGCAGAAGGCCGATAAGTGCCGGACTCCACCGCCTTGCAGCCGTCAACGCTGCACCCATGCTCCGAGGCTGGGCAACACGCCCGGCCCGTTTCGGTTTGGTGATCGAATATCCCGGCGGCCTCGAGATTGCAATGCTGCGAGGCGCCCAGCCACACGGTCAGGGCAAAAACGACAGCAATGATTTGGCGCAATCTCGACACGACAGGTGAACATTGGCCTGATGCCTAATCAGTCAACTAAACAGTGCGACAGGTATGAATGAGTCTCAACCGATCAATCGCCTGCCCGCTTTGCCAACCCTGCGGGTGTCAGAACGAAGCATCTGATGATTCGCGGAGTTCCGTCCTCTGCAGTAAGTCACAAGGATAGTTCTCTGAGGTGACGATTTAGCGTGTCCAATTTTGTGGCACACCGCACCCAGCAAAAAGCGTCCGGCCACCGTTGATGGTGACCGGACGCGCACTAACCTGGCACTCGCGTTTAACCTACTAACAACGCGAAATCCGTCATTTGATGCTCCCGCAGGTCAGCATGCCTCTGCCAAAATAGGGGTTGCTGATCTTGGTTGAAGTTTGAACCCAATCGCCCCCGCCGCCAGCGACCATGGGACAGTGGGCGAGGTAGTAGCCTTCCTGTCCTTCGGCAAGGTGGACGGCACGCCGACTGACCGCCTTGAACGCCCCACGGGCTTCCGCGAGCGAGGCCGAGGCGGCCAGCTTCTGCGCTCCATCAGCGGCAGCCTGAGCCTTGGGTTGCTCCTTGGCGACCGCCGCGAGGCTTTCGGCGAGCGGCCCGGCGGCAGCCTTGGCCGCGGCAAGATCATCATCGGCCAGCGCACTGCGAACTTTTTCGTATTGGACGAGAAACGCCTTCTGGCCGGCGTCGAGCGCAGCGCTCTTGTCATGAGCGCGGGCCACGACGCCAGCTATCGCAGTGAGCACGAGTGCAGTGAGGATGCGGATGGTTTTCATGTTGGATGGAACAAATTCATGGACGCACGGCCCGCACGAGCGAGAGCGTGCCGTAGAGGGTGGCGTAGCGCTGCGTTTCAAGCACGTGCGTGAAGCCGCAGGATCCGATGAGCGCGGGCAGCAGTCCGCGCACATTGTCTGTCGTGGTCGCGAAGCCATCGAGGAACTGGACGCTCAAAAAGGCCACGCGCATGATCGGGTTCGAGGGCCGCCCCCAATCCGCGATGTGCAGCTCGCCCTCCGGGGTCAGCACGCGGTGAACTTCCCGCAACGTGCGCTCCTTTTCTTCGCGCCCCAGATGATGAAAGAAGAGCGAGCTCACCACGCGATCGAACGCGCCGTCTGCGAACGGCAGCCTAGTCGCGAACCCGCGAACAAAACTGATCCCGACACCCGCCGCCGCAGACTTGTTGCGCGCGAGCGCCAAAACCTCTTCATCGGCGTCGAGCCCGATAACCTCGGCGTGCGGCGCCGATGCCTTTATCGCGACGCCGAGCGTCCCTGTGCCGCACCCGAGATCGAGCACGCGATGTCCCGCGCGAATAGCGGCCTGCGTCACGAATCGAGCCTTGATGGTGCGCTCCCGCGTGGTCCAGCGCACCACCGGATCGTAAAACCGCGTGAGCCCGCTGTAGGCGAGCGCCGGAATGAAACTCTGCGGTCGGGTCATCGTGTGCTCTCTCAGTTCTTCCTCGGCAGATTCCGCGACGAGTTGTGCGTTCGGATGATCTTCCACTCGCCGTTGATTTTCTTGAGCACCGAGGTGGCGACACCCCGCTTCTCGATCGGCGCTCGATCTTCCTTGAAGACGATCCGGTAGATGTAGGTCTCCGTCGCGAGCGCGAGCGGCGGCTCGAGCCGAACCTCGACTTCGTAGTCGCGGAACGAGAACTCCTTGAACTCGCCCAGCTCGGGACCGATGTGGTGCGCGAGGTAATCGGCAAACGTGCCCTCGACGCCGCCCGATTCGAGCACCTGCGCGTCCGCCGTGAACAACTTCGCTGCCGGTGCGGCGTCGCGTTTTTCAAGCGCGGTCTTGTAGGCTTTGAGCACGGTTTTCACGGCTGCGACATCGGCGGGCTCGGCGGCATGCGCGCTGGCAAGGGCGAGGCTAATGCACGCAAGCGAAGCTAAGAGCCATTGGGTGGATGTTTTCATGTGCGGTGGTCGCTGGCGAAGTGCAGACGGTTCAGGCCTTCTTGGGCACGAGTTTCATGCCGCCACACTTCGGGCACGTGGCGCCGGCGGTGGTGGATGTGACATCAGGATGCATGGGGCACCAGTAGAGCTGCGCAACCGTGGCTGGCATGACTGGCTCGTCGGTAACGTTGATGCCGAAGCCTGCGAATCTGTCCTTTCCGTCGATCTGCACCTGCACATAGAACCGGTAGTAGCCCGCCGCCGCCGGGGCAATGTGGAAGCTCAATTCAGAGCCGCCCCGTTGGGAATCACTCGTCGGCTCTTCGCCCAACGGGTGAACGTGCAACACGGTTTTCATGTCCGGCGTGAAGCCGACGCCGTGAGCAAAAGCGCCCATGATGGGCTCAAGATTCTGGGCCGGAGAACCGTCCGGCTTGGTTACGCGCACCTTCACCATCGCGCCGCCTTCGAGCGGAATCTTGCCTCCCTCGATGGCGAGGTCGAAACGGTAACCGTCAACTGCCACGCTGTTGGATTCCTCTGGCTCAAACGTGCGGGGGGCGCCGGCCACTTTGACGATGCCACGGGCATATTCCTGCACCCCGGTTGCAGCCGGCAGCAAATCAGCAAACACGACGTATTCACCCCCGGCACGCGGGGAGAAGGTGAACGACCACACACCGGGCGCAGTCTCTACCGGGTGCTCGTGATGGTAGTCGCTCAGGCTCGGATCGATGATGAGCAGGTGGACCCTCTTCGTGTGCGCGACCTCCAGGTCGGCGGCCGTGACCGGCCGGCCGGTTTTGCCGTTGATCAAACGCACGGCGATCTGCGCCGGCTTGCCCGCAACGAGGGAATTGGGACTGAGGATCTCGATGGCGGTTGTCGGCTCCGCCGCCGCCGTCGCGTGACTATGCCCTGCCCCGCCATGTGCTTCGTGGCTGGCCACGGCGATCGGCGCGGTCGCCGCGATCTCGGCCGGATATTGCGCCGCGAGCACCTTCAGCAGCGCTTCGATGGTCTTGACATGCCTCTCGGTGGCAACCTGGTTCTTCCCGTCGGCGGCGACATGGGCGGCATCAAGCGCCTTGGCCAGATTATTGACCGCTCCCTCGACGCGCTTCAGCTTGTCCGCGGATAGATCGTGAGACGCGGCGGGCAACGCCCTGACGACGGCGGCGAGCATTTCCGTAACGCCATGCACGGCCTCAAGGTCATTGTTTTCAACCAATGCCACCAACCGGGCGCGCAGACCGTTGATCTGGCCCCACGCAACCGTCGCGGAAGCTGGCGCCGTCGGCACGGCATGGGAATGCTCGTGGGCCGCGGCTTTTTCGTCCGCGCGGGAAGGATTGCTGAGCAGCGCGGCGGCAACCAAGAGCGTCGCGATGGGGAGACGTGGAGTAGATTTCATGGGAGAAGAGCCGCGGCGCGGCACCGTGGCGGGAACGGTGCGCGCCGAGGCCGGCGGGCATCAATGATGGTGATGTTCGCTCTTTTCCGCAGCGCCGTATTGGGCCGAGATCATGGTGATGAGCGACTCGACCGCCTTGAATTGCTTCTCAGCGCCCGCTTGGTTGCCGTCGTCGGCAGCGTCGTGCAGGGCGTCGAGCGCCTTGGCCAGATTCTTGACCGAGCCTTCGACCCGCTTCTGCTTGTCGGCGGGAAGATCCTTGGAAAGGCCGGGCAGCGCGTTGGCCGTCGCGGTGAGCTTCTCCGTCGTCTCGTGAATGGCCTTGAGCTTCTTGCTCTTCACCTGCTCGGCGAGTTCGGCATGCAGCATGTGAATCGACTCGATTGCAGCGGCGGCGGAGCCGGGTTTGGCCATTTCGGCGTGCCCATGCTCGCCGTGGCCCTTCTCGTCGGCGCGAAGCGCCGGCTGGGCGATGAGTAAGAACGCGCCGGCAAACACGGCGCCGGTGCGGAGTAATTTAGGATTCGTTTTCATTTGTGGTTTGGGTTGTCAGTTTCCGACAAAAAGGCGTGCCGCGAGCGGCATGCGGCGGTTGCGTTGCCATGATAGCCCGGCATGATCAGTTTGCGGCGATAAGGCTGAAGGCGCTGCACATGAGCGTGAGGGGGCCATAGAGCGCGCGATGGATATGATCGGCATCCACGCATTTGCTGGTTTGCGTGAGGTCGATTTTCTGCACCTCAGGCCGGATGCGCTCGAATAGTTCCGCCAGCACTTCCGGTGGCCGCGCCGACAGCAGGTAGTTCAAGAAGAGCAGGTTCTCCTTCACAACTGGTCGAAGCTCCTCAGCCGGGAGCAGCCCCTGGTCGGTGATGGGGTAAAACCGATAACCAAGACGCCGCAGAAAGGTTTGGTAGGCGGGCACCGACTTGATTGCAACTTCGACGATGATGTCTGGCTGGTGCGTAACGATCGTGTCGTGTGCGCCACGAAAAAACGCATCCTCGGCACCCTCGACATCCACTTTCAGGGTCAGGCGACCGCTCAGGGGGCGCGATTTGAGGTAGGAATCGAGCGGGAGGGTCCGCACTTGGATCGGCGGTCGCTCGTGAAACGCAAAGTCGCTCCGCAACGAGGCGCTCATGTCGGAATCCGTGAGATACAGCGGAGCTGTCCCGGCCGCATCCGCCAGCGCCACCGGTTCGCACACGATATTGCGGAAGCCGTTGCACGCGGAATTCCTCACCAGCAAATCATGATTCTTCGGGTTCGGCTCGAAGGCGATGACGCGAAGGCCCGGTTTCTGCGCCGATAGGAGCAGCGAGAAAAACCCGACATTGGCGCCGACATCGACGAAGGTGTCGCCGGGCCGGATCAACTCACGGAGCACCAGACTGGTGATCGGCTCGTAATAGGCCGCCCCTTTCCAGAATACCTGGAAGCTCAGGTAATTATCGCCGATACTTGCGAGCTTGAAGGCGGTTCCACCCGGGATCTGCACGCGCGCAAGGCAGTTGCCGAGCCATTCCTTCTTCACGCGCATGCCCAGGCACGACAGCGGGCGTTTTGCCGGCGGAAAAACATTGCAGATATGAAACAGCCACTTCCCCGCCGCACGCTTCGCCAACCTGCTCACCCCCGCGGGCATCAGGGTCGCTCGCATCGCCATGTCACCCTCTTCGATCGGCACGTCGGAAGGATGAAACCCGACGCTGGCCACCGCCTCCCGGAGGCGGAGCGGGGTTGCGGCGTCCGGTGAATAAGAGACTACGACACGACCTTGCGCGTCATCGCATGCAACGGACTCCACGCCTTCCAGCGCACAGAGAATACTCTTGAGCAACTCCGCCTCCTCCTTGCCCAAGTGACCCACGAAAAACTGTGTGCGCATCGGGCTTTTCATTTTGCCTCCACCGGGACCGGGAGCGGAGTCGCCGGCACCGTATCGAGCGGATCGACTTTCGCGCGCTCCAGGTATTTTTCGGCGGCGCGCCGGCCGAACTTGTAGAACACGGCGGGGGTCACCGCCATGTCGAGGATGGTCGAACTGACCAGACCGCCGAGAATCACGACCGCAACCGGATAGAGGATCTCCTTGCCCGGCTGGCCGGCGGCGAGCACGAGCGGGATGAGCGCGAGACCGGCGACCGCGGCGGTCATCGTCACGGGCACGAGCCGTTCGAGCGAACCGCGCACGATCATGTGTTCATCGAATTTCTCCCCCTCGTGCTCCAGGAGATGGAGATAGTGCGAGATCATCATGATCGTATTGCGCGAGGCGATGCCGGCGAGGGTGATGAGACCGACGAGCGTCGCGATCGACACCGTGCCGACCATCAGGTAGGTGAGCGCCAGGCCGCCGATAAACGCCAGCGGGATGTTGAGCAGGATCTGCGCAACGATCATCCCTGAGCGGAAGTGGGAGAAGAGCACGAGGAACATCGTCGCGAGCGTGGCGACCGACAGGATGCCGATGAGGCGCGTCGCCTCCTGCTGGCTCTGGAACTGGCCCTCGTAGGTGATGAAGAATCCCGCCTGAAGATGGACGTTGTCGCCCAGCTTCCGCTGGATCTCCGCGACGACCGAGCCCAGGTCGCGGCCGGACACGTTTGCGGACACGACGATGCGACGCTGCACGTTGTCGCGGTTGATGATGTTCGGTCCCTTGCTCTCCCGCACCGCGGCGAGCAGTGACAGCGGCACTTTCTGGCCCTGCTCCGTATCGACGAGCATCTGCCGGATCGCGGCGGGCTCGTTGCGGGCCATTTCGTCAAAGCGCACGAAAACATCGTAGGTCTTCTGCCCGTCGAGAACCTGGCCGGCCACACGTCCGTTCAGAGCCGTTTCGAGCAGCTCGTTCAGTCCGCCGATTTGCGTCCCGTAAACCTTCGCCTTCTCCCGGTCCGGTTCGATGCGCACCTGCGGCATCAGCACCTGCTTTTCGGTCTGCAGATCCACCACGCCTTCGACCGTCCGCATCTGCGCCTCCACATCCGCCGCCGCCGCGCGGAGGGCATCGAGATCCGGTCCGAAGATCTTGACCGCGATCTGCGCGCGCACGCCCGAGAGCAGATGGTCGAGCCGATGGCTGATCGGCTGGCCGACGTTGAGCACGGTGCCGGGAATCTGCCCGAGTTTTTCGCGGATCTCGTCGAGGATCTGCTCGCGGGTGCGTCCGGATTTGCGGAAATCCACGTCGATCTCCGTATAATGCACGCCCTCGGCGTGCTCATCGAGCTCCGCACGGCCGGTGCGCCGGCCTGTAGAGATGACCTCGGGCACGCTGATCAGCAGTTTCTCGGCGATCTGGCCGATGCGATTCGATTGCTGCAACGACGTGCCGGGCGCGGAGAGAATGTTGATCGTGGCCGTGCCCTCGTTGAATTCGGGCAGGAATTCCTTTCCCATCAGCGGATACAGCGCGAACGAGCCGACGACGAGCAGCAGCGCGACACCCATCACCACCCAGGGGTGGCGCAGCGTATGCCGGAGCACGATCACGCGGTCGAAGTCCTTCAGCATGCGCACGAGCCAGCCGTCCTTTTCGTGCTCCATCCGCTTCATCCGCGGCAGCAGGTAGGAGCACAGCGCCGGGATCACCGTGAGTGAAACTACAAACGACGCGAGCATCGCCACGATGGTCGCCACGCCGATCGGAGCGAAAAGCCGGCCTTCGATGCCACCGAGCCCGAAGAGCGGGATGAAGACGAGGACGATCAGCAGCGTCGCGAAAAGGATGGAGTTTCGCACCTCAGCCGAGGCATCGGCGATGACGCGCAGCACAGGGCGCGGAGTCGCGGCATGCCGGTTCTCGCGCAGGCGGCGGAAGACGTTCTCCACGTCCACGATCGCGTCGTCCACGACCATGCCGATGGCGACCGCGAGTCCACCGAGCGTCATCGTATTGATCGTGATGCCCGCCCACTTGAAGTAGAGGATCGTCACCACGAACGAGAGAGGGATCGCCGTAAGCGTGACGAGGGTCGTGCGGAAATTCAGCAGAAACAGGAAGAGGATGATCACGACCATGATCGCGCCATCGCGGATCGCCTCCTCCACGTTGGCGATGGCCGCCTCGATGAAGTTGGCCTGCTTGAACAACGGCGTGATCTTGATGTCGGCGGGCAACCCCTGCTTGATCTCCTCCAGCGCCTTCTCGACCTCGGCTGTCAGCTTGATCGTATCGGTGCCGGGTTGCTTCTGCACGGAGACGATGACGGCGGGCGCGCCATTCACCCCGGCGTCACCGCGCATGACTTGCCGGCCGAATTTCACCTCGGCCACGTCCTTCAGCAGCACCGGCACGCCGTGGCGCGATTCGACCACGGAATTGGCGATGTCGTCCAGCGAGGTCGTGCGGCCGATGTTGCGCACCAGCGCCTCCTGGTTCGCGCCCTCGAGAAAACCGCCGGCCGTGTTGACCTGGGACTTTGCCGCGGTGTCGTAAACCTCCTGCAAGCTCACACCGAGCGCGGCCATTTTCTCCGGCGAGGCCAGCACCTGGTATTGCTTCACCCCGCCGCCGATCGGGATCACCTGGGAAATGCCCGGAATCGTCAGCAGGCGCTGCCGCACCGTCCAGTCGGCGATCGAGCGCACGTCCATCGGCGCAGTCTTGCCCTCCTCGCTCGACAGGCCGATGAGCATGATTTCACCCATGATCGACGAGATCGGCCCCATCACGGGGCTGACGCCCTCGGGTAGCTTCTCCGCCGCGAGCTGCAACCGCTCCTGCACGAGCTGGCGCGCACGGTAGATTTCCATGTCCCAATCGAACTCGACGAAGATGATGGAGAGGCCGATGCCGGAGCTGGAACGCACGCGCTTCACCCCCGGCGCGCCGTTGAGCGAGGTTTCCATCGGCCAAGTCACGAGCGTCTCGACCTCCTCGGGCGCGAGCCCCGGCGCCTCCGTGAGGATCGTGACGGTCGGCCGGTTCAGGTCCGGGAACACGTCCACGGGCAGCTTCAGCGCCACAAAGCCGCCGTAAACCATGACCAGCACGCTCGCCGCCACGATGAAGAGGCGGTTGCGCAACGAGAATTCAATCAGCCGGTTCAGCATGGCACGTGCTCAGTGTTGGTGCGCGGAATCGTCGTGCGCGGCCTTCGCGGCGGAAGCGTTTGCGCTGTTTGCGGTCTCCGGCGACGACTGCTTCGGCGCTGGCGGGACGTATTGAAGCTGATAGTTCCCCAGCGTGACCACGCTGGCGCCGGGAAGAACCCCCTCGATGATCTCGACGTAGCGATCGTCGCGCTGGCCGACGACCACCGGCGTGCGCACGAAGGTATGCGGATCGCGGTCGTCCTGCACGAACACGAACAGGTTGCCGGCTTCGCCGAGCACGGCGGAAAGAGGCACTGTGATCACGGAGTCGGCCTCGGCGGTCACGATACTCAAAGTGGCACGCATGTTGGGCAGGAGTTTCCGATCCGGGTTTTCCACGCGCACGCGCACGCCGAGAGTGCGCGTCTCCGGATCGAGTTGTGCCGTGTGGCCTTCGACCTGCCCGGAGAATACCTCGTCGGGATACGCTTCGGCCCGGATGCGGACTTTCTGTCCGTTTTGAACCTGAGCGATCTGACCCTCGTAAATTCGCGCGACGACATACAGCGACGAGAGATCGACGATTTTAAGCAGGTGGCTGTCGGGCTCGACACTGTCGCCGGTAAAGGCGTGTCGGTCGAGGATGGTGCCGCCCAAGGGCGCCTTGAACTCGATCTGCGGCGGCGGATCGCCCACCTGGCGACTCTCGATTTGCAGGAGAAAATCACCCTTGGCGACCGAGTCGCCTTCCTTCACCGCCAGCCGCATTATCCGGCCGGAGATCCGGCTGGTCAAAGACGCCACGCGCGCCGGATCGGCCTCGACGTAGCCAAGCGCGGTGAGGGTCTTTTCGAGAGTGCGCAGTTCGGCGGCTTCGACCACCAGGCCCAGGTTCTTTTCGGCTTCGAGGGTCAGTGTGACGGGACCCGTGAGCGGACCGGCACCCGTTTCTCCGGGAGCCTTGTCGTGACCTTCGTGCGCACGCACTGAAACCAAGGTGGCGAGTCCGAGCAGCAAGGAAGCAAGCAGACGATTCATGGTTGGGAAGGGGGTTGTGGAGGCGGAGCGACGGGAGCCTGGCCGCGCACATGCGGGTGGAGCCCCGCCGCAGTCTCAATCGCGATCAGGGCTTCGATCCGCCGGCTGACATAGGTCACATAATCGAGTTCGAGCGCGAAGCGTTGTTGCTGCGCCTGGAAGACCGG
The DNA here is from genome assembly GCA_049322455.1 of Verrucomicrobiota bacterium. GTDB lineage: Bacteria > Verrucomicrobiota > Verrucomicrobiia > Opitutales > Opitutaceae > Lacunisphaera. The sequence continues at coordinate 41,614 of JBMOQY010000037.1, read as the reverse complement.
GGCGATGCCTTGCTGACCTTGCTGGTAGGCGTGCTGGACAGCAGCGAAATTCCTCTCCGCCAGCGGGAGCAATTCCTCGCGATACCGCCTCAGCACCGGTTCGAGAAGCGCGACCTGGGCGCGGGCCTGCGCGATCTCGGAGCCGATTCTCAATCGAACGGCCTCCAAACCCGCCTCGGCCTGACGCTTGGCCGCCTGCTGGGCGAGGATGCGGCCTTGGTTCTTGTTTCGCACGGGAAGCGGAATGGAGACCTTGACTCCCAGGAACTGGTCTTTCTTCACGCCGATCGGCGGATCGAAGACGCCGCGATCGTTCTCATATTCGACGCCGAGCGTCACGTCGTCGTAAACCTCGGCCTGGGCCAGGCGCACATCCGCCTCGGCGCGAGCGATCGCGATTCGCGCCGCGTCGAAATCCGGACGCTGCTCCGGCGGAGCTTCGACAGTCGCGGTCGGCTGCCATCGGTCAGCAAGTTCGTCCAACGTGCTCGTCAGCACGAGCGGCTCGTCCGCCGGCAGACCGAACGCCTGTTTCAGCTTCAGCTCGACGACGGCCCGCTCGGCCTGAAGGAGCTGCTGTTCCTGTTCGAGCTTGGCAGCTTCGATCTGGATCGGCGCGATGTCGGTCTGGGCCACTTCACCGGCGGCGTAGCGCCGCTCGATGACTTCTGCCAGTGCCTTGGCGGACTCGATCAATTTTTGGCGTGCGGCCCGTTGGCGCTCGAACGTCAGGGCCTGGAGATACAACGTCTGCACGCTGCCGATGAGCTGCCGTCCCGCGTCACGCACGAGAGCTTGCTGCTCACTTATCCCAATCGTCGCAGCCTCGCGCGCGAGACGCAGCCGCCCCTTGCGTGGCAATGCTTGCGAGACTCCGAGCGTGAGCGCCCGCTCTCCCTCGTTCTTGAGCAACAGGTCCGAACGGCCCCCTATCTCGACCGCCGGATTGGGCGGCAGCCCTGCCTGTAATGCGCGACCGGCCTCGATCTCCACACCCGCGGCCGTTGCCGCTAGTTCGCGATTGTGCGCCAGCGCCTGCGTGACCGCCTCATCCAGCGAGTATTCCGCGCCGCGAGCGGCCACAACGGCGAACACGAGGACAAACGATCCGGGAATCACCAGCGGTCGCAAAGACATGAGGCAGACGGGATAAAGGAAGCGTGGTTGGGAAGGACGCAAGATACGCTTATGAAACGATATACTTTCCCGAATCCCTCAAAGTATTTCCACAAGCCGGCGAGCCCGACGGGTGGGGTTTGGCGCCGGAAACGAAGGCCAACGAAGCGTGCCGGCCAGCGGGCATAAGAAAGGCCGTCGCTTGCTGGGCGACGGCCTTGGGTCGAAACCTGAAAACGAAATACGGCGCTTACTTCTTCTCCGCCTTCTTCGCGACGAAGAAGCACTCTTCGCCCTTTTCGTTGGCGTAGATAACCTCGCGTTTCACCGGAGGATCATTTCGTCCGCCTTTATAGGTGACCTTCACCTGGTGCTTGCACGACGGGCAGGTCAGGGTCGCGCCCTCCTTGCAGTGATCCATCGACTCGGCCTCGCTGGCGATGGTCTTTTCGGTCACCGTCTGACACTGGTTGCAAACGTAGAGGACTTTGTCGCCGGTCTTGAGCTTGGCGAATTCCTCCGCCTGCTTCATGCGCTGCCAATATTCAGGGCCGGGACCGGCGAATGCGAACGAAGCGAGCGCGCCAAAAGCGGCGATCGCGAGGAGTGAGCGAACGGATTTGATATTCATGATGCTTGGTTGGTATCGGTTTGGAGTTGGGAACAACGACGTTACTGCAAAAATCATGCCAGCGACCTCTTGGCATTTGCCGCGGAACAATGTGCATTCTGGACGAACCTGCTGCATGTCCATCGCGTCGTTCTCCCATGACCCGCTCCGGCTTTTTGATAGCGCACTGCACCCACGGCGCGGCGGTGCGCTCTACGGTTTCAATTTCATCCAGCTTTGCTCCGGATGGGTGGCGATGGGTATCATCAGGGCGAGATAGCGTTCGCTGGCGGCTGGCGGCATTTCGCCGGCGACCGCGTAGAAATGCTCCAGCATCCGGTGCTGGCAATCGACCACGATTTTGTTCGAGTGCTCCAAGGCGGACAGCACTTCCGGAGTAACACGCTTTCCCGCCGAGACCAACCGGGTCAGCTCGGCGTCGCTGGTCTGGAGCGCCTCGCACATCGGCTCGCACTCGGCGGTGTAACGGCGGTGCAGCTCGGCGATGCGCCGCGTCGCGCTGTCGCTCAGGGCAAATTCGCGCTGGAGCCAGCGCAACTCGGGTTCGCCCACGGCCGGTGCGGTTTCCAGCCGGACAGCGCGCCAGGTGAACGTGCCAACCCCGCCGGCCAGCGCCACGAGCAACACGAGGGTGGCCTTCAGTTTCATCACCTGTGGCTGGCCGCGTGGGCGACCGGATTTACCGCCAGCACGTAAGCCCGCAGGCCGGCCACCTGTTCCTGCCGGGCGCCGTGACTTTGCCAGGCGTTACCCAATGTCGCGCCTGCGAAAAGGAGAACGGAGAAGACCGCTGCCGCCCCTATGGGCCGGCTGGCGATCGCTTCCGCGCGGTTCCAAACCCGGTAAACAAACCGTTGCCGCCGCGCGGTGATGCGGCGCCACACGGCAGCCCGGAAAGCCGGGTCAGGTTCTGGCTTGACCTCCCACTCGTGCAACAGGCGCTGAAGGGAATCTGGCATGGGGTCTGAGCGTTCGGTGCTCATCAGGTTATACACCTGGGGTCGCAAAATCCCTCTTCTTTTTGCTGCCGTCTGAGGAGCGCGTCCGTTCGTGCCGGTGCCGAGAGGGGTCTTTACGATCAGTGCCGGTGTCCCGACGGTTCCTCGACCGGCGAGCTTGCTGGGGTTGACGCACGGGCGGCCTCGTCTGTTCCGGGCTTTGCACATTCGCACGACTTCATGACCTGCTCACGGGCGGCCTCGCGCTTGGCGTGCGCAGAATGGCCCAACACCATGGCGGGCATCATCGCGGCCATGCAGCCGGAGAGAAACATCGCGCCGCCAATCACGACGACCAAGACGACCATTTGAAGCAACTTCATGGTTCCGCTCTTAACGCCACGATCCTGCCCCCGGATCGCGAAATGAATCGCGGATCTTTTGCCCGGTATCGTAGCGCGTCGGGTTCTCCTGATAGACCTGATAGCACATCGGACAGCACAGCGGCACAGGACGGCCTTCAACATGCAGTGTCATGAAGCCGCGTGCGCCGGATACATCTTTGCCGCAGACAGCACAGGTGTCGGCGGGTCGTATGGGATCTGGGGCACTCATGGGGTTGGGGGTAAGGTTAGACGACGCAGCTTCGGTCTTACGACGCGGGCACCGGCGGAGAGGCCGGCGTGATCGGTTCCGGCGGCAAGCTGCGACGACGCCAGATGAAGAAGATCGCCGGATAGACGAGCAGTTCCATCAGCGTGGAAGTCACGACCCCGCCGACCATCGGCATTGCGATGCGCTTCATCACGTCGGCGCCGGTGCCGCTGCTCCAGAGGATCGGCAGCAGGCCGGCGATGATGACGGCCGCCGTCATCGCCTTTGGTCTCACGCGCTTCACAGCGCCGTGGTAGATGGCGTCACGCAGATCGACCGCCGTCAGCATTTTCCCCTTCTTCTTCCAGTCGTCATAGGCGAGGTCGAGATAGAGCAGCATGACGACGCCCGTCTCCGCATCCAGGCCGGCAAGCGCGATGATGCCGACCCACACCGCCACACTCATATTGTAGCCGGAGAGGTAGAGCATCCAGAACGCGCCCACGAGCGAGAACGGCACCGCGAGCATCACGATGCCCGTCTTGATCCACGACTGCGTGTTGAGATAAATGATGAAGATGATGAGGAAGAGCGTCAGCGGCACGACGATCATCAGCCGCTGCTGCGCACGCACCATGTATTCGTATTGGCCGCTCCAGAAGATGCTGTAGCCGGCGGGCATCTTGATCTCGCCGCTTTTAAGTGCGTCGTTGATCGTCTTTTGTGCCGTCTGCACATAGGTGCCGATGTCCACGCCCTGCACATCGACATAGATCCAGGCGTTGGGCACGGCCGCCTCGCTCTTGATGCCCATCGGCGCGGCGACCACCCGCACATTGGCCAGTTGGCTGAGCGGCACTTGGGCCGCCAACCCGCTGCCGCCGTTCGGGCCATCGCCACCCATGCCACCCGCGCCCATCGCAGCGCCCCCGGCTGATTTCACGGGAATCAGGATGTCGCGCAGCGCCTCCAGGTTCTCGCGATAGTCGCGGTCGTAGCGGAGAATGACGCCGTAGCGTTCGAGACCCTCGACGGTCGTGGTGAGCGGCATGCCGCCAAGCGCGACTTGCAGCACTTCCTGCACCTCGCCGAGCGTGAGCCCGTAGCGAGCGATCGCGTCGCGATCGATGTCAAATTCGACGTAGTTGCCGCCCATCACCCGCTCGGCGAACACGCTGCCTGTGCCCGGCACACTGCGGATTCTTCCCTCGATCTGACCGGCGATGCGCTCGAGTTCACGCAGATCGGGACCGGCCACCTTGATGCCGACGGGCGTCTTGATGCCGGTCGCCAGCATGTCGATGCGCGTTTTGATCGGCATCGTCCATGCGTTCGTGAGACCGGGGATCTGCACGGCATTGTTCAGCGCGGTGACGAGTTCCTCCACCGTGCGACGCCGATGGGCGATGACCTTCCCATCCAGATCCTTGATGTCCACCTCCGGCCACTCCTTGTCCGGCTTCAGCATGATCGTCGTCTCGACCATGTCCATCGGCGCGGGATCGGTCGCCGTTTCGGCGCGACCGATCTTGCCAAAGACATGATGCACCTCGCCGAACGATTTGATGATCTGATCGGTCTGCTGGATGATTTCACGCGCTTTGGTCGGCGAGATGCCGGGGAACGTCGTCGGCATGTAGAGCAGGTCGCCCTCGTAAAGCGGCGGCATGAACTCGGAACCGAGGTTCTGATAGGGGAACAGCTTTCCGAGCTTCGCGGCGGTGTCTTTCAAGGCGCCGTCGGGCAGCCCGCGCGCGACCATCGCGTTCCATGGCATGAAGACCCAGAGCACGACCACCGCCGCGATCGTGATAACCCACCACCGGAACTTGATCATCAGATCGAGCACCGGGTGATACAGCCAGATGAGAAAGCGGTTCACCGGGTTCTTTTCCTCCGGAGGGATCTTCCCGCGGATGAAGAACCCCATCAGCACCGGCGCGAGCGTGATCGAGAGCAACGCGGCGGTGCCCATCGCGTAGGTCTTGGTGAAGGCGAGCGGCTTGAACAACCGGCCCTCCTGCGCCTGCAACGTGAACACCGGCAGGAACGAGACCGTGATGACGAGCAGCGAATAGAACAGCGTGGGGCCGACCTCGATCGAGGCATCGCGAATGATGTCCCAATGCGGCTTCTTTCCCCCCTCGTGCTCCATGTGCTTGTGGGCGTTCTCGATCATGATGATGGCGGCATCCACCATCGCGCCGACGGCGATGGCGATGCCGCCCAGCGACATGATGTTCGAGCTGAGTCCCTGCCCGAACATGATCGAGATCGAGGCCAGCACGGCGATCGGCAGGATCACGATCGCGACGAACGCGCTGCGCAGGTGCATGAGAAAGACGAGGCAGACGAGCGCGACCACGATGCTTTCCTCGATGAGCTTTTCTTCGAGCGTGCGCACCGCGCGGTCGATCAGCGCGGTGCGGTCATAGGCGATGCTGTAGGTCACGCCCTCCGGCAGGCTCTTCATGGCCTGATCCAGCTTCTCCCGCACCGCATTGATGACTTTGCGCGTATCGACGCCGTAGCGCACGACCACGACACCTCCCACCGTCTCTCCCTCGCCATTCAGCTCGGCGATGCCGCGTCGCATGTCCGGCCCGAGCTGCACATTGGCGACTTCACCGAGCAGAATCGGCGTGCCGCCGGGACCGCGACCCACCGCGACTTTCTTCAGCATCTCAACGTCAGTGACGTAACCGCGGACCCGCAGGATGAATTCCTTCTCGGCCCATTCGACCGAACGGCCGCCGACCTCGCCGTTGCTCTTCTCCACCGCCATGGCGACATCGCTGATGGAGAGATTGTAGGCGTGCAGCCGGTGCGGATCGACGGTGATCTGATACTGCTTCACGAAGCCGCCGACCGACGCGACCTCGGCGACCCCCTCGACGCTCGTGAGTTGGTAGCGCAAAAACCAATCCTGCATCGTGCGCAGCTCGGCGAGATCGTGCTTCTGCGAGTTGAGCGAATACATGAACGCCCAGCCCACGCCGGTCGCATCCGGGCCGAGCCGGGGGGAAACGTTGCGCGGCAGGCTCGCCTGCAGGCCGCTGAGGTATTCGAGCACGCGGCTGCGCGCCCAATACGGGTCGGTGCCATCCTCGAAGATCACATAGACGAAGGAGAAGCCGTAGAATGAATACCCGCGGACGACCTTCGACTTCGGCACGGAAAGCATCTTCGTCGTGAGCGGATAGGTAACCTGATCCTGCACGAGCTGCGGCGCCTGGCCCGGCCACTCGGTGTAGATGATGACCTGCGTGTCCGAGAGATCCGGGATCGCGTCGAGCGGGATGTTCCGCAGCGAGTAGATGCCGCCGAGAATCAGCGCCGCGGTCGCCGCGAGGACGAGGAACTTGTTCTTGAGCGAAAATTCGATGATGGCCTTGAGCATGGGTGGCGGTGGTCAGGTGGAAGCGGGGGCCTCCGGATTCGTGATGCGGGTGGTTGGAGGCGGCCTAATTTTGGGCGTGTTCGCAGGGTTCGCCGGCCGCCATGGCCGCCTGGCTCATGCCACAACTGCCGCACGCGCCCTCGGTCGCCTGGCGGGCTGCCGCGACCGGGCGACTCCCCTGCACCCTCAAATACGATGCGACTGGCATCTGATCGAGAGGCGGATGACCCGGCGGCAGTGTCATCGCCATGTTGCCATCCCCACCGTGCGACGTGGCGTCAGGGCCGGCGATTTCGTCGCCACAGCCAGGCATCTTGGAGCCAAAGAAGGGATTCCTCGTGCCCGCTTCGCGCTGGAGCCAGCGCGCCTTGCCGGTGGCGGGCGCCATCGGGCATTCAAAGACGTGCAACTTGTCCGTGTGATGAAGGTGGTGCTCTTGTGCGAGATCCGCCACTGCCGTGCTGAAGGGCTCGAATTCGCGACGCGCCGATTCGAGGTCGGCCGGTTCGGCGGGTCCGTCCTGATACTTGGCCAGCGGTCCGTGCCCGGCGTGCGCGTTGCCCTTGAAGTAACCGGCGATCGCCGTGCGAACGACGGAAAGTTGCTTCTTGTAGCCCGCGAGATCGTCGGCCGCCAGCGCCGCCGCCGCGTCGGCGGATGCGAATGCGAGGGGTCGTAGCAACGCCATCGCGTCATCCGTCGGCGGGGAGGCGGAAGCTGCGCCGTCCATCGTCTTCGCACCGTGGTCGTGCTTGATCTCCGCTGATGGAGCGGTCGATTGCTCGCCACCGGCGCTCTTCAGCATCTTTTGGATCGCTTCGCGGAGCTGGCTCTCGGAATCGAGCATGAACTGCCCGGAGGTCACGACGCGCTCGCCGGCTTCCAGGCCAGCGAGCACCTGATAGAATCCGCCTTCGCTGCGCGCGCCGAGCTTGATCTCACGCGGCTCGAAAAAACCGCCGTCGAGCGCAACAAAGACCGTGTTGCGCTCGCCACTGCGAAGCACGGCCATATCGGGCACGAGCACGGCGTCGGCGGCGAGTTGCGAGGCGAAATTCACCTCGACGAACATGCCCGGCCGCAAGAACAGCTCCGAGTTCGGCAACACGATGCGGGCGGTCGCGGTCCGGGTCTGCTCCTCGACCTGCGGCAGCAGCAATTGCACCACGCCCTCGAACTTCCGTTCCGGTCCATAGCTCGTGCGAATGGTGGTGGCCTGACCGGTGCGCAGATACGGCAGATCCTTTTCGTAAATCTGCGCCTGCACCCAGACCATCGAGAGATCGGCCAGCCGATAGATCCTTTCGCCGGGTTTCATCATCTGGCCCACCACGGCCATCTTCTCGATCACCACGCCGTCGGCGGGTGCCCGAAATACGAGGGTGCGCTTCGCCTCCCCGCTGCGCTTCAACTCGTCGATGAAGTCGGCCGGCACATCGAAGAGTTGCAGGCGCGCCAGCGCGGCACGGGTGAGCGCTCCTCCCGTTTCGCCCTCGGCGCGCAGAGCGAGGACGTAGTTGAGCTGCGCATTATAGAGATCGGGCGAATAGATCTCGAAAAGCGGATCGCCGGCTTTGACGCTCGTCCACGTCGTGTTGACGAAGAGTTTTTCGAGCCAGCCCTCGTATTTGGTCGTGATGTCGCGCAGTCCCTGCTCGTCGTAGGCCACCGTGCCGACCGTGCGAATCTCGCGGCGCACGGGACCTCTCCCGACTGGAGCAATCTTGAGGTTCATCCGCTGGGTCGTAGCCGCGTCGATCTGGATGTTGTTTTCGCCCGACGTGTCCTCGCCTTCGTAAACGGGCACCATGTCCATCCCCATCGAGTCCTTGCCCGGGCCGGGCTTCACTTCACCCGGAATCATCGTGGACTTGTAGTATTTGACCTTTCGCTCGCCGCTCGCGGGCGCGCCGCCGCCAGCCTTCGCGGCGTTGGGGCGGATCGGCGTGAGCTTCATGCCGCAGATCGGGCAGTTGCCGGGTTCCTTCTTGATGATCTGCGGGTGCATGCCGCAGGTCCAGAGCTGCTCGGCGGCGGCCAGCCCGACGACGAGCAGAAGCGGAATGATGAGGTAAGCGAAACGACGGACGGCTTTCATGAGTGGAAGAAATCAGGGTTGCGGAAAGTTGGTGGTGGCGAGTGGCGCGCCGGCAGGCGTGATGTCGGCGGTGAGCAGGAGAAGTTCGGCCACGGCCGTCTCGCGGTCGCGCAGTGCCTGGGCGCGTTCCAGGCGCATGACGAGCGCCATGAGCTGTGTCTCGGGAATCATGCCGGGGCTCGTCATGCCCGACTGGTAACCGGCGGCGATGGTCGCGATGGCGCGCTCGAAGTTTGGCAACGCCGTCTGCTCGATGTAGGCAATCATGCGATCGGCCTCGCGGACCATGAAGAGCATCTGCGCGAGTTCGGCGGCGAGGCTGAGCTGTTCAGCGGTGACACGGGCCATGCTGGCGTCGCGCCGCGCTTCGGCAGCGGCGATGTTGGCGGCGATCTTCTCGCGCCAGACCGGCAGGGTGACGGTCGCGGTGGGCCGGAGCATCAGGGGATCGGCCTTCAGGTCGGGCATGCCGCCGATCGTGAAGTCTGGCGTGCGGGCCCTGCGCGCGACCTCGATGCCGGCGATCGCCATATCGACCATCGCGCGCATCCGGCCAAGCTCAGGATTGGCCGCTGCGGTGCGGCGCCAGAGATCGTCCTCGCCAGGGAGCGCCGTGGGCGCGAGCGTTGCCTGCGGCCAGGCCGGTTCAGCGTCTTCGGGCGCAAGCCCCAGCGCGGACTTGAAGCGCGCCCGGGCCGCGACGCGGCGGTCGGCCAGGATCGCAAGGTCGGTTCGGACCTTGGCGATGTCGTTCGTCACCCGCACCTGGTTCGCGAGCGTGCCCATGCCGCGCCCGGTCGTGTAGTCGGTATTCGCGATCTCGAGCGATTGTTCGAGCGCGCCGACCGAGCTTTCGCGCAACCGGACGGCTTCGTCAATGTAGGCCAGCTCGACCCATGCCTTGCGGGCCTCGACCGCCACGCGCAGGACGGTGGCGACGTAGGCGCGATAAGCGACGACGCTGGTCGCGGTCATCTCCGCCGCCATCGCGCGCCGTTTTCCCGGCGTCATGAAGTCGAACATGAGCCCGGGCATGAAGGTCATCAGCGTGTCGGTGATGTCGGCCTCGAAGGTGAACTGCGGATCCGGCAGGGCGCGCACCGGCGCAATCGCCGACACCGCGGCCCGCCAGTCGTGATACGCCGCCACCACCTGCGGGTGGTTCAGCACGGCGAAGCGCACGAACTCGCCCGGCGGCGAGTCGGTCCGCAGGCTGGATAAGGCAGGCCGGGCCGCATCCGGGAGGATCTGCTCGCCGATGCGCGCGACCTGGTCGCGGGACTCCTTTTCCCCGCCCGAGGGCGTGACGGCGCAACCGCCAAGAAGGGCCAGAACCGAGAACATCAAGGGGGCTGCCTGCCGCCAAACCATAGGAAACGGGGTGTTCATGCGAAGCGGTTCCTCCGATCTTGCGCGGCATAGGCAGGCGCAGGTGCATCTGCGGGCACGGTTCCGCGAGCGGAGCGGACAGGGACGTGACGGGATATACTAGGCATGGGCGGGTTCTCGGGTGGATTGAAGCGCAAGCGTTGAGTCCAAGTTATACTGCAAAGTGCCTCATATCCCTCGCGCGATCTTTGCGAACGACTGTGCAGAATTTGCGACGCACGCGCGGCACGGGATGATTCGCTCATGCCCCGTCCCTCCCGGCATGGCGTTCGAGAGCGTCATGCACCGCGAACAGAAGTTGCTCCGCTGAAAAGGGCTTTTGCAGGAAACCGTGGCCGCCTGCATTTTCCTGTCCGAAGCGCTCGGCTGCGGCCACGTCGCCACTCATGGCAATGATTTTCAGGGTGGGCAGGATCCTGTGCAAGGCCCGTTGTGTCGCGGCTCCGCCGAGAAACGGCATGCCCGCGTCGATGATGGCAAGGCGTAGTGTCTCCTTGGCTTCGGCGCCCAGGGCGACCGCCTCGGTGCCATCGCGTGCAGGCAGCACACGATAGCCGGCCGATTCCAGCGCGAGCCGCACCATCTCAAGGACCGCGGCCTCGTCGTCGGCAACAAGCACCAGTTCGCCGTTGCCCCTCGGCGCGATCAACGGCCTGGGCGTGGCGGCAGGCGTGGCCGTGGCGGGTCGGGCTGGCAGGAAGATGCGGAAGGTGGTTCCCTGTCCGGGGTGAGAGTCCACCTGGATTATCCCGCCGTGCGCCGCGACGATGTCGCGGGCCGTCGCCAGGCCGAGTCCGGTGCCTTTGCCCGCGGGCTTGGTCGTAAAGAACGGGTCAAAAATCCGGTCCCTGATCTCCTCTGGAATGCCGCTCCCGGTGTCGGCGACGCTCAGCAGCACGTAGGAACCAGGCGGCAGGCCTTGCGGCCCGGCATCGACGATCGCGAGGTTTTCGGCCGCAAAGGTCAGCTCTCCTCCCTCGGGCATCGCGTCGCGCGCATTGACGGCAAGATTCATGAGCACCTGCGACAGTTGCGCCGGGTCGGCCTCTGCGATCCAAAGCACGTCGGGCACCTGCTGCCGGATGTCGATCGACTTGGGAAACGCCACACGCGCCATCTCGACGGCCTCGCGCACGAGCGGCCCGAGTGGCACCTCGGCGCGGCGCTGCTCCCCGCCACGGACGAAGGTGAGCATTTGCCGCACGATCTGCGAGGCGCGTGTTGCGCTCGTGCTGATCGTCCCGAGCAAACGGGACGAATTGCCGTCGCGTGGCTCCATCCGCAGCAGTTCACTGGCGAACAGGACCGGAGTCAGCGCGTTGTTAAGGTCGTGCGCAATACCGCTGGCGAGCGCGCCGACGCTTTCGAGGCGCTGGGCGCGCAGCAGCTCGGCGTGGAGGGTTTTGTAGTCGGTAACGTCACGGCACAGGGCCACGACGAGATCGCGTCCGAAGAGCGAGAGCGGCGCCGCGCTGGCATGCACGGGCACCAGGCGGCCGTCGGCGGTCAGCACATCGGCCTCGAAACTGTCGATCTGGTCCTGGCTGCGGCGTTGCAGCCGCGATCCCCACGCCTCGGCCTTTTCGGGTGGAAATAACAGGTTTTGGTCGGCTCCGACGATTTCGGTGCGGTGGCGGACGAGCAGCCGCTCGGCCTGCGCGTTGGCGTCGATGATACGGCTGCGGTCCACGTCGATCAGGAAAGCGGCGTCGCCGAGGCTGTTGAACAGGCAGCGATACTTGTGCTCCGACTGCCACATCGTGGCCTCGGCCCGCTCCCGCTCGGCGATCTGGGCGAACAGCGGACGGAAGGAGAAGAAATACAGGGCCGGGAAAAGCACGAGGACCAGCAGGGCGGATTCGACGAGCGAGTGCGCCCAGTTCGGGAGCACCGCGTGCCAGGCGTGCAGCGACCACATCGTGAAGGAGTGCGTGAGTGCGATGGTCACGCAGATCAGGAGCAGCAGCCGCACCGGCGAGGTATGGGCCAAAGCCAGCCCGATCCGACCGAGCGCCGTGCGGATTGCGGTGATTACCGTCGAGCGTGGAGATTCGTGCGTCATGCGGGGCTATCCGGCTGCTTGCAGCGCCGGTCTCATGGAAGCAGGATTGTCCGCCGCAATCGTATGGCGTGGCGCCGCCAGGGCGGCCCGGAATGATCGCGGGGATTGTCCCGCGAGCTTGCGGAACGTGCGGTTGAACTGACTGATGCTCCGAAAGCCCGTGGCGGTGGCGATTTCGCCGATGGCCCGGTTTGAATGGATCAGCATCTGGCAGGCTTGTCCGATGCGCCGGCCGGCGAGAAAATCACGAAATGTCGTCCCGAACGTGTCATGGAAGGACCGGGAGAAGGACCATGCACTCATCCGTGCGACTGCCGCCACACTAGCCAGGGTGACCGGCTCGTGGCTGTGCGTTTCGACCCACTCCTTTGCGCGAATCAACGCCAGGGACTCGCGCGAAGGTTCCGAAGGCGCATGCAATCCGGCCAGTTGTTGGGCCAGGAGTTCGAGCAGTTGGATCTGCGAAGCGCAGTTTGCCGGGAGGATGGAGGGTGGCCGTGTGGCCTCCGGCTGGACTTGCTTCGACGGGGACGCTCCGAGCAGGGTGGCGCCAACAGGCTGCTGTGAGCGTCGGGGAACCGCTTTGGAACCGGCGCCTGGCGTCAGCCAGACACAAAGCGGATGCACGCACCCGGCGGGCCAGACAACGAGCGCAACCGAATCCGCGTTGCGTAGAACCGGCAGCAAGCCGCTCGCCGAGGCAAAGGCCCGTTGGTAATCCCGAAACAGTCTGGTGCCGGCCACGATACCGGCGAACGTGGAATTGGTCGGACTGGAACGGGGGTTTTGCATGGGAGCGGCTTGGCTGCCGGAAAAGCGACGGAGGGGGATGGAGGTTGATCAGACTTGCACGACGGAGTTGACACCGCCGTGCGGATTGGGGGCGGTTTCACGCGCGAGTGGGTCAGGCGTCCACCGGCCATCGACGACGAAGAGGTATTCGTAGCGGCCGGGCGGGAGCGGCAACTTGATCTGCCAATCACCCGGGGTGGTGGGTGTTAGCGCGTGGGCATCCGGACTCCATTCGTTGAACGAGCCGGCGACATGGACGACAGTCGCGTGCGGATCGGTGTAGCTGAATACGACGGGGGCTACGGTGGCTTTCTTCTTTCGCTGCATGGCAGAAGGGGATGTGGCGGCGGTGGGTGATCTGGGCGCGTGAGACAGCTACCAACAGCTTAGCGAAACGTGGCAGTCGCGTTCTCCGCAGGTTCGTGGAAACTATGCGCATATTTTCCGCCGGACCGGGCGCGGGTGATGAAAATAACATGCGCAAAGGATTTCCTGCCGGTTCGTAGGCGCTTTGCAGTAGCGAGGAGGCGGGTTCTCATTTCCACGAGTGTTTATACGCTTCCCGCGAGGTGGCGCCCTCGCGCAGTTTTTGCCAACGAATGCGCGAAATTTGCGCTGTCGGGAAAAGACGCCTCGACCGACGGACCTGCGCGCCGCCAAACGATCCACCGTGCTGGGAGCGAACCACGCAAGCACACGCTCTTTCCGGAAAAAAGCCGAGGGGAGCACGTCCGTCGCTGCGTTGGATGTCGTGATGTCCGGAATAACCGGCTTTCTCGCATGAAATCCAAACTCCTCACCAAACTCCTTCTCATTTGCGCCGCCCTCGGCCTCGTATCGCTTTCGGGTTGCAGCACTGCCCCCGGCAGCAGCACGGGCGGCGGGCACCATCATGCCGCGATCAAACCGCCTGCCAGGAACGGGTGACTTGTTCTTTCAGGCCGCCACCGCGTTCAACAACCGGGATCGCGGCCTGATTTCATGAGGTAGCCTGGTTGGGGCCGCCGCCTTGCCAGTCGGGGCGGCGGCATTCCCGCGTCGCAACCGTCGCAGCGAATGCCATGTGCTACACCGCCTTCGGCAATGCCGCGCCAAGCTCGATCGCGTGCGGATGATTCCGCTTCCCCTTCAATAAGGCGGCACGGTGCCGGAGCATCCGTTCCAGCTTGTCGATCAGTTGCATGACCGCCCCGACGCAACGGTCGCTGCTGGCACTCGCGTTCATTTCGGGTCCGTAACTGATGACGTGGCCCTTCGCCACGAACCAGACGTAGCCCGGCCGCTTTTGCTCGCGGTCGAGTTCGATGCGTATGCGGATGATGCGTTCTTCGCGGCGGAAGAGTCTTTCCGTTTTGCGTAGCACCAAGGCTTTTAGCGAAGGCGTGGGTGCGAAATGGATGCCTGAAAGGATGACCTCGGGCGGAGTTTCGTGATACATGACAGCAATGCCCGGAGCGGGCTGGTTGGATTTCTCGGGAGCGAAATGGAATCGTGCGCTTCCCGCTTATACGCTGCGATGCATGGGAATCCCTCCAGCGTTTGCACCCGACGGCAGATCGGGGTGCCGGGCAGGTTACGTTGCCAGCCGTCGGGCAAAATCAAACGAGATCGCCGAGTTCCCTGGCGACCCCCGGACAAAAGAAGGCGCAGCCGGTCTCTTGCGCCAGGCGTTCCACGGACCGCCGCCGCGGCGATTCCGTCCGCTCCGAGCGGCGGTTGCGGGTGAGGAATGCAACAACGGCCGGGCGCTCGTCGCCCCGCCGCTCGAGACAGTATCTCAGCCATTCTTCCAAGGGCCGGGGCAGCGGCGCGGACGCTCCGAAGGCGGCGATGACCACCAGTTGCGCCTGACCGACATCGGGCGCAGCCAAGGCACAGCGCACGGGATCCACGAGCGCGGCGAAACTCCACGGTGACAGTTGCAGGATCAGACCGTCGGGATCCCGATGACTCAAGGAGGTGAGCGTTTCCGTCGCGAAAAGCGCCGACGAGAGATTCTCGTAAGCGAGGAATACGTTCAAGTCCACGGGAGGCGATGGCGCTCCGGCGCGAGACAACGGATCAGAGGATGAGACAACCGTGCTCATGGGAACATGGACGGGGGACCATGATTGCGTAATAATATGTCCGGTGCTTGAGCTACAAAAGGGGAATCGTTGGCAAAATCGCGCTGTGGGCAGAATTCAGGCACCCTTGCGTGGCGGCGTCTTCCCATTATGGGGTTTAGGACGATGCGTTAGGATCTTGGCGCGCGGCGTGCGATGGACCGCCGACGGCGCAACCTCCGCCACAATCGTAAGATCGGTGCCATCGCTGGAGGCCGAGCCGGCAAGGAGCCGGAAAAGGATTTCGCGGCGACCGTCGCGGACCTCAAGGTTGCAGCGGTCGAACCACAAATAGCAGCCATGCTCCCGCCCCACGACCTGCATCCCGCCCCGTTGGATGCGAAAACTCACGGCGCGCGCGTGGTAGTGACGGTGTTCGCCGCGCTCGTTCGTGATCGAAACGCCGATAGCCGCAGCGCCATTTGGAGCGGGTTGGCTGGCGGCGAGGGGCTGGGTTGGGCCGTGGTGCATCGTTTGGGCTTCAGCGCACATTATCGCAGAACAGGCCCGCTCCTTTCTCCGCACTTCGGCGGAAAGAGTGCGCACTTTTTCAGCCCACTCCAAGCGAGGCGCGCCAGACGCGCGGCGGGGCGCCCGCAACCCGGCGAAACGTCCGGTTGAACTGCGACAGCGACTGAAAGCCCACGTCGTAGGCCACCTCGCTGATCCGCAGCGCCGGATTCTGCAAGAGATTCTTCGCTTTCTCGACGCGCAGCCGGGCCACGTATTCGACGAAGTTCAGGCCGGTGGCTTTCTTGAACAACGTGCTGAAATGGCCCGCGCTTACGTTGACCTGGTGGGCGACCTCGCCGAGCGAAAGCTCCTCGCGAAAGCCCTCGTCGATGATGTGGCGCGCCCGGCCCACGGCACCGCCCTCGGGCGCCGCCCGTTGCAACGCGAGCTGGTTGCCGCACGCCGCGAGGTGCATGGCGAAGATCGCCAGCAGCCGCACCATCGATTCATACTGTTCCGATGAGAGCACTCTGGTGGCGTAGTAGGCCTCCTCGGCTTGCTTAAGGTCGATCTCCATGCCAAGTCGCAGCAGCTCGCGGGTGGTCCGGCTGAACTGTCGCTGGTTCGGCGATTCGATGAGAACCCGCCCGGTCTGCAGGAAGGCGATCACCCGCTCGCCCACCCGCACCGGGATCGCCGTCTCGCACAAGCCCGCGAAGCACTTCAGCGTCTTGGGCTCGAGTTTCGCCGCCTCCTCCAACCGCTTTTGCAGCGCATAGCACGCCTCACAAGACCGGTTGGTGCGCGCCATCAGCGCGCAGAATGGGCTGCCGGCCGCGGGCCGTGCCGTCATCTCCTCCACCGCGGCGGCGGGCGCGTGCAAGCTTAGAGGCAGCCCGGTCGCTTTCTCGAAGGCCGCCTGATAGTCGCGAAACATGGACGATTCCGCGAGTGCGGAGTGCAGGGGCGCTTCGGATTCCGGGGCCATGGTTGAAATACAGCCCTTTATACGTTGTCGGCCCGCGTCATCCCTCAACTGTGCCAGGCGTTTTTCCCGTGCGGCCCCGGGCAAGGCCGGCACAGGCGCACCGTCCTGTCGAGCATCCCGCATCGGGCGCGGGATTTGCGGAGAAATCGGTTGTCGTCACGCGCCCCAGTCGTCACGTTGCGGTCCGCCCCATGAGCCTGCCTGTCACGACCTTGCTCCAGCGCTGGCGCGAAGACGCCGGCGGCGCCTACCGCGCCTGGTTTCTGTGGGAAGAGCGTCTGAAGAATTTCCGGTCGATTCGTCGCGGTCTCGCGCAGGTCGTGCAGGAGATCGAGGCCGGCACGTTCGGCAACCTCTACAAGGGTTCCTCGCTCGAAACCGTCGTCGGTTCCATCGCCGAGCAACGACAGGTGTTCAAGGGCGCCGACCACGCATTTCTCTGGAAGCCGAAGCTGCGCATCCCCGACATCTACGAACACCGGGAAAACCAGCTCGCGTTCGGTCGCTTCCTCGACACCTGCGCCTGCTGTTCCACCGAGGACGCCGTGCTCGCCGCGATCCGCCAGCTCGACAGCCGGCGAATCAAAGGTCTGGGCCCGGCTGCGGCGAATCTGCTCTACTTCCTGCACCCGACCATCGTGCCGCCATTCAACACCGCCATTGTCAACGGCTACAACGCGCTCACCGGCGCGAAGGTGAAACTCGGCAAGTGGACCGAATACCTCGCGATGCGCGAGGGCATCCTCCGGCTCAACGCCGGGCACCGCGATCTCCTTTCCAACGACCTCGGCGCGATCGGCGGCTTCCTCTTCGACGTGGGCAGCGGCCGTTATCCCGCACCTCCTCGCGATGGCGACGAAGCGGCGCGCATCGCCTGGGAAGCCGATCTCCAGAAGGTGCGTGAGGACGGGGCGGCTGCCGCAAAGCAACTCCGCCGCACCGAGGAGGAGGAGCGCTCGCACACCGAAGTCCAAGGCTGGCTCCGCGATCTCGGCCGCGCGCTCGGTTTCGACGTGTGGATCGCGGCCAACGACGCCAACCGCACTCTCGCGAACGGCCGCCTCGGCGACGGTTGCATGGAAACGCTGCCCGCCGCCATCTCATCCGCTCCGGGTGGGGAGGCGATCCGTCTGATCGATGTCATCTGGCTTGAACGCACCGCGGCCCGGGTCGTCGCCGCGTTCGAGGTGGAGCACACGACCTCGATCTATTCCGGCATCGTGCGGCTCCTCGATCTTGCGCTGGGCGTGCCTGAACACGCGGTTAAGGGGCTTTTTCTTGTGGCCCCCGACGAGCGCGAGGACGAGGTGCGCGAGCAGCTCCGGCGTCCCGCCTTCCGGCACATAGCGCACCTCCAGATGCGCTATCTGCCTTACGGCGAACTCGCGAAAAACCGCGATGCCATCGCCCGGTTTGGCGAGGGACTGAAGGCGATCCAGGCTGTGAGCAAGCCGCTCGAATGAACCGGACGCGGGCGCCTCATCACCCGGGATAACGGAAATTATACGCCTCGTCGGGCTCCCCGGGACGTTCGCTCCGCAGGACGATATGAACATGGAAGACGTGTGGCGGACGAATCCGCGCCGGCGAGACAAGCGTTTGCCCGTCCTCCGCTCGGGCCAGCGGAGCCGGCGCCTTGTCTTCCTTCGAGGTATAGACGTAGCGCACGACGCCACCCGAACGGTCGGCCGGAATCGCTATTTTCCCGGCGTCGAAAAAGCGCAGGACAAAGCGATGGCCTGTCACCTCCACGTTGATCCAACCGCCGGCAGGACGCGCGAGATTCACGCCGGTTACCGGCAATTCTGGCGGGGGTTCTGGCGGTTTTGGCGTCGGTTCTGCCCGCAATGCACCCAGCATTGCGCACATCGGGAGCCAATAGCTCTTGGTTATACGTTTCATGTTTCTTCAGGGGTTTTCTCCATTGAACGGGGCGAAACCCGGCGCCCCCTCATCCTTCGGGGTCGGATCGAGACTCCGCGCGTTGGTTCATCGACCGATCCTACCGCACGCATATTTCCAAACCGCCGCGTTGAACCGCAGACGCGAGTTCAGAATCGAGGGTCTTTACCGACCGCCGGGCTTGGAATCAGAATTTCCAGGAAACCGACGCCCACGTCCAACGGAGCTGGCTGATGGCGCGCGTGCTCGACGGGGAATCGTAGGGAGACGGCCCATCTCGCGGCGACACCGCCCACCCGGTAGCACCGGGCTGATTCGCCAACAGGTCCAGGCCGGCGATTTTCGCCTGCCATGCGTGCGCCGGGCGCGTGTCGGCGGAAGCGCGGGCGGCGCGTAGATTGGAGGCCTGCGACTCATGGCATTCGCTCAGGAAAAGCACGGGGTGCATGCCAGGACCCGGCATACAGTCGGTTGCAGCTTGCTCCGGACTCCGAGGGGAACCGGCTTCCTGATCGGCTGCGGCTGGCATGGCGACCAGCGAGCTGGTGCCGGCCGCCACCATCAACGCCGCGATGCAGGCACACCGGACACACGACGAATTCGACGAGGGATTGGTAGTCATATTCTGCCCGAGGCGCGTGACACCATGTCACGCGCGTCTGTTGTTTCAACGAGCCGGCGACCTGCAGTCCCTCACCTATTCGCGCCGCCACGCGCAGGCTGGAAACGGAAAAGGGCGGCGACGGAATCGTCGCCGCCCATGGCACACCACTCTATCGCGGCTTGGGCGCGATAAATCGGGCTGCGCGGTGCCTCCGCTCAGTTCGCCGAACGCAGGAATTTCGTGATCGTGTCGGTGTCGGCCGCCGAGAGGTTGGCGCGCACGCGCATGTGCTGCATGACGACATCCCAATCGGCGTCGCTGTATTGCGAGGGCGAGCGGACGTTGTGGCAGGCGAGGCAGTTTTCCGCCCAGAGTTGGGCGCCGCCTTTGCCTGACTTGCCGGCACTTGCGACATTCATGGCGCCGCTGGCATGAGCGCTGTGCCCGCCGGGCGCCTGGCAACCGGCAACGAGCATCACGATGGCACCCAGGCCGAGCGCGGCGAGGCCGGCGACGGAGAAGTATTTCGAGATTTTCATGGCGAGGTTAGTTGATGGTTAGAATCCCATGACGGCCTGGAGGCGGAGGCCCTGGTAGCTCTCTGCCGATTCGCCCTTCTCGGTGCGGCGGCCGAAGTCGTAGGCGGCCTTGAGCGCGGTGCTGGAAGTGAGCCAATAGTTGACGCCGAGCGTCCAGCGGCGTTCGTCGGTTGACTCCGGCGGCCCCTCCGGCTGCAACAAGGCATCGCGGCGGACAACGAATTCGAGGTTTTGCGCCCACTCGGAACCGAGCTTCGATGGCCGGTAGGCGGCCTGGAGATAGCCACCGCGACGGCGGTTGTCGAAACTGAGCGGGCCGAACCCGGCCGCACCGGTCGGATCGTAGGTGGCCCGGCTCACCCGCGACCACACCCACTCGCCGCGCAGATCGAACACGCCGCGCAGCGTCTCCGAGTCGCGGACGTAGGTGAGATCAACGGCCTGCAACAGCGCGTCGCGCGTGCCGTCCGGCACCTCGACGCGGGCGTTCTTGAACGAATAGCCGAGTTCGAGGCCCCCGAAGGCGCGCCAGCCGACCCGGCCGCCGATGGCCTTGTTGTTGTTGCCGTCGGTGTTGTTGTCGAAGTGGAGCAGGCCGACCTCCTCCGGCTCGTCGGCGCCGAAGTTGACGCGCGGTCCGTTTGAGACGTAAAGTGCATAGACCAGATTCGTGTCGCCGAGCGGAAGGTTGCCGCTCGCCTGGAAACCGGTGCTGGAGATCGGCACAAGGCCGCCTTCCTCGCGGAAGACGAGCGGGGCGTCGGGCAGCTTGTTGATCCAGGCCGCGTGGAGCCGCTCCGTAAAGATGCCGAAGGGCGTGAGAAACTTGCCGGCCTTGAGCGTGACGTGGTCGTTGAGGATGTAGGAGAGGTTGGCGTATTCGAGGTTCACTTCCGTCTCGCTGCCCTCCAACTCGAACTCGGGCTCGGCCTCGAAGAGCAGCTTGTTGTTGAGCCGCCAGAGGAAGATCGGCGCGAGCGCAGATTTGAACGTGGAATCCTCGCCCTTGAAGCTCTCGAAGGCGCCGTAGCCGTAGCCCGCGAGCAGGAAGCGCGAGGAACCGGGCTGGACGGTGGTGATGAGCGACTTGGTGGCGCGCAGTTGCTGCTCGAATTCCTCGGCAGTGGCGTCGGCCTCCTTTTGCTGTTCGGTCCGGGCCGTCTCAGCCTCGCCGAGACGGCTTTTCAGCTCTTGGACTTCGCGCAGGAGTTTTTCGTATTCCGCGCGCGTCACATGATCGCCCGACTGGGCGGAAAGCCGGGCCGGCGCAGCCAGCGCGAGAAGCGCGAGGCCGAGCGAAGCGGCGAGCGGCAGGTGGAGTGTTTTGGCATTCATGGTTTCAGGGGGAAAGGTTTCGCGCCGCCCGGCTCAGGATTTCGGCGTCGGCTGGGCGGTGATTTTCCGGAGGTAATTCAGGACGTGCCACCGGTCCTCCTCCGAGTAATTCTCGGCGAAGCCGGGCATCGGCTTGCGCCCCTCGGAGATTTTCCAGAACAGGTCGCCATCACTGTGGGCAACGCTGTGCGGCTCGGTCAGGTCGCCGGGTTTGACCTCGAGGTCCTTGACGGCGGGGCCGTCGCCGCGAGCCTGATCACCGTGGCACGAAGCGCATTCCTTGATCCAGATCTCGCGCCCGCGGGCAAGCGAGGCATCGGTGGCGGCGACGGGGTTTTTCTTCTTGGCGGCGCGGGCGGGCGCCGCCCACGGTTCGCGCTCGTCGCCGGCGGCATGCGCAAGCAAAGTGACCGCCGCGAGCGCGCCAGCGAAGATGAACAGGGTGTGACTATGGAGTTTCATGGCGTGTTTTTCGGTTGAGCAAAGGCTGGCGTCGCGCCGGCGTCGGGCGCGGACCGGATGCGGAGAAGTTGCAACACGGCATAGGCGAACGCGCCCCATACGAGGCCGGCCAGGAGCGCGATGTTGACGAGCAGGATGACGGGCGCACGCGACGACCACAGGGCACGCGGCGGGGCTTGCGGCTCGGCCCGGAACGGCACACCACCCTCGAAACGCGATTCAGCGCGCACCGGCGGGGCGTCCTTCGGCCGGTTGGCCAGTTCGGCGCCGAGTTGCAGCCAGCCCGCGGTGTCGCCGGGCAGCGTGGTGGGGAACGGCACGGCGGCGGTGCCGTCGTCGAGCGTTACCTCGGCACCCAGCGCCAGCGCGCCGAACGTGCGGCGCGCGAAGAAGGCCACCTTTGCATTCTCGACCGGTTTCTCGTCCTGTGTAACGGTGGCGATGAGCATCTTCTGGCCATCTTCGGTCTCGACGCTCAGCGCGATGGCGGGGTCCCCGGCACGCGCGGATAGCGCGAACGCGGCGGCAGAGAGCAGCGCGGCTGCCCGCCATGAGGAAAACGTGTTCATGCGTGACCTCCATCGCCGGCGGCATGCGTCACCGGCCCCTCACCCTCATCGATCCCGACAATCGGCACGAGGCGCGCGATGGCGTAATACAGGAGCGCAAAGCCACCGAACGCCCCGGCCGTGATCGCCCATTCCGTGAGCGTGGGCACGTATGCCACAGGGCTGCCGCCCGCTTGAGCCACCACTGCAAGCGGCGACGGCACGGTGAGCGCCGGGGCCGTCGGCGGACTCAGGGTCAGCGGGGTGAGATCCACGGGCAGCAGCGGCGCCGACAGCGTGGGCACCACAATAATGTAGCGCTTGAGCCACATGCCGATGTTCACGAGCACCGAGGCGACCGCGATGCCACCGACGGTGCGCGTCGGGGGCAACAGGAGCAGCGCGCCCGGCAACACGATGCCGATGCCGATCATCGCCCAGAACTTCACCGCGTAGGCGCCGTGAAAGAGGGAAAACATCAGCTTCTCCTCGCTGACTTCCCCGGTATAGCCGCCGCCCATGTGCTCGTTGAGAATGAAATACGCATAGGTCGCGCTCAGCACGAACAGCAGCCAGCCGAGCCGCCGGAAGTGCGCCCCAGTGAGGTGATGCCCGAGGCCGAAGGTTTGCCGCACGATCCACATCAGCGTGATCACGGCAGCCACGCCGGAATAGAGCGCCCCGGCGACAAAGTCGGGGCCGATGATCGTCGAGTGCCAGCCAGGCCGCAGCGTCATGCCGAACAGCCAGGCCGTGACCGTGTGGATCGAGACGGCCACGGGGATGATCGCGATGGCCATCGTCTTCGTGGCCCGGCGCAAGCACTCGCTCTGCCGCTCCGTGCCGCGCCAGCCGAGCGCGAGCGCGGCATACAGGCGACGCCGCCACGGCGGGAAGCGCACCCCCTGGTCGCGCAGCAGCGCAAAGTCGGGCACACACGAGGCGTAGAGAAAGAGGATGCTGCCCGTGAGGTAGGTCGTAAGGGAGAGCACGTCCCATAGGATTGGCGACTGCCAGCGGCCGTAGAGGAACAGGAAGTAGAAGCGGTCGGGCCGGCCCATGTCCGCGATAATCATCGCGCCCGCGACGATGAGCGCGACGACCGTGACCGTTTCCGCCAACCGGGTGATCGGGTGCCGCCACTCCACGCCGGTGAGCCGCAGCACGGCCGAAATGAGCGAGCCCGCCATGCTGATGCCGATGAAAAAGACGAAGTTGATGATGTAGATGCCCCACGAGAAGTAGTTGCTCATCGCGGTGGCCGCCAGGCCGGCACGCAACTGGTGCGCATAGGCGATCACGCCGGCCAGCGTCGCCATCCCGAAAACCGCAAGCATGACGACATGCAGGCGGCTCGGCCGGCGCTCAAGCGTGGCCAGCAGTTCCGGTGGAATGAAGGGGGCGGCCCGGACTTCAGACGGATGCATCGTTGTCTCCTCCTTCGGATGCCACGAGGGGACCGACGGACGATCCGCCTGGCCGAGTGTCGCCGCAGGCGGCGGCGGTGTGCGCTTCCTTTTCCCCGTTCCGCTTCGGCCCGGGATAACTGCGTCCGCGCGGCGGCAGGTAATGCACGCGCGGCTTGGTGCCGAGTTCTTCCATGTAGCGGTAGGCTGCGCGGTCCTCCAGGAGCTTGTGCAGCCGCTCGGTCTCGCCTTTGGAATTCGTCACGGCATCCTCGTTCTCGTCGCCATAGTAGATGGCGCCCATGGCGCACGAGGTGACGCACGATGGCAGGATGCCCTGGGCGGCGAGATCCGGGCAGAAGTCGCATTTCTCGACTGTGCCCATCTTGCGCGGCAGGCCGGTTTCGGGCGAATAGGCGTGGGCCTCTTCCGCCGGGTTCTTCTGCGGTGGCCCCCAGTTGAAGAACCGGGCGGAATAAGGGCATGCGGCCATGCAAAAGCGGCAGCCGATGCAACGCTCGTTGTCGATCAACACGACGCCATCCTGCCGCTTGAACGTCGCGTCCACCGGGCAGACTTTTGTGCATGGTGGGTTGTCGCACTGAAAGCACGGTTTCGGAAACCAGTAGGTGCGGTGGTGGTCGTCCTCCATCTCATAGACCTTCAGCCACTCGCGATCGGGCGGGGTGTGGTGGGCCTTGTTGCACGCCACGGTGCATTTTTTGCAACCGTCGCACTTTGCCAAGTCGATCACCATCACCCAGCGGCGGCCGGGCACACCGATGCGCACCGAAGGATCGTTGGGCGGCAGGTGCGGATGGTCCGGCACGTCGGTGCCGCTGACATCGAGTTCGTGCAGCTTGCCGTCGGGACCGAGCAGCGGGACCTTGCGCGGAGGCGTAACCGGCGGGGGCGCGGATTTCACCGGCTCGGTCGCGCCGGCAAGCGGCAGCGCGGTGGCCGCAGCGCCGACTGCGCCGAAGAGCGCCCGAAAGAGAAAGTCGCGGCGACCGTGATCCACAGAGGCGGCCGAGCACGCGCAGCCGGAGGCAGTGCATGGCGGAGCGGAATTGCCGTCCGGGACACTCACGACTGCCTCCTTTCCCTTGCGCCCGGCACAGCGAAGTTCCGTAGCGTGACGCGCTCGTGCAGTTGCTGGCGATAGAACAACGGCATCACACCGTCATCGTCGCTGCCGGGTCCGAATAACCGGCGCCCATCGCGGTTGAATCCCGGACGCGGCCAGGTGGAGATTTCGTTTGAAATCACGAAACCGGTCGGCGGAGGAAAGAAACGTGGTTTCATCGGACGGCGGGGTTCATCGACGCTACCAGTATCGCAGAATGCGCCGCCGGAATTCTCCGCAGCATCGCCGGATTAATGTGCAATTCTTCAGCCCGCGGCGGGCTTGGCGAGGAAGCAAAGAGCTTTCGCCGCGCAGTCACACATGCCGGATGCGCATCGGTTGGCCATCGCTGTGCGGATTCTGGCATTCGCGCAGCACACGGACCGTTTGGCGCGGGAGTCGCTGCATGGCCATGCACTTCCCATGAAAACACCAAAAGCCATCGGCTCCGCTACCGCGCTGTTCCTGGTGATCACGACCCTCGCCAGCGCAACTCCCTCGACCCAGATATGGAATCCCTCCACGGACATCCAGCCTTATCAAGTCTGGCACCTCACCCTCGACAACTACACGCGCCTGTCGAAAACCGGCGCGATCACGAACAACGTCTATGACACCGGCCTCACGGTCGGCGTGCTGCCGTTCGAGAAGATCCAGCTCGAAACGGGCTTCGACTACATGGAGACGGGGACCGGATCGACGGCCGATCGCAACCCGATCTACTTCAATGCCAAGCTTGGCCTGCCGGAGAACTCCCTGGCCCCCGGATCACCGGCGGTCGCCGCCGGTGGCTACAACTTCGGCACGAAGACGGGTGTCACCACGCAAAACATTGCGTATGCGCTCCTGGCGAAGACCTATCCGCTTGGAAGGTTCTCCGTCGGCTATTATCGCGGCAGCCGGCGTGTATTGACAGACGAATATGGCGCGCCCGCCAATGATGGCGTGATCCTCTCATGGGACCGCACGATGACAGAGATTTCCGACAAGCTCTGGCTGGCGGTGGATTATGCCAGCGGCAAGAGCGCGAATGGAGCGCTGAACATCGGCTTCGCCTGGTCGTTCACGAAGAACGTCTCCATGATCTTCGCTTACGACCGCTACAACAACGAACGCACGGGAGGCAAAGGCACGTTCACCACGCAGCTCGACATCAACGTTCCGTTCGGGCGCAAGGATTTGCGCTGAGGATGGCGCGCCGACGGATCGCGGTGGCAATGATGACCGCGATTCTTCGGCAACGGTTTTGCTCACGGATGTCCGGCAAGCAAAGCCTGACCAGATCCGTGCGCTTGATGATGATTTTGCAGCAGGTCGTTGGGTGGCGGTGGAAGAGCGGGGACTTCTGGAAGATTGGCTACGATTTCGCATTTGGACCGCAGTCGATGCAGCGGTGCTCAACCCCGGTCTTGGTCACCTTGGTTGCGGTGAGCGGTCCCTTGTTGTTGGGCCAGGCATTCTTGGTGACCGTCGTCGTCACCGGGCATTGGTAGCACACGGTCTTCGTCTTGCTTCCGATTTGAACCGGCATCAGCGGTCCCTTTCCATTCGGGAGCGCCGGCCTCATCATGGTGATCGGAACGGTCTTCGCGCCAGTGCAGACGAGAGCTGGGCTGGCCTGATCTGCCGCCTTGGCGACAGAAGCGTCGGCTTTTCCTAATGTTTGCGATCCGGCAACCGCGTGGATGGGAATAACGACAGCAAAAAGCAGGGCCGCGATGGCCGCTGCGCGAGTTGGAATTCCTGTGGGGTTCATGGTGGGAGTATGCCTTTGTATAGAATTAAACTTGGCGCCGTCGCCGTGCCCCTCGCGCGGTTCTTGCGCGGAATGCCGCGGATTTTGCCGAGATGGATCGCCAGCAGGCGGCGCTCCGGACTTCCCTTATTGGGGGCTGCGGATCGATGGGCGGTGCCCTGGATTCGCGAGCCTTGCCGGGGTGCAGATGCAAGCCGCTTTCCCCGCCTAGCAGCCATACCCCAGCCTTGCCATTGGGGCTCAGATTGTTGAGGGATTGGGGGCACCACCTACGTTACATCTGCCATGAGCAACCAATTCGATGCCCTGCTGGCGGCCTATGCCAAACAGCCGCTACCCGACTCCGACCTGTCCAGTGCGGAAATCTGGCGGGAGATCGACCGGCGCCGGACACAGTCCGTTTGGATCCGCATGTTTTCCATCATGGAACTGCGTGAATTGTTCGCAGAACCGCGTCTGGCGGTGGCAGCGCTCGCCTTCGCCGCCATCGTTGGCGTGGTCCCGGCCGTCCTGGTCGGTCAGACCGAGAGCGAGCGACACTTGGCGAGGCAATCCATCCATCTCGATGTTTTTGCGCCGGACTCCAAGGCGCTCGGTTCCGTTTTTGCCCGGCCGGTGGCCATGGTGTCGTCGTTCAAGTGATGAGAAAGCTGCTTTTTTTTCTTGTGATCACTGCCGGGGTGGCAGCGCTCGCGACTTATTTCACGCTTCGCTGGTCGCGGCATAGGCTGACGGCTGACGAGGTGGTGTCGCATGAATGGTTGCATCGGGAATTGCACCTCACCGAGGCGCAGCATCGGGCGCTTGAGCCGATCGAAGCTCAGTTTGGGGAGCGCCAGCGCCGGTTGGCCGCGGCGCTGCACGATGCAAACCGGCAGCTCGCGCGCGCGTTGGCGGAGGACAAGGCCTACACCCCCCGCGTCGCGGCAGCCGTGGAGCATGTGCATCACTGCATGGGCGATCTGCAAAAAGCCTCCATCGAGCATCTCTTCGCCATGCGAGCCGTGCTTTCCCCGGAGCAGGGGGATCGGTTGCTCGAATTGGCGCAAAAGGCGCTGGAACAATCGCCCTAACCCGCGTGGACCCCGACCTGCCGCTGATCGAAGCACTCCAGGCGGGCAATGATTCGGCGTTGAACGAGCTGATCAGCCGCCACCGGGAGCCTTTGTTTCACTTTGTTTACCGCTACCTTCGCGTGGAAGCGAGCGCGCGTGATGTGGTGCAGGAGACTTTCGTCCGGGTGTATTTCAACGCGCGGAAGTTCGCGCCCCGCTCATCGGTGAAAACCTGGCTCTATGCCATCGCGCTCAACCTCTGTCGCGATGAGGGCCGGAGGCTCGCGCGCCGCCAGCGCGAAGTGTCGGTCGATGCCCCGACCCCGGAGCACGCGCCCCCTTTGGAATTGTCTGATAGTTCACCACTGCCCGATGCCGAGGCGGGACGGCACGAGCAGTTCGCGCTGCTCCAGGCGGCGATCGAACGATTGCCGCACAAGCTGCGGACCGCCCTAGTTCTCTTCTCGATCGAGGGCCGTTCGCAGCGCGAAGTCGCGGAAATCCTCGATACAACCCCCAAGACCGTGGAACTGCGGGTCGCCCACGCACGCCAGAAGCTGCGTCAGATGCTCGCGGGGAAACTTCGCGAGCACCCTGCTTCGCAGTAAGGTGGAAGATTTCGCAACCGAATCGTAGGCGCACCGCTCGCGATGGATCAACCACAGCCCAAATCGAACCGTTGAGACCACCGCCAAAACCATCATTGTTTGGATATATCGATGAACCAACCGGCACCAGACAGTGAGAGCCTGCGCAAAGACGGACAGAGGAGCGGCAGCAGAAAGCGTCCTTCAACCTGCCGGTTGAAGCAAAGCTGCGCGACTCTGCTTATCGCCGGAATCCTGCTGTGTAATCCGACCGGCTTGCTCGCGCAGGATGGGGAATTGGCATTGGCGGTAACCACAGGGGTCGCTTCGCGCTATGTCTATCGGGGAGTGGAACGCTCCTCAGCGACCTGGCAGACTGGACTGGAGGGGGCATTCGACGGCTGGCGCGGGCGCCTCTGGTCCAACCTGCCCTCGGAATCGGCCGAACCCGGGGAATTGCAGTCCAGTCTGGGCTACGTCTGGCGGACGACCAGCGGGATGGATGTTGAGGCACGGGGCACTCACTTCTGGTATGTCGATGGACCGGGTAACGGCGCCGCCGCGCATTCATTCGAGGCCGCCGTGCATCTGGACTGGAACCTGCCGAGCGGTTGGCGACCGGGCCTCGGCTTCGCTTACGACATCCGGTATCGGTCCCGTGCGGTGGAGGCCTCGTTGGCGTATGACGTAGCGTTGCCGGATTTTGGGACCTATCTGGAATTGAGGGCTTACGGGGGACAGGTGGCGGCTGAAGATGTTCTACCCGATACGAGGGTCGCGGCCACCCGCGATGCCTACACCTATTTTGGCGCGGATCTACGGCTGCCCTATCGCATTGCCGTGCATTGGGTGCTGGCGGCGGAGGCGCACCTCACCGGCACGATCAACCAAAACCGAGCCTGGTCGCCCATGGGCCGCGGAGCGGGATCGCGTGGGTCCCTGAACCTGGCGGTGAAATTTGAAATGTGAGTGACTCTGACGCATACGCCCAGGACAATAACCCCAAGGCCTGAAGGACGCATTCCCACGCGTGATTGGCGTCAGCGTGGCATCTTCGTATTACACCGACGCTTGTCGAGGGGTTTATGTGTTGCGTGGTGTGCGAACTCCGGCTATCGGAAGGATATGGGCTTTTATGACCTCGTTAAAGCCGCATTGGAACTAGGGGTAATTCCGGCTCTGGCGTTATTTCTCGTCGTGGCAATGTTCCTGCAAAACAGACAGCTGATGAACGATCGCAGAGCGATGGAGAAACAATTGCTCGAATCGTTACAGAAAGTCGTTTCGGACTATCAAAAAGTGATCGAGACGTTGCGCTCGCCGCCACGAACAAAGAAATAGCTAAGATCATGACGATTACACAAGAGAATCGCAACGGCATCCACCTTCTGCGTGCACACGGGAAACTTTTGCTTGGTGAAGGCACAACCACTCTTCATAATGCTGTTCAAACTCTCGTGCAGGAGAAGGCGGCGGTCCTTGTGGCGCTCGATCTGTCGGAGGTTCCTTATATCGACTCGGCAGGTCTTGGCACACTGGTTTCCGCTTACACATCAGTGACGAGTCACGGAGGACAGTTGGTCTTAGTGAGACCCACCAAGAAAATAGACGATCTGTTACAGGTCACCAAACTTCATACGGTCTTCCAGATCTTCGCGACGGCTGAAGAAGCTGTGACAGCCTTGAGCAGCGCTGGTGTCTGAGACCACGGCCATCCTCACGTGCATGAAGGGTGCCTGCCGGGTCTGGTTCTCACGCGAACGTGCAGCGGCAATAAACTGATGGCGGTCGAACCGTCGCGTGACACCGCCTGCGGCCGTCGCGTCATTCCCGGTTAGCTACAGTCGTAAGTCCGAGCTAGCCGAACACGACGCGCTGAAACGGTCGGGAATCTAGCCATCCCTTAGTTTTGCTTTCTGGGCAAAATCTAACCTTACTGGCGTGTGCGGTCCCTCTCGTCGACTGGCTCTATGCGAATCTCTGTGATCAGCGGTCCGACAAATGGCCGGCCTTCGGGCACACCGGAAGCCAGGCCGGTGCTGATTTGAACGGCTTGGGCTTGGCTCACGGCCAAATACACGTCGTGGAGATGTCGGCCACGGATGCTCACCTGATGGGTGGCGAAGGTGAGTTCGCAGGCGGTTTCGTCGGTGGAAATCTCCACCTTCAGGAGCAGCGCGTAAGGAATGGCGATGCGCTGGCGGTGCGATTCGAGCCGGAGGCAGACGGCCGGGATGTCGCGCGTGTCGAGGCAACCCGGATTGAGCGGGCGACTGGAGTCACGGTCCGGATACTTGGGCTTCAGTCCGCTCATAGTCGCGTGCGCACTCCTTGGTGCATGGTTTCAGCATGGCTGTGCCGCGGGGTGATGGATTCTTCATAGTCCTGCCGCGGAGAATCTGCCGCCTTCCGGACGGGAAGGATGTTGACGGCAAGCGGCTCGATTAAACGGGCACCGGGATGTTCAGCCAAATAGACCGTGATCCGATTTCGCACCTGTTGCAGGTAGTGCCAGGCGCGGAGCAGATGCGGACGCAGAGCCGGTTGAATGGACCGGTGCCGAAGGAATTCCAAGGCTGACATCCGGGCTTCGGACCGTAACCGCGTGGCTTCCAAGAACGCTTCCCGGTCCGGGACAAAGAGCCGGATGGATTCACGGCCGCGGGTGGCGGAGACGTAGAGGCCCTCGCGGGACGCTGCCCCGGCGACAAAAACCTTGTCCACGGTAATGCCCTGGGCGGCGTGTGAAGTCATTGCATAGCCATAGACCACCTGCCGGGACTGAAGGAGTGAGCCGTCAGCAAGGACAAGGCGTCCGGCGGCGTCCACCGACCTGACTGTGAAGGTCGCCCCGTTCGCCAAGCGCTGCATGCCGCCATCGGAGGCCTGCGCGTGTGCCACCGCGCGCAAGCGGAGTCGATCGCCAGCCGCGACGGGGATCGCCCGCTCCTCGCTGACGGTCCAGGCGAGGCCCGATTGGCGTGGCGAGACGGAGATTTCCCCACGAGGGCTCGTGAGAATAAGACGTCCCTTCTCTTTGCGCACGACCCGCAACTCCTCTCCCTTCCCAAATTGCTTCGTCGCTTTGTGTGCGACAACGATGTCGCCGGGTTGGTAGTTCCGAATGTCCTTCTGCTGGGCCTTCGTCCAGTCCTTGGCGCGCAGCGAGACGAAAGTCTGGTCGCTACCTGAGATTCTCCCGGCCGCACGCAGCTTGTGGCGTGCGTGGATGTTGAGTGCGTCGATCTCGACCCAGGTGGGCGCGACCATGAGCGCGGTCTTGGCCTGCTCCTGCACGCCGACCCCCGTGCGGACCTGCCTTGTCTCCTGCATCGCCCGGAACCATTCGTCCACCATCCGGCAGCGCCGGTCCGTGGGATTGGCGACCTCGACGACGGCGCCCATGTGGTCGAGTTTGCGCAAACCTGCAGCGACCCGCTCGGCGGCCAGGTCCTCGGCGGCAGCTTTGTAAGCCGGATTGGCCGCCTGCCGGCGGACTTCCTTCAACTCAACCACGCGAACCCGCGTTTCCTTTTCCACGATACGGGCGGCATCGCCTGCCTCCACACTCTTGTGCTGACCGGAGTCACCGACGAGCACCAGCCGGGCCGACTGTTTTTCGACGACATCCACGAGTTCCTTCAACTGACGGGTGGAGAGGAGCCCGTATTCATCCACGATGACCACTTTCTGGCGGATTGACTGCTGGACCGCCTGGTCCACGAGCAATCGCTGAACCGTGTCGGCTTGGGCCAGAACCTGTCCCGCCGAGATGCGTCCGTCGGCCGATTGAGCGGCACCGTCCTGCTTGAGAATGTCCACCGCCTGCGTGCTCGGGGCGAAGCAGGCGACCTCGCGACCGAAGGGAGTGATGCCTTCAATCGCCGTGGCCAGGACAGTGGTCTTGCCCGTGCCAGCCCGACCGCGCAGGACGGTTATGCGGTCAAACGAACCGAGCACCGTTCGCACGGCCGCCTGCTGATCGCGTTGCAGACCGGATAGGCGATCCTGACTAACGAACCCGAGTTCACTATCGTAGGCCCCCACGCCGGCGTTGATCTGCTGCACGAGCGCTCGCTCGAGGTCG
This sequence comes from Verrucomicrobiota bacterium, assembly GCA_049322455.1. Classification (GTDB taxonomy): domain Bacteria; phylum Verrucomicrobiota; class Verrucomicrobiia; order Opitutales; family Opitutaceae; genus Lacunisphaera. The sequence goes on along the minus strand of JBMOQY010000037.1, from coordinate 9,641 downwards.
AGCGAGGCTTGGGTCGAGACTTGGCCCTCGGAGACCAGCAACCCGGCTGTCTCGCGAGCAATGACGGTCTTGATGTCGTCCAACCGGTGGGTGCCGTAGGACTGCCGGATGACCTCGGCCATGAATTCATGTTCCGGCACGACGGTCTTGCGCTCGAAAACATGCTCGGCAGCGCGCGCGATGACCTCCTTGAGCGCGACTACTTCAAGCGCCGGAGCCGGAGGCGAAACGGATTTGAGCGCCTGCAATAGCATGAGTTCACCATCGGAAAGCTGCTCCCGCTGCCGCCGCCGGACCTCCTCGGGCATCAGCTCGTATTGCTTTTCAGCGCGGTTTTCACGAACGAGAAAGGCGATTTCATCGCGGGAGAGTTCCCGCCCCAACTCGGCCTCGCGGGCGGCGATGGCGCGGTCGCGCTCCGCCGCCCGCTTGGAGAAGCGTTCGAGCAATTCCGAAGAAATACCGGCCAATTCGAAGCCGTCGGGGCGACGTTCGACGGCGTAGCCGAGGGCCTGCACCTCGCGTGCCAGGGCATTGCGATAGACTTCCGTGAGATACTTCGTCCGTTCAAAGATCGGTGAGGATTCGAGGGCGAGCATACGGCTCGGGTCCGTGTGGTCTCGGGTGACATTGAAGATGAAAGCATGCGAATGCAGGTGCGGATCGAGGGCGCGGCTTTCGCCGTGGCGGAAGACGGCGGCAGCGATGGCTCCGGAGGTCTGGTAGCGTTTGTTGATGCCCCGACCGCCTTGGTGGCAGGCGTATCGCTCCAGTTCGCGCAGAGCCTCTTGGACGGCAGCTTCGTGTGCGGCGATGAGCCGTTCGTCCCCGCCCAGAAAGGCTTGGATCGAAACGGACTTGGGGGCGTTGAACACAGCATCGTAGCCGGCCCGCCGGCCGGCGGCCATGCGCTCCGTGAGCTTTTGGCCGGTCTCGGCGTGGTGGTTGCCCGCAATCCGCGCGAAAGCCTCGTCGGTGATGGCGTGGCCTTCCGCGAGGCCTACCTGCGTGCAGAGCCGGCCTTGGGCGTAGCCCTCGACCTTCATCCCCTGCGAATAGTAGTCCGCCTGCCGGAGGTATTCGCCGAGAGCCTTATTGAACGCCTTGCAGGTCCGGATGGTCAGCATCCGACACCTCCGTGAATCAAACCAAACTCAGAGGGATAACGACCATCCGAATCGATCAAGCAACCATCCACCAATCTCACCGCAGAGACCAAATCCGAAGACCAAGCAGAACGAGCTGAACGAATCCTCTCACTCCACGAATAACGGAATAACTTAGCAAAGCCAGCCCACGTATCAACCAGCCTGGTCCAACAACCGACCGAAATACCCGACTGATCCATGAAAACAGAAAGAAACCAGTGAGTGGAGACACCAACGTCCAAGCCTTTCGGCTTAGACTGATACCGAACCGCGACCGTTGCGCTACCCGCGCACTGCGCATACCATGACCCAATCATGACCCACCTGCCACCCAACCGCTCACTGTTCACCACCCCACCACCACGCACGCTCGCCGATGCCGTGACCCAGGTGCGCCACCCGCGCAACCACGCCACCGCCCAACTGATGCCGCACCGCGACGAATTGCTGAAGTTGCGGGTCGCCGGCGAATCCATCGAGACCCTCGCCTTGGCGCTACGCGCCTTCGACGTGACGATTGGCAAGGAGACCCTACGACGTTGGTTCGCCCACGAGTTGGGCATCGCGCCATCACGTAAAGCACGGCGCAAGCGCTCAACAGCGCCGCTCACAGCGAACACTCCACTTTCCCAGAAGGACGACATGCCGACACCCTGACCCAAACATGCGCCGTTTGGGAGCACGGGTGGCGAACACTACCGGCCCGGGTGTTCGCTCGCCGGACTTCAGTGCCTGCCTTCTTTAGTTCCGACCGTGTATCCCGGCCAGCCAGCCGGAAGCCTGTTCACCCGGCACGTGCCACGGATCTGCCGCGGCGAGTTGCTCGGCCAACCGCGCGTGCAGCTTTTCCCGCTCTCCCATATCGGCGAGAAAACCGGGGGCGACCCTCGCATACCAACGGTTCAATTTAGTCGCCTTGTCGGTGGCCCGCATCGCGAGCACGCGGTGGTTTTCATTGCGATACCAGCCCCAGTAATCGTTGCGCGTTTTGCGCCACTCGTAGATGGCGCCTTCGATGGTGCAAAGACCGGTCTCGGTAGTCAGCTTTGGCAGCGCGTCCAGAAATTCCCCGTGGGCCGGGTGCCCCTGCTTGAACAGCACCTGCAACCGGCCGAAAAAGCGGCCCCACCAAGCAGGGTGGATGCGCGCAAGGCGCGAGGCGGAAAAGGAAAACTCGACGTCCGCAAAAATCGTATCGGGCATGCGGGCCATCTCCTGCACCGTCCAGTATTCGCGCAGCGCCGCGGTCACGGTCGATTGCACCGTGGAGGCGTGTCGGCGCTGGAGTTGCACGAACTCCTCCTGCGCGCGTGTCATCTCCGCATCCCGCGTCTGGCGCTCGGCGGAGTCGGTCTCTTCCCGGTAAAGCTCAAAAAAACGTGTCTGCGCCTCCGACAGGGCCTCCCGCAATCGGTAGTAATTTTCCCCGCCAACATGGCCAAAGACGGACTCCGTGATTTTTGCCTCCAGGAAGTGAACGGCGGCCACCCGCCGAAGGAAGACCAGCTCGTGCAACCGGGTGCTCAATTCGCGCACCAAAGGCGCGGCCAATTCACGGTGATCGGCCAGGCACGGGGGTATTCTCGCACTCTGCAATGCCCGGCTCACGGCCGAGTCGGTGATGACTTCGGACCAGGAATTGAAGCCTCGGGGCAGGGTTATTTTCACAAAGGACACTGAAAATACTCACAAATGAGCGCTTGGCCAGTCGGCAGTGGGCCGGCCCCGGAACCCCCGCCTCGGACGGCGTCGCCTGCGCTCCGCCGCGCGGGGCGCAGGTTCTTTCGACGGGCCGGGCGGGTTCCGGGACGCAGCTCGGCAACTCGGGCCCCGGCCCGCTGGCGCTCGCGCCCGCTCCGCCTGCGGCTCCGTCGGGCGCGTCCGGTCCCGACCACCCGCGCTGGCCCGGAGTGCAGTTGAAACCAACCGCGATTACCTCACGACCGGGCGCGTAGCCACGCAAACCGATGTGGTTTATTTTGTGACAGTAACAACCAGCATTACTGGTCAAGGCTGCCAGAAAATAAACCCGGCCCGGCGGAGATCTGTTCTGGTTGTCGCAGTGGTTGCCAGTGTTCGCCGATTCTTTGTTGCTGGGGACGGGGCTGGTTCGGGGAGTGGGCGGGCGTTGCAGGGAGTCGCCGGAGCTCCGCGCATCGGCTCCCGATGCGCTGCCACGGCGTGTCCGGCCTCGGGGGCCGGCACGCCTATCTGGGGGCTCCGATGCCGCCCCCAGCCCCGGGCCTTTTGCCGCTCAAAGGTCTTGGTGCAGTGTTTTGCCCCAACCATGGGCGTCAGCGGTGCAGACCGTGGTGTCGATGATGATATGGTTCGGCACGGTCGCGCTAAAATCAACACCGGGGTTGAAACACCAGGTGGACCCGATGCGGACGCACCAACGCGCGGGCTGGTGAACATGGCCACAGAGTAGCAGGCTGTGCGGCGGCAGTCGTGGAATCGCGTCAGCTACGTCGGGATCGCCCGCCTCCCAACCGGAGTCGGAGGCGACCGGGGAGCGAAGTGGTGGCGCGTGCACCAACACGATGGCCGGTGCCGGTCCTGGTGCTTGTGGTGCACCCGCCCAGGGGCAGCACACAAAGTGGTATCCATCGTGAAGCTCGGATGCCCCATCCACCGCTACAAGAGACCGGCGGGCTTTGCGAAGCCAACCGCCCAACGCATCGTTGTCGTTGGCGAATTCGGACGGCTGCCACCAATCGTGATTGCCGGTGCAACCATACAGGCGGATCGGAAAATCCTTCAACCAAGCGCGCACCCAGCGCGATTGTTCATGCAGGCCGACTTTTGCGCTCGGAAACATATCGAGCCAGTCGCCCGTGAAGCAGCAGAGATCGAATTCCGGTGCCCGCCGGGCCAGCCACTCGAACCACGGCCGGCGAAAATGGAAATCGGTGACGTGGAGGATGCGCATGCCGTCAGGATGTCCGGGCTCGATAGATGTCGTGACGATCGCGCTGAATGGTCGCCTTGCGATAGGGATTATCCATCTCGTCCACGTCCTCAGCCAGCAGGAGATCGACGGGCACGCCCAGCCGTCGGGCCATGTCCTCGCCCATGGAAAAGAAGCCCAATCCGGGAATCTTGCGAAAGGTGGCGATCAGATCCACGTCGCTGCCTTTGGTGGCCTCACCGCGGGCGACCGAACCGAAAATCTCCAGCCGGGTGATGCCCAGCTCCCGGCAAAGCGGGGCCAGGCGCCGGGCGATTTCCCGAACGGGCGGCGGACAACGCCTGCCCCGTGGCCGCGGCGGCAAGGGCGGCGGCAGATAAACATCGGGGGCGACACTGGGACGGTTGATCGGCATGCTGAAAAACAGACCAGACTGATTGGAAATCCGACAGCAGGATGCGGCAAGGCTGGGAGCAAAGCTGTGGAATACAGACGAGCGAACACAACCGGGCCTGGTGTTCGCTCCCCGCACTGGCCCTCCGCCTCTACCGCAGCAGTATTCTCCGCCAACCAACTCCACACTCATGTCCACCCCACGCTTTGCTTCTTCCACCGATTCATCCTCTCGCCATGCCCTGATACTCCATCGCGCGGTCTCTTCAACCCAAGTCTCTTGGCTGCGCCAGTTTCTGCACCAGACCGGGCTCACGGGGTTGAAAGTTGACCAGCCGGCCCGAACAAGTAGGTTTTCCTCCGTGCAGAAACTGCGTCACTTCATCAGCAAACTCCGCCGGCTTGATCTCACCAAGGCCGACCGGGAGGTTACTGCCCTGAAGAAGCAGTTTCGGCGTGAAGACCTAGAGTTGCTGGCGCAGGGCCGGGGCGACGAAATTGCCGCGCGTAACCGTCGCTTGATGGGGATCAAAGACGGAGCGAAGACCCGCTTGGTTGGCTACAACGGCGTTCGCTTCGAGTGACCCCGGAAAGAGCACAGACCACGCCGCACGACTATCGAGTCGTGTGCGAACTGCAGCCCGCACCCACCGTGGTCGGCGGCCAGGCCGTCAATCTTTGGGCCATCAATTATCTGACGCCGGCGATTCCGCGAGCGAGCCTTGTCAGCAAGGATCTCGACGTGGTGGTCAGTCAGGAATCCATGGCCGGATTGAAGCAGGTGCCGGGTTGGGTCTTCCAGCCGCGCGATACCAAAAACTGGATGGATTCCCGCTTGGGGGCATTACGCAGCACGAGCCCCGATGGGCGCCCGCTCCTCGTGGAGATACTCCACAGCGTGCATGGTTTGAACAATGCGGACCTACAGGCTGCCGCTTACGTCAAATCCGAGGGGGTAATTTATCGGGTGCTGGACCCGATTACGATGCTCAAGGCCAAGGCGGCCAACGTGCGCGACATTGATCAGAACGGCATCCCTCCGCGGCAGGATCGGTTGCACCTCCAACTCGTCGCGCGTTGTGTTCCCGAATTCCTCCGCGAGGTGTATCGCGATGCTGTCTCCGACCCCAGCCGCGAAAAGAACGCCCTGGCGGTCATCAGCCGCACTTTCAAAACGCTGCAACAGTCCAAAACCGCGCAGACGTTGCTGGCCGAGGGCATTGCTCCCGCTTCTCTGATCCCGCGCGAACTGGCCGAATCCCCCTTGCCTCGCATTCGAGCGGCCTACGGATGGCAGTTCCGGTTGCTGACCAAATCCACAGCATCGGTCGAGGAGCCGCGCCCGACACCACCATCGGCTGCGGTCCATCACGAATCTCCGCCACCCGCGCCCCGCCAACGCCCGCGGATGGGCATGTGAAAACATGCCTTTTCTCGACACCCAGCGCTTTGACCGCCTGAGCGAGGAGGAGGTGCTGGACCGCATCGGCGCGCTACTCGCCATCGCCATCGGTCGGCGGGAGCAGCAGCGGCAGCTCGTCGCGCAGGCGGGTGCAATGCGGGCTGCCCCGGCCGACGACCCCAATCTTGCAGCCGTCGATCTTACCCAACTCGTCACCGATCCGCTGGAGGCGCGGATCATCATGCACCTACGCGCAACCGGCCGTGCGAATGCCCGAGAGGTGGCGACGTCCCTCGGGGTGACCACATCCGTGGCCGCCCAAAAGCTCGCGCGGCTGTGTGCCGCGGGTCTGTGCCTGGTTGAGGACCGCAGCCGGCCGGCGTGTTACCGGCTGCGGACCGAATACACCTCGAATTAAGCGCCGTTCTCCAGCACGGCAAAGCGCCGGAGCTGTTCCTCTGGCGACAACTCAGCCAAGTCCTTCATCCGGTTCAGGCTGAATCGGCGCAGTTCCGCCGGCGTGCTCAGGTTGAGAAGGCGCTCATGGATGGCGGGCACCAGTTGCAGGAGCTTCATGCAATGGGTGACGGCACCCGGCGTCAGGCCCTCGGCTTTCGCCAAATCGATCCGCTTGAGCTTCGGCTCGGCCTCCAACCGGCGCTGCCACGCGCGGGCGCGGTGCAGCGGATGCTGAACCGGCGCCGGGGCCGGCTTGGGCGCCGTTGCCCGTTTGTTCGTGAGGAGCGTCCGGGCAAAAGGGCTCAGGAGCGCCACGCCGCCGGCCTGCCGCACGGCCACCTCGGTTTGCAGGAGCAGCGGCCGAGTTGCCGCCACGGCCGGCAACGCCCTGCGGTCGCCCGCATCAATGACGAGACGTTCCTCCATGCCCTCAATCAAACGATGGACGCGCACCTTGAGCCTCAATTCGATGTGCCGCGCGCAGGCATCCGGCGCAGGTTTGACCGCCGGCCGCACCTCGACCCTCTCCAAGAATAGCAGCAGAAGATCGCGCTGCTGCTCCGGCGACAAGGTCGGCATCAGTTCGCCAAACCGGGCGAGCGAGCGGCGGACCCGCTCCGGGTCGAGGCAACGCTGTTCGCAAGCGGCGATGTCCTGCCGCACCTGCTCGCGTTCGACGAGCAAGGTTTGCTTTTGCTGATGCAGGGTGGCGGCTTCCTGCCGGAGGGCATCGCCCAGGAAATCGATGCCGCCCCGAGCGACCGCTTGCGCGCAATGGCGGAGTTGTTGGGTCAGTTCGGCGAGCGTGCGGTCCAGTTCGGTCAGCTTGGCCCGCAAGGGAGCCCGTTCGGCCTCGCTTCGGTGCAGCGCCTGCACGGAAGTCGTGCGCAGCACATCGCGATGCTGGCTGCATTCCGCGAGGAAACCGATGACAGCGGCTTCAAGGGCGGAGGCCGAGATGTGCCGGACCGGACAACGCGCGTCCGTGCGATCCTTGTGGGCATGCCCGCAGGTGTAGTAACGATAGAGCTGGCCCGAGGGGTCCCGCTTGCCGCTGGCATTCGGGACCATCGCCCGACCACAGCAGCCGCACAGGACGATCCCCTTGAGCACATGGAAATGCTTGTCCCGGGCACGCAGCCGGCAGCGGGCCGGTTGGAGCACTTTCGAGATCGCCGCATTGGCCCGCTCCCACAGGTCCTGCGAGACGATGGCCTCGTGTTGCCCGGGGTATTCCACGCCGTGCATCCGCACCCGGCCGGCGTAGAGAGGACGCATGATCAGCCGCCGCAGAATGTCGGTGCGGAAGCGTTTCTCGCCGACGAGATACTTGTTGCCGTGCCGGCTCCGCCAGGACCGAGCCCGCGTGCGGTGTCCGGCTTCGTTGATCTGGTCGGCGATTTCCGTCAGCGGAACCAACCGAGCGGCCTGTTCGTAGATTTGCCGCAGCACGACCGCCTCCTTGGGGTGGGGCTTCAGGCCCTGCAGCTCTTCACTGTAGGTGTAACCGTAGGGCACGTTGCCGCCGGTCCACATGCCGCGCTTGGCCTGTTCGACCAGCTTGAGGTGGATTTTCTCGGCCGTGTTGTCGCGCTCATACTCGTTCACGCTCATCACGATGTTGTTCTTGAGCCGGCCCGAGGGCGTCTCATCCGAAATATCCTCCGTCGCGCTCACCAGCCGGCAGCCGTGTTTGCGGAGGAAGGCGCGGAAGGGCACCCACTCGTGCGTGCTGCGGAGCACGCGCTCGAGCTTGAAGATCAGCACCACCTTGATGGCACCGGTCTCGATGTGGTGCATCAGCGCCTGCATCCCCGGCCGGTTCATGTTGGCCCCCGAATACGCCGCGTCCGTGAGCGTGATGAATTCGTGCCAGCCTTCCGCGGCAGCGTGCTTGTTCAGATAGTCCCGGCACATGACTGCCTGGCTTTCGCAGGAGTCGAAGCGTCCGCCGACCTGGTTGAAGGTAGAGACGCGGGCATAGATTCCGACCGGCAGCGAGCCGGTGGCAACAGGGGCGGACGTCGATGAAATCGCAGGCATGGTGGGTTCTCCTTTTTCGTCGGGAAACCGGCGGCCTGATCCGATTTGATGCGACGTTTTGCTTGCCGGAAATTGTCGCAGACCGAGCGCGAAAATCAACGCGCGGATTTTAACGGCAGCGAACACGACACTCGCACGCGTGCGATTTTCTGCCTCGTTTTTCCTAGAAAATCCGAACCTCGGCCAGCCGCACCGAAACACGCTCACTTGCGTGCTCATTCGGTCTCAGCGACTTGCGCCAATTTGAATGATCGGCCGTTCGGTTCGCAATAATATGAAAGTGGCGGAGGGGGTGGGATTCGAACCCACGTTAGGGTTTAGCCTAAACCGCATTTCGAGTGCGGCGCGTTCAACCACTCTGCCACCCCTCCGTGTGCGAGCCGCCGAACGTAGGCCGGTCGGTCGAAAACGGAAGCCGAAACTTGCGCGCCCTGGGCGCGTTTCCAGCCGCACCTCAGTCGGTAAAAAGCGGTGGCTTCCGTCAGCACTTCTCCCGATGCCGTCTGCCAACCACGTCCGGTGTTATCGAGAAATCAGACGTTTTCGTCTTCGTTGGCATCGAGGGTCCGCCGGTTGGCGGGCAGGTGCTGGGGCAGGAAACTGTAATAGAGCATCAACTGCCAGCTCCGGGAGCTGCGGTAGAGCAGCATGGGCACGATGAGCGAGCCGCCGATGGCCAGGCCGACGGCCAGCCTGCCGCCGAGGACGCCACCATACCAGAGCAGCGCCACCGGCACGAGGTAGGCCACGAGCGTCACGCCATAGTTGAGCGACATGGCGCCGAGGAAGAAGCCGTCGTCCTTCTCGAACCGCAGATGGCAGTCGGGGCACTCGTCGTTGAGCTGGAACAGCGTGCCTTCCTTGAACAGATGGCGGCCGCCGCAGTTGGGACAGCGGTTGGTGAGCCCGCGGGCGAGGATCTGGCCGTGCGTGACTTTCATGGGTGGCAGGCGGGCAGCAAAACAGGTGAAGCCTCCTTCGCCAAGGCTGCGGGGATGTTTTTTGCTCCGCGAATTCACATAGGTAAGCCCTTGCGGGCTGTCCCTGTGGCACCACCGGACATGCGGGTCCGCATCCGGCGGTTCGGTGCAGTTGGGTCAGTTTGAGACATGGAACGTAGGCAGACCGTAACGGGAGAACCACGCGGTAGGGAGCGCTTGGTGGAGCACGGGCGTGCCGCCCAGCCGCCAGGGGCCGTTCGGCGCACTCACCAGTTTGGCCGCCGCGACCGGGGCGATGCCTCGGCGCACCAACTCCCGGAAGCGGCGCGGGCCGCGTTTCCAGT